>NZ_NKQJ01000004.1 GCF_002312815.1 Agaribacterium haliotis
CTGAAGGTGGGCCTCAATTTACCCGTTTGGAAAAGTTTTAAAAATGAATATTTTCTTGGAAGGGAAACCATACAAAGACAATCAGGTTGTTGCCAACCTCGGTGCCGAAGCTCCGGTTTATAAAGATGGCAAGCTGCAAACTATGACGACCAGTTGGGATATCTTTAACCATGTGCACGGCGTGGCGGTAGATCCAGATGATGGCAGCCTTTATGTCGGTCAGTGGAAAGCTAAGCAGACCTACCCGTTTAAATTGATTAAAGTTTAGATCCTTATACCTGCAAAGGCCATTAGCGAAAGCAACGGCCTTTTTTCTTTCTGTGAAGCTATCCCCTTTGGTGACAAAAACAGGATAATGATTCCCTAGACTGCCACAGTACCAAATGTGCTTAATTCAGGAGGAAGTCATGTCATTCGGGAAAAGGTCAGCCAGGAAACTACTTCTCTCTAGCCTATTTGTGCTGAGTTCAGCGAGCTACGCTCACAATTTTGATAAAGAGTGGAACGAAGCCGTCTATCAGCAGCAAACGCTTGGAGATTTGGATGCGGCTTTAGCTATCTACAACAAAATTATTGAAAATGCCGAGGACAGAAAGCTCGTTGCATTTTCGATGCTCAATGCCGCCCAGTGCCACGTCCAGCTTGGTGATGAGCTGATTGCGAACGCGCTGTATGAAACCTTGAAGAAAGACTATAGCGATATAGACGGCGTGCAGGCTTATTTGTCTCAGCAGGGACGCAGCCCCTATTTAAGCCCCGATGAGCTTCTGCCGGTGCCCTGGCAAGATGGTGAAGTGTTGCAGTTTACAAACTACAACCTAGAAGAGCGCCCCTTTGGTTATGCGGTGCGCACCAAAACCTTGACCGAAGTCGAAGGTGAGCGAGCCTGGCAGACCGATATCTTATTTGTCTCTGACCAAAGTAATCAGTTTTCTCACCAGGAAGTCGAAAGCCTTGAAAAGAGCAGTGCGCCGATTCGTTATGAAAACAGCTCTTATGGCATTGTCTACGCAACAATCGATATTGATAAAGGCAAAGTAACATTTGAAAACCCTCACCGAGGGCAAAAATTCGATTTTGAGTATGAAGATAACAGCTATATGGGGCTTGAAATCGATGAGATTGTCCGGCGTCTGCCGCTGTCCGAACACTACGAAACCCGTATTAAAGCAATCTATCCGGGCAATATCGGTTATTTCGATGTTGAAATAAAAGTGACTGACGGCAATGCTGAGCTGGAGTTTGATGGTAAAAGCGTCGAGGCTTGGGTTCTGCAAGTTACCAGCCTTTCCCATAAAGGTGATGTGCTCTGGCAGCAACAAGTCTGGGTTGGCAAAGACGAGCGCCGCTTGCCTTTAAAAGGCGAAGGCAAAATGGGAAGTTTTGTGCTGAGCTCTGCCGATTCCAATGCCGCCAAACAAACAAGCCATTTTAAAGTGGGTTATACCAGTCGAAATTTGAACTTTGAACTGCCTCCGGGCTGGTTCGGTTTTACCGTATACGGCCGCAATGATGAAAGTCAGCGCGCATTTTTCTACAGCCAAGATGGTCGCAGTTCGGCAGTGCTCGGCTGGAAAAAAGACTATGAGTTTGACTGGAGCAAGGATCCGCTGAGCAAGAAAACAGATGAGTCGATAAAGTGGGCCGAAGGTTTTGTTTCAAACCACGAGGTCAAAAAAGATAGTTTTCAGCTGCTCAGTGTTGCCGGCAGTGAGGCGATTCGTTATCAGGCTTCTTTTACCGGGGGTGGACACGACTTTATTGAAGACAGGCTCTGGATTAAAGGCGACAAACCTATTTTTTATAGCCTGGTATTTAATAGCTCTGTTGCAGCCTTTGAGAGCGAGCGAGATGATCATCAGGCGATATTAGAGAATTTTAGTAAATAGGCTCAACACTTGAAGCTTCGATCTTTGATCGCCGCTATCCAACCAGCGGCGATCTTTTTTTTCTTTGGTTTGGCGCTGCCGGTGATCGCCACCATTACTTTTCTCTACCATTCGGCCGAGAGCGAACGCTTGGCGAGTAAAAAAAAGCTCGAGCTGCTTTATCAAAAAGAGCTTCAGGTACACGTCAGTGAATTTTCGGCAACTTGGCGAGATCGTTTACAGTCCTATCAAGACCAGCTCGACGAGCAGGGAAAGGCCGCCTGGTTAAGCATCGTTGCTGACAGTGAGGTTGTCAGTGCCGTTCTGTGGAATGAAAAATCTCAAGCGATTGCTCCTCACCCCTCCCATTCCAATATGGCTTTTCAGCGCAAACAACTCTTGTGGTCTAGCGCACAAGCTCAAGAGTTTCAGCAGCGAAATTATCGCTCGGCACTGAGCCTGTACCAGCGCATAAGCAGCCACAGTAAAGGCATTGAGGCGCTACTGGCAATGCTGGCCGAGGCGCGCTGTTTGATTAAATTAGATCAGCGAGATGCCGCAATTAAGCGTTATCACTCCATGCTCGACTTTGAGCTGGATGCCCAGCAAAGCCATAATTTTGGCCGCGACCCCCGTTTGGATGCCGTGCTGCGTTTATCAGAGCTCGATCTATTAGTTGCCGATGACGAAGAAAAACTTGTGCAGCTATTAAGTGACGAGGCCAGTTTGTCCTCACTCGGTCAGCGGCAGTTGGTATTTGAAGGCTTGCTTGATCGTGGATATCACTTTGGGCAAGTCTTACTCCAGCTAAAAAAAGCGGATATGTTTTGGCGAGATTATGAGCTCAGCCACAATCAGCAGGATATGGATTTTAGCTCGCTTAGTGGCTCGTATATCAATCTCAGTAGTGATGAGGGCCGTTTTAATATATTCCTTGATAAACAGCATTTTAGTGAGCAGCTTTCTCGAAATTTTTCGCAGCAGCACGGCGAATTTTCCGGTCGACTACAGATTGTGGATTTGGCATCGCAGCTCAATAATAACAGTGTCGCCTTTGAGCTGCGTGTTCCTTCTCCGTTTGATGCTTACGTGATTCAAGTACATGTGGATCGGCACGGTTCTCTAATTCGCTCTGGCTCTATGGGGCTGTCAAGTTTTTACGTTGTCGGTTTTGCCCTGCTATTTATGTTAAGTGCCTCGGCCATTTACGTATTTGTGCGCATGCGTCGGCAGGAAAAACTCAACGAACTGAAAAATGACATGATGGCAACGGTTAGTCATGAATTGAGAACACCATTGAGTTCAGTTCGGATTTTAATCGATAACTTAATTGAAGAGCACGAAGCCAAAGGCGATAAGCTTGCAGACTACCTGCGCATCATCAGTGATGAAAACGAACGCCTGACTCGTTTGGTCAATAACTTTCTCAGTTTCTCTCGTATAGATCGCGGTCGTTACGATATCGACAGTGATTATTTTTCGGTTAATCTGATGTTAAATGAGGTGGTCAACAGCCTGTCACTCAAATTAAACCAAGCTGATGTTGAGTTTAGCTTTAAGCCTCTTGAGCAAGATATCGATTTTTATGGGGATCGCGATAAACTGATTGTGGTTGTCTTTAACTTGTTAGAGAACGCCTATAAATACTCTACAAAATTAAAGAAGATTGAGTTGCTTGCAGAGCGTATTAACTCAGAGCTTGTACTTTCGGTTACAGATAACGGCTGTGGCCTTTCTAAGCTTGATCAGGAAAAAGTATTTGAGAAGTTTTACAGAGTTGAGCAACAGCTCAGTCGCAGCACTGAGGGCTGTGGCCTGGGCCTATATATCAGCGCTTATATCGTTGAGCTGCACGGCGGTCGCATTGAGCTGAGCAGTCAATTAGGTAAAGGCAGTTGTTTTCGCATGCTCTTGCCGCTAATGGATTAACAATAATGGAAAAGTCAAAAGTTTTACTGGTCGAAGATGATTACGCAATTATGCGTGGTTTGCGCGATAGTTTTTCGGGCAAGGGCTATGAGGTCAGTTTTGAAATGGAGGGGCCTGCGGCTCTGCAAACTGCGTTAACGGGTCAGTTTGATTTAATTCTGCTCGATTTGATGTTGCCACTGATGAATGGTTTTGAAATCTGCGCCGCAATTCGCGAGGCCGATATTGATACGCCGATAATTATGCTAACCGCCAAAGGTGAAGAGGAAAGTGTGGTTCGCGGCCTTAACCTCGGCGCCGATGATTATGTTATTAAGCCGTTTAGCATGGCTCAGCTGCACGCACGCTGCAGTGCGTTTATTCGCCGCTATAAACAAAAGCAGCCAGAGTTATATACCTTTGCCGAGTTTCAGCTCGATCTCAGTGCCAAAACCTTGATGCATAAACAGCGAGGCGAGATTAAGTTGACACCAAAAGAGTACAACATGCTTGCCTATTTTTTGAAAAAAGATGGTCAGGCGCTGACGCGACAGATGCTTTTGAATGCCGTCTGGCACAGCACTTTACTGACAACGGCCAGAAGTGTTGACCGCTGCGTGAACACGCTCAGGGGTAAAATCGAAGACGATAGCCGCAGGCCCAGATTTTTATTGTCTGTGCGCGATGTCGGCTATCGTTTTTCTTCGGGGGCGGCTTAGGCCTGTTGATCTAGCACCTGTAACAGGTGCTGATACAAGCTACTTTTGCTTGGAGTAATACTCCGCCAGGGCCTTGATATCGGCGTCGCTGAGTGTTGCCATTTGTGCCGTCATAATGCTCGCCATGCCGCCTTTTCTATCGCCGCTTTTGTAGGCCTTCATTGATGTTTCTAAATAGGCTTGGTTTTGGCCATTGAGCTTTGGATAGCTCGGGGCAATGGGCTCAGCGCCGCCAGCGCCGTGACAGGCGCGACAAGCCGCTTCTTTGGCCGGTGCTTCGGCGTACGATAGTGCACTCAAACTGAGCATTAACAGTGTGCTTAGAAACGTTTTCATCTGATTTCCGTCATCTTAGTTAAATAAACAAAAAGCGCTGTTGGCCGTTATTTCGACACAAATTTGCTGGCAAGACAACTGCTGTCACTTTAAACCAGATTGATGGGCTTTTGTGTTGAAACAAATGCTAAGTCTAAATTTGCTGATTGACATCAATCTCGTCCTTCTCTAAGTTGCTACTCAAGCTGGAAGAGGGAAAGCTCGTTGTACTTTCAGCCCATTCAGATTCAAGCCCTACACCGACACAGGTGTAGTACTGCGCCGAGGATGTAGGCGCTTGGATGGAGATGTGAGGCCCACAAATCTGAAAGGATAAATACGTGAATAATAATAAGTGTTTTAGCCGTAAGGCTCTACCTGTGGCAGTGCTTGCAGCAATAACCGCTCAATCTGCTCTGGCTCAAGATAGCGTTGAAGAAGAAGTATTAGTTACCGGTATTCGCCAGTCCCTGGTTCAGTCCATGGATGTCAAACGCGAATCCAGCGGGGTTGTCGATGCAATCTCGGCGGAGGATATTGGTAAATTCCCCGATACTAACCTCGCTGAATCGCTGCAGCGTATAACCGGTGTATCGATAGACCGCACCCGTGGCGAAGGTAATCAGGTTACTGTGCGTGGTTTTGGCCCCGCTTTTAACCTAGTTACTCTCAACGGTCGCCAGATGCCGACTTCCTCGGCCCTGTCGTCAGAACCTGTATCGCGCAGCTTCAATTTTAGAGAAATTGCCGCTGAAAGTGTTTCCGGGGTTGAGGTCTATAAGACCGGTAAGGCGCATGTACCGTCGGGGGGTATCGGTGCCACAATTAACATGAAAACGGCAAAGCCTTTTGACTTTGACGACTTGGTAGCCCGGGCTAGTGTCAAGGGCATTATCGACACCAGTGTTCAGTCAGACAAAGGCGATACGATGACCCCTGAAGTGTCCGGCATGATAAGCCAGACCTTTATGGAAGGCCGTTTGGGTCTGATGGCTTCTGGTTCTTACTCAAAGAGAAACTACCATCAGGATACAAGCGGTACGAGCTGGTATTGGAATACCGGCTACCCTTGGGCTGTTGGCCCAGTCGACACCAGTGAGATTGATACCGAGCAAAACCCCGATCTCGCGGTTTGGAGCACACCTGAATACGGTATTCAGAAAGCCGACTACGAGCGCGAGCGGGTGAATGGCCAGTTGGTTCTGCAGTTTGCACCGACGGATAATGTTGTCGCCAGCTTGGATTACACCGTTGCCAATATCGAAGATAAAGGTGAAGTGGCGCGAACCTCTTACTGGTTTGACAATTACTCAGCTGCGACTGCGGACCGTAACGGCACGCTCAAAAAAGTCTACCGCCATGATGAATCACTGAACTTCTGGGCTTGGGAATACAACTACGAGACCGATAACGACTCACTTGGTTTAAATGTTGAGTGGCAAGTAAATGACTCGTTGAGCCTTAGTTTTGATGCCCACGACTCAACATCTCACGCTAACCCCGGCATGCTTCCGGCTGAGAAAATTGCCAACTTAAACAACTTTGATGAAGTTGTGGATATTTCAGGTTTCTTCGATGGTGACCAAGGTGCTGTCTATGTTGACGACAGCCGTCTTGGCGGCGGTGCTTACGCCAAGCAAAACCTTCAGGCCGACTTATACCAAGAGCGTGGATACGAAGTTGAAAACAATATTCAGCAGTTCCAGTTTGGCGGTATTTTATCCACCGATATGTTTGGCATAAATACGGTTAACTTTGGTTTGGCTCACACAGCTTATGACCTTACGGTCAACGAGCTCGCCGAGAGCAGCTTTGCTTTGCGCGGCGGTGCGATGGATATCAGTGACCTTGATATTCTCTTTGTTGACGGTGCACGAGGTTTTGACAAATATGCCGAATACGATGTGAACCAGTTTATCCGTATGGTGGATGAACAAGGTTTAACCGGTACGCGCACGATTTTCCGCGACGGTGTTGAAGAAGATACTTTGGCTGCTTATGTGTCGTTTGACGGCGAGTGGAGCGTTGCCGACATGCCGTTAAAAGCAAATATTGGTTTGCGCTACGAGTCGACCGATGTCACCGCAAAAACACGTGCGGAGCCCGTTATTGGCTTTGCTTACGTAACGCCTTCTCAGCTTGATCGTATATACGGTGATATGCAATCGCTGGAAGATGAAGGAAGTTATTCTGAGTTGTTGCCAAACCTTGATTTCTCTCTAGATTTTAATGAGAGCATGGTTGGCCGCTTCTCTTATAGCCAGACTATCGCTCGCAGCAGCCTGGATGCGCTGTACCCCGGAGAAGTGCGTATTACCGATGCACGTCCCGGTGTATTTCAGGCGAACCAGGGCAACCCAGATTTGGTACCGTATAAGTCAGATAATATTGATCTGAGTTTTGAGTGGTACTATGCCGAAGGTAGTTATGCGTCGATCGGTTATTTCTGGAAAGACGTTGATAACTTCATTGGGTTAAGTACAACAACAGAAGATCTAATGAGCCCTGAGGGCCCGGTAACCGATCCATCTGTAAATCCACGCCCAGGCTGCCCCGCGCAAGATAATACCGCTTGTCAATCTCAACCTAGCGACCCTGTGGTTCAAATTGATGTGGCTCGCAGTGTCAATCAGCGCTCGACAAGCGTAGATGGTCTCGAGCTCAATGTTCAGCATTTATTTGGTGAAAGTGGTTTTGGTGTTGTCGCCAACTACACCTTTGTTGATGGTGAAGATGAGTTTGATCCCAAGAGCTTTGACAATGACTTTGCGCTCAACGGTTTGAGTGATACCGCTAACTTGGTTGCTTTTTACGACAAGCATGGTTTTGAAGCGCGTATTGCCTATAACTGGCGCGACAAGTTCTATTCCGGCAACGACGGCAATAATCCGATCGAGCCCAAGTTTACTGCCGCTTATTCTCAGATTGATGCGAATATTAGTTATGACCTGACTGATAATTTCAGCATCTTTTGGGAAGGTGTTAACTTGACTGATGAGCCGACTCAGGTGCATGGGCGCTGGTCCAACCAGGTTGAATCCTATGAGACTTACGGGCCGCGCTACACCATTGGCGGCACAATGAAGTTCTAGTAAAGGATCTCCACCCGGTACTAGATGTTGTAGTGAGGCCGCCACAGTAGTGGCGGCCTTTTTTATAGAAATTTATTTTGTAAACGTATTTAACTGGATGGCACAGTGAAAAGAATAATAATTGTCGGCGGTGGTACGGCCGGCTGGCTGACCGCAGGTACTCTGGCGGCTAAGATAAAAGAAAGCTGTGATATGGGCCCGCGTATTACACTGGTTGAATCACCAAATGTGCCGATTGTTGGTGTTGGGGAAGGCACTTGGCCGACTATGCGCAATACCCTAAGGAAAATGGGAATTCGCGAAACGGATTTTATTCGCGAGTGCGACGTATCATTTAAACAGGGTGCCAAGTTTGCTAAATGGACCAGCGGTGCCGACAACGACTTTTATTATCACCCGCTTATTCTTCCGCAAGATTTTAATCATATTAATTTAGCTCCGCACTGGCTTGACCAGGGTGCCGGGCAGAGCTTTTCCGAAGCTGTTTGCCCTCAGGAAGCGCTGTGTGAGTTGGGCCTTGCACCGAAACTTATTACCACACCAGAATACGCCAGCGTTGCCAACTACGCCTATCATTTAAATGCCGGCACCTTTTCGAAATTTTTGCAAAAACACTGTGTCGATAAGCTCGGTATTGAACATATCCTCGACGATGTATTGAGCGTAAACAGCGCCGACAATGGCGACATTCGCTCGCTTAGCTGTGCCAGCGGTAGTGAAATTGACGGAGACTTATTTATTGACTGCAGCGGTTTTAAATCACTGCTGCTCGGTCAGCACTATCAGGTAGCGTTCAAATCGTGTAAAGACACACTGTTCCTGGATACGGCCCTGGCTGTGCAAGTGCCTTACCCGGACGAGAACAGCGCTATTGCTTCACACACTATTTCAACGGCGCAAGATGCCGGCTGGATCTGGGATATCGGCTTGTCTTCGCGCCGCGGGGTTGGCCATGTATATGCCAGCGATTACTGCAGCGAACAAGAAGCCGCCGACAAGCTGCGCGCTTATGTAAAAGCCAGCGGTGCCGACGCCGATAAACTTGACTATAAAAAAATATTGATCCAGCCCGGCCATCGCGAAAAGTTCTGGCATAAAAACTGTGTTGCTATCGGCCTCTCTGCTGGATTTTTAGAACCGCTTGAAGCCTCGGCTTTAGTACTGGTTGAGATGTCGGCGCAGATGATTGCCGAGCAATTGCCGGCAAATCGCGCGGCGATGTCTATTGTGGCAAAGCGCTTTAATAAGACGTTTAGCTATCGCTGGCAGCGTATTATCGACTTTCTCAAGTTGCACTACATTGTTAGCAAACGCGATGACCACGATTTTTGGATTGATAACCGCAACAAAGCTACCATCCCCGATAGCTTACAAGAGCTGATGGAGCTGTGGACTTATCAAAGCCCCTGGCACGATGATTTTGATCACGCAGCAGAAGTGTTTCCCGCTGCGAGCTATCAGTATGTTTTATATGGCATGGGCTTTGAGACCCAGGCGAGTTTTTTAGAGCGCTCTGAGTCTAGAAGAAAACTAGCCATGGAAAGTTTCCAAAAAAATAAAATGTTAACTCAGCAATTAGTTCAGCACTTGCCAACTAACCGGGAGTTGATAAATAAAATAAAAGAATACGGTTTGCAAAAAGTATGAAAAACAATATTGAAGTATTAGATGCAGGCAAGCACAGCCAGCTTAAAGTTATTACCGGGCGCGGCGCAGAGTTTGGCGAGAATGTACACTTTGTACCGGTTGTCGCCGATGAGTTAAGAAGTTTGGTGCTCGACTACCCTATCGTGCTGATGAAAGATGAGCAGACCGGTCAGTTCTCTTTGTTTGCGTTATTGGGTTTTGAGCCGGGTGAGAACCTTTATCTTAACGGCCGTCAGTGGAGTGCAAGTTATCTGCCTTTGCACGTTCGCCGCCAGCCCTTTGTTATATCTTACGCAAGCGATGCCGCTGGTGATAAAAAAAGCGCGGCACTTAGCATCGATCTTAGTAGTCAGCGTGTTCAAAACGATATGGGCGAGCTTTTGTTTAATGGCGACGGTAGCCCGAGCCCCTATTTGACGCAAATAAATCAACTGTTAGCAAAACTTGTCGGCGGCATGGATATAAGCCAGCGTTTTGTACAGAGCCTTGCCGAGCTAGATTTAATTGAACCGGCGCAAATAAATGTCGCTTTTGTTAACGGCGAAGAAAAAAGCTATGACGGCCTTTATACTGTGCATGAAGAAAACTTACAGGCATTAGAGCAAAGTAAACTCGCCGAGTTGCACAGCAAAGGCTTTTTACAGGCTGCATATTTGATGCTTGCATCGATGGGCCAAATCAGCAAACTGATAGAAATGAAAAACCAACGCCTGCAACAGGCTGTCGGCTAAGGGCCACTGTTAACGGCATTAGCAGCTAACTGGCCTTCGCGATAGTCGCGCAAGGCCTGTTCTATCTCTTCGATACTGTTCATGACAAAAGGCCCGTATTGAACGATAGGTTCGCGCAGCGGTCGGCCGGCCAGCAGCAGTATTTTGCTATCTTTTGTGCTTTGTATTTCGAGTTTCTGCTCTCCATTTTCGTAGCTCAACCTAGCAAGTTCTTGGCGGTGAATTTCGGTCTCAGCGATTTTTATTTGTCCATCGTAAACATAAACCAGGGTGTTAAGGCCGGGGTTTAAGTCGAGCCGTAAATTTTTGTCAGCTTCTAAGTGCAGGTCTAAATACAGGGCTTCGGTATCTTCTACTTGAAAATAACCCTCGATTTTTTGCCCGTCTATTTCTGCGCGCCCGGCCAGGGCTTTAATTGTTAAACCCTCTAGTTTGTAATTGGGAATGTTCGCCGCAGCGACATCTTCGTAGCGCGCCGCTTGCATTTTTTTAGCTGCCGGAAGGTTGAGCCAGAGCTGAAAACCGTGCATCTTACCCTGGCTCTGTTGGGGCATTTCTGAGTGGATAACACCGCGGCCGGCCGTCATCCACTGCAGCCCGCCGTCTTCAAGTAGGCCGACATTATTCATGTGGTCGCGGTGTTCCATCTTGCCCTGCAACATATAAGTAATGGTTTCAAAACCGCGATGGGGGTGGGCGGGAAAGCCGCCTATATAGTCGTCAGCGCTGTCGGAGCCAAAGTCATCGAGCATTAAAAACGGGTCAAAGCGCTCGGGCTGATGGCCGCCAAAGACACGCATCAATTTGACACCGTTGCCGTCACTGGCCGCCTGTGCTCGCAGTTTTTCAAGAACGGTTTTCACGTTGGGCTCCTGTGTATTGTTTAGCTTGATACAACAAGGTTAACAGGCCTTGGGCTGCATCATTTATGCAGCCAAGGTCTCAACTAAGGCCTCGATTTGGGCTTTGGCATCGCCGATGGCGCTGTCTTTGAAATCGCTCATTGCCAGGCCTTCGGCGTAGATAAATTCAGCGTCATCGAGGCCAACAAAACTCAACATCTGCTTAACATAGGGTGTGACAAGGTCTGAGCTTTTACCTTTGTGTTTGCCGCCGGCGGTACTGACAACATAGGTTTTTTTGCCAGTTAACAAGCCTTTGGGGCCCTCGCTGGTGTACGCAAAGGTTTCACCTGCGCGGGCGATGTGGTCAAACCAGGCTTTAAGCTGGCTGCTGATACCGAAGTTATACATCGGCGCGGCAATAATAATAACGTCGGCCTGTGTGACTTCGGCGATCAGCTCGTCGGCGAGTTTGGCTTCTCCGGCGGCGATGGCCGCTAAGGTGCTGCCGTCAAAGTGCGGCAGTTGTTCGGCAGCGACGTTGCGATAGCGTTCGCTGGCTTGGTGCTGCTGTTGCAGTTGCTGGCTTAAGTGAGCGCTGAGCTGGCTGGATTTACTGGCTTCACCGGTAATGCTTGAATCGATACGAAGAATGTTCATGGCGCGTTGCCCTCGTTTGTTTAACTGCCACGACAGTGGCTACTCAAGATTTACAGCTAGTTTAATCTTGAAAATTAGATTGATGGTGCGAATAATTAGCACTAAAACATCTAAATATTTGATATATGCCTTTACCGACTATTAATCTGGAGCAGTGGGCGGCCTTTTGTGCTGTTGTTGAGCAAGGCAGCTTTGCCGCGGCCGCTGAGCATTTAAATAAAAGCCAGAGCAGTGTTAGTTATACGCTGAACACTATGCAGCAGCGCTTGCCGGCGCCGGCACTCAAGATGGTCGGGCGCAAGGCCGAGCTGACCGAGCTCGGCCAGATGCTCTACCGCCAAGCCCGTGCCCTACTCGAACAAGCCTGTGCAATAGACAAAGCTGCCGAGGTATTGGCGCACGGCGGCCAAAGTGAGATCAGCATTGCAGTTGACGCACTGTGCCCCATGCAGCGCCTGTTTCAAGCGCTCGCGGCCTTTGCTGAGTGCCAGCCCTATGTGCGCCTGCGTTTGCTGGAAACGACCTTGAGCGGCACTGACGAAGCCCTGCTTGAAGCGCGCGCCGATATCGCGCTGACACCGTCGGTGCCACCGGGTTTTTTGAGCGAGCCGCTGTGGCCGGTGCAGATGCTGCCGGTGGTTGAATGCAAACACGAGTTGGCGCAGAGGCAGAATTTGAACGAAGCCGATCTCGCCTCGCAGCGGCAAATCGTTGTGCGCGACAGCGGCCGGCGTCGAGAGCAGACGGCGGGTTGGCAATCTTCCGAGCAGCGTTTGACGGTCAGCCATTTTGCCAGCAGTGTCGAAGCGGTGAAGGCGGGCTTAGGTTTTGCTTTTTTGCCGAAAGAGCGCATAGAAGCGGAACTAGAAAGCGGCGAACTTGTGGCCCTGGCGATGGAAAACCCGGCCGAGAGGCACATTAGTATTCGTTTGGTACTCGCCGATCAAAGTCGCGCTGCGCCAGTGGTGAAACAGTTGGCGGAAATACTGCGCAGTGCTTAATTATTTCATCGGGGCAGTTACACGCTTGGCGCCGGGCCGGTGGAGTGGCGAATAAGCAGTTTGTGGGCGACGATTTCTGCATCGCTACCGATATTGTTCCCGGCTATGGCTTGGCACAGCCGGAGCATACTTTGTTTGCCAATGGCTGCACCCGGCTGGGCAATGGTGCTGAGCGGCGGGTCGACGATCTCGGCGTAGCGTATATCGTCAAAACCCATCACGCTGATATCTTCGGGTATGCGCAGTTTGGCCTGTTTGATTTCGTGCATGGCGGCCATCGCCATTTGATCGTTTGCACAGAAAATCGCGCTCGGGCGCTTCTGTAAAGCAAGCAACTGGCGCGTGGCACTGCGGGCGCCGTCTAAATCCATTTTGCCTTCGACTAGCCACTGTTTTTCAATCGTTAAGCCCGCGTCTTGCATGGCCTGGCGATAACCTCGTTCGCGGTCGACGGTCAGTAGGGAGTTTTGGTCGCCGGAAATAAACGCAATACGCTTGTGCCCCTGTTGGATTAAATAGCTAGTCGCCTCGTGCGCTGCGGCGCTGTTGTCGATACGTACGCTCGGGTAGCTACTGAGCTCGGGATTAACACTCTCACAGCAAACAATAATCGGTTGTTGAGTTTTTTGTGTGCCCGGATTAAACGGGCAGCTACTTGCAAGCAGAATAATACCGTCGGCTTGTTTGGAGAAAATCATCTGATTGTATTCTTCCGCACTGATGCTTTCACTGCGGGTTTCGCGAATAAGTATGTTGTAGTGCTGCTCTTTGGCAACTTCATTAATACCTTGCATAACGGCGTCAAAAAACGGGTCGCCTATTTCGGGCACGACCACAACCACGATGCCACTTTTGCCTAAACGGAAGTTTCGGGCAAGCGTATTTGGCGAGTACTCTGTTTGTTCGATCGCCGCTTGTACGCGCTTGCGTGTGGCATCTTTAACCAAGTCTGGGTTGTTGATATAGCGAGAAACAGTTGCGATAGAAACGCCGGCAACTCGCGCAACTTCTTTAATTGAAACCATTTAAGTCACAAATACGGTGCGGGTGATTAATCCCGATTTATTGTTTTTAAGGCACTTTTCTCGGGTGCTCGTGATTATAGAGTTAAGCTGCTGTCACGGTAAAACACTCGAGTTTGTCTGTCACCGCAAAAAGTCTAAGGGACTTTAAGCGGCTATTATTAAAACTGGAAATTATTTTTATTTCTTATCAAGTACTTAGCACGGCGTGTGGGCCCAGAAGCGCTGTTTTACGCAAACCCAAGCGCATTAATTTTTAGCTCATACTGTGCGCTAATTCATGCTCGCGCTTTGAGCTACTGTTAGCGAAGTTCAGCAAAGGTGTTCGGGAAATTAAAACCGTAAACGCGGCCGTGGTCAAAAATTGCGCGATACATTTCACAACGGAAGGCGTCTTCACTTTTATCGCAGAAGTTTCTCGCCTCGCGCATGGTGCTTGGGCTGACGCGTGTTGTGTCTGTGGTTTTTAAGGCGATGCTTTCAAACGTGCTGATGCCGTCTCGCACATCGTACTGTTCTTCTCTGGCGTGGCAGCCAATGCAAACACTGCCGCCTTCAACCATGCGGATATGGTCAAATGGGCTGCCGTAATTAATTTCATCATTAATTGGAAAAATAAGCTCGGCTTTAATCGAGCGACCGTCACGGGTGACCTCACTCATTTCGAGCAACGTTTTGGGCTTGTCTTTATCAACTGTTGTGACGATCGATAAATACAACTTTGTGTTGTAGCGAATAAAGACCCGCGGGTTTTTTTCGCCCTGAATGGCCGGTTGTGCGCTAAAAGGGTTAGACGTTGCATTGATATACATCGGTCGCGGCAGCGCCTGTACAAAACATGGCAAGGTCAGTGGCTTGGGCATTAGGTTGATAAAATCGACAAGCGTGTTGATGTCTTTGAGTTCGACATTGGGGTTGTCGCACAGCTGTGTTTGCGCTTCGGGCACATTGGCGTCGAGCGGTGCGATATCTTCGTCGTCGTTGTAGCCGTCGTTGTCGTCGTCGCGGTCGTAGTTGTCGCCAACGCGATCATCATCGTTGTCGGCCCACTCGTCGGGGTCGCTGCTGAAGGCATCAAGCTCGTCGATATAACCGTCGTTATCATCGTCGCTGTCGTGGTTGTTACCGATACCGTCCTTGTCGCTATCGAGGAATTCATTTGGATCTTTGGGCAGTGCATCGATATGGTTTTTTAAACCGTCGTTGTCGTCGTCGGCGTCGAGGCCCGCATCAATGGCGGCTTGTTCCGAGCCGGTATGGGCGCCGTTAGCCAGGCCGTCGCCGTCGATATCCGGGTCGCTGTTATTGCCGATACCGTCGCCGTCACTGTCGAGCCACTCGCTGGCATCGAGCGGGAAGGCATCTTGCTCGTCGAGATAAGTATCGTTGTCATCGTCGCTGTCGACCTCGTTGGCAAGACCATCGCCGTCACTGTCAAAACTTAAGTTTTTATCTCGCGGGGCGAGGTCTTCGCTATTGGGCGCGCCGTCGCCATCGATATCGGGATCGCTGTTATCACCTCGGCCGTCGCCGTCGAGATCACTCCATTCGCTGGCGTCATTGGGGAAGGCGTCTTCGCTGTCGAGCACACCGTCGTTATCGCTGTCGAGTGGCTGCGGATCGCCACTTGGGCTGGGTTGCGGCCTTGAGCTCGGCGCTGGGCTGGGGCTGGGCGCAGGGCTGACTGTTGGGCTCGGCTGCGGTGCCGGGCTCGCTGCGGTGCTGGGCTGCGGCTGGGCTGGCTCAGATGGCTCTGTGCTGGGTTGGTTGCTCGGCCTGCTAGTTGGGCTCGCCACTGGACTTGGGCTGCTTAAGTTAAGCGCAGAGGTGGTGCTGGCACCGCCACAGGCACTGAGTGTCAGGGCAGCAATTAAAGGCATAACAACAGCGTAAGCTTTCATGCGCAGAATGTCGGTCTTGAATGGGAGGGTGCCCAGTCTAGCTGTGCATACACAAGTTCTAAGTGAGCCCATTCACAGTTAGCCGCTTGTCTTGCAGCCCGGCGCAGCAGGCGCTAGTTAATCTGAGCTAATTTGATCTCGCTCAAAGTCGAGCCCGCTTGCGAATACCGCTTAGCCGTCGTTTTTCTGGCCAAAACCCGAGGCGTATTTGTTGATAAAGGTGTAGACGATTTGGCGATAGGCCTCGGGTTGTACAGTGATATCGTCGCCGTGGGCCGCTCCCCAGTTTGTGTGTTCAAATTGGTGGGCCTGTTTCATTGCCGCGGCGATATTGACGCTCTGCTGGCTGTCTGTGGCGGCGTCTGATTGCGAGTGAATAAGCAGCACCGGCGCCTGAATAAAAGCTGCCGCTGCACGCGTGTCGGCGCGCTCCAGGCGAACACCGGCGCGCAGCTGCAACACCAAGTTAACGCCGGAGCGAAACCAGTGCACCCAGCTGCCATACTGGCGCGCGCCGCGCTCGAAGATGGCGCTCTGCCAGTCCTGAAAAGGGCTGTCGGCAACAACAAAAGCCGGCTGAGCATTGAGTGCGGCCGCCTGCAGTACCGTTGCTGCACCCCAGCTTAAGCCAAACCAGCCGATTTGTTGTTCGCTGTAGCCGTGCTGTTCTTGCAGCCATTGGTGCAAGCTGAGCAACTCTAGTTTTTCGAGCTGGCCACCGCCTACGCTCTCGCCGTAGCGGCGGCCGTGACCGCGCATATCGTAGCGCAGCTGTGCACAGTTAAAGTCGGCAAAGGCCGGCTGAAATTTGTCGGACTGCAGGCGCTGCTCACCCCAGCCGTGGTTGTAGATAAGTACACACGGAGCACTGTTGTCGGAGCGTATATACCAGGCGTCGATAACGCCGCCGGCGGGGCTGGGCAGCTGAATGCGCTGAATATCGTCGCGCACTTCGAGGCGCTGTATCTGCGCGAGGGCGCCGGCGTCGTAGGCCGGCTTCAGAATTTGCTCACTAAAATACCAGCAGCAGGCGAGGTAAAAAACACCGAGGCTGAGCAGCAGGCTGCTGCTGATAAACAGATAGCGTCGCCAGTATTTCATGGTTATTTTGCTCTTTGTTTTTTTGATTGTTTAGCGCTGCTGTTTCTTTTTTGGCCGACTTTTTTGCCGGCCTTGCTGCGCTGTTTTGCATGCTGCTTTTGTCTTGCTTCAGCGCTCGGCCGCTGGCGAGGGCTCGGTTCGGCGAGTTCGAGCACTTTGTAGTCGCCGGGTGTTTCGATACCACTTAAATCCCAGTTGCCGACTCGCACGCGCACTAAGCGCAGGCACGGAAAACCAACCGCGGCACACATGCGCCTGACTTGCCGGTTGCGACCCTCGCGCAGTTCGAGCTTGAGCCAGCTGGTGGGAATGGCTTTGCGCTCGCGTATGGGTTTACTGCGCGGCCACAGCTGCGGTTCAATTAAGCTTTCGGCCCCAGCTGGAAGTGTCGGCCCGTCTTTTAATTCGAGCCCTTGACGCAACTTAGCAAGGGCCCGGCTGTCTATTTGGCCTTCGACTTGAGCCCAGTACTCTTTGCTTGTTTTTTGTGTGGGGTTGGCAATTTGATGCTGCAGCTGGCCGTTGTCGGTGAGCAGCACCAAACCTTCGCTATCTCTGTCTAAACGCCCAGCCGGATAAACTTTGTTTAAGCGTTTATCGGTTATATAGTCGGCAAGGGTTGCCCTGCCCTGATCGTCGCGAAACTGGCAGAGCACATCGTAGGGTTTGTTTAACAAGACTAATTTGGCCATCGTGGCGCTAGTTTATCAGCCGCGAAGCCGAGCAAGGAGATCTACATTGAAATACCTGCCGTTTATATTGGCGCTGACCTTGGCAGCCTGCGCAAAAAACAGCGAACCCACAGCACCGGTGACGCTGGTAGAGCTGTATATCGATGACGGTGCGCTGCAGTGTGAGCAGCCGCCGCGAAGCCTCGAGCAAAGCAAGGCTTTGTTAACGCAGCAAAAAATACAGGTTGGCGCCGCCCGCTGCGCGCGCATAGACGGCATGGTTGCGATGCAATGCGGCTTAAAAGATCTCAATGTTCACGTTGTCAGTGTCAGTGAAGATGACGTTGGCAAAGCTCGCAGTTTAGGTTTTGAGCCGATGAGCCAACTCAGTCACCACGGCCAAAAAAGTTTGATTGATCAGCCCTGCCCTTCACCTTGATTAATAAGCTGCAGCATGACGATGGCCAGCGCCAAGCTCGGGCTTTCTGGCCAGGCCAATACTTTAAAGCGGGCGAGCTCTGTGTCGCGCGGGTTGCGAAATAGCTGCACAACTTTGTCTATGCCGCTGTAGTCGGGCTCGGGAGCTTTGAACATCGCCACCTGTACGCGGCGTTTGTGTTCATCGGTGACAACTTTGCTCATGCTCTCGAGCTCGGCGATCTGCTCAAGCAGCGAGCGAAAATGCGGGCCGACTTTGCTCAGCACGGCCACGGTGTTTTGCTGGTCGTCGAGCAGGCGATCGTTTTCGATAGTCCAGCTGCGCTGGCGGGAAAGCATGGAGATTTCTGTCAGTACACGCCCGGCTTTGCGGTGGTGGACCAGATGCAGGCTGGCGCTGGCATCGCTGAGATCGACAATCTCAATTTCGTGGCCAACATGGGGGCGCTCGTAGTGATCACAGAGCAGGCGCTCTTCACCATCAACAAGGCAGCGCAAACTTTGATGTTTGCTCAGTCCGGCGCCTCGTTGCGCTTCGCGAACACTGCGTAAGCTATACATCGTCATCGTCGATTCCGTTACTTCTCACTAACCATAGTCAAGCCCTGTGCCTTTGCCCAGGCTGCCTTGCTTTGTCTGCCTCAAATGCTCAAACTGGGGCGATGAGCCAAGTTTGCCCCCTGTGTAGTTGCCCTTCCCAGCTAGATTTTTATGTCGATAAGCGCCGCGCTTACCAGCGCTGCCAGCGCTGTTATCTGGTGTGGGTCGCAAGCGAGTATCAGCTCAGCCGCGAGGCTGAAAAAGCTGAGTACGATTTGCATCAAAACGAAGTCGATGACCCGGGATACAGGCGTTTTTTAAATCGTTTGGCCGAGCCGCTGCTGGCGCGGCTGCAACCGGGAGCACAGGGGCTAGATTTTGGCTGCGGCCCCGGGCCGGCGCTGGCAAGCATGCTCGAGCAAGCCGGTATGAACGTAAGGCTTTATGACGTCTATTATTTTAATGTATCTGAAAGCCTGTGTATGCATTATGATTTCATTTGCGCGACGGAAGTGATCGAACACTTGAGTCAGCCCGGTGCAGAACTGCGCCGCCTTTGGGCCCTGCTAAAGCCCGGCGGTATGCTGGCTCTGATGAGTAAACTGGTGATTGATCGCGAGGCCTTCTCGCGCTGGCACTACAAAAACGATGCAACACATATTAGCTTTTTTTCGAAACAAACCTTGAGTTGGCTGGCCAGCGAGTTTGATGCCGAGCTCAGCTATCACGCCGAGGATGTGTTTTTTTTGACAAAAAAAACGCTTGCTTAAGTACTTGTTGCACAGGTTATTGTTAATCAATTAAGCGGCGGTGACAGCGCGGCTTTGCGGGGGTAGAGTGTGCATAGACATCACAAAATCAATTACATAGAGTTTGTCGCCAGCGATCTCGAGGCGACCGAGGCCTTTTTTAAAAAACTCTTTGGTTGGAGTTTTACCTATTACGGTCCCGACTATATGGATTTCAACGACGGTGTGTTAAGCGGTGGTTTTTATCGCGCTTCGATGCGCGCCTCTTATGAAGAGGGCGCTCCTTTGATGGTGTTTTACAGCGATGATCTAGAGCAGAGCTACGCCGAAGTTATCGCCTGTGGCGGCACTATATGCAAAGAAATCTTTAACTTCCCCGGCGGCCGCCGTTTCCATTTTTGTGAGCCCAGTGGCAACGAGCTGGCGATATGGCAAGAAAGCACTGCCGAGCCGGGCTAAGCCGCTTTAGCCCAGATCAGAATCCGGCTCGATTAAACAGCTCGCCCGACTTAAGTTAAAACCCTCTTTGTAAGGCAGGTAAGTCCTGGCTTGGTTGAGGTAGTGCAGATTGTGCTGGCGCTCTTGCGCGCAGAACGTTTCGATTGCCGGTTTGAACGCAGCTTCGTTTAAGTAGTGCCAGCTCTGTGTCAGTACGGGTTCAAATCCGCGCTGAATTTTATGCTCACCCTGGGCCCCCGGGCAAAAGCGCTCTAAACCCTCGCGGATGGCGTAGTCGATGCCCTGGTAATAACAGCACTCAAAATGCAGGCCGTCGTATTCCTCCCGGCAACCCCAGTAACGTCCGTAGAGGGTGTGTTGATCGCGAAAGTACATCGCCGCTGCAACGGGCTGGCCGTTTAATATGGCCTGGCACAACAGTACCTGATCTGCGAGCTGCTCGGCGATAGTTAAGAAAAATTCCTTGCCGAGATAGCCCAGGTGGCCGCTGCGCTTTAAGTAGGTTCGCTGATAAAGCTCGTAAAAATTGCGCCAATCCTGTTCATTTAACTCGCTTGCCGAGTTAAAACGCAGTTCAAAAGCCGCGCTTTTCTGGCGTTCTTTTTTGATGTTTTTGCGCTTGCGCGAGCTCATCTGCTGCAGAAAGTCGTCAAAGCTTGTGTAGTGGTGATTAAACCAGTGAAACTGGGTGCCGCGGCGCTCGATAAAGTGCTGTTGGCGAAAATCAGCGGGGCCTGGCTTATTTGAGTTGTTGTTTGAGCGTTGATTGGCTCGGGGGAACAAGCAGTGTACACCGCTGCAATTATTTGTTTTTGCCAGTTCGACTAAGGCCGGCAGTATCAGCGTTTGATCAAAGTCGGCTGAACAGGCCCAGCGCGGGCCACAGCTTGGCGTAAACGGAACGGCGTTAATAAGCTTTGGGTAATAGTTAAGGCCATAGCGCTGATAGGCATCGGCCCAGGCCCAGTCAAATACATATTCGCCATAACTGTGCTGCTTGAGGTACAGCGGCAGCGCCAGGCAGAGTTTGCCGCTGTTATCGAAAGCGACTAAGTGCTGCGCTTGCCAGCCGGAATCGCCGCCGACACTACCACTTTGTTCGAGCGCTTGCAGAAACTCATAGCGGCAAAATGGATAGTCGTCCGGCCAAAGTGTATTCCACTGCTCGGCTTTAATATCGCTAAGCTCGGTGAGGCTCTGTATCTGCAAAGTGACCCCTCAAAGGCGTTTGGCTGAGCTTAAGCCCCGGGTTTAGAGGGCCTGTTTAGGGCGCCACTGCACTGGGAGCTTGGTTTTTTTCGGCAACAACAAGGCGCTCAATTGGAAAACTACAGCTAAAAGTCGAGCCGGCACCGGGGCGGCTGGCGATACGCAAAATGGCGTCGTGGCGCAGCAGTACGTGTTTAACAATGGCCAGGCCGAGGCCTGTTCCGCCGGCGCCGCTTGAGCGGCCGCCGTCAACACGATAAAAGCGTTCGGTCAGCCGGGGGATGTGCTTGGGATCAATGCCGACGCCGTCGTCGCTGATATGTAAGTGGAACATTGGCCCACTGCGTTCGCTGCTAAGGCGAATGGTGCAGGCGTTACCGGTATCGCCCGAGGCGTATTTTACGGCATTAAACACCAGGTTACTGATTGCGCTGCGCAGTTCTTTTTCGTTGCCGCGCAGGCTTAAGCCTGTTTCGATATCGTTGACCAGTGTGTGATCGAGGTTTGCGATGGCGCGGCCGTCGTTGATAATTAAGCCGCCGAGGCGGTTTAAATCGACCAGCTCGTTTTGGCCGGATCGATCGTCTGTCTCGAGTTTGGTTAGGGTGATAAGGTCGTTGACCAGCGACGTCATACGCAGGCCCTGCTCGTGCATTTGCTCAAGCCCTTTTTGCATCAGCGGGTTCAGCTCTGGCACGCTCATCAGGGTTTCGACATAGCCGCGCACCACGGTTAGCGGTGTGCGCAGCTCGTGACTGACATTGGCGACAAAGTCGCGGCGCATTTGCTCGAGTTTGGCAACGCGGGTGATATCGCGCACGATAATCAAACGCTCGCCGGCGCCGAATGGGTGCACCTGAAATAACAGGCGCTGGCCCTCGTTGCGAAAACTTTCAATTTCGAGAGGCTCGCGGTATTCACCGGCGTCAAAGTAGTGCTGAAAGCGCGGTTCGCGCAGGATATTGGTAATGCGTTGGCCGAGGTCCACTTCGCGCAGACCCACCATGGTGTTGGCGGCGTCGTTCCACCATTCGATATTTGCGCGGCTGTCGGCGAGGATAACGCCGTCGTGCAGTGCGGAAGTCATTTGTTGAACCCGGCTGACCACCGTCTGCAGGCGCAATTTATCTTTTTCGTGGCGCTGATTCATCAACTTGATGTCGTCGGCCATTTCCCCCCAGATACCAAAAAACTGGTTTTTCCCCGGGCGGCTGATGCGGGCGTCAGCAATCCAGGCTTCGAGCCGGCCGAGATTGCGGAACAGCCAGAGGGCGTAACTCAACAGTGCAAAAATAGCGGCTTCCCGACCTAGGTCAAAAGACAGGCCGACAAAAACAATCGCACAGACATAGACAGCAAACCACTGAAGCTCAGTGGCCAAACCTTTGCGCATATAGCTCGTTCTTTAAGCAGCGGCTAGCAATTAATCTGCAGCGGCTGCAATCTTGTTGGAGAAGCGGTAACCCGCGCCGCGCACAGTTTGAATGTAACGGTCGTGATCTTCAAGGGTTAAGGCTTTGCGCAAGCGGCGAATATGGACATCGACGGTGCGTTCTTCAACGTAAACGTTGGAGCCCCAGACGTGATCAAGCAGTTGGCTGCGGCTGTAGACACGCTCCTGATGGGTCAGGAAAAACTCCAGCAGGCGGTATTCGGTGGGGCCGATTTGAATGGGCTTGTCGTTGATCGTAACGCGGTGGCTGATAGGGTCGAGGCAGAGGCCGTCGACGTGAATCGGCTCGGTTGGCTTGACGGCCTGGGTGCGGCGCAGAACAGCTTTGAGGCGGGCGACCAACTCGCGCGGCGAGAAAGGTTTGGTGATGTAGTCATCGGCGCCGACTTCGAGGCCCTGAATTTTGTTATCTTCCTCGCCTTTGGCCGTCAGCATGATAATCGGCACATTTTGCGTCAGGTCGTCGCGCTTGAGTCGTCGCGCCAACTCAATACCGCTGGTACCGGGCATCATCCAGTCCAGCAGCACTAGGTCTGGCTGGGCGTCGACAATGACGGCGTGCGCCTCTTTGGCGTCGGCTGCTTCCAGCACTTTGTATTCGGCCATTTCCAGGGCCACACGTAACATGTCCCGGATTGGGGCTTCGTCATCTACTATCAGGATAGTTTTTTGATTCATTGCTCTGCTCTACTGCTGGATGGCATCGAAGTTCGCCGTGGAGCAAATTTAATAAAGCGAAGGTTACGATTTTATGACAATTGTAGTTTTACTGTCATGAAAGTGTCTAAATAAATGCTTTATCGAGCACAATGCCGGCAAATATTGTCATTCCGACAAAATTGTTATGTAAAAAAGCTTTAAAACATAAACTCGGCTCGCGCGCTCGTATCAGCCATTGCTGATATAAAAATAACAGTGCGGTGATGACAACACTGAGCTTATAGATGCCACCGAGTTCAAAACGTTGGCCGACAAGTGCCAGGGCAAAAATGACGGTGAACTGTAAAAATGCGGTAATCATACGGTCGGCGTCGCCAAACAGTACCGCCGTGCTTTTCACGCCAATCTTTATGTCGTCGTCCCTATCGACCATTGCATAAAACGTGTCGTAGGCGACAGTCCAGAGCAGCACAGCGGTGTAGAGCAACCAGCAGCGCGCGTCGAGGTGATTGTTTTGTGCGGCAAAAGCCATTGGCACGGACCACGCAAAAGCGGCACCGAGAACGACCTGGGGCAGGTGACTGTGGCGTTTAACAAACGGATAGAGCGAGGCGAGGCCGACGGCGGCAAAGCTCAGCAATACGGTGAGCTTGTTGGTAAACAAAACCAAGCAAAACGCGACGCTGCACAGCAAACTAAATAGAATCAGAGCTTCTTTGCTGCTGACCAGGCCCAGCACCAGTGGGCGGTTTTTAGTGCGCTCGACATAGCCATCGAAGTTCCTGTCGGCAAAATCGTTAATAATGCAGCCGGCCGAACGCATTAAGATGGCTCCGGCAATAAAAATGGCGAGATTGCGCCAGTCGGGCACGCCATCAGCGGCCAGCCATAGGGCCCAGAGTGTTGGCCACAAAACTAAATAAATACCGATAGGGCGATCGAGGCGCATCAGCGCTGCGTAGGCGCCGAGCTTTTGTCGTGCTTGCATAGTGTTCTTTGCTAGTGTTTGCGGCGAGCATAGCGCAGAGCTGTGTTGAGCTAAAGCTTTGTGAGGCTAGCTGGGCATTTCTCGTCCTTAGAATTGCTGTTTTTGGAATACGTGTGGCGCTATGCTCTAATAATCGACGATGTGGAGGCGCCTTTGAAACAGCGCGAACTTTTACAGCAGCTTGCTGTTCAGGCTGGCATTACTAAAGCTGAGGCCGAGTTAGTGCTCGAGGCGCTGATCGAACAGTTGACAATGGCGCTGGCTCGCGGCGATCGGGTTAATTTACTCGGTTTTGGCTCTTTTGAGCGCAGCTGGCGCAAATCGCGTCAGGGGCGTAACCCCGCTACCGGAGCGCCAATCGAAATTGCCGGGCACTATCAGGCGCGCTTTAAGCCGGCTCAGAAATTTAAAGACTCACTGACTCAAAGATCAGAATAAGGAAAAACTGTGCTTAAACTTCCGCTCTATCAGCAGATTTTACTCGCCATTGCGCTACCGGTGCTGCTCAAGCTGCTCGCTGGTATTTTCTCATTTAGCTTTGATCAGACGACAGTCGTTTTAGGGGTGAACCTGCACGATGTATTTGCGTTTATCGGCGCGATGTTTTTAAACGGCCTGAAGATGGTTGTGGTGCCGTTGGTACTGGCGTCAATTATTTGTGCGGTTAGTGGCATAGCCGGGCAGCGAGATTTGGGCCGGCTCGGCGGTAAAAGTTTGCTGTTTTATGTGTTTTCAAGTTTTGCCGCGATCATGGTCGGTTTGTTTTTTGTAAATTTAATTGCTCCGGGCATTGTCGACGGTGAGCCGGCAAAAGATTTGCTCGCCCTCAGTGATGATGCGGCTGTGCAAAGCAAACTAGCACTGGTTGAAGGGCGTGGCACCGGCGATATTGCCGCGGTATTTTTGCGCATGTTGCCGCCCAATATTGTCGCAGCGGCCGCTGATGGGCAGATGCTCGGTTTAATTACCTTTGGAATTCTCTTTGGTTATTTCATGATGCAGGTGGCCAAAGAAAAGCGCAGTGTGCTCGAAGACTTCTGGCAGGGAGTATTTGAGACGATGATGCTGATCACCATGTTTGTTATGAAGTTCGCGCCACTGGGCGTGCTCGGTTTGATTGGCAAAACGGTGATGGCAACTGGCTTTGCCGGGCTTGAACCGATGCTGGTATTTATGTTTTGTGTTATTGCCGCCCTGGCCGCGCATATGTTTATTACAATGCCGCTGATTTTACGTTATGTGGCCAAGGTCAATCCTATTAAACACTATCAGGCCATGGCCCCGGCTTTATTGACGGCGTTCTCTACCGCTTCGTCGTCGGGTACGCTGCCACTGACAATGGAGTGTGTTGAGAAAAATGCCAAGGTCAGTAACAAAACCGCAGGTTTTGTTTTGCCGCTTGGGGCGACAGTCAATATGGATGGCACGGCCCTATATGAATGTGTTGCGGCGATGTTTATTGCTCAGGCTTACGGGCTCGATCTGAGCCTCACAACTCAGTTCACCATCGTTATGGTGGCGCTGCTAACTTCTGTTGGTGTCGCCGGCATTCCCGCTGCGAGTTTGGTTGCTATTACAATTATTCTTGCCGCGATAGGCCTGCCTGCTGAGGGCATAGGCTTGTTGCTGCTAACCGATAGGCTGTTGGATATGATGCGCACTGCGGTCAACGTTTGGGGAGACAGCTGCTGTGCTGTGGTGGTGGCAAAATCCGAGGGCGAAGAGCAAGTGCTCAAAGACTAGGGCTAACTGACTCTGGGTGAGTTTCCATTGGGCCCACTTACGGGCCGGAGCTATCAGTGAAATTACTTTTTACTCACGAAAATAGCATTATTGTTGAGAACGCTAAAAACTGTCTGCGTGAAGCTGGAATTGATTGTTTATTAAAAAATGAGTTTTCTTCTGGTGCCGTAGGCGAGTTGGCGGCAATTGAAACGTGGCCGGAGCTTTGGGTGCACGAGCGTGAATTTGATCGCGCTCGGCATATTGTCGAGGCGCTCACAGCTAAATCCGAGCGCCGGTCTTGGCTGTGTCAAAGTTGTAGCGAAGAAAATGATGCTTCGTTTGATCACTGTTGGAATTGTCAGCGCGATAATGGTGGCGAGCTATAAAAGTACAGGGTTTTAAACTTTTCTAGCTCGCCTTTAGCCGCCAGTTGTTAGCCGCGCATTTTTTCTGCAATCGCATCGAGATCATCGCCGGATTCCAAAATATTATCGACGGTGCTTTGTGCGCTGTCTTCACTTAAATTTAATGCGTCAAATATATCGGCATCTATTTTTGCCGGCAGCATATCGCCAAAACCTTTATTGGCGAGCAACTGTTTAGCAACGTAGTTTAGCCTTGCGTAACTGGCGTGCTCACCTTTAAATCTTGCATTGCTTTGCTGGCGCAGGGCAACAACAACTTCGTTAGGCATATTCCAGTTTTCGAGCAGCCAGCTTGCAATTTGATTGCCGCTGACACCGAGCGTGTGTTGTTCCACGGCGGCGGGGTGCACGTGTGGATTTGCGGCGCGGGCTCGGTTTAACAGTTGGTAATACGGCGGGAAGATCTCGGCGACTACGAGTGAGCCAAAGTTATTTAGTAAACCACTTAAATACGCCATGCCAAAGCCCGGGCGGTATTCGCGGCTGATACTGGTCACTAAACCTTCGACGGTTGCCGCCGTGTAGACTGCATTGCGCCAATATTCGTCGATATCGTTTTTAGTAAGCACTTTCATCGACAGGGTTTTCCCCAGTGCGAGCCCGAGCGCCAAATTCAGTACCATATCGAAGCCGAGCACACGCACGATGGCGTCGTGCACGCTTTTGATTTTTCCCGGAGCTGAATAGTACGGCGAGGCGGCCCAGCTGACGACTTGCGCGGCCAGGCTCGGGTCTATTTCGACGATATTAGTCAGGTCGTTGATATCGGCATTGGGGTCGGCTCGCAGTTTGATAATACGCTGGGCAGTATCTGGCAAGGGGGGCAGCTCGAGTGTTTCATCGAGGCGCTGGCGAATGCGGCGTTCAGTGAAGCGTTTAACCGAGTCAAGAATTTGCGCCTCGTCGTTACTGGCATCGCCGCTGACATCGGGTGCGGGGCTGCTGAAGTTACCAACTTCACAGGGCTCGGCCATGTTGATAAAACTGTCGTGATTGAGTTTTACCAGTTGGTGGCTATCGCCGGAATCGAGTAATAACTCGTCTTTTTTTAGCAGGCTTTCATCGATAAATGTTGGCAAGTTTTGCCACTGCGGAATGGCCGGCACGCTGTGTAATTCTTTGGCGTTGATCAGAGACCAGACTTCATGGGTGGCGACCCCTTCAAACTGGCGGCCAAAATGCCTAAACATGGCGTCGAGGTCGACGATATTGTGCTGGGGTACAAGTACCTGGACCTGCTGATTTTGGTTGTCTTTGAGAATAAGTCCTTTGACTAGACAGCTTGTTTCATCTTTGGGCACGATGCTCAGCGCCTCGCTTGTAGGTGGTTTTTCGGTAATGGTGAAAGATACGTTCTGCTTATCCTGCAGTAGGTCGAGTATTTTTTGTGAGACGGCCACGCTCTGCTCCTCAAACGCCGTTTAACTCAGGGATCTGAGCTGTTAATTCCCTTTAATGCAGTGGGCTTTGCCTTTTAGCATAGTTAATAAAAACTGGGCTTGCGCTCGGCGCTAGAGGAATTTTGCTCAGTGCCAACAGGCGCGAACGTGGCGGTAATTAAGAAGCGTTTAAGTACTGGTAGAAAAGAGCACTCGGCTCGCGTATGTACGAGCTGAGTGAACGTTGACGATAAGTAAAAATAACAAATAAAACGAGGCGCTTAGTAGCGGTTCTGTTCGCCGAGTATGCGGCAGTGTTCGAGCACTGAGTCTGCGTCTTCTTTGCGGATGCCGAGTTGGTGAAGCTCGTCGTCGACAGCTATTAGAGGGCCGTTGACGAGGCCTTGTTCGGCGAGCAGGGCACTGGCGCAGCGCAGCAGTTGCGCATAGCGCTGGTGTTCGCCGCGGTAGTCGGGTTTGTGTTGCTCGGTCAGTGCGGTGATGATCTCTTCCGGTAACGACCAGCTTTCGAACAAGTAGCAGGCGAGGGCGTCGCCGCTAACGCCAATAATTTCGGTCTGCGCACCGCTTTGGCCGATATGTACGTTGGCGCGTTCGACCCGGCGTATCTGGCGGTGATACAGCGGAAATAGCTCGGCGATCAGCAGCTGGCCAAAATTGCGCAGCAAGCCCGTCATGCGCGCTAATCCGAGCTCCAGGCGCGGTCCCTGGCGGATTTGGGCTGCGAGGGCCGTGCAGCAGTGAGCGGTGAGGCTGGCGTTGTGTGCGTAAAGCTCCAACTGTAGTTGGTCGAGGCCTTTGACTTGGTTGTGGCTGGCCAAACACAGGCAAAGGTTCAGCACTTTGTCGTAGCCGAGCACTCTGTCAATGGCATCGCGCACGGACTTCACTTTAGTCGGGGCTGCATAATAAGGGGATGAGGCCCAACTAACGACTTGCAAGGCCAGGCTCGGGTCGTTTTCGACAATGCGGCACAACGCGTTTGAATCGCGCGGGGCGTTGCGCTGGCGCAGGATCTCTTCGCTACTGTGGCGCATAATTGGCAGCTCTAAGGTTTCGTCGAGGCGCTGGCGCAGGCGGCGGCTATTAAAATCGTGGCTCTGGCGCAGGTTTTTTGTGCTCTGCCTTAGCGGGTGGCTAAAGCTGGCGTGCGGCATATTGGCGACCGCTTGTTTAAAGTCTTCAAGGCTGAGCTTGATCGAATCGTTGGGGTTGCCGCTGTCGAGGTAGAGCGTTTTGTAGTTAAACAAACTGGTATCGATATAGCAGTTTAATGCCTGCCAGCCGGGCATTGCCGGTGCGCGTTGCAGCGCGCGCGGCAGCTGGTCGGGGTTGAGGCCGTCAAAGTGCCCGCCAAAATGCAGCGCCAGTTGGGACAGCTCAAGCACGTGGTGGGTTGGGATCAAAACCAGTACGTAGTTTTGCTCAGACTCGTGGTGGTGGCGCAACAGACAGGCACGCACCAGCGTCTCGCTGCTATTGGCCAAAGCCAAACGAGAGCATGCCTCACCGAGGTTGTATGCAAATTTGTTCGAGTTTAACCAGCGTTCCAGCTGGGAAGCTGTGTCCATAATGCTGTTCTCCTTGGCCAGCATATGTGCAACTATCCGTGCCTAGGCCTATCGTGGGCCTGGCTCTGCGACGCGGAGCGTAGTCAGGTTCGGCGCCAACCTTACCTCAGAGCACGGAAACAACAAAGCCCTGGCGCTAATTTTGCCAAATACTCTGTGCTTTTTGATGAAAAAAACGCCAACTAAGTTTAGCTGCCTATGCTAATGCATAGTGCTGGCGCTGGCCAAACCAGCGCTGTATAAGTTTTTCTGCTCGTTCGGGCTGTTGCTGGAGCAAGTTCTGGCCGTAGTCGTGCACAAAACTGAGCATCGGTGCATCGCGCTCCTGGTCGGCGACACGGTAAAGCATATCGCCGGCTTGGCGCTTGCCTAAAAACTCGCCGGGGCCGCGCATTTCAAGGTCTTTTTCGGCGATATAAAAACCGTCGCTGCTCTCGCGCAGTACCTGCAGGCGCTTTTTGCCGTGCTCGCTGAGCTTGTCGCCGTAGAGCAAAATGCAGTGGCTGGCGATTGTGCCGCGGCCGACGCGCCCGCGCAACTGGTGAAGCTGAGCCAGGCCCAGGCGTTCGGGGTTTTCGATAATCATAACGCTGGCTTGCGGCACATCGACGCCAACTTCAATCACGGTTGTGGCTATCAGTACTTGGCTGTCGCCATGTTTGAATTCGCTCATGCGCTGCTCTTTTTCCGCCGGTTTCAGGCGCCCGTGAATCAGGCTGCAGCTGATGCCCGGCAGTGCTGTGCTGAGTTCACTAAACGCAGTTTCAGCGTTTGCTGCACTGAGTGTTTCGCTTTCTTCAATCAGCGGGCAGACCCAATACACCTGGCGACCTTCGCTAACGGCCACTGCGACTCGGGCGATTACTTCAGACTTGCGCTTTTGACTGATAGCCACCGTTTGGATGGGGGTGCGCCCGGGCGGTAATTCATCGATAACACTGAAGTCGAGTTCGGCATAGGCTGTCATAGCCAGTGTGCGCGGGATAGGGGTCGCTGTCATAACCAGTTGGTGAGGCACAAGTTCGCTGAGGTTTTTGTCGCGCAGACTCAAGCGCTGGGCAACACCAAAGCGGTGCTGTTCGTCGATAATAACTAAGCCCAGATGGCGAAATTTAACCTTGTCCTGAAACAGCGCGTGGGTACCGATAACGATGTCGCACTCGTGTTTGGCAAGTTTGTCGTAACTGGCCTTTTTTTGTTTGGCGGTGAGTTTGCCGACAAGCCAGTCACAGCGCAGCCCGAGCGGTTGCAGCCAGCTGCTGAAATTGTTTAGGTGTTGCTCGGCGAGGATCTCGGTGGGCGCGACGACGGCAACTTGCAGGCCGTTGCGCACTGCGGCGAGGGCGGCAAGCGCGGCGACCAGGGTTTTGCCCGAGCCGACGTCCCCCTGCACCATGCGCAGCATCGGCTGACTTTGTTTAATATCGGCGGCGATTTCGTCGACGACACGCCGCTGTGCGCCGGTCGGCGAAAACGGCAGCGAATCGAGTAGTGGCTTTAAGTCTTCGCTGCGCACCTCAATGCACGGCGCTTGTTGCTGTTTGTTTTTGGCTCTCTGGCGCTGGTGGACAAGGTAGTGGGCGAGCAGTTCTTCAAATGCCAGGCGCTGTTGCGCGGGGTGAAGGCCGTCGAGCAGCAGTTGTTGATCGCTCTCGGCCGGTGGTGCGTGTAGCAGTGCCAGCGCATCGGCGAGGCTGCTGACGGCAAAATGACGGTTGATATCGGCGTCGAGTAATTCTTCCGGGCTGTGCTGTTTAAGCAGTTCAAGCGCCTGTTCACAGAGCTTTCTCAGCCTCGGTTGGCTGACGCCGTCGCAGAGCTGATAAACCGGTGTTAGTTTGGCTTCGCTGTCCTGCTGTTGAGTTTTTTCATCGATAAACTCGTATTCGGGGTGGTAGAGCTCTAGCCCCGACGAGCCGGGCCGCAGTTCGCCAAATAAGCGCACGAGGCGGCCGGCTTCGAAGCTGTTTTTCTGGGCCGCATTAAAGTGAAAAAAGCGCAGGCTCAGGCGCCCACTCTCATCTTCAACCTTGATATTGAGGCTGCGCCGGCGCCCGAATTGAATTTGGCTACTGAGTACACTGGCTTCAATCAGGGCCATGTCGCCCATGCGCAGGCTGGCGATGCTGCGCACCCGGCTGCGGTCTACGTAGCGAAACGGCAGGTGGAACAGCAGGTCCTGCACTGAATACAAATCGAGCTTGCTCAAGGTTTCGGCAAATTTTGCGCCGACTCCGTTGAGCGCAGTCAGAGGCAGCTGCGCAAGTGATGGTGTTTGCATCTACAGCTGGGCGCCAACACCGCAGTTGTGAATGGCCTGGCGCAGCGCATCGATGGCCTGCAGGCGCGGGAAGCTTGCACGCCAGGCCAGAGCCACCGTGCGCTTAGGCGCTTCGCCGGCAAAGGGGCGTATCGTCAACATATCTTCAGAATAGCGCCCGGGCATCGCCGCGGAGCGCGGCAGTACAGTAATGCCGAGACCGGAGGCGACCATGTATTTTAAGGTCTCGAGTGAACTGCCCTCCGCGGCGCTGCGTACTTTACCGCGATTCTCGTCGAGCGAGGGCTTGAGCTTGGGGCAGGCATCGATAACTTGGTCGCGAAAACAGTGGCCTTCACCGAGCAGCAATACCTGTTGTTCGGACAGTTCGTCAGCGCTGATACTCTGCTGTTTTGCCAGAGGGTGGTTTTTATCCATCAGCACCACAAAGTCTTCTTCGTACAGCGCCTGGGTCACAACATCGGCTTCAGTAAAGGGCAGGGCCACGACGATGGCGTCCAAGTCGCCCTGGCGAATGCGACGGCGCAGCGTGGCGGTATAACTCTCTTCGACGTACAGAGGCATATCTGAGGCGAGACTGTGCAGTTCGGGAATTAATTGCGGCAGCAGGTAGGGGCCAACGGTGAAAATAGCGCCGATATGCATGGGGCTGGTCAGTTGATCTTTGCCGGAGCTGACGATGTCTTTAATTGCCGCGGCCTGCTCAAGCACAATTTGGCTCTGCTGAATAATTTTTTCGCCGAGGGGGGTGGCGTAGACTCTGGTTTTACTGCGCTCAAACAGCGCCACGCCAAGTTCTTCTTCAAGTTTTTTAACGGCGATGCTCAAGGTCGGCTGGCTGACAAAGCAGCGCTCTGCGGCGCGGCCAAAGTGCTGCTCCTGGGCGAGGGTGACGATGTACTTGAGTTCGGTTAAAGTCATGGGGAAATCTATTAAGAAGTTTCAATTAATAAGAAAAGTTTAACGTAGTGAGCATGAAGATCAACAGTGTTTCGAGCGCCTCGACAAGTGAAAACCCGCCCAATAGTACGCGTGTGCTCTGGCTTGGCTGGGGGCGTTTGGGCCGCTTGGCGCAGCCGGCGCTGGAATCGAGCTTTGAGCTGATCAGTGTTTCGCGCAGCCCTGCCGAGCGCGACAAGCACCTGTGTATGGATCTCGCCGATAGCGGAGCTTACCAGCGCTTGATGTCGCTGCAGGCAGATGTAATCGTATTGACATTAAGCCCGGATCAGCGCTCGGTTGAAGCCTACCAGCGCAGCTATGTTCGGCCTCTGCAATTGCTGCTTGCGGCCTTACAAAAAACCAAGCAGCGGCCTTTTATTTTGTGTATATCCAGCTCGAGCCTGTGGGGGCAAGCCCAATCTGGCTTGATAGACGAGCAAACCGAGGCGCGGCCGGACAGAGCCACCGCGCAGCAGCTGCTGAGCATGGAGCAGGCCCTGCGCGCTAGTAAGCTTGCCCACTGCATAGTGCGTTTTGCCGGTATTTACGGTGATGGCCGTTTCCATTTGATTAAGCAGCTTGTCGCGGGCAAACCCGGCCCCGCGCGCTGGACCAATCGCATACACGAGCGCGACTGTGCCCAGGTTATTGCTTTTTTACTTGAGCGTTGGCGCCGGGCGCTGCCTGTGCCCGAGCTAGTTATTGGCTGTGACAGCGAGCCCTGTTTGAGCACGGATATACAGGGTTTTATTGCCGAAGCGTTGGCCCTGCCGTGGCAACCTGCTGCAGCTGAAAGCGAATCTCTGAACGAGCGCCGCTTGAGTAACCGGCTACTGTTGAGCTTGGGTTATCAATTTATTTATCCGGGGTATCGGCAGGCCTACCCAACCATTATTGAGCAGTACCGCCAGCTCAATAGTGACCGAGATCGCGACTGAGGTCTTCGCGGGCATTACTGATTTGACTGAGGATAAGCCTGTCTAAATCTTTGTTGGCCTTTAGGCCGAGGCGCCGGTGCAGTAGATATTCGGCGTCTAAATAAGTGCTCAGGCTGTATTTGGGCAGCTTATCGGCGCCGTAGAGTATGCAAACCCAGTCGTCGACACAGCGGATGTACAGTTCGGGCGGCAGGCTGATATAAGGCGCAAACTGATAGTGCAGGCCTTTGATATTGCGCTCGCCCGGAGCGCGCAAACCCGGAGGGCGAATAAGGCTGAGACTAAGTGTCCACGGCAGATGCAGCAGGAAAAAAAACAGCCGTATCAGCCACCAGCTGAGCCACAGCGGGCTGCTGAGTATTAACATTAGCAAAGGCAGTAGCTTATTTAAACCGCCGGCCTGGCTTAAGCTCTGTTTAAACAGCGGCGTCGGCACCAGGCGCTGTTTAAACTGCTGCCAAATCCAGATTCGCTGCCAGCGACGAAGGCAGCGAAAACACTGCGCCTCTTTGCTTGTCATAATCTGGCCTAGGGACATAAAACTTATTTCGCTATTTTGTTGTGCAGGTGTTGATCATAGCGCTCAGAGCTGGTGCTATCGTGGCTGATCCAGCCCTGCAGGTTGTCGAGGCAGAGCTCAGCGAGTGCGTCGATATGTTTGTCGTCGCTGTTAAGCGCGGCAATATAATGGAACTCTTTGCCGCCGGCCTCTAAAAAATAATCTCGATTCTCTACTTTTATCTCTTCTAGTGTCTCCAGGCAGTCGGCGGCAAAGCCTGGGCATATAACGCTGACACTTTCACAGCCTTCTTTGGCGAGGCGCTTGAGTTCGAAATCCGTATAGGGCTGCAACCAGGTTTCGCGGCCAAAGCGGCTTTGAAAACAGCTTAAATACTCATCTTCGCCAAGCGCCAGTCGTTCGGCAACAGCGCGGCTGGTTTGCAGGCAAAAGCAGTGGTACGGGTCGCCCGCGTGCAGATACCTGAGCGGCAAACCGTGGTAAGAAAATATTAGTTTCTGCTGGCGCCCGTGCTGTTGCCAGTGCTGCTCGATGCTCTGCACCAGGGCATCGATATAGGCCTGCTGCTGATGGTAACCCGAAATAAAGCGCAGTTGCGGCAGCCAGCGGCGTTGGCGGAAGTCCTCGCTTAAGGCATCGAAGCTCGAAGCGGTGGTGCTGGCACTGTATTGCGGGTACAGAGGCAGTACTAACAGGTGATCGACACCGCTGTCGAGCAGGCGCTGGCAGGCTGAGCCTATGCTCGGTTCTCCATAGCGCATGGCCCAGTCGACAACGATGTCCTGTTGGCTGCGCGCGCTGAGCCGCTGCTGCAACGCCGCAGCTTGATTGGCGGTGTGTAAAGCCAGTGGGCTGCCCTGTTCGGTCCAAACTTCTCGATAAGCCTGGGCCGATTTTTTGGGCCTAAACGGCAAAATAAACAAGTTAAGAATCAAAAACCAGAGCAACCTGGGCACTTCAATAACCCTGGGGTCGCTGAGGAATTGCTTGAGATAGGGCCTCAAGGCTTTGGCTGTCGGCTGTGTTGGTGAGCCTAAGTTGCTTATAAGAACGCCGATGCGCCGAGCTTGGCCGTGTTGAAAAGCTTGGGTGCGAAATTTCATGGTGTTTGAGTATGACACAGAGGGGCTGAGGTGGATGAAGTATTTTGCCTGTGCAGTACTGACAAAAGCTAGTTTTGGATCTCGCAGATTGTTGAAAAACTGTCGGCCTTGTCACTTTCGCGGGAAAAGACTTTAAGCTTGCTTATCTAATGTACAAACGAGTTACAAGATCGGCGTAAATTTTTGACGCTATGCAATATAAGTTTGGTAGACAAACCAAAGTGCGGCGGCACTTGCCAGGCACGCGGCAATGAACATCAGGCTTCGCAAAGATTTGGATGAGCCTTTGTTGTTATCGTTTAGCTGCGGCTGATCATTCAGCAGCGGTTCCTGCAGGGGAGGAAAAGGGTTGCTTGCCGGTGGCCGGCGCTTTTTGGCTGCACTTCGCGCAGGGTTTGCTGTTTTTTTCTGTAGTTGCGGGCGCAAGGTGGTGCTGTCGTCGCGGCCGTGAGTCTTGGTTTCTGCGAGCAGTTGCGCCGGGCCAACAAGGCGAAAGTGCAGGGTATCGAAGGCGATATCGTCGCCGTGTTTTAACTGTTTGCTCTTAATGCGCTCGCCATTGACAAAGGTTCCGTTTGACGAGGCCAGATCTTCAATGCGGATTTGATTATTGCTGACAGTGATACGCGCGTGTTCACGGCTTAGGTGCACAACGTTTAAACACACATCACATTCGTGCGAGCGGCCTATGGTTTTGCTGCCCGGGGGCAGAGCGATAACTTTGTTGGCCATCGCGGTATTGCGCCCCTGCAGCGTCCAGTGCTGGCCGGCTTGCAGAGTTTTTTGAGCCTGTTGTTGGCGCAGTTTTTTGGGGTCTTCGATGACAAAGCTGGAATCGCCGATGTCGAGCTCATCGCCGCTCTGTAGTTCACAGTGATCGGCAATGCTCTGGCCGTTGCGGCGAACACAGTTGCTGCCGCCTATATTTTCGAGCCTTAGCTGGTCACCGTTGACTCGAATGCAGGCCTGTACGCCTTGGACACCCTGGCCGTGAACCTGGTAGTTATTATTTGCATCGGTGCCAAAACTGTAGCGTTCATCAACCAGCCACTGGGCATGTCCGTTTGCTCTTTTGGGTTTTATTTGCAGCATTTGTGTTTCTGGGGCCTGTGCACACTAGCAAAATCCATGGTTATAAGCAGAGGTTAAACCAAGCTTTACTATCTGACTAGGCGCAAGCTTACATAAGTATTTGATTGTTTTTGCCCTGCCAGGCTGAACACGCTTTGGCTAAATTTCAGGCATAAAAAAAGCCAGCGCGGGCTGGCTTTTTGGCTAAGCGGCTCAGCTTATTCAGCGGCGTCGTCTGCAGCTTCTTCGGCAGCCTCTTCAGCTTCTGGTTCAGCCTTAGGCTCAGGCTTCTTCAGCAGCTCTTCTTTATAAAGGATTTCGACTTTATCTTCGCCGTTAATCCACTTAGCGTTGGTGCCACGAACAGCGTAACGGCCGTCACGACGTTGGAATACGGTGTACTCGGCGGTTTTCTTAACCAGTTTCATAGGGCCTTTCCTCGATGTGAATGGTGGTGCCAGTTGCAGGCGCGCGGATTCTAATGCGTACTTTGGCTAAAGGCCAGCACTTTCTTTGCTCTGTAAGAATCTATTGTCAGTAGCACACAAAGTATAAAAGAGTGACAAAATGGTAACCTAGATGGCTTCGGCGCCAGCTATGATGCTTTTGCCTGTGGCAGAGCTTGTGATAAGGCGCAGGTAAACGCCGGATAGTTAAGGAGAAGATAATAATGAAGATTAGAATGTTGCCACTACTAGCAGTGCTGATATTGAGTGCCTGCGGAGGCGGCTCATCTTCAGGTGGCGGCGGCCTTGAGCCCACTACAAACACAGGTTCAAACAGCAGTGCCGAGGACGACACTGCCGGTGGCGGAAGTGAGCCAAACGCTGTTTCGGATGCCGATACCAATGACATCCTAAGCTGGCAATTGGGAGACTTTGCTCCGAGCTTTAATTTTAAAGACTACTGCGCCGAGCCGAGAGCCGCCAGCTCGGCGTCTGGCGACAGCTACAACGATAAAGCCGGCAGCCTGCAGCACGAAAAGATGTGGTTGCGCAGTTGGAGTCATGAGAGTTATTTGTGGTACGACGAGATCGACGATGTCGACCCCGAGCCTTTTGTCACTGCACAAGCCTATTTTAATGTGCTGAAAACGCGCCAGCGCACTGCTTCTGATGCGCCCAAAGATAACTTTCACTTTTACCAGGACACAGCCGAGTACAAAAAACAGACTCAGAGCGGCGTGCGAACCGGCTATGGTTTAGCTTTGTCATGGTGGCAGCGCGGCGATGTGCGCGAGCTTGTTGTGAGCTATGTCGAACCAAATTCTCCGGCTGAGCGCGCGTTGATAGATCGCGGCAGTGTGCTGTTGGCCGTCGATGGCATTCGCACAGACCAGCTCGATAATGAGCTATTAAAACAGCAGTTTATTGCAGCGTTATCGCCTGAAACAGAGGGTGAAAGTCACAGCTTTTTGTTTCGGGATTTAGACCCAAGTGTTGGCGAGCGGCAATTGAATATGCGCTCGGCCAATGTTGAAACGTCACCGGTACTTTTAAGCAGCTACTACGATGTTGGCGCTAATAAAGTAGCGTATTTAGTGTTTAACCGTTTTATTGCTCCGGCCCAGCCCGAATTGATTTCGGCTTTTGAGTCTATGCAGCAGCAGGGGGTCAGTGAGCTGATTTTGGATTTGCGCTACAACGGTGGTGGTTTGCTTTATCTCGCTGCTCAACTCGCCCATATGATCAGCGGTCGCTCAGAATCCGAGCTGTTTTTTGAGCAGCAATACAACGACAAAATAGAGTCCGCCGGCCCGATACCGTTTGTTTCGCGTGAAATTGACTATGGCGCCGGGCGTTTTTTAGATCAGCGCCTGCCGAGCCTGAATTTGAACCGAGTATTTATTCTAACCGGCGCCGGTACTTGCTCGGCAAGTGAAGCGGTTATTAACGGCCTGCGTGGTGTCGATATTGATGTTCTGCTGATCGGCTCGCAAACCTGCGGCAAACCCTACGGTTTTACCGCCCAGGACAATTGCGGTACGACCTATTCTACGATTCAGTTTCAGGGCGTTAATGCCAAAGGTTTTGGAGAATACTCGACAGGCTTTGCCGCTACAGGCAGCAGCAACGACGCCGTCAAAGTTTCCGGTTGCGACGTCGAGGATGACTTTAGTGCTGTACTTGGCGACAACAAAGAAAAGCGCCTGCAAGCGGCGCTGAGTTTAATTGGCACAGGTTCGTGCCCAAGCAGTGCCTCTGCCGCGTTAAATAAAAGCCGAGGGCAAACATCGGTGCTTCCGTTTGAAACGGACTCGCTTTTAAACAACGGTATTTTTGAGTTGATTAAATAACAGGAAGTTAATGGCGGGCTTTGATATAGCCTGTTTAGATGCTATCGAAATATAAAATCCATAATTCAAGCGTTATAGGTTATTATTAATGCCTTTTGCAGTACGTTGTAGGGATTGGGAATGAGATTTAAGCAGTCTAATGTAGCTTTGATTTTGCTCGGTAGTTTACTTGGAGCCTGTGGGGGAGGTAATACCTTTCCAACACCAGCTCTGGAGTGGCAACAGGGGCGTTTTGAAAAAAGTGCGTCGTTTAAAGACCGCTGTGAGTTGCCCAGAAGTGGCAGCGATGCAAGTGGCAATGCTTACCCCGATAAAGACGGTAGTTTGGTTTATGAAAAAATGTGGCTGCGCAGCTGGAGCTACGAAAGCTATCTTTGGTACAGCGAAATTGACGATGTTAATCCAAATGATTTTGCAACGCCGCAAGCCTATTTTGATGTCTTAAAAACTCAGCAAAGTGGTGTAGAAGATAGGCCTAAAGATGCTTTTCACTACTATGTTGATACGGCTGAATTTGAGCTTCAATCTGAAGCGGGTGTAAATGTTAACTACGGTTTGGGGCTCAGTCTGTATGGCGAAGGTGAAAGCAGCCTTCTTCAGGTTACTTATGTCGAGCCCAATTCGCCGGCTTCAGCTGCAGAGCTAAATATTTCCCGAGGTGCGACGATTTATTCGATCAACAACCGTGCAGTTGGTACGTATACCGGGGCCGAGTTGGCAGCCTTAATTGAGCCGGGTGTTGCCAACCAAAGTTTGATACTTGAGTTGGCTGATACAGAGCTTGCGTCACAAGTAAATCAAGCTACTGCCACGCGTACAGTGACTTTAGTGTCAGCGGCTTATTATTCTAGCCCCGTGTTGCAATTTAACTCTAATGTGGCTCCCGCTTCTTCTTCGCGAGTGGCTTATATGGCGTTTAACAGTTTTATTTCTAGCGCTCAAGATACGCTAATCGATAGATTTAATGAGATGCAAGCAAATAACGTTACCGAGCTTGTTCTCGATTTGCGATACAACGGCGGCGGCTTGCTGCACTTATCGTCCCAGCTTGCGTATATGATTAGCGGAAAAAGTAGCAGCGATACTTATTTTCAGTTTATTTACAACGATAAGAGCCCAAGCGGAGAAATTCTGCCTTTTGTAGATACAAAAATTGATTATGCTGCCGGCGAGACACTTGCACAAAAACTTCCGAGCCTTGAGTTGGATAGAGTATTTATTATTGCCAACGAAGGTACATGCTCTGCGAGCGAAGCTTTGATTAATGGTTTGCGTGGCGTTGGTGTGCATGTGCACTTAGTCGGTGAGCAAACGTGTGGCAAGCCGTATGGTTTTATCCCTGAAGACAACTGTGGAACAACGTATTTTACGATTCAGTTCCGGGGTATTAACGACGTAGGTTTTGGTGATTATGCCAATGGTTTTGCGCCGATGGGCAGCTCCGGCGGCGGTTATAAAATACCAGGCTGCCCGGCGATCGATGATTTAAGTAAAGAGCTTGGCGATGCTACTGAGGCAAGTTTAAGTACGGCGCTATCGTTTATTGACGATGGCAAATGCGCAAGTGGCACGCCTCCTGCCACAACAACTGCAAGTTCGGGCTCCGGGAGCTTTAGCAAGAGCGCTGCAGAGCCGCTTAAGCCCAGCCTGATAGGGGGTGATAAAATCATTGATAATATGATCTGGGAGCCCATTCAGTGAAAACGCTATTTATCTTGATATTGAGTGTTGTGCTATTGGCGTGTGCGGCGCAGTCGGCAGAGAAGCCCGCTCAGCCGGCACGAATGGTCAATGCCGATGCTCTCGCTCATCAAGAAATAGCAGCGTTAATTGCCAGGGCGATCAATCAGAGTTCGGTGCAGTTATCGTCGACGATGTTTGAGCAAAGCCCGGATCTTTTTATCGCTAAAAAAGATCTGACGGGCATGCAAGTCGGTATGAAGGCGGGTACGCGTTTTAGCCTGCTCAAGCAGGGGCAGCAGTGCTTGCTTGAGGGCAAAGACCAGCGCTGGCCTCTGCAGCATGTTCAGTGTGTTGTATTTGAGCCCTAGGGCTCTTTTATATCTTTTAGGCTGTGCAGCTCAATAAGCTGCTCGCCAAACCAGCTCTCGCCGGCTTCGAGTGTTTTTCTCGGGTCGACGAGAGCCGCCTCTACACAGAGCATATTTAGATATTCCTTATCGGCCATATCGGCCAACTCGGCGGCGCCTTCGCTCCACGGGTTCCAAACCACCACTTCGCTAAAACCGGTATTTTTTAATACGCGGGTTCTGTTGGGCTCAACGATCTTAAGGTCTTTATTGACGTTAAAATACATGCGGTCTATTGCGGCGTCGACGCGCAGCTCGTCGGCCTGCTCTTTGTGGCGCTGTTTAAAATCGTTGCCGTTGTCCCAGTACTCAAAGCCTTTTAGGCCGAAAACTTTTGTGTTGGCCAAATCGTCGATAGCAAAATAACTGTGCAGGGCCGCGGCAAAGTCAAAGCGCTGAGTGCCGATATTTTTTATTTGCAGCTGCATTTTTAAGCGGTTTTTTGTTAGTTCAGCTGTGAATTTTGCGCTGAATTGTCCCGGCCAAAGCTCGAGACTGTTTTGATCGCTGTGCAATACAAAGCTCAGGCTGTTTTCGTTTCGGCTGTCTAGTTGCCAGTTGGCACTGCGCAAGAAGCCGTGGCGAACACCGTCGCCTATGGCGGCAAATTGGGGGAATATAAGCGGCACACCGCCGCGTATCGCCTTGCCTTTGGCGAAGGCACTTTGCTCGCTGAGAAACAGCTGCTCTGCGCCATTGCAGTTCCAGCTGCTCAAGTGGGCGCCCTGGTGATAGATACGCAGGCTGTCTTCGCCGTAGCTAAGTTCGGAGTAAGTCATTGCTTTCATCTCTATATATTGCCGCGAACGGGCAGAGGGAGAGGGTTGCGCACTAGCGCAAAAAAATGGCACACCCGGAGGGATTCGAACCCCCGACCAAGTGGTTCGAAGCCACCTACTCTATCCAGCTGAGCTACGGGTGCACGGGAGGGGCCTAACGGCCACACGGCGGGCATCATACTGGTAGCTGGCCCGCTTAGGCAAGCTGATTAGAGCTTGCATGTCGAATGCGGCACAATTGGGCCTACTAATCGGGCAGGCTATAGGTATAATCTGCGCAAAAACTATATTGACCCAAATATTTCGACTTTATGTCGACCTAAGTTTCGTGGAACTCATTATGAAAACTGTTATTGCCTCACTGCTCGCTGTGGCTGCTGCGCTGTCTGCATTGGCTATCGCTGACGAATCCATTGACGAACGCTTGAAGCCCGCCGGCGAGCTTTGCATGGCGGGGGACGAATGCGCTGCGGCCGTCGTCGAAGTGGCAGCTAGCTCTGGCCCTCGCTCGGGCGACGATGTCTACGGCAGTAAGTGCGCAACCTGTCACGCCACGGGCGCAGCTGGCGCGCCTAAGCTCGGTGATGCCGGTGCCTGGGCACCGCGTGTAGGCCAGGGCATGGACATACTCTACGCTCACGCCCTCGAAGGTTTTAACGGCATGCCGGCCAAAGGCCTGTGTTTTGACTGCAGCGATGACGAAATCAAAGCCGCGGTTGATCACATGGTCGAGAATTCCAAGTAAGTTTTTCTTAACTTACCGGTACACGCCAAAAGCCCGCTCAGAGTGTTGAAACTCTGAGCGGGCTTTTTTGTTTTGGTATAACTAGTTTTGCCGCGTTAGTGAATGTGGCGGTAGATTTCCAGTGCGTCCGTTGCACAGCTGATAGTGCTCAGGTCGCAGTCGTCCATCAGCGCTTCAAAATCATCTTTGCTGATGTGCACGAGGTGGCGGTGGTCGCCGCCCTCGAGATAAATATCGTTGACGTGTTTGAGTGAGCGGTCCCAGACGACGTCGATGCCATAGGGTGTACCGAGTGCGGGCACGGCGCCCTGCTCACAGTCGGGGAAGAGGTTTTGCAGCTCATTTTCTGCGGCGAGCTCATAGCGGGCGTCGAGCTCGCGGTTGAGCCAATTGAGCACAAGAGAGTGGGAGCTTGGCAGCACGCACATCAGGTAGTGGTAGCGATCTCTGAGTATGACTGCTTTGGCTAACTGGCTGGGGCTCACGTGGGCGCTGTGAGCACTTTGCATGGAGTTGTTGCTTAAAGGGTGTTCTAACACTTCAAATGGAATGTTGGAGCGCATTAGGTAGCGCTCGACAGCTGGTGAAAGGGCCATGGCTCTGTCCTCCTGCGTGACCACAGAGCGACTTTCTCGCTATGCAGCCGAGCCGTCAAGCTAAGTCGCGCCTTTACATTCAAATTATCTAAGCAGCAATTTGTTTATCGTTAATAGGCCCTAACTTATCGATTTTATACGTGTTGTTGTTCTGGCTTAGTGATTAATCAAACATGTTCATCAAAGAGCTTAAAGTCTCGGCGCCTTTTTTGTCGATGTCTTCCTGGCTGGCCTGGGAAAAGCCTTCTAGTTCAATATCCTCTTCGGGAACTTCTTCGAGAAAACGGCTCGGTGTTGTGCTCTGTTTTTCACCGTATTGTTTGCGGGTGCCGGACAGCGTTAGCGTCAGGCATTTTTTGGCGCGTGTTATGCCGACATAAGTCAGGCGCCGCTCCTCTTCGATATTGTTTTCTTCAATGCTCGAGCGATGTGGCAGTAGTTCTTCTTCAAAACCCACTAAAAAAACATGGGGAAATTCCAGGCCTTTGCTGGCGTGCAGTGTCATTAATTGCACGCGATCGCTATCGTCTTCTTCCTCTTGCCGGTCGAGCATGTCGCGCAAGATTAACTTGGTGATTGCGTCGTTGAGCCGGGCTTCGTTGTCTTCGAGTTCATCTTCGTTGCGCTCGAGTGTCATGCGGATGGAATCGACCAGAGTACAGACATTTTCCCAGCGCTTTTCTGCGACTTTGGGCGAACTGGCATTTTGGTGCAGCCAGCCTTCGTAGTCGATATCTTCGAGCATTTCCTGAATAGCGGTGACGGTGTGCTTGTCGTGGCAGTTTGTTTTTACGTGCTGCAACCACAGCGCAAAGTCACTGACGCGCTGGTGGCTTTTTTCCGGCAAGATCGATGCGGCGCCCAACTCAGTACATGCGCTGAGCAGGCCAATTTCCCTTTCTGTTGCGTAGCGGCCGAGCGCCTCGAGGGTGCTGGTGCCAATTTGCCTGCGCGGTGTGTTGATAACCCGCAAAAAGGCGTTGTCGTCGTCGGGGTTGACCAGCAAACGCAGGTAGGCCATTACATCTTTAATTTCGGCGCGGGCAAAAAAGCTGGTGCCGCCGCTGATATTGTAGGGAATTTGGTGGTGCTGAAGTTTGAGTTCGAGTATGCGGCTTTGGTGGTTGCCGCGATACAAAATTGCAAAGTCTTTGAATTTTAGGCCCCGGCGCATTTTCTGAGTCAGAATTTCGGTGGCAACTCGTTCGGCTTCGCTGTCTTCACTTGGGCAGCGGATGGCTCTTAGACTTTCACCGAGGCCCAAATCCGACCACAGGCTTTTGTCAAAGTCGTGCGGGTTGTTGGCGATTACCGCATTGGCTACCCGCAAAATACGCGAGGTCGAGCGGTAGTTCTGCTCGAGCTTGATAACTTCGAGATTGGGGAAATCTTTTTTAAGCAGGCTTAAGTTTTCCGGGCGGGCACCGCGCCAGGCGTAAATGCTCTGGTCGTCATCGCCGACGACAGTTAGGGCGCCGCGGTGGCCGATAAGCTGTTTGACCAGCTCGTACTGGCTGGAGTTGGTGTCCTGGTATTCGTCGACAAGCAAGTAGCGAATGCGCTGGCGCCAGCGGGCTAACACTTCCTCGTTGTTTAAAAACAATTGGGTTGGCAGGCGGATCAGGTCGTCAAAATCAACTGCGTTATAAGCTTTAAGTGCATCGTTGTAGCGCTCATAAATAAACGCGATCACTTTTTCGCTGTTGCTTTCGGCGAGCTCCTGCGCTTTTGCCGGCTCGATTAGGCCACTTTTCCAGTTACTGATTTGCATCTGCACTGTGTCGAGCAAGTCGGTGTCGAGGTCGCCGTCGCGCAGCATGATCTCTTTAATCAGGCCGCGCGCGTCTTCCTGGTCAAAGATGCTAAAGCTGCTTTTGTAACCGAGCACCCGGCATTCGCGGCGGATGATATTGAGGCCGAGGTTGTGAAAGGTCGATACGGTCAAGCCGTGGCTGGCTTTGCCTTTGACCAGCTTGCCGACACGCTCTTTCATTTCGCGCGCGGCTTTATTGGTAAACGTCACTGCCGCGACATGGCGCGCGCTCATGCCACACTGTTCAATCAGGTAGGCGATTTTGCGTGTGATCACGCTGGTTTTACCCGAGCCGGCGCCGGCGAGCACAAGGCAGGGGCCGTCGATGTAGTTGACGGCTTGTTGTTGGCGAGGATTTAGCTGATTGGCCACGGTTTTACTTCTAAGCGGCAGGACTGGGCCCGGCAGTTTAGCAGGTTTGTTTTTGCTTTCGGCAGGCAAATTTAGCAGTTTTTATGTTTGCGGAGGCAGGCTTGCAGGCCCTGCTAGGCCTGCCGGCTTTAAGTCGTGTTAACAAACCCTGGGGTACGCGGGGAGCACGTACGGGAACTCTCCGGGTGTTTAGCCCAGTCGGGCATAAAAACGATCAAAGTTGCGATAGCCGAGCGCCTCGCTCAAATCGCCGGCACTGATTTGTGTTTCTTGTTTGAGGTCGGCGATGCTGCGCGCGACCCTGAGGCAGCGATCGTAAGCGCGGGCACTGAGGCCGAGTTTGTCCATAGCTCTTGCTAAAAGTTGGTGCTCACTTTCGCCAAGCTTGCAGTATTCCCGAAGTTTGTCGCCACTTAGCTCGGCATTACTACAGCTCTGGCGGCGATGCTGTAGATCGCGACTTTGGCGCACTCGCTGCTGGACCTCGGCGCTGGTATCGCCTGTGCTGTTGTTTTCACGCAGCTTACTCAGTGCAACCTTTTCGACTTGAACCTGAAGGTCGATGCGATCGAGCAAGGGGCCGCTAATTTTGTCTTTATAGTTGAGTATGCGTGTTGGCGTGCAGCTACAGCGCTGACCGCCGTCGCCGTAATGGCCACAGGGGCAGGGGTTCATCGCCGCGACCAGTTGAAAGCGCGCTGGAAAGTTCACTTGCGCCGATGCGCGACTGATGCAGATTTCACCGCTTTCCATCGGCTCGCGCAAGTGTTCGAGCACTGAGCGCTTAAACTCGGGCAGCTCATCGAGAAACAGTACGCCGTGGTGGGCAAGGCTGATTTCGCCGGGGCGCGGTTGCGAGCCGCCACCGACCAAAGCCGGCGCCGAGGCGCTGTGGTGAGGTTGGCGGAAGGGGCGGTTGAGGCTGACAACAACAGACTTTTGGCCAATAGTATTGGCGACAGAGTGAATGCTGGCGAGCTCAAGTGCCTGCTCCTGCATCAGCGGTGGCAGCAAGCTTGGCAGGCGACTGGCGAGCATGCTTTTGCCGGTTCCGGGCGGGCCAAACATCAACAGGTTGTGGGCGCCGGCGGCCGCGATCTCGAGGGCTCGTTTGGCGCTGTGCTGACCGATTACATCGGCCAGTTCGAGGCCGCCGTTCAGCTGCGCTAGCTTGCGTTCGGGCGCGCGGGGCAGCTTTTCACGTTCGTACAGGTGGGCACATACTTCGAGTAAGCTTTTTGCAAGGCCGTTAGCACCGTTGCAGCACAAGCCGAGCTCCGGGCTGTTGTCGTGTGAGCAGATAAGCGTTCGATGCGCCGCTTGGCACGCGAGTGCAGCGGCAATCGCACCGCGCACAGCCCTGAGCTCGCCGTTTAACGCGAGTTCGCCGATAAATTCACTGTGCTCAAGCAGTTTGCCGGGAATCTGCTTCGACGCCGCGAGAATGCCGATGGCTATTGCCAGGTCGTAGCGCGCGCCTTCTTTGGGTAGCTCAGCCGGAGCCAAGTTGATAGTGATACGCCGCTGTGGAAATTCAAAGTGGCTGTTCAGCAGGGCGCTTCGCACCCGGTCTTTGCTTTCTCTGACGGTCGTTTCCGGCATGCCGACAATATTAAAAGCCGGCAGGCCGTTGCTGAGGTGGCATTCAACCCGCACAGCGGGCGCTTGCACGCCGACCTGGGCGCGGGTGTGCACAATGGCAAGACTCATAGATTTCCCTATCTACAGTGGCTATGGCAGGTAAAGATGAGCGTCCATGCTCACCTGCTTAAATAACTAAGCTCGGCTAGTGAAGCTTAGTTTAGCTCTGTTTTTGAGAGTTCTGCAGGGCCTGCTCTAATTGTGCGAGCTGTTGCTCCAGGGCGTCGACCTTTTCGCGAGTGCGTTCAAGTACGGCTTGCTGAGCATCAAACTCTTCGCGGCTGACCAGGTTTAACTTGCGCAGTGACGACTCGAGCAGCGTGCGAACCTTCGCTTCGCCGTCTTGTTTCAGTTCACTGAGTGCTTCCGGGCTCTGCGGTAACTTGGCAAAAATCTCTTTGGCGAGTTGGTCGATCATAAGTGTAATTTCGCTAAAAAAGTGAGCAGTTATATTAACAATAATGAGCATGCTTAGGCACTACAACGGTGCTTTGTTGGCTGTTTTAGATGCAATTAAATTCAAACCGATTCAAGCATTTGGCGTCGCTTTTAATTTTTTGATTTAACTCAAGCTTAATTTTGTTTTGTTTTGGTGCGCGCGCCCTGTTGCGGAGTTTGTTGGGCACCATTATAGTGCTTTTTGCTCGGCATAAGCTGGGTTTCGGGTACGGGTATTTTTTATAACCTATTGAATATTAAAGGAATATTAATGTTGGCCTGGATGCTGCTAATTTAACGGAAGCTAATTGTATTAGCCATAAAAACAAATTTTGGAGGAAGCATTATGAAATTTACTCAAAAAGCTATCGTTGGTGCTATTGCCGCCGCGACTATGTCTGCGGCTATGGTTCCAGCTGTCAATGCAGAAGTTACTGCAAATGCCGGTTTTGTCACTGACTACTACTTCCGTGGTACTGCCCTTGGTAATTCAGCTGCATACGCTGGCGCTGATTACAGTGCAGGCGGTTTCTACGCTGGTACTTGGTGGATCAACGACGGTAACGGTGCTAACGACGGTTTAGAAAACGACTGGTATCTCGGTTACGGTGGCGAAGCTGGTTCTTTCTCTTACGACGTCAGCTACGTTAACTACCAGTACACCTATGCCGACAACTGGGAGCACGAACTTGCTTTGAACCTCGGTGTGGCTGGTTTTAGCCTCGGCCTTGTTGCCGGTGATGCTGAGCCAGGTGTAGATGATGTGGATGCAGTTGGTTACAACGTATATACCCTTGGCTACGAAGTTTCTTTCTTTAGTGCAACGGTTGGTCAGTGGGAAAACGATGACGATGGCGAATATCAGTGGGCTGAAATCAGCTTCTCTGGCGACATTGTTGAAGGTGTTTCTGCTTCTTTGACTATGGGCGCTAAAGCCGAAGACGATGTTGATAACGACGGTTATATGTTCCTCGACATCAGCAAGTCTTTTGACCTGATGTAAGTAAAGCTCTAGCAGGCGCCATTCGAGCGCCTGTTTCTTTTTTTAATCAACAGGAGCAGTTCAATGAAACTGATCACGGCTGTCATCAAACCGTTCAAACTCGACGCTGTTCGTGAAGCTTTGTCTGAGATTGGTGTACAAGGAATTACCGTTACTGAAGTCAAAGGCTTCGGTCGTCAAAAGGGTCACACGGAATTGTACCGCGGCGCGGAATACGTCGTAGATTTTTTGCCAAAGACCAAACTCGAAGTTGCTGTGGCTGATGACCAGGTTGACTCCGTTGTTGAGTCCATCAGCAAAGCTGCTCACAGCGGCAAGATTGGCGACGGCAAAATCTTTGTCAGCGCTCTGGAGCAGGTTATCCGTATTCGCACCGGCGAAAGCGGCGACGACGCTCTGTAATTACTACCCGATAACAATTCCCTACCCGGAGAACTGCTATGGAAAATCAAATTTTCGAATTGCAGTACGCCATGGATACTTTTTATTTCCTGATTTGTGGCGCACTTGTAATGTGGATGGCCGCGGGCTTTGCGATGCTCGAGTCCGGCCTGGTACGTGCTAAAAACACGACCGAAATTCTGACTAAAAACGTCGCTCTGTTTGCTATCGCCTGTACGATGTACCTCGTTTGTGGTTACGAATTTATGTACGGCGGCGGCTGGTTCTTGAGCGGTGTTGAAACCACTGGCGGTATTGATGTAGCTGCTGCATTAGCTGCTTCAGCCGAAAATGGTTTCGACGGCGACTCTGTTTACTCAGGCGCTTCTGACTTCTTCTTCCAGGTTGTATTTGTTGCTACCTGTATGTCTATTGTTTCCGGTGCGGTTGCCGAGCGTATGAAGCTTTGGGCTTTCCTCGCTTTTGCAGTTGTTATGACCGGTGTGATCTACCCAATCGAAGGCGGTTGGACTTGGGGCGGCAACTCTGTATTTGGCATGTTTGAGCTGAACTACAGTGACTACGCAGGTTCCGGTATTGTTCACATGGCTGGTGCCGCTGCTGCTCTGGCTGCTGTGATTGTGCTTGGCCCGCGTAAAGGCAAGTACGGCCCCAACGGTGAAGTTAACGCCATCCCCGGTGCCAACCTGCCTCTGGCAACCCTCGGTACCTTCATCCTGTGGATGGGCTGGTTCGGTTTCAACGGCGGTTCTACTCTGAAGCTTGGCGGCATTGAAGTGGCCAACGAAGTAGCCAACGTATTTATGAATACCAACGCTGCTGCCGCTGGTGGCTTGATCGCTGCATTGATCACTGCTCGCATTCTGTTTGGCAAAGCCGACCTGACCATGACCCTGAACGGTGCTCTGGCTGGCCTGGTTGCGATCACTGCGGATCCAGCTTCTCCAAGTGCCCTCGGCGCAACGATTGTTGGTGCGATCGGTGGTGTACTGGTTGTATTCAGTATCCTGACTCTCGATAAGTTCAAGCTCGATGACCCTGTCGGTGCGATCTCTGTACACGGTGTAGTTGGTATCTTCGGTGTACTGGCTGTCTGTGTTACCGGTGGCGCCAGCTTCGGTGGTCAGTTGGTCGGTCTGTTGACCATCTTCATCTGGGTATTTGTTACTTCTCTGATCGTTTGGTTTGCTCTGAAAGCTATTATGGGCATCCGCGTCAGCGAAGAAGAAGAGTACGAAGGTGTGGACTTGAGCGAATGTGGTATGGAAGCATACCCAGAGTTCACCAACAAATAAGACTTAGATCAGTCTTAGCTGTGAAAAAACCGGGGCTTGCCCCGGTTTTTTTGTGTTCGCAATAAAAGCGTTTTACACTCTGCTGCTGCGCTCAGGCGGCACAGAAGTGGCCGGTGCAGCAGAGGTCCCCGGGTTTATGCCGGGCCCTGTATGAAATAAGAACAAACAGGTGCAATATGAAATTAATTACCGCAGTGATCAAACCTTTTAAACTGGACGATGTGCGTTCTGCCTTGTCTGAAATTGGGGTACAGGGTTTAACGGTGACAGAGGTAAAAGGCTTTGGCCGCCAAAAGGGCCACACCGAGCTCTATCGCGGCGCCGAGTATGTCGTCGACTTTCTGCCAAAAATGAAGCTTGAGCTTGTCGTTGATGACGCTGTATTGGATCAAGCCATCGATGTGATCTCGCAAAATGCTCAGACCGGAAAAATTGGCGACGGTAAGATTTTTGTGCAGAACATTGAGAATGTTGTGCGTATTCGCACCGGCGAAACGGGTTCTGAAGCCATTTAAGTGCTGTTATTGCTCCGGTTTTGCGTTATTGCGGTGCAAAATCGGAGAGTTCTACTTCCTCCCTTTTTTATAAAAAAATTATCTAAAAATTCTTTATAAAAACTTAGTTTCTTTCACGGTTCTCATCTATAAATTTTTTTCGTGTACAACGCTATTGAGGGGATGGCGCATGGAAAATCAAAGTAGTAACCACGAAATTGATGCTGCTGATATGGAGCACGGCGGCGAAGCTCAGATGCTGATGCAAAATAAAGAAGCTGAGCGCCAGCAAATTCAAGCCGATATAGAAGCCTTTTTAGCCGGTGGCGGCAAGATTAGTGCTGTCGGTGATGACGTCATGGCCGACCCACCAAAAAAACCGGAATCCAGTTACGGCAGCCAGCCTATTTAAAGCCTGCGCGACACTTTGTGATTCGGCTTTAGTTTTTTTTCTTTGCCCTGGGGTGGGCCGCGTCGTACACCTTGGCTAGATGCTGGAAGTCGAGGTGGGTATAAATCTGGGTTGTGCCGATATCGGCGTGGCCCAGTAGTTCTTGTACGGCGCGCAAATCGCCACTCGACTCTAGCAGGTGGCTGGCAAAGCTGTGTCTCAGTTTGTGTGGGTGCAGGTGCTGGCTCAGGCCCTGCTTTTCGGCCATTTCTTTAAGCCGTTGCTGCACACTGCGCGCGCTTAAGCGCTGGCCGCGCTGGCTTAAGAACACGGCTTGTTCACTCGGGTTTTTAACGATGGCTGCGCGCTCGGCCAGCCACTTGTGTAGCGCGGCGATGGCCAGCTTTCCGAGCGGTAGCACACGCTGCTTGTCGCCTTTACCGGTTACGCGCACTTCAGCGCTATTAAAATCGATATCCGTTAAGTTCAGCCCGCACAGTTCACTTAAGCGCAGGCCCGAACCGTACATCAGTTCAATAACCGCCAAATCTCTAATTTCCAGAGCGTCGTCGGTGCTGCGTTCTAACAGCGCGCTGACGGCGTCAGCATCCAAGGCCTTGGGCAGTTTTTTGGGGGCTTTTGGCGCGTGCAGGGCGATGCTGGGGTTGAAGTCTATGTGTTGGTGGATCTTAAGCCAGCGACAGAAACTGCGCACACTGCTCAGCCAGCGCTTCAGAGATGAGGCCTGCAGGCCACTGAATCTCAGCTGTTGCAGGCAATTGCGCAGCAAGGCATCCGATAGCTGGCCAACGTCACTGATATTGCGGGCCAGACAAAATTCATTGAGCTTGGCCAGGTCTCGGCGATAGGCACTTACGCTGTGCGGGCTGTAGTTTTTTTCGGTCTTAAGGAAGAGCAAAAAGGCGTCGATGGCCTGGTTCAGCTGCAGCGCGTGAGGCTTCAAGCCCGTGCCCTAAAGTCGCGAATACTGCGGCTGAGCACTTCGGAAATATAACTCAAAAACATCGTGCCCATGCCGCTGTGATAATAGTTTGCATCGCGATTGCCAATGGCTACTACGCCATAGAGCTCACCGTAGGCGAGCACCGCCAGCGCCGCTGAGCCGATTTCCTGGGCCCGCTCGCCAAACAAGTATTGGCGCTCAGTTTCACCTAAGCCACCGCCTATGGTTTGTCTGGCCTTGAGGTACTTGCCGATATGTTCTTGGGCGCTGCTCAGTTTTTCATTGCGTGCGCGGCTGAGCCCCGGGCTATCAAATAAAATAACCTCGGTGTACTGCACACCGAAGTCGCTGTCGAAACTGGAGTAAACAATGTCGATGGCCTGACTCAAGTTGTTGCTGTCGAGCAGGGATAAAACCAGTTGTCGGGTATGGCTAAACAGCCTGTCATTTTCGCGGGCATTGTTGACCAGGCTGCTAAGGCGGTTGCGCAATTCGGTATTTCGCTCGCGCAGCACCGCCTGTTGTTTTTCGACCAGAGAGATGGCTTGACCTGGGTTATGCGGTACGCGCAGCTCGCTCAGCAGTTTCTCGCGCCCTTCAAAAAAGTTGGGGTTTTGCTTGAGAAACGCCGCGACCTGATTGGCGTCGATGTCATCTGGGCTCATATCTTTATCTGTCCGTGAAATACGGTGGTGGCGGGGCCGGTCATCAGCACGGCTTTTCCGGGGCCCTGCCATTCTATTTCGAGCTCGCCACCGGGCAAATGAATAAGCACCCTGGCGTCGATCAAATCGCGCAGGCGGGCGCTGACTGCTGCGGCACAGGCACCGGTACCGCAGGCGAGGGTTTCCCCGACGCCGCGCTCAAATACGCGCAGCTTAGCTTCACCGCGGCTGACAAGCTGCATAAAACCTGCGTTAACTTTGTTGGGAAAGCGCGGGTGCTGTTCAACTTCCGCACCGTCTATAAGCACGGGATAGCTGTCGACATCATCGACAAGCGCAACTGCGTGTGGGTTGCCCATGCTGACAGCGCCGATTTCGAGTTGTTTGTTGGCGAGCTGCAGTTTGTAGGTGGTGGCTTTGCCCTCGGCATCAAAGGGAATTTGGGCCGGCTCGAGCTCGGGCACACCCATGTCGACGGTCACTTGTTTGTCTTTGCGAACCTTTAAGCTGAGTAAACCGTTTGCAGTTTCGACACGAATAGTATTTTTGCTGCACAGGCCGCGCTGCTGTACAAAGATGGCAAAACAGCGCGCGCCGTTGCCACAGTTTTCAACTTCGGAGCCGTCGTTATTAAAAATTCGATAGCGAAAATCGGCAGCCGGGCTGCGCGGTGGTTCGACCAGCAAGACCTGATCGCAACCGACACCAAAATGCCTATCGGCGAGCTTGCGAATTTTAGCTGGGCTCAGGCTCAGTTTTTGGCTGACCCCGTCGAGCATGACAAAATCATTGCCTATGCCCTGCATTTTGGTGAAGCGCAGGCGCATTAACTGCCCCCTTTGCTGATCAGCGCTTCGCCGCGGACAAGGTCGTCGTAGTTCTCGCGGGCGCGCACAAGGTGGTGCTCGCTGCCGTCGACCATTACTTCGGCTGCGCGGCCGCGACTGTTGTAGTTGGAGCTCATAACAAAACCGTAAGCGCCGCTGCTCATCAGTGCTAAGCGATCGCCGCAGCTCAAATTGAGGGTGCGCTCTTTGGCAAGAAAATCGCCGGTTTCGCAAATCGGGCCGACTAAATCCCAGGTTTGAGTTGGCCCGGCTTTGCTCTCGAGCGGCTCGACGGCCTGCCAGGCTTGGTAAAGCGATGGCCGGATATTGTCGTTCATCGCCGCGTCGACAATGGCAAAGTTTTTGTGTTCGGTCGGCTTTAAATAGATGACTTCGGTCAGTAACACCCCGGCATTGGCCGCGATCGAGCGGCCCGGCTCAAAATACAGCGCCAACTGCCTGTCGCCGAGCCGCTGTTTGACGCTGGCGATATAACTTGCGATGTTCGGTGCGACTTCATCTTTGTAGCAGACACCGAGGCCGCCGCCGAGATCCAGGTGCTCGATATGAATACCTTGGCCTGCAAGCGTGTCGATTAATACAAACAGGCGCTCGAGCGCATCAAAAAATGGTTGGGTTTCGACCAGCTGCGAACCGATATGGCAATCGACGCCAACGATATTCAGGCCCGGTAGCGACGTCGCGTGAGTGTAGACGTCGGCCGCTTTTTGAATGTCGATACCAAATTTGTTTTCTTTTAAGCCGGTGCTGATATACGGGTGGGTTTGGGCGTCGACATCGGGATTAACACGCAGGCTGATATTGGCCTGAAAACCGTTGCGGCTGGCAACCTGGCTCAATACCTCGAGCTCGGCTTCAGATTCGACGTTAAAGCAGCCTATGCCCTGCTCTAATGCAAATAGCATTTCGTCTGCGCTTTTGCCGACACCGGAAAAAATAATTTTGCTGGCCTCACCGCCCGCTTGCAGTACGCGCTGCAGTTCACCTTTACTAACGATGTCAAAACCTGCGCCGAGTTCGGCTAAAACCTGCAATACGGCAAGGTTTGAATTGGCTTTAACGGCGTAGCAGATTTGTCCCGGGTGACTGCCAAGAGCGTTGGCATAGCTGAGATAAGCCTCGCTCAAGGCTTTGCGGCTGTAGATATACAGCGGCGTTTGATAGTGATCGGCCAGTTGACTTAAGGGCAGCTCTTCACAGTAGAGGCTGGTGGCCCGGCGTTGGAATACAGACATAGCAAACTCGTATTAGTCGGAAGCCGCCGGCTGCTGCAGGGCTTGTTGCTCCTGCTCAATAGGGTCGAGCAGTGGCCCTTTTTGACCGCAGGCACTAAGGCTCGCACTGAGCAATAACAGCGAAGCTGCAAACGCGGCGCGCTTTAAAGTGGCGCTTTGCGATTCGAGTGCGGTGCGGTGCAGCATGGCAGTTTCCGTAAAATTTCAAACCGCCGAGTATAGCTTGCACAGCTTGAGCTGGCTACGCTGGTGGCTGTTGCGCTGGCGCGTGTTGCAGCTGCGCCGCGTTGTTTAGTTGCTCTTCTATCTCTGCTTTTAGCTGCAAGTAGTGGCTGCTTTGAATCGCGCCGTCGAGAGCGAGTTCGTCGCGAACAAGGCTGAGGTCGAGATCGCTTAAGCAGATTGTTTGGTTTCTGCGCTTAGTGCGTTGTCGAAGTATTTTGGTCGCGACCTCGGAGTAGAGCTGCTGCGCTTCGTCGTTTTGCATGCGCTCGCTGTCTACTTCAAAGTCGTAGTGCAGCTGGCCGTTGAGCATGCGCGCATAGGCTTTAATTTCAGGCTCACTGTCGCTGCCAAAACGGTACTCGATCTGCTGTTGCCTGAGGCTCAGCGCCGCGTTTTTGTGTTTTTGTATGCGATAAAAATAAATGGGGCAGACGCCGAAGTCTTCAAGCAGTTGTGGCTCGAGATGGCACTGGCGCTTAACGACATTGCGCAAAAAAAACTGCAGTGTTTTTAAGTTGTGTATTGTTTTATCGCCGCGCAGGCTGAGCTGAATAATGCTGCCTTTTTCGTCGGCAATATAGCAGCGGGTGCCGATATCGTAGTGGCGATAAAAAACGTGAATGCAATTGCGCTTTAGTTTTTCGGCTATTAAGGGCAGCGCGCTGTCTTGCAGGCAGTTGCGATCAATGTGCAGAGGGCTCCACAGGCTTTGCGGCTGGGAAAAACTTTGAATCAGGGCCTGTTCGCTTGTAAACGCGTTTGTGCGCAGGTGTTCGCCCTGGCGCTGCAAACAGTACCAGTGGCCATCCCAGCTAAAAGCGTAGCGCTGCTGTTCGCTGCCGTGCGAGAAAAATACGGAGTACAGGTCGTCAAACCACTGCTGGCTTTTCTGTTCGACATATTGGCTGCGCTGTTGGCTGAGGCAGTGAATTTCAAGTTTGGGCACGCGCTTTTTATTGTTGTTGCCGAGGCTGAGGCTGAGCACGTAGCAGGCGGCATCGACAAGCGCGCGCTCGCCCGAAAAATGACGATTTTGCAGCTCGAGCCAAGTATTCAGGCTCAGGCAGTCGACGCCGTGTACAAGTTGTTCGCCGGTTTGGGTGCTGTAGCTGTGCTTGTTTGTCAGTTCGCTGTTGATGAGCAACAGCAGCTTGTCGCAGCGCGCAGCGTGGTTAAAGGCCCGGTGTTTGGCTTGTCTTTGTGACGGCAGCCAGCGCAGCAATAATTGCCTGATGCGTTGCAGGCGCGAGTTTTCGATCTGCCAGTTACTCTGCAGCAAGCTCTGTTCATCGCAGACACCGTTGTAGCACGCCCAAAGTACAAGTTGAATTAAGCTTGCCGCCCGGTGAAGTACGGTTTTGTTGTCTCTTTCAGTGGCGAGCAGCTGCCATTGCTGTTGATTTTTTTCCAAGCCTAAACTGCTTTCACTCAGGTCGCGGCTGATGCCGGGGTTGATCCATTCAACTTTATCGGCGCGCTGCTCAAATGCAGCCTGGAGTTTGCGCCCGAGTATATTTAATTCGCCGGCATCAATTTGAATGTCACTGTGCTGCTGCTGGGCAAAATCGAGCAGGCTCTGGTAGGCAAAATTGAGTTCGCGCACTAGTAGCTTGCGCTCATCTTTGACGGTTTCAGCTTTCCAGTGCTTGCGTGCATCAAGTTTTTGCAGCTGTGGTTGCGACCAGGCCCACTGCTCCAATAGCTGTTTCATTGCTTGCTGCTGCCAGGGGCGAGCTGAGCTTCGCTTGCCGCACTTCGACATCGCCCGCCCCACTTTAAAATAAAAACAGTGGCGAGCGAGCTCGAGGCGCAATTTTTGTTTGTGCGTCAGCAGGTAGCGCTCTATGCGCCGGTAGGTGAGTACGTAGGCGTCGAGCTGGTCAATATCCGTATCGCCGTCGTAAATGCGGCGTTTAAAATCCAGTGCCAGGGTTTGTATATCTGGCCACTGGCTGACATAGACTTCGAGCAGCAGCAGTTTCAGCACACTTTTGTAGGGCGCATCAATGGCCTTGTACAGCTGCCAGATTGCCGCGCCGATAAACTCTTCGGCAGGCACATTGGCAACTGAGCCAAAATCGATAACCGGGTCACCGGGCAAGTATTTTTGTTTGATCAGGCGCGCGCAGTGCTCGGAGTAGTTTTGTTCGTCGGCCGGCGGCACGTACCACCACAGCGGTATTTTCCCGGCGAGGTAAATGCTCGAGCGATAAAATTCATCTAGCAGCAATAAGCGCTGGGCCGAGCCGCTGCTTTCCTGGTCCATGCCGGCGATACCTTCGGCGCAAAAGGCCTCGGCATTCATTAAAAAAATATGCAGATCGAGGCGCTGGCGCTGGGCCCAGTCGGCGATCGCGGAGGCTTTTTTTTGCAGCAGTTTTAGCTCTTGTGTTTTTAAGTCCGGGCTGTGGCAGAGCCAAATATCAATGTCGCTGCCGCGGCTCTGGGCGATGCTACCGACACTGCCCATCAGGTAAATAGCGTCGATCGCACAGTCTTCGTAGCTAAAACTGGTTTCGGTAAAGCTGCGGGCAAAACTGCGCAAGCTTTGCAGAGCGCTTTTTTCTGGAGTGAAGTTGCTGATCTTATTTGGGCACTGGCGCCCGCAAAAACCCGGCAGCATTGGGTGGTTGTAGTGAAACAGCAGTGCCAGCACTTCAATAATTTTTTGCTGCTGTTCATCTAGCGCGCTGTAAAGGCGCTGGCAGCGCTGGGCATTGATAGCGAGAAAGCGCTTGCGAATAGTACTTAGATTTTGCCTGTCAAAACCGTTGGCAATGCGCTTTATGCTGTGCTGATTGTGTTCCACTGAGACCTGCTGTTTGCTGTCGAGCGCACAAACGCACTCCAGCTTTCAGCTTAGTCGAGCGGCGCTGTTCAGGCTTTGAACTTTTCTCGCAGCGCCGCTTCTACTTGTCGTGGCACAAATTTGCTGACGTCGCCGCCCAGAGAGGCGATCTCTTTGACCAGTGACGAGCTGATGTAGCTTAAGTGTTCGGCCGGGGTCAAAAACAGGCTCTCCATAGACGGGGCGAGCGCGCGGTTCATATTGGCCAGCTGGAATTCGTATTCAAAATCGCTGACAGCGCGCAAGCCGCGAACCACGCCGTAGGCGCCTTTGTCTTCGACCAGGTCTTTGAGCAGGCAGTCAAAACCACAGACTTCGATATTGGGGATGTGTTGCAGCACTTCTTTGCACATGTCGACGCGCTCGTCGATGCTGAACAGCGGGTTTTTCTTGCGGCTGGCAGCAACGGCGACAACCACGTAGTCGCTGAGCTTGCTCGCTCGCTGAACAAGGTCGATATGGCCGTTGGTGATCGGGTCAAAGGTGCCTGGATAGACAACACGTTTCATGGCAAACCTGGGGTCTGAGGAAAGAAAGTGCGCGGATTTTAGCGCTTTTTTAACTTGTGCGTCAGTTTTCTTAACTGAGCTGAATCAAATGCCGAGGGCTGTGATTACTCGAGAGAGATACTTTTCTTGTACTGCCGCTTAGCCAAGATAGCGAAACAGCTGCACTGTCACTGCGCCGGCCTTTAACTGTTTGTGCACAACAAAACCCTCTGGCAGCTCAAACTTTGTCTCATTCGGGCTTTCGACGTATATTAGCGCTTCGTCTGCCAGCAGCTTTTGTTCGACAAGCGCGGTTAAGCTTGTTTGCCAGAGCTCGGCGGCAAAAGGGGGGTCGACAAAGACTAATTTAAATTCTTTGTTGTGCTGCTGTTTAAGCCACGTCACGGCATCGCCGTTGTACAATTGCCAGCGATCTGGTTCGGCCTTAAGTGTCAGCAGGTTGTCTTTCAGCTGGGATGCTGCCTGAGAGTGTGTTTCGATAAACTGTACAAAGCCGGCACCGCGGCTGAGTGCCTCGAGGCCGAGTGCGCCGCTGCCTGCGTAAAGATCCAGGCACGCTGCGCCGTACAGCTCCGTTGCCAGCCAGTTGAACAGGGTCTCGCGCACGCGATCCCCGGTGGGCCTGAGCCCATCGAGCTCGCAGACGGGCAACAGGCGCCGCCGCCACTGGCCGGCAATAATACGAATTTTGGACTGGCCGTGCTGGCGTTGTTTCGAGCGCGCTTTATTCAAGGTCAGGTCTCTTATCTAAGTTTGAGCGAAGTTTAATGTTTTTCCGACGTAAAAAAAGCGAAGAAAAGAAGCAGCTTGACGAGCCGCAGGCGCAGGATCTTGCGCAGACAGCTGAACCGCCGCAGGCCGAGGTTGAAGCCGGCGAACAAAAGCCGAAAAAACTCAGCTTGTTTGAGCGCATTAAACAGGGCTTGGCGCGCACAGGAAAGCCGCTGAGCTCCGGCCTTGGCAATTTGCTGCTCGGCAAAAAGAAGATTGATGATGAGCTGCTCGAAGAGCTTGAAACCATTTTGCTGACAGCCGATATCGGTGTCGAGGCGACCGAGCAGATTATTGATGAACTGACGGCCAAGGTTGCGCGCAAGCAACTCAGCGACAGCGAAGCCCTGCTCGACGAGCTTAAGTTAATGCTGAAAAACATGCTGCAACAAGTCGAGAAACCTCTGCAGATTGATGCGGCCAAAGAGCCTTATGTGATTTTGGTTGTCGGTGTGAACGGTGTCGGCAAAACCACGACAATCGGCAAGCTCGCCAAGCGCTTACAGAACGAAGGTAAAAGCGTGATGCTCGCTGCCGGCGACACCTTTCGCGCGGCTGCAGTTGAGCAGCTGCAGACCTGGGGCGAGAGAAATAATGTGGCGGTTGTGGCGCAGCATACCGGCGCTGATTCCGCATCGGTGGTATTTGATGCGCTGCAAAGTGCCAAGTCCAAAGGTGTTGATGTACTGATTGCCGATACTGCCGGGCGCTTGCACAACAAGAGCAACCTGATGGAAGAGCTGGCTAAGGTCAAGCGAGTTATGGCGAAGCTCGATGACTCTGCGCCGCACGAAGTGTTATTAGTGCTCGATGCCGGTACCGGGCAAAACGCCGTTAGCCAGTTGGATCATTTCTACGAAAGCGCTGGGGTCAGTGGTTTGGCTTTGACCAAACTCGACGGCACCGCTCGCGGCGGGGTTATTTTTGCGTTGAGCCAGAAACACGGCGTGCCGCTGCGTTTTATCGGCGTCGGTGAGAGCATTGATGATTTACAGGTCTTCAATGCTCAGGCCTTTGTTGATGCTCTTTTTGCTTAAAAGAGCCAGGTAGTTACTCTGAGTTTTACATTGTCGCGACCTTGTATCTGGAATAATTCGCAATGATCAGTTTCAGCCATGTCTGCAAGCGTTACGCGGGCGGCAAAGATGCTTTGAACGATATCAGCTTTGATATTGGTGAAGGCGAAATGGTGTTTTTAACCGGCCACAGCGGTGCGGGTAAAAGCACTTTGTTAAAGTTAATTATGCAGATAGAGCGCGCAACCACGGGGCAGCTGGTTATTGCCGGTCGCAATTTAGGCCGTATGCGCAGCGCTCGTGTGCCCCAGCACCGGCGCCAAATTGGCGTCGTATTTCAGAACCACTCTTTGCTGTTTGATCGCAGTGTTTTTGACAACGTCGCTCTGCCACTGCAAATCGCCGGTTATAAACCGAGCGACTGCGGCAGGCGTGTGCGCGCTGCGCTCGACAAGGTTGGCCTGCTCGATAAAGAGCGGCAAATGCCCATTGCGCTAAGTGGCGGGGAACAGCAGCGCGTTGGCATCGCCCGCGCCATTGTCAATAAACCTCCTATCGTGCTGGCGGATGAGCCGACGGGGAATTTGGACCCGGCGCTGTCGGCGGAAATTATGCGTTTATTTGAGCAGTTTACCGAGGTGGGGGTGACGATGCTGATCGCCAGCCACGATCACGGGCTTATCAAACGCATGGATAAACGCATACTCGCCTTAAATGAGGGCTCTTTAGTTTTTGATGGCATGTTGCCGAAGGAGCCGCGCTGATGCCGGAACAACGCAGTGATGGAGCCTCGCTCGCCAAGCGCAGTTTGGCCGATAATTTCAGCGCCTGGCTGGCTCATCACAAATACAGTTTTCGCTCGACTTTAGCTCGCCTGGTCGCCGACAAGGCGCAGACCTTGCTGACGTCGCTGGTTGTGGCTATTGCTCTGGCATTGCCGGCACTGCTTTTTCTGGCCCTGCTCAATTTGCAGCAGCTTGGGCACAGCTGGGATACGGAGCCAAAATTAACCCTCTATTTGCACGAGCGTGCCAGCGAGGTGGCGATAGACAAGCTGCTAGTGAAGCTGCGCGGCGATGCTCGTATCGCCGAGCTGCGCTATATCGACGCCGACACGGCACTGCGCGAATTCGAAGCTTTGAGTGGTTTTGGTTCGGTATTGGAGGGGCTGGAGCAAAACCCGCTGCCGGCCGCTGTTGAGTTGAGCCCGGCTTACGGTTTTCAGAGTGCCGAGGCGCAGAGATTGTTGGCGCAAGAGTTGGCGGTTTTGCCGCTGGTGGCGGAGGCCGATATAGATTTGGCTTGGGTGCAGCGCTTTTTGGCTATCACTGAGCTGCTGCGTCAAGTTGTCTGGTTTTTGGCGCTGCTATTGGCGCTTGGGGCGCTGTTGGCCATCGGTAATACCGTGCGCCTGATTATAGAAAATCGCAAGGACGAGATTGTTATTATTAAGCTGGTTGGCGGTACCAATGGTTTTGTGCGCCGCCCTCTGCTTTATACCGGCGGTCTCTACGGTTTTTTTGGAGCGCTGCTGGCGCTGCTTTTGCTCGTATTGGTGAGCTTGTTGTCAGCGGCTAAAGTTGAGAGCATCGCCCAGGCCTACAATTCGTCTTTTTCGCTGCAGGGCTTAAGCCTTGTGCAGGTGTTGCAGTTGCTCGGCTTAGGCACTGCTTTGGGTTGGCTCGGCGCAGTGATTGCCGTAGGGCGCCACTTGAGCAAAATAGAACCGAGCTAGTTCGGCATTTAGTTGTGGTGTTTTGATGCTTTAGGTGACGTATCGCTGCATGTTGGCTTGTTTTCCCTTACTTTTGTAAGAAAACAGGAACTTTTGACTACTATAAATAGTCGGAGTTTGTGGAGCCCCGGTTGTGTCTCAATTCTTGCTATCTAGCTTATCACTAGAACTGATGACTTATGCCGGTTTTGGGATTGGAAGCAGTGCCGCCGCGATGCTAGTATTGGCGGTCCTATAGTTGGAGGTCTACCTAGATGGGAACCAGTTTACAAACAGTTGATGCATTGGCACCGGGTCAGAATCTGGCCGCATACATGCAGACTGTTAACTCGATTGCTGTGCTCAGCGCCGAGCAAGAAAAGCAGCTGGCCGAAGATCTGTATTACAACGAGAATCTTGAAGCTGCACGCCAGTTGGTCATGAGCCACCTGCGTTTTGTTGTGCATATCGCCAAAAGCTACAATGGTTACGGCCTGAACCAAGGTGACTTGATTCAGGAAGGCAATGTCGGTTTGATGAAGGCCGTCAAGCGTTTTAACCCGGAAAAGGGTGTGCGCCTGGTCAGCTTTGCTGTGCACTGGATTAAAGCTGAGATTCACGAGTTTATCTTGCGCAACTGGCGCATCGTCAAAGTGGCGACAACAAAAGCCCAGCGCAAGCTGTTCTTTAATTTGCGTGGACAAAAGAAAAAACTGGCGTGGTTGACGGCTGATGAGGCCAAGGCAGTTGCCGCAGACCTGAACGTTGATGTTAAGCAAGTACATGAGATGGAAGGCCGCCTTTCTGCTTACGATGCAGGTTTTGATGCCGGTGCTGACGACGATGATGAGACGGCATTTCAGGCACCGGCCGCCTACCTTGAAGACAAGCGCTACGACCCTTCCGTGCTGGTTGAAAACGACGATTGGCAGCAAGATAGTGTTAACGGCTTGCTGCTTGCTCTCGATGAACTTGACGAGCGCAGCCGGGATATTCTTCAGCAGCGCTGGTTGAACGATGAAAGCAAAGCTACTTTGCACGAGTTGGCCGACAAGTACGGTGTCAGTGCCGAGCGCATTCGCCAGTTGGAAAAAAACGCGATGAAAAAAGTTCGCGCAACAATGGAAGCTTAACTCGCTGTTTTTGCTCAAGGTTAAGTGCTCAAAAAAGCCGCTCTTAAGCGGCTTTTTTGTTGTCTGTAGATATTGTTTATGTATATAAAAAGTACCCGAGCAGTGCTCTTGTGGGCTGCGTTTTTTGGTTTTGCTGGTGTGGCTTTAGGAGCGTTTGCTGCCCACGCGTTAAAGCAGGCCCTGAATGCTTATTCGCTCGGCGTTTTGCGCACGGGGCTCGACTATCAGTTGTGGCATGTGCCGGTACTGCTGTGGTTGGCTAGTGCAATTAAGCTCTGGCCCCACCGTTTTTGGCTGTTGGCGGCAAATTTATTTATCGCCGGTTTAGTGCTGTTTTGTGGCAGTCTCTACCTTATCGCTTTTGGCGCACCCCGCTGGCTGGGTGCAGTTACGCCGCTTGGTGGCTTGTTGATGCTTGCCGCCTGGCTCACTTTGGCCTGGGCCGTACTAAAACATCGAGAATTATGAAAACAGAATTTAAACAAAAAGCTATTCGCAGTTATGTGATTCGTGGCGGCCGCATGACCGATGCGCAGCAAAAAGCCTTTGATCAGTGGTGGCCACACTACGGTCTGAGCTTGCACGATGGCATGATTGAACTAGAACAGGTATTTGGCCGCCGCGCTGAGCTTGTGGTTGAGGTTGGTTTTGGCATGGGGGATTCGCTTTTGGCGATGGCTCAGGCCGAACCTGAAAAAGACTTTATTGGCATTGAGGTGCATCCTCCCGGCGTTGGGCGGCTTATTAACGAGGCGGGCAAAGCGGGTTTAACTAATTTAAAGGTGTATCTTGCCGATGCTCTCGATGTGCTCGAAGACTGTTTACCCAAGGCAGTAGCTGCGCGCTTTCAGCTTTATTTCCCCGATCCGTGGCACAAGAAAAAGCACAACAAGCGGCGCATTGTTCAGCCCGCTTTTGTTGAGCAGGTCAGGCAATTGCTGAAAATCGGTGGTGTCTTTCATATGGCTACCGATTGGGAGCACTATGCAGAACACATGATGGAGGCGATGTTGGAGGCTCCGGGTTTTGTTAATCAGGCGGGCGATTATCTTTACAGCCCACGCCCGGACTTTCGCCCAATTACAAAGTTTGAACAGCGCGGTGAGCGCTTGGGGCACGGTGTTTGGGATCTGCTGTTTGAGCGCCGGGATTAACCGGTGTTGTTGCAGGGCTTTGCGATTGAACTTTGGCGGCAGCCTGACTTAAAAAGTCTGTGCTTGAGCCTGCAGGAGCAGTTTCATTTAAATGTAAACTTAGTTTTATTTGCGCTTTGGCTGGAAGCTCATCAGCTACAGTTAAGTGCAGGGTCTTGGTCTAAGGCCGAGCGTGTATTAAATGAATCCAGTCGCGATTTCTTACTTAACCTAAGAGCTCTGCGCAAGCAGCTTAAATACGAGCATTCAGAGCTAGCCTGCGCGCAGCAATTAAAACAGGCTCTGTTACAAGCTGAGCTGGAACTGGAACTGCGCGAACTTGCTCTGCTGCAAGAGCTGGCCGATAGCGAAGCTGTTTCGGGTGAATGTGATCAGCTCCGGCAATATCTAAAACAGTTTGATAATATCGACGCACAGCAATTTGCCGAGCAGTTAAGGTGTTGCTGCAAATAAAAAAGGCCGCTGATCGCGCAATGTTGTTCACTTAAGTGCAAGCTTCCCGGAACGAAGCTGATGCGGGCTTTCTTGGGATGCCGTAAACCCGTCCATGGGGGCTTCGCCGCCGCATCCTTGCGGCAGAGACCCAATCAAACCCACTTCAGCTTCGCTCCTTTCATTTCGTTACATCATTAAGTGAACAGTGTTGCGCTGATTGCGGCCTTTTTCGTCTGAGCGTAGCAGAATTTAGCTATCGAACAGGCTGCGAGTGCCAGCTTGTTGCTCTTCTTTTTTTTCATCACTTGAGCTAGCTGGTGAGCTTGCCGGAGCGGGGCTGCTAACTTTTTCCGGGCTTGTTGCCGTAGTGGCATCCGTTGTAGTTGCTTCGGGTACTTTTACTACTGGGCTTGCGGCTGGCTCGGCTGCTGGACTAGGTGTTGGTGCTTTACTCTCCACCGGTTTAACAGCGGCGTCACTGGAGTCCACTTTACTTGGTTTTGCTGCAGGAGCAGTTGTAGCAGCTGTTTTATCGGCGACAGGGGCTTTTTCTACAACAGCTTTTGTTTTAGCTGCACTTTTTTTAGCTGGGGCTTTTGTCGCGGCTGCTTTTTTTACAGCTGCTTTTTTGGCAGGGCTCTTAGCTGGAGCTTTTTTTACAGCGGCTTTTTTAGGGGCTGATTTTTTGGCCGGAGCTTTTTTAGCGGGGGCTTTGCTTGCCGCTGTTTTACTTTTTGTGCTTGTAGCCGTCGTTGTCGCAGGGCTCTTTGGTGCTGCCGCTTGCTTGCTTGTAGCTTTACTTGCCGTGCTGCTCTTGCGTTTTACTGGCTTTTTAGCTGCGCTTTTACGTGCGAGCTCTTTGCTGACTTTAGCGATGGCTTTGGCTAAGTCCGCAGCGTTTTTAACGGCTTCTTTCGCGCTTTTGAATTCTGTTTTTGCTGCACTTAATTCACCGTTAAGGTCCGCGAGCAGGTCGCGTTGTTTGGCAACGGCGGCTTTAGCACTAGTTGCTCGAGCTGGAGTTTTGGCTAGCTTGGCTTTATCGCGCAACGCGCTGAGCTTAGTTTTTGCACTTGCAACTTTCTTGCTTAGTGAGTTAACAGCGCGCTCGGCTTGAGTGGCTCGTTGATTGCGAAGCTTATCCAGTTTCGCACTACATGTTGCGATATCCTTTTCAAGCGTAGCGATAGGGTCGACAACTTTTTTCTTGGCGGCCATAGATCAATACCTGAGTAGAAATGTTGGGAAGGGAAGGTCGGTGAATAATAACCCTGTTCTACAAAAAGGTGTATAGACGATGAGCGCTTTTTCGTCGAAAAGTTCCTATCTTTTGATATTGGCGGCGCGGCCAAGTATTGCTTCACAAAACTAGCTTTGCTGTTTCTGTGCCGCACAATCTTGTTTGATGGCTTGCTTTGGGCTGTTAAGGCAATTGCTTTGCAAGATGCTGTGTATATTTGTTTTGATACTGAGCCTGTTGAACCTAGAACAAACTTGTATCGTTAAGGTTGAGTTTGTGCACGATGCCATTTGATGCCACCGCTACAAAATTTTGTTTGTCGCTGGTAAAGGCAAGGTCGATAACTGCTGCGCTTGTCGGTTTCCATACGTTGCGTTTGGGCAGGCGCCAGCGTTTTATTTCTTTAAGTGGTTGCAGTTGCCACAGCTGTACGATTTGGTCTGGACGCCCGGTTAATAACCATTGATTGTCGGAGCTAAAGCGCGCGGCGGTAAAGTGCAGCCCGCGCTTTACGCGTTCCGCTCGCAAAGGAATTTCCCCGAGCAAGCTCGCATCCTTGGTTCGCCAGACCAGCGCTTTGTCGTATTTGCTAACGCTCAACGCAAGTTCACCGTCGTCGGATAGCTTTACCAGTTGGACTTGTTCGCTGTGTTTAATTTGATTTAACAGCTCGCCGCTTTGTGCTTGCCAAAGTCTTGCGTAGTTGTCTTCCGAACCAGTTAACGCCAAGCTGCCATTTGCTGAAAGATCGACACTGCGCACTCTATTGTTATGAGCGAAACTGCGTTTGATGCCGCCGTTGCGAACGTCAAAAATAACAGCGCTGTGATCGCTGAGCCCTAAAAGCGCGAGCTGGGCGCGATTGTTGAGTTCGACATCGAGAATCTCAGCCGGTGCGCTCCAGTAGCGTTCGCCTTCGCCTGTTTGGGTATTCCACAGCACCATTGAATGCGGAGCTGCGCTTAGCAGCCACTGACCGCTGTCAGAAAAATCCATGGCGACTACGGTTGTGAGTTCTTCGGCCTTGTGGTTCCAGTTATAGAGCCGTTCATAATCACTCAAGCGCCAGTACGAAGCTCCGTGCCAGATAGATCCTATAGCAAGTTGTTCTCCGTTTTCGTCAATTGCAGCGCTGTGTAAACCTTTGCTGGCAACTTCAAAACTGTCTTGCGGGGCGGCGGCTCTGTCACAAGCACTTAATAAAACAAGAGCAAGAACGATCGCTTTTTTCATGGCTTGTCGCTGTTATTTATATTGCTACAAGCATAGCAGTCAAAACCTGTTGCAAGATCGGCGCGGGATTTGAATAAAATGAAAAAGTTGAGTGGCAACCCCGAGCCATAAGCGCTTGAGGTTGCCGCAGCATAAGCTGCTAGGAGGGCTTACGCGTTTTGCTCGATTTGATCTTGGTGGGCGTAGTGTAAAACTTCGATCATCTGATCTTCCGCTTCAAAGCGGGTCGCGAGTACTTCACCGAGGCGACTAAGATCGTTTTCGATGGCGTCGAGGTCATCGGTCTCTTGATATTTGTCGTTGAAGTCGAGGATAAACTCGGTGGTCTTGTCGACATCTTTATACAGCAGGCCCGCCGCCTTTAAGCCTTCGGTATCGTTCAGCTCCTGGCCTTCTTTAACGAGTTGATCGTAGATTTCAAAGTGGCCGGCGCTGATATAGTCAACCAGGATCTCGCAAAGTGCTGTCAGCTTGCTGCCGCAGGTTTTGTTATCGAGCTCTTCGACGCTCTCACTTAAAAAACAGTAATCAACTAACAGCTGCTGTCGCTCTTCGAGCCAGCGATCGATGATCTCGCTGACACCACCCCAGCGCTCTTGCGCGTTTTTGCAATTCTCTAACATGAAGCAACCTATGTGTGTATTCGTTATTAGTTTAACGCCGCTTTGTCTCGGCGTTAACCGTCTTGCTTAACGGATTTATTTCGCAAGGTGCGTATAAACAAAAATAGTTGAAAAACTACCAGTCCTGCAAATGCGACGAGTGTCCAAGCGGGGATAGTCAGGCCGAGAAAAGTAAAATACACATCGGCGCAGTTGCCGTCACCGGTAAACAGCAAACTCAATGCGTCAAACAGTGGCCGGGTTTCAAACATATAACCGAGGCCGGGGCCGCAGTCTGGCACCTGATCCGCTGGCAGGCTTTGTATCCATACGTGGCGAGCGGAGATACAGCCGCCAATAATTGCTAGCAAGGTACCGAGCACTTGGGCGCCGAGTTCGGCGACGCGCCAGCGACTAAGCAATAGGGCCAGGGCTGAAGCAAGGCCGACACCGATAATAAATATACGCTGACTTATGCACAGCGGGCAGGGTTCCATGTCAAAGCCGTATTGTGCAATCAGAGCGATGGCGATTGCACAAATGCTAAAAGCAATGATGAGCAGGTAGCCTATACGATTAGTGATCAGGTCGAGCAAAGCAAATAGTTTTTGCATGGCATTCATCTTGAGTACACGAAAGATGCCTCACGATAGGGCAAAGCCTGGGCTAACTCAAGCGCCGCCAATGGCGCTGGCGCGGGCCTGATCTATGCTAAGGGCTGAAACGAGAGGAAATTCACATGGCTTTGATGGCAATCAAGCTTCGCTATTTGGTCCCGGGGCTTTTTTTACTGTTATTTATCCCCTTATTGTCGGCACATGCCGAAGAGGAAACCGAAGAAGCAGAGGGTGAGTCGGCAGCGGCGGCTGCGCCGATATATATCCCGCTAAAACCCGCGTTTGTTGTAAATTACGGTGGTGCCGGGCGCTTAAAATATTTAAAAACAGAAGTGACTATTCGCCTGTCAAATCCCGAAGCGGCAAACGCCGTGCGCCACCACATGCCTTTTATTCGCAATAATTTGGTGATGGTGTTTGCCGCGCAAACAGATGAGACTCTGGAAAGCCAGGATGGTCGCGAGGCTATGCGCATGTCTGCGCTGGCAGAGATTCGCGACTTGTTGCAGCGAGAAGACGGGGTTGACCCCGAGTACGTTGTCGATGTTTTATTTAACCGCTTAACCTGGCATTAAGAGTTTTTTTGCTGTGCCTGCGGCTATGCCAGCAGCTTTTTGTACTGTTTGTAGTAACGCTTTAGAAATTCATCAAATTCACCCGCGCTAGCGTGTTCCAGTTTTTGTTGCGCGCTGTGGCTTTTTTCGGCCATATCATTAAAGCGCTGTGCCTGCCCTTCACAAACCGAGCGTTTTTGCAGCTCTAGTTGATTGTGGCGGCTCTGCTCGAGGCCGACATCAACAAAACTTTGTTTCTCCATTTTTTTTAACAGGCGCGCAGAAGGGCTTAGTTCCAAATTGTTCAGCACCTTTTGTTGTTGGCTCAAAGCTGCGCTGTGCTCGCGAGTGTCGTTGGCTTGGTCGAGCATTGACGCAATGGGCTGCATGGCCTCAACTAGGGCATCGGCCCAGTCTTTAAGAGCCAGATCGCCGTGCTCAAGGTGCTTGAGTTTGACGCCCGGGCGGCGGCCTTCGTTAATAACAAGGCGGTGGTTGTGAGCGATTAACGCCGTTTCTTCCATATTGGACTCAGGGCTCGGTGCAAGTGCGCACCAAAGTAAGAAACAGTCGATAAACGCACTCTGCCCGGCGGTGATGCCGAGCGCTTCAAAGGGGTCGACATCGAGGCAGCGCACCTCAATATATTCCACTCCCCGCCGGTGCAGGGCCGTGAGGGCTGTTTCTCCCGGTCTGGCGCTGCGCTTTGGGCGTATGCTGCTGTAGAACTCGTTTTCGATTTGCAACAGGCCGCGGCTAAGTTGTTGGTAATGCCCTTGCTGGTCTTTTAGCGGCAGGTTTTCATAGGCCGGGTGGTTTTCTAGTATGGCTTTAGCCAGCGTTTGGATATAGGTGTTTTTTTGGTTGTAGCAGACAAACAGCTCATCCTGAGCGCTGCTCTGATAACCCAGGTCACCCATGCGTAAACTGGTCGCCCAGGGCAGGTAGAGGCTCTGGCCGTCGTCGCTTTGTTCGAGTGTATGTTTGCGACCGTTGACAAAACTTTTATCCATAGCTGGCGATGCGCCAAACAGTAAAACTAACAGCCAGTAGTGACGGCGGAAATTGCGGATAAGCGAGAAGTAGCGCTGATTGCGATAGCGATCGAGGGTTTCCAGGCTGTTTTCTTTGTGGTGGAAGTGAGCCCAAAATGCAGGTGGCAGAGAAAAATTATAATGCAGGCCGGCGACGGTTTGCATACTGCGGCCGTAGCGCTGGCCCAAGCCGAGCCGGTAAATGGTTTTCATCTGGCCGTTGTGGCTGTCGCCGTAGCGCGCCACTGGAATGTGTTGTTCGCCCGGCAGGATGCACGGCATGCTCATTGCCCAGAGCAGCTCATCGTTTAACTGGCTTGAGGTGAAGCACTGTATTTGGCCGAGCTTTTCAAGCAGCTCGTCGCGCCGGTGGCTCGGCGGAGTAATAAATTCGAGCAGAGCTTCGCTAAAATCGGTGGTGATCAGCGGGTGGCACAGAGCGGAGCCGAGGCCGCTGGGGTGCGGGCTCTGACTGAGTTCGGCCCGGCCGTTAACACGCAGGGCTTCGCGTTCGACGCCGCGCATCAAGCCGTTGAGCAGGGCGTGATTGCTTTTATCGCGCAGTTCTTCAGGAAAGTCCTTTAGTTCAAACATTTAGCTGCCCTGGTTTTGAAATAAGCTGCTTTGGTCTGGCGTTTCATTTTTGATACTGGCTTCGGCTTCGGCTTCGGCTTCGGCTTCGGCTTCGGCTTCGGCTTCGGCTTCGGCTTCGGCTTCGGCTTCGATTGCGCGAGGCAGGAAGGTTTCACCGTCGATGCTCAGGCGGCCGTTGTTAAGCAGTTCAGCTTTTACAACATTTATACGCAAGTCGGGGAACTTTACTGTGAGTTCGACTTTCTCATTGATGATTTCATCGCGATGCGCGCTGCGCAACAGGGTCTTGGAGTCGCCGCTGGCGACCCATTCGTGACTTTTATTCAAATATTGTTGGTGTTGATTGCGCAGAATAAAGACGTTGGTGTCCATGGTGGGCCGCTAAAAACTACTGGTACTTGATAGGGTGAAATTACAGGCCAAGCTTAACCTTAAGCGCAACGAAGGCAAGGCTTGAATTTTTAAAGAAAGGCCTTAGGTGTCACAACTTCATCGCAGAAATGAGCTAAATTTCGTGGCGAACTGTGATCGGAAGCTCGTCAAAGCATAGGCACAGCGGCATACAGCCGGTACACTATTCGGTTCAAATAAGAGGATCGCCCGGCTAAGTTGGCATCCACGGGTAAGGTTCAGTAACGGGAACAAGCATGGCTGCACAAGCAGTGTTAACAAACCTTGAGCAACAAGCTCAGGTGCTGGTCGAGCGTTTAAAAACGCTGCCAGTCGACTTCTGGCGCGTGTCGCTTATGGTGTTGGCGCTTATTTGGGCCTGCCACAGCGCTGCCAATTTGTTCTGGTTGTTGTTTCCCGCGCCCGAGTTGGCCAGCCCCCCGAAGGTCGCATTGGCACCGAGTGTTGATGTCGGTGGCAACGAGAGCTACAGCGTTGATCTCGACGCCCTGCAGGAGCAGGAATTATTCGGCAAGGCCGAAGCGTTAGCGCCGGCTGCCCAGGCGGTACCTGCTGTAGCCGCACCAGATATCGGTGAAGATTTTGCCAAAACCAAACTCAACTTAAAGCTTGTGGGTGTCTTTGCCAGCTCCAATGCTCAGTTGTCATCGGCAATTATCGCCCAGGGCGCCAAACAGAAGATTTATCAGCTCGGTGACAAACTGCCTGCGGGCAACAATGTAAAGCTGGCCAAGGTGATGAACGACCGTGTCATTCTCGACAACAACGGCAACTATGAAGCGCTGTGGTTGTATTCCGATGCCGATTTGGCACTTAAAGCTCACTATGCTCCGGCTGCGAATCCGGTGCCTCAGCAGCAGTCGCGGCGCGCGCCGTCACCGGAATTCAGTGCCAAAATAAAGCCGTCACAAGTTCCTGAGAAAATTAGTGATGTGGTGCGCTTTAGTGTGCACCGCGAAGAGGGCCGCATGGTCGGTTTTCGCATCCGCCCCGGTAAAGACCGGGAATTATTCAGTCAGCTTGGCCTGCAGGCCAACGATGTCGTAACCTCAGTCAATGGCATTCCCATCGATAATGCCCAGGCGATTCGCGATAACTACCAACAGCTGAAAAGTGCTACCAGCGCCGATTTGGAAGTTAAGCGTGGTGAAGAAACTCTCTATATTAACGTAAGCCTGGATACAACAAGCGAGTAAGCAGTGTTCCTAACAAAAATTAAACCCGTCGTTCTTGGTTTGGCTATTGTAGCTGCGCCGCTAGTGCAGGCTCAAAATACCGATCAGCCCGAGCCAACTTATACGATCGGCTCAAATGAGCTGGACATCGTTAAGTTTATTCAGACGGTTGCCGCTGCAACGGGCAAAACCATCGTGCTTGACCCGGCAGTAAAGGGCAAAGTGCGCATCATGACCAACGATAATCCGATGACAAAAGACGAGCTCTACGAGCTGTTTCGTTCGGCGTTGGAGCTTAGCAATTTCGCAATTATTGAGGTCGGTGATGTCGCCAAGGTGATTCCGATTAAAGAGGCGCGCACCTCGCCTGTCGACGACGCCAATGCCCAAAGCGGTTTGCACGAGATCGTAACCGATGTGATCCCTGCGCAAAATATCAGTGCCGCTAAGCTGCTCGCGGCGCTTAGGCCTATGGTCAGTACCAATGCCAACCTGACCCATCACGACGGCTCCAACTCGATCATTATTACTGATACCAAAGCAAATATTGATCGCATTCGCCGCGTCATTCAGAAAATCGACACCGCAGCTGTGCCAGAGACAGAAGTTGTGCGCCTGCGCTACAGCGAGGCCGATGCCATGGTGCAGACGCTGACTAAGCTCGATGCCGCCGACAAGCAAGCGGCCGGCTTGAGCAACAAAATGACCATGGTTGCCGACAAGCGCAACAACGCCATTTTGATTGCCGGTGAAGATGTCCAGCGCGCACGTGTTAAGCACCTGATCAAAATGCTAGATCGCCCGGCGGCGCAAACCGGCAACGTTCGTGTGGTTTACCTCGAGTACGCCGAAGCGAAAAAAGTTGCCGAGGTGTTAACCAAGGTTGCGCAAAATATTACCAAGCTTGGCCCCGGCGGTGGCGGTGATAAAGGCGGCGCCAATGCTGCGACCGTTGAAGCCGATGAAGATACCAATGCGCTGCTGATTACCGCTGAAGGTGATACCTTAAACTCACTGCTCGCGGTGGTTGAACGCCTCGATATTCGCCGCGCCCAGGTTTTGGTTGAAGCGATTATTGTTGAGCTGAATATTACCGATGATAAAGAGCTCGGTTTCGAATGGCTGTTTAGCGACCCAGACAGCGGTGTCGTTGGCGCTGGGCCGCGCGGTGCTGGTTCCGGCACGGGCGCTCTGGCTTCCGGTATTCTCACCGGCACGCCTCAGTCTATCGGTGAAGGTTTGGCCGCCCAGGGCTCAGGTTCTGTGCTCGGCCTCGCCGGCACAACCGGCAGCGGTAATTTCCTGGCGCTGGCAAAAGCGCTCGATAGTTCGGGCAACGCAAATATTCTGTCAACGCCGACGCTGTTGACGATGGATAACCACGAAGCTGAAATCAGTATTGGCCAGGAAATTCCAGTGGCAACCGGTTCCTATACCTCAAGTTCGGGCAATGTTGGCAACCCGTTTACAACCTTTAACCGCGAGCAGGTCGGTATTTTGCTCAAGGTGACCCCACAGATTAACGAGGGCGACAAGGTGCTGTTAAACATCGAGCAAGAAGTTTCCGATGTCGATGATCAGCAAGCCGCAAACGGCGGAATTATTACCAAGCAAAGTAAGATCAATACTCAGATTATGGCTGAGGACGGCGAAATTATTGTGCTCGGTGGTCTGATGCAAGAAGAGGCCGATGGTTCGGAGAGCAAGGTGCCCATCCTCGGTTCGATCCCCATTCTCGGCAATTTGTTTAAGTATCAGAACTCCAATATTTCCAAGAAAAACTTAATGGTATTCCTGCGTGCCGATATTGTTCGTGAAGACGATGTTATTGATGCGGCGACAGCAGAGAAATACGAAAAGCTGCGCGAGTTGCAATTGCAGCAGCGCGAAGCAGGCCTGCCGCTTATGAGCGATGACCACATTCCTGTGTTGCCGGCCACAACCTTAGAAGAGTTGCGCGCTAGAACCGCCGCCAATGCCGCAGCCAAAGCTGCGAAGGACGCCCAGCAGTGAGTGAAGAAAATGTGCTGAGCCATACGCGCTTACCGTTTTCTTTTGCTTCGACTCACGGGGTCATGGTGGAAGATGGGCGCGTATTACACCGCAGTGATGTCAGTGCCGAGACCTTAATTGAGCTGCGCCGTCTGCTCGGTCGCTCCTATGAAATGGAAGAGCTCGACGACGAACCGTTTCAGGCCCGCTTGACCAAGCTTTATCAAAGCAGTGACGGCGAAGCCCAGCAGGCCGTTGACGATATGGGCGCTGAGTTTGATTTAAGCCAGTTGGCTGAAGATATCGACGATGGCGAACTGTTAAGCGGTGAAGATGACGCGCCAGTTATTCGTTTAATTAATGCGATTATCTCTCAGGCCATTCAAGAGAAAGCCTCGGATATTCACGTTGAACCTTTTGAAGACAGAGTGAGCATTCGCTTTCGAACCGATGGTGTGCTCGCCGAAGTTCTGAGCCCTAACCCTAAGTTAGCGCCGCTTCTGGTCAGCCGTCTTAAGGTTATGGCACGGCTCGATATTGCTGAAAAGCGCATTCCTCAAGATGGCCGAATCTCGGTGAAAATTGCCGGCCACGCGGTTGATATTCGTGTCTCGACCATTCCCTCTGCTCACGGAGAGCGTGTGGTATTGCGGGTACTCGATCAGGCTGCCGGTCAGTTGGGCCTCGGCCAGTTGAGTATGCCCGAACAGGTGCAGACCCGTTTCGAAAGTGCGCTGCGCAAGCCGCACGGCATTATTTTGGTAACCGGCCCAACGGGCTCCGGTAAAACCACCAGCCTCTATGCCGGCTTGAGCTTTTTGAATACGCGCGAGCGCAATATCCTTACCGTTGAAGACCCGATTGAATACTTGTTGCCGGGCATCGGTCAGACTCAGGTCAACACCAAGGTCGATATGACCTTTGCCCGCGGCCTGCGCGCGATTCTGCGCCAGGATCCGGATGTGGTGATGATCGGTGAGATTCGAGATACTGAAACAGCATCAATTGCTGTTCAGGCATCTTTAACCGGCCACTTGGTGTTATCGACACTGCACACCAATACCGCCATCGGCGCGGTAACTCGCCTGCACGATATGGGCGTAGAGCCTTTCTTATTGAGCTCGAGTTTAGAAGCTTTGATGGCTCAGCGTCTGGTGCGGCTTTTGTGCAAAGAGTGCAAGGCGCCACACCCGGCCAGTGAAAGTGAGCAGGTCCGCCTCGGTCTGCCCGAGGGCGCTGAAGTTTACCACGCCAAAGGTTGTGAACACTGCCACCACACAGGTTATCGCGGCCGTACAGGTATTTACGAGTTGATACCTATCGACGACGAGCTGCGCCTGCTGATTCACGAGGGCGCCGGTGAGCAAACCATGGTTGAGCACGCGCGCAAGACCAGCCGCAGTATTTTTGACGATGGCCGCGAAAAGGTGTTGCAGGGTATTACCAGTGTCGAAGAGGTACTGCGCGTTACCGCAGTTTCCTAACGGGATAGAATTGTGCCGGCATATAGCTATCAAGCCCTCGATCTGAAGGGCAAAAAAGTTAAAGGTGTTATCGAGGGCGACAGCGAGCGCCAGGTTCGCACCTTGTTGCGCGGCCGCGATTTAAAGCCGCTCGACGTAAAAACTGTCAAATCCAAGGCCGCTGCGCAGAGCGCAAATCAGGGTGGCCTGTTTAATTTTGGCGGCCCGCGCATGACCACGCGCGAACTGAGCTTGTTCACCCGCCAGCTCTCGTCTTTGGTTTTAAGTGGTCTGCCGCTCGACGAAGTGTTGGCGGCAGCGGCAAAACAAACCCGCAAACCGGCCGTTAAAAGTATTATTCTGCAAGTGCGCTCGCGCGTGGTTGAGGGGCTCAGCCTGGCTCAGGCCATGGCCGAGATGCCGAAGATTTTTGATAATCTCTACCGGGCTATGATCAAAGCCGGTGAAAGCTCCGGTTATCTCGGCCCCGTACTTGAACAGTTGGCCGAATACACTGAGCGCAGTCAGGAGACATCCCACAAACTTAAATCGGCGATGATTTATCCGATTGTTATGGTCTGTGTGTCGGTAGTCATTGTTTCCATTCTGATGGTCAAAGTGGTTCCGCAGCTGGTCGGCATGTTTGAAAGCAATAGTCGTGAACTTCCTGGCATAACCAAGTTCTTAATAGGCACCAGTGACTTTATGGTCAACTACGGTGTTTTTGCATTAATGGGGCTGACAGCGCTTATCGCCGGTATTCAGTGGTTGATGCGCGATCCTAAGCGCCAGCGCGCCTGGCATGTGATGCAATTAAAGTTGCCGCTGTTTGGTGGTTTTATTTTGCAAAGTGAAACGGCCCGTTACTCGAGCACGCTCGGTTTGTTGGCGCAAAGTGGTGTGCCACTGCTCGAAGCCCTAAAAATTGCATCACAGGTGTTAAATAACCTCGCACTGCAAGATGCGAGCAAGCAGGTCGCCGTGATGGTACAAGAGGGCTCGAGTCTCAGTAAGGCACTTGATCAGGTGGATATCTTCCCGCCACTTTTAGTGCAAATGGCCGCTTCGGGTGAGGCTAACGGCAGGTTGTCCGAGCAGTTGCTCTACGCCGCCCGCAATCAGGAGCGCGAGCTTGAGTTCAGCGTCAACGCGGTGATGAGCTTGATGGAGCCGGCGATGATTTTATTTATGGCAGGCATGGTCGGATTTATTGTCATGGCCATCTTGCTACCAATTTTCCAAATGAACGATCTGGCTGGGATTTAGCCGGCACAACGAGGATAGACAATGAAAATAAAACAACAGGGGTTCAGCCTTATTGAGATCATGGTGGTGCTGGTTATTATCGGCCTGCTTGCGACGATGGTTGGTCCGCGCGTTTTTGGTGTATTGAGCAAAGGTTATGAGGCGCGTGTAGTCAGTGACTTTGCCACGATCAAGACAGCGTTGACGACCTACAAGGTAGAAAACTACACCTTCCCAACAACGGAGCAGGGCCTTGAAGCGCTGGTTACCGAGCCGCAAATCGATCCCAAACCGCGCAACTGGTCCGGTTATCTCGACAAGCTGCCCCTCGACCCGTGGAAAAATCCCTACCAGTATGTCAGCCCTGCCGACGGTCGCCCGTTTGATGTTTACACTCTCGGTGCCGACGGCGTACGCGGTGGTGAAGCTGAAAATGCAGACGTCAGTATCTGGGACGAAGCCCCTTAAACCCAGGTTTTTAGTCCATGCTTGAACAGCGCCGCAGTGCCGGATTTAGTCTGATTGAAATCATGGCCGTGGTGCTGATCTTGGGCATGATGGCCACCGGTGCTATGGTGATTTTTTCCGCCGGCGGCCCGAAGCAAGACTATTACGGTGAACTTGAAAAGTTCACCGGTATTGCCCACCAAATTAATGACTTTGCCATTGTCACCGGCGAGCCGATGGGCCTGGTGTTAACACCGCCGCTGTGGTCGAGCCAGAGCCTTGAAAACCCCCAGTGGTCCTATACCTGGAAGCGTTTTGTTTCCGATCCGAGCAGCGCCGGCCAGGGTCAGAGCAGCTGGGAGGCCATCGACAATATTGAGCCGGTCAGGCTCGATGAAAACATCGAGCTCTATATCCGCATTCAGGGTGATGAGTGGGAGTGGGAAGACACGCCGCCAAACGACAACCCGATTTTTGTTATTTATCCAAGCGGCGAAGCTGAGCCATTTGAGTTTGAAGTTGAGTTTGTACATCGCAGCGGCGACTTCGAAGAGCAGCACGTCGAATTTCACAAAAGTGGCAAGCTGCAGTGGCGCGAAGCTTGGGAAGAGCGCGAAGCGCTGAAGGAAAAATTCTAATGCGCCGCCGTTCAAGTACCCGCGGTTTTGCGCTGATAGAAATCATGATTGCGATTACCATCGTCGGCCTTGCTTTGCCGGCGCTGATGCTGCGCATACAGAGCATCAGCAACAATGTGATTTTTATGGAAGAGCGCACGGTTGCCCACTGGATCGCTGAAAATTTAATGCAAGAGCTGTTGATTGATCAGCAGTTAAAGCAGGGTTTGGGTTCGGTGCGCAAAGACCAAGACCGGCTGGAATACGACGGCCGCGAATGGTTTTGGGAATACCAGTTAATTGAGGTCGAAGTACCCGAGCCCCTGAGGCCGGCAAAAATGTACCGTGTAGAAATTAATGTCGGTTTGGATGCAGAGCACCATCTGGCGAGCTTGTCGGGTTTCCTCAGCGATGCAAAATAAACAGCGCGGTATCACTCTGCTTGAACTGCTGATTGCAGCTGCGATCCTCGCCTCCATTTTAGTGGTTGCCGAGCAGGCAATTTCTACGTCCAATAAAAGTGCTGAGGTAGCTGCCAAGCGCGTACAGGATTTGCGCGATCTCGATAGGGTTTGGCTCTTGCTGGAAGCGGATTTGCGCAACGCCATCGCCCACGCTCAAGCGGGTGGCAGTTTTCAGGAAAGCTTGCCTGCCATGAAAATTGAGCAGGGTGGTGAGTGGACCTTGATGCTGCTGCGCGGTGGCCAGGCCAACCCTCTGTTGTTGCCTCGCTCGGAGCTTTTGCGTGTTGCCTACCGGCTCGAAGAAGAAGTGCTGTGGCGCGATTCGTGGATAGACCCCTACCAGATTGAAGAAGAGTTTGTTCGCCCTCAGCAATTGCTTGAAGGTGTCGAAGAGTTTGAGGTGCTGGCCTTGCCCAAAGCGCCGCGCGGGCGCTCGGTCAAAGAGGGGCCGTGGTTGGATGCGTGGCCCGAGGGGCAGATTCCCGCAAATGAACTGCCGCAGGCTGTAGAGATTATTTTGCGCTTAAAGGGCGAGCGTGAGCTCAAGCGTTTAATTGCCCTGGCCCCAGGTTCTTCCCCGGGAGCGCAGAACTGATGCGCGTCTTAGATAGACAGCGGGGCATGGCCGGCATGGGCATCTTGGCAGCGTTGATGGTTGTTGCGGTGGTTACCGCCGTGGCCGTCAAGCAGAGCTGGCAAAATGAGCTCGACATGCTGCGCAGCGGCCACCGCTGGGCGGGCATGCAGGCCGACGCCTACATGCGCGGCGCCGAGCAGCTGGCTATTTTGGGCTTAAAAAAAGACGCGCAGGAAAGCCAACACGACGGTCGCGAAGAAGCCTGGACCTCGGGTTTTGACTTTCCCACTGATCACGGCGGCTTGCGTATTGAAGTGTCCGATCCCAAAGGCCTTATCAATCTAAATGCTTTGGGCGCGCCCTATAAAACCGCGAACAACAGTACTTCACAACTGCCTGGTGCCGCGAAATACAATGAGGTGCAGCGGCGCTTTATCCGCTTACTGCAGACCTTGCCGCTGGATGAAGACGGCACGGTGCTCGGCCAGCCCGAGGCCGAGGCCATACTTGAGGCCGTTAAAGACTGGGTCGATAGCGATACTCAGCGCAGCGGTTACGGTGGTGCCGAGCGAGATTATTACGAGGGCCTGGAAGTACCTGTGACCATCGCCAATGGGCCGATGGTATCGACCAGTGAGCTGCTGCGTATAAAAGACATGACACCTGAGCTCTATTGGGCGCTCAGGCCTTATGTGACCGCGGTCTTGCCGGCGGCAGAAAAGTTGAATGTAAATACCATGCCTCAGCAGTTGGCGCGCACCTTTAATACGCCCGATTTACTTATTCCGCTCGACGAAGAGCAGGGCGCAGATTTATTCTCGGCTATAAGCGAACTCGATGACGACGGCAAGAGCCTTCAAGATGCGGCTAAGATTGATGATGCGATTGACGGCGCAGGTATTTTTGCCCCGCCGACAAATAAAGATCAGCAAGGCAACTCGAGCGTTTCTGCCAAAACCGGGCTGGATATCAGTGATTTGGCGGTGGCAAGCGGCTACTTTGAATTAAATATTACCGTCACAGTCGGCGATCATGTGCGCAGTGGGCGCTCACTTGTCGACAGAACAGGCAACCAAGTTCGCATTGTCAGAAGATCGGATAGCGCTTTTTAACAATCTTAATGGCTAGATGGGTACACAGAGGCCCAGACAGCGTAAACTAAAGTATTTCAAACAGATACAAAGCAATAACAACAGATAGGCATGCAAAATCAGCAATTAATAGCCCGAGAGCTCGGTGGCGGTGTTTGGCAGTGGGCCAGCCGTGACGCTGAGGGTCAGTGGCTCGAAGATGAGATAGCTACGGGTGATCGCGAAGCTTTGTTTGCCGCTCTGCCCGCGTCAAATACGCCGCTGAGCTTAGTCTTGCGCGGGCAACAAGTTGTGGCGACGCAGGTAGAGCTCGACAAAAAGCAGCTAAAGCATGCGGCCAAACTTATTCCGTATGAGCTTGAGGACAATTTAAGTGCGCCGGTAGACGACTTGCACTTTACCTTTAGTGCCCAAGCCGGCGATAGAGTGTCGGTGCTCTATACCGACAGTCAGGCCTGTGCCGAGCGCTTTGATCAGTTTGATGAGCAGGGCTGCGATGTGCGCTCAGCGCTTCCCGATTACCTGCTTTTGGCCCTGCCTGAACAGGGCATCACCCTGGTGCTGGAGCATGAGAGCCTGCTGGTTCGCTTGAGTAAAGACTGGGGTTTTGCGATCGAGCGCGAGCTTGCCCCAGTTTTGCTGTCGCGCCTGGCTGAGCACAGTGCGCTCGGAGAACAGGCCCCACACGTACTTCGCTTATTTGCTGCCGACGAAGATCAGCTCGAGTTGCTCAAGTCGTGGCTGCCCGATGGCTGGCAAATTATCGATCAAGACAGCTTTATCGGCAGCTTTTGGGATGCCATCGAATTTGACGAAGGTTTGCCCGCTCTAAATCTGCGCCGCGGCAGCTTTGCCCGCAAATTGCCGTTTGAGCGTTGGTGGTCCCTGTGGCGCAAGCCGGGCATTATTGTCGCTATCGCTTTTGTGTTGGCTCTGGTGGTCAATGTTGTTGCGTATTTTTCTGCCAAGGGCGAAGCCGAGCAGCTGCGCGAGCAGATCAATGCGGTATATCTCGACGCTGTGCCCAATGGGCGCCTCGGCGACGTCGAGCGCATGCTCGAAAGCAAGCTCTCTTCGGTCAAAAAAGTCTCGAATGACCCGAGCAATTTTGTATTTTTGCTCGACAAAGTGACAACCTTAATTGCCGGCGATAAAGACATCGAGCTGAGCAGCTTAAGTTATAACGGTGATCAACGCGCGTTACAGTTAACGATGAACTTCTCCAGCCTGGAAAAATTGGCCGATTTTCGCAATCAGTTGAGCGCGGTTGGTGTCGACAGCGATTCGCCTCGTACCACCTCGGTTGGCGATCAGTATCAGGCGCGTATGAAAGTGCGGGAGGCCCGCTAATGGACGCTATTAAAACATGGTGGCAAGAGGCCTCCAGTCGCGACCAGATGGCTGTGATGGCGCTCGCTTTTGCACTGATTATTTTTGCTTTATTTAGTTATGTGCTGACGCCGGTGCAGAACATGGCCGACTCACAGATAGCCAGAGTTGAAGCCCAGCAGGCCGCTCTTGAGCGAGTTAAAACCCTGGCCGCGCAGTGGAAAAACCGCAAACAAAGCGGTGCGGCATCGAGCTCAGCGAGCGTCGAGAAAAAAGTCCAGGGCAGTTTTGCCAAGCACGGTTTGCGCCCCTCGGGTTTTGACGCGAGCGGTCGCAGCGGCATTCGTGTGCGTTTTGACGCAGTCGAATACGTCAAGCTTTTGGGCTGGCTGTACGATCTTGAGTTGCAGCAGGGTATGAAAATGAAGGATATCAACCTCGCCGCGAGCAGCGATGTTGGCCGAGTGTCCGCGAGCATATTGATACAGAAAAAATAAACGCCAAAGCAATGAATTACAAAAACATCTTAAAGTTGCCGTTGGCACTGTTTCTCGTGCTGTATTTTCTCTACCTCGTGGTTTCGTCGGCACCCGCCGCATGGGCCGCATGGGCCGCGCACAAAGCCGTACCTAACTTGTGGTTAAATTCGGTCGAGGGTTCACTGTGGTCGGGCAAGGCGCAATCGGCTCAGGTGGATATAGGCCCTGAAAGTTTTGCTCTCGGCGCCCTCAACTGGCAGCTCAACCCCTGGACGCTGCTTATCCTCAAGCCCTGCGTCGATTTCAGCGCAAGCCTGCCAAATCAACAGCTCAGCGGTTCGGTTTGTCACGGCCTCGGTGGGACGACGGAGCTCAGCGATCTAAATATCGACCTGCCGCTCAGCGTAATCAAAGCTATTTTGCCTATGCCGGCTTCTGGCTCAGTGTCTGTGCAAGTGCTGAAGGCCAAGTTTGATAAGCAGCTGCACGTAGAGCAGCTCGCTGCGCGCGGCAGTTGGCAAAAAGCCAAAGTGCACAACGGCGAGACGTGGATGAGTTTTGGTAGCTTTGCCGCCAATGCTGAAGCTGATGGCCAAGGCGGCGTCAGTGCAAAAATCTTTGATCTTGAAGGGCCCTATAAAAGTGACTTCACTGCGTCGTGGGCGATGGGCAAAGACGCAAGTATTGCCGGTACGGTTGCGCCGCAAAACGGAGCTGACCAGGTGATTATTCAGGGCCTGCAGATCCTCGGTGAAGATCTTGGCGACGGCTCATATAGGGTTCAGTGGCCCTAGTTAGATGCCGTTTGAAAAGCTTTTGTTTGCAGCTTTTGGCTCAGCTCCTATAACAAAACAACAAGCCCACATTGCGCATTAATACATCCCATTGATGCGTCGGCTATTAGATCGGCAATACTACGAGAGGTGCCCTGGTTTGAAGCGCAGTGCTAAAGCATATTGCGGTCTGTTTGTTGTTTCTGTGCTGTTTTATTGCGCCGCGGTGCGAGCCGAGTGGCACAGCGAAAGCCAAGGAATTATGGGCACTGAGGTCAGCGTCACACTTTGGCACAAAGATAGCGCTGTGGCCAAGCAGGCAATCGCTGCGGTCATGCAAGAAATGCAGCGTATCGATGCTCAGTTCTCCCCTTACAAAAAAGACAGTGAACTCGCCCAACTTAATCGTCAGGCGGCCAGCAAGGCACAGCCAATTAGCGACGAGCTTGCGCTGCTAGTTGAAAAAAGTTTGGCGATTAGCGAACTAAGTGGTGGCGCCTTTGATTTGACCTTTGCCACACTTGCGCAGTATTACGATTATCGGCAAGCGCAAAAACCCAGCGAAGCGCAAATCGCCGAGTTAAAAAAACATATTAATTATCGTTTGCTCAAGTTTGACGCCAGTCAACCGAGCCTGTTTTACGCCCACCCAAAACTAAAAATTGATCTCGGTGGTATCGCCAAAGGCCATGCGGTTGATCGCTCTGTGGCTATACTTCAAAAGCTTGGCATAAAGCATGCCTCTGTAAGCGCCGGGGGTGACAGTCGTTTGCTTGGAGACAGGCGCGGGCGGCCATGGATAGTTGGTATCAAACACCCTCGGCAGCGGCCTGAAGAGCGGGAAGCTGTGTTGAAGTTGCCTCTGGAAAATTTAGCTATTTCCACCTCTGGTGATTACGAGCGCTTCTTTATCGATGAGCAAAGTGGTGAGCGAATTCACCACATTATCAATCCGCGAACAGGCAAGAGTGCTGCGCAATTGATGAGCGTTACGATCATTGGAGAGCGCGGCCTGGATACAGACCCGCTGTCGACAGCGGTGTTTATTCTCGGTGTCGATAAAGGCCTTGCGCTGATCAACGATCTCACCGGCTTTGACGCAATCATCATTGATGCCAACGGTAAAGTTCACTTTAGTGAAGGCCTGATGGAAGCCGAATAACATGAATTGAGCTGGCCAGTTTGTGTCGCGATGCACATCTGCTCAGCGCAAACTCGGTATACACTTGCGCCCGTATTGCAGGCGGGCTCTGGTTAGCTGCGCAGAGATTGGAGAAAGCTTTGAAGCGTCAAAAATTGTCATTTTTTGTCATTACGCTAGGTTTAATTTTGACCTGGCAGCCCCTTTCGGCAGAAGAAGCCGAAGCACAGCTGCACCCTGAGAGCTCAGATTCAAGCGCGCAAAACGAAGTCAAAATGCCCCGCATCGCCGCTGACGATGAATTAATGTTTGAAGCTAGTGATGGCGCTGCTGAAACAAACAGTGCCAGTGAAGCGGCTCAAAGTGAGCCTGTGCAAGCTGCAGAGGCCGAGCCGACAGCTGTTCCCGATAACCTTTCCGCTGAAGTTGAAGACCTAAAGCGCGCGACACTGCAGTTAAATCGCGACCTTCTCATTTTGGAAGAAGAGCTCTTATTCCCTGCTAACACACAGATCGCAGTATTTTTGTCTCTCGATCTCGGCGAGTATTTCCGCCTCGATGCAGTTAAATTAAAAATTGACGATACCCTGGTTGCCAGCCATCTCTATACCGAGCGTCAAAACTCCGCCCTTGAGCGCGGCGGCATTCAGCGCCTTTACGTAGGTAATCTTAAAAACGGCGAGCACGAGCTCACCGCCATTTTCACCGGCATGGGGCCCGACCAGCGCGAGTATAAGCGCGGAGCAACACTGACCCTGGTTAAGGATGACGACCCGAAGATGATTGAGATCAGGGTTTACGACTCGTCAGCCAATATGCAGCCGGAGTTTGATTTCAAAGAATGGGAGCTCTAATCCCCCGCACAATTGCCCGCTTGGCGCTCGGCGCTGTTCTGGCAAGTTCTACAGTAAGCTATGCGCGAGAAGAGCCACTGACAGCTGTGGCCGACTTGCGCTATGGCGTCGCGCTGTACCACTACCACCTCGATGACTATATGGCCGCGCTGTCTGAGCTGCTTGTGGCCGAGAAAAAAGGTGGTATAGGTGGCCACGGTGATAACCCCAAAATTATGGAAGCCGGCCTGGCTATGGGTTATCACATGGAGGGTTACGCCAGCGAGCTGTTTAACGAAGTGCTCGATGAAGATATCTCCGACGAAGTGCGCAACGCTGCGTGGTTTTATCTGGCACGCATCCGTTACAACCTCAGTGACTGGAGCGGCAGTAGTGAGGCTATCGCCCAGCTCGATAAAGAGCTCGACGCGTTTGTCAGAGACGACGTCAATGCGCTGCGAGTGAATTTACTGTTGCAAGAAGGCGATGCCGAAGCGGCAAACAGACTTCTGCAAAAAAGTAAGTTAGACAAGCGCTGGTTGCCGTATTTCTGGTTCAACCTCGGTTCTGCCTTGGCTCGAGAAGGCAGCTATCGCCGTGCAGCGGGCTTTTTTGAAAATTTAGCGCGAGACAAATACGCCGAAGAGCAGTACCGCGCGCTTTACGACAAAGCTATGACCGCCGCCGGTTATTGCTACATTTTCCTCGAAGAATACGAAGCGGCCGCCGAGCGCTTTTTGAAAGTGCGCCTGACAAGCACGCTGGCCAATCGCGCGATGCTCGGTTACGGCTGGGCAACCATTGAGCTCGGCCAGTACAGCGAAACCTTGAAGGCCTGGACCCATCTCAGTAACAGCGCCCTGATTGATGAAAACAATCAGGAGGCGATGATCGCTGTGCCCTATGTCTACGAGCAGATAGGCAATACGGTTAAAGCGCTTGAAGCTTATGAAAAGGCCTCGGAAAGTTTTACCCGCGAGATTCGCAAAATCGAAGAGGTGCGAGTCAGTCTCGATGCGGATGAAATGCTTACCGCATTAAACGTTGGCCCGGGTGAAGAGCTCGATTGGCTGCGCTTGGCCGAAGAACAAAACCTGTCGCCGAATCTGACTTACCTGATTCGCATGTTTGCGCGCGCCGAGTTTCAGACCAGTGTGATGCAATTAAGGGATCTGCTTTATTTAAAAAGGCATCTCAATGACTGGCACGCAAAGCTCGACTTTTATTTATCTATGTTGGCCGCTCGCGAACAGAAGCGCGGGGCCCGTGTTCGCCAAGCTGAACTCGAGCAGCAACAGCAAAACTATAGCCGTTTACGCCAGAGCCACGCGGATTTAGAACGCATTGTTTCAGCAATAAAAACAGAGCAAAACTGGCAGGCGCTAGCGAACGATGACGAAAAAGCATTGTTTGAGCGCGTAGAGCGCGGCCAGCAACGCGTAGAACTGTTGCGCGAAGAGGATCCGTTTGTCGACGAATACGATGAAGCACTTCGCCGCTATCGCGGCCTGTTGCTGTGGCAGGCAAGTGAGCAGTTCTCCGAGCGCTATTGGCAGCTTGAAAAAGCACTGCTGCAAGCTGAAGCTCAGCTTGTTGAAGCGCAACAAAAAGAGAAAAGTGTTCAAGAGTTGTTAAACAGCGCTGCCGACCTGCAGCCCAAACAGTTGGGTTTAGTTTCGGGGCAAAAAGACATTGCCGCGCTTATTGCTCGCATTGATTCAACTATTGTCAAAGCTGAAGAGGCTCTGCGTGAAGATATTCACGCTGAGTTAGCGCTGCAGCAAGAGCGCCTTTCTAACTATCTGGCAATGAGTGAGCTCAGTATTGCTCGTGTTCACGACGCCGCACTTCAGCAGCAGATGAAGCTTGATCTGGAGGCAAATGAACGAGAACAGCAGCGCCTGAAAGACGAGAACAAAACTAAGAAAGTATCGCGGCAACCTGCGTTATTGGCCGCGCCGACTTTAACTAAAAAGTCGCTGGCTGAGGAGGCCGACGCCGAGCCGAAGCTTGAACAAGCCGCTGAGGCAGCTGATACAACTGAGAGTGAAGCCACTGAGGCCGCGCGCGATGTCGACAGTAGTGATGACAAGGAGCAAAGCCAATGATGTGCTCCCGTTTGTTATTAGCTGTGGCTCTGGGCTCAACCGTGCTCAGCTCGTGCGCGTTTTTTGACCGCAGTGCCCACTACAGTAAAACCTTGGCGGATCTACCCGAGCCGCCGCGCTACGTCGCCAACTTAGACCCAGACCCGCTGCCGCCGGCGACACTGGATCAGATCGAAGACAGTTATCGCGGAGCGCTTGAAGCGGCAACAGACCCCGACGTACGCCACAAAATTCTGATTCGCCTGGCTGATATTGAAATGGCGCGCAGTGAAGATCGCCAGTTTGATGCGGTCGAAGAGCAGCGTTTCTTTGACGAAGCCATTGCCATGTATCAGGAATTACTGGTCTTGAACAAAGAGCGCGAAGACGAAGAAGGTATTCCAGAGAATCAGCGTTTGATGTACCAGTTGTCCAAGGCTTACGCTTTGGATGGTCGTATAGAAGAAAGTAACGCTGTGCTCAAACAGCTTGTTGCTGAGCACCCGGACTCGCCCTACGCTGCAGAAGCTGATTTTCGTCGTGCGGAGACGGCTTTTGTCGACTCTCAGTACGAGTTAGCCGAAGAGCTTTATACTAAAGTGATTGAGGCTGGCGACAGCACGCCATTTTATATTAACGCTGTTTATATGCAGGGTTGGAGTCGCTTTAAACGCAGCCGTTATCGCGCTGCGATTGCGCCATTTACCGAAGTGCTCGATCGAACTCTGGTGGCAGACAGCAACTGGGATGAATTGCGCAGCAGTCAAAAAAATCTCGCTCAAGATACTTTGCGTATTAGCAGCATCGTATTTTCTTATCTCGACGGCGCTAAGACCATCGACGAGGTTTATTCACAAGACGGCCTTGGCGAGCGCCACTACCAATATTTGTTGTACGCAAACCTCGGCGAGCTCTACTACGAAAAAGAGCGCTACAAAGACAGTGCCGATGCCTATCTGGCCTACGTGACGCGTTTTCCAAATACCGAGCACAGCCCGGCGTTTGCAGTGAAGGCAACAGAAGTCTATGAGCTAAGCGGTTTCCCCAGCTTAGTTCTGCCGGCGAAAGAGAGTTTTGTAAAACAGTACGGTGCTCACAGCGCCTATTGGGCCGGAAGTGATGAGGCCAGACAGCAGGCCTTGTCTCCATACTTAAAACAGTATCTGCGCGAACTCTCTAGTTTTTATCACGCGGAAGCCCAAGCGCTTGACGATGCCCGCGCAGTCTATGAACAAGCGCTTGCGCTCGGTAAAAAACCAAAGCGCCAGCCAGATGCGAGCGAAGCTGAATATCTGCGTGCAGCTGAACTTTACGGCGAATATGTCTTTACCTTCCCGGATGATCAAGCCACACCAGAGATGAGTTATCTGCAGGCCGAGGCCTATTATTCGGCCGGTAAACTGGCTGAGGCGGTAGCGGTTTATGACAAGGTAGCTTTTGACTACGTCGATGAAAAATTTGGTGCCGACGCGGCCTACAACGCTGTGGTCATTCTTGGCGAGCTGGTTGATGCAAGTGCCGATGCCCAGGATGAACAGGCGCTAGCTCAGCATCAGCTCTGGCAAGAGCAGCAAATCAGTACCGCAATTAGCCTTGCCGACTACTACGCAAATGACGAGCGCGCAGTTCCGGTGTTAACGCACGCGGCGGAAGATTTATTTGCCGAGCAGCAATATCAGCGCGCGATAGAAATAGCTACACGTTTAGTTGAGTGGCAGCCGAGCCCCAGTGTCGAGCAGCAGAAAACAGCTTGGTTGGTGTTGGCGCACAGCCAGTTTGACCTCGAGCTATACCCCGAAGCCGAGCAAGCCTATCGACAGTTGCTCGCGCGCCTCGGGCCTGAGGACAAGCAGCGCCCAGAAGTGCAAGAACGCATCGGCGCAAGTATGTACAAGCAGAGTGAGAGCGACATGCTTGAAGGGCCGAGCTTGCTTGCCGTTGAGCGCCTGTTGGCTATTGGTGAAATCGCTCCGGGCAGCGATGTTGCGCGCATTGCACACTACGATGCGGCCAATACCCTTATTGAGCTCGGCGAGTGGGATAGGGCAGAAGCTGAGCTCGATCGCTTTAAATACAACTATCCACAAGATGAGCTGACAAAAAATTTACCTGCCAAGCAGCTGGTTGTTTATCAAGAAACGGAGCAGTGGGCAAAAGCGGCCGCAGTCCTGGCCGGCATGGCGCAAAGTGGCGATCCCGAGCAAAAACGCACGTCGACCTACCTTGCGGCAGAACTGTACGAGCGCGCCGGTGACAAGAAAAAAGCGATTACCTATTACCGCAATTATGCCCACGATTATCCCGAGCCCTTTGATATTGCCACCGAAGCTCGCTTTAAGCTTTCCGAGCTTTATCTCGAAGCCGGTGATGAATACCGTCGAGATTACTGGTTAAAAGCTCTAATTGTTGAAGACCAGCGCGCCGGGTCTTTGCGTACCGCTCGCTCCAAGTCCTTGGCTGCGATGGCCAGCGCAAAGTTTGCCGACGATGATTTTGAACGCTTTAAATCAATTAAGCTGAATCTGCCGATTAAAAAGAGCATGAAAAATAAAAAGGCAGCGATGGACTCGGCGCTTGAACGTTACAAAGGCGTGCGCGAATACGGTATCGCCGACTATACCAGCGAAGCCAATCACCGCATTGCTGAGCTCTACGCAATTTTAAGTGCGGACTTAATGGAGAGTCAGCGGCCCAACGGCCTCGATGCGCTGGCCATGGAGCAGTACGAAATTCTTCTCGAAGAGCAGGCTTTCCCGTTTGAGGAAAAAGCCATTGGCATTTACGAATCCAACGCCGAACTCGCTCAACAAGGTGTTTACGACAACTGGGTTAAGGAGTCGTTTGCGGCGCTGGCAGCTTTACTTCCCGCGCGCTGGGGTAAAACAGAAAAACAAGTGGAGCTGAGCGATGAGCTGTTTTAAACGCTATGGCCTATGCCTGCTTGCTGTGCTGACGCTTGCTGCCTGTGGCGGTATGGCCAAAAAAGAAACGCCTGAACAGGGCGAAGCAGATACGCTGGCCGCGCCGAGCTTTGACACTGAAAATTTTGTTGCCATTGCCCGCCCTGCGCCTGAATTTATTCCAGTCATCAGCGATGCAGCCTGGGCAGAATTTGCCGAAGCAAAAAATGCGATGCTAGAGCAGAACTGGGCCGAGGCTGAAACCCGCCTGATATTGATGACTCAGACTTATCCTGAACTAACGGGCGCCTACACCAACCTCGCTATTGTTTACGGTAAACAAGAGCGCCTTGAAGAGGCCGAGCAAGCTTATCGTCAAGCGATTACAGGCAACGCGTACAATTTTGATGCCTACGCAAACCTCGGTGTTTTACTGAGAAGCGAAGGCCGCTTCGACGATGCCGAGCAAGTGTATTTAGAGGCTCTGGCTCTGTGGCCTCACCACCAGGCCTCTTTAATTAATCTCGGTGTGCTCTACGATTTATATATGGGGCGCAGCGCGGAGGCACTGCCGTTATTTATTACCGCGCAACAGTTAAACGATGAACCCGATAGGCAGCTTAAAGGTTGGATTATTGACTTGCAGAGGCGTGTAAAAACGCAAGCTCCGGTTAAAAAAACGCCGCCAAAGCCTGAAACTGAAGAAACGCCCGACGCGCAGTTAGAGACGGAAGTTGAGTCAGAGTCTGAAGTTGAAGCGGAGCCTGAAGCAGAAGGTGAGCCAGAGCCTGAAGCGGGCTCTGAGGTAGGGCTTGAGTCGGGCGCGGATGTGGAATCAGAAGCTGGCTTAGAGTCAGAGCCTGAAATGCCGTTAGAAGCTGACGCGGAGCTCAAAAATGAAAACGATTAGTTTTTTTAGCGCGATCTTTGTTATGTTGCTTGCCGCGCCAACGCTCGCGCAAGAAAACGATGAAGTGATCAGCTTAAGTGCAACCGTTACCGGTAATAAAGAGCAGCCAAAAGTTCTGTACATCGTTCCGTGGAAGCAAACCGAAGATAACCGCATTCTTGAACACGGCTTGCGCAGTTATCTGGGCGATGTTTTTGATCACGTCGAACCGCAAGAGCATCGGCGGGAAATAAATTATTTAGAAAAACTCGCCATTGGCGATAAAGAGCAATCAAGTAAGTAAATGAATGTTGTGGAGGCAACTAAACAATGAGTGCAATTGTTACTTTTTTTCAAACCGGTGGGCCTTTTATGTACCCGATTGCCGTGGTTTTAGTTTTGGGTTTGGCCCTGGCTATTGAACGGTGGGTATTTCTTAGCGCCGCTAAATCGTCCAACCGTCGCGCCTTTGATCGCATGCTGCCTATGTTGCGCAAGAAGGATTACAGCGCAGTGGTTGAACTCGCGCGCTCAAGCCGCGCTCCGATTGGCCGCATTGTTGCTGCCGGTCTTGCGCGCATGCAACAAACCCCGCGCCGCGAAGAGATCGAATACGCAATGGAAGAAGGTGTGATGGAAGCTGTTCCCCGCCTGGAAAAGCGCACCTCTTATTTGGCTACTTTGGCAAATATTGCAACGCTGTTGGGCCTACTTGGAACGATTATGGGGCTTATCGCTGCGTTTACCGCTGTTGCCAACGCGGAGCCCGCAGAGAAAGCAACGCTGCTTTCGCAGAGTATTTCTGTAGCGATGAATACCACCGCTTTTGGTTTGATCGCCGCGATCCCGCTTTTGTTAGTGCACGCGATGTTGGTTGAAAAGACAACCGAAATTGTCGACAGCCTGGAAATGGCTGGCACCAAGTGTCTGAACTTAATGAGTGGCTCAGCTAACTCAACAGCTCGTACTCGTAACACTGACAAATAACAGGCTTTAGTAATGCGCAGAAGCAGATTTCGCAATAAAGAAGCGGAGCTGGATATCACATCATTTATGAACCTGATGATTATTCTGGTTCCGGTGCTGCTAATGAGTATGGTGTTCAGTCACATCTCGGTCTTGGATCTGAAATTGCCGGATATTGCCTCCAACTCCCAGGCAAGTTCTGATAAAAAAAATGACGGCCTTGAGCTTGTTATTTTAAAAGATGAGATGGTTGTGAATTACCCTGCGGGAACGCCTTTGCGCCGCTTGCCTAAAGTCACAGACGCTGAGACAGCTGAGTTAGTTCACGACTTTAAATTGCTTTCAACTTTATTGCAGGAAATAAAACGCCAGCTTAAAGATCAAGGCAAAGAAAAGCGTGACATATTAATTTTGTCTCAGCCAGAAACCGACTATCAAACCATTGTTAAAGCTATGGATACTGTGCGCAGTTACAAAGCCGTCGTGGCAGCATCGGTGGTTGACGCCGAACTGTTTCCGGCTATTTCTCTTGGAGATGCGCCAGTTGCCGGCCCCGCAGTAAAGGGGACTTCAACTAAATGAAAAAATCCAAACGTACAAAGCGCATGGAGCGGCATCACCGCCGAGCAAAAAAGACGTCCAAGCTCAATCTGGTATCTCTGATGGATATCTTTACGATTTTGGTGTTCTTTTTGTTGGTGAACTCTTCTGATGTCGAAGTACTGCAAAATGATAAAACCATTAAATTGCCTGAGTCGGTTGCTGAGAAAAAGCCCGAAGACACTTTGGTAGTGGTGGTTAGTAAAGAAGATATTCTTGTTGGCGGCCGCAAAGTTGCGAGCTTAAAAACCATTATGGATGTTGATGCTGAGATAAGTGGCTTAAAGAAAGAGCTTGATTATCTGGCCAGCCGCAACCCCTATGCCGATGAAGAGGCAGAAAAAGCCGGGCGTGATATCAATATCATGGCCGATAAAGATACGCCGTACAAATTGCTAAAGAAGGTAATGGCGACCTGCGCAAAAGCAGAGTTTCGCAATATCTCCCTGGCGGTCAGTCAAGTTGCTTCGGATGATTCCTCAGCTGTTGATGCATCGGTGGAGGGATAATAATGGCCAGTTTTATCGCCCCTCCTAATTTGCAGTTGCCGTGGGCGTCGTCCGACGACGATAACCGCCGTTTTAAACGTATCTTTTTAGTATTGTTGGTGCCATTTTTGGTGCTGAGTATCGCTATTCCTTTAATTAAATTGCCGGAGCCTGATCGCAAGCAGTTAGAGAAACTGCCGCCGCAGCTTGCCCGAGTGCAGCTCGAAGAAAAAAAGCTGCCTCCACCGCCGCCGCCTCCGACTCCCGAGCCTAAAAAAGAGCAGCCCAAGCCAGAAGAAAAGCCGACGCCGCCACCTAAAAAAGAAGAGCCGAAGCCCGAGTCAAAACCAACGCCGCCACCGGTAAAAGAAGAGCCGCCGGCGCAGCTAGTTGAAGAGGCGAGGCAGGTTGCCGAAGCTGAGATCAATCAATTTGCCGATGCACTGTCGGATATGCGCGAAGCTTTTGATGTCGGCGATATGAGTGATGATGCTTCATCATTGACCCAGAGTGCCGGGGCAGCAGCGGAGGTGGATCGCTCAGTTATCGGTGCAGCTGCCAAGGCCGGCAGTGGCGGTATCAACACTGCTAAACTTAGCCGGGATACCGGCGGTAAAGCGCTCAGTGGTAAAAAAGATACCAAAGTTAAAAGTGAACTTGCCGCTGCGACGGGTAAAGCAAGTGTCGCAAAAGCAAAACCGGCCCGCGATGGCAGTAAGCGCAGCGAAGAAGAAATTCGCAAGACGATGGATAAAAACAAAGGCGCGATTGATGCAATTTATAATCGTGCTCTGCGCCGCAACCCTGCGTTAGAAGGTAAGGTTGTCTTTAAGTTGGTGATTGAACCGACAGGTAAAGTTAGCTCGGCCTCAATCGTCAGCAGTGAGCTTGAAGATCCTGCACTAGAGCGCAAGCTTCTTGCCCGTGTGCGTTTAATCAACTTTGGTCAGCGCAGTGTTGTGCAGACTACCATCAACTACAGCATTGATTTTCTTCCCTATTGATGCTCGAGCTCTAACCTTGTCACTGGGACAAGGTTAGAGCTATCACACACTGCCCGGGCAGTGTGTTTAACTGTCTGCTGGATTTATTAGTTTTAGTTTTTGTTTGCGACTTAGCTTCTTGATTTCGGCTTCTCTGCGACACGCTTGCTGGCGGCTGCTGACTTTTTCGCTGTAGGCTAGGCTGACAGGTCGTCTTGCCCTGGTGTAGCGGGCGCCTTTATTACTAAAATTGTGCTCCTTTACTCTGCGCTGCAGTTCGGTTGTTACGCCGCAGTACAGGCTATCGTCGGCGCAGCGTAGTAAATAAACGTACCACGAACTCATATGGCGCCCTGATTGTGCTGCACATACTTTTGCATTTTATTGTTCCTCTATTGCCGGCTGCGCTTGTTTGGCGAAAATGCTTTTGGCGCAGCTACGGCATAATGGTATTGACCATGCTGGTTGATATCGACCACCTGTTGGCCACGCCTATTTATGATGCAGAGCGCTGTTCTATTGGTTTTCATCCACTGCACGGGCTGTTGCCAATTATTGTTTATCTTTTAATGTTTCTACAGCCGCGTTTTTGCTACCTGCGCTACGCGGGCTTGGGCTTACTTATTCATATGGGCTTAGATAGCATTGATTGTTATGTCAATCAGGGTTACTGGTATCAGCCTTAAGCCTTAGTTAAGTTTGCTGGGCTTAATCAAGCTTTTTATCCAGCGCAGAGTTGAATTGTTGGCGAGTAAGTAGTGGTTTAATTGTTGTTGATTGTCGGCGTAGTCTGTTGCGCCGCTAAATAAAAACTCCCGCGTTAATCGGCGTTTATCTGCCTTGAGTCTTTTGATCACGCGGGCGGGGTTTCCGCCGACCACAACATTGGCTTCGACGTCTTCAACGACTACAGACCCTGCCGCAACGACACTGTTTTCCCCTATTTTTACCCCCTTGCCAACAACAGCCCTCATACCAATCCAAACATTATCGGCGATGCTTACCGGGGCCGAGCAGCGAAATGGGCGGGTGCGATTGTAAAGTCCGTGCCAGTCGCTGTCGCTAATATAGGCATCTGCTGCAATCATGCAATTTTTTCCTATCGTGATTTTTTCAGCTGAGGCGATGGTTACGCCAGGGGAAATAAGACAGAAATCCCCTATCTGAATATAACCCTGTTGGTTTTTACTGCTCCAGGTACTTAAGCCTATGGGTTTATCGCGACTGCAAATTAAGTGTAAGTGCCTGCCTGCATGAATATTGTGACCGAACAGCTTGAGGCTACGCGGGTGAAGTACGGCCAGGCCATCGCCGATGCTATCAAACTGAGGCTCGACAATATGACGGCAGTACAGGCCGCTAAGCCAGCTGTGTAAGCGGTAATACCAGTAGGGCTGATGGTTGTATCGCATGCCAGTTGAGTGTGTTGTGGGGCCAGTTAATCGCAAGCCAAATTGTACATTGCTGCTATGCTTTTACTACTAAGAGCGGCTCGGGAATTGGATTGTTCTTAAGATTGAAACAGTCGTTCATACATATTTGGCAATGTTTTAAACCGTGTTTTGAGTAGCCAGGTACGTGGGCATATGCAGGCTAAAACTGCGTCTCCGCGCTATCGCTGCTCAGAGGCAGATAACAAGATGTATAAAGGCGCTGAGTCGGCACAGCAGGGGCAAGATTCCGAGCAGCTCGAGCGCAGGGTTCGAGAGCTGGAGAACGAGCTTGCCGAGCACCACTATCTGTTCCGAACGGCCCTAGATAACTTGCCTTCACGAGTTTTCTGGAAAGATACCAACAGTTGCTATCTCGGTGCTAACAAGCAGTTTATTGACGATGCTGGCTGCAATTCGATTGATGAGCTCATAGGAAGAAGTGATCGGGAGCTACCTTGGGATAGTGAAACAGCCGAAGCCTATCGCCGCGATGATCAGCAGGTCATGCAAAGCTCTATTCCAAGGCTGAACTACGAAGAGCCGCAAGAGCGCAGCGATGGCAGTAAAAATTGGCTGCGTACCAATAAAGTTCCGCTGTTAAATGAGCACGGTGAGCTGATCGGGGTGCTTGGCACTTATGAAGATATCACCGAATTTAAGCTCAAGCAGCACGAGGCTCAACAGCAGTTAGAGCAGTTAAATAATTCGCTCGAGCAAAAAGTTAAGCAGCGCACGCTTGAGCTGGAAGCTAAAAACGCGGAACTACTTGAAGCTCTATTAGCTTTGCGCAGCGCTCAGGATGAACTAGAGCAAAACCAGAGTCTGGCATCGCTGGGAGCACTCGTAAGCAGTATCACGCACGAGATCAATACACCTCTTGGCGTCGGCTTGACGGCATCGTCACATATGTCCTCGACGGTGGACGAGCTTGAGGAAAAATTCCACAAGGGAAAATTAAGTAAAAGTGATCTCAACCGATTCTTTTTGATGGCCAAAGAGTGCGCTGAACTGGTACATGTTAACTTGAGCCGCGCCTCGTCACTTATCAGTAGTTTCAAGCGTGTCGCCGTAGACAAAAGTAGTGAGCAGATTCGAGAGTTTGAACTGGCCGCCTACTGTAAAGACATCGTGCTAAGCCTAAGCCCGCGTTTGCGCAGTGTGCAAGTAGAGCCAGCGTTACGGTATGACGACGACCTGATGATGAAGACATATGCCGGTGCTTTTGCTCAAGTGATCATTAATATGATTATGAATTCGCTGTATCACGCATTCAATGAGATAGATAAACCGGAAATAACCATCGAATTTAAGCGGCGGGGAGACATGGTTGAATTTATTTATTCTGATAACGGCGTCGGTATTGATGCCGATACCGTGCAGCATATATTTGATCCGTTTTTTACTACAAAGAGAAACTCGGGTGGCAGTGGCTTAGGTTTGAGTATTGTACACAATATCGTCACAAATAAGTTGGGTGGCAGCATTGAATGTACAAGCTCGCCGGGTCGCGGCGCCGTGTTTGTTCTAAATTTACCAATAGTAATTGATTTGTGAGTTTACAATGGAAGAATTTATTTTTGCTCCTGAACACGATTATTCCAAAGACGAACAAGTTCAGAAAAGTGGTAAAAAGCCGTGGCGTATAGCCGTGGTTGATGACGAAGAGAATATTCACAAGGTTACCAAGTTTGCTTTGTCGGATTTCAGCTTTGAGGGGAGGCCGCTGGAATTTGTTGATGCTTTTTCAGGTGAAGAAGCCCGGCGGCTTTTTAAAGATTACGACGATATTGCTGTTGTTCTGCTTGATGTGGTGATGGAGAGTGAACATGCGGGTTTGGATACGGCGCGTTTTATTCGAGAAGAACTGCGCAATACCAGCGTGCGTATTGTTTTGCGCACCGGTCAGCCCGGCCAGGCACCCGAACGAGATGTGATAAGTGAATACGATATTAATGACTACAAAGAAAAAACCGAGCTTACCTCGAGAAAACTCTATACGTTAATGTACAGCTGCCTGCGTTCGTACCGAGATATTCTTGCGCTTGATGAAAGCAGAAAAGGTTTGGAACGAGTTATTCAAGCATCAAAAAATATTTATGAAAAAAGGTTTTTTGATGAGTTTACAGCGGGTGTATTGCAGCAAATCACGTCGATACTTCATATAGATGAAGATGCCTTTTTTGGAAAGTTAGAGGGCCTGACCGCGCAAGATCACGACGGCGAATGTCGGGTGGTTGCAGGCACGGGAATGTTCGGTGAAAAATCTGGTGAAAGAGTTAGTGATTTACTTGATAGGGATTTTATCGAACTTATTAACTCGACTGACGATAGCCGGGGCTTGCATAAGGGGGATCAGTACTTAACTATTTCAAAAGGTCAGGATGGTCAGAAAAATGTACTGTTTTTAAGTGGTATTAAAGAACAGAATCAGCTCGATTCGCATTTGATAGAGCTTTTTTGTGACAACGTATTGATTGCGTTTGATAATCTCTATCTCAAAGATCAATTAGTAGAGACGCAAAAAGAACTGGTTTATCGCCTCGGTGAGGCAGTTGAAAGTCGATCTCGGGAAACGGGTAACCACGTTAAGCGCGTTGCTGCGATTAGCCGTTTACTCGGCCGTGCTTTGGGCATGAGTGAGGCTAGAGCAGAAGTTCTGCACTATGCATCTCCACTGCACGATCTTGGCAAAATTGGTATTCCGGATGCGATACTAAATAAGCCGGGAAAGCTCGATGATGCAGAGTGGCAGGTAATGAAAAGCCACGCGTCGATTGGCCATGATTTACTCGGAGACAGCAAAAGGGAAATATTACAGGTTGGCGCGTTGGTGAGTTTGCAGCACCACGAAAAATGGGATGGCTCAGGTTATCCAGAGGGATTGCAGGGTCAAGAAATCGCGCTTGAGGCGCGAATTACCAGCGTTGCTGATGTCTATGATGCGCTTGCGAGCGATCGAGTCTACAAGCAGGCTTGGCCGCTTGAAAAAGTAAATCAGCATATGCAAGAGCAAGCGGGCAAACACTTTGATCCCCAAGTTATTGCGGCACTGTTCGAAAATCTTGATGAAATAACCGCAATTCGTACCCGCTATGTCGATAAGTTTAGCGGCATCGACGACGTCGCGAGTTAGCGTTTAACTGACAAGCAATAACGCCAACCATGGCACAAGATTAAAAACAATGACAAGAATTTTATAGTTGCCAAGAAAGCGCAAGTATTCCAGTTTTAATTGTTGTGCTGGTATACCGCTAATGCGCTGGTGAATGTTTAGCACAAGCTTGGGGCCGATTAGAAGCACAGCAGAGGATATTAACAGTAAGGCAGCATTCACTATAAGTGACCAGCCAAGCCATGATTGAAGTAAGGCGAGATCCATAACCGCTCCTTGTGGTGTAAGTGCTGAGAACTTATTACCTTAGACTGTAAATGCAAACAAAAGATCCCTATGGTTTGGCGCAGGGGTATTAGCATGAATAAATTGTTGTTGGTACGTGTAAGCACACGCGATATTTTGTTAGCCCTGTGCGTTTTTCTGTCAACCGCTTGGGCTGACGAGCACTCAGCAAAACCAGTCTTGACCCTGCGTATCGCTGCAGTGGCTTCCAATATAGATATATACAAACGCGAGCTGGAAGATCAAAGCTGCGATAAATATGAGGTGCCTGAGCACCACAACTTTCCCCGCGGTGCGCTAGAGATGTTGCTGATCTGCCAGGCACTTCATTTGGCGGGTGTGCAGCCTAGAATTGAGTTAGTTGTAGCGCCTAGCTACGCCCGTGCACTGGAGATGGTGAAAAGCGGCAGTGTCGATATCAGTGGTGAAACTGTTTGGTCGCAAGACATCGATACCGACAGACTGCGCTACACCGTTCCTGTGATTCGTTATGGGGAATATGAAAAAGGTATTTATATTCTTGCTGGGCACGACTTGCAGGGTAAGTATGGCACTGCTGTTGAATTTCGTAGTTATCGCGGTGTTGTTGTTCACAATTGGCACATAGACAAACAAGCGCTATTTGATTTAACACCAAAGGTGCGTCAAGCGGTACGTTTTGATTCAATCTTTGAAATGATGCGTTTTGGTCGCGCCGATTTTACCTTATTGAAATTTCCGACGAGTAGCGATTTAAGTGTGCACCTTTACGGCCACGATTTGCTACCAATAAAAGGGGTGAAAGTTAAGCTCAACGGTGAGCGTCATTTTGTTGTTTCGCGGGTGAGCCCGGGGGCCGACGTTTTGTTTGAAAAACTTAACAACGGTATTGAGCTTATGCGTCGGCAAGAGCAGCTAGACGCGTATTTAAACAAGCTGGGTTTGGCTCACCCCGCGGTCAGTGACTGGAAAGTACTAAACCACTGGTGAGCTATATATTGTTATTTAAAAAACGTTTTTAGCCATCTTCACCGAGAAAACCGCCACTTTGGTGTTGCCACAAGCGCGCGTAAATACCACCTTGTTTGAGTAATTGCGCATGAGAACCCTGCTCAACAATTTTTCCTTCGTCCATAACAATTAATCTATCGAGTTCGGCAATCGTCGATAAACGGTGGGCAATAGCTATGACGGTTTTGTCTTTCATCAGTTTGTGCAAATTCTGCTGAATAGCATTTTCAACTTCAGAGTCCAAAGCTGATGTCGCTTCATCTAATATAAGAATTGGGGCGTTTTTGAGCAGTGCCCTGGCGATAGCGATGCGCTGGCGCTGGCCTCCGCTCAGTTTTACGCCGCGCTCTCCGACGTGCGCTTCGAGCCCTTTGCGACCTTTGGCGTCTTCGAGCTCTTGAATAAACTCCAGTGCCGAAGCCTGTTTGCAAGCTTGAATAATTTGCTCTTCGCTGGCATCGGGGCGCCCGTAACAGAGGTTGTCGCGCACACTGCGGTGCAGCAATGAAGTATCCTGCGTTACCATGCCTATGTGCTGGCGCAAGCTTTCTTGAGTCAGGTCTGCGATATTCTGCCCATCAATATTTATGCTGCCAGCGTCGATATCGTAAAAGCGCAGCAGCAAGTTAACCAGCGTGCTTTTGCCGGCGCCGCTGCGCCCGACTAAACCAACCTTTTCACCTGGCTGGATATCTAGCTCAAATTGCTCGATAACGTTTTTATCTTTGCCGTAACTGAAGTCGAGCTGTTTGAAATGAATGTGACCCTGTTTAAACTCAAAGGCCCTGGCATCGGCTTTGTCTTGTACGTGGCGTTTGGCGGTCAGTGTATTGATGCCGTCGCGCACCGTGCCCATGTTTTCAAACAGGGCTGATACTTCCCACATAATCCAGTGACTCATGCCGTTTAGGCGAAGAACCAGGGCGCAGGCCGCAGCGATGGCTCCGGTACTGATGGCATCAATGGACCAGAGCCACAGGCTAATGGCGCCGACGGAACCGATAAGCAGTGCGCTTGCTGCCCAGACCAGTGAAGTGAGGCTCGTGGCGAGGCGCATTTGCGGGTACACGGTGTCGAGAAAGCCTTGCATGGCGTCGCGCGCATAGCCGAGCTCCCGGCCACTGTGGCTAAAGAGTTTAACGGTGGCGATATTGGTGTAGGTGTCGACAATGCGCCCGGTCATGACCGAGCGGGCATCGGCCTGTTTTTCACTGATTTTGCCGAGCTTGGGCAAGAAAATTTTCAGCAGAGTAATGTAGCAAGCTAACCACAACAAAAAAGGTAGTGCCAGGCGCCAGTCGAGACTGGCAACAAGAATTAACCCACTGATGAAATAAATCACAACGTAGAGCAGCACGTCGACAAACTTCATAATTGTTTCGCGCACGGCCAGTGCCGTTTGCATAACTTTCGTGGCCAGGCGTCCGGCAAACTCATCCTGATAATAGGCCATGCTGTGACCGAGCAGGTGGCGGTGAGCCAACCAGCGTATACGCATCGGGAAGTTGCCCAGCAGCGTCTGATGCAAAAGCATGTTCTGCATAAAGATGCCAAAAGGTAATAACAGTAAGACCAGTGCTGCTAACCACAAAGTGGTATTGTCCGATGAGAACACGTCGCGGTGAGGCTGGCTGTTGAGCCAATCGACAATGTGGCCGACAAAGCCGTACAGAGACACTTCCAGCGCGGCGATCAGTGCAGTAAAAAAGCCCATATAAAACAAGTAGCGTTTGGCGCCGGTTGCGTAGTGCAGGCAAAAACCCAGCAAGCTCTTGGGCGGCTCACCTTGTTGCTGTTTTGGGAAGGGGGCTAGGAGGCGTTCAAAAAAAGCGTACATCTTGTTTCGGCTCTCAAAGGTAGCTTGGCATTATGCCACAGGCCCAAAAGTGATTTGCGAATAAGCTGTTATAGTGCGCTTCGAAGGAGAACAGCATATGATTTTTACTTTGCAAATAGATGTGTCAGGTCAGGGTTTGTTTGCTTTTACTGACAAAGTTAATGCGTTGGTTCGCGGCAGCGGCCTCGAGCAGGGCCTGTGCACCTTATTTATCCAGCATACATCTGCCAGCCTGTTGATACAGGAAAACTACGACGCCTCTGCTCAGCGAGACTTGGAGCACTGGCTCAATCGTTTGGTGCCCGAGCGGGACCCACTTTACACGCACACTCTTGAGGGTGATGACGACATGCCCGCGCATATAAAAGCGGCGCTGACTGCTAGCAGTATCTCTGTGCCGGTTGACGGTGGCGAATTGGCGCTGGGTACCTGGCAGGGAATTTATTTGTGGGAGCACCGGCGCTCAGCGCAGCGCCGCCGTGTTGTTGTGCACTTGGGGGCGTGAGCGTGAGCCTTAAAGCGCGCTCACTTTTTTGATGACGCAGCCCTGCTCAACTTTTAGTTTGTGAAAATCGAGGCCAAACTCGCTAAAGCACTCGCGTGGGTCGTGAAAAATTCGCACATCCCAAGATAAACCGTCGGCGAGATGTTTGTACCAGGCCGCCAGCGACAAACCGCTTTCATTGCGCTTAACGATGCTGGCGTTGCGGGCGTCCGGGCACAGGCGCGCCATTACTTTTAAGCAGGCCATCAGCTCGCGCACGTGTTCGGTACTAATTTCTGTGCGCTCTACCTGAGACCAGTCTCCGATAACGTACTTGATGTTTTCAAAGCGCTCATCGCCACTGGCGCCGAGCGCGTAGCTGATCAGTTGTTCACCGCTGACTACCCCAAGGTATTGGGTGTAGAGGACGTCGGGCAAGCTCCAGTTCTCGATAATCACGTTTGTTCACTTAAATACACTTATAGTTCAGTCTAGGAAAAGGCCCCTTGAACGCAAGCTGCTCAAAGGGCTTGTGGCCTTAAGTCTTAGTGGTGCTGGTGACCGCCCGGGCCGTGAGCATGGCCGTGAGCAAGCTCGTCGGCTTCGGCCTGCCTGATTTCTGCGATCTCGACATTGAAGCTCAAGTTTTTACCTGCAAGTGGATGATTGAAGTCGAGCTCGACCATAAACTTTCCCGGTTTTATGACGCTGGCATCAATCGCACCCTTTTCGCTGTTTACTTTAACAAATTGACCCGCTTTTAGCTTTTTAGGTTTACCGAGTAAGTGCTTGACCGGCACCTTCTTTGTGGCGTTTTCTCGTCGCTCGCCGTAGGCTTCGCTGGGGCTTAGTTCAACCAGCCGCTGTGCGCCAACTTCCAGGCCGGTCAGTTCGTTTTCTAGTTTTTTAAAAAGGTTGCCGTGGCCGTGGAGATAGCTCATCGGTGTACTGCCGAAGTTGTTTTCCAGTTCGTTGCCGTCGCTGTCGTGCAGGCTGTAATAAAAACTCACGACCAGGTCTTGCTCTACTTGCATAGTGTTTTTTCCAAAAAGTAATCATTGTAAATGCCGTGATCGGCGACATCGACCACGGTCATATTGGCTGCGCGGCCCGCGGCTAAGCCCAATACACTGTCTTCGAAAACGACACATTGCTCAGGCTTAACACCGAGCTCTTCGGCGCAGAGTAAAAAGGTATCGGGTTCGGGTTTGTGGCCACTTACTTTATCTCCGCCAACGACAACAGGGAAAAACTTGCGTAAGCCCAGTTGTTCGAGGATATTCTCAGCCTCAGAGCTTTCGGCGCCGGTACCGAGCGCGATTTTCTTTTTACCAGCCCAGTGGCGAACAAGGTTTGCCAGCGCGGTTTCTTTTAATAGTGTCGGGGCTAGTTCTGCCGCGAAGCGGCTCTTATCGAGCGCAACAGTGCGGGAATCCAGGTTTGGGTTCAGGGCAAAGTGTTGTTTAAGCCTATCGACAGTTTGTATTGTTGGTACACCTGCCAGCGAGCGCATCAGCGCAGCATCAATAGGAATATTGTGTTTTGTTAAAGCCTGGCTCCAGGCTTGTTCATGCACTTGGCCGCTGTCAACCAAGGTGCCGTCCATATCAAAAATCAGGGCGTCAAAGTCAGCCCACTGCTGTACATTGATTGTCATAAGCTACCTCGTTAGTACAGCGACTATACCTAGTTGGGGACGTACCCTAAAGCTCGATCAGCAAAAAAGAAGGATATCTGCGCCATCTTGTCTGGCGCATAAATTCTACTTGTGGCGCGCTTGAACATTGCTTCTTCGGGGGCGTTCAGGCTGTAATAGACTATAGTGAATTAACAGGGGCCGGGTGCCATAGGGCTCTACCGGCGTTAGACTAGAGCAGCAAGATTACACAAGAAGTGCCACACCTGTGACAGAAACGCTCGCTGTCGATGAACGACAGATTCAACGCGCTCGCGGCCCCAGATATGGCAGCTTACAGCGCTTTCTCCTTTTTATCGTGGTCATGTCGGTAGCCGTGCCCGCGACCCTCACAGGTTTTCTTCTTATTCGTGAAAATTTTTATCGAACGGTGGATCACGATAGCCGGGAGATGGCAAACAACTATATCGAGTTGCTTGAAGCGGGTATGACGATGCCGCTGTGGAATATTGCCGCAGATTTGGGCCAGCCGCTGATCGACTCGGTTAGTATTGATCCGGCGGTGACTGCGATTGAAGTCAAAGCGGTGCACGGTGAGAGTTTCCTAAGTTATACCCGCCAGGAAAGTTTTGCCGATGACAGCCAGATTGAAGTGACCCGCGACATTATTTACGAGGGTGAAAAACTCGGCCAAGTCACCTTGGTATACAGCTTGGCTCGGGCAAAATCTCGCGCAGTTGCCGAGAGCCGCTTGTTACTTACGATCATTATTATTCAGTTGGTGTTTACCATTGTACTGGTGAGTTATTTCTTGCGCCGGCGAGTTGTAACCCCGGTAAAACTTTTGGAGCAAGCCGCCGTTGGTATTGCCGAGGGCGATCTGAAAACAGCCATTCCACCGTTAAATGACGATGAATTCGGAGCTTTGAGCTTGCAGCTTGAGCGGATGCGGGGCTCGTTAGAAAGCTCGTTTACCACACTTGAAGATAGAGTGCGCGAGCGCACGGTTGACTTAGTAGAGGTGAACCAGGAGCTGCAACAGACTTTGGATCAACTCAAACAGACTCAAGGCAATCTGGTACAAAGTGAAAAGCTTGCAGCGCTGGGTTCACTGGTTGCCGGTGTTGCTCACGAATTGAATACGCCGATAGGTAATGGCCTGACTGTCGCTTCGTCTTTATTTGATGAGAGCCGCTCGCTGAATCGCCAAATGGAAGAGGGCTTAACACGCTCGGCCCTGGAGACTTATGTCAACGATATGATTGAGGGCACATCGCTTGTGGTTAGTAGCCTCGACCGCGCCTCTGAGCTCGTTAGCAGTTTTAAACAAGTGGCGATGGATAGGACCTCGGCTCAACGCCGCAATTTTGATTTGCTTGCGGTTCTGAAAGAAACCAAGTTGACCGTATCACCGGCCTTTAAACACACGCCTTATGTCGTCGATATCGAATGTGATGAAGCGATTTTGCTCGACAGTTACCCCGGGCCGCTCGGTCAGATTGTGACCAACCTGCTCAACAATACCTTGATTCACGCCTTTGACGGGCGCGATCACGGGCGTGCACTTATTCGCGGCCAGAAGCTTGGCGATGATCAGTGTTTGGTCTCCGTTACCGACGACGGCGCAGGTATTCCCGAGGCGAATTTAAAACGTATCTTTGACCCCTTTTTCACAACCAAGCTCGGGGAAGGTGGCAATGGTTTGGGCATGCATATTGTGCACAACTTGGTGACGGGCGTGCTCGGTGGCACTATTGAAGTTAGTTCCAAACTTGGTGAGGGTACGACCTTTACCATGGTGGTGCCGATCAAGGCTCCACAGCGCGATGACCACGGCATGGTCAGCGACGTTGAAAACTCTTAGGCTAGTAACCAATAACAATTAATAAAAGGATGCATGCAGTAACATGAGCGATGATCTGATGACCTTTCTCGGCGAGGAAGGGCCGGGAAAAGCAGAGCAAGCCGCAGAGAAGCCGGCCAGTTGGAAAGTGCTAATTACCGACGACGAGCAGGACGTGCACTCGGCAACAACTTTTGCGCTTCGCAATACTAAAGTGATGGGAAGGCGCCTGGAGTTTTTGCATGCAAACTCCGCGGAAGAGGCGTTAAAAGTCCTCAAGTCTCACGATGATATTGCCGTTATTTTGCTAGACGTGGTGATGGAGACTCCCAATGCTGGCCTGGACCTTGTTGCTGTCATTCGCAATGAGTTAAAAAACCATCGCGCGCGCATTATTCTGCGCACGGGCCAACCCAACCAGGCCCCTGAAATTGAAGTTATCCGCGACTACGATATCAACGATTACAAACTCAAGTCCGAACTGACCCAGAACAAGCTGTACGCATCGTTGACGGCGGCCATTCGCTCCTATCAGCAATTGCAGACGATAGAAGCCAGCAAAGTAGGGCTTGATCAGATTGTTCGCGCATCGGCTGAGCTGATGACTAAAAAGGGCATACACGAGTTTGCTCAGGGGGTGATTGTTCAGTTGGCGGCGCTGCTGGCGATTGAGCCGGAGGGGCTGATTTGTGTGCGTCGCAGTGGCAGCGATGAACCGCCGCAGATTATCGCGGCCGCCGGGCAGTACTGTGAATTAATTGATCACCCGCTGACGGATTTACAGAGTGAACACGAGCGCGGCATGTTGCAAGAGTGTTTAAGCAAGCGCCAGAATATTCTCGACAAACACGGTGTGGCGCTTTATTTAGGCAGCAGCGAGCGCGGAGATATGTGTGTTTATGTCGGCAGCGCAGGGCCGGTTGGCGAAGTCGACCGCTCCTTGCTTGAGCTTTTCTGCAGCAATATCGCTATCTGTGCCGATAACCTGGAACTGATTGATCGCCTGCGTCGTTTTGCTTATCGGGATTCATTGGTGGATCTGCCGAACAGCCACGCGCTCAATGAAAAAATTGCCAATTTGCAGGCAAGTGGTGAATTGGCAGACTACGCTCTGGTTCTGGCTGAAATCGATAACCTCGCTGAAATTCGTGCCGCTCACGGGGCTGAAATTGGTGAGCACCTGTTAAAAAGTGTTGCAGCGCGCTTGCGCCAAAGTTTTCCTGAGGATCAAGTTGAGCTCTGTCGGGTGGCGACTAATGGTTTTGCGCTGCTTGCAAATAAAGCGGCACTTAGTTCCGAGAGCGTCGATAAGGTTTTTAGCGATGAGTTTCAAGTCGACAATACTCAGTTGCAAGTGAATGAACACAGTGAGCTTGTTGCTTTGGATGAGCTTGAGGCCGGCGATCAGGATTGGTTGCGCGCAGCAAGTTATAAGCTCAGCCCTTCTTCCTCTCGTTAGTTTGGGTTCCACTGCCCAAGCCAGCGCTGATAACTGGCTTGGGCCATTTCGATATTACCGAGTTTGAAATGTAGTTTTTGCCCGGGGCGCCTCTGCCCGAGGGCTTCGAGGTCACAGCGGTAAACGCAACCTAACAACGGATAACCGCCTATGCTTTGGTGCTGTTTCATCAGCACTATCGGCTGCCCCTCTGGCGGCAACTGTATGCAGCCGGGGCTAAGCGGTGCCGACAAGCGGGGCCGTTGTGCTAATTCAAGTTTCTGCCCTTCCAGGCGCAGCCCCATTTGATTGCTCTGTGCGCCGATGCGCCACTCGCTTTGTAAAAACTCTTGCTGTTGAGCCGGGTTCAGTTGTTGCCAGTCGAAGTTCGGTATAAAGCGCAGTGCCAGCGCCGTGTCGTAGCGCGCTTGTGCGCTTGGGTGTACGCTGCTGCGGCTCTGGCGCTGTTGCTTGCGTTGGATAAACAGTAAGTCACCTTTAGTGAGCGCTTTGCCCTGTTTGTGGCCCAGACCTTCGCGCTCGTTCATCGCATAGCTGCCGAGGCTGGGGGCGAGCTTTTGTAGACCGCCGGCGAAGGCGACATAACTATAAAGGCCAGAGCGCGCCGGGCTTAGGCTTAGCTGCTCGCCTGCAGCTAAGTTAAAGCGGCTCCAATTTTGCTCGTTCCTGCCGCCGGCCTTGATATCGTACTCGGCGCCACATACGGCAACGACACAGTCACTGTGTGCTCTGAGCTTGAAGTTTGCCATGCACAGCTGCAGTACTGGGCTGTCAGCACTATTGGCAACTAAGGCGTTGGCCCAGCGCGCGGCGTGCTCGTCGGCAACGCCGCCCACAGAAACGCCAAGGTGCAGCCAGCCGCGGCGGCCGAGGTCTTGAATACTGCAGTGCAAACCTGCTTTTTCAATGCTTAAGCTTGCTGTCTCAGCTTTCAAGTTGACCTCCGAGTTCGATAAAGCGCGCTTCATCTATGGCTTCAAAACGCACGTGTTGCCCGGGTTTTAACAGGCATTTCTGCGCTCGCTCGGCGTTAAATAACTGCAGAGGGCAGCGGCCGATAATATTCCAGCCCCCGGGGCCTGCTTGGGGGTAGATGCCGGTCTGTCTATCGGCTATGCCGACACTGCCGGCGGCGACATGAATACGCGGACGAGCTAGGCGGGGGCTCGCCAGCTGAGGTGCAACCCAGCCGAGGTAGGGGAAACCCGGGCTAAAGCCTATGCAGAAAACCCGATAGCTGCGGCTTATATGCAGCTGAATTAGCTCTGCTGTACTCAGGCCTTTGGCTTGTGCAAGCCTTATAAGGTCGGGGGCGACACGCTCCGAGTATAAACAGGGCAGGGTTAGCACTGGCTCATTTGTACTTACCTGATCGACGCTGCTGTAGTTTGTTAACCACTGCTCGATGGCGGCAATAAATTGCTGTGGTTTGGCCCGGGCAAAATCAAACTGCACCAGTGCTGAGCGGTAGGCGGGCACGATTTCAATAACTGGCCAGTTTTGCTGCTTTAACCAGTGGGTAAAGTTCAACAGTGCGTCGGTGCAGCTTTGGCTAAGCTCGTCACTGTCGCTATTAAAAAGTGCGAAATCGATATGCAGGGCACTTTCGTTGATTTGCCTAATGTAGGGCGTCATAGATAGCCCGCACAGCCAGAAGTGCTGTATTGCTGTCGCCGTGTACACAGAGGCTATCGGCTCGCAATTTGAGGATATGATCGTCGATGCTGCGAACGCAGCCGTGTTGAGCAAAGCCAAGCGCTTGCTCGACAATGATGCTCAGCTGCTCGTGCACGGCGCCATTTTGTGTGCGTGGAACAAGCAGGCCACTTTTGCTGTAGGCTCTATCGGCAAAAGTTTCGTAAATCAGCTCTACGCCGTGCTCGGCGCCGAGCCGCTCTGCTTTGTCGTTGATTGGCAGGCTTTGCAGCATCAACGCGCAGTTAAAATCTCGGGCCAGCTGAACAAGCAGAGCCAGTAGTGCAGGGTCTTTGTTGCTGTCGTTATACAGCGCACCGTGCGCTTTAATATGTCGCAGTGTCACACCCCGACGCTGACAGAGCGCCTGCAGGCTGGCAACTTGTTCAAACAGGCTCTGCTCAAGTTTGTCGAGATCAATACTCATACTTTGGCGGCCAAAGTTGCTTCTGTCGGGATAGGACGGGTGGGCTCCGATGGCTACGCCGTACTGATCGGCGAGCTCTATGCAGTTGAGCATGCTGTGTTGATCGCCGGCATGACCGCCGCAGGCAATATTGGCCTGATCAATAAACGGCATCAATTTGCGGTCGAGCTCGGCAGAAATCTCTCCTAAATCGCAGTTAAGTTGTAAGTGTGTAGCTGCCACGGTGTTGTCTGTGTTGTCTTAGTTTTCGAGCAGAAAGGTTACGGGGCCGTCGTTGAGTAGCTGGACCTTCATATCTGCACCAAATTTTCCCGTTTCCACTTGGCAGCTGCTCTGCTTTAAATGTTGTAAAAATTCATCAAACAGTTGTTTGGCTTGTGCAGGTGCCGCTGCAGAGCTAAAGCCCGGCCTGAGCCCTTTTTTAGTTTCTGCAGCGAGGGTAAATTGACTAATAACCAGCAGGCCACCGTTTATTTGCTGAACGTTTAGGTTCATTTTGTCATCGGCGTCACTGAACACCCGATAGTTCAGTACTTTTTCAGCCATCTTTTTTAAATTTTCAGGGCCGTCGTGTTTTTCAATTCCGACAAGTAACACCAGGCCGCTGTCAATGGCGCCAACAATCTGCTTGTCGACGCACACCGAGGCCGGCCCGCTGCGTTGCAAAAGTACTTTCATGGATGGAAATTACCGCGATGTATGAAGCTGCAGTTTACACTGCTTTGTCGTCAGGCTGCTGCGTTGTCAGGCTGATTCGGGGTTTAGCCAGCAGCGGTCTTAGCTGAGTTGATCGCCGCCGCGGCCGAGCTCTTCGGCGATGCTTTTGGTGGCTTTGACCAGGGCATCGGCAATGCTTGGTTCAAGTGCACTGTGGCCGGCATCGCGGATAATTTGCAGCTCTGAGTTTGGCCAACGCTTGTGTAATTCAAACGCGTTGTCGAGTGGGCACACACAGTCGTAGCGACCGTGGATAATAATGCCGGGGATCTCCGCAATTCGATCGACATTGTTGAGTATCTGAGCCTCGTCTATAAATGCCTGATTGACAAAATAGTGCGCTTCAATGCGCGCAAGGCTCAGCGCCATATGCGGGTCGCTAAACGCGGCCACAACATCTGGATGGGGGCGCAAGGTTGCGCAGCGCCCCTCCCACAAAGACCAAGCTTTAGCTGCGGCCATTTTGGCAAGCTCGTTGTCGCCGGTTAGTTTGCGATAATACGCAGAGATCATATTGCTGCGCTCGGTTTCGGCAATGACAGAGACGTAATCTTGCCAATAGTCTGGAAATATACGCTCGGCGCCATCTTGGTAAAACCAGTGAAGATCGCGCTCGCGGCATAAAAAGATACCGCGCAAAATCATTGCGGATACTTTTTTGGGGTAGCGCTGAGCGTAAAGCAGCGCCAGTGTGGAACCCCAGGAGCCACCAAATAGAGCCCAGCGCTCTATCGACAAAAATTCGCGAATCTTCTCGCAGTCTTCGATAAGTAGTTCGGTGTTGTTATTTTCAAGCTCAGCGTGAGGCTGGGAACGACCACTGCCGCGCTGATCAAACAGCACGATGCGGTAGAGTTCCGGGTCAAAAAAGCGGCGGTCATCTTTGCCGCAGCCGGCACCCGGGCCACCGTGAAGAAAAACGATTGGCAGGCCGTCCGGGTTGCCACACTCCTCGATATAGAGAGTGTGTATAGCGTCAACCGCAAGTTCGTGGCGGGCGTAGGGTTTTATTTCCGGATACAGTGGGGTCATGGCAAGTCCTGAGCCTGGTTGTTGGCGGCTCTGTACGAGCCTGCCAACTTGCGCTTAAGTTCTTTGACCATAGTAGTACTCAGCGGCGTTTGACGAAAGCGTTCTCGGCCTTTTTATTCAAAGCTCAGAGGCTGACTGCGATATTCGCAATAGAACAGCTCGCTGTCGCAAATTTCGAGGATTAAATACAGGGATTCGGGCAGTTGCTCAAACAAAATGCTGGTATCGACGGCGGGCTGAAGTTCGGTATTTTGTGGCAATTCGCACTGCACACTGAAATCCTGTTGGTAATAACAGTACTGGTAGCTATCCCAGCCACAGTCTTGATTCGGGCCGCACCAACTGGAACTTAATCGCAGTGCGGATTCTAAGCTGGCCCTATTGTTAATAAATAGCTCGACGCGATGTCGCTCGCTGCTATCTACCTGCCAGTTTGTTTCAAACAGGCCGTCGTCGATGTAAGGCGATATTGAAAGTGTGTGCTGTTGTTCGCTGGCGTTTTGATAACTATCGACAAGGTTAAAGCTGATTAACCGGGGAGCTTCTGTGGAGCCTGGGTATTGGTGATCTGAGCTGCTACTACCGTGTTGGTCGGGGTGTTGCTCGCTGTAGCCGTGTTCGACGTACGAGCTCTCTTGGTAATAATAAGCTTCGTGGCAGGCACTTAGGCTAAACAGCAAGCTTAAGATCAGGGCGGGACGTAACATAAAAAAGCCTCCGTGGTGGGAGGCTTTAATTTAGTTTTGACGGGCTGAATTCGAGCTGAATAAGGGCCGCTAACAAAACAGCTTAAGGTTCTTCAGCTGTATGTTCGCTCTCATTTCGCTGTTGTTTGCGCTTGAGCATCAGCTTGCCAAAAAACAGGCCGGCTTCAAACAGCAGCCACATAGGGATGGCCAGTAATAACTGGCTGATCACATCGGGTGGTGTCATCAGCATGCCGAGCACAAAACAGAAGACGATGACGTAGGGCCGCTTTTTACCGAGGTTTTCGGCACTCATCATTTCTGCATAGATAAGTAAAATCGTTGCGATTGGAATTTCAAAAGCAATGCCAAAAGCAAAAAACAGCTTGGTGACAAAGGTTAAATATGAGCTGATATCGGTCATCACCGCGACACTTTCAGGGCCGATAGAGGTGAAAAACTGGAACACCAGAGGGAATACAACAAAATAGGCAAAGGCGGTGCCGGCGTAAAATAGAACAATACTGCTGGCCATCATCGGCACCACCACGGCTTTTTCTTTTTTGTACAGCGCGGGGCCGACAAAACGCCAGATTTGGTAGAGGATGTAAGGCATGGCGACGTAAATTGACGCAAACAGTGTCAACTTAAACGGCGTTAGGAACGGAGCGGCGACATCCGTCGCAATCATGGATGTGCTTTCAGGCAAAAAGCGCTGCAGTGGCTCTGCAATAAACTCGTAGATTTCGTTGGCAAAACTAAACAGGCCAAGGAAAACCAACAGCACAGCGACTAGCGCGTGCAGCAGGCAGGATCTTAGTTCAAGCAGGTGCTCGACGAGGGGTTGGCCCTTGTCGTCATCGGGCATGCTGGAGGATGTACTCATGGGCGGCGAAAGTGGTCGGGGTTGGCGTTGGTTTCGCTAAAAGGGTCGTTTTCGGCCTCTTGTTTGCTCTCAGCGCTTAAGTCGCCATCGGCAGCTTGAGTGTTCTGAGCTTCGAGGCCTTCGTTGGCATCGGCATTTGCATCGCGCTCGTGTGGCACGGGCTCGTCAATACTGTTTTCAATGCGTTTGATTTCAGCCTGTATCTGGGCATCGACCTTATTGATCTCTTTTTCAATGCCTTTGCTGCTGTCTTCGAGTTCGCGCAGAGAGGCCAGGACTTGTTCGTTGTGCAGTTCGCGCCGGATCTCATCCATGCCCAGTTGTTGTTCAAACTCGGCTTTGGTGTTGTTGATGGCTCGTTTCATGCGGCCCATCCACATAGCACCGGTGCGCAGGGCCTCGGGCAGGCGCTCGGGGCCAATAACTAGCAGGCCAACAACAACGATGACCAACAGTTCCCAGAAGCTCATTTATTTCGTTTCTTCTTTTTTGCTTTCGCTTTTAACGCTTTCGGTGGGCACTTCCTGGCTTTGTTCTTCAACCTTCTTGGTTTCTTTTTCGTCGTCGGTGACGGCCTTTTTGAAACCTTTAATGGCTCCGCCGAGGTCGCCGCCGAGGTTGCGCAGTTTTTTTGTACCGAATAGCAGCAGCACAATAACAAGAATAATGAGTAATGAAGGGATGCTAATACCGCCGAGTCCCATAGTTCTACCTTACTTAGTTGTTGGGTTGCGAGAGGCCTTTTCTTCGAGGCCGCTCAAATCAAAACGACGGCTGAGCTCGTTCAGCACGTCTTCACTGCTACAGTCTAGGTGAGAGAGCATGACCATGGAATGAAACCATAGATCGGCAGTTTCTGCTATCAGGGCCGCTTTGTCTTCGGCACAGTGCACATCTTTTGCAGCCAATATGGTTTCAGTGGCTTCTTCACCAACTTTTTCGAGGATTTTGTTAAGCCCTTTGTGGTGTAACTGGGCAACGTAACTGCTGCCTGGCTCGCCGTTTGCCTTGCGCTCAGCGAGCACGGACTCGAGCTGGGCTAATACCTCACTCATGAGTATATATCCTTTGGGTCTTTGATAACGGCTTCAGTACTTTGCCACTGGCCATCTGTAAGGGTTTTATAAAAGCAGCTTTGCCTACCTGTGTGACAGGCGATACCGCCGAGCTGCTCGACTTCCAGCACAATCGCATCGGCGTCGCAATCGAGTTTAATGGCTTTGACTAACTGAGTGTGGCCCGAGCTCTCACCTTTGCGCCACAGTGCCTGGCGCGAGCGAGACCAGTAAGTGGCGACCATGTTCTGTGCTGTCAATTGCAAAGACTCGCGGTTCATCCAGGCCATCATCAAGATTTTTCCGCTCTGTGCATCTTGTGCAATGGCGGGGCAAAGCCCGTCGGCTGTCCATTTAATTTCGTCGAGAAAACTGCTCACCTACTACTCCGCATACTCGGGTCATGGTTGTTGCCGCGAGGCGCTATTGCTCGGGCTCAAACTCGCTCAGTGTCAACTGACCATTCTGCTCTAACAGAACCTGAACTTTTTGTTCCGCGTCATTGAGGGCCTGCTGGCACTCGCGGCTCATTTTGATGCCTTTTTCAAAGTGGCTGAGGGCTTCTTCGAGGCTGAGTTCGCCGCTTTCCAGGGCCTGCACCAGAGCCTCGAGTTGGCCGAGGTTCTGTTCAAAGTTTTTAATCGCTGCTTTTTTGCTCACGTGGGCCTCCAGAGTTGGCACGAACAATAAAGGAGGCCTGCCACGTGGTCAATGCTCAAGGCCTGCGCTTGCTCGCCGATAGCTGAATAAGCCGGTCTGAAGGCGGCAAGGTTTATAACCTAGTGCTATTTATTGACTAGACTGACATAAGAGCTTGCCTAGCTAAATAAAGAGGAGTGCATTGTGGATTTAGCAACCATTGTCGGCATCATTGGTGCGTTTGCCCTGATTGTGGTGTCGATGTTGCTCAGTGGCGAACTCGGCATGTTTGTGAATGCCCCGTCTCTTGTGATTGTAGTGGGGGGCTCGTTATTTGCGGTGATGGCGAAGTTTGGTTTGGGGCAGTTTCTCGGGGCGGCTAAAGTGGCAGGTAAGAGTTTTTCCAATAAGCTGCCGGATGTCTACGAGCTGATTGACGAGATTGTTGCCCTTGCTGATGAAGCGCGCAAAGGTGGTTTGTTGTCGCTTGAGGGCAAAGAGGTCAGCTCGGACTTTTTGCAGCGCGGCATCCAGTTGTTGGTAGACGGTCACGACCCCGATGTCGTCAAGGCTACGCTGAGCAAAGATAAAATTCAGGCCGTTGAGCGCCACAACACGGGCTCACAGATTTTTATGTCGCTCGCGGATATGGCGCCGGCGATGGGCATGATTGGCACCCTTATTGGTTTGGTGGCCATGCTGGCGAATATGGATGACCCCAAAGCAATTGGCCCGGCGATGGCGGTTGCGCTGTTAACTACGCTTTACGGGGCCGTGCTCGCCAACGCGCTCTGCGCGCCGATCGGCGAAAAGCTCAAGTTGCGTGCCGCAGAAGAAGCGATGACCAAAAGCTTGGTTATCGATGCGCTTTTAGCTATTCAGGCCGGCCAAAACCCGAGGGTGATTGACGGGGTGCTGCGCACGTATTTGCCGGAGAACAAGCGCAGCGTTGAAGGCGGCGAATAAGCGTGGTCGATGACGAAGAAGAAGGATGCGACTGCCCGCCCGGATTGCCCGCGTGGATGGGCACTTTTGCGGATTTGATGTCGCTGCTGATGTGCTTTTTTGTACTGCTACTTTCGTTTTCTGAAATGGATGCAATGAAGTTTAAGCGCCTGGCCGGTTCAATGGCTCAGGCCTTTGGCGTTCAGAATCAACTCAATGTGACCGATATCCCCAAAGGCACCAGCATTATCGCTCAGGAGTTCAGCCCCGGGCGCCCCGACCCCACACCCATCAATGAAATTTGGCAAAAAACTGAAGACATAACCGAGATGTCGCTTGAGGTTGAATGCGCCGAAGAGTTTTCTATTGAGCAGGGTGAAGATGCCGTGGATGGTGGTGTCAAAGTTCAGGTTAAACAAAAGCTTGAAGAGTTGCTTGAGTCAACTCGCGCCGACGCCTATGAGTTGGCCGGGGCGCTGAACGAGCAGATCGCTGCAGGTCAGGTTGAGCTGGAGACACGGGGGCGTTTGATTATTATCCGCATTCGAGAAAAAGGCAGTTTTATTTCCGGTTCTGCGGAAATGGCCCCGGCCTACAAAGATGTTATGCGCGAAGTTAAAAGCGTGCTGGCAATGAAAAAAGGCAAGATAGAGGTCCAGGGCCACACGGATGATATTCCGATTAACACTGCTCGTTTTCGTTCAAACTGGGAGCTGAGTTCCTCGCGTGCGGTATCTGTTGCTCATGAACTTATGCTGGGCGGCGACATTAACGAGCGCCGTTTTCAGATAAGTGGTTATGCCGATACCTTGCCGCTTGTTGCAAATGACAGTTCGGAAAACCGTGCGCGAAATCGTCGCGTTGAAATTTTGGTGAAGCAAGGGCTTGAGGATGAGCTTGGTGAGGGCGATCTCAAGCTCCTGAAAGAAGACAAAGAAGGCCAGGATATCTTGCGGGAGCTTGATCTTGAGCCCGAATATCTTTTTGATCTCGATCCCGATGAAATTTTTTAGGGGTGACAATGAAAGACAGTGAGCGCCGCCGATATTTTAGGATCAATGACAGCATAGGTTTGACTGTTAAAACCTTAAATGAGAAAGAGCTAAGTGCGAGTAACTCTGCATTTTCGATGAACCCTTTGCGCCTGATTCACGACGGTGATGAAGAGCTGGAAAAACTAATTTTGGCGCTCGAATCGTCGAGTCCGGAACTCGCCAGGCTCGCCAGCCTGTTAAATCAAAAAATTGAACGGGTTGCGAATTTATTGGCTATGGAAAGTGATCTGCTTGATCATATCGATGAGCGCGTACAGCAGGTAAATATCAGCGCTTGTGGTTTAGCTTTTAACTACCACCAGGCGCTGCTAAATAACACCATGCTGGAACTAAGCATGCACCTTTTTCCAGAGCAGAAAAAAATACACAGCCGGGCTAATGTTGTGCACTGTGAAAAAGCGGAAAACGGCCTGTGGTGGGTGCGCGTAGATTTTGTTGCAATGGACAAAGACGACCAGGAACTTCTAATTCAACACATCGTTCGCAATCAAGGAGCCATGCTAAGAGAGCGGGCCTTGCAGAAGCGCTAACAGAAGGCTGCGTGGTAAAGCCCTCTATTTTATTGTTAACGACCCGGCGATGGTCAAGATACCAAAGTGGTATATATAAAAATAATCTGAAAAGACGATATATTTCCCGCCATTATACGATTCGATTATCCATTCCTGCCACGTAATTAAAGTGTCATTATAAAAACGTGAAAATAGCTTGACTCGTTATTAAAGACGCGTCATATTTTGTAAAACGCCTTGGAATGGAGGGTCTAGTTTTCAACTACCTACGCCACGCTCAAGGGCGGGCCTCGGTCGCCGTGACTTTGCTTAGAAATTTATGCGGTCACGATCCTGAGTTGCCGAGTTTTACAAGCCGCCCCGCTTTGTCACTGCCGCAGTCCTCCTGTTCGGCACAACAGACTTCCCTCCCCCCAAATTTTATTCAGACCCTGTCGCATCGACGACAATTAAAGCCTCCAGAACTACATCTTCTGCCGTCGTCAAAAAGACCTAGAGGCCGTTTTGAACCCAGCATCACCCTGTTGAAAAAGAAATGGTCATAACATGAGGTAATTGAGATGGAGGCTAAAATTCTTCGATTAAATATGGCCGGTCAACCGGTGGAGTGGTTGCATTGGAAAGAGGCTGTAAATTTATATGCTCGCGAACTTATTGCCTGGTCTTTGGGGGGCGTAGTAAAGCGAGTTCACGGTGGTCGTTCGCGCTTTAGTGGCTGCCAAACGTTTATTGATCTTCCCGCAATTGTTGCGAGTGATGGCGAGCGCCTGGCTCAAGCCAAAACTATCCCGCCTTTGACCAATGCCGGGCTTTTTCGTCGTGACAACGGCCAGTGCCTTTACTGTGGTCATTATTTTGATTATGCCGAATTAAGCCGCGATCATGTGTTTCCCTCTAGCAGAGGGGGGGAAGATCGTTGGGAAAATGTAGTTGCCGCTTGTTTGCGTTGTAATCAGCGCAAGGGTAATCATTTACTTGAAGATATTGATATGGATCTTCTGGCTCTGCCTTATCGGCCAAACCCCTACGAATATCTTGCGCTAATAAACAATGATCGCATTCGCGGTGATCAAATGGCCTATCTTCGGCCTCAGTTTAAACGCTACAGTGGCAAGCTAATTGGAGCGCGAGGAAACAGTTTTAGTTTACGATTTTAAGTTTACTACTTGTCGAATTCCGTACCTTTGCCGGCTTGTTGTACAGCCGGCTTTCTTTCATCTGCATAGCTCATTAAACTAGCGCGCTCAAATCCCCCTAACTACTGGAAGCTCAGTATGTCTCAAGTTGAACTTGCCCTGGATGCCCAGGCCGCGCTCGGTGAATGCCCTCGTTGGAACGCCGATGATCAAAAGTTGTATTGGATCGATATCAATAAATTTCAGTTGCACAGATTTGATCCTGATACGGCCAGCGATGAGTTTCTCCAGTTTGAAGAGGAAATAGGCTGTTTCGCTTTCCGCGAACAAGGCGGGTTTTTGTTGGCAATGCGCAGCGGCTATTATTTGCTCGATGGCTGGAATACTGAGCTCACGTTTATTAGTGACCCAGAAGCGGATCTTGAGCAGACTCGGTTTAATGACGGTCGCTGTGATGCCAAGGGGCGCCTATTTGCTGGGTCGTATTACCCGCCAAAAGATTACGACGGCGCCAATCTCTGGAGTCTCGATGCCAATAAACAAGTTGAGCTTATCGCGGATGACCTACTGACAACCAATGGTATCGCCTGGAGCCCGGACAACAGCGTATTTTATTACAGCGATACACCCAAGCACATTATCTATGCCTGCGACTACGAGCTCGATACAGGTAAAGTCGGTGAGCGCCGCACTTTCTGTGAATTCCCTCATGGCAAGGGCCGGCCCGACGGTGCATCAGTTGATGTAGAAGGTTACTACTGGGCTGCCCTGTACGAAGGAGGACGCATCGTTCGTATTAGTCCGGATGGTGAAATCGTGCAAGAGATTGCAGTGCCGGCGCGTTGCCCGACTATGGTTGCCTTTGGTGGTGAAGATATGAAAACACTTTATATCACCAGTGCCGGAGGGCGACCCGATGAAGAGCTAAAAGATTTCCCTCATCCGGGTGGGATATTTAAGCTGCGGGTTGATGTTGCCGGTATTAAAGAAAACAAATTCCCGGCCTAATTTTTTAGGGGCAGCAATGTATTCGTTTGCTGCCCCTGCGCCGTGCTTCCTCTCTGTCTTTTACCCTTCTTCAGTTGCTGTTGTGCGCTTTGTTGTGATTTTTGTGCGCCCTAACCGTATGCATAGATGTTTATCAAATAGCATTTATTTATTTTTTTTGCGAACTGTTATTGTTTTTGATGCATAGCTTGCAAGCTTGTATTTCTCGCCGCATTAATTTCGGTAGGATATTTACCGGAAGTACAGTTTTTTGAAATTGGTGGTGTCTCAGTATCAGTTGCTACCTTTTGTCTATTTATAAAAAGTGCACATGTTTAAATTTGAGTCCTTGCCTGAGCATATTTGTGATAGCCGCAAGCGGCAACGCCAAGCCGTTGAATTAGGCGATAGGGCGCCTGCCTTATTTCCTTATTTTCAAGCCATTGTTGATGTTAGAAGCTCAGCTATTGTTGGTTACGAATGCCTTGCGCGCATGAACAATCAGGAAAACAAGGCTGTCAGCGCCGCCTGGTTATTTGAAGACCAGTCACTGAGCTTTGAAGAGCGCCGTCGAGCCGATCGTTTGGTGCGAGAACAGGCTTTGAAACGTTTTGCGTCTGACAAAACTGCAGGCCTGCTTTTTTTAAATATCAGCCCGCGCTGGGTAACAGAGGCAAAGCTTAATACCCAGTTAAACAGCTTACGCATGATTGATAAGCTCGGTTTAGACCCTCGCCGAGTGGTGGTTGAAATTACCGAGCTCGGCGGCAATATGAAATCGCTGGCTGCGGCAATAAAAGCCTATAAGCGCGCAGGTCTTAAAGTCGCTATCGATGATTTTGGTGCGGGTGCTTCGCAATTAGACAGGCTGTTGTGTCTCGAACCAGATTATTTAAAGTTAGATATGGGCCTATTTAAACGTGCGGCATACAACACATCTTCGTCGAGGTTGCTGATGGCTCTGGCGCCGTTTGCTGAGCACAGTAGTTGTGAAATTATTTGTGAAGGTGTTGAAACAGAGCAGGAGTATCATTTTGCTTTAGAGTGCGGTGCTCAATACGTACAGGGCTGGTTAATGGCCCCTGCGCAGGCGGAACTTCTGCCGCAGCATCACTGTTATGAGTTGAACAAAAAAAATCAGCGAAGCTATCTACAGAGAAAAAAGCAGAAAATTCGCAGCAGTGTTGAAGTGGAAAATCAACTTAGGTCTTGTGTAAAAACAATTAAAAGAGCCATCGAAATAGATGCTTTATATGAGCTAGATGCAAAGTCATTGGCTGCTGATGGGGTTCTGCGATTTTGCTTGTACAGCGAAGATGCTGAGCAAATCTCTGCTCGCTATAATGTGCTGGGTGGGCATTTAAGTTGCGATTACCCAAGAGCTAGCTGGTGTTGGGCTCATCGACCTTATTTATCAGTGGTAATGGATGTCGCCAGTCAGTCGCGGGGTAGCTACTGCTTGTCGCAAAGCTATTTTGATACGCAGGCCCAGGTTTTGTGCAAGGCCTGGGCGGCTAAGTTAGATGACGGACGCATCATCTTGCTTGATTGTGTTGCTGCGGAAACAACCCTGTTCTGCGAAGAAAAGAGCTAAAAATCTCTGCTCTTTAAAGCCTCCATAAGTGCAATACTGGCAATTGCACGATGACTGATGCGGTTTTTTTCGTGTTTATCGAGCTCCGCCGATGTGCACTGATGGCTGTCTAGCCAGAACAGTGGGTCGTAACCAAAACCACCTTCGCCACGAGTCTCGGTAAGTATTTTCCCTTCCCAGGATCCCTGAGCAATGATTGGCGTCGGGTCATCTTTATGTCGCATAAAAACTAATACGCATTGATAGCGCGCGCTGCGCTGCGCTTCTGGTACCTCGGCTAGGGCTTCGAGTAATTTGATATTGTTCTTGCTGTCGTCGGCATTTGCGCCTGCATAGCGGGCAGAATAGATACCGGGTGCCCCATTTAAGGCATCAACCTCAATGCCGCTGTCATCGGCAAGTGCGGGCAGCCCGCTGCATGCTGCGGCGTGTCTGGCTTTGATAATGGCGTTTTCCACAAAGCTGAGACCAGTTTCATCGGCATCACTAATTGCAAGCTGTTTTTGCGGTATTAGCTGCCTGTCAAATTGCGCAAATAATTTGCTCAGTTCATTTAGCTTGCCTTGATTGCCGCTGGCCAACACTACTTTTTTCATTTTAATCGCTATAAAGTTTTTTATTGAAGTTCACATTCAGCGTTTCGTTACTGCCGTCGGGTGTCACCTTGAGTTCAAAGTGCACGACCTCTTCGCCATTGATGCGCACAGGGGCGATATAATAAACAGCGTTTTTTTCTTTGATTTCTATAAAATCCAGTTTTTTACTTTGCTGAAGCAGGTTGCGTACGCGACCGTTAATATCCGCAGCGATGCTCTGCATAGGTTTATTATTATTGTAAATACTTACATTAATAAGGCTTTCATAAGCGCTCCGTTTAATTCCGTAAATCTTTGCTACATCAGCGGGAATAAAGGTGCTGTTAAAAACGCTGTAGTGCACGCTGTACTGGTCAAAGTCTGAGTGGCTTTGAGGGGCTTTGATGTCAGCAAGGGCTGCTGGGGCAGCAACAAGCAATATTGCGCACCAGGCTGCGAGCAATTTTCGTAGGGGGTTCATTATTTAATCCTTGCTTACGCGATAGAGCGCTGTTTCACCAAATAAGTTTGGGCACATGCCTCGAAGTGACTGCCCCCAGGAATTTGTCGCTATCACTTCACGATTGATTACGCGAGCGCCGATGTCTTTACACATCTGATCAAAATCTTTAAATGTACAAAAGTGAATATTGGGCGTGTTGTACCACTCGTACGGAAGCAGGTCACTGACTGGCATGCGCCCTTTAGTCGCGAGCATGAGGCGTGCTTTCCAGTGGCCAAAATTAGGGAAGGTAATAATGCATTCCCGGCCGACTCTCAACATTTCTGCTAAGGCTTGGTCGGGGCGCTTTAGTGTTTGAATTGCCTGGCTCATAATTACCGTATCGAAGCGCTTATCCGCAAAACTCGACAGCCCGCCTTCTATATCAAACTCAATTACGTTGACATCATTTTGCACGCAGCGAAGAATTTTTTCGGGGTCAATTTCAAGGCCGTAACCGTGAGTGTTTTTTTCTTGCTCCAGGCGCTTTAGTAATACACCGTCACCGCAGCCGAGGTCGAGAACCTGACTGCCGTTTGCAACCCAATTTGCAACAATGCTGTAATCTAGCCGCATTGGCTTACCTTATTCATATAATTTTTAAATATGTCTTCATAGCGCGCTTGATTGGCAACTAAAAAAGCGTCGTGACCGTAGTGGCTTTCGATTTCTGCATAGACAACGTCTTTGTTTGCCTGCATTAAAGCATCGACTATTTCTCGTGAGCGCTCGGGGGCAAAACGCCAGTCGGAAGTGAAAGAAATGACCAGGAATTTGCATTTGGCGTGGCTAAAGGCTTCAGCGGCATCATTATTGTACTCGCGGGCCAGGTCAAAATAATCAAGCGCCTTAGTCATCAAAATATATGTATTTGCATCAAAGGCGGTTGAGAACTTACTGCCCTGGTAGCGAAGATAGCTTTCTATTTGAAATTCAACAGGTTCTTCTGTGCCCTGGGCAAAGGTCCCTGAGCGCAGTTCCCTGCCAAATTTTTTGCCCATGCCATCATCGGACAAATAAGTGATGTGGCCGATCATTCGGGCGACACCGAGACCGCGAGCGGGCAGGGTGTTCTGCTCTAGGTAATCGCCGCCACAAAAATTGGGGTCGCTCTGAATGGCGCTGCGCGCAGTCTCGTTAAAGGCTATATTTTGCGCGGTCAGCTTCATCGATGAGGCGATAACTACACAGTGGCGCAAGCGCTGCGGGTACTCGAGTGCCCAGCGCATTGCCTGCATGCCTCCCAAGCTGCCGCCGACCACCGCGGCCCATTGCTCGATGCCCAGTTTATCTGCCAGGCGCGCCTGACTGTGTACCCAGTCGCGCACGCGAAGGTGGGGGAAGTCTGAGCCCCAGATCTTGCCATTTTCAGGGTTGATAGACGAGGGCCCGGTTGAGCCGTTGCAGCCGCCGAGATTGTTTGGGCAGATAATAAAAAACTTATCGGTATCCAGAGCTTTACCGGGGCCAACGTAGGCATCCCACCAGCCGGGTTTTTTATCTTCGGCGCTGTTGTAGCCGGCCAGATGTTGATTGCCGCTTAGCGCATGGCAGACCAAGATTGCATTGCTTTTGCTCTCATTGAGTTGCCCGTAACTTTCGTAAACCAGGTCGTAACTTTGCAAAGCGCGGCCACAGGCGAGCTCCAGCGCTTCATCAAAGTGCATGGTTTGGGCACTGACAATGCCAACGCTATCTGCGGGAATGGATTCTGGCATATTAAAAACCGACAACTAAATTGGGGATGAGACGCACACTGACGGCAGTGGCGTAGACGAGCTTTTGCAGTATCACCATGCCCATGCCGATAAACATCACTGAAAAATCCAGGCCGCCAAGCGCGGGAATAATTTTTCTAACGGGGTCTACAATCGGCGCCATAAGCTGATGCACCAATAGCAATAACGGGTGGCGGCTGTGCGGTGCAACAAAGCTTGATATGACCATGACAATGATGCACGCAAATACGATGTAGCAAACGATATTGAGTATGCCGAGTGTACCCCAGAGCAGTAGTTGCAAAGGGCTGTACCAGCTTTGGAAAAGTATCAGGCAAAGCAGCTCACTGATGAATAATTGTACCAACAAGGCGAGCACAACAGCGGCGAGATCGACACCGAAGATGCCGGGAATAATACGCCGAAGTGGAATAAGTAACGGGTTGGTGATTTTTACAATAGCCTGTGAAAACGGGTTGTAAAAATCTGCGCGGGCGAGCTGGAGAAAAAAGCGCAGGATAACAAACAGCAAAAACAAGCTGCCGAGGCTGCCGACAATAAAAGTCAGGATGTCTTGCGTAGTACTCATGGTTTTTTTCCTAGTTGGTCAGATAGTTCGACGGCGCGTTCGGCGCAGGCTTGCATGGCTTTTTCAACCGTCTTGCGCAAGCCCTCTTGTTCAAAACAGTTGATGGCGCGCTCGGTTGTGCCGTTGGGGGAGGTCACTTGGCGGCGAAGCTCCGCGACGTCGATGTCGCTGCTATAAGCGAGTTCAGCAGCGCCACGCGCTGTTTGTATCGCCAGCGATGCGGCTGTTTGTTGGTCTAGGCCGAGCTTGCAGCCGGCTTCTTTCATGGCTTCAATAAACAAGAAAAAATATGCCGGGCCACTGCCGCTGACGGCAGTGACGGCATCGATTAGCTCTTCGCTATCGACGTGCTGGCATAGCCCCACTGCTTCAAGTACAGCACTTGCTTGATCGCGCTGCGCCGTTGAACACAGTTTGTTGCAATACAAACCGCTGGCACCGAGACCTATTGCAGAGGGGGTATTGGGCATGCTGCGGGCAATGGCGAAATCTCCGAGCCAATACTGCAGGCTGTCGCTGCGTATGCCGGCGGCCACACTTAAAACCAGGGTGCCGGGCTCAAGTTCACTTTTAATTTCTTCGCAGAGTGTTTGCAGTCGCTGCGGTTTTACCGCCAGTACAACAATATCGGCGTGCTTGACCGCATTTTTGTTGTCGGTACCGCAATCGATGCCCAGTTTTTCGCTAACGCGTCTAGCGCTTTCGGCGCTGGCGGTGGTTGCGCACAGTTGCGAATGGGTAAGCCCCTGCTTTAGCAGGCCGTTGATAATTGCTTGGGCCATGTTGCCGGCGCCGAGGAAGCTCAATTTGAGCGCTGGATTTAGAGACACAGTGTGATCCGAGTGATTCATTTAGACAGTGGTGGTTTAGCTGCGCGGGCCAAAAAGTGCGCTGCCAATTCTAACAATTGTGGCGCCTTCGGCAATTGCTGCATCCATATCCGCGCTCATGCCCATTGATAGAGTATCCATATTTAGCTGGTTCTGTGCATTGATCTTATGCATAAGCTCGCGCGCTTGGGCAAAGATTGTACGCTGGGCCTTGTAGTTGTTGCGCTGCTTGGGAATGAGCATCAAGCCGCGCAGCTGAATGTTATCAAGCCCGTTAATCTGACGGCAAAGTTCGCTGGCATGTTTTGCCTGGACGCCGGCTTTGCTGTCTTCGTTGTCGAGATTCAGCTGGACACAAACTTGCAGTGGCGCTTTATTTTGGTCGCGCTGCTCGCTTAATCTCTGAGCGACTTTGAGCCTGTCGACGCTGTGTACCCAGTCAAAGTGCTCGGCGATGGCGCGTGTTTTATTGGATTGAATCGGGCCGATAAAGTGCCAGCGCAGCTTGAAATCTGCGAGCAGTTTTTGGTGGGCGAGTGCTTCTTGCAGGTAGTTTTCACCAAAATCAATCAGGCCCGATGTCGCCGCTTCGAGCAATTTTTCATCACTTTGTTTTTTACTTACTCCGAGTAGAGTGATTTCGTTGGCATTCCGTTCGCTAGAGCAAGCCGCAGCTTGTATCTGATTTTGGAGTTGCGATAGTGTGTCGTTTATTCTGTGCATATACTGATAGTTGCTAAGAGCTCTCTCGGGAGCATTATTGTGCTCGATTCAGCCTGAATTTTCTCGTTCCAGGCTTTTTATTAAAACCCATTGTTTAGCGCAAGGCGCGTTAAACCGGCCCGAGTGGGCCAGACGTCAGAGGCAAGTTATGGATATTACGGAGTTACTCGCTTTTTCTGCCAAGCAGGGCGCGTCGGATTTGCATCTAAGTGCCGGTTTGCCGCCGATGATCCGCGTAGATGGCGATGTGCGCCGAATCAATGTGCCACCAATGAAGCACAAACAAGTTCACGGTCTGATCTATGAGATCATGAACGATAAACAGCGCAAAGACTACGAAGAGTTCCTCGAAACCGATTTTTCATTTGAAGTGCCTGGTGTCGCCCGCTTCAGGGTAAATGCCTTTAACCAGCACCGCGGCGCCGGAGCCGTATTTCGTACGATTCCATCGAAGGTATTGACGATGGAAGAGCTGGGCATGGGGCAAGTGTTTAGAGATATCTGCGCCGTACCGCGAGGCTTGGTGTTGGTGACGGGGCCAACCGGCTCCGGTAAGTCAACGACCCTTGCGGCGATGATGGACTTTATTAACGAGTCTAAATACGAACATATTCTGACCATCGAAGACCCCATCGAATTTGTGCACGAAAGTAAAAAGTGCCTGGTGAACCAGCGCGAGGTGCACAAAGATACGCACGGGTTTGCTGAAGCTCTGCGCTCGGCTTTGCGTGAAGACCCCGATATTATTCTTGTTGGTGAGATGCGAGATCTGGAAACTATTCGCCTGGCCCTGACGGCAGCGGAGACGGGGCACTTGGTATTTGGCACCTTGCACACCACGTCTGCGGCAAAAACGATTGACCGGGTTGTCGACGTCTTCCCAGCGGCGGAAAAAGACATGGTGCGCTCCATGCTCTCTGAGTCACTGCAGGCGGTTATTTCGCAGACGCTGCTGAAGCGTTCGGGTGGTGGCCGGGTCGCCGCACATGAAATTATGCGCGGTACACCGGCCATTCGTAACTTGATTCGTGAAGACAAGGTCGCGCAAATGTACTCTGCCATTCAGACTGGCGGTTCACTTGGCATGCAGACTATGGATCAGTGCCTCGCTGACTTGGTGGAGCGCCGTATTGTTACCCGCGATATCGCCAAAGAAAAAGCAAAGATGCCCGAAAACTTCTAACACGGTCTAAATTATAAAAAGCTGCTGAGCTACGGGAAAAAATTATGGAACTCGATCGCCTGCTGTCACTGATGGTTGAGAAAAAAGCCTCGGATCTGTTTATTACTGCAGGCGTTCCGCCATCCATTAAGGTGCACGGCCGCATTGTGCCGGTCAGTTCAACTCCTCTGTCGCCGGAAAAAGCGCGAGAGACGGTGCTGTCGGTGATGAACGAGCGCCAGCGCAAAGAGTTTGTCGAAAACAAAGAGTTGAACTTTGCCATCTCCGCCCGCGGTGTCGGCCGCTTTCGTACATCGGCGTTTTTCCAGCGCAATCTCGCCGGCATGGTGTTGCGGCGGATTGAAACTCAGATCCCCCAGATCGATGAGCTCGGCCTGCCTGAGGTAATCAAAGAGCTGGCCATGACCAAGCGCGGCCTGGTGATTTTTGTTGGGGCGACTGGAACCGGTAAATCAACCTCGCTGGCGGCGATGATCGGCCACCGCAATCGCAATTCAAAGGGCCATATTATTTCGATTGAGGACCCGATTGAATTTATCCATCAGCACGACGGCTGTGTAATTACTCAGCGCGAAGTCGGTATTGATACTGAGAGTTTTGAAATTGCTCTGAAAAATACCCTGCGTCAGGCTCCGGATGTTATCCTCATTGGCGAGGTGCGTTCACGCGAGACCATGGATCACGCTATCGCGTTTGCTGAAACTGGTCACCTTTGCCTCTGTACTTTGCACGCGAACAATGCCAACCAGGCGCTCGATCGCATTATTCACTTCTTCCCGGCCGATCGCCACGAGCAGCTGTGGATGGATTTGAGCTTGAACCTCAAGGGCATTGTCGCTCAGCAGTTGGTGCCTACCCCCGATGGCAATGGTCGCCGAGCTTGTCTCGAAGTCTTTTTAAATACGCCGCTGGCTTCGGATTTAATTCGCAAAGGCGCCGTGCACGAGCTTAAAGACTTGATGAAGCGCTCGACCGAGGTCGGCATGCAAACCTTTGATCAGGCGCTGTATGAGTTGTACGACGCCGGTGAGATCACCTATGAGGATGCCTTGAGTCATGCGGATTCACCGAATGATCTGCGCCTGCGCATCAAACTCGGCTCGGAGACAGATTCCGAATACTTGTCGAATGCAGCGGATGAGCTTGAGGTTGAGGCCGAAGATACAGGCGGTTTCCGCCGCTTTTAAACTCGGAGCTGACCGGGGCCAATCAGTGGCCCTGATTCCACCAATCCTCAATTAATACGCTGGCGGCCAGTGAGTCGATTGGGCGCTCGCCGTAATTTCCCCTGTGGCCCTGGCTAAGGGCAATTTCTTTGGCTTCTCGGGTGCTCAAGCGCTCATCAACCATACTCACTTGCACGCCATAACGCCCGTGCAGACGATTGCCGAACTTTCTCGCGCGCGCGCTCATGTCGCTGTCAGTGCCGTCCATATTCAAGGGCAGGCCGACGAGTACGCGAGATGGTTTCCATTCATCCAGTAGCGCGGATACAAGTTTCCAGTCGGGTACACCGTCGCGCGCTTTCAGTGCTTGTAGAGGGCGGGCGCTGTGGCTGAGGGCTTGGCCTATGGCGACACCAATGTTTTTCAGGCCGTAATCAAAGGCCAGAACATAACCGTTGTCGTGTTGCATTAGGCGTGGCCGGCAGCGGAAGAGATTAAGTTGAGATCGACACCGAGGGCTTGCGCGGCGGCATTCCAGCGCTGCTCTGTCGGTGTATCAAAGATAATGGCATTGTCTGCAGGCATGGTCAGCCACATATTGTTACTGAGCTCTTCTTCGAGCTGTCCTGCACTCCAGCCTGCGTAACCAAGTGCGAGTTGTGCACCGCTTGGGCCCTGGTTATTGGCCATGGCTTCGACTATATCTTTGGAGGCTGTTAAGCAGATATCGGGGGTGATGCGCAGGGTGCTTTCCCAGTGGCCTTCGTCGCGATGCAGCACCAGGCCCTGTTGAGAATTAACTGGGCCGCCAGCTAACACATGGGCGTCACTTAGCGCGGGGCTGCTTTCGAGCTGCAGTTGCTGGAAAACGTCGCTTAAGTTGATGCCGAGGGGCTGGTTGATAATAAGGCCCATCGCGCCATTTTTATTGTGGTCACAGATAAAGGTGAGGCTGTGAGAAAAAAGGGAGTCGTCAAGGCCCGGCATGGCAATCAAAAACTGATTGCGCAGGCTCTCGCACTTATCGATCGTAAAGCTGGTTTTCTCGGTCATAATACGCTCCCGTTATAGCTTCATTATGGGGCCGCACGGCGCAAAAGCAACACTTTCAGTAAGTACTCAATGGCTGGTACTCAAGCCGCCGATTTCGAAGTTCCAGGTGCGAATAATCTCGAATAGATCGGTTTGTTTTTTGATCTCCGGGGGGAAAGGGTCGAAGGGGGAGGCGAGACGAACAATGCGCAGCGCTGCTTGATCTAGCATTTTATAACCCGAACTTTCGAGCAGCTCGACGCGCGCAACACTGCCATCTGGGCGCACGCTGACACTCAGGCGTAAAGATCCGAAGGTGTTGCTGCGTCGGGCTTCTTCGGGAAAGTTGTCGGTGCCTATACGCTCGACTTTCTGGCTCCAGCGATTGTAGTACGCCGCTTCTTCCGAACTTTTCGTTGAGGTGGAGGTAAAGCGTTTAATGCGCGGCTTGTTCGCCAGGGTTTGTTTTTCCTGATCAAGCTTGGCCTGCAGGCTGGCCATCTTGCGCTTTAGTTCCATCAGGCGATCCTGCTCCTGCTGGCCGTCGTGTTGATTTTGTTGTTTTTCAGTATCTTGGCGACTGACTTTGCGAGCCCGCTCGTTGTTGCTGTCGAGCAGTTCCGTTTCCGGTTTTGGTTGGGCGGCGGCCTGCTGCTGCGGCAGGGGGTTGACTTGGTTGATATTGACATCGGCAATTTGCGCGAGCTCGGTGGTTTTTAGCTCCTTTACTTCGTCGGCACTGCCGCTGGCTTCCTGATTGTGCTGGGCGAGAAAGTCGGCTTTATCGGGTGCCTTTGCGCTTTTGTGGGTAGCGAGGGTAATGTTGAGCGTCGGTGCGAGCTTGTCACTCTTGTTGATTGAAAAGCTAATGCCAAAAATCAACAGCGCATGCAGGGCTAGAGCTAAAAAAATTGTAAAACTGAGCCTGTCGGCGCTGTTGTGTTGATGATCCATTAGTTGCGCAGCGCCTCAATAGCCAGCATCAAGCGCTCACCTATGCGCGTATCGTAGGCGGCGTCTATTTCGCGCACGCAGGTTGGGCTGGTTACGTTAATTTCCGTAAGGTAGTCGCCGATAATATCGAGGCCAACAAACAGCAGGCCTTTCGCTTTCAGTGTTGGCGCGACTTGCTCGACAATCCACTGATCGCGCTCGCTCAGGGCCTGAGGGCGACCGCTGCCACCGGCGGCGAGGTTGCCCCGGCTTTCGCCAGAGGCGGGAATGCGGGCCAGCGCGTAAGGCACGGCCTCACCATCGACAACAAGTACACGCTTGTCGCCGTGTTTTATTTCCGGCAGGTACTTTTGCGCCATGATGAAGCTGCTGCCGTGATTGGTCAGCGTCTCGAGGATAACACTGACATTGCTGTCGTCGCTTTTACAGCGGAATATGCCGGCGCCACCCATGCCGTCGAGCGGTTTAAAAATGACATCGCCGTGCTCGCGGTGAAAATCTCTCAGCATGCCGGCTTCGCGGGCTACAAGTACAGGCGGGCAGCACTGGGGAAATTGTGTGGCAAAGATCTTTTCGTTGCAGTCGCGTAGACTCTGAGCCTTGTTGACGACCAGGCAGCCCTCTTGCTCTGCTCGCTCGAGTACATAGGTTGCGTATATGTACTCGCTATCAAACGGCGGGTCTTTGCGCATCAGAATGACATCCAGCTCAGCCATCGCCTGGTTTTCGCTTTCGCCCAGTTCGTACCATCGCTCGGCATCGTTCCACACTTTTAAAGGCCTAAGCTTAGCTTGGGCCCGGCCCTGACTGAGGTAGATATCTTGCATTTCCATATAAAACAAGCTGTGCCCGCGTTCAGCTGCGGCCAATAGCAGGGCTAACGAGCTATCTTTTTTAAAGCTGATGTCGGCGATGGGATCCATGATAATGCCGATTTTGAGTGCTTGGCTCACTGCTGGGACTCCTGCGGGCTGGGTGTCAGTTGAATATGGTGCCAAAATTAAATTGGCGCTAAAAGAAATTTTGGGCAATTATAGTTTTGGCTAGTTTGATTCGGAAGCCTGTCTCAAATTTTTATATGAGCTTGGAATAAAGCGATTTTTCTATTTTTTTCAAGCGTTTATGGATTAAACTGCAGACATATGTTAAAAGTTTGCACGCGCAATTTTGTGATGCGTGTAGCTTAAGCTAGGTTGAACAGTCTTTGTTCAGCCGGAAATTTCATTTAGTAAGGTCAGCACTATGGAAGCCAATCTCGAGCACCTCAAAGTGATGGTGATTGATGATAGTAAAACCATTCGCAGAACAGCTGAAACGCTGCTGAAAAAAGTTGGATGTACGGTGGTTACGGCAACCGATGGCTTTGATGCTCTGGCGAAAATCGCTGATACTCGCCCGAACATCATCTTTGTAGATATTATGATGCCGCGCCTCGACGGTTACCAAACCTGCGCGCTTATCAAGAACAACAGTGAGTTCAAATCCACACCTGTCATCATGTTGTCCAGTAAGGACGGTCTTTTCGATAAAGCCAAAGGGCGCATCGTCGGCTCTGATCAATACCTCACCAAGCCTTTTAGCAAAGGCGAGCTTATCGGCGCAATTGAAGCGCACATCGGTAGCTAATCACCGCAACTACTCCAAAAGATATCTAGCGAGACAAAACATGGCGAAAATTCTAATTGTTGATGATTCCCCAACGGAAACTTACAAGCTCAGCGGTGTGCTCGAGAGAAATGGTCATACGGTTATTACGGCCGTCAATGGTGAAGACGGCGTTGCCACCGCCAAGCAGGAACTACCCGATTTAGTACTTATGGATATTGTTATGCCGGGCCTCAATGGTTTTCAGGCAACACGTCAACTTAGCAAGGCGCCAGAGACGGCCAACATTCCCGTGATTATTGTCACAACAAAAGATCAGGAAACCGATCGTGTTTGGGGCATGCGCCAAGGGGCCAAAGCCTATTTGACGAAACCCATCGATGAAAAAGAATTGATGAGTACCATCTCCAAGCTGGGAGGCTAAGCTGCATGGCGCAAGCGCCTTTTCAAGCCCTTGTTAACCTGGCCAAACAGTGTCAAAAAGCTGCGCAAGAGCTACCTGCCAAAATTGAATCCGCGCCCCGCTGGAGTGGGCTCGGATTTTTGCTTATGGGGCAGCGCTTTATTGCCCCTTTGGGGCAGGTGGCTGAAATTCTTGAGGTTCCTGGGCACACGCGTCTGCCCGGTGTCCAGCCTTGGGTTATCGGCCTGTCAAATGTGCGTGGCCGCCTGTTGCCGCTGATTGACCTGCCTATGTTTTTGGGGGCGCAACTAGGTTTACAGCGACGCAATCACCGAGTCCTGGTGTTTGATAGTGGCGATATTTTTTCAGGTTTAATGATTGAGCGTTCGCTGGGCATGCAACATTTTGAGCTCGGCCAGCACAGCGCGGAACAGGACGAGCAGGTTCCAGATTTGATTAAGTCTTATCTCGAAGGCTCTTATGTCGATGCGCAAGAGCAGCGCTGGAACGTAATTGATTTAAATAAATTGGCGGCCGATGCGCGTTTTGCTAACGCGTCTCTGCTCTAACAGGCCCGGCGACATACGCAGGGCTGGCCTCGTTTGAGGTGGATGATTTAGCGGGTGCGATGCACTCACAAAAATGAAAAGGCCGACCTTCGGTTGGTTGAGTTACACGCTTGGGAGCGCTTATGAAAGCTGATACAGCCGGACTATTTAGCCGGATGAAGGACAACCCGGTGATGTTGGCATTGATTGCTATGCTACTCATCTCTGTGGGAGTCATGGCGTACATCGCCTATGTCCTCTTCCAGGACTCAAAACGCGATCAGGGTTATCTGCAACTCGTCGCAGATTTGCGGGCTAGCTCGTTCCAGCTGACCTCATTGTCCCGAGATGCAACAGCTGGTGACGAGCAGGCGTTTGAGTCTCTTTCTCAGGTTGTAAAAGCTATGAGCGAGACTTCTCGTGCTTTGCAATCGGGCGACAATCAAACTCGCTTGCTGCTGAGCAGCGAGCTCTCGGCATATGAAGCCGCCTGGAACTCGACTCGCAAGAACGCCACGGTTATCACCGAAAACAAAGATACGATCCTTTTCCTACACAACGTTGCTACAACACTCAACGAAGCGATTCCCCAGCTGCAGAGTGAGCACGATCTGATTGTGGAAATCCTGCTTGAGAACAACGCACCTGCTGATCAGGTGGCGGTGGCACAGATGCAGAGCTGGCGTGCAGAGCGTATTGCACGTAACGTCGATAAAATGCTTCGCGGTGGCGGCGATGCAAACCGCGCGGCTGACCAGTTCAACCTCGATGCTAACCTGTTCGGTAAGGTACTCGCCGGTATGGAAAGTGGCGATGTCGCAATGGATATCAGCCCGATTACTGACCCAGAAGCAAAAGAAAGTTTAACGGAAGTAGCCGAACTATTTGGTTTTGTTAGTGGTCAGGTTCGCGATATTTTTGAAGCATCACCAGCGCTCTTCCAGGCTCGTCAGGCAGCTAATGGTATTCTCGATGAAAGTGCGAACTTACTCGGTGCCCTGACTGCGCTCAGCGACCGCATCGCCAGCCTGCCAACTGAGCGCAAGCTCAATACCGCCGTGCTCGGCATTATGGCTGCGATAGCACTTCTGTGTTTGCTCAGTATTGGCTTGTTATTGAACGGTGCTACTAAGCGACGCCTGAAAGAAACGGCCGATACCAACGACCGTAACCAAAACGCAATTTTGCGATTACTCGATGAGCTTGCCGACCTCGCAGATGGTGACTTGACCACCACCGCAACCGTAACCGAGGACTTCACCGGTGCGATTGCTGACTCGATTAACTACACCATTGACCAACTGCGTATCCTCGTTTCACGAATTAACGATACTTCCGGCCGAGTTGTGGGTTCATCTTCCGACACCCAGCAGACTGCACTGCACCTCGCCGAAGCTGCTGAGCACCAGGCCCAGGAAATTGCCGGAGCATCTGCCGCGATTAACGAAATGGCAGTAACAATTGACCAAGTATCTGCAAACGCCGCCGAATCAGCGGGCGTTGCGGAGCGATCGGTATCGATCGCGAAAAACGGCGCCAAGGTGGTACAGAATACGATCCACGGTATGGATACGATTCGTGAGCAGATTCAGGACACCTCAAAACGTATTAAACGACTCGGTGAATCATCCCAGGAAATTGGTGACATCGTTGGCCTGATTAACGACATTGCTGACCAGACCAACATTCTTGCACTTAACGCGGCAATTCAGGCATCGATGGCGGGTGACGCCGGTCGAGGCTTCGCGGTGGTTGCGGATGAGGTACAGCGACTCGCAGAACGTTCTGCAACAGCGACCAAGCAGATTGAATCACTGGTTAAGACGATCCAGAACGATACCAACGAAGCGGTAATCTCGATGGAACAAACCACCTCCGAGGTGGTACGAGGAGCTCGCCTTGCACAGGATGCGGGTGTTGCCCTGGAAGAGATTGAAACGGTATCTGCAAACCTTGCGGAATTGATTCAAAACATTTCGAACGCTGCACGTCAGCAGGCTTCATCAGCCGGTCATATTTCCAATACGATGAACGTAATTCAGGAAATTACTTCACAGACTTCTGCCGGTACCAACGCCACGGCGAAGTCGATTGGTAATCTCTCTGAGTTGGCGACGGAGCTTAGTGAATCTGTATCGGGCTTTAAGTTACCTGATGAGGTTGAGGCCGAAGAAGAGCTCAGCGATGAAGCTGACTACGAAGCCGATACCGAGCTAAACGAAGTTGAAGCGCTCGATGATGAAGTTATGGAATTGACTGACGAAGAGATGCTGACCGAATTCGAAGAGGCTTATGCCGAGGAAATCGGCGAAGAAAGCGACGATCAAGTGCGAGTCTAATTGTTCGCAATGGCTTGGACTTATGAAGCTGCGCCGGATTTGAGCGACCAGCAATTTGCTCTTTGGAGCCAGTTGCTGGAAATGCGTGTGGGTGTTCGCCTTGGCCAGCATCAGCGCCAGTTTCTGCAGAGCCAGGTCGGTATGCGCATGAGGGAGTTAGGCGAAGAGAGTTTTAGCGACTATTTTCACAGGGTTACAGATGCGCCAAATGCCCAGCTTGAGTGGGCTATCCTTGTCGATCGCTTAGTGGTCAAAGAGACAACTTTTTTTCGGCACAAACCCTCGTTGAACTATGTTGCCCACTTTCTGCAAGACCGTATTAATGCTCAAAAGCTGGGCTCTTCTTTTGATATATGGAGCTTGGGTTGTTCAAGTGGTGAAGAGGCTTATTCACTGGCGATGGTTACCAATGAAAGCTTTGAACTTGCGCAGCTGGAGCAACAGTTTAGTGTCACTGCGACCGACATCAGCAGGGTCGCAATTTCGCTGGCAAAGGCTGCAACTTATCCCGCGCGCAAATTAGAGTTTGTGCCGGCTTCGTTTAAGCGCAAATATTTTGTTGAAATGGCGGATGCAAATTACCGCTTTCAACACCCGGTAGTGAGCAAAATGTGTTTTAGTTGCTCCAATATTTTGAACCTAGATGATATGCCTTCACTAGATTTTGATGTTGTTTACTGCCAAAACCTGCTGGTTTATTTTCAACAGAGCCTTAGGCACAAACTGTTGGATTCTATTGTAAAAAAAATGAAGCCGGGTGCTTTATTGGTTATTGGCTTGGGTGAAGTGACCAGCTGGAGCAATGATCAATTGCAGCGCATACAACGGCCAGAAGTACAGGCTTATGTGAAGCCTGTAAGTAACAACTGAGAGGCAAAAGGGTAGGCGATGGCTGATCAACGCAATTACGCCGCTTTAGAGTGGGTACTGGGTGAAATTGGGGAGACCCTCAACGAAGCTCGGCAAGCCCTTGAGGCCTATGTTGAAAATCCAAAAGACGCAACTCAGCTGCGTTTTTGCATCACTCATATTCATCAGGTTCGCGGCAGCTTGCAAATTGCTGAGTTTAATGGTGCTTCCCTGCTTGCCGAGGAAATGGAGAAACTCGCACAGGCATTAATGCAGGGGGCTGTTACCAGTACAGTTGACGCTCAGGAAGTCCTGATGCGAGCGCTGCTGCAACTGCCGATTTATCTCGATCACGTTAAGGTTTATCGCGACGACAGTGTGCGCTCTATCTTATCGCTGTTAAATGATATACGCGCTGTTCGCAAAGAGCGCTTTTTAACTGAAAGCAATTTATTTACCCCTAAGTTGACAGCGATGGACAACGATTTAGGGGTGCGCCATCCAGTTCTACAAAATACCGTTAAATTAAAAGAGGTCAGCGGCAAGCTGCGCGAGATGTATCAGTTTGCTGCCGCGAGTGTGCTTCGCGGTATCAAGGTGCAGGACAACCTTGCCTATCTTGAAAAAGTTTTTGGACGCCTGTTGGCGTTGACCTCGGGAACCAAAAGTGCCCCATTGTGGTTGATATCTGCGGCATTGGTCGAAGGCCTTAAAAACGAAGGTATAGAACTCAGCATCGCGGTGCAAAACCTTCTGCGTCAACTTGCGCGCGAAATGCGATTATTAAACGAAGGGGCTCCAGCGTCGTTTGAGCATGCGCCCGCTGAAGGCCTTTTGAAGAACCTGCTTTATTATGTTGCAGCATGTGACGAACAGTCGCCACTGGTTGCGAAAGTAAAGCGTCTTTTTATCGAAGATAGCTCAGAGTCTGGCTCGGCAGAGGATGGGAGTGATGCTTACAGCGTTAGCGCCCTTGACCCGGAAGCCGTTCGCTCGGTTGTGGTTGCGCTAAGAGAAGAACTTAAAAGCATTAAGAGCAACCTCGATAACGCCCTGACGACACATGCGGCGCCATCGGAGTTGGTCGACGTGTTGCCCGTTGTTAAGCGTGTGGCCGATACGCTGGCTGTGCTTGGCATTGGTGATTTGCGCCGAAAAATGTTGGTGCAAGCTGAAGCGCTTGAGGAGCTGAGTAAGCGCAATAGTCTCGATGAAGCGACTTTGGTGGACTGTGCCAGCGACATTATTGATGTTGATACTAAGCTGGAAGCGATTGATAAGGCGGTCGATAAACACCGCGATTTAGCGAGTATTAATGAGCGTAGCATTGAAATCGATGAGGCTAAGCTCGCCGTTGTGCGGGAGTGCCAGGTTGGTCTTGAGAAAGCCAAAGAAGCGATTATTGACTACATCAGCTCCCAGTGGGATGCCGGTCATCTCGTTAACATAGAACAGTTGCTGCACGATATCCGCGGAGGTTTGGATATTATTCCTCTCGCGCGAGCGGGCACCATTATCGAGCGCTGCTCTCAATACATTGTCAACGAACTTGCGCAAAAAGACGGTGAAGAGCCAGCCTGGGCGACACTCGAATCCCTCGCTGATGCACTCGCCGGTGTTGAGTATTATCTCGAGCGCTTAAGTACCGATATGACAGAGAGCGGTGATTCGCTGCTCAGTTTGTCAGAGGCCAGCCTTGAGAAACTCGGCGATGCAGCTGCGCTAAGCCGCGAGAGCCTGCAGGCCCGTGAGCAGGCCTTGCAACATGCTCCAGCGCAAGAGAGTGAAAATGGGCCTGAGCAGCAAGTGCTTACTGAGAGTGACACTGTTGCCTCTGCGGATGACGATCGCTCGGAAACTCTTGCCGATGCTGAACAATTCGAAAAATTTGATGAATCAAGGCCGGCAGGTTCTGGCGCAGTTGAACACCCCAATGACGCTAGCGAACTACCAGGTCACAGTTCAGAGCCAGACAATCAGCAGGAAGTTAGCGCGCATATTGAGCTGCAAGAAAGCGAAGCGGTTGAGCCTGATTTAAGCCCAGAGCTGCCGAGTGCGAGTGTGCCGACCGAGCCCACACCCGCAGAGAGTGATGACGATGAAGATAGCCTGATCGACGATGAAATTCTCGAAATCTTTATCGAAGAAGCTGAGGAAGTACTCGAAACGCTTGCTGAATACATTCCTAAGTGGCTGGAAAATACAAAAGATGAAGAAAATCTGACCGTCGTTCGGCGCTCCTACCATACGCTTAAAGGTAGTGGGCGTATGGTTGAGGCGATGGAAGTTGGAGAGCTGGCCTGGTCGGTTGAGAACATGCTCAATCGTGTTATCGACAACACGGTTGAGTATCAGGATGCTCACGGTCAAGTTGTAAGCACGGTTGCGGCGCTGATGCCAACGCTGGTTTCGGCATTTCAACAGCGCAAAGCTAACCCCATCAAGGCGCTGACCGATCAAGTTGCCGAGTGGGCCTTTGCTCTGGCTAAAGGTGAACTAGGTGACGACTACGATGCGGCGCTGATGCGGCGCTTGCAGAGTGATCCAGGCTCGGCTTTGCAGCCGCCAGAGCAGAGCGAGGCTCAGGTAGCCGATGCAGAAGATCGCCATAGCTCGGAAAGCGAGGATGACGAAGATCACGCCCTGTTAGAAATCTTCTGCTCAGAAGTTCAAACTCACTTGAGTACTATCGGTCACTACATTGATGCGATGGAGGCAGCGGCGCCAATATTCACAGCGCCTACCGATGATTTACAGCGAGCCTTGCACACACTTAAAGGCAGCGCCAAGATGGCGGATGTGGCTGCCATTGCTGAACTCTACGAAGCCCTTGAGGGTTTTGCCAAGGAGATGGTCAGCTTCCAGGTCAGCATCAACGAAGATATTCTGCAATTGATCCGCGACGCGGTTACTTACACGCTTGAAGCCGTGACGCAGATACAAAACCGCCAAACCGTTGTTATCGAGAAGCTTGATCAGTTTCTTGCCCGCTGCGCTGAATTGCGCGAGTTGGCCGTCGGTCACCTCGTGCGAATGAAAGAGCAGGACAAAGACGGAGCTAAGCAGGTTGATCCGCGCTTGTTATCTATCTTTATGGCCGAAGAGATGCGCCTGCTGCTCGACGCTGATGAAATCGTCGATGCCTGGTGTTCAGATAGCAACAGTGTGCAGCCGATTGCAAAGATACAGGCTGAGTTGAGAACCCTCGCGGCTGGCGCAGATCAGGCGAGCTTACCGGCGATGAGCTCATTAGCTTTAGAGCTGGAATCTATATACAGCTCCCTGTCGGCAAATCGCGAGCTTGTTAATGATGAGGCTCGTTTGCATCTGACCAAGGCCCACAATGCCTTGCTCGACATGGTTGATGCAGCTGCTGCCGGACAAAATGTTAAAGAGCCGCCGCGAGAAGTGCTCGAGCAGCTCGAGAGTTATGCCGCTACGTTACCTGTTGAGCAGGTCGATGTTGCCGGCAATGACTCTGCGACGAGCGAGCCCGAATCGGCCGCGGCAGCAGACACTGAGCTCGTCGGCGACGGCATAGAGCTTGCCGATGCCTTACCGGGTGACGCAGACTCAGCTGAATTTGAAGACTCCTCAGCAAGCAATAGCGATGAAGAGCCTTTGGCTGATATCAACCTCGAGCCCGTTGCTTTTGACGCGGATGCTCAGAGTGAGCCGCCAGCCTTGCTTGTTCACGCTGAAGCTCCAGCACCACAAGCTGAGCCCGAGGTGCTTGATGTGGGTGATGCTGCGCAGGACTACCTGGATGACTACGCGGATGGTGAGCTAGAGCTCGAAGCCGAAGAACAGCCGGTTGTCACCTCAAGTGACGAACCTGCTCTCGATGACGGCATGCTTATCGAAGAGCAGGATGAAGAGCTAAGTGCAGAAGATATTCTTGGTGAATATGCTATTCCAGAGCCAGAGCCAGAGCCAGAGCCAGAGCCAGAGCTTGAAGAAATCGATATCAGTGTCGTCGATGTTTCTGTTGAGCCTTTGAGTGATACACCTGAAAGTACTGATGAGCCTGGCTTGTCTGATACTTTAGAGTCGGATGAGGTTCTGCCAGAAGAGGGCAGTGAAGTTGAGGGTGCTGCGCTTGAGTTAACAGAGCTCGAAGAAATTAGCATGTCTGCGCTTGAAACCGAGCAAGTTGAAGAGCTGCTTGCCGAACCCCCACTCGAGTCAGATACTTTGCAAGCCGAAGCCGAAGCCGAAGCCGAAGCCGAAGCCGAAGCCGAAGCCGAGTTTGATTTGGGCCTTGATGACTTTGCCGCGCAAGATACAAGCGAAGCGCGTGACGAGCTTCAGCAAGCGGCGCCAGCTGCTGTCACCGGGCTTGGTGAAAGCGGTTTACTGGATATTATCGATACCGAGTCCGAAGACTTTGACGCAGATATTCTGCAAGTCTTCCTCGAAGAAGCTGACGAGCTGTTTGAAGAGCTTGATCACGCTATTCACGCCCTTGAAGGCGGAGACGAAGGTAACGCTCTGGATGAAATGAAGCGTGCTTTGCATACACTTAAAGGTGGCGCGCGCCTAGCCAATCTCGACAACCTCGGTGAATTAGTACACGACTACGAAACCTTTATTATCGACAACGATCCGAGTGGCACAAACAAGGATGCGATGGCGAATATCCACCGTTTCCAGGATCAAGCTTTTCGCGCTGTCAACGCGGTTAAGCTGTCCGTGGGTGCAGGGGGCGATCCCGAGCTCGCCGTTAACGTACCAGAGCCTGAGCCGCCAGTTATCACTGAGGTAGTTGATGCGCCAGCAGTTAGCGATATTGTCGATACTCAAGGCGCCGCGCCTGAGCCTGGCGGCGATAGCAACGTACTGCCCTTTGTCGGTAAAGAGCCTGCTGTTGAACCCACCCCTGCCGGGGCAGCCGAGACCGCTGTGGCGGTGTCGGCCACCGGCGCGGCAGCTGTGGCGACACCTCAGAAAAAACAGGGCCCGCAAGAGGTTATTCGGGTTAACTCGGACCTGCTTGAGGAGCTGGTTAACCTTGCCGGTGAAACCTCCATTTCTCGCTCTCGTCTGGAAGAGCAAGTTAACGAATTTAAGAGCTCACTCGACGAGGTAGACTCAACGATTGACCGTTTGCAAGAACAGCTGCGACGTTTAGATATTGAGACCGAAGCACAGATCCTGTTCCGCCAGGAACAGATGGCCGAGCATTCGGAGAACTTCGACCCACTGGAAATGGATCGCTACTCAGCGCTACAGCAGTTGTCTCGCTCACTCGTCGAGTCGGCATCGGATTTACGTGACTTGCGCGATGACCTCGGTGATCGGGTTCGCGATGCTGAAACCACGTTGCTACAGCAGAGTCGAATTAATACCACCTTGCAAGAGGGTTTGATGCGCTCTCGTATGGTGCCGTTTTCCCGCTTGGTTCCGCGTCTGCGTCGAATCGTACGCCAGGTTGCTGCCGAGCTTGGTAAAAAAGTTAGTTTTGAACTCGACAATGTTGAAGGTGAGTTGGACCGCAACGTCTTGGAGCGCATGGTTCCGCCATTTGAACATATGCTGCGCAATGCTGTTGACCACGGTATCGAAGACCCGGAAAGTCGTATTGCCGCTGGCAAGAGTGAAACCGGGCGCATCGTACTTACGCTTGGCCGCGAGGGTGGCAACGTTGTTATTCGCCTCGCTGATGATGGCCGCGGTGTGGATTTAGGCCGGGTACGCAAAAAAGCGATTGAGCGCGGTTTAATGGCGGCTGATGCTGATTTAAGCGACCACGACATCACCCAGTTTATTCTGCATGCAGGCTTCTCAACCGCTGAGAACGTTACCCAGATCTCCGGCCGCGGTGTAGGCATGGATGTGGTTAACGCCGAAATTAAGCAGCTTGGTGGTGATGTCACTATCAACTCAGATTTTGGCAAAGGTACCGAGTTTGTTATTCACCTGCCGTTTACACTGTCGGTCAACCGAGCATTGATGGTGGGTATTGGCCAGGAAAACTATGCTATCCCGCTCAACTCGATTGAAGGTATTGTGCGTATCAGTCCCTTTGAGCTCGAGCACTACTACGCCCACCCAGATTCGGAGTTTGAGTACGCCGGCGATAAATTTAAGGTGCGCTATCTCGGAGCACTGTTATATCCGGGCTCAAAACCGCGTATAGACAGCGAAGCCTTGCAAATGCCAATTATTTTGGTTCGCACAGCTCAGCACACGATGGCCTTGCAGGTCGATGCGCTGATGGGCAGTCGCGAAGTTGTGGTAAAAAGTCTCGGTGCGCAGTTCTCTGCTGTGCAGGGGCTGAGCGGGGCGACAGTTATGGGGGACGGTAGTGTTGTTGTGATTCTCGACCCCCACTCTCTCGTCAGACAAGAAATTGCTCGCTCTGATTTAATGCTCGATGCCAGCAAACGTGCTCAGCTTGATTTGCACAGTGAAGAGCACGAAGAAGAAAGGGAGCGAATTCAAACGGTTATGGTTGTCGACGACTCGGTAACGGTACGCAAGGTAACCACCCGCTTCCTTGAGCGCGAAGGCTACAATGTTATCACGGCCAAAGATGGCATCGATGCCCTACAGGTACTCGCCAATGAAAGCCCGGATTTGATGTTACTCGATATCGAAATGCCGCGTATGGATGGTTTTGAGGTGGCAAAAAATGTCCGTGGTTCGCAGTCGACTAAGAACTTACCTATCATCATGATCACGTCGCGTACCGGTGATAAACACCGTGAGCACGCAATGAGCCTCGGTGTGAATCGCTACATGGGTAAACCGTATCAGGAAGAGTTACTTATCTCGACCATCCAGGAATTGATTGGTGCTGAGGTCAAGCACTGAGATTGAGCGCGCGGCTTTAAGGCTCGGCCTGCTCGCCGATTCGTCATCTGAGCTCGGTGCTCTGGTGGCGGTCGCGCGTGCGACTTCTCACAAAATAGTTTGTTCGGCTCTGACTCGCTCTTTTTCAGTGCCTCTGCGCGATGATGTCGACGCCTGGGTACTCAGAATTGCTGAGCACTGCGATGCCACTGACGCCATTGTCGAGTGGCTCAGTGAACACGACATACCAATGGTCATTCAAGATGTCAGTGCCAGTGCAGCTATTAATGCAGGTGAATTTGACAGCAAGTTGCGAGACTGTGTCTCGGCGTATCAAGGCGAGACGCGCCTGCTGTCAAAACCAAGCCAGGTATGGGTTTTAGCGGCGTCCACGGGTGGGCCGGAAGTGCTCAATCAGTTTTTTAAACTGGTCGATGATGAGCAAGTTAAGCGTTTTGCGTTTGTGATTGCCCAGCATATTGATGTCGGTGGCCTGCCGGCTTTGTTTGAAAGTTTGGCGCGAAACACGAGCTTGTTATTAAAAAGCTTTGAGCCGGGCATGGCCATTGAAGCCGGTTCTATTTACGTGGTGTCTCCGGCGCGTGAGTTTAGCTTAAGTGATAGCCAGCGCTTGGTGATGACGGGGGGGGAATGGCGCGGCCCCTATCAGCCTTCAATTAACCAAGTAATTGCCAAGGTGGCCAAAGCCTTTCGTGCCAAGGCCGGCGCGGTGGTGTTTACCGGCATGGGCGACGACGGCGCCGCGGCGACAAGTTTGCTTCGGGGCTACGGCGGTAAAGTTGCGATTCAGGAATTTAGCAGTTGCACGGTAGACAGCATGCCGCGCAGTGTTAAAGAGCGCGGTTATGTTAATTTTTGTGGTGATGTAGCGGCTTTAGCCAACTATATTTCCAAACGAGCTCTTGCTGCTCGATAGACATTTACGGGATAAGTTATGAGTTTAGAAGAACTGGATGACGGCAGCGATATCGGCTGTATGATTCTGCCAATGGTAGAATCGAACCTGTTATTGCCAACGGTAACCGTCGCAGAGATGGCGCCGATACAGCCGTTTGATATCAAGCCCAATACGCCGGATTGGTTTCTCGGTTATTACCCGTGGCGAAACCTGCGGGTGCCAGTGCTAAGTTATGAAACGCTCAATAACCAGTGTTCGCCAAAATTAAACGCGGATGGCCGAGTCGCTATTTTAAACAGTACTGGTGTCGACGAAAGTCTGCCTTTTATCAGTTTTTTGAGCCAATCTCTGCCGCGTTCACTGCGCCTTACCCAGGCTGATATTGAAAATAATGAGGCACAGCCTGCGCGCGAGTTTGAAATGTTGTCGGTGAATGTGCACGGAGAAGCCCTGCTGGTGCCCGATTTAGAAAAAATTGAAAAGGCTATTTTAGCTTTGAACCTCAGGCTCTAGCTGGGAGCTCAAATATATCGAGCTTTATTTACAGCCGCTGTGCGATCGTTGCCATCGGCTGTAAATAAAGCCCTGGGCTCAGTGCTTTTGGCTGAGCTTATCGTGTATTTTCTTCAGTGTTGTTTTGTCAAAGTGGTAGTTCTTGCCGCAAAACTGGCAGCCCATATCAATATAACCCTGATCGTCAATAATAGCCTGGACCTCATTCGAGCCCAGAGTTTCAATTGCGCGCAGGCTGCGCTCACTTGAACAGTGGCAGCGAAACAGTAAGTCTTTGGCTTCAAATACTCTGCAATCGTGCTCGTGAAACAAGCGGTAGAGCAAGGTCGGGTGATCGAGTTCGAAAATTTCTTCGGCTTTAGTTGTTGCTGCAAGTTGAAGCAATGTTTGCCATTGTTCGCTGCGCGAGCTCGCATCGGTGACCAGTTGTGCGGGTAAGGCCTGAAGGAAAATGCCCCCGGCACTGTGTTCTGAGGCAAATAGCTTAAAGTACGTAGGCAACTGCTCACTTTGAGTAAAGTAGTGCTCCAGGCAGCTTGCTAAATCGGCGCCATCTAAAGGCACAATGCCTTGGTAGCGCTGGCCTTGTGCGGGGTCCATCGTCAAGCTCAGTATGCCGTTACCCAATAAAGCTGCGAGTGGAAGTAAGTCCTTACTATCGTTGCATTGTAGGGCAGTTGGGTCTGCGACCTGTGCATAACCGCGAAGATGGCCTTTCTGGTTGCTCTCGGCCATGATCACCGGCAGGGCGCCATCACCCCGAGCCTGCAGGGTAATCGTACCGTCGAACTTGAGCATCTCCGCAATCAAGGCAACGGCGGCCATAAATTCGCCATAGAGTGGAAGCAGTGCGCTCGGCAGGCCCTGGGCACTTGTGGCATCCTGAAAGCTCTTTTCGAGAGTGACGATTTCACCGCGTATGTCACTGTTGTCGAATAGAAAGCGGTGCACCTGATCTTTTGTTGCGCTCATGCTTATACCTAGTCATAGCTGGGGGCGCAATTTTGCGCTTTCATCTGTGCTCTGTCGAGCGTTGATCTGAGCAATGAGCTTATCTAGCGTGCCGGCAGGGTGGTTGTTCAACAGCTTAGTCTGAATCTAAAACAGCGCGCTTAAAGCGGTGGATATGGCGCCGTTGGCGCGTATTTGGTTTATTGGCCGGGCGCTCGCTAAACTGCTGGCTTGCTCGGCGCTGTTCGGCCTGTTCTGCGCGTTTGGCGATACTCTGCTCGGTCTCTTCATAGAGTGTTGCTGCGACCGGCGCTGGGCCGCGCTTGTCACTAAGGGCGCGGATAAGTACTTCTTTTTCATCCCAGCCCTGGCGCAACACCAGGGTAAGGCCAACCTCAACTTCTTTACTGGCTTTGATCCGGTGGCCGTCTATATGTACCTTGCCGCCGTCAATGGCTTGTTTGGCCAACGAGCGGGTTTTATAAAAGCGAGCCGCCCACAACCATTTATCTATACGGACCTTGCTCAGTGTTTTTTCGCCCATGTGGCCCCCTCGTTTTGCAGCGGTAGTAGCTCGTCAAAGTCGTTAATACCGATAAAGGGGCTGCTATCGTGTGCCGGCTTTTGGCTGTCCGGGCGCGTGATACAAACTAAGTGTTTAACACCGTAGTCTTCAGCGCTGCGCAAAATGCGCGGGCTGTCATCGATAAACACACTGCGCTCGGGATCAAAGGGCTCTTCAAGCTGCAGTTGTTGCCAAAAGCGTAAATCTTCCTTGGGGCTCTGAAATTGATGTGAGCTGATGATAATGTCCAGCCAGCGGTCGATCTTAGTGACCTGGAGTTTCAACTCGAGCCCCGCTGGATGACTGTTAGTGATCAGCACCAGCTTTTTGCCGAGCTGTCTGAGCTCTTGCAGGAAGCGCTCGGCATGAGGGCGAATCTGTATCTTGTGTTTGACCTCGTGTTTGAGCGCGGGTACGTCGAGGCGCATCAATTCAGACCAGTGGTCAAGGCAGTACCACTGCAGCGTGCCCTCAAGGTTTTTGATCTGCTCGTGAATATGCTTGCGCGCTTGCTCAAGTTCAACGCTGTGACTTTCGGCGTAGCGTTTGGGTAGGTGATGCAGCCAAAAATAATTGTCGAAGTGTAGGTCGAGCAAAGTGCCGTCCATATCGAGCAGTACAGTATCGATGGTAGACCAGTTAATCATGCGTCTTTATTCAGGGCCTTGTTTTCGTTGTCGCGGCGAAACGGCGTTATACTCTGCGGCCAAGCGAGCAATACGTCTTGATCACATAAGGTAAAAGGAAAGCATTATGCCCGAGCTGCCCAAAATACTCACCCGTCGGCCAGTATGCAACGGACGTCTATTTAAGGTCGAGGCTGCTGATATTCGATTCAGCAATGGCGAAGAGCGGGAATATGAGTATTTGCGATCAGGCTCGACCGCTGCGGTGATTATTGTACCCGTGAATGAAAATAATGAGGTTCTGCTGGTACAGGAATATGGCATAGGTGTCGAAGCCTACGAGTGGACACTGCCAAAAGGCAAAGTAGACCCGGGGGAAAGTCACCTTGAGGCCGCCAATCGGGAGCTAAAAGAAGAGGCCGGCTTTGGTGCACGCGATCTGGTTTTGCTCAAGTGTATGAGCCAGAGCCCAAACTATATGCAGCACTTTACCCAGATAGTGTTGGCGCGCGATCTCTACGCTGAATCGCTGCCGGGCGACGAACCTGAACCGCTGGCCGTCAGGGCATTTTCGTTAGAGCACTTAAGTGAATTGGTCGCCAGAGAAGATTTGACCGAGGCGCGCACAATAGCGGCTTTATATCTTGCCAGAGATTGGCTGCAGGCTGAGCGGTAAACTAGCACTCACCTTGGCAATGACGCTGTAAGTATTATTCAAAATCAAGCTAAAACAGAGCCTTTTCGTAGCCTGGCGCAATCAAAACTTTGTCTAGACTAAGACTTAGTATTTTGATCACGCCAGTATCTGGCCGTTGACGGAGAGGTAAGTAACAGTGATGTACCGCCAATCTAGCCACAATATTTTGCCGGCGAATCTGGAAGACACGAGTTTGCTCAAATCGCAATTACAGCGCGAAATTCACTGTCTTGAAATGCAGCTCTCAAAGCTGCGTCGCCGAGATGATTTCCTCGATTTGGTGACTCTGCAGACCTACCAGGAAATGATCAGTTCCCGCCAGGATATGCTCGACTCGCTTTAAACCCAGCTCGATTTGCTCTAAACCCAATACGGCCCGCGTTTGGCAGCTTATAGGTGCACCGTTACAATAGCGGCGTCAGCTAGTTTTGCCTGTCTAAAAAAGGCCCAGCCGCAATGAGCGTATTTGATAGACCCAAAGTATTGAAACAAAAAATGCGACAGCGCGTTCGCAATAAAGCGATCAGTCGTGCGGAAACTCGCATCTTACTTGCCGGACGTAAACCCGAAGAGTTCAGTGAAGATGAACTTGAAATTATTGTTGCCGAAGAAGAAGACAAGCTTTATGGCGCAATCAAAGAAAAGGGCTTGATTGCACTTGCCGCCGCACTTGGCTTGGGGTGGTGGCTGTAGATGTTTAATAAGCTGCTAAAGTGGAGCGTGCTGATAGCGATTTGGCGACGCTACGGCGGAATAATAAAAACTGTTCCGCTTGTTTTAATCGTGCTTGTACTTATCTGGACGATGCACAGCGACTTTCTCGCTTATGTAAATGTTAGTGATGAACGCAGCTACGTACTGCAGTCATTTTTACTTAAGTGGGGTTTGATACTTGCTGTTGTGTATTTCTATTGGCGCTATTGTCAGCGTTTGTTGCAGCCTTCCGACCCCAAAACAGCAGCTCGAAGTAAATATCGTAATAACGATCAAAAACAGCACAGCTCAAATTCATCTGCGGCGGCGAATCAAGCGCAAAGTGATGAATCTGCATCGGCTGTTGATGCCGGTGCTGACAAGAACGACCCCTTTGCTTCAATCCGGGCTAAACCTAAGCTCGATAGAAAAGCGGATAAAGTACTAAAAAATAAGCGTTAAGGTATTTCTCTGGTGGGGTATTTGCAATTTTTGTGTTTTTGTAAACTTAAAGCATCTGAAATATTTGTGTCATTTAACTGCAGCTCTTGAGTAATATTTCACGCCAACAATAAGGCCTCATTTTAATACTTATAATTTGGGGGCACTTATGGCCGTAAACTTAAAGCAGCTATCTTTTATTACTGCTGTTTCTACTTTTCTCTTCGCCTGCGGCGGAGACAACAACGCAGGCGCGGATAAAAATTTTAATCGCATAGCCAGCTTTCCCGTTTGTGAGCAGCTACATATGAGCTGCGACGTCGACGATGAAACCGCGGCGGAAATTGTTGCGGTCAGCGAAGACGGGCAGGTGCTTGTATACACCGATAGCCCACTTGGCGCCCTCGGCTTTGTTGATATCAGTGACGCCAGCAAGCCGATGGCGGCGGGTTTGATTGAGTTGGCGGGCGAGCCGACTTCGCTTGCTGTAAAAGGCAATTATGCTCTGGTCGCCGTCAACACGTCTGAAGACTATGTCAATGTCGGCGGCGAGCTGGCCATCTTTGATATTGCCAACAAGCGATTAGCAGCGACACTGCCTTTAAGCGGTCAGCCGGATTCTATTGCTGTTAGCCCCGATAAAAATTACGCGGCGGTTGTGATTGAAAATGAGCGCAATGAACTGTTGTGTGTGAGTGGCGCTTACGCCGGCACAGCTTATGATGACGAAGATCTTGCCGAGCAGCAATGCAAGGGTGAAGGGCAAGGTGAGCTCGGTTTGCCACCGCAAACGCCGGCCGGTGAACTTGTGATAGTTGATATTAGTACCGAGAACCCGGGCCTCTGGACGACAAGTCCACTTAGCTTAAGCAATATTGCCGAGCTGTATCCGCTGGATCCAGAGCCGGAATATGTCGATATCAACAGTAATAATATTGCTGTTGTCAGCCTGCAGGAAAATAATCACCTTGTGCTTGTTGATCTGGCGAGCAAAACATTGCTGCACCACTTTTCCGCCGGTAGTGTTGATCTCAAGGATATTGATCGCCGCGAAGAAAAGCCGGCAAGGATACTGCTGAACGATAGCTTAGATGCTGTTTTACGCGAGCCAGATGGCGTTGCCTGGATTGATGAGCATCACTTTGCTACGGCCGATGAAGGTGACCTAAATGGTGGCAGCCGCAGTGTCAGTATCTTTAATACTCAAGGCGAGCTGGTTTGGACCAGTGGTAACAGTCTTGATCATTGGGCGGTGCGTCTCGGTCACTACCCCGACGGGCGTTCAAAAAACAAAGGTAATGAAGCGGAAAACGTCGAAGTTGCCCGCTATGGCGACAATACTTATTTATTTGTGAACTCAGAGCGTTCGAACTTGGTTTTTGTTTATCAGGTTAACGACCCGGCGGCACCGAAGTTAAAGCAGGTGTTGCCTGCAGGAGTGGCCCCAGAAGGAGCGGTTGCTTTACCTTCGCGCAACTTGTTGATCGTTGCCAGTGAAAAAGATAAACGCGGCGATAAGATACGCTCAGTATTAAACCTGTATCACTATCAGCGCGGTGATGCTGTTTATCCAACTTTGCAATCCGAAAACGATGTTCATGCTAAGCCAATCGCTTGGTCGGCGTTGAGCGCGCTGAGCTACGATATGCGAGAAGACCATGTATTGTGGTCGGTTGAAGATAGTTTTTTTGCGTCGACCCGTTTATTTAAAATCAATACCAGTAGTCAGCCGGCCAAAATAGAGCGCGCGCTGCGTTTGCGCGATAGCAATAATGTTCTCGCATCGATGGCAACGTCTGGGCCGCAGCAGCGCGCTGATAGCTTTGATGCGCATGATCTAGCTGCGATGATCAATGATGACAAAAGTGTAAATATTGATGCGGAAGGTTTAAGCATTGGTGTTGATGGTGGTTTTTGGATAGCATCAGAAGGGGCCGGAACAATGGCGCAAAGCGACACGCGCCCAATTGAAAAGTTAAATATGCTTATTCACGCAGATAGTTCCGGTGTGATAGACCGGGTTGTAACGCTGCCAGCTGAGCTCAACAACAAACAAGTACGCTTTGGTTTTGAAGGGGTCGCCGAATACGGTGATAAACTGTATGTCGCTTTTCAGCGAGCTTGGCAAGGAGAAGAGCAAGCTCGTATTGGTATCTATGATTTACAGAATAAAAGCTGGAGCTTTGTCTTTTATCCTTTAGATCAAGTTAGTTCGCAGCGAGGCGGTTGGGTCGGTTTAAGTGAGATTACTTCAGTTGGTGGCGGGCATTTTCTGGTGCTCGAGCGAGATAATCAAGGTGGCCCTGATGCTGCAATCAAGCGCATCTACAAAATCGATATAAATACCGTTGGCAGTGGTGATACACTCAATAAAACTCTCGTGCGCGATCTGGTTAAAGACCTGCAATCAACCGCGGCCTTAACCTATGAAAAAATTGAAGGCCTGGCTGTCGATGCCGAGCGCAATATGTGGATAGTCAACGACAACGACGGTGTCGACGCCAATAGTGGCGAGACACAGCTGATGATGATTGGCGAATACCCCGGGGAATAAGGCTGTATATTGCTGAAAGGCCTTAGTTTTATATAGCTAAGGCCTTATTCTTCACTCTAGAGTTATTGTTAAATCAAGCTTTGTTCAAATTCGCGCAGAGCAACAATTTCCTGATCTAAAAATCGCTGTGAACTGCGGATAGCCGGTAGTAAAACATCGTCGGCGTAGCGGCAGCCACAGGTGCCGGGGTCTAGCTGTTTCATCTTTTTGCTATCGCGAATTTGGTGGCCGTGACCTTTGTCGTGAAAACTCATCATTAATTCGTAGCCGGGCTGCCAGGCTTGCATGCCCTCAAAGCTTTTGCGCAGGGCTCTTAAAATAGCAAGCCCCGCGTAATCCATATCGCCCCAGAAGTAGCACGGGGCCTCGCCACCATCAAACCACCAACGCTGAAATTCAATCAGCATTTCCGGGCTGGCGCTATTGAGAGTACTAAATATTGCATTGCCTTTTTTTCTAACGGTTAGGGAGCTACCTTTAAAGCCTGAGCTGTAAACAAAAGCACTGTGCATAAAACGAGGGTTAAGGTCGGCCAGTTGTTTAAGCATTAAAAAGCTATCTTGGTTTTCGACAAAAATAATTTCATCGAGCTGGTCGGGCAGTACCACGTTCATCATAATGGGGCGCGGTTCAATTGCCATGCTGGCTTGGGGGAATAGGGCGCAGACTAAATCAAATTTATTGTCGAGAAATTTGCTGTCGCCCCAGAAGCATTTTGCACTGAGGTTGCGCAGGGTTTGAGGTGTGGCGATTTGCTCGGCTAGGCTGGCGAAAGCTTGTAAAACTTCGCCGGCACTGCGGCCTTCTACTCGCAAGGGTTTTTCTAAGGCCGCGCCATTGTCCTCAAAAACGTGATGAACTTTTGCAAAGCGTTCGTTCCAGGTTAGTGTATAAGGGTCAAACGCAGGCCTGTTTAACCAAGCTCGAACCAGCGCCTCTTGATCGCTGTTAAAAACCAATAGTGCGTTTTCATTGGCGTCGCGCCCGCTTTTTCCACGCTGCTTTTGCACGCTTAAAATATGATACTCATTGTCGAGGCTTTTAAGCAGGTGCCAGAGATATTGAGGGTCGTCGTCGACGTAATCAAAAAGCTCTGGTGTGCTTTTGGCGCTCACCCTTAGCTGAGCTTTCACGCTTCGATCACACTGATCCAGAAAGCGGTTCAGTATTTCCTGAACCAGGGGCTCTTCATCTACCCATGACGGGCGCTGCCTATAGGCATTCATAGCTGGCCTTCCTTAGGGCGACGATAGGCGCCGCCTAAACCAACTATATATGCAAATTACAGCCAATGGGAAGTGTTTTTGCCAATCAGTTGGTCTTAAACTATTCCTTCCATAAAGTCCAAACTCGCTTGGTTGCGGATAGTGCTTCGGTGTTTTGCCCAAAGATCTTTAATCTTATCTTGGTTGCATGTTTTGCGGTCGACTAAAACCCGCGTATTTAATTCGCCAATTGCAACTGCGCTTGGGCACTTGCTAAACACCACTTGGTGACTGATTAAGTCCATAAATGGCCCGCTTTTGCTAGAGGGCATAATAAACACTAACTGCAGGCCCAGGCTTTCCGTTAAATAGTTGATAACTTCTCGCGATCGCGTTTCATCCATTTTGGAAAACGCTTCATCGACAAGCACCATACGGCAGTGGCTGCGCCCTTCATTAAACCGAAATGCAGATGTAATCGCGGCGGAGCGAATAATGTAAGCTGGTGTTTCCAGCTGGCCACCAGAACCGGTTCCGTAGGTTGACAATGGAATTGGCTGTTTGTTAAGAGGTTCTTTAAAAATTTCGTAGCGCCGATAATTTCGGTAGTCACTAATGCGTTTTAACTCATTTAGGGCGCTTTGTTCATCCTTGTCTAGTAGCATGCTTAACAGCTTATCGCGCACTTCAGTCGCGCGTTTATCGAGATTAACCTCAAATAGGTTGTTGCCGTCACCCAGGCTCGGGCTTTTAATGATTTCCTTAAAGAAGTGCCAGTATTCACGAAACTCCGGCAGCCAATCCCATGAGAAATAAAAGCGTTCACGGTCTGCACCAAAACGGTGGTGCTCAAGTTCTCGGTTGAGTTCTTCGAGGCAGCGTTTACCGTCGTTGATACTTTGAAAAATGCTGTGGCAAAGGTTGGTGACAAAAGTTGTATTAAAACTATCGCGCAGTACGACTAACTTTTCATGTTTGCCCACTAAAACATTATTTTTCAGGCTGTTGTAAATTCGCTGAATCTCATCTTGCATGCCGAGCACCGCGGCATAGTTCTCAGATGTTTCATGGGTTTCGTCAAGCGCTTGGTATTGCAGGCTGTTGTAGCGCTGGGCACTTCGGTTGTGCTCGAGTACGCATTCGTAGAGGCGGCGCTCGTTGCGTTCCAGTTCGCGCTGAGCGTGGCTCGCCTCTTCGTTAAAGTTATTGCTGCCCTTAGCATTTTCATCGGCCTGTGCGAGCTCGACCTGGGCGTTAAAATCACTGTTGTAGCTGGCTAGTTTAACAACAGCTTGTTCAGCACTGTCTTTTTTATCGGCAAGTTGTTCTTGTTCTGAACTTAAGCGAGATGCTCTAAGCTCGCTGTTGCGCAATTCATTCTCAGCGGCACCGCTTTGTTTGCTGAGCTGCTGCGCTTCGTGTTCTAGCTCTTTAAGTGTTGTTTTTATGTGTTCGAGTTTTTGTTCCAGCTCGGCAAAGTCTTCAAGGTTAAGGTTCGCTAGCGCGTGCTCATTTTTAGTCAGGCTCTGATGTAATTGCAGCATGTTTTGAATTAACTTACTGCAGTGAATGCTTTTGAAGTTAGCGAGATGGTTGCGCAGTTCGCTCAGTTTCTGGCTCTGCTGCTCGAATTGTTGGGCTTGCTGTTGGAGTTTTATTAGCTGATCTTGTTTGGCTGTAAGCGCGCGTTCGCGCGCGCCTTGGCCAAATACCAGATCAGCTTCGTCGATATCACAGCGGAACATAGAATACGAACCGCTGCCCATGCCGTCGCGGGTTAAACCGCGCGCTGTGCCCCGGAGCTGTTCTGCACTGTCGACTCGTTTGACGGAGGCGTAACTAGCGCGCACATAGTACTCAACGATTTTATGTTCAAAGCGCATAACATCAACAATGCTGCGGCCATCGGTCTGCAGCCTTTGTGCATCGCGCTGAGCTTTGCTGCCTTGAATTACTCGAGCGTTATTGCGGCGGCCAGGCAGGCGGCGCACTATTTGTATGGCTTCGGCTTCATATTCTGGCTCAACCACAATGCCAAAGCGAGCGCCGCCGAGATAACCTTCAATCGCCATTTGCCAATCTGGATCTTTGATATCAATAAAATCACAAAGTACCGCCGGCCGCGCATCTGGGCATTGATGTTTGATAGCTTGTACAGCGCTTTCAACATGGGCGGGGTAACTGACACGCTGCTGTTGTAGCTTTTGGATCTCTTGCTGTTTTAAATTAAATTGGGCTTTGGCTTTATCGCGTTGCTCGTTTAATCGGTGTAGGTTTAAATAAAGTTGATCCGCCGGGCTTTGCTCGCCTAGGTGAATCATATCGGCGAGTTGATTGTGCAGTAGTTCAAGTTCGGCAATAGAGGTTAATTTGCTTTCCAGTGCGTCATTGTTAACCCAATCTCTTGTCTGCAAGTTCTGCGCATTGATACCGCTGTCCGAGCCGGCGTCGATCAAGCGCTTTAATTTTAGCGCAAGATCTTTTAAGTCTATCTTGCTGAATTCGGCACCGAGCTCTTTATTTTTTATCGCTTCTGCGAGCTGTACTGCACTTCGCAGGTTGAGACTTATCTGCTGGTCTTCGTTTACAAGCGGTACAACGAGCTGCCCAAGTTCGCTCTGCAGACGTTGAATATCCCGCTCGAGTTGGTCCTTGTCTTTTAGCGCACTAATACCTTGGCGCTGGGCGGTAAGCTCGACAAGCTCTTCTTGCAAGCTTGTGCGCTTGTCACTTAGCAGTGTGTTCTTCTGTTTATACTCGGCGATCAGTGTCTTTTTTTCGCTTTGGTTTTTAAGCTCGTTTAAATAATCGCGCTGTTTGAATCCGGCCTGACGTGCAGCCTCTGCATAGCGCAGCAGGGCACGGTTTTGCCAGGCACTGATATAGATCTGGCTGTGGTTTTGAGCTTGCTCAAGGTTGTTAATCGCATCGTTGAGCTGGCGGGTATCCTGTTCCATGGCACTGATGGTTTTCATCAGCTCGCTGACTTCTTTTATATCGTCACTTAAGTCCTTGGGTTCCAGTACTTCGCGAGCAACAAAATCAGTGATGCTTTTAACGGGCTTGTAAGCCATGAAATTAGAGAAGGTTCGAGCCGCATGTTTGGCTTCACGGTCGCTAACACCGGCTCGTTCGCCGCGAAAAATACCGTAGAGTCGGCGCAGGTAAGGGCCTTTTTTGTCGTATACCTCAACCCGGTCGCGGCCGAATTTTTTCATAAGCTGCAGGCGTAAATCCTGCTGGGGTACGATATATTTGCCACCTTTATCCTGCTTGACGATATCGCTTAAAAATACTTCTTCACCAGAAATAATAATAAATTGCAGCTCATCGAGCCGCGCCTGACGGCTCGAACCAGCCGTATCGAGGCTGGCTCTCATGCACATCAAGGCGACAAATTTTTCCGCGTCTTCACCTTGAGTTGGGTGAAAGTTGCCGACGATGTAACCGTCGCATGTGCGTGGCCTGGCGTAACTGCCATCGTCGCAGCCGAGCACATAACTTTGCAGGGTGCGTACTTGTTTGCCTCCACGTCCGCGTTGAGTCGTCTCGTCTTGGCCAGGGTTAAAATTAAATAAGTTTTCATGCGCAGCGGTCATCAAGGACTGAAGTGCATCGGCGGCGGTGGTCTTGCCAGAGCCATTGCCGCCGGAAAATAAATTGATCGGCCCGAATTCGAATTCCTGAGCGGGAATATTTCCCCAGTTGACTAGTACCGCGCGCTTACAATACATCGCTGTTCTCCGCTTCGCGGTTAATGTTGTTACTTTTTTCGACGTCGCTTTCCGTGCTGGGATAAAGCGCGTCGAGTGCTTCGCTGCTGACAAAATTGACAATGGCTGGCTGGATACTCAGCCAATACTCGTTGCCGGCTAAGGCTTCTTCATTGGCAAATTGGATGAGTCGCAACTGGCGAAGGCGTTTAAAAATTGCCATGCGCTCACTGGCGTTTTCCGGCAGCGGGCGTTTTAATAAATTACTCATAGCCATGCTTAACGCTTCAAACGCAAGCATGACACAGCCTTTATCATCGACCAGACCTTCGCGCAGAGCTTTTTCATACTCAACCCGTAGAATTAGGATGATGGCGACCTCTTGCTGGCTTGGGCGGTAGCGCATGCCGCCATTAAACGGACGGTGGATGTCGTCTATTAGCCCGGGAACCTCTGCGCTAGGCGGGAATACCCGGAGGCTCATAAATTGAGCGTCGTGCATTAACCTCAGGCCGATAACATTGAGGTATTCCTCAACCAGCTCTGCGCATACAAGGTATCTGTCGTAAAGTTGGGCCTCGATACCGCTTTCATCGCGGTTAATCACACCGTAATCCAGCAGTCGACAAAGCAGCTCGCTAAAGTCGTTGTAGGCAATATTTAATTTGGCCAATTCTTGTTTTATTAAGTCTTCTAACATAAAGCGTATTTGCCAGCCAAGTCGGCTCGGGGGTTAACTTGAGTGTCGCAGTCTTATTCACTTGCTACGGTCGATGCCTAGTAACTAACCTTGTCAGGTTTCACTGTCGGTATCGACAAGCGAAATACTAAATACATCGGATTGCTGATAATACTTTGAAAAATTATCGCGCAGCCCTTCATGTTGTATTTCAAATTTTAAACCTGAGTCGAGATTATTTACTGCACCCAGTTCGATAACGTGGGCAATTGCCAACAGATCGCGGGCGTTCTCGACAGGCAGGTCGCGTGTATTTACTGATTGCCCATTGCGCATAGCTTGCAGCATATAGTTTTGTAAGTTTTCGCGATTAAATACAAAGGCCTGATCAAGCAGTTGTTGCACCATCAATTGTTGGCGCGCACCTAAATCGACTTCGCGCTCATCTTCGACTCGGGTATCAACTACAGCCTTCTTTCGGCGTTCGTTGACTTTGATGCTGCGCGGGTCAAGCAGACGCAGGCGCGTCGTAGCCATTTTTTCTGCGGCGCGATCCAGGCGTTTGCTATAGCTGTCTTGATCTAGGTCGGCGAGCTCACGGCAAATATCTACTAGCGCTTCGTCTGCCTGCGAGCTCAAAAAACTCAACTGCCGAATAACAATGTCGGCACGCTTGGTAAAGCCGTGAAGAGCTCTGCGCAGGGCTGGTAACATTATGTCCGCGGCATTGCGCATGCGCAGTTCAATGGTGTCCAATACCCACCACAAATAACTTTGCTGATCGTGGCATAGCTGTGGCGCGCTCTGGCGCAGCGCCTGCTCGGCCTGTTGTTTAAACTCTTTTTTCTTGCGCCGAATACTGGTGATGACTTTGTTGATGTCGTCGCGGTGTTTTTCGACACTATCGGCGCTTAAGCGCACAGCAATATCCGGTTGAAAGCGCTTTTCCATATAGTCGAAAAACTGGTCACTGGCTTCGTGTACTAACTGTTGCGCTTCAACTTCTCGCACAAGTTCGCGCTTTAAGTCTTCAAGCTCGCTAATAATGTCGCTGAAATCAGTGACGATACGCTCGCTGTAATCGAGCGCGTCGAGTAGGTCGTAAATCTCCCCGCGGCTGGCAAATGCTTCAAGTGCATTTAGGGTGTTGCGGGTATTGCGGTGGCGGGTGCGTATTTGTTTGCTGTCGGCGTCATTTAGGGCCTGGGTAAACAGGCGACCCATACGCGAAAAAGGGTAGCGCGACTGAAATGTCGCGTTGTCGACCTGCCGCTCTATCCATCCGGCATCGAGCAGGGCTTTGAGCACCCAGCTGGCCTGTTCTCGGTGATTGCGAAAACGCTGTTCTGAGGATTCGTCACTATCTTCGAATACCGGGGCTTGCGAACGAGCCAGCGCCTCTTCAAATAGTTCGACCAGTTGTTCGCGCTTTAAGCTCTGCCCGTAGTCAGCACTAGCGCTGTAGAGGCGCTGGTAGAGCAAGCTTAGGCACTGCACGATCTGTTCGCGGTACTTGCTGGTCAGCGGCTTAAAAAAGTTCTGGCGCTCGGAGCTAAAAAACATGGTGTCAGGCTTGTGTTACGAACACGGATGTTAGCAGAAAAGCGCTCAACACACTTATAGATTTTCAGTCTAGCGGCCGGGCTTGTGCCCAAGTTTGACAGCAGTTCTCAAAAGGTGGGGGCGAAGGTCCAACAGGCGCTAGCGCGGGATTTCGGCAATCTCCGGAGCCAGCCACAACACGCCCTTGCCGGTAACGCGCTTTTCAAGGCTGATTTTGGCGTCCCGTTGATAACTTTCGAGCTTGTGAGCTATTGCTAATTGTTCAAGAAAGTTGGCGTAAGCCGTAGTGCTCGGCCAATTTGGCGACTGCTGGTCTGCAAGTAATAGAAGTTTGACTTTCAAAGGGCTCTGACTCAAAGCGTAGTCAAATGCTAGTTGCCAGCTGTTGTCTTTATTTAGGCCGCTGTCAGCACTTTGCTGGCTGTTCTGATACTCCCATTGCATACCCGGGTTGACGGCAATTGCTCGGGCAAACAATTCAGGGTGTTTAAACAGCCAGCGTGTTGCTGCGCGTGCACCTTCGCCGCTGCCGAGCAGGATGCGACCGTGGCGCTGTCTAACGGTGGCGAGTTGTTGATCCAGGTGACTGATCAAACTGAGCGCTGCGCTCTCGCCCTGAGCTTTTTTATCGGCGTCGTAATAAGCTTTGGGGCCGCCGTTTAGGCTGACGACATACATAGGTGGCAGCAGTTTAAGTTCGATTGCTTCAACCAGAGTTTGCGCCTGCTTCAAACCGCTGTATTCATTGCCAACGGCGCTATCGCCAAGTACGTAAATAACCGGCGCCTGCTGGTAGTCTAAATCGGGTTCATACAGTAGGTAGCCGATATCTCTGCGGTTTTCTTTACAGTGAAACTTTTTGTGCTGAATTTTTGCGCTTATTGGGCTATCTATGTGTGAGTTTTGCGGGGTATTTGACCAGGAAAAGTCTTCAACTGGTTGCGGCGCTTTTTCATAGAAGAAATGTAGCTCCGGAATTTGTGCATGACTCGCGCCGATCGATGCGAATGCAAAAAAACATAAACTAGTAGCGGCGCGCAGCGTTTTCAGCATGGATCGCACAAAACCTTATCTAAATAAACCGAGAGGGGCTTAAAGCTCTAAAAGCCGTAACTACAGCGAGTATGCCATAAACTTAAGCGAAGTCACTGCTTATCCCCGGCTTCCAGCCGAAAGATATAAAATTAAACAGCTGTTTAATGATTAAGTATGGGCGCCGCTGTCAGACCTATTTATGTTTTGTCGGCACCGCGCTGGTTTGTTTATTTATTAAATTTGCCGGAGCTGAGCAGGTCGTCAATGCTCTGCGGTTTCGCCAGGTAAAAACCTTGTAAATATTCACATCCGTGTTTGGCAAGAAAATCTGCCTGAGCCTTGGTTTCAACACCTTCTGCAACTACTGTCATGCCGAGGTTGTGAGCAAGGTTGATAATCGCACAGGTTATTTCTCTATCGTTGTCGTCTTCTGGTAGATCAATAACAAAGGAGCGATCTATCTTTAAACTTGTGATTGGGAATCTTTTAAGGTAACTAAGCGAGCTATATCCTGTGCCGAAATCATCAATGCTGAGCCGGCAACCGACATCTCGCAGTGACGCCATTATTTCAATGGCCCGGTCCATATCGTCGGTGACGGTGGATTCTGTTAATTCAAATTCAACTTGAGCTGGATTGATGCTGTATTTTTTCAGGGTTCGGCCAATTTCAGTCTCCAGCGAACTTGAAAAGAATTGTTGAGCGCTTAGATTGACACTAATACCCTCAATACCTAAGCGGGCTAATTCTTTTTCATGTTGGCTGAGAATTTCACAAACCCGATCGAGTACAAATTTTCCAAGCTCGTGAATGAGCCCGCTATCTTCAGCAATTGGAATAAATTTAGATGGAGGAATAAAACCTTCGTCTTTATCTATCCAGCGAACCAGCGCTTCTGCCCAGCAGGCCTGTAAATTTTTAGATTGGTATTGAGGCTGCAAAAATACGTCAATTTCACGATGGTCAATGGCGTGGCGCAATTTTTGTTCGAGGCGTATTTGTTCCCTTATTTCCTCGTCGAGTTTGGCAGAATAGCAAGAGAAACTATTGCCGCCACCTTCTTTGCTGTTGTATAGCGCCATGTCGGCAAAGCGCAGTAACTCTTCGGGGGTGCTGGCGTCATCGGGGTACAGCGCGACACCGATGGAGCCGCTGACCGCCAGCGAGGCAACTTCATTGGCAGTGTCGGTTTTCATTGCACTTAACAGGCGCTTACAGATAAATTCGACACTGTTAATATTTTCTATACCTTCAACTAGAACCAGGAATTCATCCCCACCCATACGTGCGACGACGTCTTCGCGAAATACAGCACTGCGAAGGCTTTCTGCAGTGCGGCTCAAAAGGCGATCTCCTGCATCGTGGCCCAGGCTGTCGTTAACACGTTTAAAATTGTCGAGATCCATCATAAAGGCGGCAATTTTTAACTGTTTTTTCTCTGCGCTGGCAAATGCGTATTTTAAGTGGTCACTTAAAAAGCGGCGGTTGGGCAGGTGAGTTAAAGGGTCGTAATAGGCGAGTTTTTCGAGTTCATTCTGGGCTTTTTTGAGGTCGGTAACATCTACCAGGGTGCCGACGTAAAAAGTACGCTTGCCTTCTCTAACGATGCTTACGTGCTCTTGTAAGTAGCGGTAATCCCCGGTGTAGTGAAGAAATTCGAATTCGGCTTGTACAAATAACTGCCCGTGTTGAAGCTTACTCATGCTCTCGATGTAGCGGCGTTTGTATTCGCTGTCGATAAAGTCACTAAAGTTGTTTGCGTGCTCTTCGTTAAGGCCGGTAATTTTTGTCCACGCCGGGTTGACGTAGTCGTAGTTTTTGGGCGAGTTACGCAGAAAAACTCCGACTGGAGAATTTTCGGCAAGGGTTCTGAAGGTGGTTTCAGAGCTTTTGAGTTTCTGGTTCTCAATGCGAAAAACATCGAGCATATGGTTAATGGTATCGACAAGATCGCCGACTTCGTCGTTGCTGCGTTTTTTTGCTCGCTCAGAATTAAGTGGGTTGGCGGCAATGCGCTCGCCGAGCTTAGACAACTCGCTCAGCGGCTGCAGCGAGCGGTTTAGCTGGCGGCTGCCAAATAAATACGCCAGCATCACCGCGACAAACAGAGCGCCAAAAATAGCCAGGCTAGTTAACAAAAACTGGCGTTGCAGTGAATTGCCGGTACTTTCAATAATTAAGTGCCCGAAGGTTTCTCCGTCGAGGCTGACCGGCGTGTAGATAGTTTGGTGGCGAGTAAAAGCATGGCTTGTCTGCAAATGTGCCTGCGGTTGAAAGTTACTTAAACAGCTATCGCCGACATCGGCGGCGAGATAACTGGCGTAGAGTTTACTGTCGCGCTGATACAGGCATACCCGGGCGATATCGTTGTGGTGGCGGGCACTTTCGAGGTTTTCTCTGACTTCGTCGGCATAACTCTGCCCCAGGCTCAAACCAAAACTGACTTTCTCGGCGAGTATATCGCCGATTAGGCGCAGATCATCGTTGGTGTTGTTGTGAGCTTCGAGTCGGCTAAAGGCGAGCAAGGCTACACCGCTGACCACGATGGCGACAATCAGGGTTAAACCGACGATGCGCAGCAGCTTAAAACGAAGCGAGAGGCGGGTATCGTTCATATCCCGCCCTCGACATTGCTGGCGGCCTTGAGCACACTCGAGCGGAAGTGCACGCCGCTATTTTTGGCCGCCCGCTGGTTGATGTCGAACTGGATTTTATCGCCGTGGCGGTAGAGGTGGATGGCGGCAATATCTTTCGACGCGCAGCCTGAGCAAATTAAAAATTTACTTTGAGTCGTTTTGATATCAAGTACCTCAGTTTTAGGGCCGAGGATCAGTACCGAGCAGCTCGCAGGGGGCGGCATGTTGACGTTGTGAACGGCGATATCTTTACTACCTCGCTGGCTGATATGTCTAAGTTGCTGGCCGATGGCTTTGTCGCCAATCACACAGATTTCTGCCTGGTCTTGCCCCTGCCAGCGACTGAATTGAAGCAGGCGCAATACAATCATTGCGCGCAGTTCAGTATCGCTAACAGCTAGAGGCCTGGCCCGCGATGACGAGGTGCACAGTAGGGCGGTACCCACCAACAAGCAGAGGGCAAACCTTAGCGTTGCTTCACGTCTTGAGGTGGGGCGTGTTGGCATAAGTTCCTTAGATACGTTCTAAAGCTGTGCTGATTGCAGCTGTATCGTTTGATTATAGTTAAGGCTCAGGGCTTCGTTGCATACGAGAGAGCATCGCGCAGTCCGGCGATGCGATTGGAGGGCTAGGTGCGGTGTCTGCAGTGTTACGCGGCAGGGCTATTGGCAGCTTGTCTGCTGCACAAATAGGTTTGCTGGATAAGCAGGGCGTCGGAGCTGGCGCGGTGGCGAACCATTTGCAGTTTGTGTTCGAGCTCGCTTTTGACTTTGTCCCAAACGTTAAATTGTTCTTCGAGCATGATGTGTTCAATGGCTCTGAGTTTGAAGCTCTGGTTAACGCGCATGGTATTAAACAGTTTGTTGAGCCAGCTTTGGTCGTGGGCGAGGGCGTCGGAGAAAACTTGGCTTCGGCCTAAAAAAGCGTTGATCTCATGACAGACTTGTTTGGCAGGTTTACCGCGCTGTAGTAATACATCCCGGCTAATGCCGTGAAGCTGTTCGGCGCTGTCGCTCCAGTAGGTCCAGTGAGCTTCCGGTTTGATAAGGGCGCAGTAACGCTCACCGGTACTTTTGGCGATGCCTATCTCCACCGGGTAACTTAGATTGCCAAAACCCGATGCTTCGATATCGACGATATTAGGGCAGCGTTGCTCGTTCATATGTTTCTCCTTTTACAGCTCGACCAGATCCTTCCAGTAACTGTTTTATATCATGATCATAGTGTATGCGTACGCCTTTTTCCGCTTTGCTATGCTAAAAGCGAAAGCCAAGCTAGCTGTACTCTTGTGTTTCCCGCGTTGACATCGCTGTTGTTTGTTTAGGTTTGGGAGCCAAGCGTTGAATAGCGCAATTATTGAGGTGGAGCCGGAGCCAACGATGAAGAACAAATCAGCTGCGCAGACAGCTGAGCTATTGCTGCCGCCAGCCTTGCGGACCATAGACTTTGAGCGTAAAAAGCCGGATATCGCTCGCCGCGCCAGTGCGTATGTGCGTGTACTTAAATCTTATACTGAGCACAATCAATACACGGAAGCTGAGTTGCGCGCAGCTTACGGTGATACAGATGGCGATCAGCTGCGTCACTTGATTCACGGTTTAAAGGGCGCTGCTGGCAACCTCGCTATGATGCCGCTTTATGAATTGGCCGCCGAGCAGGAGACGTGGCTGCGCGAAGGTGGAGAAATTCATCAAGCAGTGTTTGACGAGCTGCTTAAGTTGCTGCGCGACTCTCTGCACGACGCCCAAGCTATTGTTGATTTGAACGAACAAACCGAGCGCTCTGAGCAGCAAGCTCAACTTCGCCCCGCAGTACAAGAATTGGCTCGCTACCTTGCCCGCAGTGAAGTGCCGAGCGCCGAACTGTTAATGTCATTAAGGCAGCTCGAACAGAGCTCAAGTGGCAACAAACAGCTGGCTTTGCTGCTGCAAGCGGTTGTCCGATACGACTACGATGAGGCTTTGCTGTTGCTGTCAGAGCTGGAGTAAAGCAAGCTGTTTTGTTTGCAAAGCTCTTGTCGGCGCGGGGCTCGCGTTACTCTAAGTCGCCATAGACAATGCGAGCCCTGCCTCGGCCTTTGGCTTCGTACAAAGCGGTATCCGCGCAGCGGATGAGGTCGTCGGGTTTGACAAGTTCATCCGGCACGGTTGAACAAAGCCCGGCACTAAAACTCAGATAATCACTGACTTGAGAACCACTGTGCTCGATGCACAATTGCTGCACTGCGTCGAGTGCATTGTTCATCAGGCGCTCGGCAATAACCTGGTCGCTGTTGTAAATAAGGATGGCAAATTCTTCACCGCCGTAGCGAGCGATAAAGTCAGAACTGCGTTTGAAGGTATTTTTGAGCGAACGGGCCACCGCTTTGAGGGCTTCGTCCCCGGCCGGGTGGCCATATATATCGTTATACTGTTTAAAAAAGTCTACATCGAGCAGGCACAGGCTGAGGCTCTGGTCCTCGCGCATGCAGCGATTCCACTCAATTCTAAGCTGATCGTCAAAGGCGCGGCGATTGTGCACTTCGGTCAGACCGTCGATGCGGGCGAGCTGCGACAGCAGCTCGGTTTGGCGAATCAATTGGGTCTGTAGGTTCAGGCGCGCGCGCAGTACGGTGATATTAATCGGTTTGGTAATGTAGTCTCGGGCGCCGAGCTCTATGCCTTTGGCTTCGTCATCGGGTTGGTCCATACCGGTCATAAAGACGATGGCAAGAGGGCCAAAATCGCGTTCGTTTTCCACCAGGGTGTGGCAGATCTCAAAACCGTTGCCGTCGGGCAAGCCGACGTCCAGCAATACCAGGTGCATGTCTTGCTGCTCGAGTACACGCATGGCTTTGGCCCGGCTTTTGGCGACAAACAAACGAAAGCGACCGCTCAGGGCATCGACAATTATGTCGATATTGACGGGGTCATCTTCGACGATCAGTATGTTGTAGTGCTGCTCGTTACTGAGTGCGCTCATAAATAGCTAAGGCTGCTGTGCCTTGGTAGATGGCTCAAATGCAAATGTGGCGAATTGTCGGCCACGTTGTTTTAAGTCTAGACAAAGTTTTCACGAGGTCGCCATTGGCTCAACCTGCACCGCTGATAGACAGTCACTGTCATTTTGATTTCAGTGATTTTGACCGCGATCGAGCGCTTGTGTGGCAGCGCTGTCAGAATTTGAATATTGAAGCCCTTTTGATACCGGGGGTGGAGCCTGGCCAGTGGCCAGTGGCGCGCGATTTGTGCCTGGCCCATCCGGGCTGGCGTTATGCGGTGGGTTTGCACCCGTGGTATAGCGAGGTCTATTTACAGCACAATTCACTGGCGCAGCTCAAACACAGCTTGCTAAGCGCCGCCAGAGACAAGCTCTGTGTTGCTGTCGGCGAATGTGGTTTAGATAAGCTCAAAGGTATGGATATGCAGCTGCAGCGGCAAATTCTACAGCTGCATATCGACGTTGCGACACAGCTAAACAAACCGCTTATATTGCACTGCGTCAAGGCGCACGAGCAGCTTCTGGCAGAGCTGAAAGCGACCCCGCCACCGGCCGGTGCGGTGCTGCACGCGTTTTCGGGCAGCGTGCAGCTTGCCAGGCAATATGTGGCGCTGGGGCTTGTGCTCGGTGCCGGCGGTGTATTTACCTACGAGCGGGCAAAAAAAACTCGCCAAGCTTTTGCCGAGATTCCGCTCGACAATATTGTATTAGAGACCGATGCGCCGGCGATGGCGCCGAGCTGGGTGGGCCGGGGGCAGCGCAATAGCCCGGAACACGTGGCGGAGATTGCCCGGGCTTTAGCCGAGCTGCGCGGTCAACCTGAAGATGAAATTCGCCGTCGCTGCAGCGACAATTGCCGGCGTTTATTTGCCTTTTAAACAGTCTTCGAGATAGCGCTCAATGGCTTTGGCCGCAGCAACAAAACCGAAGCTACCTGTCACCATCACCGAACTGCCGAGCCCGCCGGCGCAATCGAGTTTGACGCCGTCAACCAGAGCTTTTTTGTTTGCACACACCGAGCCGTCAGGTTTGGCATAGACCATGGCTTCTTTGCTAAAAACCGCGTCTACCCTGAATTTGCGCCCGCTTGAGCTGCGTTTAAAGCCGTGGTGGCGATAGAGCTGGTTGCGCAACTTAGCGAGCATGGGGTCGGCTTCTGTTTGGCCGAGATCACCCACACATATTTTACCGGGGTCGCGTTTGCCGCCCGAACTGCCAACACAGATAAGGCGTTTTTTTTGTCGGCTGCAGTAGGCCAGCAGAGCAGATTTAACGTTGACAGAGTCAATCGCGTCTAGCACCACATTTAGCTCTGGGACAATCAGCTGCTCGATATTCTTGGGTGTCAGAAAATCGTATACACAGTGCAGCTGAATATCGGGGTTGATTAGTTTTAGCCGCGCGGCGATAACATCGAGTTTATTCTGGCCGATGGTGTCACTGAGTGTATGCAGCTGGCGGTTGCTATTGGTGAGGCAGATATCGTCTAGTTCAATCAAGGTCAGTGCTCCGACCCCACTGCGCGCGAGCGCTTCGGCTGCCCATGAACCGACGCCGCCGAGACCGATAACCGCCATATGGGCAGTGGCAAGTTGTTGCTGTTGTTCGGCCCCGTAAAGCCGGCTGACGCCGCCGAAGCGCATCGAATACAAATCGTCTGACATAAATACTCGCAGATAAAAGGACAGCGTTGCGCGCAATGTTGTTCACTTAAGTGAAAGCTTTCCGGAACGAAGCTTGAGCGGGCTTTCTTGGGGCGCCGTAAACCCGTCCATGGGGGCTTCGCCGCCGCATCCTTGCGGCAGAGACCCAATCAAACCCACTTCAGCTTCGCTCCTACCATCTCGTTACATCATTGAGTGAACAGTGTTGCGCGGGCTTTTTAGCTTAATTAGTCAAGTATCTCAAGTGCTTAAGCCGGGCGCGCGGCCTGTGGCTTGGCGTTTGTTTCAATATAAATTGGCCGAAGTTTGTTCTATGCTAACGGCAACTGCCTTGTTTGTGGTCGCAATGTATGCGCAATCGAGAACTTAAACTTGCTTTTGAGCTCAGTGCCAGCCTGCTTGAACACAGCAGTTATCATACGATGACTCAGCGCTTTTTAGAGATTTTGCGCGGCCTCAAAGGGGTGGAGTCGGTCGCTTCCTATGAAATCTTCGGCGATGTTGCCAAGCGCACGGCCGAGATCAATCACCACCACGATTTTCTCGTGCGTCGCTTTCCGAATAGCCTCGAGGAGGCCAGCCGCGACGAGCACTACGAAACCTTGCAAAAAGTGCTCGACAGCCACCGCGGCGGCATACACTACCTCGTCGAACGCAGTGGGCCGTGGATGAGCCTGGATGTCAGTCGCGATGTAAAACCCCGGCGTGTGGTATTGCTCAAGGGTAAGCTAAATGGCTTTAACGTTGCGCTGGTTAACGGCTTGTTTGCGGTTTACGCCAACCAAGTAGCCCTGCTTGATAAAAAAGAAAGGGACAAGCTCAGCTCACTGCCAAACCGGCACAGTTTTGATCTGATTCTGTCTCAAGTGCTCGATTTCTATCGTCGCAGTAAAACGCTGCCGCCGAAGTGCTCGTGGTTGGCCATGCTCGATATCGATCACTTCAAGCAGATTAACGACAGTCGCGGCCACTTGTACGGCGATGAAGTCCTGTTGCAGTTTGCACGCCTGTTTGAGCAGACTTTCAGGTATTCCGACTTTCTTTTTCGTTTCGGCGGCGATGAGTTTGTGGTCATACTCAACCAGACCAACCTCGAAGGGGCCAAGCTTTCGCTTGAGCGCTTTCGCCGCCGTGTTGAGGGCCACTGCTTTCCCGGTGGGCAGGTGACAGTCAGTGTCGGCTTTACCGTTGTTGAGCCTCAAAAAGCGGCGGCCAGGCTGGTTGAAGAAGCCGATCGCGCGCTCTATCGCAGCAAGGCTTTGGGGCGCAATAAGCTCACGCTGTATAGCGCTGAGCTGGATCAAAGCAAGTTTGAGCTCGACAATGCTGAGCTGTTTTAGCCCGCTTTCGGATGCCAGCGCGAAGTCTATTAGAAGCGCGCGCCGCACTCAGGTAGAATGGCGGCCGTTTCCCACCCCAATTAAATTCCATGACCGCAATTATTAAAGCGCCTCACCTGTTGAGCTATCCAAAATACTGGGCTTCTTGTTTTGAGCCCGCGCCGTTTCTGCCAATGAGCCGCGCGGAGATGGACAAACTCGGTTGGGACAGCTGCGACATTATTGTTATCAATGGCGATGCTTATGTGGATCACCCGAGCTTTGGCGGGGCTTTAATCGGCCGCCTATTAGAGGCGCAGGGTTTTCGGGTCGGCATGATTAGCCAGCCGGATTGGAAAGATGGCGAGGCTTTTAAGCAGCTCGGTGAGCCCAATCTGTTCTTTGGTATCAGTGCCGGCAATATGGATTCGATGATCAATCGCTATACTGCCGATCTGCGCCTGCGCCACGACGATGCCTACACACCCAACAACGAAGGTGGTAAGCGCCCCGACCGCGCGGTGACGGTTTACACGCAAAAATGTCGCGAAGCATATAAGGATGTGCCGATTGTTGTCGGTGGCATAGAGGCGAGCCTGCGCCGCATAGCCCAATACGACTACTGGAGCGATGAAGTGCGCCGATCGGTGCTGATTGACAGCGGCGCCGATATCTTGCTCTACGGCAATGCCGAGCGCGCTATTATCGAAGTGGCGACACGCGCAGCGGCAGGTGAGCGCATTGTTGATATGCACGATGTGCGCGGCACTGCGGTGCTTAAAAAGTCTGTGCCTGACGCCTGGACGGTTATTGATTCGAGCCGCATCGATTGGGCCAAGAATATCGATGCTATTCCCAATCCCTATGCGATGGAAGGCATGGGTGATCAGAACTGTAAAACCGAGGCCAACAGCGCTGCGGATGTAGCGATGCAGGAGCCGGAACCAACCCCGGCCGAGCCGATACGCATCATTCCGATGCCGTTGCAGCGCAAGCACGAGCTCGACGAGAGCCGCACCGTTATCCGCATCCCGAGCTTTGAAAAAGTTCGCAACGACAAGGCGCTCTACAGTCACGCCTCGCGTGTTTTGCACCTCGAGAGCAACCCGCAAAATGCGCGTGCGATTGTGCAAAAACACGGCAACAGGGAGGTGTGGATTAACCCGCCGCCGATACCGCTCGAAACTGACGAAATGGACGCGGTGTTTGCGCTGCCCTATGCGCGTGTGCCGCACCCGGCTTATGGCGATGCGCAAATCCCCGCTTACGACATGATTAAAACCTCGGTCAATATTATGCGCGGCTGCTTTGGTGGCTGCTCGTTTTGTTCGATTACCGAGCACGAAGGCCGGGTGATTCAAAGCCGTTCGGAAGAGAGTATTTTGACCGAGCTCGAGGCGATACGGGATAAGACCCCCGGTTTTACCGGGCAGATTTCTGATCTCGGTGGGCCGACCGCCAATATGTACATGCTCAACTGCAAGGACCCGCAGATTCACGCGAACTGCCGCCGCCTGAGCTGTGTTTTTCCAAGTATTTGCAAAAACCTTGTAACAGATCACGCGCCGACGACTCAGCTTTATCGCAAGGCGCGAGCAATTCCGGGTATTAAAAAAATCGCTATCGCTTCGGGCCTGCGTTACGACTTGGCGGTTAAAGACCCGGAGTACATAAAAGAGCTTGTAACGCATCACGTTGGCGGTTATTTAAAAATTGCACCGGAACACACCGAAGAGCGCCCGCTCAACAAAATGATGAAGCCGGGCATAGATACGTTTTACGAGTTTAAGCGCCTTTTTGATAAGTTCTCTAAACAGGCCGGCAAAAAGCAGTATTTAATTCCGTATTTCATCGCCGCCCACCCGGGCTGCGAAGATGAAGACATGATCAACTTGGCGTTCTGGCTGAAAAAGAACAAATACCGCTTAGATCAGGTACAGACGTTTTATCCATCGCCGATGTCGTTGGCTACAGCGATGTATTACGGCGGAAAAGACCCGCTCAAGCGTGTTGGCTACAAAAAAGGTGGGGTTCATACACCGCGCAACTTAAAACAGCGTCGTTTTCAGAAAGCCCTGCTGCGTTTTCACGATGAAAAAAACTGGAAGCTCTTGCGCGAAGAATTTAAAGCGATGGGGCGTAAGGATTTAATCGGCACGGGTGAAAACGCGCTGGTGCCGCCCGAGCAGGGCAAGGGTACTCGCTCTGGTAGCGGCCGTCGCTCAAGCCCGGCTCGCAGGCCGCAGGGGCGCAGGAATACAACCCGGCGGCCTCGAAATTAGTTTGTCTCTATTCCTTTGGGGGGATGCTCTAAGTCTACTGCACGCCTGGGGCGGTAAATTTTAACCGCCCGTTATTGTAACTAAGGGCTTTGGTAAGACAGATAAATAGGTGTTGGCATTGAGCGCCGGGCCTGCGATTACTACAATGCGCGCCCCGGGAAGCGGGTGAAGCAGTAACAAACACTACAAGAGTTTTATGTCTGAATTTGTACAAGGCCAGCGCTGGGTTGTCGATAGCGAACCCGAGCTTGGTTTAGGTATTGTGGTTGCGATTGAAGGTCGCAGTGTCAATTTATTTTTCCCCGTCGGGGATTGCGAGCGTCGCTACGCGCTTGATCAAGCGCCGCTCACGCGCATTCACTTTCAAGAAGGTGAAGAGATTAAAGACCTCGATGGCAAGGCCTACAAAGTTAAGGCCGTGCACGAACAGGGCGGGCTACTGATTTACGAAACCGATCAAGGCTCACTTGTTGTTGAAACTCAATTGAGCCCTGAAATTCAGCTGAACCAGCCGTTTATGCGTTTATTGATGGGGCAAATTGATCGGCGCCGCTGGTTTAACTTCCGCCGCGAGTTTGAACAAAAAATTGCGCGCTTAAATGCTTCGCGCTTAAACGGTTTGCTCGGTGCGCGCGCTGATTTAATTGCCCATCAGCTCTATGTTGCCAATACGGCCTGCAATTTTGAAAAGGTGCGTGTCTTGCTTGCCGATGAGGTTGGCCTCGGTAAAACAATTGAGGCGGGTTTGATTTTAAACCGCCTGCTTAAGCAAGAGCGCGTCAGCCGAGTTTTAATTGCCGTGCCTCCGGCTTTACAGGTGCAGTGGCTGGTGGAGCTCATCCGCCGCTTTGGTATCAGCCCGGTTTTGTACAACGAAGAAGACCACGATTTTAACGGTGCTCAGATTCACCTGCTGCCGCACTGGGCTTTGAGCCTTGAGCGTGAAGAAATTCTTGAGGCTGGCTTTGATCTGTTAATTATCGACGAAGCTCACCACGTTGAGCTCGCAAGCAAAGAGTTTTCGGCGCTCGAGCAAATGGCCGCAGCGTTTGAACACTTGGTGCTGATGACGGCAACACCCGAGCAGCTGGGTTTTGATAGCCATTTTGCTCGCTTAAATTTACTTGATGCAAATAAATACAGTTCCGCTGAAGCTTTAAAGCAGGAAGAGCAGGGCTACGAGGCTTTAAATAAACTGCTGCGCGACATGCCTGAAAGTCGCGATGAGCTCTGCGCGCTCTATCAGCTTGATTCTAAACTCGACGATCAAACCTTGATTTCCGAAGTGCTCGACTGTCACGGCGTCGGCCGAACCCTGTTCCGCAATGCCCGTACTGCCGTTGCCGGTTTTCCTAAGCGCGTAGCCCACAAACACAGTATCGACAGCGGCGAATGGCAAGCGCGTTTTGACTGGCTTGCTGAATTTTTAAAACAGCACGCTCAGGAAAAGGTGCTGGTAATTATGCACAGCCGCGAACACGTCGCTGAGTGTGAGAATTTCCTCTGGCAAAATCACGGCATCGATTCGGCTACTTTCCACGAGCAAATGTCTTTAGTTGAGCGCGATCGTGCGGCGGCCTATTTTGCCGATATGGAAGAGGGCACCAGAGTTTTATTGTGCTCTGAGATAGGCAGTGAAGGGCGCAACTTCCAGTTCAGCAATAAGCTCGTTTGTCTCGATCTTCCCGAGCACCCGGATTTACTTGAACAGCGCATAGGCCGCCTGGATCGTATTGGCCAACAGCGAGACGTTGAAATTCACGTGCCGAGCTCGGCAAACTGTGACAATGCCCAGCGCTGGTCTTGGTATCACCAGGTACTTAACTGCGTAGAGCAGCAAAACCCCGCTGCAGCGGCGGTGCACGACGAGCTTTGCCCTCACGATCTGGACGATATTGATGAGGCTTTGATTCAGCAGGCTCAAGCAAAGATCAAAACCTTGCTGGCGGAAATCCACCAGGGGCGCGATGCCTTGCTTGAATTAAATAGCTGCCGCCAACCTCAGGCCGACAAACTCGTTGAACAAATCCGCGAATTTGAAGCACAGAGCCCGCTTTCACTCGTTGAAGAGGCCTCCGATTTGCTGAACTTTCATTTTGAAGAATTAGGTGGTGGCCGCTACTCGTTGATTCCATCTGACTCAATGTTAATTCCGCTTTTGCCAGGCATTCCCGCTGAGGGGGTGGAAATTAGTTTTGATCGGGCCCTGGCCAATACACGTGAAGACGTGATTTTTATGAGTTGGGATCACAGCTTTATTCAAGGCCTGTGGGAGCTATTAAAACAGGGCGAACTCGGCTCTGCATGTGTGGCGATGTTGCCGAGTCGACAATTGCCTCCCGGCAAACTGCTGATGGAATGCAGTTTTGACGTGGCGATACAGAGCGAATACGCGCAGGACTTACTGCCGTTTTTTACGCGCTACAGCGTGCGAGTTGTCAGCAGTGAACTTGCGCAAAAAGATCTTGCGCCGATGCTAAGTGAAGCGCAGCTGCAAGAGTCTTTACTTAAGGTAGATAAAAAACTGGCTCGCAAAATTATTAAGAGCCAAAAAGATCGTCTGCCGGAGTTTTATCAGCAAGCCGAACAGTATGCGCTTGCGCCAACTAAGCAGTTAGTTGACGAAGCGCTGCTTGCCCTGGAAAAACACTTTGATATTGAGCTTCAGCGCCTGCGTTCTCTGGCAGAGAAAAACGATGCTGTGGGTGAGCAGGATATTCAGCAATTGCAGCAACGAAAAAACAATATGGCTGAGGCTTTAACTCATCACGCTGTGCCCCAGCTAAGTGCAATTCGTTTAATTGTGACAAATAAGCCTTAATGCGGGCACTGCTGCGTAAAAAGTAGCGACAGCTTGTCGCTACTTCCTACAGGCTAGTTCTGCGTTTTTTGTGCTTGCTGTGATTTGTATTAGCTCTGTCTAAAAGCTTTAGGCATCAAAGGGTGAGCAGATATCAATTAAGCAGCCGCTGGGTTCGCGAGCGAGAAAGCGGCGCTGGCCGTAGAATTCGTTGCGCGGCTCCTGAATGATATCGACACCGAGCTCAAGCGCGCGCTTGTAACTCTGATCGACATCTTCAACAACAAAGGTCATATACATGCCGCTGGGGCTGCTTCTGTAGTTTTCAGGTATTAGTTCGTGGTCGTACTGAATAATGCCAAATTCAAGTTCCGGATCGGCGCTTGAGAAAAACTGCACATACCAGTCGCTGTCGTATTTGGTTTCAAGACCCAACAGTTGCGAGAAAAAAGCTTTGCTCGCTTGCAAGTTGTGTGAACAAATATTGGTTAGCAATTTTAGCTGTGGCTTTTTTTCCTCTAACGCCGCTTTGTCGACGTCAATGAGTAGCGGATCCTTGTTTTGTTCAACTAGTTCTTCAAAGCTCGGTGCTTCAATAGCCGCTTCAATACTAGGCGGCGCCGGAACTTGGCTGTCGCTGTTGTCGGTATTGTTTTTTTCTGGTTGTTTATTGCGCGCCTCAAACAGGGTGATTGCAACAATGGGCAGGGCATCGAACATAAACGCCAGCCAGAGGCAAAGCATGCGAATGGCGGTGTTTTGACCGCCCAGAACTTGGGCTAGGCCATCGATCGGGGAGGCTTGTTTGTTTTCGTCGGGCAAGCTTATTTCTTGTTGGGCGAGCTGTTCTACTTTTTCTATCTGTTCAGCCATTTGGCTACGGGTGGCTTCATTGTCTTCTAAAAAGCGTTTGGCCTGGGTTCTATAGCGCTCCGACAAACCCTGGTTGGCGGCGCTGGCTGCAATTTCAACATCGCGACTCATCGATTCCATTAATTGCACACGCTGCTCAAGCGCAGCGTTCATTGCTCTTTCTTTTTGCTCGGCAATGAGTCTTGCTGCCTCATTGCGATCTTGCAGAGCGGAAAAATAACCGTTGAGTGTGGCGTAACTTGAGAGAATAGAAAGCGCAAGTGCTGAGGCGATCAAAAACAATAGCACCAGCCTTAGCGGGCCGTTTTCCTGGTGCACAATCACGCCGGAAAAACCGTAGGCCATTAGCTGGACAGCACAGCCGACACCGGCACCGATCATGCCGGGGAGCCCGCCTAGCCAGCTGTAAAAAAACCAGCCAGTGCAGGCGATACTTGAAAACATCAACGTCAGGCAGCCGAGACCGACACTGCTTTTGTACAAAAAACCAACGTTTTTCATCGCTGCTCCGCGAAAACTGGTGGTGGCCAATGAGAGGGAGTAGCAGTTTAGCGCGAGCGAAGACTTCAAGCTAAGCGCTGGTTGGCAAAGTTTAGTCTTGACAGCAGCCTTTGTTCTCTCGTTCATATTGAACGCTCTGGATGCAGCCGAACTTGCGCCATGACAGCTTATAGCGGTTTCCAGCTAAGCTAATCTAACGTAAGCTAATTTCTGTTTTGTTGCAGTTGAGCGCGAAACTAACAAGTGTTGTTAAGGGAAAGAAATGAACTCAAATCTAACGCGTTACGCTTTTTATATGGGCATGCTTTATTTCTTTTTTATGGCTGTGGCTCATTTTTTCTCAATTAAAGTGCCGCTGCTGTTTGTTTATTACGACACTCCATTTTTTGCTTACCAAGATAAAATTATTTCGTTTGCTGTGTGCGCTTATATCGGGCTGTTTTATTCGGCTTCTAAGCACAGGGATGTCGCGCTGACCGCTATTGTTGTAATGGCACTCACGGTGGCAGGGTTGGTATCGGTCAATATGTCTGCGGGGCTGTTACAACTGCTTGCGCCGGGGCAAACAAGTTGGGCTTACTGGCTACAAACGGCATTTATTGGCAGTTATTTATTGCTGTTGTTGGGCCTGTATATGCGCGACGGTAAACAGCCAGGCTGAGCCTTGTCGCTTTACTCTGCTGCTTGTCTCCCTTGCGGGCAGAGTTGCCCTGCTCTGTTGTTCACTGCAGGCCCGGTGCAACGAATGCATTTTATTAGCTAGACCTGGCCTATCTCGGATAGGCCCAAATCCCCATCTTTTATATTTCAAACCAAAGTACTAAAAAACTTGCTTGTGCTTCCGTTGGTAACAGGCGGTTACGTTGTTGTTTTGTCGTTTTAATACTCTTTTGCTATTTAAGAATTACCGCAGAAGCGAGAGCCTAGCTGACAAAACACTATGCCTTGCGCGAGATTCCTGTATTGGGCGCGAATTACCTTATCAATATTTAGAAAAATTATACCGGGTGTTTTTTGCTCAATTTGTGTGCTGCTTTATTTCTTTACAGTAAAAAACTACAAAGCATAGAGTCGTCGCTTGTGTGAGCTGCCAAAGCCAGCTCACCCGAGTCTCGATGCTGTTAGAACCCGAATCTACGAGCTTCGAATGGATTGGGCTAAAAGCCCTTCGCACTATTGCTGTTTGTTTCCCGCGGATATTTTTTGTCTTTTAAGGTGGGGAGAAGTCGGCGCGCGATTAATGGATTAACACGCCTCTTTGTGCCGTTTACAAAGAACTAAGATGCTTCCGGTGTGGAGCTGCCGTTCTTATTGGCTGCTGAGCTTTGGTACAGCTAGCTGTAAAAGGTATTGCTTTTAAAAAAGCAAGACTCTCAAAATAAACACAATAATCCGAGGGATTTATGTTTAAGAAAAATGCAAAGACGCTGTTGGCTGGTGTTGTTGCAGTCGCAGCCAATGGCCTTGTTGTCGGTGCTGCGCATGCCGCTGTCCAGGTAGATATTAATGCCGATATTAAACACAGCGTAAACGGTGTTAACCAATTTGATAGAAAACGCCGCATTACCATGCACGCATCGCCAATTGAAAACGAGTGGATTGGCGAAAAAGAAAAATACGATTATTTAATGGAGCTCGGCGTGCATTTTGGTCGCGACGCCGGTACATCGATGTGGTATTTCCAGCAAACCGAAGGTGATGCAAGTCAGCCTCCCGCTGCCGATGACTATTTCCCGTGGGGTCATTTAGACGAGTTCAGCCGCGAAAGCCTAACTAGCGCGATGGATGGTTATCACTGGAATTTACAGACCAAGTACGAAGATGCGCACGAGTATTTTGATCGCAGCGAGTACATGATCGGAGCCTCGCAGCCGCGTCCGGCGATGCCAAACTGGTCGACCTATAGCTGGTTTGGCGGCGCGCTCAATTCTGAGAACCCGTGGCGTCCGCGCACGATGGAGCAGGCCGCCGAATGGTACGCGGCTTTTTTGCAAGAGGCTTATTTGCGCGATACCGGTGACGATGCCGTGCTGCCAATGCCGCGCTACTGGGAAGTCGTCAACGAGCCGGATATGCAGATGAATACGACTGGTCACGAAGGCCACCTGAGTACCTGGGAAGAGCTTTTTCGCTACCACAATGTGGTTGCCGATGTTGTGCGTGCACGCCTCGGCAATGACGCGCCGCTTATCGGTGGCATGACCTGGGGGCTGCACGATTTTCATCTCGGCGATGCCACTGCCTTCGGAGCACCGCGTTTGCAGGGTGAGGCTCTATTAACGGCATTTTACGGCGCCGACAGCGATGAAAATCGCGCACTGAAAGACCGCATTCGCAACGAGATTTTTGCGCCGTCGGCAACGATGAACGACAGCGCCACCAGCCGCGGCTGGTATCAGTGGGATGTTATCTGGAAGGGCTTTTTGGATACCGCCGGCGCCAATATGGATTTTTATTCCATTCACCTTTACGACTGGCCTTCGTGGCAGACTTCGGGCGGGCGAGTGCGCGCAGGTTCACACAGCGAGGCGGTGATGGACCTGCTCGAATGGTACGACGATAAGATGGTACCCGGCCCCAAAAAAGAGGTAATTGTCAGTGAGTTTGGTGCGGTACACGGTATGTACCAGGAGCAGGGCACAACACTCGATCGCATTCGCATGCGCTGGGAAAAACTCAAGCCTTTCTCTCAGATGCAGATGCAATTTTTAGAGCGCCCCGACTACATCACCATGTCTTTGCCGTTTATTGTTGTTAAAGGTCAGTGGGGCGATGGTGGGGCGACAACACCTTATGCTCAGAGTGTAATGGATAGGGACTACGACAGCTGTACCTTAAATAATGACAACGGTTACCAGTATTACAGCGACTGTGTGTGGAATTTTAACCCGGCTATTCACTGGTTTGAACTGTGGCGCGATATTGATGGCACCCGTCTAGATACCTGGTCTTCCGATCGCGATATTCAAGTGGATGCCTATGTAAATAACAATGACAGCCGCGGTGAGAATCACCTTTACGTCATTATTAACAGCATGGAAAAAGAAGATACCGAGCTTGATCTGAGCTGGGCCGGTATTCAAGGCAACAGCATTCAAAGTATCAGCTTGCGCCACCTTTATCTCGACGAAGCGATAGATGCTCACCCGGGTACTGGCCAGGGTAAACCGATTATGGCCGAAGCCGAACTCGCGGCGCTGCCAGATTCTGTGGTGATCGCTGCAGACTCCACCATGGTGCTCGACATTCAATACGCCAGTGCCATCAACCCGGCCTTTAACAACAATGAAAGCAAGTTCAGTGGCGAGCCTTTGAGTGCGGCGGCCCCCCACCGTGTCGGCGCCAACGGCTCGACTATTACGGCGCAAATTAACGGGGTTAGCAAGCCGGCAAGAGGTGAAGCGCAACTGCGTATTACCGCAGCATTTTATATGAGTCACTTTGGTCAGAGCGGCGTCGATCGCTCGAGTTTAAAGATTAATGGCCACGATGTTGCGATAGATAACGACTTGCGCGGCGAGGGCCAGGACGCAAATATTCTGGCGACTCTGGAATTCCCGTTCCCGGTTGAATATTTAGCTGATAACGGCAACAACAGTGTCGAGTTTAGTTTCCTGCCGGCCGGTGATTTAGCTGCGATGGCGATTCAAGTCTGGGATTTTGATAAAGATATCAGTCGCTCAACACCGGCCTGTAAAGACTGTGTTGCATTGAGCTCATTTAATGTCAGTGAAAATAGCGCAAGTTTGAAGGTAAGCCAGTCGCAAGCTTTGACAGCAAATTTTTCGCCGGCTAATGCCTCTAACAAACGCATCAATTGGAGCTCGACGAACCCCAGTGTTGTCTCTGTGGACCAAAACGGTGTAATTACTGGTACCGGTGTCGGCTCGGCAACCATCAGCGCAAGCTCGGTCGACGGCGGCATGAGCGATAACATCAATGTCAGTGTCAGCCAGTTGCTCGCTGAAAGTGTTGCTATTGTCGGTGTGCCGAGCAATTTATATGTCGGTTCGTCGAAGCAATTAAGTGCAGCCGTGCGCCCAATTCACGCCCCGGATCGCAGTGTCGTTTGGTCGGTAAGCCCGGCTTCGGTGGCAGAGATAGACCAGAACGGTGTTTTAACTGCGCGCTCTGCAGGCACGGCGACGGTCACTGTCGAAACCAGCAATGGCATTCGCAGCAGTGTCGATGTGCAAACATCGATACAAATGCCGACCGAGCTTATTTTATTGCCCGAGTCGACGCTGATGCCCAGCGGTGATTCCCTGCCCGTACAAGTTCAGATTTTACCTGCCGACTCAAGTTTAACGGAGCTGAATTGGGTGAGCAGCAATGCTGCCGTGGCCGATGTTGTCGCTGGAGATATTGTTGCACTCAGTGAAGGTACTGCGCGACTGACGGCAAGCATCAACGGCACAACTATCAGTGATTACATCGATGTTGAAGTGGTCAACCCCATCGGTGCTATGCAGTGGCGCGAAGCGGAAAGTTTTGATGCGACCGGTGGCACCACCGGGGGCATGGAAATTAATGTTGCCGCCGGCAATATAAACTACAACCAAACCGGAGACTGGGCCGACTACGTGTGGAACTTTGAGCAGGCCGGTATTTATCAGTTTGCCCTGAGTTACGGCACGATTATGGAGAGCTCCGGTATTGAAGTGCTGGTTGACGGTGTGGTGAATGCACAAAGTTCACTGAGCCCGACTGCAGGCTGGGATGCGCACCGGGAAGTCGTTGTCAGCAACGCCATTAATGTGCCGAGCGCCGGTACGCACACCGTGCGTATTAAATCCATCGGTGCGCCGGATGCTTTTCAGTGGAACGCAGATAAAGTTGGCCTGCGTTTGCTGAAAGTACTGAACTGTGCGCCGAATTGTACTAGTCCAAGCCCAAGCCCAAGCCCAATGCCGAGTGCCAGCCCAAGCTTGTCACCTTCACCTTCGCCCTCTCCGTTGTTAAGTCCATCGCCCTCGCCAAGCCCCAGTATTTTAGCTTCTCCGAGTCCGCTGCCATCTAGCAGCCCGAGTTTGCCGCCCGGTGGTGGCAGCGTTTTGGTTGAATTGGAAGACTTTGATTTAACCGGGCGTGACGGAGCCGCTATCGGCGGTGACAGTATTCTCGGCTTTAATAAAAACGGCTCGACTATTAACTGGAATACCTCCGGTGATTACGCCGATTACCCGGTGAGTTTTGACGTTTCCGGCAACTATCGAATTGTGCTTGATGCCGCTTCGCCGATGACCGGTGAGCTCGGTGTGATTGTTAGCCTGGATGGCAATCAGATAGCAAGTTCAGGGCTCAGTGCGACCGGTGATTGGGAAGTTTACGAGTCTCAAATTGTTGCAGACAGTGTGGCCATTACTTCCGGCAATTACACCTTGCGAGTACAGAGCAGTGGCGCCAGCGCCTGGCAGTGGAATGCGGACAAAATCCGTTTTGTTTTGTTAAACAGCACAGAGCCAAGTCCGTCGCCGAGCCCTTCTCTGAGTCCGTCGCCGAGCCCAGTGCCCAGCCCCTCCCCAAGCCAAACGCCGGCCGGTGACTTGCCATTTAGCAGCGCTGGAACCAGCATCACACAGCAAACACTGAGCTGGAGCACAGGCGTGATTGATACCTCGGCTGCAGCGAGCTTTGCCGTGAGCATGAAGGCTTCAGGTACAGGCCCTATGGAGAATTCAGATTATCTGAATATCTATTACAAAATTGACGGCGGCGCGCAGCTCGCCCTGTCTGAGTTCGTCAATGCGTTTGCGCAGCAGAGTGTCGCACTTGCGGGTCTTAGCGGCTCGAGTTTTGAGTTAATTGTTGAAGGCAAAACCAGCTGGGGTGACGAGACATACACGGTCAGTGATATCAGCGTTGTTGCGGAAAATAGCCCGCTGCCCTCACCGAGTCCATCGCCGTCGACTCAGCCATCACCGCAGCCGAGCACAAATCCCGCGGAGCCTATTTTGACCGAAGGCGAAGACTTTGTTGCCACCGGTGGTACTCAGGACGGTTTTACCACTCGTACCTTTTGGGGCACGACGACTTTTGCCGATCACATACTGACAGGTGCTTGGGCGGATTACGAAGTTGTTTTCCCGGTAAGTGGTAACTATGACCTGAGCTTTATTGCGTCGACGATGGAAAGCAGCGACTCCAACGCCAAAATTTATATCGACGGTGTTGCCGTTGCCGAAACACCAGTCTATGGCAACAACCTCAATGTTTTTGTTGAACATGAGATTGCCACCGGCCTAGCTATTAGTGCCGGCACCCACACTGTTCGTATTGAAGCGACGGGGGCTGTTTTGAAGTGGCACTTCTTTTTAGATAGCTTTACCTTTAGCACGCCTTAAAAAACGAGAAAGCTAGTTTTTTCTTGCTCAGTAAAAACTCCACTCTATTTGGCCCATCTTCGTAAGGAGATGGGCCTTTTTTATATTTTATTTTGAGTAAATGAAATCTATTGGTCTCGGATAGAAAATCGAATGCCACTTTTTTTCTGATTACTAAGTATGGTTTTCTTGTTGGATGGTTCAAAAAGTAACACTCGAATTTATCTTCGTTTTTGTGGTTTTTTAGATGTATTAGTTATATTTGATCTGGATTTGTTGTCGGTTTTTTTAGATTTTTCTTGCTAGATGTTGTCCGGATTTTGTGTCCATGCCTGTTTGTGTGAGTGCCCGGACAGTTATGGTTCAGTTTGCATATAAATTATTGTTCTAGTTGCTGAGGCTTGTTGTTTGCGCGAGTTTGATATCGGCTAGACATTAAAAAGCCTGTTAAGTTAGTTTTTCATCGCAAAATTAATTTTTTGTTGCTGAAGAGTCTTCTCAAGGATGAGATTAAAAAGCAGAGAGCGCTTGTTGTCTTCATTGTAAATGGCCATAAATTTGGGCTGCTCGTTGTCGTATTTTGCTCTGCTTATTTGATCAAAAATAATTGCTCAGTCCTCAAGTTCTTATAAGTCAAATAAATAAAATAACTGAGGGAACTATGTTCAAGAAATTTCCAAAATCGCTGCTAAACGTTGTTGTCAGCTCTGCCGTTGCAGGTGGTCTGGCCGCACACGCTAGTGCCGCGGTTCAAGTTGATATTAACGCTGATGTCATTCACTCGGTGAATGGCGCTAATCAATTTGAACGTGAACGTCGTATCACCATGCACTCTTCTCCAATTGAAAATGAGTGGCTCGGTGAAAAAGAAAAACTAGACTACGTGATGGAACTCGGTGTGCACTTCGGTCGCGACGCCGGTCTTTCTATGTGGAATTTCCGCCAGACCGAGGGTGACCCAACTCGTCCTCCGGAAGCGGACGACTATTTCCCCTGGGGCCATCTCGATGAATTTGACCGCGAAAGTCTGAACACCTCAGTCGACGGGTATCACTGGGCGATGCAAAACACCTACGCTGATGCTCAGGAATACTTTGTTGATCACACCAAGTATATGATCGGTGCAACTCAGCCGCGTCCAGCCTTCCCTAACTGGTCAACCTATAGCTGGTTTGGCGGCGGTTTAGAGTCTGAAAATCCGTGGCGTCCGCGCACTATGGAGCAGACGGCCGAATGGCTTGCGGCCTTCCTCGAAGAAGCGTATCTGCGTGAAGTGCCAGAGGGTGATGCCAAGGTTCCTATGCCTCACTACTGGGAAGTCGTAAATGAGCCGGACATGCAAATGAACACCGGCGGTCACGAAGGTCATGTTAATACCTGGGAAGAATTATTCCGTTACCACAATGTGGTAGCAGAGGTTGTTCGTGAAAAACTCGGTGACCAAGCGCCAAAAATTGGTGGTATGACTTGGGGCCTGCACGATTTCCATCGCGGCGACTCAACGGCTTTTGGTTCACCTCGCGCTCAGGGCGAAGCCCTACTGAAAATGTTCTACGGTGATGAAACGCCTGAGAACAAACCGCTGTTAGACCGTATTCGCAATGAAATTTTTGCGCCGTCTGAAACCATGAATGATCCGAATACCGGTCGCGACTGGTATCAGTGGGATGTGGTTTGGAAGATGTTCCTCGATCAGGCCGGTGAGAACATGGATTTCTACTCTATTCACACCTATGACTGGGTTGATTGGCCAACTGATCCTGCTCCGACCATTCGTACCGGTGCTCACACAGAAGCGGTAATGGATCTGCTTGAGTGGTATGACGAAAAATTTGTACCTGGCCCGCGTAAAGAAGTGGTTGTATCGGAATTCGGTGGTATTAACAGCGCCCATATGGACACCGGTGAAAACGTCGATTTATTCCGTGCTAAGTGGGAAAAAATTAAGTCCTTCCAGCAAATGCAGATGCAGTTCCTCGAGCGCCCTGATTACATCGCAATGTCTTTACCATTTATTGTGGTTAAAGGTAGCTGGGGTGATCACGGTAAATACGACCCTTACGCTCAATCTTTGTTGCAGCGTGATTACAGTACTTGTGAAGAAACCGAAAGCGCATTTATTAATTGTAAGTGGGACTTTAACTCGGCAATTCACTGGTATGAACAGTGGCGTGATATCGAGGGTACTCGTGTAGATACCTGGTCAAGCGATCGCGATATTCAGGTTGATGCTTATGTTAATAACTACGATAAGAATGGTGAGCACCACCTCTACGTAATCGTTAACAGCATTCACGGCGATAACACTGAAGTGGATCTGAGTTGGGCCGGTATTAACGGCAATAGTATTAAGAATATTGAAATGCGTCACCTCTACCTCGACGCTGAAGTTGATGGTGATGGCAACGCGGCTAACGGTGTCGGTAAGCCTATTCTCGCCGAAGCCGAGCTTGCTGCTCTGCCGGAGAGCTTAGTGGTTGCAGAAAACTCAACCATTATTCTCGATATTCAATACGCTAGCCCAATTAATTCTGCGTTTAATAATAACGAAACTAAGTATGCTGGTGAGCCTCTGTCTGCTACGGACCCATATCGTGTTGCCGCAGGTGGTTCAACTGTAACTACTCAAGTAAATGGCGTAGCCAAGCCTGCTAAAGGTGAAGCTCAGCTGCGTGTTGTAACAGCGTTCTACATCAGTCACTTTAATGACAATAACCTCGACCGCTCTTGGTTGAAGATCAATGGTCACAATGTTGAGCTTGATACGGATTTGCGCGGCGAAATTCACAGCGGAAAAATTCTGGCAACTCTGGAATTCCCTTTCCCTGTTGAATACTTAGCTGACAACGGCAATAACACCGTTGAATTTAGCTTCTTGCCTGCCGGTGAAATTGCGGCGATGTCCATTCAGACCTGGGACTTTGATAAAGACATTACTCGTTCAACGCCTGCGACTGATAACGTAGCTGTAAGCGGTTTCAGCGTTGCTGAAAATAGTGTGAACTTGAAAGTGACGAAGTCTCAAGCGCTGAGCTCTACGTTTGCTCCGGCTAATGCCTCTAACAAAACCGTAACCTGGACTTCGAGCAATCCAAACGTTGCCTCTGTTGATCCTAACGGTGTTGTTACCGGTACTAGCGTAGGTACTGCGACCATTCGTGCAGTTAGTGTCGACGGATCATTCACTGATTCAGTAAACGTTAGCGTGAGCCAACTGGTTGCCGACAGTATTGGTATTGTTGGTGTGCCGAGCGAACTTTATGTTGGTTCTAGTAAGCAATTAAGTGCTGCTGTGCGTCCTATTCATACTCCGGATCGTTCAGTGACCTGGTCTGCTTCGCCAACTTCAATTGCAACTGTTGACGAAAATGGTGTTGTAACTGCTAAAGCCGCAGGTACTGCGACTATCACTGCAACGACCAGCAATGGCCTGTCTGCGAGCACGACGATTCAAACCACAATGCTGATGCCCGAATCTCTGAGCCTTGAGCCCGAGACGACGCTGATGCCCAACGGTGATTCTCTGCCTCTGCAGGTGAGCATCGAGCCTTACAACGCTTCACTGCAAGATGTTAGTTATCGCTCAAGTAACCCGAATGTTGCTGACGTAGTTGGTGGCGATATCGTTGCATTGAGCCAGGGTACGGCAACTATTACCGGCACCATCGACGGTACTACTGTCAGTGATATCGTTGAAGTCGAAGTGGTTGTTCCTCAGGGCAACATGGTTTGGCGTGACGCGGTGAGCTTTAATGGAACCGGTGGTCCGCACGGTGGTTTTGAAATCAATACTTCCGCGAACAATATCAACATGAACCAAACCGGTGATTGGGCTGATTTTGTTTGGGATTTTGATACGGCCGGTATTTATCAATTTGCAATTGCCTACGGTACTAACCAAGATGGCGCTGGCATTGAAGTGCTGGTTGATGGTGTGAGTAACGCGACTGCATCGTTGCCAAATACAGGTGACTGGGATTCAGCAACTGAGACTGTTGTTAGCAATGCGATCAATATTCCAAGTGCTGGTAGCTACACGATTCGTATCCAATCGATCGGTGTAGCGAGTGCATGGCAGTGGAACGCCGACAAAATTGGCCTGAAACTGTTAAAAGCATCTAACTGTGCGCCAAATTGCCCGAGCCCAAGTCCGTCTCCGAGCGCGAGCCCAAGTGCTTCTCCGTCTCCGAGTGCAAGCCCAAGCCCAAGTGTCTCTCCGTCTCCGAGCGTAAGTCCGAGCCCGTCGCCTTCACCTAGCACGAGCCCATCGCCGAGCCCGTCTTTACCTCCTGTGGGCGCTGCAACAGTGGTGGTTGAGCTTGAAGACTTTGACGGTACCGGGCGCGATGGTGCAGCAGTTGGCGGCGATAGTATCAACGGTTTTAATGCCAGCGGTTCAACGATTAACTGGAACACCACGGGTGACTACGCTGACTACAGCGTGAGTTTTGAGACTTCTGGCCTATACAATATTGTGCTTGATGTTGCGTCGCCTATGACAGGTGAGCTCGGTGTTTTACTTAGCCTCGACGGTGCTCAAATTGCGACTTCATCTCTCAGCGCTACCGGTGATTGGGAAGTTTATGAGTCGCAAGTTGTTGGCACTAACGTCGCTATAAACGCAGGCACTTACACCTTGCGTGTTCAGAGTCAGGGTGCATCTACTTGGCAGTGGAATGCGGATAAGCTCAGCTTTAATTTTATTCAAAGCAGCGAGCCTAGCCCGTCTCCATCACCAAGTGTGAGCCCAAGCCCAGAGCCCAGCCCGTCGCCAAGCTCTAACCCAGGTGAGGCTATCCTTACCGAAGGTGAAAGCTTTTTCGCAACCGGTGGTACTCAGGATGGTTTCACTACCCGTACCTTCTGGGGCACGACGACCTTTGCCGATCACGTGCTGACCGGTGGTTGGGCGGACTATGAAGTTAGCTTCCCTGCAAGTGGCACATACGATTTAAGCTTTATTGCGGCAAGCAAAGAAGCGAGTGACTCGGGTGTGAAGATTTATATCGACGGCGTTGAAGTTGCCGAAACACCAGTCTATGGCAACAACCTCAATGTTTTTGTTGAGCATGAGATTGCCTCCGGCCTAGCTATTAGTGGCGGCACCCACACTGTTCGCATTGAAGCGACGGGGTCTGTTTTGAAGTGGCACTTCTTTTTAGATAGCTTCAGTTTTACTGCGCAGTAAGTCGTTAATTTGAGCCCAGTGCTTCGGGGCTCAAACTAATGTCCCTCTTGGCCGGCTTCAGTTATGGGGCCGGCTTTTTTCTTGCGGGTTTTTAGGTTTATTTACGCGGCCCCTGATCTCGGATCAAAAAATACTTGTTACTGTTTCGCTACCACCAAAGTATGGTTTTGTTTTGCTTGTGATCCCCGCAGTAACATCAATATTTCTATGTTTTATTTATTTTTATATTTCGTTTGACTATATGTCTTCTGCTTTAAGTTGTTGGTCAGGGTTTTTGGCTGATATTTATTGCTGTTATTTTGCTAAAAACACGTTATGTATTTATTGTTTTATTTGGAAAAATTCTAAGACTTGCCTCTAAGAGAGCAAGTATCAGCTTTTTGCTCTTTACATAAAAAAATCTTTCGTCATAAGGTCTTGTGTTCACAAAGTGGGAAAGCTTTGTAAAGGACCCAGCTGATTAAAGCTCATCGTCGTTGCCTTAGTTTTTGTTGTACTGATTTTCTCGTTTTTTTAAGAGTGCTTAGATAAAACATTGATGGCCTCGCGATACATGGATTAAGTAGTTGCCAAGGGCAAAAGCCGCCAGGGAAAGACCTTTGTTGTTTAGGTTTTTTGTTTTTTTCTCGTATGTGTTTTTGTTCTGGGCTAGAGAATCAAGTCTTGCATTTTGTAGTGGCAAACTCTCAATAATAAACACAATAATCCGAGGGATTTATGTTTTTAAAACCAAGGTTTAAGAAAAAACCAAAAGCGCTTTTAGCCGGCTTTATTACCGCTGTTGTTGCTGGTGGTGTGGGTGTTGCCACATCGGCAAGCGCCGCAGTTCAAGTTGATATTAACGCTGACGTTAAGCACTCCGTAAATGGCGTAAACCAGTTTGATCGCGAACGCCGCATCACCATGCACGCCGGCCCGGCCGAAAATGAATTTATTGGTGAAAAAGAAAAATACGACTACCTGATGGAGCTGGGCGTAAGCTTTGGCCGCGACGCCGGTACCTCCATGTGGTTGTTCAGCCAAACTCAGGGCGATCCCGAGCAGCCACCTGAAGCCAATGATTATTTCCCCTGGGGCCATCTCGATGAGTTTGATCGCGAAGGCTTTAAAACGGTAATGGACGGTTACCACTGGGCTTTGGCAAATCAGTATCAAGATGCTCACGAGTATTTTGATCGCACTAAATACATGATTGGTTCAACCCAGCCCAGGCCTGCTATGCCTAACTGGTCGACCTACAGTTGGTTCGGCGGCGCCTTGGACTCAGAAAACCCATGGCGCCCGCGCACCATGGAACAAGCTGCCGAATGGCACGCGGCTTTCCTTCAAGAAGCTTACCTGCGCGACACCGGCGATGCGCCAACCATCCCAATGCCCGCGTACTGGGAAGTGGTGAACGAGCCGGATATGCAGATGAATACCACCGGCCATGAAGGTCATTTAAGCACTTGGGAAGAGCTGTTTGATTACCACAACGAAGTGGCCAAGGTTGTGAAAAATCGCCTCGGTGCCGATGCGCCAAAGGTTGGTGGTATGACCTGGGGGCTGCACGATTTCCACTTGGGTGATGCGACCGCCTTCGGTGCACCGCGCCTGCAGGGTGAAAATCTGTTAACGGCGTTTTACGGCGCCGATAGCGACGATAACCGCGTATTAAAAGATCGTATTCGCAATGAGATCTTTGCTCCGTCCGAAACGATGAACGACACAGCGACCACGCGCGCCTGGTACCAGTGGGATGTGATCTGGAAAGGTTTTCTCGACACCGCCGGTGAAAACATGGATTTCTACTCCATTCACCTTTACGACTGGCCTCAGTGGCAAACTGCCGGTGGTCGCGTACGCACCGGTTCGCACAGTGAAGCGGTGATGGATCTTCTCGAGTGGTACGACGACAAGATGGTGCCCGGCCCTAAGAAAGAAGTCATCGTTTCCGAATACGGTGCCGTTCACGGTACGTATCAGGAGCAGGGTACGACGCTTGACCGTCAGCGCATGCGCTGGGAAAAGCTGAAGCCTTTTTCACAAATGATGATGCAGTTCCTCGAGCGTCCTGATTACATCACCATGTCTCTGCCATTTATTGTTGTAAAAGGGCAGTGGGGTGACGGCAATGCTCAGCAGCCTTATGCGCAGAGTGTGATGGACCGCGACTACGACACTTGTACGCTGAACAACGATAACGGTTGGACCTATTACTCGGATTGTCAGTGGAACTTCAACCCGGCGATTCACTGGTTTGAACTGTGGCGCGACGTAGACGGTACTCGTCTCGATACCTGGTCGAGCGATCGCGATATTCAGGTTGATGCTTACGTTAACAACAACGACAAAAATGGTGAGAATCACTTGTACGTTATCGTTAACAGCATGCACACTGAGAACACCGAAGTTGATCTGAGCTGGGCCGGTATCGACGGCAACGCGATTCAGAGCGTAGACATTCGTCACCTCTATCTCGACGAGAATATCGATGCGCATCCGGGCACTGGTATTGGCAAGCCAATTATGGCCGAAGCCGAGCTTGCTGAATTGCCTGAGTCTTTGGTGGTCGGTGCAGACTCAACCATCATTCTCGATATCCAGTACGCCAATGCCATTAACCCGGCGTTTAACAACAACGAAACTAAGTTCAGCGCTGAGCCTCTGGCCGCTGCCGCACCTCACCGTGTCGGCGCCAACGGTTCAACTGTTACGGCTCAAGTGAACGGCGTATCTAAACCAGCTAAAGGTGAAGCCCAGCTGCGTGTTACTGCCGCGTTTTTTATGAGTCACTTCGGCGATAGTGGTGTTGAGCGTTCCTGGTTAAAAATCAACGGCAATGACGTAGCAATCGACAACGATCTGCGCGGTGAAGGTCAGGATGCAAATATTCTTGCGACCCTGGAATTCCCGTTCCCTGTTGAATACCTTGCCGACAACGGCAATAACACGGTTGAGTTCAGCTTCCTGCCTGCCGGCGATCTGGCAGCCATGGCGATTCAGGTGTGGGATTTCGATAAAGACATCACCCGTTCAACGCCTGCGACGGCGGTTGTTCCTGTTAGCGGCTTCAGTGTTGCTGAAAACAGCCTGAACCTGAAAGTGAGCACCTCACAAGCGTTGACTTCAAGCTTTGCGCCTGCGAATGCTTCAAACAAAGTGGTCAGCTGGACTTCCAGCAACCCAAGTGTTGCTTCGGTTGATCCGAATGGTGTTGTCACCGGTACCGGTGTGGGTTCTGCAACGATTACTGCGGTATCTGTAGATGGTTCTATCTCCGACACAGTCAGTGTCAGTGTTGCCCAGCTAGTTGCCGACAGTGTTGGCATTGTTGGTGTTCCCAGCAGTCTCTACGTAGGTTCTTCCAAGCAGTTGAGCGCTGCGGTTCGCCCCATCCACGCACCGGATCGCGCAGTAACCTGGCGCTCGTCGAATACCGATGTTCTAACGGTTGATGCCAACGGCGTTGTTGAAGCGGTTGGTCAAGGTACTGCGGCCATTACCGCAACGACCAGCAATAATCTCAGCGCTTCGGTCAGCATCACGACTGAAATCCTGATGCCTGAAACGCTGATACTTGCTCCTGCTTCTACCCTGATGCCTAACGGTGATTCGCTGCCTATTCAGGTAACTATCGAGCCGAGCAACGCCTCGTTGCAAGATGTTGTTTATACATCTAGCAAGCCTGGCGTTGCAGATGTTGTTGGCGGTGATATTGTTGCTCTGAGCCAGGGCACTGCGACTATTACTGGTACGATAGCTGGCACTAACCTAAGTCAAAGCATCGCGGTTGAAGTTGTTGTTCCTCAAGGTTCAATGGTGTGGCGCGAAGCGGAAACCTTTGATGCTACTGGTGGTGCCACCGGTGGTGTTGAAATCAACGTGGCCGCGGGCAATACCAACTACAACCAAACCGGTGACTGGGCCGATTATGTTTGGAATTTTGAGCATGCCGGTACTTACCAATTTGCTCTGAGCTACGGCACGGTCATGGAAAGCTCAGGCATCGAAGTGTTGATTGACGGCGTAAGCAATGCTGCGTCTTCGCTGCAGCCGTCAGGCGGCTGGGATACTCACCAAGAGGTGGTTGTTAGCAACGCAATCAATGTGCCTAGCGCCGGTGTGCACACCGTTCGCATACTCTCGGTCGGAGCGCCGGATGCGTTCCAGTGGAATGCAGATAAAATTGGCCTGCGTCTGTTGAAAGCGTCTGCTTGTGCGCCAAACTGCCCAAGCCCTTCGCCTTCTCCAGATCTGCCGAGCCCAAGCCCAAGTGCGTCTCCGAGCGTAAGCCCAAGCCCGTCGCCTTCAGCTTCTCCTATTGCAAGCCCGAGCCCAAGCCCCAGTGCGAGCCCTAGTGTCTCTCCATCACCAAGCCCTAGCCCTTCGGCTTCACCGGGCACAGGGCCCGGCGTGAGTGTTGTGGTTGAGTTGGAAGACTTTGCTGGTACTGGTAAAGACGGCGCCGCAGTTGCCTATGACACCGTCGTTGGCTTTAACAAGGCCGGCTCGACCATCAACTACAACACCACTGGCGACTACGCTGACTACAGCGTGACTTTTGAGCAGTCTGGTACTTACAACATCGTTCTCGACGTAGCTTCGCCAATGGCGGGTGAGCTCGGTGTGGCAGTAAGCCTCGACGGCACGCAAATCGCAGCTTCTGCTTTGGCTCAGACTGGCGATTGGGAAGTGTATAACTCTCAGGTGGTTGCTACTAACGTAGCGATTGCTGCGGGCACTTACACCCTGCGTGTACAGAGCCAGGGCGCATCTGCGTGGCAGTGGAATGCTGACAAGCTGAGCTTTAATTCAGTGAGCATCAGCGAGCCTAGCCCGTCGCCAAGCGCTAGTCCATCGCCAAGTACCAGCCCGGAGCCCAGCCCGTCGCCAAGCTCTAACCCAGGTGAGCCTGTGCTCACCGAAGGTGAAAACTTTGTAGCGACCGGCGGTACTCAGGACGGTTTCACTACCCGTACCTTCTGGGGAACCACGACCTTCGCTGACCACGTACTGACCGGCGGTTGGGCTGACTATGAAGTCAGCTTCCCGGCTGACGGCAAGTACGACCTGAGCTTTATCGCTTCGACCATGGAAAGCAGCGACTCCAATGCCAAGATCTACATCGACGGTGTTGCGGTTGCTGAAGCCCCGGTTCACGGTAATACGCTCAATGTGTTTGTTGAGCACGACATTGCCAGTGGTCTGGACATTAGTGCCGGTACGCACACCATTCGTATCGAAGCGACTGGTTCCGTGCTGAAGTGGCACTTCTTCTTAGATAGCTTCACGTTTACTGCTCAGTAATCGCTGATGTGAAAAGTTTGCGGGTTTGAGCCAAGTTGTTCCGCCCGCGTCCCTCGATACCCGGTTGCCTGTGGCGCCGGGTTTTTTTGTGTCTTTCCCCGCCAAAAGCCGTTTTTATTAAGCCGATATTTTTTACAGCATCTCGGATCTGAAAACGAGTGTTACCGTTTGATTACAACCAAAGTATGAAAAGCTGAAGGGTGTGATCCCTCCGGTAACAGGGGTAAAGAAGTAATGTGAAAGTTTTTTTATTCTTTTTTGTTATATGCGTAGTTGCAATTTGATTCTTTAGAGCATGGCTTGTGTCGTATTTTTCATCTAAAAGTTCCAGGTTTTTTACCTTTGTCTAATTTCTGAGGTTTCTTTTAGAGCTTTTAGGTCTAAATGGCTTTGTATACATTAAAAAAGCGGACAGAAGCTATGGACAGTTAAAAAGCCGCGCGCGTAGAGTCGGGACCGCTCAGTGGTTCCCACAAAGAACGTCTGATGCCAAGAAAAGCACTTACATATGGCTTTTCAAAAAAAACCTGTTTGTTCAAAGGTCTTGCGCCAAGCGTGTAAAGATTGTCTGACGATTAGGTGGGCGCTTTAAGGATGAAGGCTCTTTCAATGACGGAAGAGTTCTAACTATTAACTTAAAGCGATAAGAACCCCTAATTAGTTTCACCCGGCTACCCGGTCGTTCTTATCAGCCTGAAAGCTACGGCTGAAGGCACATTGATAATAAGAATAATTGCATTTTAAAAGGCAAATTTCTCAATATAAAAATAATCCGAGGGATTTATGTTTAAGAAGCATCCAAAAGCGCTATTAAGTAGCGTAATTGGCGCTGTTGTTGCCGGTGGTGTAGGCCTAGCTACATCGGCAAGTGCCGCAGTTCAAGTTGACATTAACGCTAATGTTAAACACTCCGTAAATGGCGCCAACCAGTTTGAGCGCGAGCGTCGCATTACCATGCACGCCTCTCCAATTGAAAACGAATTTATTGGCGAGAAAGAAAAGCTTGATTACCTGATGGAGCTCGGTGTTCACTTTGGTCGCGACGCCGGTACTTCCATGTGGTACTTCAAACAAACCGAAGGTGACCCAACTCGTCCGCCAGCTGCAGACGACGTATTCCCTTACGGTTTCCTTGACGAGCACAGCAGCGAAAGCTTGAAAACCCAGGTCGATGGTTATTATTACAACCTGGAGAACAAATACGTAGATTCGCAGGAATACTTCGATCGCACCAAGTACATGATCGGCGCGACTCAGCCTCACCCTGCTTTCCCTAACTGGTCTACCTACAGTTGGTTCGGCGGCGGTCTCGACACCGAGAACCCATGGCGCCCGCGCACCAATGAGCAAACCGGTAAATGGGTTGCTGAATTCCTTGAAGAAGCCTACCTGCGCGAAGACGAAACCGGCCCTAAATTGCCTATGCCGCACTACTGGGAAGTCGTCAACGAGCCGGATATGCAGATGAACACCACTGGCCCCGAAGGCCATGTGAACACCTGGGAAGCGCTGTTTGAATACCACAATGTAATGGCCGACGAGATCCGTGCGCGCCTTGGCAACAAAGCGCCAAAAGTTGGTGGTATGACCTGGGGTCTGCACGACTTCCACCTCGGCGATGCAACCGCCTTCGGTGCGCCTCGTTTGCAAAATGAAGCTCTGTTGACGGCCTTCTACGGCGCTGACACTGCTGATAACCAAGTTCTGAAAGACCGTATTCGCGGCGAATTTGCTGCATCACCTACGATGAGCGATTCCGATACCGGCCGCAGCTGGTACCAGTGGGATGTGATCTGGAAGCAATTCCTCGACACCGCTGGTGAGAACATGGACTTCTACTCTATCCACTTGTACGACTGGCCTCTGTGGCAAACCCAGGGCGGTAAAGTCCGTACCGGTGCGCACAGTGAAGCGGTTATGGACCTCCTCGAGTGGTACGACGACAAGATGGTTCCTGGTCCCAAGAAAGAAGTGATCGTTTCCGAGTTCGGTTCTGTAACCGGTTCTTACCAGGAAAACGGCACGACTATTGACCGTTCACGTATGCGCTGGGAAAAGCTGAAGCCTTTCTCACAAATGCAGATGCAGTTCCTCGAGCGTCCTGACTACATCACCATGTCTTTGCCTTTCGTAGTTGTTAAAGGCGCCTGGGGTGATCTCGGTAAAGAACAGCCGTATAGCCAGTCTATTCTCGATCGTGACTACAGCACCTGTGAATCTACTGCAGATGCGTACACCAACTGTACCTGGGAGTTCAACGAGAGCATCCACTGGTACGAGCTGTGGCGTGACGTAGACGGTACCCGTCTCGACACCTACTCAAGCGACCGCGATATTCAGGTTGATGCCTACGTTAACAATAACGACAAGAACGGTGAGAACCACTTGTACGTCATCGTTAACAGCATGGAAACTTCTGACACTGAAGTTGATCTGAGCTGGGCCGGCATCGACGGCAACGCAATTCAGAGCATCCAGATGCGTCACCTCTACCTCGACGAGGCGATCGACTCGGATAACAACCCTGGTAACGGTGTAGGTCAGCCAATTATGGCTGAAGCATCTCTGGCTTCTCTGCCTGAGTCTCTGGTAGTGGGTGCTGATGCAACCATCATCCTCGACATCGAGTACGCCAGCGCTATTAACCCAGCGTTTAACAACAACGAAACCAAGTTCAGCGCCGAGCCTCTGTCTTCTGCTGATCCGTATCGTGTTGATGCCAACGGTTCTACCATCACTGCTCAAGTAAATGGTGTTAGCAAGCCTGCTAAAGGTGAAGCTCAGATCCGTATTACTGGTGCTTTCTTCCTGAGCCACTACAGCGACAGCGGTGTAGAGCGTTCTAGCCTGACCATTAACGGCAACGAAGTAGCTCTGGATAACGACCTGCGCGGTGAAGGCCAAGACGGTTTGATTCTCGCGACTTTGGAATACCCATTCCCGGTTGAGTACTTAGCTGCAGACGGCAACAACGTTGTTGAGTTCAGCTTCCTGCCTGCCGGTCAATTGGCCTCTATGGCGATTCAAGTTTGGGATCACGACACCGACATCGTTCGTTCAACTGAAGCGACTGAAACTGTTGCAGTTGAAGGCTTCAGCGTTGCTGAGAACAGCGTTAGCGTTAAAGTGACTCAGTCACAAGCTCTGACCTCTTCGTTCTCTCCTGCAAATGCGAGCAATAAAGTTGCGAGCTGGACTTCAAGCAACCCAAGCGTTGCCTCGGTAGATCCTAACGGTATGGTAACTGGTACCGGTGTTGGTACTGCGACCATTACTGCTGTTTCTGTTGACGGTTCTATCTCTGACACTGTAAGCGTAAACGTAACAGCTCTGACTCCGGACAGCGTTGGTATCGTCGGTGTGCCTAGCACTTTGTTTGTTGGTTCAAGCAAGCAGCTGAGTGCCGCGGTTCGTCCTATCCACGCCCCCAACCGCTCTGTTGAGTGGAAGTCTTCTAATCCCGCTGTTATCAGTGTTAGCGCTTCTGGTGAAGTAACTGCTGAAGCTGCCGGCACGGCGACTATTACAGCCACTACCAGCAACGGTATTGCTGCAACGGCTTCTATCAGCGCTGAAATCCTGATGCCTGAAACTCTGAGCCTCGAGCCAGAAACGACTCTGATGCCTAACGGTGATTCGCTGCCTGTACAGGTTAGCATTAGCCCGTCTAACGCTTCTTTGCAGAATGTTAAGTACAGCTCTAGTAACCCAGGCGTTGCCGATGTAGTTGGCGGTGACATTGTTGCTCTGAGTGAAGGTACTGCGACGATTACCGGCACCATCGACGGCACAAACCTGAGCGATACCATTACTGTTGAAGTTGTCGACCCTCAGGGTGCAATGGTTTGGCGTGAGGCTGAAACCTTCGATGCAACCGGCGGTAGTGCAGGTGGTTTTGAGCTGAACGAAGCTGCTGGCAACATTAACTACAACCAAACTGGTGACTGGGCTGATTTTGTCTGGAACTTCGAGCACGCTGGTATCTACCAATTTGCCATCAGCTACGGTACTGAAATGACCAACGCTGGTATTGAAGTAAGCATCAATGAAGTTGCCAATGCTAGAGCTGGCCTGCCTGCGACTGGCGGTTGGGACATGCACGTAGAGACTGTTGTGAGCAACGCGATCAACGTTCCTAGTGCCGGTACCCACACTGTTCGCATCAAGTCTGTTGGTGTTGCTGAAGCGTGGCAGTGGAATGCCGATAAGATTGGCCTGCAGCTGCTCAAGGCCTCTGCATGTGCGCCTAACTGCCCAACGCCTGCGCCTAGCCCAAGTGTTGCGCCGTCGACCGCGCCTAGCCCGAGCCCGTCTCCGGTAGTTAGCCCAAGCCCGAGCCCATCTCCGGTAGTTAGCCCGAGCCCAGCGCCTTCTGTTGCGCCTAGCCCGAGCCCGTCTCCGGTTGTGAGCCCGAGCCCAGTGCCTAGCCCAAGCCTGCCTCCTGTTGGCGGTGACGACGACGTAGTTGTTGAAATTGAAGACTTCGACAGCACCGGTCGCGACAGCGCTGCGATTGGCGGCGACAGCATCAACGGCTTTAACGTCAACGGTTCTACCATCAACTGGAACACCACCGGTGACTACGCTGAGTACACTGTTAGCTTCGCTAAGTCTGGCACCTACAACATTGTTCTCGATGTTGCGTCGCCGATGACTGGTGAGCTCGGTGTGGCTGTTAGCCTCAACGGTACTCAAATTGCTGCCTCTGGCCTCAGCGCTACCGGCGACTGGGAAGCCTACGAGTCACAAGTTGTCGCTACGAATGTTGTGATCAGTGCCGGCACTTACACCTTGCGTGTACAGAGCCAGGGTGCCTCTGACTGGCAGTGGAATGCCGACAAGCTGACTTTCAGCTTAGTTAGCAGTACTGAGCCTAGCCCAGAGCCCAGCCTTGAGCCGTCTCCAGTGCCTTCAGTTGAGCCTTCACCAGAAACTAGCCCCGCGCCAGACGCCGGTGAGCCAATTCTGACCGAAGCTGAAAACTGGGTTGCCACCGGTGGTACTCAAGACGGTTTCACCACGCGCACCTTCTGGGGCACCACCACCTTTGCCGATCACGTGCTGACCGGTGGTTGGGCTGACTATGAAGTGACCTTCCCTGCGAGCGGTAATTACGACCTGAGCTTTATTGCCTCATCTATGGAGAGCTCTGACTCCAATGCCAAGATTTATATCGACGGCGTTGAAGTTGCTGAAGCGCCTGTACACGGTGATAACCTCAACGTATTTAAAGAGCACGCCATTGCCAGTGGTTTGAACATTAGCGCCGGTACGCACACCATCCGTATCGAAGCAACTGGTTCAACTCTGAAGTGGCACTTCTTCCTCGACAGCTTCACTTTCACTGCAAAGTAAGCTTTTCGAGATAACTTAGCCCGCTAGCGCGAGGCTAAGTCCGCCAAAAAAAACCGGCCCCTTAAACAGGGTCGGTTTTTTTTTGCCTGCTTATTTGAATAGCTTATTGTTTTTAATAAAAAGCATTATTTTAAAGTTCAGCGGTTCAGTTTTTTAAAGGTGGCTTACCGGCGTGTAGACTAAGCTCGTATGCTTATTTTTATATGTTGGGAACATCTATGATGTTGTTGCGGGTTTTATCTTTTTTTTGCTCCCGGTCTTTTTCTATTTCTGCTAAAAAGCTGCTGGCGTTTTTGGTTATATGGTTTGCAGGGGGCCTTGCCTGGGCTTACGCTGCAGCTGCCGCAGCGGAGTACCAGCCCAAGTTTTCGAGCGCGGGTTTTTACGAGCTCGCCGACAGCGGGCGCGAAGTGTACAGCTTAAACCCGCAGTGGCGTTTTTATAAAGGTGAACTCAGTGGCGCCGAGGCGCCGGGGCTTGATGACAGCCGCTGGCCGCTGGTTAATTTACCTCACGGCATTGAATATCTACCCGTCAACGCCAGTGGCGGCGTCAATTATCGCGGCGTCAGCTGGTATCGCAAGCGCTTGCCCCTGGCTTCGGCATTTAAAAACAAAAAGCTGTTTTTGAATTTTGAAGGCATTATGGGCAAGGCTGAAATCTATGTGAATGGTCACTTGCTCAAACAGCACTTTGGCGGTTATTTACCGGCGGTGGTGGATATCAGTGCATATGTAAACCTGGGTGAAGACAACATCATTGCGGTGAAAGCCGACAATAGCGACGATGCGAATTTTCCTCCCGGTAAACCCCAGGCTGGGCTGGACTTTACGTATTTTGGCGGTATTTATCGCGACGTGTGGTTGGTGAGCCACAACAAGCTCTATATCAGCGATGCCAATTATCAAGACAAGGTTGCCGGGGGAGGTTTGTTTGTTCGTTACAAGCATGTCAGCGATAGCAGCGCCGAGATTGATGTACAGGCGCATATTGTTAATGAAAAAGCTGAAGATTTTTCTGGCCTCCTCAACTATGTCGTTAAAGACAAGGGCGGCCATATCGTTGCCCAAAGCCGCAGTGCAATAAATGTCGCCGCTAAAAGCGATGCCAGTGTTAGCGCAACAATCAAGCTTAATAAGCCCAATCTTTGGTCGCCGCAGTCGCCGTACTTATATGAGCTTGAAGTCAGAATTAAAGGCGGCAATAAGCGTGTGATTGACGGCTATAAACGGCGCATCGGCGTACGCTCAGTTGAGTTTAAAGGTTGGGCCAACGGCGGTTTCTGGTTAAATGGCAAAGCCTATAAGCGCCCCTTAATCGGTGCCAATCGCCACCAAGACTTCGCCGTACTTGGCCACGCGCTGCCAAACTCGCTGCACTGGCGCGATGCTAAAAAACTTAAAGATGCGGGGTTTGATTTAATTCGCAATGCGCACTTCCCGCAAGACCCTGCTTTTATGGATGCCGCAGACGAGCTCGGTTTGCTGGTGATTGTGACAACGCCGGGATGGCAGTTCTGGAACGATGAAGGCCCCTTTGAAGAGCGTGTCTATGCCGATATTAAAAATATGATTCGCAGGGATAGAAACCACGCGTCTGCATTTTTGTGGGAGCCTATTTTAAATGAAACCTGGTACCCAGAATATTTTGCCGAAAAAGTAAAAACCCTGGTCGAGCGCGAACAGCCCGGCGCTTACGCTGCCTCTGACGCGCATGCCAAGGGCGGTGAGATTTTTCCAGTGCAATACGGCGCGGCGCCAAGCCCCGAGCTTGCCGATGCCAAGGTAAGTTATTTTACCCGCGAGTGGGGCGATTGGGTGGATGACTGGAATGCGCAGAACTCGTTTAGCCGTATTAATCGCGCCTGGGGTGAAGAGCCGATGTTGCATCAGGCGCGCTGGTACAGTTACATACTCGACAGTATATGGGGCGCAGTTAAAAGCTCGAATGGCGGTTATTTTGGCGGCGCTTTGTGGCACCCCTTTGATCACCAGCGCGGTTATCACCCCGATCCCTTTCAAGGCGGTGCGATGGATAGTTTTCGACAGCCCAAGCTCTCTTATCATATGTTTCAGTCTCAGAGGCCTCGCCAGTTTAATGCTGACAGCCTGACTGATACTGGCCCCTATATTTACGTTGCGCACGAACTTACCCCGTTTTCGTCGAGCGATGTTGAGGTTTATTCAAACTGCGATGAAGTCAGCTTGCAGGTGCACAAAGATGGAAAAGTATATCGCCAGTCGACAGCTCAGGCCGATCACCCTCACAGAAAAGCTATTGTAAAATTTGAAAATGTCTACGACTTTAACGATATGCACACGCTTGGTCACGCGCTAACACCGCGCGATGCCTTTTTGTGGGCGCGCTGTTTTATTGCTGGCAAAGAGGTGGCCGACCATAAAAAATATGCATCGCTGCGACCGAGCCAGCTATTGTTGAGTGTTGATAACGAGGGCCTCGATCTTCAAGCCGATGGCAGTGATAAAGTTGTTGTGGTCGCGGCGATGGCGGATAAAGACGCCGTTGTTAAGCGTTTTGACAGGCACTTTATTGAATTTAGTGTGCAGGGGCCGGCGAAGATCGTCAGTGCCGACGGCCTTAATCTAAACCCTAAACAAATTGAATGGGGCACGGCGGCGATTATCCTTGAGTCCACGGATGTGGCCGGAGTTATTACTGTTACGGCAAAAGTTCAGTTTGCCGGTGAACATCAACCGCAATCGGCGAGCTTAAGTTTTAGTTCCGTTGAGCCATCATTAAAGTATTTAAAGCAATACGATACTTCGCCTATGGTTCAGCCAAAAGCAGAGCGGGACCAATCAAAATACATCGCCCAACTGTTACAACAGAACCTAAAACTTAAAAAACAACTGGCAGAGCAAGAGCGCTTAAAGACTGAAAAGTTACAGCAGGAGTTTGAAAGCTCGCATTAATTTTAGTTTTCTGTTTTTTAGTTTTGCTTTTTTGTGCGGGCGCGCCTTGTATAAGCTGCGCCCCATTTAAGTTATCCGGAATAATGTTGGTGCTTTGGTGTGAGCTTAATGCGTGCGCAATATTTTAGCTGGTGCCTTAGTATTAGTTTTGTCTGGCCTTGGGTTTTTATTTCGAAAGATTATAAGTATTAAAATCCCTTTTTTGTGTTGTTTTACGCGTCATTGGTTTTTTTGTACTTACGTCTTTGTAACATCTGCCGTAACGATAATTCCCAGTGTGGCGCAAAAATAATCTCACCTGCTGTTTGTATGTAACACCTTCTATTTGAGTATCTCAGTGCTTTGAGTATGAGCCAGAATTTCATTCTGGTAACTTTTGCCCCTGCCTTTACTATCTCCAGGCTCGGAAAATTTTGTAAAAAATACAGGTTTTGTCGGGTTTGGGTGTTTTCGCATCTAGCGAATGTTTTTACCTGTCGCTTGTCTGGTCTGCTTGTTTATTTGGCAGCTGGCTGGTTGTTACATGTAATTTCAAGCTTCTAGTTTGAAAAATAAAAATAATTTTTAATTAGAGGGACTTATGTCTAAAAAGCATCCATTGGCTGTGGCCGTCGGATCGCTGCTTGTCGGGCTTGCAGGGCAAGCGGCGGCAAATAGTGTCAAAGTCGACATCAATGCCAATATCAAACACTCCGTCAACGATGTATCTAATTTTGGTCGCGAGCGTCGAATTTTGATGCACGCCAGCCCAATCGAAAATGAATTTATTGGCGAGAAAGAAACGCTCGATTATTTAATGGAACTCGGCGTACATTTTGGTCGCGATACCGGTACACCAAAATGGTACTTTGAGCAGACCCAAGGCGATCCGAATGCTGCAATTGATGCAGAGGCCTTCCCCTACGGTTACGCCCACATTTTTGACCGCGAGGCTTTTAGCTTAAGAGCCAACGATTATCACTGGGCTTTGGAAAACACCTATGCCGACGCGATGGAGTATTACGATCGCACCGACAATATGATTATGGGCGGGCAGCCGCGGCCCGGCATGCCGAACTGGTCTTCATACAGTTGGTTTGCCGGTGGCATCGGTACGGATAATCCATGGCGCCCGCGTACTAATGAGGAAGCGGCCGAGTGGTATGCAAATTATTTGCAGGAATTTTATCTTCGCGATGAAGGCAACCCAAACAAATTGCCGATGCCGAAGTACTGGGAAGTACTGAACGAACCGGATATGTTGCTAAATACCACTTCCCACGAGGGTCATGTTCACACTTGGGAATCGCTGTTTGAAATGCACAACGCAGTCGCCGACGTGCTGCGTCAGCGCCTCGGTGATAAAGCGCCGCTGATTGGCGGTATGACCTGGGGGCTACACGACTTTCATTTGGGTGATCAAACGGCCAGTGGCCAGCCGCGCCTTCGCAACCAGGCCTTGATCGATGCTTTTTATCAGGACAACGAAGCCAACCGCCCAATTCGCGAAAAACTCAAAACTATCTTTGACGATTCGCCAATTATGCAAGATGGCAATACCTCGCGCGCTTGGTATCAGTGGGATGTCTTGTGGAAAAGTTTTATTGACACTGCCGGTGCCAATATGGACTTTTACGCCATTCACCTTTACGACTGGCCAAAATGGAAAACCAATAGCAGCCGTATTCGCACTGGTGCTCACAGTGAAGCGGTGATGGATTTACTCGAGTGGTACGACGAAACCATGGTGCCGCCGCTGGCGAACGGCAAAAAACGCGAATTTGTTGTCAGTGAATTTGGTACGGTAAATGGTTTGTATCAAGAGCAGGGCACCGTGCTCGATCGCACGCGTATGCGCTGGGAAGCATTAAAACCGTTTTCGCAAATGCAAATGCAATTTCTTGAACGCCCAGACTTAGTGACCACCTCGCTGCCGTTTATTGTTGTTAAAGGCGCATGGGGGGATCTGAACTGGAAGCAGCCGTATTCGCAAAGTGTGCTCGACCGCGATTACAGTACTTGTGGTGAAGAAGACTTAGAAGGCGAGATTATCGACGGTGTTGATTATCGAACCTATATTCCCGATTCGTGTACCTGGAACTTTAACCCGTCTATTCACTGGTATGAATTGTGGCGCGATGTCGAAGGTACACGTGTTGATACCTACTCCAGTGATCGCGATATTCAGGTTGATGCCTATGTAAATAACAACGACGCCAAAGGTGAAAACCACCTCTACGTTATTGTTAACAGCATGCACACCGAAGCCACCGATGTCGATTTAAGTTGGGCCGGCATTAGCGGCAATAGCATCCGCAGCATTAACATGCGCCACCTTTACCTCGATGAAAGCATTGATGTCGATGGCAACAGTGCCAACGGTTTTGGCAAGCCTATTTTTGCCGATGCCAGCTTGGCGACTTTGCCGGAAGAATTAACGGTTGGGGCCGATGCGACGATTATTCTCGATATCGAATACAGCAATGCGATTTCACTTGGTTTCGAAAATAAAGAAACGCGCTATTTTGGCGAGCCGCTAAGCAGCGCTGAGCCCTATCGGGTTGGCACTTCAAACGGCGCGCCGATCAATGCCAAAATTAATGGGGTGAATAAACCTGCACTCGGTGAAGCCCAGCTGCGAATTACCGGTAGTTTCTTTTACAGCCATTTGCTCAGCGACAGCTGGAGTCGTTCATACGTGAAAGTCAATGGCAACGAAGTGGCTCTGGATAACGACCTGCGCGGTGAAGACTTTGGCCAGGACAATATTTTGGCAACCATCGAAGTACCGGTGCCGGTTGAATACCTCGCCAACGACGGCAATAACGATATTGAAATGAGCCTGGTGGCCGCCGGTGACGTCGCCTCGGTCAGTATGCAAGTCTGGGATATGGATACCGATGTTGTGCGTTCCGCCGAAGGCTGCTCGCCGTGTACTGCCGTCAGCAGCTTCAGCCTGGATCAGGGCAATGTCGCTTTGCAGGTTACCGAGTCTGTCGCTATCGGCGCCAGCTTCCTGCCCGCTAACGCCAGCGCCAAAGAACTTAGCTGGTCGTCAAATAACAGCTATGTTGCGTCGGTTGATCAAAACGGTTTGATTACTGGTACTGGGGTCGGTTCGACAACGATCAGTGCATTTAATGCTGAGACCGGCACCAGTCAGGATGTCACCGTTAGCGTCAGCAAACTCTCGCCCGAGAGTGTTGGCATTGTCGGTGTGCCCTCAGTGCTCTATGTCGGCAGTGAAAAGCAGCTAAGTGCAGCCGTGCGCCCGATTCACGCAGAAAATCGCAAGGTTCACTGGAACAGTGAAACACCGGCGATTGCCAGCGTAGATGACAGCGGTGTGGTGCAGGCCCTCAGTGCCGGTACTGCGGTGATTACTGTGCGCACTGACGACGGCGATATTGAGAGCAGTGCAAGCTTCAAAGTTGAAATGCTGCGACCAACGGCGATGAACTTGAATCCAGAAGCGACCATCGTACCGCTCGGTGAAAGCTTTGAAATCAGTGCCGAGTTTAGCCCGGCCAATGCCAGCGATCAGCGAGTGACGTGGAGCAGCCTCAACAGCGGCGTGGCAACGGTTGTCGACGGTGTGGTTATGCCGGTTGCAGTCGGTGAAACCTATATCACTGGTAAATCTGTTGACGGCGGTTTTGAAGACCGTGTTTATGTGGTTGTTGTGCAGGTTCCCCCCGGTGGTTCGGTGGTTGAAGCTGAAAACTTCAGTGCGACCGGTGGCCCGAATCAAGGTTTTATCAAAGATCTTGAAAAAGGCCATATCAATAACAACCAAAAAGGCGACTGGGTTGAGTACCAGGTGAACTTTACTCAAAAGGGCACTTATCAGCTGAATCTGGATTACGGTTCACCAACAGAAAGTGGTGCCGGTGTCGATGTTTCGATAAATGGTCAAAAGGTTGTGACTAAAGCGCTGGCGGCCACCGGGCCGGATCCGCAGGGCTGGGATACGATGCAAACAGTTAATGTTTGTAACTGCCTGCCTATTGCTAGCCCGGGTACTTATACCGTTCGTTTAACCAGCTCCGGCTCGGCCGACTGGCAGTGGAATGCAGACAAATTTACCCTGCGTTTCTTAACCCCGATCTTGCTGGTCGACCCTCCTGCCAGCCCGAGCCCGAGCCCGTCGCCAAGTACGTCGCCGAGCGCCAGCCCATCGGCCAGCCCCAGTGCTTCGCCGAGCCCTTCAATGAGCCCGAGCCCTTCGCCAAGCCCAAGTGTGAGCCCGAGCCCGTCACCGAGCCCAAGTTTGCCGCCGGGTGATGTACTACTGCAGCTTGAGGATTTTGTCGATACAGGTAAAAACGGTGCGCCAGTTGAGTGGGATTCGGTTGTTGGCTTTAACAGCAACGGTTCTACCATTAACTTCAATACAAGCGGCGACTGGGCCAAATACAATGTCGACTTTGGCGCCGGCGGTACTTACAAGCTGGTATTGAGCGCGGCGTCGCCGGTAAGTGGTCAGCTGGGTGTAAGTGTGAGCATTGACGGTGTCGAAGTTGCGCGCTCCGAGCTCGCGGCAACCGGTGACTGGGATATTTATTGGGACTTCGATATATCGGATGCTGTCACTATCGGCGCCGGTGTGCACGAGCTGGTCGTTGCAAGCTGGGGTTCCGCTGCATGGCAGTGGAACGCCGATAGCCTCAGCTTTGAGGCCAGTGCAGGCCAGGCCTCGCCCAGCCCTTCACCGAGCCCGAGTTTGAGCCCTAGCCCAAGTCCGTCTCCGAGTGCTAATCCAGGAGAGCCGATTCTGGTCGAAGGCGAGGCATTCTTTGAAACCGGCGGTACTCAGGACGGCTTTACGACCCGCACCTTCTGGGGCACTACCACCTTTGCCGATCATATCCTGACCGGCGGCTGGGCCGATTACAAAGTCAGCTTCCCGACGTCGGGCCGTTACGATTTAAGCTTTATGGCGGCGACGATGGAGAGCGCCGATTCTAATGCCAGGGTTTATATCGACGGTGTGGAAGTTGCCGAAGCTCCTGTTCACGGCAGCAGCCTCAATGAGTTTACCGAGCACGCCATTGCCAGCGGCATCGATGTTAGTGCCGGTGAACACACGGTGCGTATCGAGGCGACAAGCTCGGTATTGAAGTGGCATTTCTTCCTCGACAGTTTCACTTTTAGCGCGCAGTAAGGCGCAAAGTTCGCAGGCCCTGCCTGCGACACATGGTTTACCCCGTGTACGGGCCTAGCTTATTGGGCCCGCTTCCCAGCCCGCTCTCTGAGCGGGTTTTTTATATCGTCAGTTTTCTCATGCTTTGGGCTTAATTGGGTTCGCTGTGCATCTGTTTATAAGTGATGCACTTCCACGGCTTCTTTGAACCGGTTCTCGTTATTTTCACTCGCCTTACGCTGCGGGCTTTGTGCCTGTGTATGTGTTGTAGCGAAAAATTGCGCCTTTTGACTGAGCGCAGCCTGTCGCTGTCAGTACCTTTTCGTATTTAGTGCCCTGCGGCATCTCTCTAAGGTGGCCTTGCAGACACAGGGTGTATGTCTCAAGCCCCAGTAATTACGGGGGCCTGTCCCTGAGCTGCGAACCCAGCTACCGCGCTGCGGACACGGCAGCCGGACTTTGGCTCAAATGCCTTTTTGAACTGCGTCATAGTTTGCGAAATCGTGTTTTAACTAATAAGCCCGCCATAAGAGAGGGCTCGTCATAACAAAGTATTAGTCATTCTTTGAGTTATGAACTCGGGAAGTTGTACCGATTGAATTGAGGCCTCAGATCTTATGGGAAACCGTATGTTTAAGAAAAAACCGTTGAAGTCTGCTATCGGGCTTATTACAGCGCTTAGTGCCGGTGGTCTTGCATCACTGAGTGGCGCTGAACCAGTCAAGGTAGATATCAATGCCAACGTCAAACACAGCGTTAACGGCGCCAACCAGTTTGAGCGCGAGCGTCGAATTACTATTCACGCCAGCCCTATTGAAAACGAATTCTTAGGTGAGAAAGAAAAGCTCGACTACCTGATGGAGCTCGGCGCGCACTTTGGTCGCGATGCGGGCACATCGATGTATTATTTTAAGCAGACCGAAGGTGACCCGACCCAGCCACCACCGCAGGATGAGCTATTCCCCTGGGGTTTCCTCGATGAATTCAGCCGCGATAGCTTAAAAGACCAGATCGACGGTTATCACCTGAACCTGCAAACTAAATATATTGATTCGCAGGAATACTTTGATCGCACCAAGTACATGATTGGTGCAACCCAGCCTCACCCGGCATTCCCCAACTGGTCGACTTACAGCTGGTTTGGTGGCGGCCTCGAGTCTGACAACCCGTGGCGCCCGCGCACCAATGAACAAACCGGTGACTGGGTTGCAGCCTTCCTCGAAGAAGCGTATCTGCGCGATACCGGCGACGATGCAAAAATGCCGATGCCGCACTACTGGGAAGTGGTCAACGAGCCGGATATGCAGATGAATACCACAGGCCCGGAAGGCCATGTGAACACCTGGGAAGCGCTGTTTGACTACCACAATGCCATGGCCGACGCCGTGCGTGCCAAGCTCGGTGACAAAGCACCGAAAGTCGGCGGTATGACCTGGGGTCTGCACGATTTCCACCTCGGTGATGCGACCGCCTTTGGCGCGCCTCGCCTCAAAGGTGAAGCCTTACTGACGGCGTTTTACGGCGCCGATACGCCGGAGAACAAAGCGCTGAAAGATCGCATTCGCGACGAAATTTTTGCGGCCTCGCCGACCATGAACGACACCGACACTGGCCGCGAGTGGTATCAGTGGGACGTAATTTGGAAGCAGTTCCTCGACGTCGCCGGTGAGAATATGGACTTTTACTCCATTCACTTGTACGACTGGCCGCTGTGGAGTACTGCCGGTGGTCGTGTGCGTACCGGTTCGCACAGTGAAGCGGTCATGGACCTGCTCGAGTGGTACGACGATAAAATGGTACCGGGCCCCAAAAAAGAAGTGATCGTTTCCGAGTTTGGCTCGGTTACCGGTGACTATCAGAAGATGGGTACGGTTATTGACCGCTCGCGCATGCGCTGGGAAAAGCTCAAGCCGTTCTCGCAAATGCAAATGCAGTTCCTCGAGCGTCCAGACTACATCACCATGAGCCTGCCGTTTATTGTGGTGAAAGGCGCCTGGGGTGATTTGGGTAAAGAGCAGCCGTACAGCCAGTCTCTGCTCGATCGCGACTACAGCACTTGTGATTCAACGGCTGACGCCTACACCAACTGTACCTGGAACTTTAACGCGTCTATTCACTGGTATGAGCTGTGGCGCGACATCGATGGTACGCGCCTCGATACCTTCTCCAGCGACCGCGACATCCAGGTTGACGCCTATGTTAATAACAATGACAAAAACGGTGAAAACCACCTCTACGTCATTATTAACAGCATGGAAACGGTTGATACCGAGGTTGATTTGAGCTGGGCCGGTATTAGCGGCAACAGCATTGAGAGCATCTCGATGCGCCATCTCTATCTCGACGAAGCTATCGATACCGATAACAACACCAGCAACGGCACGGGCAAGCCCATTATGGCTGAAGCCGAACTCGCTTCTCTGCCCGAGTTTTTGGTGGTTGGCGCCGATTCGACCATCGTGCTCGACATCGAGTACGCCAGCGCCATCAACCCCGCGTTTAACAACAACGAAGCCAAGTTCAGCGCCGAGCCGCTGGCTGCCGCTGCGCCTCACCGTGTGGCTGCAGGTGGTTCCAATGTTTCTGCGCAAGTAAACGGTGTGTCTAAGCCCGCCAAAGGTGAAGCTCAGCTGCGTGTAACCGGTGCGTTTTTCCTCAGTCACTTTGGTGCTGACGGCGTCAATCGCTCCAGCCTGACCATCAACGGCAATGAAGTAACGCTCGACAATGATCTGCGAGGTGAAGGTCAGGAAGGTTTGATTCTGGCGACACTCGAGTTTCCATTCCCGGTTGAGTACTTAGCTGCCGATGGCAACAACAGTGTTGAGTTCAGCTTCCTGCCAGCGGGCCAACTGGCTTCTATGGCTATTCAGGTCTGGGATTTTGACACCGACATCACCCGTTCAACACCGGGCAGCTGTGACGGTTGTTCCGCGCTGACTGGTTTTGCTATTGCCGAGACCAGTTTGGCTCTGAAGGTTACCGAAACCAAGGCGCTCGGGGTTCAGCTGACTCCGGCGAATGCCACCGACAAGCGCGTTACCTGGACTTCCAGCGACCCGAGTGTGGCGTCGGTTGATGCCAACGGCCTGGTAACGGGTACCGGCATGGGTAGTGCTACCATTACCGGTCGCGCCGGCGGCATGAGCGAGACTGTTTCGGTAACGGTCAGCCAGTTGGTACCGACCAGCGTTGGTATTGCCGGTGTGCCGAGCAAGCTCTATGTCGGCAGTACTAAGCAGTTGAGCGCAGCTGTGCGTCCTATTTATGCGCCTAACCGCGCCGTGACCTGGACCAGTTCTAACCCGGCAATTGCCAGTGTCGATGCCGACGGGCTTGTAACCGCCAATGCTGCCGGCAGTGTCAATATCAGTGCGCGCAGTGTTGCCGACACCAGCCTTGAAGCCAGTGTAAGCATTCGCACCGAAGTGCTTGCGGTTGAATCACTTGAGCTCAACCCTGAATTCACCCTCGTGCCAACAGGTGGAAGCTTCACTATTGACGCGACCATTGAGCCTGTTGATGCGAGTAACCAGGGCATCACTTGGCAAAGCAGCGACGAGTCAGTTGCCACTGTTGCGGACGGCGTAGTCACTCCGGTAAGCCTTGGCCGCGCGACAATCAGCGCCCGCACTCACGACGGTGGTTTCACCGGGCAAACAGTTGTTGAAGTTGTCGATGGCTCAGCGCCGCAAACCGTGATTGAAGCGGAAGATTTTGATAGCACTGGCGGCGCCGCTGGCGGTTTCGAAATCAGCGTTGAAAAAGGCAATATCAACAACAACCAGACCGGTGACTGGGCTGAGTACAATATCGACTTTGCCTCGCGCGGTACTTACCAGTTGCAGGCAGAGCTAGGGTCTCCAAGCGGCGGTGGTATTGAAGTGTTTGTTGAAGGCAGCAGTGCTGGCCGCGCTTCGGTCCCCAACACCGGCGACTGGGACGCCATGCAGACAATCACTGTTAGCAATGGCCTCAGCATTGCCGCTCCCGGCACTTACCGCGTGCGCATTCAGTCCATCGGCGCCGCCGGTGCCTGGCAGTGGAATATGGATAAGATCGCCATCCGCAAGTTAACCGACGAGATCTTTGGTGATAACGCACCGACGCCTGAGCCTGTACCAAGCTTTGATCCAGCGCCGAGCCCAACGCCAGTTCCAAGCCCAAGTGCCCTGCCGAGCATGCAGCCAAGCCCAGTGCCGAGCGCAATGCCCAGCCAGGCGCCTGAGCCCAGCCCAGAGCCTAGTGTTGTGCCGAGCGCCCAGCCCAGCATCGCCCCGAGCATGCAGCCTCAGCCGAGCCCGTCACCACAAGTATCCGGTGACCCGGTTCCGGCCCAAGGCTTGAAAGTTGAGCTTGAAAACTTTGTTGAAACCGGTACCAACGGCGGCTCAGACAATGTTCCCGGCTTTAACAAGAGCCCTGTAGGCATCAACACCAATACTTCCGGAGATTGGGCCGACTATCGTGTTCGCTTTGAGCAGACCGGTCACTACGACCTGGTATTGTCAGCCGCTACCCCGATGGCCAATGGTGCCAATGTGCGTATCTTGCTCGACGGTCAGCAGATTGCCTCTGCACCGGTAGTAAGTACCGGTGACTGGGAAGCTTATATGGAGATGGATATCGCCAATGACGTGCTGATCAGCGCCGGTACCTACACGGTTCGTGTAGAGAGTCACGGTGCGAGTCAGTGGCAGTGGAATGCCGACTTCCTCGAGTTTGTGCAGATGTCTATTTCGCCAACACCAAGCCCCGAACCGAGTGTTGTGCCGAGCCCGAGCCCAAGTTTAAACCCGGTACCTTCACCGCAGCCGAGCTTTGATCCACAGCCGAGCCCACAGCCGAGCGTGAATCCTCAGCCGAGTTTTGTGCCGCAGCCGAGCCCGCAGCCGAGCGTCAATCCTCAGCCGAGTTTTGTGCCGCAGCCGAGCCCGCAGCCGAGTGTAAATCCTCAGCCGAGCTTTGTGCCGCAGCCGAGCCCGCAGCCGAGTGTGAATCCTCAGCCAAGCTCGCAGCCTCAGCCGAGCACAGCGCCAAGTGCCAACCCGCAGCCGAGCTTTGCGCCCAGCGCAGCGCCCAGCCCGCAGGTGAGCCCGAGCCCAAGTGCGCCGATTGGCAGTGGTGCTAAAGGTGGTGGTGCGTTTGCCGTGACGGAGCTGGCTTTTGTTGCCGCACTGCTGAGCTTCGCAGGCTGGCGTCGCCGCAAATCTAACTGAGCCCCCCTTCAGAGTTATCTGAAGTAACTTTGAGCCCTCTGTCTCTGGCAGAGGGCTTTTTTTATGCCTGCACGCAAGGCCCTAGTCTTGAGAGAAGCTCTGCAGCTGGCTGGTAACGGCGTTCACGGCCTTGCCGATCTGACCGCTGGAGTCTTTGAGCGCCTGCACACTCTCATTGGTTTTTGCAGCAAGATCGCTGATATTGCTGATATTGGCATTAATTTCTTCGCTGACAGAAGTCTGCTCTTCAGCGGCTGTTGCAATCTGGGTATTGAGATTGGCCACTTCACTGCTCGACTCCACCATCGTGGTAATCGCGCCGCTGATACTGGCGCTGAGTTCGAGGCTGCGCTGCAAGCTCTCGTTGCTTTGCTCAATAGCCGAGACCGCCTCGCCAGTGCCGTTTTGCAGCTGTGCAATCATGCTGTTGATTTCTTCGGTCGAAGCTTGAGTTTTGCTGGCCAGGGTGCGCACCTCGTCGGCAACAACTGCAAAACCCCGGCCCTGTTCGCCCGCGCGGGCGGCCTCGATGGCGGCATTTAAGGCCAGTAAGTTGGTCTGTTCGGCAATGCCGCGGATGACGTCGAGCACGCTGCCTATGTTTTGGCTATGCTCTTCGAGCTCGCTGACGGTCTGCGCCGCTGTTTGCATCTTCTGTGACAAACCGAGCACCGCCTGTTGGCTGTCTTCGACGATTTTCTGCCCGGACTGGGCTTGTTTCTGTGCGGTGGCCGTGTGCTCTGCTGTGTGCCCTGCCAGGCGTGCGACTTCCTGTGCGGTGGCGTTGAGCTCGTGCATGGCGGTGGCGACCTGATCGGTTTCGGCAAGTTGTGCGGAGCTACACTGTTCGGAATCGTCGGCAACTTGCTGCAAGGTGGTCGAGGTCTGCTGCAGGTGGCGCATTTCGCTGTCCACTTCGTTCATTGAAAGCTCGAGGCGGCTGACAAAGCGGTTAAAGGCGTGTGCAATTTCGGCGAGTTCATCGTTGCTCTGAAAAACAATGCGCTGGTTTAAACCGCCGTTGCCGTCGGCAATAGTGTTGAGCGAGCTGCTGACTCGCTCGAGCCGCCGGCTGACAAATGTGCGAAACAAAAAGTAGGTACTGACCAACAAGATAAGAAGCATAAGTACCAGCAGCGCGATCAGCTCTCGGTTCATGCTTTGGCCTGCGGCTAATTGGGCACCGATGGGTACCTGAACTTCGAGCACTCCGCGCACATCGCCGAGCTTCCAGCCCCTCTGCGGGGTATCCGGGTGGCTGTTGTGGCAGTCGACGCAGCCCTGTGCACTCATGGTATCGGCAACCGCGACACGCAGCACCTGCTGGCCGTCAACGCTATCGATGCGGCTAAAACTGCTGTCGCTGTCCCGGTTGAGTGCGCGCCAGGCGTCGCGAGCAAAGTCGTCGAGCCGGCGCGCGGCGCGATTGGGGAAGGGGTGTTCGCTGTAGAGCTTGATATGCATGCCCTGCCTGGCAAATTCTTCACTTAAGTCGTGAATAAAGGTCGCCGGCAGTGGAATGTGTTCGGCACTGTTTTTGTGTTCAAAGTGGGGTCGCAGGTTTGAATTGGCGAGGGCTTTTTGCACAACATTCTTGGTGTAATAGGCGCGGATGGTTTTGTATTGCTGCACCGTGCTCAGCGCTCCGGGCAGGGCAGACTCAATGGCATTACTGCGAATTTGCTGCGAAATAAAAATTGAAACCACTACCAGCGCAAGTAAGAAGACTAGAATAATTGGGCTGAAAAGTTTGGCGAGTAACGAGTTGCTAAAAATATGCACTGAGCTGGTCCCTATGCTGAGCGTTGCTTATTTAGCCTAGTTGTGCCCAAACAAAGTGCCAGTTTTACCAGCTCGTCGCGCGCTTTTGTGAATTCAAAGCGACAGTGGCATTATTGCTTGTAGCCGGCGCCCAGCGCTGCGCCCGGCTTATGGCGTTAATAACTACACAGATAAAGAAAGCTCACTATGAAAATGACCAGCCTTGTTCGTTTCGGCTCTGTGGCGATAGCCTCAGCCGGGCTCCTGCTCGCCGCGTGTGGCAAACACGACAGCGAAACCAGTAAAAAAAACCTTGTACCTCAGGTTAAAAGCCCGGCAAGTGAAATTCCGCTCGCAGACTTTGACGCGAAAGAGTCGATGCGCCTGTTCAAACTGGAGCACAGTAAAGTCTTTCATCGCGATGGCGAGGTCAGTGTTGAATTTCTCTCGCGCGACAACCACAAAAGCACGGTCAGTTTACAACCTGAGCAGGCCTGGGACTGGAGCCAGCAGGGCGAGTTTGCGCTGGTTCTGGATATCGAAAACCCGATGCCGACTTCGATACATATGTTTGCCGCTGTCACCGATAGCAGCGGCAGCAAGCACATACGCAGTTTTGTGCTGCCGGCTGCATCAGAGCACACTTACTACATTGATCTGAATGTGCCTGAGCTAGCGCTGGAGACCGGGATACGTTCAAATCCGCCGAGCTGGCTCAATGACTACCGGCAAATTATCTGGCGCGGCGGCTCCAAGCTTATTGACTTGAGCCAAGTGGAAAGCTTGAGTTTTTATGTCTGGGGCGTACTCGATAACAAAAAAATCAATATCGATAACCTGCGCCTGATTAAACCTACAAGTTTTGACGAGCAATTTTTGGTGGGCCTTGTCGATCAATTTGGTCAGAGCACAAAATACGGTTCGGTAAGTAAAGTTGAGAGTACCGAGCAGCTGCAGCAGCTCAGTGATAAAGAACTCGCTTCATTAACGGATAAACCCCTGGCCGGGCGCAGTATATATAACGGTTGGGCCGACGGGCCAAAGCTTGATGCAACGGGCTATTTCCGCACCGAAAAATACAAGGGGCGCTGGGCCTTGGTTGACCCGGAAGGCTACCTGTTTTTCTCAACCGGTATTGCCAATATTCGCATGGCTAATACATCAACGATCACCGGTTATGACTTTGATGAGAATTTAATTAAGCAGCGCGCGGCTGATGACTTAACTCCGGAAGACAGCTTGGGTTTAAACCGCGCCCCGGAAAAAGCCTGGCCGAGCAGGTACGTCAGTTCCGAACTGCGGGCAAATATGTTTACCTGGTTGCCCAAGTACGATGAGCCAATGGGCGCCCACTACGGTTATCGCCGCGAAGTACACAGCGGTGCGGTTGACAAAGGTGAAACCTACAGTTTTTATCGCGCAAATCTCGCCCGCAAATACCGCACAAACGATGAAAGCCAATTGATGCAGAAGTGGAAAGACACCACGATCAAGCGCATGTTGAGCTGGGGTTTTACCAGCTTTGGCAACTGGGTCGACCCGATGTTTTATCACGAAGACAAGTTACCGTATTTTGCTAACGGCTGGATTATCGGTGACTTTAAAACCGTCAGCAGCGGCAATGATTACTGGTCGCCACTGCCCGACCCGTTTGATCCCCTCTTTAAAGAGCGCGCGCAAGCCACGGCTAAGCAAATTGCCGATGAGGTGAAAAATAGCCCTTGGTGTGTTGGGGTTTTTATCGACAATGAAAAAAGCTGGGGCATGATGGGTTCGCCGGCGACCCAATACGGTGTGGTCATTAATACACTCGGCCGCCCGCTCGGTGACAGCCCAACTAAACAGCGTTTTATGCAGGCTTTAAAAGCCAGTTACGCAAATATTGACGAGTTGAACCACGCTTGGGGCCTTGAACTGGCTTCGTGGCAAGCGTTGGGTGACGGCGTTGAACTGGTTGATTTTAACGAGGCCATGCTCGCTGATTTTGCGGTGTTACTTGAAATATACGCGAGCGAATATTTTCGTATTGTGCGCGAAGCGGTTAAACAATATATGCCGAACCACCTCTATCTAGGTGCGCGCTTTGCGGATTGGGGCATGACACCGGAGATTCGCGCCGCGGCAGCTAAATACAGCGATGTAATGAGTTATAACTTTTATCGCGAAGGCATTAACGGTGAAGTATTTTGGAGTTTCTTAGAAGACATCGACAAACCTAGCATAATTGGCGAGTTCCACAACGGCTCACTCGATTCAGGCTTGCTGAACCCGGGCCTTGTTCACGCTGAAAACCAGGCCGATCGCGGCCGCAAATATCAGGAGTATGTCGGCAGTGTTATCGACAACCCGTATTTTGTTGGTGTGCATTGGTTTCAATATATTGATTCACCACTAACAGGGCGTGCTTACGATGGCGAGAACTACAACGTGGGTTTTGTCAGCGTTACCGACCTTCCGTACGAACCGCTGGTTGATGCGGTAAAAGAAATTAATTCAACGCTGTATCGGCGTCGCTTTGAAAAATAAGTGGTCTTAATTTAGATGTTTATTCAAGCCCGCTAAATGGCATTGTCTTTAGCGGGCTTTATTCTTTTTAGCGCTCTTTTTAGTTGTTAGCCACTAAGCCACTAAGCCACTAAGCCATTAAGCGACCGAGGCGTTTGAGTTTGTCGTTTATTGTCAGCTGAATATCTTTGCGTTGCAGTTCACTAAGCTGCTCGAGTTTTTTTAGGCTGATGCGGTGTAAGTGCATCAGCGGCTGCTCTTTGCGTGAGCATTTGCGCAAGTCGGTGTTCATAAGTACAGGTAAAAATGGGTCGTCTGCACCGTATTTATTGTGAAATTTGGCCAGTCCTTGGGCCAATTCCATGCCTTTCCAGCGCCTGCTCGGCCCGTCTCGATAACACAGCAGCCAGTCTTGCTCGCCGCGAATTTCGCCGGGGCTGACAATCATGCCCGTTGGCAAAATAGCCTCTTCGGGGATGTCGTTGTAGTTGTCGTGGTGGGCAAAGGGGTTGGGCAAGACCACAACACTTTTATTGCCCGGTGCTCGCTGCATCTCGTAGTTGCTGTAAAGCTGGCTGACGGTGCGCGAAAAAACACAGAACGAGCTTTCAAAACGCTTGAGGAAGCTGACCGCTTGTTCGGGATAATTAAAGCCTGCAAGCTTCCAAATCAGGTCTGAGTTTGTGCTGCTAACGTTCATACTGCTTTCTGTTTCTGTATGCCTGGCGGCCTATTTGTTTAAGTTATGTGCAATATAGCGCTCCTTTCACGCAGGCTTACAAGTGATTTGTTTACGTAGGCTTTGCGGCTTAGTCGATACCTTAGTGGCTGCTCATTTGGCCTAGCCCGAATGGTCTAAAGAACGCGGCGCATTACAGCAGCACTTGCCGGGGCTTTTTTGAGTTAGATGGAGCTTTGAGTTAGAAGGAGCTTTGAGTTAGACAGAGCTTTGAGTGAGATGCAAGCTGTTGTGAGCCGTTCACAGCGCGCTGCCCGGGCTGTAATTACAAAAAGGGTGCAGAAAAAGAAAAGGTGGCACGGGGCCACCAAAGTTGGGGGTGCTTTATTTGTGCTGGCTTAGCGGCGCGGATGAACTTGCCAAGCGCTGAAATCAGTGTTTTTTGTGCTGCGCTGGCGCATGCTCGGTTGGTGTTTGGCCATTAGGACCTGACGTTTGTATCGGGCTTGTTTTAATTTTTTGTGTGCGTCGACGGCGCGCTGTTGTGCGCGTTTTTCCGCCCTCAGGCTCAGTTGTTGTTTGTAATCTTGTTTAATTGTTTTGCTGAGCCGAGCCAGTTTGTCTGTTAACTGGCAGCCTAGTTTCAGGCTAAATTTAACTACGTGTTTAAGCTGCGCTAGCAGCTGTTTTTTGAGCTGTGCTTTTTTCTGCTGTTTTTGTCGCTGGCGCTGCTGCTGGGCGGCGGCCAAGTCTTGCTCTAGTTGTTCACATTTTTGCACCAGGCGCAAAGCCTCCGAACGGAAAATATCTCTGTCGCCCTGAATGCGTTTGGCGTAGCGCCGCAGTTTTTCAACCTCATCCCTAAGCCTGGCGCTGGGTGCCGCAGCCGCGGTTTGCTGCGCTGCTTGCGGGTGTATATGGCGATTGGGCAGTGCGACAACCTTGTCACTGACGCCGGCGGAGGCTTGTTGTAGCTGGGCGTTTTTAAACATGCTGGGCTCGTTTGCTAACTGTGTTGTCAATGACGCTACTTTAACGATGGCGCCGCAGCTTAACTATCGGCCGGAAGGCCAGGCGCCGGCTTAGACAACCGCTCGTGGCCTAGCCCTTTTGGTCTATGTCTGAATTTGCCGCCGCCGCTTACCATAGCTAGGCGGTCTAAGGCGCCGTATCTCAACTACATTTAATAGATGCCGGAAATAAGCAAAGCGGGGAATCAATGCCGGGGCTAAAAGCATTTGTGCTGCTAAGTTATCTGAGCCTGGCTTCTGTTTTAGTGTCAGCTCAAAGTCAGATCGGCGATGAAAACGATATACAGCACTTTAAGGTTGAGCGCATAGTGCTGGCAGGGCAGGCCGATGCGCAAGACGCTGCTGTTGATTTTGAGCTGTTAAATAAGCTTGCCTACAGGGAACTGCAAAAAGCCGAGCACTGGGTCAGTGCCGATGACTTACACCAGATTGCCGATAAGTTGACGTTGTATGTCAGAGCCAGGGGCTGGCTCTTTCACAGCATTTATGTGGCTCCGCAAACAGTTAAAGATGGCCTTGTTCGTTTTAGTTATAAAGAAGCGAAGTTAAGTGATGTCCACATAATTAATCGCAGCCGGGCGAGTGAACGGCGAATAAAAAACTCATTGAGCTCGCTTGTCGGCAGCAGTCTTTACGCTCCGCGCGTCGAAGCGCGAGTCAGTTTGTTGCAGAGCCTTGCCGGTATCGAAATTTTCCCATTTTATTCGCGCGCTGGTGCCGACGGTGAAATTCGCCTGAACCTTCGAGTCAGCGACAAAAAACGCCACCATTTTAGTTTATTGCTTGACGACTACGGCAACAAAGCCAGCGGCGAAACACGCTTGATTCCAAGTTATCGCGGCGAGGCACTGTTTCGAAGTTTTGATTCTCTTGATGTTGCGCTGCTGGCAAGCAGTGGCGCAAGTGATGATGAAGCCGCGACCTTGCACGGCTATTTAAGTTATCAGGCGCGCTTTGGTGATCTTCGCAACTATGTGCGGCTGAGCGGTGGCGACAGCAGTTACGAATTGGGCAGTAATTTTTCTGCGCTCGATATGAGCGGCAGCTCGCGCAGTTACAGCGCCGGCTTTGGCCGCTATTTAGCATTTTCCCGAGCTTATCGAGCCGACTTGAGTTTGAGCTACTTTCAAAAACAAAGTCGCCTGGATTCAGATTTTGACCAGAGCCTGGCAAACCGCGAAGCCAGCAATTATATCGAGCTAAGTTTGCGCAACACTTGGCAGGCTTCGTTGGCTTATGCTCGTTTAAGTCTCGCTGTCGCCAATGGAACCTTTAGCTCCGAGCAGTTGGATGTGCGCTACGGCAATGAGCAGCAGCGCGACCTGTTAAAAGGTAGTTACGGTTTGCAGGCGCAGATACAGACATCCCCGGCTCGCGATGTCGGCCTCAGTCTCTACGCTTACTTGCGCGGTCAGTATGCCGATGTGCGCCTGCCGGGTATCGAGCAGATCAGTCTCGGCGGCATCTACGGCGTGCGTGCGATTGCTGCCGGTCGCTACAGTGCCGATGCGGCCCAGCTTGTCACGCTGGAGCTGGCAATGCCTATGCGTATCGATGCCTGGCAGTTGCGGCCGTATCTTTTTTGGGACGCTGCCAGCGGAACGGTGCACGAGCCCGGTTTCAATCAGCAGCAAACAACAATCAGCCTGGCCGGTTCCGGTGCGGGTTTGCGCTTAGGGTGGCGCGCCTTCTCATTAAATTTTGCCTATGCCAAGAGTTCCAAAGAGCAAGTTGAACTCGGTGATCTGCAAGAGGTGTATGACAGTGAAAGCCAAGTTTTATTTGAATTGCGCTGGAATTAGTGCGCTGTTGTTAAGTTTGGCGTCGAGCCTTGAGGCCGGCCCAAGTGGCGCAACAACGGTACGTGGCCAAGCTGAATTTACCGGTTCCGATGGCAATTACCAGATTCAGCAACACAGCCACAAGGCGGTGATCGAATACCAGGATTTTTCTCTGGCAGCCGATGAGGTCTTACATATTAATCAGCCAGCTGCAGATGCGGCGCTGTTAAATCGTGTTGTTGGGCATCGCTTCTCACAAATTGACGGGCAGATTCATGCCAATGGCGAGGTTTTTATCGTTAATCAAAACGGCGTTATTTTTGGCGAGGGTGCACTGCTTAATGTTGCGGGTTTAACTGTTTCAACACTTGATTTAACGGCCGATCAATTTATGGCCGCTGAGCTTGATTTTAGTTTAAAGGGGCAAGCGGCAGCTGTAGAAAATTACGGTGAAATTAATACCGGGCCGGGAGGTCTGCGCGTTATCGCCCCGGTTATTATCAACGACGGCGATATCCGCCTGGCAGAGGGGGGAGCACAGTTTGCAGCGGGTTCTGCAGTGCTGTTGCAAACGCACAATTCGGCCATCCCCTTATTGGTTGAGAGTGATGAATACGCCGGTGTTATCGAACAGCGAGGCTCTTTAAGTGTTAGCAAAAATTCTGAGCAGGGCGTGGAGCTTGTCATGCTCGCGCCGGATGGAAAGATAGAGCTCGGCGGCGAATTAAATTTAGATAGCCAAGGCGATGGCGTCAGGCTTGAACTTGAGTCGCGCTTGCTCGCGCTCGATGGATATATCTCCATGCGTGCGGCCCGGCAATCTGGGCAAGCGCGCATTTATGCAACAGAGCAGCTCGAAATTCGCAGTGCCAGCCAAATTAATGCCGATGGTATCGGGCTGGCGAACGGCGGCAGCGTTGTCCTCTACAGTGAGGGGCGTACCTGGTTTGCCGATGGCGCCGAGCTTTATGCCCGCGGAGGTGAACTCGGCGGCGACGGCGGCTTTATTGAAGTCAGTGGTTTAAGACAGGTGATTGTCGATGGCTGGGCCGATGCTTCGGCACTTGCCGGCGAGGCGGGGCTTTTCTATATCGATCCGATTGATATCAGTATTCAAGCACCAAATGGCAGCAGCGTTTTTAACGGCAGCATCGGCGGGCCATTTAATTGGGATGCCAGTGGTGAGACAGGTACGAGTTTAATTGAGGCGGCAACCATTGAGGCCATTCTCGGCATCGGTACCAGCGTCACAATTAATACTGCTAGTGGAAGCGGTGGTGTTGGCGATATTAATATTCGAGAAGTTATTGATATCGACGGCGCAAGCGTGGGGGCCAGCTTAAATTTTATTGCCGATGGCAGCATCGCTTTTGATTCTGGAGCGGGTATTAGTGACAGTAACACTGCTACGGATGAAGGTGTTGCACTCAATTTTACCGCTGGCGGAAACTTTACGATGGCAAACAATAGTTTTATTCGAAATGGCTCGGGTGATATTAACATCACTGCTGGAGCCAATGTTCGTGTTACTGAAGTAGCGACTAGCTCTGCTTCTAGTAATGCAATGGTAGTGTCGGCGGGTAATATTATTGTTGATGATTTTGTTGATGCCAGTGAAATCAGTGCTGTTAACGGGCGTATGGTGCTCAGTGCGGCCAATGGTATCGGTGCTACCGACTCGATAGAGATTCAAGCGTCTGAACTGGTTCTAACAACAACAGCGGGTAATGTTGATTTATTGGCAAGGTCTTCACTTGATATTGCCGGTTTAAGTGTGGTTGGCCAACTAGATATCCACAGTGAGAATACGCTGGGTTTTAACTCGTCGGTGGATATTGACGGAGCCGGCACACAGAGTTGGAATTTTTCAGCCGCAACGGATATTAACTTCAATTCAGGTGTTGGTTTTACAGATAGTGCACCTGCCAGTAGTGAACGCCTGGACTATCTATTTGATGCCGGCGGCGATATCAATATGCCCTTCGATAGCTACCTTCGCAGCGGCGACGGAACTATAACGATGAACGCTGGCGGCAGTGTAAGGCTCAGTGAACTGGCGACTGACTCCAGCCGCGACGATGCAATAAACATTAATGCATTAAATCAGATACTCGATGATTTAAGCGATGGCACTGAAGTCAATGCGCGCTTTGGCCGCATTAATCTGCAAGCGGGTACAGGCATAGGTAGTGGTTTTGATCTCGAGCTTCACTCAGATAGTTTAAGTTTAAGTTCCGGTGCGGATATCAATGTTGTATCAGATAGCCAGATTGTTCTGGTTGGTTTAAATACAGGCGCTGATACCAGTGTTATTGCTGCGGGTGCACTATTTATTGCCGACGCCCTGGATATTAATGGCCTAGGGGCGTCGCGATTACACTTTGAATCTGGTGGGAATTTACAGCTGCAGAACTCGGCGAATGTATTTGACAGTGACACCGCAAGTATTGAGTTGGTTGATCTTAGCTATTTATCGAACAATACCAGTTTTGTAATGGCTGCAGGCACCAGCATCGATGTCAGTCAAGGAACAGTTTCAATTAGTGCTGCCGATGCTATGAACCTCGGCGAGACCCGCTCGCAATCAAACAGCGTTGTCGCTATTCAAGCGCTGACTGCGAGCGGCATAGATACTAAAACTGGCGAACGGTTAAATGCTGTGAACGGCGGCATATTTTTAAGTGCCCTTGGAGCTATTGGTGGCAATGGTGCCGTACAGACGAATACGGCCCAGTTAAATATCGCCGCGGGCAATGCTTTGGTGAACATTGATGAGCTCGATGCACTTGAATTGACGGCACTCGGAGGTACCGGTACGGCTAATATTTCTACCGGTGCTGCGTTAACGGTGAGTCAAAATATCGATCTAAATGGCCGCGATGGACAAAGCTTAAATTTTAGCTCGGCCAATAGTATCTTTTTTGCAGATGCTGTATCACTAATAGATAGTGATACAGCGTCGCCTGATAATGTGGCACTTAGTTTTACTGCGACAGAAGATTTTCGTTTTAACAGCGGTGCCGCAATGCGAAGTTACGATGCGCCGATAACAATTAATGTTGGCGACAGAGTTGATATCACCAATGCTGTCAGTGATTCTAGCAGCGCAACAGCGTTTGTCGTTTCTGCGCGGGAACTAAGAGGTGGGCAAAATCAGATTGCCGATATTGCTGCGCCCAATGGAACAGTATCGGTGACGGGGCAAAATAATATCCTTGGGCAAATTGGTGCTGAGTTTGAGATTGATGCAGATGAGTTGCAGTTGAATATGAGCGGCTCGGGGCGTATTGATCTACAGCTGCTCAGTGACACCTATCTAAGTGTGGCGTCTGGGCTAAATGAAACACGTTTGACGGTCGAAGGAGAGCTTCGCATACCTGATACAGGTTTAGATGTCGGCAATAGCGATTTATTTATTACTGCAACCGATTTATATGACAGCGACCGAACTATTAGTACACCCTCACTGAGCTTGGTTGTTAAGCTGAGCGCGGCAAAAGATGACATAAATTTTGTTGACGGTATGAATTTCATCGACTTTTCTGCCGCAGGACAGAGCTTTTCTTTTGTTAGTAATAACACCGCAATGCGCTTTGAAGATCTTGATAATGATGGTTTTGCGGTAAATATTGATAACGGCAATTTCTCAGCGCAAACCATTAACAATTATTTGTCCGTTCGCGATAACGTATTGGTGAGCGATAGTGTAATAGATGGAGAACGCCGTGGTTTAATTCGCCTTGAAGCGGCTGGCGGCGATCTGGGAATTGGTACAAATCGAGATATGTATTTGCGCTCGCAGAACCTGGTGGAGCCCACTTTAAATGCTGGCCTTGGCGATTCAAGCGTGGCGCTAACTGACTCCGCAGCTATCTTTCTGAGCTTGGCCGATAATTCAGATCAAAGTCGCAGTATCAATATTGGTCGCGACGATGTTAGTAGCTTTGTTATTGAAGCTATTGGTGGGGATATTGTTATTGATGCTTATGGGCAGGCTAATACAGAAACTGCGAATTTTAACGCGATAAACTTAAGTGCCGGTGCGAGTGTAAGTGCCTATAACAATATTAGTGATGCTCGCGACGGTCAGCTATTTTCCAATAGCCTTGAATTAATACAACAAGACCCGTGGTTTGTCAGGAGTGATCGTATTATCAGTGTGCGACCAGATGAGCTCGGCTTTAGTCCAGTCGAGGTTCCGGTCGATAACCCTGTTAACCCTATTGATCCTGGCCAAGTGCCTGTGCTGCCGCCCGCCATCGACTCAGAGCCTGTAAGCGATCAAGACGATAGGCAAAATATTGATGCGATAGTCAGCGATAGTACAGTGGATAATGAAACTGTAAAAGAGCGCATTGCTATTGTTGAGCATGACCCTCGTATTGACAGCGCGGATGAAAATTTTGATCTGACTTTTGGCACTTGTGTAGCTTCAGATACAAAGCGGGATGCTTGCACGGTTAAACAGGCACTGCGCCGTTTTATGTCTCAGTGGACGGTCGGCGGGCGCCTGCCTCCAAAGGTAAACTAATATGATAAGTCGCTTGCTTCAATACAAGGCCTTAGCTTTAGCTCGGTTTCTGGCGTTGATTTTTTACTCAATACTATCTGTATCAGTAAAGGCGTCGGCTACAGAAAGCGGTGAGCGTGTTAAAGCTCAGTTTGTTTATAACTTTGTTAATTATGTTACTTGGCCGGATGATGCTTTTGTCTCTGAAAAATCAAGCATAGAGCTTTGTCTTTTTGGCCAGGTAGGCTTTGAGCCGTACTTGCGGGCGTTTGAAGGTGTTTTAGTTGGGGAGCGTGCGTTAACTATTATAAGTACCGATAGGTTGGAACAAATTGCGGATGGCTGCCACCTGTTGTTTGTATCGGAACAGCAAAGGGTATTGTTGCCTCGTTTTTGGCAGCAGATAAATTACAGTTATGTACTGAGTGTTGGAGAGAAAAGTGAGTTTGCTGAGAAGGGCGGCATTATTTCCATTTTTCGAACTAAGGATCGTTTGCGTTTTGATATCAATATTAGTAACGCCATTAACAATGGCCTGTTTTTAGATTCCGACTTGTTATCGCTGGCGCGAACAATACGCCGCAATACCGAAGAGCAATAATAAGTGCGACAACGCTCCCGATTCAGTCAGTTAAGTATACGCCGAAAGGTCGCCCTGATTGTTTCTCTCGGGGTGCTAACCTCTATGTTTATCGCGCTGGCGAACTTTGTTAGTTACGACCGCTTTGCCATCAAAGAGAGCATACGCGAAGAGTTGCAAGTATTGGCGGCGATAACTTCAGCCAGAAGCAGCGCGGCATTGGCTTTTGGTGACAGGCGCGCAGCGGAAGAGAATTTAAGCCACCTTAAAATTCGAAAAAACATTCAAGCCGCTTGTATTTATCTGAGCTCGGGTAAGCTGTTTGCTAAGTTTGAACGCAGCCCCGCTAGCCTTTGGTCTTGCCCTGAAAAAATTCAGCAAACACTCGATCTTGACGAGCAAGAAAGTTTAGCTGTATATCACGATGTTAAAAATATCAGCCAGATACTCGGTCATATCGTTGTTATTTCTGATCTTAGCCCGGTACATAGCAAAATAAATACCTGGCTGGTGCTTAGCGCCTTAGTGATGGTGTTGGCGCTGATTGTTGTTGTGGTGATGATGGGGCGCTTACAGAAGTATGTTATCGAACCTCTGCAGCATTTGACCGGCGTAATGACCAAGGTAAAAGAAGGGAACAATCTCAGTTTGCGGGCTAAAACGACAACAGATGATGAGATTGGCCACCTTATTCACACCTTTAATGCGATGCTGGCGCTAATTGAAAATGGCAACACCGATCTTGAAATTGTGTATAACGAGCTGGTGAATCGCAGCACTGAAGCAGAGGCCTCTGCGGTAGAGCTAGAGGCGAGAAATCAAGAGATTAAGGAGTTTTTTAGCGGAGCGGCTCACGACCTGCGTCAACCCCTACAGGCCATGGCTATTTTTGCAGACATGCTTGAGCTGCAACTTCAGGGCCAGCACAGTGAGCTCATGTCAAAACTAAAAGCCTCGCTTCAGAATTTGCAAAGTATGTTTACCGAAATACTCGATGCTCAGAAGCTCGAGCACAAAAAAGGCGTTACGGATTATCAAGATGTTGATGTCGCGGAGCTAATAAAAGCGCTTTCGATGGAGTTTGGTGTGCTGGCGCAAAGTGAGGGTTTGTTGCTGAAGTCGAGAACATTTGCGATTACGATCAGAACCGTTCCCGGCATGTTGGAGCGTTTAATTCGAAACCTGGTCAGCAATGCTATTCGCTACACCGATAAGGGCGGTGTGCTGGTGGCGATGCGCAGGCGCAAGCAGGCTTTGTGGATAGATATTTGGGATACTGGTCGGGGTATTCCTGAAGATCAGATTAATAAAATATTTCACAAGTTTGAACAACTTGAAAAATCTGGGCCGGAGCGTGGTAGTTACGGATTGGGCTTGGCGCTTGTCAAGAATTTTGTGGCGATGCTCGGTTATGGCCTTGATGTGTTGAGCCGCCCTGACAGGGGTTCGTGCTTCCGTATCAAAATTCCCGTTGTCGATACCGAGCTGCTTCATGCAAGCAAGTCTTTGAGCCTTAGACCGGAGTTTGAAAATACAGATTTTAATGGTGACTTTGGCGATGTGCGCGATTTAATGTTGCGCACGAATATTATTTTGATTGATGACGACGACGAACTTCGCTCGGCCATGGCTATGGCGATAAAAAGCTGGGATATGAATGTTACCGAATTTCGTGGTCTAGACGACGTCGAGGCGTATTTCTCCGGTGGTGACTTTATTGATCCGGATCTAATTGTTTCAGACTATCAGTTAGCAGCGGGAGTACTCGGAGATCAAGTGATTAAAGAGGTGCGCTTGATGTCCGGGGTTGATGTACCCGCATTTATTATTACTGGTTGTCGCGATGAGCAGTTGTTACGGCGGCTCGATGAATTTGGCCTGGAGTATTTAACTAAACCTGTCGATTTAAAAGTGCTGCAGGCTAAAATAAACGAGTACCTGGAATAAACTATCTTGGGTGATTTACCCGGCATTGTTAACCGAGAATGTGCTCGCTTTTAGCGATGTTTACCGCTTGGGTACGGTTTTTGACGTCGAGCTCCCTGAGGATGGCGGCGACGTGAACTTTAACTGTGCTCGGGCTCATATTTAATTCACGGGCGATCTCTTTATTACTTTGGCCGTCGAGCATGTGCCTGAGTACGTCCAGTTGGCGACTGGTAAGGTGGTATTGCTTGTTACTGGTGCTGACCCCAAGTGGGTTTTGCTTGCGCGCAGTGGCACTGTCGTTGTTTTGCGGCTGGAGCATTTCAGGTGGCACATAGAGGCCGCCGTTAAGTACTAACTGTATGGCACTGAGCATAACCTGTGACGACGATGTTTTGGTGATAAAACCGCGTGCACCGGCGTTTAAGGCGGCTTGAATCAGGCTCTGATCTTGCTCTGCGCTGAGCATAATCATCGGTGTCTCGGGGCACAGCGGCTGCATTTTATGCAGGCACTCTAAACCGTTGGAGCCACAGAGGTGGTAGTCGAGCAGAATTAAATCGGGCTTGCTGCCTCGCTGCGCTAACGCCAGGGCGTCGTCTGCTGATTCGCCGCATTCAACTTCAATGCCCTCACCTAATTGCTTGAGAATCAGAGTGACACCTTCTCTGAATAGGGCGTGATCTTCGATCAGCAGTACGCGCATATTTAATTCCCGAGTCGCTGGCTCTATTTGTTGTGGCACTGGAAGCTAGCTGCAAACAACGCGTAGATAAACCGTATATAAAACAAGAGCCGCAAACTTGCAGCTCTTGTATAAGTATAGTCGGATTTCGCCAGCTGAAGATCGGGCTTAGGCCATCGGGCCTAAGCTGTTGTGGCGCAAAAAGGCTTAGGATCGGGCTTTAAATTTTTTAGATTTACCCGCTTTGTCGAACTTCTTGCCTTTGTTGTGTTTTCCTCGGTCCGAGCCGGAGCCCGGGCCTTCGTCAAGGCTGATGCGCATGATGCGATTGCAAACACGCGCTTTTTGCAGAAGTTGGAAGGTTTCGTCGGGCATGCCCTTGGGCAAATCTACCAGCGAGAAATTATCAAACAACTTGATATGGCCAATATAGGATGAGTCGATATCGGCTTCGTTGGCAATGGCGCCAACAATATTGCCGGGGCTGACACCATCGCGGCGGCCAACTTCGATGCGGTAGGTTTGCATATCCGCATCGTTGCCGCGGCTGCTGCGCTCTTTTCTGTCGCGACGCTCACCGCGTTCGCCTCGCTCAGAGCGCTCTTTACGCTCGCGGCGCTTCGGCTCAGGTGGTTCTTCGAGCAAGAAGGGCTGCTCGCCCTGGCTGAGTTTTGCCAGAGCTGCGGCGATATCCAAAGCGCTGATTTCGGTTTCCTGCTGGAAGTCGGCAACCAACTGCTTAAAGAACTCTATATCGTCGTTGCTGAGCGTGTCGCTAATGCTTTGTTTGAAGCGCTGTACACGCTGCTCGTTGATCAGATCGGTGCTCGGCAGCTGCATCTCTTCGATCTGTGTGTTGGTGGCTCGCTCGATCTGGCGCAGCATGCGGTGCTCGCGACGTGCGACAAACAAAATAGCTTCACCGCTGCGGCCGGCGCGACCGGTGCGGCCGATACGGTGCACGTAGGCCTCTGTATCGTAGGGAATATCGTAGTTGATTACGTGGCTGATGCGCTCGACGTCAAGGCCGCGAGCGGCAACATCGGTAGCAATCAGAATATCAATCTGGCCTTTTTTGAGTTTGTCGACGGTGCGCTCGCGCAGTTGCTGGCTGATATCACCGTTGAGCGCTGCAGAGCTGTACCCGCGCGCCTCGAGCTTCTCTGCGAGCTCGACGGTGGCGGTTTTGGTGCGCACAAACATAATGATGGCATCGAAGTTTTCCGCTTCGAGTATGCGGGTCAAGGCGTCGAGCTTGTTGAGGCCGCCCACTTGCCAGTAGCGCTGGCGGATGGTCTCCGCCGTTGTTGTCTGGACTTTAATCTGCACATGCACGGGCTCTTGCAGGTAGGTTTTAGCTACTTTTTCAATCTCGCGCGGCATGGTCGCTGAAAAAAGAGCGATCTGCCTGTCGTCGGGGGTGTGGCTCATCACCCACTCAACATCGTCGATAAAACCCATGCGCAGCATTTCGTCAGCTTCATCGAGTACCAAGTGTTTGAGCTGATCGAGCTTTAATGTGCCTTTGCGCATGTGATCCATCACTCGGCCGGGGGTGCCGACGACCACGTGCACACCGCGCTTGAGTGCGCGAATCTGGCCGTCATAACCCTGGCCGCCGTAGACCGGCAGGATGTGGAAGCCTTTGATATAACGGGCGTAGCTTTGGAAAGCCTCGGCAACTTGAATTGCCAGCTCGCGTGTTGGCGCCAGCACTAGTACCTGAGGAGATTTTTGGCTCAGGTCAATCTGTTGCAAGATTGGCAGGGCAAACGCTGCGGTCTTTCCGGTGCCGGTTTGCGCTTGGCCAAGTATGTCGCGTCCTTCGAGCAGAGGTGGCAGGCTTTGAGCCTGGATCGGGCTTGGAGTTTCGTAGCCGATGTCGCCTAAGGCTTTAAGTAAGGAGGGCTTGAGGCCAAGCTCTTCGAAGGTCGGGGTGGCGTCGCTCATATATTTGTCCGCTGGGGGCCGGGATACTTAGGTGCCGCTGCGCACCGCTCGGAAAGGCCGTGAAAAAAGGGTCGCGATTATACAGAGAGTCTAGGTGTTTGTCCGATTTTTGTTCAATTTGTTCCGCAACTTGGTTTTTTGGCGTTTATTGTAGTGATTTCTTCCGTTTGGCTTGATGATCTGTGGCAATTCTGTTGGTGCAAAACTTTGAAGTATTTTCATAAGCGGTTTAGTGTGAGCGAGCCCTAGTTATGATTGAGATTGATTTATGCACATTTGGGTCGATGCCGATGCCTGCCCTCGCCCGGTTAAAGAGACACTTTTTCGTTTAAGCCAGCGTACCGCGTTATCGGTGACTTTAGTTGCCAATCATGCGCTGCCCAAGCCCGCGTTAAAAACTATTCGCACGATACAGGTGTCTGCGGGGTTTGATGTCGCCGATAACTACATCGTGCAGCATATCTGCGAAGGGGATTTGCTTATCAGCTCAGATATTCCCCTTGCTGCTGAGGTCTTACCTCTCGGGGCCATGGTTTTGACTCCCAGGGGGGAGCGATATAACCAAGATAATATTCAGCAACGTTTAGATATGCGTAATTTCATGGAGACGATGCGAGCCAGTGGCGAGCAGAGCGGAGGGCCGCCGCCATTTAACAACGCCGACAAAGCTCGTTTTGCCAACGCTTTAGACAGGCTTGTTGCCAAGTATGGCATGCAGCCAAAATAAGCTCGGCGCCACCTGGTTTAGTATTTACAGAAGCTGGGGCTCAGCTTTCTTGTTCGATCGCGTAGGCCAAAACCAAACCTGAGGCCGCGCCGAGAGCAATACCTATGGTTGCATGGGCAAATACCGCGCCGAGTGCAGCGCCGATGGCTGCGCAGCTTACGATGCTGCCAGTGTGAATTAGGGACATGTATTTTTTAAATTTTTTTTGTTTTAGCATTCCGTGCTCCTTTTTGTTCTTACCTATTTGGGTTTATTTTTGTTATCTGCTTTTGGGCCGCTATTGATTGCTGTAAATAACTTTTCTTTTAAGCTTTAGCCTTAAACTTCGGTGTTATTTATAGCCGGCATTGCACTGATTTTTAATCCTCGTTTTTAATTTAGGCCAGCAATAGCAAGTGGGCAAGTGGCTTCCTGCGACTTGCCCTATTTTCTCAACTATTTGTCAGAGATTATTTTATTAGAGGTTATTGTTGCTGTAGCCATTCGTCGTCAGATTCTTCACTGACATCTGCAAAAAGTGGCGTGCTCAAGTAGCGTTCCCCGGTGTCAGGTAGCATAACCAAAATATTGGCTCCGCTTTTGGCATTTGCAGCGACTTTTAATGCGGCAGCGAGTGTTGCGCCCGAGCTTATGCCGCAGAAAATTCCTTCTTTTGTTGCGAGATCTTTTGCGCACTGGATCGACTCGTCGTCGCTGACGGTTATGATGTCGTTGGCGACTTCTTTATCGAGTACCTTGGGCACAAAATTTGGCGTCCAGCCTTGAACTTTGTGCGGTGACCATTCTTTGCCGCTTAACATTGCTGCGTTCTCAGGTTCCGCTGCAATTACTTTGATGTCTGGGCGCGCTAGTTTCAGTACCTGGCCGGTGCCTGTCATCGTACCCCCTGTTCCCCAGCCGCTGACAAAATAATCAAGCTCGCGACCGGCAAAGTCGCGCAGAATTTCCGGTGCGGTTGTATTGCGGTGATAAGCGGGATTCGCTTCGTTCTCAAATTGACGGGCGAGAAACCAACCGTGTTTCTGTGCGAGCTCTTCGGCGTACTCAACCATGTAAGAGGCTTTTTTAGCGGCAGGGGTCAGTATGACTTTTGCACCAAGCGCTTTCATTAGCTTGCGTCTTTCAACCGAGAAGGTTTCAACCATAGTGGCGACAAACGGGTAGCCTTTGGCAGCGCATACCATTGCCAGAGCAATACCGGTATTGCCTGAGGTCGCTTCAATCACGGTTTGCCCTGGTTTTAAACTTCCGTTGCGCTCGGCGTCTTCAATAATGGCAATTGCCAGGCGGTCTTTTACCGAAGCCATCGGGTTAAAGGCTTCGACTTTGACATAGATATTTTTGTCGGACGGGCCTATACGATTGAGTTTGACGATTGGGGTGTTGCCAATGGTTTCAAGAATATTGTTGTAGATCATCGCGCCATCCTTAGTGGGTCGAATATAGGTAGTGTGGGAACAAGTGCGTTAAGCAGTGCTCAGTTTACACACACTTTGTTCAAAACAAAGCATTTGGCCCTATTGTCAGCTTGGCTGAGTTACTTGGTTTTGTCCTGATTCTGGCTGCTGTGTATTAGTCGCGTTACCATTGGCAGCTGTTTGCTATGGTGGTATTGGTTTCGTGGTTTTGAGAGAAAAGTTAAAGATATTAATGAAAGGTCTTTTGGCATTGCCGGTGTTGTTTTTGCTTTCGGCTGTTTTGCCTGCGCTCGCCGAAAGGCAAAACAAAGCTGACACAGTCACTGACAGTGAGCTCGGTGCTAAGCACTGGTACTTGCTTACCTTTGAAAATGACTTGTTTGTTTTTAGTGACGATGGTTTTACTAACGGGCTTGCTTTTGCCTGGGGTTATGGCCCCTATAGCAGCCTTGATGTTCTGCCTTCACCGCGATGGCTCAAACAGTTTAACTCTGCGCTTGGCCTCTACCACAAGAGCGATTTAAAACTGGCTACGGGTTATGCCGTTGCACAGGGCATGTACACGCCAGATGACATCGAAGACCCAGAGTTGATCGAGGATGATAGGCCCTATGCCGGTAGCTTACTTTGGAAAAGCCAGAGTCGGGCCTATGGTAAAACAAGGTCAAATAGTCGCGGTTTAGTTTTGGGCATAGTTGGGCCGGCGGCGATGGCAGAGCAAGCTCAGACTTTTATTCACGATATTACTAACGGCACCAAACCTATGGGCTGGGACAATCAAATAGCGAATGAAGCTGTATTTCGTGTTGACGCTGAGCATATTCGCCGTTTGTTTGCCACGCAAAGCACCGGGCTCAATGCAGATATCATTTCTTATTCGTTGGCGGGGCTAGGAAATTTACGCAGTGATGTTGGTACGGGTTTGGTATTTCGTTTGGGGGATGCGCTGGGCTCAAACTATGCTTATGTTGATCCCGACCCGGCCCGGGGTGCAACTGCAGCGACTGAGCACTTAGGTAAAGATTTTGATTGGCAGCTGCAGTTTGCGCTTTACGCGCGCTATGTTTTTAATGATATAACCCTCGACGGCAACACCTTCAGAGATAGTCACTCCGTTGATTTGATTAACGAGCAAGCCTTGCTAAGTGCCGGGGTGTCGATAAATAAAGGTCGCTGGGGTTTATTGTTTTCAATGCTTAAAGGTACAGATAGTTTTGAACAGCAAAAAACAGATACTGCATGGGGTGCGGTAAGTATTAGTTATCATCATTAAAGAAAAGGGGCCATTTCTAGGCCCCTTCTTTTGCGTCGTTCAGATTCAGCTTTTTGGTTTAGCTATTGTCCAGAGTTAAATAAACCATGGTTTGGTTCATTAACTGGTAGGCGACCTCTCCAAACGTCATTGGCCCGGTAAACTGCCCGGTTTTTTTGCCTTCCAGTTCTGAGTACAGGAAGTTCAATATGCAGTTGCATGAAAACGATGCTGCGTGGCTAGTATTGTGGCTTAACACTTCGTTAAAACCGTTGACGTAATCGTCGACCGGTGTGGCGAAGTGGTATTCAATATCGGGGAATACAGGAGCGTAAAGTTTTACGTCTCCATCTAGAACTTCCTGGATGCTGACATTGACCATCATTCCGCAGTAGTTAGCAACCAGGGGAAGGCGGGTATCAATTTTATTTTCTTTTAGGTAGTCGCTGAACTTCCAGCTTTGGCCGTCAATTTGACACTCATTGACGTTAAAACCACGAGTTGGAAAGCGCAGCGCCGGGCCGTCTCCCTGAGTGAAAAGGTTAACCGTGCGCACGTGGGGTTCCTGGCCTTCGGGAAGGGGAACATGCATAGCAACAGCCTGGCTATCGCTCAACATTCCCGATGCCAAGCCGAAGCCAACTTTGGGTTTTAGGCTCTCCAGCTGGTCGAGGTGCACACCGCTAATCCAGCCGATAATTGGCGAGAAAAACATATTGGGAAAGTCGGGGGCCTCTTGTGCATATTTGAGGTGCACTTCGGATGAGGCGGGCAAAATAACAATAGTAAAACCGCCTTCAATGCCTTCTTGAGCAATGCGGCTAATACTATTGGTGTCGTACATGGTGATGCGCGGTAAGCGGCTGCCTAGACCTTCTAGAGTATTTACATAAAGCTTACTTTGGTCGACAACGCCACCTTCACCAGACATAAAATAAGGGATGGTTCCAGCAATCCAGTTGCCCGATGGCAGGCCCGCCAACTGAGATTCGTCGCCAGCAATAATTAGGTAGTCACCCCTTTCAATCTTTTGAATTACCGCGTCTCTATCGAGCAATTCGTTGTTAAATGCGATATTTCCGTCTCCGGCCATGGTGTTCTCCTGAATCAACAATAATGCAGCTGCTAGGGGCAGCAATGTTTTTAGTCGTATTGAGTTAGTTGGCGCTCGCTTGTTTAACAATGGCACTGAGCTCGCGCTGCAGAGCCTTCTGGTTTTGCTGCATAAAATTGCGAATACTGCGTGCGGCTTCGAGTTTAACTACCGGGTCTTGAGAGCTTTGCACCTGCATGCGCAGTTTGGCCAGCAACAGTTTGTAGGCAACGTGGTCGCTTGGAATGGCAGTGTCGTTGGCCAGTATACGCTGCCAAATATCGTGATCGGGATTTGGCAGGCGAATCTGGGTTTTTTCATTAATTGCCATCGCGCGGTTAATAAGTACGAGCTCTGGTTTTAAGCTGCGATGGTTGCGCTTAACGTACTCGCGCAATGTTTCAATTGCGGCGATGCGTGTGGCGCTGTCTTTACCTTGTAAAAAGGCAATGCGCTGGCGGGAAATTAGCAGGTTTAGCGGTACGCTCTGTGAATTAAGACTGAGCTTGCCGGTTAGAAGGTCTATCCAAACCGGGTTTTTCAATGCCGGTAGAACAAGGCGCTGGCGCTGTTTGCTCGCACTGGCTTGACGTTTGAGCTTGTCACTATTGAGCCCGCACAACTGGTTGATTTCATCGTCAAGTTGGTTGACGTTAGCAACAAAAAAGCTGCGTAGTTTACTACTTAATTCAACCAGTTCTTCGTCACTACTGCTCTTGGCTGCTGCCAACTTTAATTTCGACAACAACAGTTTCAGGGGTAACAAATTGGTGCGGACAAGCAGTTGATCGTTGAGCACCTTGCGCCATACCAGTGCGCCTTCGGCGGGAAGGTAAACTAGAGAACGCACTTGATTCGACGCTTTTTCGATGTCGGTCATTATTTGTTGCACAAGCTCGGGTGGAACTCTAAGTGCGGAACAAATCAAGTTTTCGTTCATGCCACTGATATTTGCCAGTGCGACTTGCTGCAGAAGCTGGTTTGAATAGTTGCGGTTGGGGTTACCTAAGAATGCGGGGGAGTTTAGGCTGCTTAAGCTAATTGCTTCGCTGCCGGCACTGGCAACTTCAGCGTGAATAACACATTTGTAAGTGCCTAGGGGTAAATAAATCCACTGACCTTTGTGTTTTGCTACATCGTCACTTTTATGGCTATCAATAAAGCCAAATAATTTCTTTTTATCATTATTATCAATATGGATGTTGGCGATGTGGCGGCTTGGGTCAAAGTGTACAGAGCTAATATGCCAAGGGGCTTGAATACCTAGTATCTCTTCGATATTACCGAGATCGATTCTTTCCATTGAATACCACCTTAATGAGGAAGAGTGGAAAATTTCTGAATTAAAGATTGCGCATCATACACAAAAAATCAATTTAAATGGCGCGCTTTATTAGTTGATTCGGCGCTGCTTGACGAGCTTCTATTTCTTATTTGTATATGGGTTCCTCGATGTAGATATAGGCGACAGTGACGTGTCAGTACTTTGCCTGCGCTTAGACTTTTTCTAGTTTATTTTTATTCCTGTCAAAATATTTGCTGTTGTTATATGCATCTGTTGGTTTTTTGCTCAGGCGGCCTTGGGTGACACAATGAAAATAATGGCGCTTTTATTTTTATGTTTGTGTTAGAAATGGCACACAATCCCTTTTAATTTTAACGGTAATTTGATTAGCTTCTAGGCGAGTTTGCAATCCAGGCTCACGGTTTTATGCGGTCGAATAGGGAGGATGTACGCATGAAAAAAACGGCTCAGAAATTAAGAGTTGGAATCTTAGGTACCGGCAAAATTGGTACTGATCTGTTGTTGAAGGTTTTGCGCTCTGATCATCTTCAATGCACCATTTTCGCTGGCCGAAATCTGCAGTCTCCCGGGATGCAGAAGGCTCAGCAGCTCGGAGTTCCACTAAGCGACAAAGGCATTCAGGCTTTTTCCGAGGGCTCCATCGAGTGTGACTTGGTATTCGACGCCACTGGCGCGGAACATCACCGAGAGCACGCCAAGATCTTCGCTGCCAAAGGCATTAAAGCGATTGATCTTACCCCCGCCAAAATTGGTCCTTTTTGTATTCCTGCTCTCAACGAGCAAGTCATCCTCAAGGAAAACAATATTAATATGGTGACTTGTGGCGGTCAGGCTTCCGTGCCTTTCGCCGAAGCGGTCAAGCAGGCCTGTGCAAGTGTTAAGTCGGTCAAGGTGCACACCTTGGTCAGCGACGACAGCATCGGTCAGGCAACAATCGACAATGTCGACGACTACTACGCAACCACAAGCAAAGCTCTGTGTGACTTCGCCGGCCTCGAGCAGGCAAGTGTCGAGCTGCAAGTCGACGAACCGGGGCGCCAGCCGACGATGTGCACAACCTTGAGTTTTGATGTGCCCAATTCGTCGCGCGCAGCCGTTGAGCAAGCCTTGAAAAAACGCGAGCGCGAAATTCAGGCTTATGTTCCCGGCTTGAGAATCGAGTTGTTGCCTAACGCTTTGGCCGATGAGGTGCTCAGCGTGCGTGTACTGGTCAGTGGTCTCGGAGACTGGATTCCGGCGCACGCAGGTAATCTCGACATCATTAATTGTGCAGCGATTGCTGCTGCCGAGCGTTTTGCCGTATATAAGCTGCAAAGCCGCAGTGGAGCTTTGGCCGGTTTGTTTGAGCCGCTGACTCGCATCTGGGGTGGGCGCCAGCTCGCCAGTGCTTAATTTGCCTGGGTTGTTGCCTGGCTAACTAAGTGCTTCAGTTAGTTCCAGGCTGTTGCCTTCGGGGCAGGGCCGTGCATAATGCGCGCTTGTCCCGCAGGCCTTTCAGCTAGATTTAGCATGCAGCAGAACGCACAACGAATAGAACAAGCCTTAGTTCGTGCTGAACACGATTGTGTTCAGGCCGGCCAGCGTTTGACGAGTAAGCGCAAGCACATTTTACAGTTGCTACTCGAGGCTCGCGCGCCGCTGTCCGCCTACGAAATTATCGACCGCTATGCAGAGGCTTTTGGCACAAAGCTGCCGGCGATGTCGGTTTATCGCATGTTGCAGTTTTTGGCAGATAACAAACTTGCACACAAGCTTGAAACCACCAACCAGTATCTCGCCTGTTCTCATATCGCCTGTGAGCATGAACACAGCGTGCCACAGTTTCTTATTTGCGATAAGTGCCACAAGGTTGAAGAGCTCGGTTTGCGCCGCGAGCTAGTTGATGAACTGCACAATAGTGTTGCCCGCAGCGGTTTTACTCTGGTTAGCCAGCAGCTGGAGCTACACGGTTTGTGCAGTAGTTGCAATGGCGGTAAAAGCTAAGCCCCCTCAGCTGATCAAGCGCAAATAGTCTTAAAAAACCGAGCCTTATTTCGGTATCGTTCAATAAAGCTTCATATTCGTAACATACATTGTTAGACTTCGCGACAAAATGATATGTTGTATCGTATCTGGATGTGCTTACAGCTTATGGGAACTGCTTAAGATGTTAAAAATTGTATTGGGCTCGGGCTTGGTGCTCGGTTGTTTAACTGCCGTGAATGCTCAGGCTCTAGAGTTAAAAGGTCAGGTACTCGACAGCAAAGGTTTTGCCGTTGAAGGTGCTCTTATCGAAGTACTCGGGCGCAGTGGCAAGGTTGAAAGTGATGCTAAGGGCAACTTTGTTCTAGAGGATGTTGATGCCGGTACCGAGCTGCACGTTTCCGCGCCTGGATACAGTCATAGAAGCCTGCACGTTGAAGCGGGTCAAAACCAAATTTTTGTCCGTTTAAGTGAAACGGTTATTGAGCAGATCGACGTGGTTGGTTTGCCGCTGCACGCCAGTGCGCTTGAATCCGCTCAGGCGATCACGGTTGTCAGTGCTCAAGAGCTGGCCGACAAAGCCCAGGCGGGCCTCGGGGAAATGCTTAAAAGTGTGCCCGGCGTGCAGTCTAGTTACTTTGGCCCTGTCGCCTCTAGCCCGGTGATTCGCGGTCTCGATGGCCCCAGGGTGCTTGTCACTGAAAACGGCCTGGACACCGGTGATTTAAGCCGCGTCGGTGCCGATCACACAGTCTCTGCGGAAGTTTCAACGGCACAACAGGTGGAAATTCTTCGCGGCCCTGCGACGCTGTTTTTTGGCAGTGGTGCCATAGGCGGTGTTGTAAATGTTGTCGATCAGCGCGTGCCAACGGAGTCGGAAAACAGCGCCTATTTAAATTATGGTTTTAGCTCCGTCGCCGATGAAAGCCAGGCCGTTGCTGCGCTTAGTCGCGGTGGCGAGAGCTGGGCTGTGCGCGGTGAAGTGCTGTGGCGCGACGGCGACGATTACAAGCTGCCAGGTGAGCTTGCCGATGAAACTGGTGAAGATAGGCTCGATGACACCGCTAACGAGGCGTGGCGCTACACGCTTGGCGGCAGCTGGTTGTTTGATGAGGGTTATGTCGGTTTGGCCTGGGAAGGTGACGACAAGAGCTACGGTGTGCCCGGGCACGTGCACGAAGATCACGACGAGCACGATGAACACGGCGACGAGCATGAAGACGAACATGAAGAGCATCACGAAGATGAGCTTCTCGCTGAGCACGAAGAGCACAATGATCGTGTAGAAGCTGAAGTAAACCAGGATAAATGGCAGCTGCTTAGCGAATACAACTTCGACAGTGGCTTTTTCACTAGCCTGAACAGCAAGCTTGGCTACAGCGATTTTCGTCAGCGCGAGTTCCATATTGAAGAAGATGAGAAAATACTGTCGACCGAGCTGAAGCGTCAGAGCTGGCAGCTGCGCGGCGACCTGGCCCACAAAGAAGTGGGCGGCTGGCGCGGTGCCTTTTCTGCGGATTTGCGCAAGAGCGATCAGCAAAATGCCGGCGAAGAGGCCTTTACCCCCGATTCGAAAACCGATAGCGCGGCGCTTGCTGTGCTCGAAGAAACCCACCTGGGGAATTGGTTGCTTCAGCTCGGTGCTCGCTACGAATACTCAACACTTGAGTCGCTTGCAGCTCACGACGAGCACGATGCTCACGACGAGCACGAGCCGCATGAAGGTCACGACGACGAGTCTTATGTTGGCGATTTTGATTTCTCTGCCGCCAGCTTAAGTGCCGGTGTTGTCTGGGACTTTGCCGAAGGTTATAACCTGGGTTTGGCATTTAGCCACGCCGAGCGTGCACCGACGGCCACCGAGGTATTGGCCAACGGAGCGCACGCGGGTACACGCAGTTACGAGCTCGGTGCCATTTACGAAATTCACGAAGAGGATGACGGCTCGTACCACCTGGAAGTGCACCCCGATGTCGATGTTGAAACATCCAATAACCTCGAGCTGAGCTTCAGAAAATTCTCGGGCTCAACCGCTGTGATACTTACCGGCTTTTACAACGAGATCAGCGATTTTTATTACCAGCGCAATACCGGTTTGCACGTGGATGATTTGTTTGCCGATGAGCACCACGAGGAAGAGGAGCACGAAGGCGAAGCTCACGAAGAAGAAGTGCACGACGATCACGGCCACGGTGAAGACCTACCGGTATATATTACCGAGCAGGATGATGTGCGCCTCTACGGTCTTGAGGCTCAGTTAATTCAAGGCTTGGGCAAGTACTACAAGCTTGAGTTTTGGGCCGACAGTGTTCGCGGTGAGTTGGTCGACGGCGGCTGGCTGCCGCGCATGCCGCCTGCGCGCCTCGGCACCCGCTTTGATTTTGAGCGCGGCCCCTGGCTTGCCGATCTCGGCGTCACCCACTATATGGAGCAAAACCGTCTCGCTGAGGGTGAAACGGTGACCGATGCTTATAACCTGATTGATGCCAGCGTCAGCTACCAGTGGTACGCGGTGGGCTCAGACTGGAGGCTCAGCCTCAGCGGAGAAAACCTGGGTGATGTAACGGCCTATGTGCACAACTCCTATTTGAAAGACGAGATGCCTCTGCCAGGTCGCAACCTGCGCTTGAGTTTGAGTGCTAACTTCTAAGTTTGAGTCATCCGCCTGTGTTGTTAAGGCGTAAGTTACTTCGATTGTGAAATGAGCCAAGGCGGCAAGGTCAGCTATTTTATGACTTTGTTGCCTTGGCTCAGTTTATTTTAGCCCCGCTATTTTTATTACAGCTCGTCGAGTATTTGCTGGCGCTTGTCCTGATATTCCTTCTCGCTGATCAGGCCTTTTTCTTTGAGGCTGTTTAAGCGCAATAAGCGCTCTTCTGCGCTGCCTTTCGATTTCATATTGCCGCTAGTTTTTGCCGGCGTTGCCTGCTCCACTTCGCAGTGATAATACGATGCGGCAATGGATGTTTTTTTAATGGTCTTGTAGCTGCCATCGTAAAATGGCCGGCGGCTGGTTTTTACGCTGCGCTCGCCGATGACTATGGTGTTTGCTCCGGCCTCCTGCGCTTGTTTGCGATGAACCTTGTTGCACTTCTTATCGGCGTCCTGTTTTTGTGTTTCGCAGCTTTCGCTTGCAAGTAGCTGACATTCTGCTGGGTTGACGCTATCAGCGATGCTTATTTTTTTTGTTTCTTCTTTTGCCTGAGCAAAAGCGCTAAGCACCATCAGTGCGCTACTAAGTGCCAGTTGCTTCATAGGGGGTCCTTATCTGTTGCCGGTGTCCGTCGCCGGAGTAGGTGGTTTTGCTGTGCATTTTATACTCTTGGCTGCGCCGATATGAAGATAAAGCTGAAAGTGCCTGCAGCTTTAACCTCGGTTTGTAAGAAAAGGCCACTATCGTCGAACTAATGTGCATTGATTGAAGGGGGAGCTATGTCGGATTTAGAGCAAAGTAGAAAGCCGGTTTTGCAGGCGCACTATGATGTGCCCAAAGTGTGGACCTGGGAAGGCGAAGCCGGGGGCCAGTTTGGCGGTATTAATCGCCCGGATGCCGGGGCGCGACACGAGCAAATACTGGAGCAGGGCGAGCACCGTTTTCAGCTGTACTCAATGGCGACGCCCAATGGCGTTAAAGTTACCTTGATGTTTGAAGAGTTGCTTGAGCTCGGCATACAACAAGCCGACTACGATGCCTATCTTATAGATATTATGGAGGGCGAGCAGTTTGGCAGTGGTTTTGTTGAGCTTAACCCCAACTCCAAGATTCCTGCGCTTTACGATAAAACTGAAAACATTCGATTATTTGAATCCGGCAGTATTCTGCTTTATCTCGCCGAACAGTTTGATCAGTTTTTAGCGAAAGACGTAGCTGAAAAAGCCCAAGTAATGAACTGGTTATTTTGGCAGATGGGCAGTGCGCCTTTTCTCGGTGGTGGTTTTGGTCACTTTTACAGCTACGCACCGGAAAAAATAAAATATGCGATTGATCGTTATGCGATGGAGACCAAGCGCCAGCTCGATGTATTAAACCAGCAGTTAGAAAAAAACGAGTTTGTTGCCGGTGCCGAATACAGCATTGCCGATATTGCCCTGTGGCCGTGGTACGGCGTGCTTGTGCTCGGTGAGCTCTACAGTGCAGCGGAGTTTCTCAATGTTCAGCAGTACCAGCATGTTCAGCGCTGGGCAAAAAATATCGCCAAGCGCCCGGCGGCGCGCCGGGCTCGTGTCGTTAATCGCAGTTGGGGCGAAAATAACGAGCAGCTTCCAGAGCGGCACAGCCGCACTGATTTTAACAAGCTCGGCCTTTAGCTCAGCGCTGCGTCGTTTGTGTGAAGGCCTGGGATTAGTTTGAGTGCTGGGGAGTCGTGGCAGGGGTGTTGTAGTGCTGGCTTGTGCACCAGGCCAACCAATCGCCGCTGTCTATGCGCTGCAAGGTTTCAGTATTATGTGTAAACAAATAAAACCAGGCTTTAACTTGCTGCCCTGAATCTAACAAAGTGCAGTTGCGTATGCAGCGCAGGTACTCGTGGGGCTGTGGGTAATTGTCGTTGCACTGTTCGTATTCGTCGAGTTCGCGAAACAATTGCTGCTGTTCGCGAATGCGATAGAGCTCGCCGAGAACCTGCTCGTTTATGTGTTGGCTATCAACGGCGCCGGGGTAGCCGTCGACTTCGTACAGTCTGGCTTGTATACGGGCGTCACCGAAAAAATCGCAGTGTTGCTCAATAACTCGATGCATAGGGTGGCCAGCTGCTTGTCGTAAGCTGCCGTAAACAAAAAGCAGTTCACTTTGCATGGTTGCGGCTCGTGCTTAAAGTGCGTAGCAGCTGTAACGCTGGTGCATATCGTCGACAACTCGCCGCAGCAGGTGTTCGAGTTTGAGCATATCTATATCCTTGAGCTTATTGATATAAAGGCAGGATTTTGCACACTTATGTTTGCCCAGTGAGCTCAATTCCGACTCAAAATTGGTGAAGCCTTGCATAATATAGAGTGTTAGGTTTTTTGAGCGCGCGGCAAAACCTGTCATTAACCACTCGTGCTCACCAGAGTGATTGCGGTAGCGGTATGCACCGTAGCCAATAATCGATGTGCCCCACAACCTTGCTTTGTATTGCGTGACTCGGCTGAAAAGTGCAGCCAGTTCAAGCGCATCAGCTTGTTTTTGCGAAGAGCTAAGGCTGTGGAGATAAGCGTCGACATCGAGCTCTGTCGGGCGGGTTTTGAGTTCGGCCATCGCTGTCGTTCATTGGCTGATAAATGATCATAATGCGCCGCTCAGCGTTCACTTGCAAGCTCAACAATAACCCGTTCAACAATATTCAGGGCGCTGTCCATGCCGTTTAAATCATTGATTACCCGCCCGTGCTCGCCGGAGTGATGACCGCGGCCAACAAGCTTCATCACATAAAATTGCTGGGGGCTGTCAAAATCTACAATGCTTTCATAAATCAGTGAAGGCTGGGCGCTGTAACCACTGCCTGAATAGACCGGATCATCCGGGAAACGATCACTTGAATAGTAGTCATTAAAGTCGAAACTTTGGTTGACTTCAAAACGCAGACGGTAGCGGCCGCTTAGCTGCTGTTTGCTTTGGCTGTGATAAACAAAGTGCCCCGGTGCCGTAGCGCCACTGTAGCCGTCAATACCCGTCAGAGGGCTGTTGTCGCTGACAAAGCGACCGTGTTTATCTTTAACTGCCAGCTTGTGCAAAAACACAGGCAGGGCTTCGTGGCGAAAGCGTTGGTAGGCCGTGCTCGGGTCTTGCTCCAGGTTAAATACTTCATCAAATATACCGAGCACATCACTGCGAAAGACCATAGCACTGTTTTTATTGCTGACTTTGTTAATGAAATAGTTATTGGCAAGACTGGCGCTGACATAGAGAGCCTGGACAAAGTCCCCCTCTAGCTCTTCGAGCCAAAACGCGTATTGCGGCCAGTGATAGCTTGCGCCGTGGCGAAAATCTAAAATTATTTTCTGCCCGGCTGCCTGTTCACTGCTTGTGTAATAGACATCTGTTGTGAACGCTTGCTTGACGGTGGGCGTATCTACCTCTTGCACCCTCATGCTGCTGCCCCAGGCGAGAAAATGCGCAAAAGGTGGAAATTGTTCCAGGGTTAAGATGAGTATCAACACAACACCAGTAAGTGATAGGCAGAGTGTGAAGCCGTGTTTAAGGTGTTGTTTCAGTGGCTTGAAGTTATTAATAACGTGCCACAAAGCCAGAGCAAGTAGAGTAAAGCCCAGCAGGGTATGTACCGCCGCGACGTTTTGACTGTAGCTGCGGCTAAACATCAACACGGATGTGAACAGTAATATTAAGAAACACAGTGCCAGGCTTAAGCTGACCCAGCTGCGCTTAGTTATATTCTTAAAAAAAACTGTGAATGCTTGTTGAGCAATCTCGGGTTTGTTTTTGGGCTTGTTCTTGGGAGTGTTAGGGGAAGGGGTGTTCTGTGCGATCACGGTAAAGCCTGCCTGCTTGTTTTGTCTGGGGCTACTGTGTGCGAGTGCTGCTCTTGAGGCTAATATATTTTTCTATAATTTTCTCAAAGCCTTGAAGGCTCTAGCCTGGGGAGCTTTTTAGTGTGCGAACTCCGGTGCTAAATCCAGCTGCTCAAGGCGTGTCTGCAAGGCGGCTAGCTCGTTTTTTGTAATTAAATCTTCGGCTTTTTGCCTGTGTTTCTCGGCCTGTTGTTGATCGCCGGCGCGCTGCCAGAGCTCGGCCAGCTCGAGCTCAACGATGCTGGCTCCGATGGGGCAGTGGATGCTCTGATGTAGTTCTTTGGCTTGCTTAAATGCGTGTTCGGCTCGCTTAAATTCACCCGCCACGGCGGCCGCCCGACCTTGCAATTGATAACTGTAGGCGGAGTAAAGCAGATCGTTTTGTTTGGCGCTGCTTGCCAGTGCTGTTTTTAAACTGCTCAAAAACAGCTTGTTTTTACCTTGGTAAAAATAGGCCTCGGCCAGCCAGTAGTGCAGGCTACTTGCTGTGGTAAGGGCCTGTCTGTCGCTTTCTGTTATGGCTTGTTTTAACTGCTGTTCGGCTTCGTAAGCCTGCCCACTAGCAAGTAACCACTGCGCGTACAATTGGCGCAGCCGGACTTTGTTTTTAGCCAATTCCAGTGCCGCCCTCATATGGCTCAGCGCTTGTTGTTGCGAGCCTTGTTGCCAGGCAGAAACGGCTTCGGCGACAAGTTCTTGATCAAATTCCATACGCACAGGGCTTGCCATTGTTTTTATGCCTGTTTGTCTGCGTACGACCTGCGCTAGTTTTTGCAGGATTTCGCTGGTATCCGTTGCAAATATGACTCCGCGCATGCTGGCATCTCGCCGGTGCAGTTTATATATCAGCTGATACTCTTTGACACTGCCACTTAGCTCGGCCTGAACAATTAAGCCGGCACCGCTTTGCTTAAAGAGTTTGGCAATGTTTTGCCTGTGTTTATTCGGCTCTAAGCCCGTGAGTTTAATGGTCTCGAGTACGTAGCTGGCATCAAATACCCGGCTCTTGTCATTGAGCGCGTAAATAAGCTGGTCCATGCCGCCGAGTTTAAACCAGCGGTGTCCCTGTTCGTCTACATGGTTTTCGAACGGTAATATAAAAACCATTGCGCTATGGTTTGTATTTATGTGTTGTTTGGATGTGAAAAGAAATATTAGGCCAGCCACAAATAACGCGCAGGCTACAAGTGCAGCATATATACGAGAGCTATTTAAGCGCATCAGCTGTTGCTTGAGCTTTGAGAGGCTGTTTGTATTGGCCGCCGGGGCGTTGTTGCTGGTGTTGTTGCCGGTGTTTGTGTGAGCAGCTTTAAAGTTAGTATCGCAACACTGTGCTTCAAGTGGGTCTACCCAGCTGTATCCGAGCCGGGGGTGGGTGTGGATAACTTTTTGTCCGGCAAAACTTTTGCGTATTTCGGCAATTGATTGAAATAATACCTGTTCTTCAACGGTGACATCGCCCCATACTTTTTCCAGTAAATCCTGTTTGCTAAGTACTTTTGCCTGATTTTCGACTAGCTGTATTAACAGAGCAAAGGTTCGCGGGCGCATCTCTTTTTTTTCACCTGCGATGTACAGTTCCCGGCGCTGAATATCAATCAGGTAATTGGCTCCGCGATAGTGTGTATATTTGTGCATCCAAGTGCCGAATAGTTGTTCTGTGGCCGTTAAACTTTAACCTGGTATTTAAGATCCCGGGCCTCGTCGCCGGTCATGCCTCGAAAGCCCCATTGATAAGGAGCCTGCTCTTTTATAACAATCTCTATATCGACGGGGCTCAGGCCGACATCTGCTTCAATCTTGCTAAACAAGCTTTTAATTAGTGCTTTCTGGGTTGCCACTTTGCGCCCAGCCATCATATTAATCTCAATGACTGTGTAGGCATCTGTGCGCCCGCCGGGGTAATAAAAATCTTCTTTATTCATCGGGATAAAGCGGTGGGCACGCTTGTCTTCGGGCAGGTCAAGTACCTGTTGCATGCAGCGGTGGATTACATCGGAGAGTTTGGCTTTAATCGGGTTTAGCTGTTCTTTTATTCCATATATAACGATCATAATAACTCCTTTTTTGTGGTTTTTGTCAGCTGCGAACAAGCAGATAAATACCGGCGCCAACCATTAAGGCAGACGCTAGATATGCTTGCCAATTTGAACTGCGTGCTAGCGAACGTGAGTTTAAGTACAGCGAGGCGCTGGCATAACTTAGCATAACTCCGCCGACACACAGGGTAGTGATGGCGTAAATAATCGCGATGTCTATTGTATTTAGCCTATCGAGCTGCACGAGTGATGGGAATAGGCTGGCATAAAATAAAATTGCTTTGGGGTTACTAAGGGTTGTGAGCAGGCCGGCGGCAAATGCCTGGAGTGGCCCGTTTAAAACTGATTTACCCTGTTTTTTATTTGTCTCGGGCTCCTTACTATGGCGCAACAAGCTTAAGCCAAGAAAAATTAAGTAGGCGGCGCCGGCGTACTGAATCACAACAAACAATTGCCCCATTGTGCTGCTCAATGCCGTGAGGCCGGCAAGCGCAAGGGCGATATAGATATAATCACCAAAAAAGATTCCGGCAATACAGCAGCTGCCACGAGCCAAGCCGTATTTTGTTGTTTGGCTGAGCACAACAAAGATACCTGGGCCGGGTATAGCTGCGAGTGTAATCATGGCAACGGCCAAGGTAAGGCTGCTAAGAAGATCCATCATTTTTCCGCTAAGCGTTGGCGGTTGGCTAAGAATATAAGTGGCGTATATTCTGTCCGCCAGCAGTGATATGAGTTTGCAGCCTCAATATGAAAAATTCTGGGCTGCAGCAGAGTTTCTGGCGTTTATTTTATCATTTTAAGGCGCAGCTTAATGTCGACCGGTTCTTAGTGGCTCGGGCCAATGCGTTTTTTTATACGGCTCAATGCAACAGGGGTAATACCCAAGTATTTGGCCAGGTCGTTTTGAGTGACCTTTTCTAGTAGTTCGGGTTTTGTTTGCTGCAGCTGTTGAAAGCGCTGTTCAGCGCTCAGGCATAGGAATTGATATTCGCGCTGCTCTTTTTTCATTGAGAAGCTCAATAACTGTTCAATCATTATGTTGGCAAATTCGATATCGCTGAGGCTTAGCTCTCTGACCTTTGCAAACGGCAGCTGAATAAGCTGGCAGTCGGCCAGGCTGAGCAAGCTAAATGAACAGCAATCACCGGAGACTGCAGAGGTCATACTGGCAATAAGATCCGCGGGGCCGAGAAAGGATTTGATAAATTCCTTGCCATCATCCGAGTTGTAATAGGCCTTAAGCAAGCCGCTTTTTACCAGATACAGATTGCGGTCGGTATCGCCTTGAACAAATACGTGTTCGCCGCGTGTTTTGCTAACGCGCTTTCCCTGCTTGGCGACCAATTCGTCCAGTTTCATTGCGTTAACCCAGGTTAATGAATATCCGTTTACCACGGCATAGCATAACCTAAGCTTGGGTTTTGCGGGAATCATGTCATGGAGCGAGTATGGAACTGGTAAACAAATATATTGTTGTCACAGGTGCGACGGCCGGGGTCGGTTACGAGCTTGTGCGACAGTTACACACGAACAACAAGGTTATTGCGGTAGCGAGAAACGCAGACAAGCTGGCGCAGTTGCAGCAACAGTTTGAGGGTGTTGTTTGTTATCAGGCGGATCTATCTTGCCTCGATCAAGTTGAGACGGTAGCCGATCAGTTGGTTAAACATTTCGCCAAATTAGACGTGTTAATTAACAACGCCGCAGTGCAAAACACGGCGCAGTTCCTCGACGATGCTTTTGTCTACGACGATATGGCGCGCGAGATTCAACTAAACTTCGGCAGTGTCTGTGCGCTGAGTTATTTACTTTTACCCTCGCTATTGCACGATCAGCCGGCGGCTATTCTCAATATTAACTCCGGGCTTGCGCTGACGCCCAAAACCTCTTCTGCGGTGTATTGTGCCACCAAAGCCGCGCTAAATAGTTTGACGCTGGCGCTGCGCTACCAACTTGCCCAGAGCAATATTGTGGTTCAGCAGGCCCTGTTGGATTTAGTTGATACGGATATGACGCGTGGACGCGGGCAAAACAAAATGTCGGCTGCCAAGGCTGCGGCTAAGATTATTGATGGTTTTCAGGCTGGGCAGCTCGATCACGATATTGGCAAGGTGAAATTACTGCGCCTGCTTATGAGCCTGGCGCCACCGCTAGCTAGAAAAATCATGAAACGGAATTAAATCCATGAGAGCGTTATTGAAAGTTATCGTAATTCTTGCGTTGCTTTTTGCTGCAACCTTTGTGCTGATTAAATCTACCGGGCTGCTGAGTGTCGCGCAGATTGAGGCCTGGCTAACTGCAGCCAAAGATTTATCGCCGCTCTATGTTGGCAGCATTGTCGCGTTGTTATTATTTGCCGATCTTTTTATTGCTGTACCAACTTTAACCGTCACCATATTGGCTGGATATTTTCTTGGCTACAGTTATGGTGCGCTCTCGGCTCTGCTCGGTATGCAGCTGGCGGGTTGCTGCGGTTATGTTATTAGTCGTCGCTTTGGCGATTCCGTGTTTTGTTTTTTGCTAAAAGATGAAAATAAGCGCGCTGAGGCAATAGCGAGTTTTCAGCGTCACGGTTTTGCGATGATTTTGTTGTCGCGAGCACTGCCCATTTTGCCTGAAGTCTGTGCGTGTCTTGCGGGCATGACACGTATGCCTTTTCTAAAATTTATTAGTGCATGGAGCTTAAGTACGACACCTTATGTGTTAATTGCCGCCTATGCCGGCTCACTTAGCTCGCTAGAGAACCCCAAACCTGCGATTTTAACCGCTATATTTATGTCGTTTTTTCTGTGGTGTGCGTGGTTTATCTACCATCATAAAAATAAAAAAGTGCGCCAAAATCGAGCCGAGCAATTGATAAATAGTTAAGTTGAGCGGCTTTTGTTAAGTGTTATTTCCGGCCACGCCTGTTTTAGGCCGGCAGCGTAAAATAAACCGATCACTAAGCATATCGATGAGCTGGTAAACCAAAACTTGAGCCCCATTGCCTGTACATGTGGGGTTTGTATTACAAAAGGCAAGAAAAAACCGTAGATACCGCGAGTGCAATAGACGGCACTGATCAGCACGAGGCAGCTTCTGAGCAGGGGCAGGCGGATTATTAGTTTTGCACCGGAAAGCGCGTACAGGGCCCAGGTTGTTAACACTGCGGCGATCGCCAGAGTGATGATGGTCGGGTAGGCTTTGCCCTGGGCGGCCATCGTGGCCAGCTGCTCACCGGCACCAAAGGCTCGGTACCAGTCGGGGCCGCCAAAAATAACGGCAATATGGGCAAGCGCGGCGCTGAAGCTTAAGCCGCCGGCAATCAAGAGCGGTGTATTTTTCATCTATAGATTTTTCACCTGTAAGTTTGTCAGCTGTGGTTTTGTAGCGGCAGCTGCCTATTTGTAGACAGTTATCCGGGCTTTGTTCGGCGCACGTTTGCCTTTTGCTAAAGTACCAGTGACTTATCTGTCGGGCAAAAAAAAACCCGCATCGCGGGCTTTTTGAGTTTGTTGAACAACTTGCTGCTCTTAGAAGCGGTTCAGGCAGTTCAAGTCGCTGAAAGCCTGCTCGAGGCGAGTGCTCATGCTCTCTTCCATTTTTCGCAACCAAACGCGCGGGTCGTAGTATTTTTTGTTGGGCGCGTCGTCGCCTTCTGGGTTGCCGATTTGGCCTTGCAGGTAGGCTTCTTTGTCGAGGTAGTACTGGCGGATACCGTCCCACGCAGCCCACTGGGTGTCGGTGTCGATATTCATTTTAACAACGCCGTAGCTGATGCTCTCTTCAATCTCGGCCTGTGAAGAACCCGAACCGCCGTGGAAAACAAAGTCGAGGCTGTTAGGCGCAAGACCGTATTTCTCGCTCACATAAGCTTGAGAGTCGCGCAAGATGGTCGGTGTCAGTTTAACGTTACCGGGCTTATAGACGCCGTGTACGTTGCCGAACGATGCGGCGATGGTGAAACGATCGCTGACTTTGCTCAGCTCTTCGTAGGCGTAAGCTACTTCAGAAGGCTGGGTGTAAAGCAGGCTGTGATCCATATCGGTGTTGTCGACGCCGTCTTCTTCACCGCCGGTGCAGCCGAGTTCAATTTCGAGGGTCATGCCCATCTTGCTCATACGCTCTAAGTACTTGGCGCAGATTTCGATGTTTTCTTCGAGGCTCTCTTCGCTGAGATCAATCATGTGGCTGGAAAACAGAGGCTTGCCGGTTTCGGCAAAGTGCTTTTCACCCGCATCGAGCAGGCCGTCGATCCAGGGCAGCAGTTTTTTTGCTGCGTGGTCAGTGTGCAGGATAACCGGTACACCGTAAGCTTCAGCGACGGCGTGAACGTGTTTGGCGCCGGCGATACCACCGAGGATGGCGTTGCCCTGGCCTTCTAATTTGAGGCTCTTACCGGCAACAAAGGCGGCACCGCCATTTGAAAACTGAACAATTACAGGAGAGTTAACACGCGCTGCGGTTTCCAGGGTTGCATTGATAGAGTCGGTACCGACACAGTTCACAGCGGGCAGAGCAAATTTGCCAGCTTTAGCTAATGCAAAGATTTTTTGAACGTCGTCGCCAGTAGCGACACCGGGTTTAACTACAGACGAGATAAGGTCCGACATAGGGGAGCTTCCTGAATACTTGTATTGGATTAAACGCCGTCGAGGCGGAGCGAATTTTAACCGAAATTTGCTTGCAGTTTCCACGTGAGCCCTTGCACTGGCTCAAATATCCGTCGCTTTTAAGCACATTTGTATTGTTGCGGCGCTAAATGCCGCGCTTGAGCTTTCGCCTGTTGGCACCGGCGTTTGTTTGACTTGCCTGCCCTGGTGCCGGTGTTGTCGGCTTTGTTACCAAGCGGTTACCTAATTGTGCAGTTTTTATCAGCGCTGATTGTGGTGCTTGTCAGCAGTAGGTGCACTTGGCATGATGCCGGGGCTCTTGCTTATAAATAATCCGGCTATGGATATGCCCAATTTTCTTTCCTATCTGCGACACTTGGCCGCCGTACTGGCGCTGTCTTTTTCCTGCTCCGCCTTGATGGCCGCACCCGAAACCGAGGCCGCGCTGCCTGGCCTGAGTTTTGAGCCCTGCGCGCGCTCAGTTAGCTCTGGCTGGAGCCGCCGCGCCGAGTGCGCAAGCACGGTGGTGCCTCTTGATTATCAGCAGCCCGAAGCTGAACAAATAGAGCTGAGCATCGTGCGCTTAAAATCGCGGCGCAGTCAGCCTGAGCGCGACCCGATGTTGATGTTAGCCGGCGGCCCTGGGCAGGCGGCGTCAGAGGCGTTTTTATTTGCCGATCACCGCTACCCCAAGCTAATCGAAAACCGGGATATCTATCTAATCGACCAGCGCGGAACCGGTGACAGCACAGCCATGCGCTGTGAGGCGATGAAGGATGCCGATCTGAGTGTGCAGCGCGACTGGCATGAGCTGCAGCGCTTGACAGATGAATGCCTGCAGCAGCTGCCCGCCGACCCGCGCTTCTTTACGACTTCGGTGGCCATCCGGGATTTTGAATACCTGCGCAAACAGCTCGGCATTGACCAGTGGAATTTGCTCGGAGTTAGCTACGGTACTCGTGTGGCCCAACACTATCTGCGCCAATACCCCAATGCTATTCGCTCAGTTGTGCTTGACTCGGTATTGCCGCCGGATATGAATTTTGGCCCGGACATCGCGCTCGAAAGTGAAAAGGCCCTGCAGAATTTATTTTTGCGCTGCGAAGCCGACAAGCACTGCGCCGAGCACTTTCCCGATTTATCGACACGCACGCGTGCGCTGCTGCAAAAACTTAAAAATGAGCCGGTGCTACAGCTGCAACTGGAGGACCTAAACACCGGGCTTAACCAACATCGCGATTTTTCCCACGAGCAACTTGTCGGCATGATTCGGCTGAGCTTATACAGCGATGAGAGCATGGCGCTGCTGCCTCTGCTCTTATATCAGGCCAGCAACGGCAACGTTGCGCCGCTGGCGCGCACGGCGTGGTCCTACCAAGATAGCTTGGGTGAAGCGATCAACCTCGGCATGCACAACGCGGTAGTTTGTAGTGAGGACTACCCCTTTTATCGCCAGCAAGACATCGATATACCCGACCTGGAGCGAAGTTATATGGGGCCAATGCTGCACAGGGCGCTTGTAAAGATGTGTGAGCGCTGGCCGCAGGGCCCGGTCGACGATGATTTTAAGCAGCTTGTCAGCAGCGACAAGCCGGTGCTGTTGATATCCGGTGAGCTCGATCCGATCACGCCGCCGGCCTACGCCGAGCGGGCCAAAGAGAAGCTGACCAATGCCCGTCACGTAGTTTTGCCGGGCCAGGGCCACTCGGCCTCAATTATTGCCTGTGCACCGGATTTGGTTGCCGAGTTTGTCAATCGGGCCAGCGCCGAGGCCTTGCCCATCGGCTGTGTTATTGAGCTGCAAGCTTCAGCTTTTTTCTTAAATTTTAATGGGCCCTTTGTAAGCGGTGTTGAGGGGCGAGCCGGTGATAAGGGGCAGGCTCGAACTGAAACATCCGAGTTAGAAGGCGCCAGCGGGCGAGCTGCGGTGGAGTTAAATTTGTGATTGAAGTAAAAGGTCTGAGCAAATATTACGACAAGCGCGGCGGCGCGTTTATGCAAAAAAAGCAGCGCATCTGTGCTTTGGCCGATGTTAGTTTTTGTGCGCGCGATGGTGAAATTAGCGCTTTGCTCGGTGCAAATGGTGCCGGCAAGTCTAGCGCGCTGCGCATTATTGCGACGTTGTTAAAAGCCGATAGTGGCACGGTGAGCGTTGACGGTTTTGACAGTGCCAGTGAAGCTCTGCAAGTTAGAAAACACTTAGGTTTTATGCCGCACAACAGCGGTTTGTATCCGCGTTTAACGGCCGTTGAAAATATTCGCTACTACGCCGAGATTGCCGGTGTCACCGGCGACAAACTTGAAAAAAGCCTGGCCACGTTAATTCCTATGCTCGATATGCAAGAAATTGCCGAGCGCCGCTGCGGCGGCTTTTCTCAGGGCCAGACAATGAAGGTGGCGTTAGCGAGGGCCTTAATTCACAAACCTAAAACGTTGATGCTCGATGAGCCAAGCAATGGTTTAGATGTGATGGCAACGCGCAAATTGCGCACGATACTGCGGCGCCTGCGCGATGAGGGGCACTGTATTTTATTGAGCTCCCACATTATGCAAGAGGTTGATGCGCTGTGTGATCACGTCGCCATCATAAACGAAGGGCGCATAACACTCGAAGGTGCCGTTGCCGATATCAAGCGGCAGACCGGCCAGAGTAACCTCGAAGATGCCTTTGTCTTTGCCATCGGTGAGAGCCTCGATGAAAACGCGGAGGCGCAAGCGTGAATACTTTTTTAACCGTGTACCTAAAAGAAGTTAAAGACAACCTCAGGGACAAGCGCTCGGTATTTTTTGCCCTGCTCTACGGTCCGCTGCTGCTACCGTTGATGGTGCTCGGTTCGCTTGTAGGGGGAATAAAAAAACACAGCGTCAACTTTGATGAGACCCTGGTTGTTTACGCCGCTGGAGATGTTTCAGCAGCCCGACAATTTTTAGCGGAAAAAAATATACGCCTTAAGGCCGCAGGTGAGAATTGGCAGCAGCGCCTGCGAGATGGTGAACTCAACGTTGTAATCGAGCTGGATCAGAACTACCAGCAAAACCTTGTCGACGGGCGCACAGCCTTTGTTACTTTTTATTTTGATAGTGAAAACGACGTTTCGGTCAAAGCTAAGCAGCGCCTGCACAGCGCCTGGCAGGCTTATCACAGTCAACTCGCTGCGCTAAGGCTGGCAGCGCGAGGTATGAACGAGCAACTGACGCGGCCTTTTCAGTTTATCGACGCAGATATTGCTGAAACCGGCGGCCCGGAGAAAACGGTTGCACGTATGCTGCCGTTTATTGTGATTATGGCGCTGACCTTGGGTGGTTTTTATCTGGCGGTTGATATCTGCGCAGGTGAGCGCGAGCGCCATTCGCTGGAGCCGCTGCTGAGCTTGAGCATGCGTCGTTCGACCCTGGTTTTTGCCAAGTGGGCGGCGCTGTGTACGTTTGTGTGTCTCGCGGGCGCCTTGACGCTACTAAGTTGTTTTCTGTTGTTAAACTATATACCACTTGCAGAGCTCAAGCGCTTTTTCCACATTGATGCCTGGATGTTTCTGAAGCTGTTTTTCTTGATGTTGCCGCTGATGCTGTTTTTGGCTTCGGCCATGTTGCTGATAGCAAGTTTTGCCCGCAATGCCAAAGAGGCGCAGACTCACTTAGGCATCGCTATGATGCTGCCAATGGCTCCGTTTTTTCTGCTTGAGTTTTTGAGTATTAAGGCATCTAAACTGCTGTTTGCGATACCGGTTATGAGCCAGTTTTTATTGGCAGAGCGCCTGGTTGTCGATGAAAATTTAGCTGTTGAAGCGCTGCTATTGAGCTTTAGTTCCTGTTTGGCACTTGCCGTCATCTTTTTGTTGCAGATAATACGTATCTTTTCGAGCGAAAATATCTTAACAAAAGAGGCCTAAGGGATGTTCAGGCGGTTATGGGCGCGATTGTGGTTCCGCATCGTTGCTTTACTTGTTGCTGCGGTACTAACTTTCAATTCCATCGTCTGGCTGACATCGCCGATGTTCAGCCGCTATTTTATCGGCGACCTAATTGAAAGCAGTCGCTTAGAGCTGGATCAGAACTCCTTGATTCGGCTCAATCTGTTCCGCTCCCGTATTACCATTGAAAATTTGCGCTGGCAGGGCAACGAGGGGCGGCATTTTCTGCTGCGTTCGCTCGATTTTGACTTTCGTCTATTGCCGCTGTTGCTAAAAGAATTTGAAATCACCCGCTTAAGTGTCGATGGTGTAGAGCTGCATTTACAGCGTCGCGAGCAGGGCTTAGCCGTAGCAGGTTTTGAATTCAGCCAAGCTCAGCCGGGTATTGAGCAAGATGCCGATGCTGAAGTAAGCGAGGGCCCCAATAGCAAACCTGCGGTGACAGGCTTGAGTTCGCTGCCATTAGCGGTTGATGTACCGATTATTGAGCTCAGTGATATCCAGCTATTTATTGACGATCACGGCCATCAGCACAAGGTTGTGCTCGAGCGCTTTCGTTTACAGCGCGCCTACGCCAATCGGGAAAAAGCCGAATCAGCGCTCGATTTTGCTATCGATATTAACGATACACGTTTGAGCTTCGACAGCGCGCTGGATTGGAAACCCAGTGGCGGTGCACTCGCTGGCGAATTGGATATTCAAGATCTGAACCTTGAGCCTTATCGCTATCTGCTGCCCGAGTCGCTGGCAACCATGCTTTTGAGCAGCGATGTTTCTCTGTCGTTTGAATTTAATATGCCGCCGTCGCACAGGCCCAAGTTGCTAAGTGAGCACTTTAGGTTTACGCGCTTGAGCCTGGCTTTAAATGATTTTGAGCTGCAGTTAAGCCCGTGGCAAGCGGCCTTTGAACAGTTCCAGCTGGACTTTACTAATGTTGAAATAAGCAAAGATGCCGAGCTTTTTTCTCTGCAATTACCGATGGCTTTAAGTCTCAAACAGTTAGAGCTGGCTCAACTGCAAGATAGCGATGCCTACCGGCAACTGCTTGCGCTCGACAGTGTGGAGATACCAGATAGCCTGATCTACGGAAGCAGTAGCGATGCGCACTTTAAAACCAGCTTAATTGATGTCGGCCGTTTGATTTTCTCCAAGCCCGATGATGAAAAAGCGTTTTTTGATTTAAGTGGTTTAGCCCTACAGGGGCTCGATGCCGATCAAGGTGGTGTGGAATTACACACACTGCTAATTAAAGGTTTTGAATTAAACGCAATCAAAGATGAAAACGGGCAGTGGAAAAACCTGTTGCTGGCTAGCCCTGAACAAGCTGGTGATCAAACCCAGCCAGAAATAGCTGAGGCGGATGCGCAAGAGGCCGCCTCTGACTCAGCTGAGCAACAAAATCAGCCTGAAGACGATAGTGCGTTTTATTTTAAAATAAGTCGCATTGCACTTGAAAACGCCTCACCTGCACGTTTTCACGATGCCAGCACAACACCTATTTTTGATTTGGCCTTGGTGCTCGAAGAATTAGAGCTGCTGGATATAGACAGCCAAAATATCGATCAAGTCACTACCGTTAAACTCGCCACCAGTGATGGTGAATACTACAAGCAAGAGCTCGATGCGACCTGGCAGTTGTTTCACCCGCAGGCCAGCGGCAAGTTTGAATTATTGGTTGAGCAGTTCCCGCTTTACAAAGTCTCGCCGATGTTAAAAGACAGTGCCGGTTTTGACATTATGGCTGGCGAACTTGATCTTGATTATCGCGGTGAAGTAAAACTTGCGGAGCTCGACAGCCAAGCCAAGCTTTTTTTGCGCGGGCCAATTTTTTCGTCGGGCTCTGACGATCACGTCAGCGACAGCAAGGTTGCGGGGCAGGCTGCAATTCCGATGAACTATGCCTTGGGCATGCTCAAAGATCGCAAAGGTAATATCAAACTTAAGCTGAACATTGATGGTGATATTAACGATCCGAGTTTTGATTTCAGTAATATCCTGATTGTGGTGCTGCGTAAGCAGATTTTCTCGATGGCACAAAAAGAACTGGCCAAACAGTTTATCCCCTACGGTCAGTTACTTGGTGTGGCGATGGCCGCCGGCAATCAGGCATTAAAAGTACGCTTTTCAGATTTAACCTATGTGCCGGGTAGCGAGCAACTCGATAGTGAAAGTGCGGAAATGGCCGAGGCGCTGAGGCAGTTACTTGTCGATAAAGAAAAAACGGATTTGCGCCTGTGCCCGGTGGCGACCGCGGCTGATATTGGCGTCGCGGCCGAGAGTAAACTCAGTGATGCCCAGCACCACAAAGCAATATTGCTCGCTCAAAGCCGTGCGGCGGTGTTGAAAAAAACATTGGTAGAGCAGGGCATTTCCAGTGAACGCCTGCTGTTGTGTGCAGCGCGCTATGACAGCGGCAAAAATAGTTTGCCGCGCATAGAAATTAAGGATTAAAGCTATTTGTCCGGGCCTGTAAACACTAACTGAATGCACAAATCAAAAGCGCTAATAATCAAGCAAAAGCATTAGTATAGGAGCCTTAAGGTGAGTACAGCATTAGTTGCAATAGCCAATGGCAGTGAAGAAATTGAAAGCAGTACGGTTATTGATGTGCTTAGGCGTGCGCAAGTAGAGGTGACGGTCGCATCCGTTGAAAAACAAAAAACGATATGTGCATCGCGGGCAATGCGTATTGAAGCCGATTGCCTGATAGCCGACTGCTCTGATCAGCGCTGGGATGTGATTGTCTTACCCGGCGGCATGCCCGGCGCCGAACGACTTGGCCAGTGTGACGAGCTGATTGCGCTATTGCGTGAGCAGTTCGCCAGTAAACGTTTAGTTGCCGCAATATGTGCTGCGCCAGCAGTTGTACTTGCACAAAACAACTTGCTGAGCCAATTTCGAGCGACTTGTTACCCTGCGTTTATGGAGCAGCTAAAATCTTCTGCGCGCAGTTGTTCTGAAGACAATGTGGTGATCGATAAACACCTAATTACCAGCCGGGGGCCGGCAACGGCAATGGCTTGGTCGCTTAGCCTTGTATCGTTATTGTGTGGCGAAGAGAAAGCAACAGAGCTTGCTAAAGCGCTGCTTGTTTATTGATTTTAAGCGAGCTCCATTACTTGCTCGGCTAGCTCATGGCTAAGTTCCGGCCGGTGCAGCTGTGCCAGTTCAGCTTCGAGCTTTTTTAGTTCGTCGATTTTTGGGTGTTGTTTTTCTTCTTCAATAAATACAGCCAGTGTGTGCTGAAATTGCTCGCAGTAGTTGGCGATAATACTGAGCATCAAGCTGACATCTTCTACTTCCCTATAGGCGTGAGCGAGTTTTTGTTGGCGCACTTGTTCCAGCCAGCGCATATAAGCTTTGTTAATTAGCCCCGAACGCGCGATGCTAACATGTATGTGCAACAGTATGTTTTGCATGCCGAGTAATTTTTTTTCACCGTGCTGAAAACCCAGGCTTTTATTTAGGCTGCCAGTACTTAATAAAAAAGTTTCGACGTAGCGGTATTTGTCGAGTACAAAATCAATCATGGGCTCCATAAAGGCCGGGTGGGTGCTGCAGTCTTCGCTTGCCGGCATGTTTTTAAAAAGCAGTAGTAGCGCTGCCGCATCGCTGTTGTTGCGGTAGTTTTGGTTCATCTGCAGCGCAGGAATGATGTCGTGGAAACCGCGCTTGCGCGGCTTAAAGATATCAAAATAGTAGTGCCAGACTTCATCGAGTAGGCTGAGCAGTTGCGCTTCTTTACTAATCTGCTTGCTGATCAGGCCGGCGGGATAGCCGCTGGCATCGAGCTTTTCATGGTGTTCGGCAACGGCCCGGGCGCAGCTTTTACTCAGCGCCTCACAGCTGCTGACGATTTTTTCGGCGATAAGTGGGTGGCTCTGCCACTGGCGCCACTGGGCTGCGTTTGTGCGCTTGTCCTTATCGAGCAGCTCGGGGTCTATATGCAGCAAACCGATATCGTGTAGCAGGGCGGCGATATAAATTTCCGTGCGCTCGTCGATGTCTTTTTCGCGGTAGAGCCACTGCGCCAGCCAGGCGCAGAACAGGGCCTGGCGAAATACCTCGGGCAGTTGCAGTTTGAGCACGGTGAGTTTCTGTAATACCAAAGGCAGGTCGAGCAGTGCGGCGCACAGGGCGTTAAGCTCATCCTCGTTGTTGTAGTCGAGCCACAGTTCGCGCAGTTGATCGTCGCTTAAGAACAGCTCTCGGTGGGCGAGGTAGAGGCTTTCGCTGTCGAGCTGGCCGTCGATGGAGACACTGTTATCCAGCGGTTTAAGCAGTTTGAACTTAAGAATCTGTTCGGTGGCGCGAGCATCAACAGCCGTACCGGCAGGTAATAAAAGCTGGCCTTGTTCGTTGCGGATGTCTTCAGTGGTCAGTACATCCTGCACTTTGTTTACTTCGGCGAGGTGACTGTTGTAGTGGTGCTGATCGTTTTTCTGAGTGTGCATAAGCCGATCTTTGCAGGTGAAGCACTTTTCAGTATAAGAAATATTGGCGCAAACGCCCGGCCCGGCGCTATTGAAGTCGCGTATTTTGTCTCGCGTCAACGAAAGCCTACTAAGCTGCGGGCTTTGCCCCTACAATGCGCCCCATGATTCAATTGCAAGCTATTCAATTGCAGCGCGGCGCTAAGGTCTTACTCGACGGCGCCGACCTGCGTGTCCACCCCGGTCACAAGCTCGGCCTTATTGGCGCGAACGGATCGGGCAAGTCGAGCCTGTTTAAGCTTTTGCTCGGTGAAATTCACGAAGACGCAGGCCAGCTCGATATTCCAGCCCAGTGGCGCTTGGCGCATATGGCTCAGGAAGTCGGTGAGGTTGAGCGCACCGCGCTTGACTACGTGCTCGATGGCGACGAAGAGCTGCGCCAATTGCAGGCCCAGCTTGAACACAGTGATGGCGAGAAGCTTGCGAAGCTCTACGAGCAGCTCGAGGCTATTGGCGCCTACGATGCCGATGCGCGCGCGCAGCGCCTGCTGCGCGGCCTGGGTTTTGCTGCCGATGAGGTCAACAAGGCCGTGCAAAGTTTTAGTGGCGGCTGGCGCATACGCCTGAATTTGGCCAAGGCCCTGATGTGTCGCAGCGACTTGTTGCTGCTCGATGAGCCGACTAACCACCTGGATCTTGATGCCTGTGTATGGCTTGAGCAGTGGTTGCAAAGCTACCCCGGCACCTTGTTGATTATCAGCCACGACCGCGACTTTCTCGACAATGTTGTCGATGGCATTGTGCATCTCGAGCAGCAGACTCTGCACAGTTACAGCGGCAACTACAGCGATTTTGAAATGCAGCGCGCCGAGCGCCTGGCTCAGCAGGCACAAGCCTATGAAAAGCAGCAAGTGCGCATTAAAGAAATTGAAAACTTTGTGCGCCGCTTTAAGGCCAAGGCCAGTAAAGCAAAGCAGGCTCAGAGCCGGGTCAAAGAACTTGAACGCATGCAAAAAATTGATGCGGCCCACGTTGACTCGCCGTTTAGTTTCCGCTTCTCTAACCCAGAGAAAATACCGCAGACCTTGATCAGCTTAAGTGATGTTGAGCTGGGGTATGGCGATACAAGCCTTTTGCGCTCGGTGAACTTCAGTGTGCTCGGCAGCTCGCGGGTCGGCCTGCTCGGCCACAACGGCGCCGGTAAGTCGACGCTGCTTAAGTATCTGGCCGGTGTAAACAAAGCGCTCGGTGGTCAGCGCAGCGACGCGCAGTTTCTCAGCATTGGTTATTACAGCCAGCACCAGCTTGAAACGCTCGACTTTGCCGCGAGCCCGGCACTGCATATCAGCCGCATTGATGACAAGGCAACAGAACAGCAAATACGCAGCTTTTTAGGCAGCTTTGGTTTTCACGGCGATCGCGCTTTTGAAACTATCGAGCACTTTTCCGGCGGGGAAAAAGCGCGCTTGGCGCTGGCGTTGATCGCCTGGCAAAAACCAAACTTACTGCTGCTGGATGAACCGACCAACCACCTCGATCTCGAGGTTCGCCACGCGCTGACGCTGGCCTTGCAGGCCTATGAAGGCGCGGTGGTTTTAGTCAGCCACGACAGGCACCTGCTGAAAAATACCGTCGATCAGTTTGTATTGGTCGACAGTGGCAAGGTCGAGCTGTTTGCCGGCGACCTCGATGACTACGCCCAGTGGTTAAAGCAGCAAAGCCCGGGCGAAGATAAAGAAATACCGGTGCAGGAAAGTAAAAATGCGAAGAAAGAAAAGCGCCAGCAAGCTGCCGCTCTGCGCCAAAAACTCAAACCTTTAAGCAATAAAATTAAAAAAATTGAGGCGCAAGTAGAAAAGCTCGGCGAAGCACTGGCCACTGTTGAAGCCCGCCTTGCCGACGCTGATATCTACGATGAAAAAAACAAAGAAGAGCTCAAGCAGTTGCTGTTAAAGCAGGCCGAGTTAAAGAGCGATCTTGATATAAGTGAGGCGACCTGGTTTGAATTAAACGAAGAGCTTGAGCAGGCGCAAGCCGACTAGGCCAATACATGCACATCAGTGCATGTATTTGTTGGCTTGCCCGGTTTTGCGCCGCTGGCGCTGACGCCTGTCTTTGCCTAACAGAGGGTCGCCGCCGCGATTTTGTTTGCGCCTGTCGTCGCCCTGCCTTTCTTCGAGTGCTTCTTCGAGCTGGTCGATTAAGAGTTTTGGTGTGTTCATAAAGATCCCATGCATATTGTCGTTCCTCACTCTTGGTACGGCACTGGTGAGTTTATCCGTTTCAGTATAGACCTATGCTGAGTTTTTGCCCGGCTTATAGCTGCCCGTGGTTGCGCATGCTGAGCTGTATGCCAAAACCGACACCACCGTCGAAGCCGCTGTAACTATCGATGACCTTTCTGGCGAAAGGGTAGATACGCAGTTGGCCCAGGTTAAGCGCAAGCCCCACCTCGGGGTAAAGACCGCCAAGCCAGGTTTCCCTGCAGTCGCCTTGATTGCCATTGTGGTAGCTGTAGTTTGTGTTGTCGCTGCTGGCATTGTTATTGTCGATCAGCATATTTAAGAACAAATTGTCACTGCTGTCGTTGATGTCGCTGTTATTGTCGTTGTCGCAGTTATTGCTAGTCCCGGTAAAGACGCCGCCCCCAATATATGTACGAAGGTAGTCGTTGCCAGGTGAAAAGTAGAGGCTTGCTGAAAGGCCGGTAAAACCTTCTCGCTGCTGTTGTTTATTTTCGCCGCTGTGATAAATCAGCGCTAGTTTTCCTGACAGTGGTTTTTTTATGCCAGTCATAACAGAAAGCTCGGCTGTTGTGCGCTGCTCAAACGGCGTTTGACCATCTGTATAAAGGCTGATGCCCAAATAGTTATCAGATTTGTTGTTGGAGTGTTGTGTTGAGGCGGCTTCGGCCACTAAACAAAATGTGCTGAAATAAATAGCTATCAGCGAGGCTTTGAACATAGTCTTCTTCCATGTGGCTTACAAAAACAAAAGCTGAATGCAATTTGTAAAACATGGTTGGCAGAGTAGCCAGTTGCGGCTGCTCTGCCAAGTGACGCCTGGGCGCTTGTTACAGTTCTGTAACAATTAGGCTTGTTTCTTTAAAACTTGTAACTCGAAGTTAAAGCGGCGTTTTAATCCTTCCACCAACATGTAGTTAATCGGAACCAACAACAAAGTAATAAAGGTGGCAAACATAATGCCAAAGCCGAGAGAAATGGCCATCGGAATTAAAAACTGTGCCTGAGTTTCTTTTTCAAATAACAGCGGCATTAAGCCAATAAACGTGGTCAGTGAAGTCAGCATAACTGGGCGAAAGCGCGCCGCCCCTGCGGTTAATACGGCCTCTTTTAGGGGCAGGCCTTTTTGCCGGGTTTTATTAATGTAATCAACAAGTACCAGTGAGTCGTTGACTAAAACCCCGGTAAGGGCGAGCAAGCCCATTAAACTCATTACCGTTAAATTCATGCCCATAATCCAGTGGCCAACCATCGCGCCAATCAGGCCAAAAGGAATAATCGACATCACAATCACCGGTTGCAGGTAAGAGCGAAATGGAATGGCTAATAAACAGTAGATGACAAAAAGTATGCCGATAAAACCATAGAGCATGCTGCGGTTGCTCTGTTGTTGCTCCTCTTGTTCGCCGCCAAACTTATAATCAATGCCGGGGTAGCGGGCAACGAGCTCGTCCATATAGGCTTTTAAATCTTCGCCGAGCACGGTCATATTTACTTTTTCTTTTTCGATATCGGCGCTGATATTAAGTGTGCGCTTGCCGTCTATGCGCTGGATTTGGCTGGGGCTGATATCAGGGCTGAGTGTGGCGATTTGTGCAAGGGGGACCTGGGTACCATCGGCAGCGCGAATTAACATGCTGTTGAGCTGTGCGACTGAGCGGCGCTCGGCAATTGGAAAGCGCACCATCACGCGCACATCGTTGCGACCGCGCTGAATGCGCTGAGCTTCGATACCAAAAAAAGCCTGACGCACCTGCTGGACGATATCGCTGCGGCTGATGCCGAGCACATAGGCCTCGTCTTTTAGTTCTATGCGCAGCTCTTGTTTGCCTTGTTGACTGCTGTTGTTAATATCAAAAACACCGTCATAGCTGGTAAGTTGTTCGCTTACTTGCTCGGCAATTAATTCCAGAGTTTCAATATTATCGCCGCGTACTTGAACATCAATCGGGTCTGAAGTGCGACCGATTTCTGCGCGAAACGTAATTTCTTCGGCGCCCGGTATGCTGCCTATCAGTTTGCGCCAGTCTTTCGCAATTTCTGTACTGGTAATTTTTAGCGAGCGAGTCTCTGGCGAGCTCAACTGCAAATAAGCCCGGCCTATATGCGTATCACCACCCCAGTCTCCGCTAATTGATAAAATATCTTCAATGACAGCTTGGCCGTCGCTTTCGTTGCTGTATTTATCTTCGAGCTTAAGTGCCGATTTTACAATGTGCTGCATGTGCCGGTCGGTAACCTCAAACGGTGTGCCGACGGGCATAACCAAGTTAAAACGAATAAATTCTGACGGCACCCTAGGGAAAAACGTATAGCGGCTGTGGCCGAGAATAATCGAGCTAATAATTATAAGTAGTAGGCTTAAAAACAGTGCAAAGCTTGTAAATTTATACTGTATCGCCCGGTTTAGCAGAGGTTGATAGTATTTTAATATGGCCTGCTCAAAACCCTTGGCGAACGAGCGCTGCCAGCGCTGAAGTTTGTTTAGATTTTCTTCTTTGCTGCTTACTTTAATGTGTTTTAAATGGGCAGGTAGAACCAGTTTGCTCTCGATTAGCGAAAACAACAGTACGGGAATAACAACCATCGGGATTTGCGCAAACAGTGCGCCGCGGTGGCCATCGATAAATGCCAGAGGTACAAACGCTGCGACAGTCGTTAAAATACCGAAGGTCACCGGCACGGCGACTTCTTTCGTGCCGTTAATGGCCGCGCTGAGGCCGTCTTCGGCGTGTTGTAGGTGGGTGTAGACGTTTTCTCCGGTAACGATGGCGTCGTCGACAACGATGCCGAGTACCACAATAAACGCAAACAAGCTGATCATATTTAAGCTGACACCGGTCAAGCTCATCACCAGCCATGCACCGCAAAAACTTACCGGGATGCCGAGAAATACCCAGAACGCCACTGCCGGTCGCAAAAACAGCGACAGCAGTAAAATTACCAAAATGCCACCTTGAATAGCATTTTTAGTCAGCGTGTTAATGCGTTTTTTTACAACTTCGCTGCGGTCATTCCAGTAATTAATTTCCAGCTCGGGGCTGAGCGTTAGGCTTTTTTCCTGCACGTAGTTTTTAACTTCGTTGGCAACTTCGATAATGCTCTGATTGCCCGCGGCGCTTATATCAATAGTTGCTGCGGGTTTACCATTAAAGCGGCTGCGCACGGCTTTTTCTTCAAAACCGTCGTTCACTTCAGCAATATCAGCCAGGCGCAGAACCGTGCCGTCGCTGTCGGTTAGCAGTACAATATTTTCAAAATCCTGCTGAAAATAAGCCTGCCCGGTAGAGCGAATTAAAACTTCGCCGCCTTCACTGCTAATGTTGCCGGCACTTAAATCGAGTGAGCTCTTGTTGATGGCGTCGGCGACTTGCTGCAGGTTAAGGCCAAATTCGCGCATTTTGTCCTGGTTGAGCTCGACCGCAACCTCGTAGTTGCGCACACCGTAGAGTGAGGCTTGAGTGACATTGGGCAATTGCACCAGCTCTTCGCGAATTTGTTCGCCGAGTTCGCGCAGTTCACGCTCGCCGATATCACCGCTTAAAGTGACACTAATCGACGCGCGCAAATATTGGCTCAGGCGAATGATCGGCCGCTCGGCTTCGCCGGGCAGGGTATTGATGGCATCGACACGGTTTTTTACATCGTCGAGTAGTTCGCGCGCATCGTAGCCGGGTTCAGCCTCGATGGTCACAGTGCTGCCGCCTTCGCTGCTAGTACTGCGATATTCTTTAATGCCCTCTAAATCTTTTACCGCTTCTTCGATACGAGTTGCGAGGGCGAGTTCGGCATCTTCCGGGCTCGAGCCGCGCAGTGAGACACTGACAGCGATGGTGTCGCTTTCAGTGCGGGGGAAAAATTCGAGCGGGATTTTGTTTAACAGCATGTAGATGCCGCCCATGGCGATGCTGAGCATCAGCAAGTTGGCGGCGACGTCATTGCGCGCAAACCAGGCGATCATGCTCCGGCCTCCGCTTGCTCTGGCCGGCGAGCGGAACCGCTATTTTGTTTGTCCCGGCGGCCCTCGCGTATTTGCTCTTGCACTTCAGTCTGCACAACACCATCAATGCTGATAACTTTAACCGGCGTGCCCGAAGCGATTTGCCCAAGCGGTGAGACAACCAACTGTTCTGACGCTTCAAGGCCACTGGCAATAACGGCACTTTCATTGTTTTGCCAGCGTATGCTTATGGCTCGCCGGTACACTGCACCGTCTTTAAAAATGTAGACGTAACGGCCCTGATAAATTGCTCGGTTGGGAATTTCGATGGCTTGATCGAGGGCCTGAGCGTCAATTTCTGCGGTGACATACTGACCTATTTTTAGCGGGAAGCGACCGACGGCTTTTTCTCCGAAGGGGTCATCAATTCGCGCGACAACGTAGAGCTGGCGGCTGTTGTCGCTGATGCTCGAGGCGGTACGCACAATATAACCCTGCCACTGTTCGTGCGCGGCCAGTTCGCTGTAGAGCATAACGCGCGGGCCCTGTTCGCTTTCGCGGCGACTGTGGGCGTAGATTTCTGGCAGCTCTAGCAGCACTAAATCGCTGTTTTTTATCGGCAGCCGTACTTCGATGGCTCCGCTTGCGTAGAGCTCGCCGAGCACGGTGTTGACACTGACAACCTGGCCCAAATCAACTTGAGTATCGAGCACTCGCCCGGCAAACGGTGCACGTATTTGTGTGCGCTTCAGGTTGAGCTCTGCTTTTTTTAGATTGGCACTGGCCGATTTTAAGTTGGCTTGGGCTGAGGCTAACTGCGGTTCGCGCAGTACCAACGGCGACGGCTCGCTGTTGTCGCCGAGTCGCTGCCAGTCTTCTTTGGCTTGGCGGGCGCGGGCCTGCTCTTCCTGAACCAGGCGCTTGGCTTCGGCGAGGTTTGCTTGGGCAATTTCAACTTCAATTTCGTGATCAACTGCTTCGATGCTGAGCAGCAGTTCACCTTCGTTAAAAAAGCCGCCATCTCGAAAACGCTCTGAAACAAAATCGATACGGCCACCGACCTGGGCGACCAACTTGCTTTCAATGCGCGGTTCGACGCGGCCATAAGAGCTTACTTTCGGGTTTAAACGCTGCTGTTTGATATTAATAATATCAACGGCGACTTGGCTGACTTTGTTTATCTGGCTGCGTTGAGCCTTGGGTTTAAATAAAGACAACGCGACAATAATAGCCGCGCAGACAAGAACAATAATAAGAACGGGGAAGCGCTTTACGGCGGGGGCAATATTCATTTTAAGCTTGGCTTTCCTGTTGTTCGTCGTTGGGGATAAGTTCGATGTCGCCGCCGAGTGCTTCGTGCAGGCGAACTTTATTCTCAAAAATCTGGCGTTTAATTGAGATTAAACTTAGCTCGGCATCGAGTGCGCGCTCTTGTGCATCGAGCACGGTGGTGTAACTGACAATGCCTTTTAGGTACTGCTCAAAACTGAGTTTTTCTGCCTGGATGGCGTTGTCGCGACTCTGGCGCACAAATAAAAACTGCTGCTGCAAACCACTTTGTTTTTGCAGGGCGCTCTCTATTTGTTGGAATGCGGCATAGACCGTTTCGTTGTAACTGCTCTCGCTCTGTTCGAGGCGAAGGCGGGCGGCATCGGCGTTGGCTTTTAAGCGCCCGCTATTTAAAAGCGGTTGTACAAGGGAGGCGCCGACACTCCAGCTGAGGCTGCCGCTGTTTAATAAGTCGCCGAGTTCCGCCGAGCTCTGGCCGGTGCTTGCGGTCAAACTCAAACTTGGAAAGCGGGCCTTGTGGGCGACGGCCAGCTCGCTGTTACTGGCCAAAAGAGCCAGCCATGCGGCCTGCAACTCTGGCTTGCGCATCAGCAGTTCCGATGGCAGCGATGGCGGTAATACGCTGTCTATTTGCGGGAAGTCGTTATTGGCTTGATAAATAGCGCTTGGGTAGCGGCCGAGAATCAGATTCAAGCGCCGGCGCGCATCGCTCAGCCCCTGCTGGCTTTGAACAAGACCACTGCGGCCATTTTCAACCTGGGTGCGGGCCAAATACACTTCCAGAGCGCTGTTTAGGCCGCTGCGGTAGCCACTTTCGATTATGCTCAGGTTCTGTTCGTAGACCTCTACGCGGCGTGTGCCCATGGCCTGAACCTGCTGCTGCTCGATGACATCGGCCCAGCTGGCCGCGACATCGTTCACCAACTGGCGCTGCAGATAGCTGTAGTTGGCCTGTGCCTGAGCCAGGCGCATAGCTGCTGCGCGTTTGTTGTCGCTGACCTGGCCCCAAATATTGAGCTCGTAGCGCAAGTCGGCACTGAGTTGAAAGCTGTTGTTGATGTCGGCGCCTTCACTGAGCTGACTGCGCTGCCCGCTAAAGCGTGCATCGAGTTCAGGTATATAGCGCATATTTGCTTGAAACAGCTGGGTGCGGGCGATGTCGACATCGAGCTGGCGCTGTTTTAGGTTTTGATTGTTAGCCAGCGCTTCAGCGACCAGCTGGTCGAGCTGCGGTGCTTGGATCAGCTGTTGCCAGCTCAGGCTTTCACTGAAGTTTTGCCCTTGCTGTTGCCAGCTTTTTGGCAGTTCCACGAGGTCGGGAGCTTGGTTTTGGTAATTGCTGGCGCAAGCACTTAGGCCAACAACGACGATGCTCGCAAGCAGCATGGACTTGGAGCGAGGCTGGGAAGACATCAAAACGCGTTCACTTTCCAGTTAGTGGTGTGGGTTTCCAGAGCTCTGCTCTGACTCGCCGAGTCGGGCTAAGTTCCAGGCTGATAAAAATTTTATAGCCTAATTGTGTAAATAGCATGCAGGCCTGACAAATAAGATGGCTCAGAGGCTTAAGTTTTTATAAGGGCTGCACAGATCTACGTTCCGAGCTTCTTTGTGGATCGAACGAAGAATTTTATGGTGAGTAGCGGTGAAAGGCAGAGTTGCTCGGCCGCCGCACTCTGGCGGCAGCTGAGCAAGCGCAGTTTAAATTAAACCGGGCTGAAAGCGCATACTGTGCCGATACGTATCTCCGGGCTGCAGAATGCTGTTTGGAAAGTGTTTTTTATTGGGTGAATCCGGGAAGTGCTGGGGTTCCACACAAACGGCAGTGCGGCGCAGGTGACTTTGGCCCTTGCCAACTACACTGCCGTCGAGATAGTTGGCGGTGTAAAGTTGGGCGCCCGGGGCATTGCTCGAGATGCTTAAGCTGCGGCCGGAGCTTGTTTCGCTGAGCACTGCGATTTCAACGATGTCGCTGCCGTTGCCGCGGCTGACAAAATTGTGGTCAAAACCCGCGCCGATTTGAATTTGCTCGTGTTCGCAATCGATGTCTTGGCCCAGGCGTTTGGGCGAGCGAAAGTCAAAAGGGCTATTGTCGACGGCGGCTATTTCTCCGGTTGGAATACAGTTTTTATCGGTCGGAGTGTAACTATCGCAATTTAGTTGCAGCAGGTGATCGTCGATTGCACCGTCGCCGAGCAGGTTAAAATAGGCGTGATTTGTCATACTGACCGGTGTCGCTTGATCGCTAACGGCTTCGATATCGCAGTGCAGGCAATTGTTGTTGTCGAGCATGTAGCGCAGGCGAACTTCCAGTTTGCCCGGATAATTTTGGTCGCCGTCTTCGCTGACTAAGCTGAGTGTAACTGCCGCGCTGCCGTCCTCTGCGGCTTCAGCAGACCAGAGCCTAGCGTCAAAACCCTCAAGGCCGCCGTGCAGGTGATTGGGGCCATTGTTGATGTCGAGCTGGTAGTGTTTGTCGCCAATGCTGAACTTTCCACCGGCAATGCGATTGCCAAAACGGCCTATCGTTGAGCCCATGTAGCAGTCGCTCTGCACATATTGTTCGACGCTGTCGAAACCGACAATAATGTCTTTTAGTTCACCGCTGCTATCGGGCGTGCAGAAGCTGACCAGGGTGGCACCGTAGTCGCAGATGCTGGCGCTTACGCCGTTGTTATTTGTAAGGGTGAAAAGTGTGGCGCTGCGGCCGTCGGGCAAGTTGCCGAAGGCTCGGCGAGAGACTGGGTTCATGTTGTTGCGCTGTCCAAAAACAAAAAAAGGCCGCGCGCGGCGCGGCCGGATTACACAACATAATAACCGAGTTAATGCAAAGCGTGGAATCACCCGCGCTGTGAAACTTAGCCTGTGCTGATGCAGGTCAGTTTTTAACCGTAGTTGGGAATGCCCTGGTTCACGCCTTTAAATTCTTGGCCGTTGCGATATTTAGGATACATCTGGCCGTTGACCTCGATCATTTCGTGATGCGTGCGGCTGAGGCTGTTACCCGAGGCCTGGGCGACAACAGCTTTTGCCGGCATAGCTTCGATATCGCTGCCGACGCCGGCCATTGCCACAAGTTCACTGTAGGCTCTGCTCAAATCTTTTTCGTGCAGGGTGTCAGCGTAGTGTTGCAGTTTTTGTAGGAAGTCACTTTGACTGAGCTTGAGGCGAGTACCTTGTTTTTCCTTGATGATGTGTATGCATTCATTTGCATGACGGATGGCTTTGGGGTTTAGCATCCACGACTTATCTGCCATTATCTTCCTCGAACTTTGACACGTGATTGAGCAAAAAGAGATCGAAGCGCGAACTTCATTCCAAGCTTAGTTGAGCCTCGCCTCCGTGCTTCGATTCGTTCATTATGCTCAGTGCCAGATACAGACGATTCGGTTATCAAAATTACATGTATTTCTACTTGAGTCTCGGCAGCAATATAGAGCCTGAAAAAAGCGCCGCCGAGATGTTGCTTAAGCTCTGCCAGCGATTTGAACACTTGGCCCTAGTGCCTTTTTGTTATACAAAACCTGAAGCGATAGAAAGCGAGCAGGACTTTGCCAATGCTCTGGTTGTTATTTGTGCTCAGATGAGCAGTGCGCAAGTTAAAGCAGCGCTGGTCGAGATAGAAACGCAGATGGGCCGCGACAGGGCTCATCCCAGGCGCAGTTTTTTAAGCCGCTCGGCGGATATTGATATTTTGGCTGAAAGTGCACAGCTGGATTTAAACCTGTTTAAACAAGCCGAGGAAATTTATGTGCAGAGTTGCTTAAGTTTAAGCGGGCCGTTTGTCGATTTAAGTTTTTACGGTTTAACCCCGCACCAGCGAGCGGCCTCCGTCCACCTTGATGCAGCTGCCGGTCAGGTAGTGATTGTTGAGGATGAACTGCAGGGTTTCGAAGATTGGGCCGAAGCCACCTTCGCGTGCAACTAAGGTTTGCTGTAATACCTGATCTTTGTGGGCCTGGTCGTGCTCGTCGAGAAATTTAATTGGCCCCGGTTGAATGCAGTTGACCCTTACCTCAGGCGCCAGTTTTTTGGCCAGACTCAAGCTTAAGTTTTGCAAGCCGGCCTTGGTTGAGCAGTAAAGGCTGTAATCTTCGCGCGGGTTGTCGGCATAGATATCGCTGATACTGACAATATTGCCCCCGGCTCGCTGCAGCGCCCCTTGCAGTTTCTCGGCGAGCAGAGCCGGAAACTGCATATGTATAGTAAACAGGTTGAGGTAAAAATCTGGGTTTTGGCTGGTATCGTCGCTCTCGTAAATTGACGCATTGTTTACCAGAAGATCGAGTTCATTTACCGTGTTGAGCAGGTTTTCGGTACAGCGCTGGATCTGTTCGTAGTGATAACTAAAGTGCTCGTGTATGTGCAGGCGCTTGCTGCTTAGTTGTTGCAGTTCCGGCGACGCAGAGCGAGTGAGCGCGTGCACCTGCCAGCCCTGGTCAATAAGTTTTTCGACTAAAAAAAGGCCCAGCCGGCGGCTGGCTCCGGTTATCACAGCAGTTTTCATTGCAGCACTCTAGTGGTTGGCTTGCTTAAATTTGGGTTTTTATCCGCTCGTGTTTTGCTCTTTGCTTTGAGCCCAAATATTGATTTCATTGTGTGCCAAAAAAGGCACTGGCGATATTAGTTCATATGAAAAAATTTATCTCGGTCTCAGTTTTTTTGTGTTTGGGCCTAAGTTGGCACTGCTTGGCAGAGCCCAGTTATGTCGGTGTAGAAAACTGTTCTAGCTGCCACCAGCAGCAGTACGAGCTTTGGCTGCAGAGCGATCACTTTAAAGCGATGGCCGAAGTCAGTGAAAAAACGGTACTGGCGCCGTTTGATGGCCGCAGTTTGGTGTTTCACGGTATTAACTGGCGCTTTTCTCGCGAGGGAGAACACTACTTTTTTGAAGGCCCGGGTGCCGATGGGGGGGTTCAAAAATTTCCGGTGCTTTATACCTTTGGCCATTATCCTCTGCAGCAATATCTGGTGGATATCGGCAACGGTCATTTGCAGGCCACAAATATTGCCTGGGACAGCCGCAGCAAAGAGCAGGGTGGGCAGCGCTGGATACATTTGCAGCCAGATGAAAAAATGCATCACGAGCACCCGTTTTTTTGGGCGCGCAGTTTTCAAAATTGGAATGGCCACTGCGCCGATTGTCACTCGACAAACTTGCAAAAAAATTACGACGCCAGCAAACACAGTTACGCGACAACCTGGTCGGAAATTAACGTCGCCTGCGAGGCCTGCCACGGGCCGGGCAGTGAACACGTCAAACTTGCCAAGCAGGGCAAAATAGATGGCGCTTCGGCCCTGGCCTATACGTCCGATGCCTCACTGCTCTGGGCCCACGATGGCAAAAATACTGAAGCTAAAGCTTCCGGCAGCGCAAACACCAGCTATATATCGATGTGCGGAGGCTGCCACAGTCGGCGCATGCAAATCGCCGACGCCAATAGCATTGACGACTATCACAACAAGTATTTATTGCAGGACGTCGACGACAGGCTCTATCACAACGATGGGCAAATTCTCGATGAGGTCTATGTGCTCGGCTCATTTATGCAGAGCAAAATGCAACACGCCGGGGTGCAGTGTATGGACTGTCACGATGCGCACAGCGGCAAACTTAAAGCCGAGCCCAATGCCGTATGTGCTCAGTGCCACCTGCCGTCTCACTACGACAATAAACAGCACAGCGGCCACGACTTTAGCGCGGGCAAACAGCCTTTGTGTGTCGACTGCCATATGGCCGAAGAGACTTATATGCAGGTCGATGATCGCCGCGATCACCGCTTTAATATCCCCAACCCGGAACTCAGTGAACGCTACGATACGCCGCTGGCTTGTTTAAGTTGCCACGGGGATAAAGATGCGAGCTGGGCCAAAGCCGCGTTTAAAAAGAACAACTGGTCTATGCAAATTGAGCCCTGGGTAAGTGCCTGGAACCAGGCTTTAAGTCGCGACAGCCTGGCGCTTTCTTCACTTGCTGCCGAAGCCGTACGGCAAGATTTACCGGCTCAGATACAGGCGCTGCTGCTGCGCAGCCTTGAAAGTTATCCTAGCCAGCAGGCTTTAGATGTACTTCAGTCGCAGCTCGACAGTGAGCAGGTATTAGTGCGCCGCGCCGCGGTCAGCAGTTTGAGTTTTGTACCGGTACAAATGCGCTGGCCGCTACTTCAACAGGCCTTAACGGATAGCAGTGCGGCGGTGCGTTTTGAAGCGGCCTCTCAGGTTGTCGGCATATACAGTGAACTACCTGCGCAGGCGAAAAGTCAGGCGCAGGCCGCGTTAAACGAATATCGCCAGGCTTTAAGTTACAGTGAAGACTTTGCATCAACTCAGGTTGCCCTGGCGAGGCTCTATAGCGCCGAAGGCAAGTTGGCCGAGGCCGACGGCGCCTATCAGCTGGCTTTAAAACAGGCCCCGGCTTATGCTCCGGCTCTGCTAGCTTACGCGGAATTTGTGCGCCAGCAGCCAAAATTAGCGTCTGCCGATGAGCTTGCGTTATTAAGCAAAGCCAAACTGGTAGTGCCGGAAAGTGCCGCCGTTAATCACGCCCTGGGGCTTTATTACGTGCGCAAGCGCAACTACAGCGAAGCCTTGGCTTATTTGGCCGCTGCGGCGAATATTGACGCGCCGGATGCACAGCCGCGCTATTTTTATGTCTATGCGGTTGCGCTTGAAAGCCAGCAGCGCGGGCTCGAAGCCGTCAAGGTCTTGCAGCGCAGCAATAAATACTGGCCGGGCCAATACGATACGCTGACCAGCCTTATTGTGTACCTGGAAAAATTAGGCAAAACCCAGGCGATTCCCCGCTATCTGGATGAGCTTGAACGCATTGCGCCAAACAGCCCCCAGTTAAAACAGTGGCGCCAGCGCTACGGCAGGGCCCCGTAAGTTTTAGCGCTTGTTAACGCTAACAGCCCTGGGCTGGCGCCACAGCCACAAGCTCATGGCCAGGCTCGCTGCGATCGGAATCAGGCACAGCCACAGCTGGGCCTGCCAGCCGATGGCAAACAACACCCAGGCCGAGCTCAAACTGGCGATGGCCTGCAGGCCAAAAACGCTGAAATCATTCAGCGCCTGAGCTTTAAAGCGTTCACTGTGGTGGTAGCTCTGAGGCAACAGTGCCGTGCCACTTAAAAATAAAAAGTTCCAGCCGACACCGAGCAGCACCAGAGCCCACCAGTAGTGAACCACGTGCTGGCCGCTTAAGCCGACAATACAAACACCGCCGTAAAGCGCGGTGCCGGCCAGCATCAGTTTGGCCGGGCCCAGTTTTTTTAATAAAAAGCCTGAAAATAGCGAAGGTAAAAACATTGCCACCATGTGTGCTTGAATGACGTTTTTGGCGTGTTCAAGGCTGTGGCCATCGACAACGTGCATGCTCAATGGGGTCGAGGTCATCAGAAAACTCATCACTGCATAGGCCAGCGCCGCCGATCCGGCTGCGACAATAAACAAAGGCTGAGCGGCAATTTGCTTGAGGCTGCGCGCCGGCTGCTGCTGTTCGGGCTCATTTGGCTCTGGGTTGCGAAACAAGCTGAAAATCAGCATGGCCAATAGGAGCATCAAGGCGTACAGCAAAAATGAGGCGCTGTAGGGCTCGCCGGGCAGCAGCTCACGGCCCAGGCTGCCGAGCTCAGGGCCGAGTACGGAGCCGACAATTGAGCACAGTAAAATCAGGCTAAGTGCCGGCCCGGCGTCATCGGCGTTTTTTAAGCTCTCCAACGCGGCAAAACGAAACTGGTGGTAAAACGCGGTGCCGCAACCGCAGAGGCTTGAAGCAATACAGAAAAAAGCAAAGCTGGTACTGCTTATTGCCACACTAGCGGCGATGGCGCTGAGCAGGGATAGGCCAAAGCCGCAATAGGCGGCGCGCTTTCTGCCCCAGCGGCGCCCGGCCATTGCCGCGGGGATGGAAAAGCTGGCGTTGCCGATAACAAAAAGCGCCATTGGCAGCGAAGCCATTTTTTCACTCGGCGCCAGGCTGCTACCTATCAATGCACCAACCAAAACTAGTAAAGCGACCCCGCTCATAGCCAGCGAGAAACAAAGAGCGAGTACCCAGATATTTAGTGGAAAGCGAGGCATGGTTATCCTTTTGTGATGGTGGCGCCTAGTGCGTTTGTTGTTTTGCGTGCCCGGTCGCAGAGCGTTTTAGTTTGCACGCTACTATAGCGGGCCCTTAAGTCAGTTGCTCGTGGCTCAGTTTTACGTTGTTGTGGCAGTTTGTGTTGGCCTTGTTTAAGCATCTGCTCGGCTCGAGCCTGGGGCCTGCGCACTCGCAGGCTGTACTTATCTACTTCCCGGCTGTATAAGAGTCGTAACGCGGCGTTTTATGTTACACGTGAACTATCACATTCTCGGTTTGTGCGAACAGGCGACAGACGACGAGCTAAAAAAAGCTTGGCGGCGTTTAAGTGCGCTATATCACCCCGACCGCTGTGACCAGAAACCGCTGGCAGCAGAGATGTTTAAACTGGTTCAGCGCGCGTATAGCGAACTTTGCCGCGCCCGTGCAGCAGTACCTGAAGTGGGGGCGGGGTTGTTAGCTGGCAGCGAGCAAGATGAATGTGAGCCGCGCGTCTGCAGTGTTTTTACTTTAACTCGCGACCAGGGTTTTGATATGCGGCGCGACTGTCGCCGCAGGCGCGAAGGGTCGCGCAGCGATAGGCGTTTTCACTGGCAGTTGCCCGAACAGTACATCGGTACACAAGTTAAGTGCTCGTGTTAATGCGTGCTTAGTTTTTGATTTGCGGCCTGCTCAACCCAGCTAAATAGGGTATTGGCATCGACTTCGGTTTTATAGCTGTAGCAAAGCAGTTTGAGATGGTCGAGCGCTAGGTCTTTGGCTCCGGCGCCGATACCGGGTTGCCCGGTGCGCACGGCCAGGGGCAGCTCTTGGTATTTTTTTTGTTTGCGCATCCATTCAATCAGCTCTATGCCGGCTTCGTCACTTTCCATAATTACATCAATAATTCCCAGCACAAGTTCGGGCTGTGTATCTGTGAGCAGTTGACGTGCTTCGGCGGCACTGTGACAGCTGATGATTTCGATGGGGTGTGCGTGAACAGTTTTGCGCTTGAGTACCAGGCGTGTCACCGCGTGAACACTGTCGTCGTCATCGACAACCAATACCTTTAGCGGCTCATGGCCCGGTGTTGCTTCAGTTGCCGTGCTTTTGGCTGGCTTCGCTTCGTCGCGAAACTGGAACTGCGCCATACCGCGCCTCCTCGCAACACGGGCTTCTAACTACTCTGTATTAAGCCTAGCAGGTGGGCTGTTTTTTGTGCGCTTGGGTCGCTTGTGCCGGCGTCTTTCGCTATTTTTCTTGAGCTTACTCGTTACAAAGCGCGCCTGCATTTGGCATACTTCTGCGGAAAACGACAAAAACGATAATATGCACCAGCTTGGGGCTAAATGTGAAACTACCACTACTTTTGTTCCCACTTCTTTTGAGTTTGGGGGCCTGCCAGATGTCTGATTCCACTGATACTTCTTCCCGTAACACTTCGCCGAGTGCGCTTTCAAGCAGCGACGATATGGCGCACAAGCCCGTTTCACCGTTAACAAGCCGGCTGTGGGGGCATGTAGACGGTAAAGAAGTTCGTTTATACAGCCTGCAAAATCGCAACGGTGTAAAGCTGGTGCTCAGCAATTACGGTGCTTCCATTATCGAATTGTGGGCGCCGGATAGGCATGGAAAGTTAGCGGATATTGCCCTGGGTTATCCGACACTTGAAGATTATCAGCGCGAGTTGGCCAGCGTTGGCCCCGTTGTTGGGCGCTATCACAACCGCATTCGCAATGGCCGCTTTGAACTGGATGGCGAGCCCTATCAGGTTAGTGTGAACGAGGGGCAGCACAGCTTGCACAGTGGTTTGGAATTTCAAAAAGCTGTGTGGCAGGCGCAAAGCTTTGACAGTGAACGCGGCCCGGGCCTGCGCCTGCGCTACTTTTCGCCCGATGGCAGCCACGGGTTCCCGGGCAATGTCACAAGCACTGTGACTTATATACTGACGCACGATAACGAAATTGATCTGCACTTTTACGCCGAGGCAGACAGGCGCACTCCGCTTAATTTTATTCAGCACGCCTATTTTAATCTCAACGGCGTCAGCGCTACGGTGCACGACCATATTGTCCGTATCGACGCCGACAACCACGCCGCCTACGATAAAGAAGCCCTGCAAACCGGCCGTATTGAAAGTTTGCGTGGGCAAGCTTTTGATTTAATTGAGCCAACACGTATCGGCGATCACTTTGACGATATTGCCCTAGGCGGTTATCACCAAACGTATTTACTCAATAAAGAAGCTGGCGAGCTTAAAACCGTTGCCAGTGTTTACGAGCCTGTAAGTGGCCGCACGATGGATGTTGCAACAACGTCGCCGAGTATTACGTTTTATGTGGCTATGGGGCTAAACAACAGTGTGCCGGGCAAATACGATATTGAGTATGCACCTTATAAAGGTTTTTGCCTTGAGGCCGGCTACGTACCAGATTCCGTCAATTACGCACACTTTCCGAGCACGATCTTCGGCCCTGACAGGCCCTATGATGAGCGTGTTATTTTTAAGCTCGGTGTAAAACAATAAGCTTGCCTGCATTTAGTAACCCAAGGTTTTTTTACCCCAACTATTGAGCGCCTCGGCGGCGGCCCGGTTTATTGCTGGCACTTGCTTATGGCTAGTTGCTTTGCAATGCAAAGGTCACCGCTTTATAAAAAATAATGAGAAATAATAACTATGAATATTGTTGAAATTACGCTGTTTGTTATAGCGGTTGCGGGGGTTATTTCCCTCGGGATATGGAAAAGTCGCGCCGATACCAGCGAGCAGCAAGGCGGTGCCGCGCAGTACTTCCTCGCTGGACGAGGTTTAAGTTGGTATCTGGTTGGTTTTTCACTGATCGCCGCCAATATTAGCACCGAGCAGTTTGTTGGCATGAGTGGTAAAGCGGCCGACTGGCTGGGTATGGCGATTGCCTCGTATGAGTGGATGGCCGCGGTAACGCTGGTAATTGTTGCTTTTGTTTTTTTACCGAAGTTCCTAAAAACAGGCATATATACGGCACCGGAGTTTCTTGAATATCGCTACGGCGCTTTTTCCCGCATGGTAATGGCCGTTGCCACGCTGTTTATTTTGGTGGGGGTGCCAACGGCTTCTGTTATCTATTCCGGGGCCAAAGTTATCAGTGGTTATTACAATGATATTTGGCTAATTGGTAGCTTGAGCGCATCGTGCTGGTTAATTGCCGCTTTGGCAGCGGGTTATGTCTTTATCGGCGGTTTAAAAGCCTGCGCGTGGACGGATTTAATCTGGGGGGCGGCGCTGATTATTGGTGGTGCCATTGTTGCGGTGCTTGCATTTCAGGCGCTCGGTTCGGCTGATGCGGTTGAGCTTGCTAAAACCGCCACCTTAAAGACCATTGATACCGCCGAGCTTCAACAGGCCGGTGCCTGGGATAGATTTTTATTGCTCAACGCAGGTTCCGCTGAAGAGGGCGGCAAGTTACATATGGTGCGGCCGCTTAGCGACCCAGAAATTCCGTGGTCGGCGCTAATTGTAGGTTTGTGGATTCCGAATTTATTTTACTGGGGTTTTAACCAATATATTATTCAGCGCACCTTGGGTTCGAAGTCATTAGCTGAGGGGCAAAAAGGTATTGTGTTTGCGGCCTTCCTGAAACTACTTGTGCCTTTTGTGGTGGTGATACCCGGTATTCTTGCGTTTAACCTCTACCACGAACAGCTGTTGGCAGCTTCGGGCTCTGGGTATGACTACGATGCGGCTTTCCCAACGCTGCTGCGCAATTTGATCAAACCCTACCCGTGGATCAGCTGGTTTGTCTTGGCGGCCATTTTTGGTGCGATTGTTAGCTCACTTGCTTCGATGCTGAATTCAGCTTCGACCATTATGACCATGGATGTTTATCGCAAGATCTTTAAAAACGCCAAAGACGAGCACCTGCCTGCCGTTGGCCGTTTTTGGGTTGTGGTGTTTGTTGTGATCGCAGCGAGCATTGCGCCATCGCTGGATAGCTTTGGCGGTATTTTTACTTATATTCAGGAATTCCAGGGTTTTATTAGTTCCGGAATTATTGCGATATTTATTTTTGGCATGTTGGTGCCGCGTGCGCCGCGTTTTCTCGGCTGGAGCGGCATTGTATTAAATGCGCTGCTCTACGGTTTGATTAAATGGTGGCTCGGGCCGATTATCGTTGATGCAGGTTTATGGTTTGCCGATGAGATCAGTTTTCTCGACCGTATGGCGATCTGCTTTTTTATTGTCTGCCTATACTGTGCGCTGATGACTTGGTGGAAGCCTTTACCTGAAGCGCTGCAGCTTCCGGAAAATAAAGACATCGACTTGCGCTCATCGCCGATGGCAAAAAAATTCGGTATTGCGGTGATTATTCTCACCTCTATTCTGTACGTTATTTTTTGGTAGTTGGTTCGCTGTTAGTGCCGGTGGCCTAGGGTTTGTTAGCGCCTGCGGCTCGGGGCTAATTAGCACCTTCTGCTCAGGGCCTGCTGTTTGGGGCCAGGCTACCTTTGGGTAACAGCAGGTACATAGTTGCAGATGAGTTCATTTTTCCGGCTGCTTCGGCAGCCGCTTCGCCGTGGCCCCAGAAAAAATCGCCGCGCAACGGGCCTTTGATGGCGCCGCCCGTATCTTGAGCAATCGTTAATTTTTGCAGGCGCTGTTTAGCTTGTGCTGACGATAACGGGTGTTCGGCGTCGATGTAGATCGGTAGCCCGTAGGCGCTGTAACGCGGGTCTATTGCCAGCGAACGGCCGGGGCTTAAACTCACGCCCTCGGCGCCAATGGGGCCTTCGCTATTGAGCTTTCGAAAAAAGATATAGCTGCGGTTTGTATTCATAAGTTCGTTGGCCTTAGCTGGGTGCTGCTTTAACCACTGGCGAATGGCCTGCATCGACATGGCTTCTTTGGTTATTTCGCCGCGCTCAATTAAGGTTTTGCCGATGGCGCTGTAGAGGTGGCCGTTGTGGCCATCGTAGCCGATGCGCACAAGTTCACCGCTGTCGAGTGCAACCAGCCCCGAGCCTTGAATTTGTAGAAAAAATTTATCGATGGCGCTGTCGACCCACAGCAGTACTTCACTGGCATTTATCTGCTGTTCGATTTTTTGTCTGTCTTCGTAGGGCTGTAACTTACCCTGAGTTACGCGCCCTGCGATGCGCTGGCCTTTAAGCTGCTCTCTAAATTGACCTAAGTCTACCAGTACTAAATCTGCTGGGCGTTTGCGTATAGGTACAGAATAAACGGCGGATTTAGTATACGAGCCCCGCAAGCTGGCTTCGTAATAACCGGTTAATTGGGCCTTGGCGCCTTGTTGAGTGCGCATAAGGTAAGGCTGAAACTCTTGTTCAAAAAACGCCCGAGCAGCTTGCTCGGAGCTGGGCGCAGGCGTATCAGCTTTAGTGAGCTTTTGGCAAAGCTGGCGCAACGCTTGAATTGAGTTTTGAAGCTGCTCGGCGCCGGAATGTTTTTGTGATGTTTTCTCACAAGATTTAAGCAGCGCCATATAGGCTTCAAGCTGTTGATCGTTTTCCCAGCCGGGCAGTTGTTTAAAGCTGACGGGGCTAAGTTGCAGTTCATCTGTGTTTTGGTCTTCGCTGTCGGGTTTGGTGCAGCCGCTAAGGCCCAGTATTAACAGTGTGCACAATAGTTTACGTTTCATCAGCTTTTCGATTCTTAGTTAATGCTGTTGCTTGTTATTGTTAGTTTGGGCTCTGGCAATAAGGTAGGTGACTAAGGTGCTGCTTAACCAAAGCGCAACAAATAACCACTTGCTAAGGGCCAGTTCGGGCCTGGCGTGCAGTTGTGTGCGAATCTGTTGCATAAGCTCGGTGATATTAAAGCTAAAGCTTGCCGAGGCGGCCATCTCAGCGACAAGCTGGTCGGCCAAATTCTGGGCAATCGCCCATATGCCGACAAACAAAAATACCAGGGTAATAGCAGAGCTGATAATAAATGCACACGCCAGCATGCGCTTACCCAATAACCAAAGGCCGGCGCCGGGAAATATTAGCGCGGAGTACAGTGTAGCTTTTTTGCGAAGTTGTTTATGCTTCATAGTGATGTTCGGCGAGCCAATCTGATCTGGCAGTAGGCTAACGATAACCCCGGGGCCGCTGAAACTCAACGAAAGCACCGTATTCACAGGTGTTGGACCGTGGCTATGTACGCCTTGTGGCTATCTATGTTTTGCGTTGCTGCACTAATGGCTCTATGAGAAGACTCTCTACTGACAAGGCACTGTGTTGATAAGGCACTGTGTTAATAAGGCATTGTGTTAATAAGGCATTGTGTTAATAAGGCATTGTGTTGATAAGGCGCTGTATCGATTACTTGTTTGAGTATGCTGGCCCGGTTCATCCTTGCGGGCCAAAACCAAGTGCTAGGTAGTAAGTAGTAAGAGTTAAATGTTTTGTGGCGCTTTTTTCTGGTTGTGTGTGCGCAGCTTTTAATACCTAGCTAATAAGAATTGCCTTAACTAAATTAAGCTTTTTTTGTTTAATTTTTAACTCGTCTTTTCACGGGCTTCTCGTTGCTCTTATATTGCCTTTATGTTGCTCTTATAAAGTGAGACATAGGTAGATAGATCTATCAGTATTCATTATCTGGCGGAAGAAATGTGCGCCAGTGCCAATTGCAGCGGGTTAAACGATAGTAGTCTTTATCTCGCTTGGCAGCACTAGTATTCGACAGTGTTGTGACCTAGCTTGTGTATAAAATAGCAAGCGGCCAGTAAAAAGTACCAGTGCTTTATTTGAAGATTAATTGTTCATGTATTTGAGGTGTAACATGGGTTCTGATCGCAGTTGGCTAGAAGTGGGCGTTATGCTTGAAAAACTCCCTGAAGATCAACGCTTAGAAATAAGAAGCTGGATTAACGAAAAGTTAGGCGGTGTTAGCTGGAATCGATCCGTTAGCTATTTCTATTTTAAGTATCTGTCTGAATCTGACGATGAAATTAAAGCGTCTCTGGCGGTACTAAATAAAGTTCGCGATGTTACCGGTATGAACGCCATGGGCATGTATCAAGTAGCGAGCTAAATCGCTCTTTTCCCAAGCTCCCTGTTTTGATGGCGGACTATTTGTTCTGCCATCGCTCCTCTCTTTATTTTTTGTTATGCGTATTGTTCACTCGGTACTGCGAATGGTCTTGCAAATGTAAATGACTGCTCTGTTGAACCATTTGCATTTAATAACTCTAATGCTCGCTTGCCATCATTGGCTGTCGGTTTTGTACCTTTAGGAACCCACCACAGAGCAAGAGAAGAACCTGAGACTTTTGTAAACCAGCTCTTTTTTTGTTTCAAAATCTCAAGATGCTCACCAGAATATACATAGTCTTTGAGGGACTCATATGACTCCCAAACAGACATATTGATGATTATAAGCTCGTCATCGAAAACTGATAATTCCGTTGCATCACCTTTTTCTGTCTGCAGCCGCCAAACAAAGCCCGGACTGTTATCAGCAAGATTATTAATGTAATCAAGCTGATCTACAAAACCTTTCATTACTGGGTGATCTAAAGGCTCTTTTGCTCTCGCAATATTAACTTGTGCCAGGTGAAAACCTTCGGGCATTGCAAATCCTTATGTACTCTCGATATTTTATTAAATAAGCATAACGAGGCTACAGCAAAACCACAGCAAAACTACAGCCTTTATTTGTTATATTTTTCTGGCACATATTTGTAATGCCCAGTAATTTTATAGCCGAACAGCATGTCTTCGAGCTCTGGGCCACTACCAATGTTATGCACAATCATTGGGTTGCCAGTAGCAGGGTTGGTCTTTTCAGTGACTATGCCAATGTGAGGTAGATTTCCCGGCAGCATCCAAGTTACGAGATCACCTGGCTTGTAGTCACTGGCATTGCGGGTGACTGGCAACTCTTGGCCATGACGCTTGAAAAATGCCTGAAGATTAGGAACACGCCTGTGATCAATGTTTTTGTCTGGACGCTTCAGCCCCCATATACGCTTTGAAGGATACTGACTAAAATTGGCCTTTATATCTTCGTGCACTAACTGCTGCAGATCGGTACCTAGAGAACGATAAGAGCGTATAACAACATCTGTGCACACACCAATTTCTTTGGGTACGTCACCCATCGGATAGTCGATAGCCATATACGCACCATCATAACGAACGCTATGCTTTGTTCTTTCGTGCGCTGCGCTGACAATATCCTGCTCGAAATTTGAAGCCGTCACATTTAACGAGGCAGTACTGGCTAAAATTAAAATGATTCTACGCACAAAATCTCCGTGAAATATTACGCTGTAATAAGTGACGCAGTGACTGTTCGGTTGATTACTTTGTTACATGCTGCCACAATGTGTATTGAATTTACGAATTATACACATGGTGAGGTATGAGAACCAATATAGTAATTGACGACGGCCTAATGGCTGAAGCCCTGAAGTTTAGTGGTCTTACAACCAAGAGAGAAGCTGTAGAAGAGGGGCTTAAGGCATTGATTAGATTGAAAAAACAAGAAAATATCAAGGCCTTTAAGGGCAAGCTTGCCTGGGAGGGCGACCTTGAAGCCATGAGGGTTGATAGGTGATACTAGTCGATTCTTCGGTATGGATTGATTACTTCAATGGCCAAAAGACGAACGCAAGCGAATATCTTGATGCGGCTTTGGGAAGGGAGTACCTGCTAATTGGAGATTTGATTCTGACCGAAGTGCTCCAGGGTTTTAAGTCTGAAAAGGACTTTAATACGGCAAAAAAATTATTAACCTCATTAGAGGTTGTTGAGCTTTCGAATCCTCATCTCGCCATAAAAAGTGCTGAGAGCTTTAGGGCTTTGCGTAAAAAAGGCCTGACAGTTAGAAAAACTATTGATGTTGTCATTGCAACATATTGCATTGAAAACAATGTCACCCTCCTTCAATCCGATAAGGATTTTATACCCTTTTCGGAGCGCCTTGGTTTAAAGATTTTGCCGTAGGTATGTAACTCCTCACTCACCGTCGTCGCTTGTGCCGTCCGCGTCGCTTGATTTGTTAGGTTCTTCTTTGCCACCGATATCACTATTGGCATTCTTTAACCTGTTAATTAGATTCAGAAACCCACTATCATCTGATTCTCGAAACCTCATCCATTGAACAGAGTTGCGCGGAATAACTAGTGTAGTTTTTTCGATTTTGATATACACGTTATCAGCAGACGAATAAACGACATCCCCAGAAATAGGAAGTTTAAGCTCTTCAGGGAAGCCATCAATGCTATTAGGCTGAAGGCCTATAGTCATTACCAATGGTTTACCGCCACCGAGTTTCTTACTTATGTTCCCGTATACACCTGAGCCAAACGAAATAGCTGCTAAAAGAAAGAAGACTGCCGTATAAACCAGATTGAAACCAATCCTTTCTCTAGTGAGTCTGTATCTCTGAAATGAATCTAAAACCATATTTATATAAAATGAATACCCAAAGAACGCAGCAAAAACAAAATATATGTTTATTCCTGAAGATAGATAAAAAAAAGAAAATACTGCAATCAGCTTGAGGATGGCATCAATAATCAGATGAGCAAAGGGGTGCCTTGTATCCCAATTCGAAGTATCCATTGCATAGCTAATGACAAATACCATTGAGAGGACTACATAGAAACCGGCACTCTCAACTTGCCCAAACGCAAAGACGGAGAATAGAGCGGCGGATAGGCAATGAAGAAATGCCATTTCAATAAATAAATGGATGAATGCTACGAGCGGAGAAATAGCTGGAGCACCACTTTCTCTTAGATGGTCGATTTGCTGTCCCAGCCAACGCTGGGACAGCACTATGCCGCGACCTGCAAACAAGCCATAAACCACCAAGTAAAGTACGAATATTGCTCCTGCAACCAAGTACTCAGTACTGGCTATACCTAGTTCTACGACTCCATATTTATATAAGTGGGCGTTCAGCGTTAAGAAACCACACAGATATATAGCACCCAGGAAAATAGCTGAAAGGGTTCCTAGAGAATCTATACCGGTAAGGGGAGAAGATGCCTCTTTTTTAGATAAGTCATTATTTTCCGACTGTTCTGATTCTACTTCCATAGTTCGTACTCAATGAACCTAACGAGCCCGTAGCAAAACGGCTTCATCTTGCTCAGCGTTTTCACAAGCTATTGCTTATATTGATTGCCTAGAATT
>NZ_NKQJ01000005.1 GCF_002312815.1 Agaribacterium haliotis
GCCGAAGCCGAAGCCGAAGCCGAAGCCGAAGCCGAAGCCGAAGCCGAAGCCGAAGCCGAAGCCGAAGCCGAAGCCGACACTAAAACCGTTGCCAACAGTTTGTTTGGCAGTGAAACCGCGGTAATTGCAGGCGAGCCCGAGGAGCAAGACAATGAGCGATGAGCAGTTTGAACATGAGGATATGGCCGCCGCGCCCGAAGGTGAGAAACTGCAAAAAGTGCTCGCGCGCTGCGGTCTCGGCTCCAGGCGAGAAATGGAGCGGGAAATCAGTGCCGGCCGGGTTACGGTTAACGGTCAGCAAGCCAAGCTGGGCGACAGGGTTCTGCTGAGCGATACGGTTGAGCTGGCCGGCAAACGTGTGCGCTTAAGCGCTGCCGACGAAGATATGCGTGTGCTTTTGTACAACAAGCCCGAAGGTGAAATATGTACGCGCCACGATCCCGAAGGGCGACCAACGGTGTTTGACAGGTTGCCGCGTCTAAACAATGGCCGCTGGATACAAATAGGCCGCCTCGATATCAATACTTCGGGTTTGCTGCTGTTTACCAATAACGGCGAGCTGGCCAACAAGCTGATGCATCCGTCGTCAAATATTGACCGCGAGTACCTTGTGCGTGTGCGCGGTGAGCTGAGCGAAGATATGCGCCGCACCTTGACCAACGGGGTAGAGCTCGACGATGGCCCGGCGCGTTTTACCGATATTGCCGAGTCGCCGAATAACGAAGAGGGCAGTGCTCACCAGTGGTATTACTGTGTGGTGATGGAAGGGCGCAACCGCGAAGTCAGGCGCTTGTGGGAAAGTCAGGGGCTGCAGGTAAATCGCTTAAAGCGCGTGCGTTTTGGCAATATTTTTGTGCCGAGCCACGTGCGTGTTGGCCAGTGGATAGAACTTGGCGACAAAGAGCTAAAAGACCTGTGCTCCACCGCAGGTTTGCCGGCCCCGGCGCGCAAGCCGTTTCAGCGCCGCAAAGATGAGCAGCGCAAACGCCACGTGCGCAAGCTGCGCTCTTCGGCGCAAGGTGCGGGAAAACGCAATCAGCGCCGGCGCTAGTTAGCGCTTAAAACTGTGGGCTGAGCTTTATAAAGCTCAACAAAAAAAGGGCGTGCTAAAAAGCACACCCTTTTTTATTGCGGCAAACGAGCCGAGCTTGTTAACCCTTGTTAATTCAGCGTCAGTTTGGCAGCCTTTAATTTGCCCGCTGTTACCTTAACGCTTGCCGGGCCTGCGGCCGTGCGGCGAATAACAAATAGGGCCTGGCCCTGGTCGCTTGAGAGTTCCGGGCTTTGGTAGCGCTGCATGGTTGTGGTATCGCCGTTGTCGGCGCCCAGCAGTTCCAGGTTATCGCTCAAGCTCAGTTTAAGCGGCAATTCCTGGTGGCTTACCTTGTTGCCATCGGCATCTTTTAACTGTGCGACGATGTGGGCGACTTCGTAGTTATCAAATGCCAAGCTGCTTTTATCGCTGCTTAGTTCGACGTCGGTGGCGCTGCCGGCGGTGCGGATTTTGTCTTCGCTTGCGCAATCACCTAAACCTTTGGCTCGCAGTGTTCCCGCTTCGTAGTCCAGCGCCCATTTCAGCTCGCGATCGTCGTTGTCGGCAAGCTTTTGCACACCCAGTGAGCGCTCGTTGAGAAAGAGTTCAACCGCTTCACAGTTGCTCAGCACTTCAACAATAACTTTTTCACCGTCTTGATAGTTCCAGTGGCGGTTAACGTCTTGCCAGATCCAGACGCGTTCGGCCCACTTGCCAGGTTCTTTTTCAACGACGCTGCCATCTTGCTCGCGGTACAAAGACTTTTCTTCGGTTTGCGAGCTGATGTAAATATGGGGCTCGTCGTTCCACAGTGACTTAAACATGTGAAAGCTCGGGTTGTCGAAGCCGGCGGTGTCCAATAAACCACTGGTAACGGCCTTGCGCGGCCAGGCGTTGTGGCTTTCACCGAGGTAGTCGATGCCCGTCCACAAAAAGGTACCGGGAATAAAGTCGCGATCTTCCACCGCCTTCCACTCGTGCCACTGCGGCACGTTTTCGGTGCCCATAATCATTTTGCCTGGGTAGAGCTTGTGGCCGTAGTCGTAGATTACACGGCGATAGCTGTAGCCGATAATGTCGAGCGCATCGGTGTAGCCGCTTAAGTGGCTCACTGACGGCAGAATCAGGTTGGCGGTGACCGGGCGGGTATTGTCGACTTCTTTAACCCACTTGCTCAGCTTTTTTGCGGTATTGGCAAGCACATAGGGGCCTTCGGGGCTGTCGAAAAAGCGTTTGCGAATTTCTTCGGGGCTAATAAACGGCGGGTTATAAAAATAATTGCCCGATGCATTCATATCAAAATAACCGGTCGCCTCTTTGTAGCGAGGGTAGGTCCATTCGATTTCGTTGCCGATGCTCCACATCACCACCGAAGGGTGATTGCGATCGCGCTTTACTGCAAGTTTTAAATCGGATTCGGCTTCTTGTTGAAACCAGTCGGCGTAGCCGCGGCTGATATAGTCGTCGTGGCGCTCCCATTGATTCAGGCGTTTGTCTTTGGGGTTGTCCCATTCATCAAAAATTTCAGACTGCACTAAAAAGCCCATTTCATCGGCCAGGCGCAGCAAATTCACAGATGAGGGGTTGTGTGCCATGCGCAGTGCATTGGTGCCGGCCCGCTTGAGTTTTTCAAGGCGGCGGCGCCAGACGTCATCGGGCACGGCCGCACCGAGCGCACCGGCATCGTGGTGTAGATTGACACCTTTAATGGGCGTGTTTACGCCGTTTAAGAAAAACCCTTCGTTGGCGTCGTAGCGAATATGGCGAAAACCAAAGCGGGTATCGTAACTATCAATGAGTTTTTTCTGCGCATAAATTTCTGTGCGCGCGGTATAGAGCGCAGGATTATCCGGGCTCCACAGTGACGGTTGGCTAACTTGAATGTGCTGGCGCAGGGTGTTTGCCGAGCGCGACGACAAAGTCGCTTCAGTGCTGGTTGAGGCAACGGTATTGCCCTCGGCATCCAGTACGCTGGTTTTTAGCTCAATCTTGTGACTTTGTGGATATTTATTGGCGATCGAGACATCAATTTCCAGTTCGCCGAGCTCGCTGGTGGCCGTGGGGGTTTTGACATAGGTGCCCCAGGGGGGAATGTGCATCAGGTCAGTTTGAATTAACTGCACGTCGCGATAAATACCCGAGCCCGGATACCAGCGGCTGTCGATATAGCGGCTGCGATCGACCCGTATTGCCAGCACATTTGTTTGCCCTGCAGGTTTTAAATACTGGCTTATTTCGTAGTAAAACGGGGTGTAACCATTGATGCGGCCACCGATTTTTTCGCCGTTGAGCCAGATTTCGCTGTTGTTGTAGATGCCGTCAAAATACAGGTAACTAATTTTATTCTTATCGAGCACAAAGCTTTTTCGATACCAGCCAATACCGCCGGGCAGGTAAGCGGTGGCGCCGTCGAGTTCTTTGTCAAAATCCGCTTCAATGCTCCAGTCGTGTGGCAGTCTCAGCGTGCGCCAATGGCTGCTGTCGAAGTCGACTTTGGAAAACTCGGCGCTGTCGTCAAGGCTAAATTGCCAGTTAAAATTAAAATCGACATTGCGCTCAGCGCTCACCTGTTCAACGGGAGCCTCTGGTTTTTTAGCGCAGGCGCCAAGCGCGACGCTGGCAGCAATAGTTATTGCCAAGATCAATCGCTGAGGCTTTGCCAGGTGGTGCTTGTCAAGGCAAGGCTTAAATAAAAGGTGTCTGAACTTCATGTGCTTTCCTGAATATTTATTGTTCTCTAAGTTAACGATCGGTTCAGCTGTCTAGCTGGAGTTGGGGCGCTCTAAAAGCTGGCTGTGTTGGCAGCGCTTGTATTTTAAACCGCTTGCGCAGGGGCAGTCATCGTTGCGGCCGATTTTTATCGCTGGCAGTTGTTTGCCGTCGAGATAAAACCAGCGCTGATGTTCAAATACAAAGTTTGACTGTTCGTGAAGCTGGGCAAAATTAATCGGGGAGCTGTGCTCCGCGCGCGCGCGATAAAAGGCGACAAACTCAACACTCTTGCTGCTGGCTTTTAAAATGCGCAGCGACAGCCACTGGGTGTTGGCAATACTGCGCCGAACTTGTTCGTATTCGTCATCTGCGCGTTTGCTCGGGTGCAAGGTCTCGACAAGGTAGGCGGCTTTATTTAAGTAAAAAGCGCTAAAGCGCGAGCGCATTAACGCTTCGGCAGTGGCGGCTTGCTCGGGTTTTAAGTGTAAAACCTCACAGCATGTCGCGTAGGGTAGCTGGCTGCCACAGGGGCACAGTTGTTTTTGCATGCGTTTTAAAAACTCTGCGTAAATGTATTGCAGTTTTTTTGCAAAGAGGTGTGAGCATTGAGCAGGCTAAGGCTGTTTTAAATATCGCGGCGATAAGCCAGATATAAAAAAGGCGGTCATTGACCGCCTTGAACGTCGTAAAGGCTTGCTTAGGCTTTTAAGCTGCGCTCAGATAGCTCTTTCTCAATTTCTTCGATGGTGCGATTTTTAGTTTCCGGGCACAGTACATACATCAGGCCAAAACCAACGGCGCAGAAGATCGCATAAATAACAAAGGTATAAGTTGAGCCAAATACTTCAAGTTGCACTGGGAAGAAAGCCGGCACAACAAAACCGCCAAATACTGAGGTAATAAATGCACAGCCGGTAATGGCCAGTGCGCGAACTTTAGTTGGGAATACTTCTGAAAACAGAATCCAAAGTACGGGGCCAACCGAGAAGTTGTAAGAGCAGACAAAAATCAGCAGGCCGGCAAGAACCAGCGCGCCGTGCATACTCGCCGCGTGAATAAGCAGGTCACTTTCGATAACGTTCATGCTTTCAGCGCCAACGGCCTGCAATACAGCGGCTTTGAACGCGGTTTCGCTGGTAAATTCCTGGCTTAACAGCGGTTGCAGCAGGGCCACATCCACTTTGTCGGAAACAAAGGCCAGCGCTTCTGGAGTGATTTCATAGACGGCGGTACCAAAACCCCAGGTGATCAGAGCCATGCCCAGGGTGCACGCGGCAAGGCCGCCGAGCAAAATCAAGCGGCGACCGAGCTTATCGATAACCGCCAGCGCAAACAGGGTAAAAAACATACCGACAAAGCTGATCAGCATGGTGTTAAAGAAGGCGTCGTCGCCAGCGCCGGCTTGCGAGAAAATAGTTGGCATAAAGGCCAGGGCGGCGTTCATACCTGTCATTGGCTGAACAACGGCCATCGCCAGGCCAATATACAAGGCGATGCGCATGCGCTTGCTAAATAAAATTTTGGCCTGCTGGGGGTAGCTGACGGTGTGGTTTGTATCTTTGAGGTTTTCTTCGATTTGACGCAGCTCTTCTTCAACTTCGTCAGCGGGGGTAATTTTGCGCAAGACACTTTCGGCTTTTTTGTGTTTGCCGTTAATCATCAGCCAGCGCGGGCTTTCGGGAATGATGACCAGTAAAGCAAGCCAGATAATGGCCGGTACAATTTCCATGCCGAGCATCCAGCGCCAAATATTGGCTTCGGTTAAATTAATGGCGTTGGCCCAGGCGGTGCCACCATCGGCGACAACACCGACAATCCAGTAATTAAAAAACGATGCGGCGAGGATGCCGACGGCAATATTTAATTGGTTCATGCCGACAAGTTTGCCGCGCATATGAGGCGGAGCAATTTCACCGATATACATCGACGCAAGGCTCAGTGAGGTAAACGCAAGGCCGCCGATCAGGCGGAAGGTAAACAGCCACATCCAAGAGGGGGCCCAGGCCGAACCAATGGCAGAGATGGTGTAGAGTGCGGCGATCACCAGCAGTGTCGCTTTGCGGCCGTAGCGGTCACAGAAGATGCCGGCAACGGCAAGTGCCGCAAGGGCGCCAATACCGGGGCCGCTGACAATCAAACCCTGCTGGGCGGCAGTCAGGTTGTATTGAATCGTTAATGACTCCCAGGTCCCTGAAATGAGCATCAGATCTAGACCAAAGATAAAGCCACCGATGGCGACAATAAACGCGTAGGCAAACGCATTACGTTTTTCTTTTGACATGAAATTACTCTGCTGTGAATCCGTTGCTGCGTCCGACATGGCGCCGGCCGTCATTTCTGTGCTGGGTGTATCTGACATCTTGCTTTCCCGTCTTTGTGCGGATCATTATTGTAAATTGTTAACAAGCCATGGGCGAGTAAGCCTGCAATCATACCTGATCTTCGTCATAGAACGTATATTTTGTTGTTGCTACGAGTCACTAGGTTGTGTGGTTATAAGTGTTAACGCGGCTTTTTTACACAGCTGTTTTGCCTGAGCGCTGTTATCTGGGGGTAAAAAGAAAAAAAGAGAGCCGCCCGTGCGGGCTCTCAAAACACCGGGTGAGTCGTACGGGGGACTCATCGGCGGGGTGACTACTGACGGATAAAGGAGAGCTTATCGACGTAGTAGTCCGGGGTTAAACTGTTTTCGGCAAGTGCCTAAAGCCTGAATCACGGCGCCGCGCCAATAGTCAGTGGCGAGGCCGATACATCAATTTCTTCACCGTCGCTGTTGCTAAAGGTCACCCACAGAAAATAAAAGTTGCCGCTATCGAGCTCGTCACTGGCCGGCAGGCCTTCGAGTGAAAAGCTTGCCGAAGCACTGCCCAAGCGGCTGCCAATAACACTGGTGTCGACGATTTTTATATCTTCGGCGACAGGTATCCACGAGGCATTGAGCTGGCGCAGCCAGAACACCAAGCCTCCGCGGGCGCCGGCGACAACGGTGTTGCCCGTACCGGCATCGTAATTAACGTTAACCTCAAGCTTTTCGGAGTGATCAAAGTGGGTGTTGATGTAATAGTTTTTATCGTCGAAGCTGAGCGACGCCGGGGCATAGCTTTCAACGGTGATTTGACTGTAATCTTCAAAGCCACCTTCGAGGCTTGTTGCGGTGATAATCGCCTGGCCATCACTAAGGCCGGTAACCAGGCCGGTGTTATCTACGTTGGCAATACTGTCGTCGCTCGAGCGCCACTGTAGCGCGGTGTTATCTGCATTTGGCGGTGCAATGGTGGCGCTTAGCTGAGTTCGCGCGCCGGTCAATACCAGGGCACTTTCAGGCTCAACCGCAATGGCTTCAACCGGGATGTCGTAAAATTCAACCACATCAACAACCACCGAGTCGGCAACGCTGTTGACGGTGGACTGCGCCTGGATGCTCACCGCTGAGCCGAGCGTGTTGCCGCTGACAAGGCCTTGGTTGTCGACACTGGCGATCGCGGCATTGCTCGAAGACCAGCGCAGCTGAGGGTTTGCATTCATTGGCTCAAGTTCTACGTCCAGCTGTAGCTTTGTGCCGAGGCGCAACTCGACCGCTCTGGGCTCGAGCTTTAGTGCGCTTGGCGGCGGCAGGCTTCCATCGGCGCTTTTTAGCAGCTTGTTAACGCCCTGGTTGTGAAGTAAAACTGTTTCCCCGTTGCGCCAGCGAATTTCGACCTGTTCGATGTGCTCTTCGTCGCCGAGGCCAAAATGCAGTATGTTAAGCAGGCTTTGGGAAAATACTTCACCGGATGAGGCCACGCGCTTTTGGTAGCGCTTGTCGCCTGCGCTGATGATGACTTCCGCCGAAATCGCATCGACATTGGCCAACGGGCTGTAGCCGACGTGCACAAGGCTGTAGTTGCCGCTGTTGTTATTGTTTTCGATGTGCTGATTGGCAAATAAATGCCAGACGCCAAACTCGTCGTCGCCGCTTAGGATGTCGACGTCACCATCGAGATCAAAATCAAAGGCCTGGCCAGAATCGCCGTGGGCGCTGGTGCCGAGCTCAGTTGCCTGCTCTGGCGTGGCAAGCTCAAAGTAGCCCTTGCCGGTATTGAGCAGCATGTAATCGGCAACGCGCTCTTTGAGATAAGCAAAACGATACACAAACAAGTCGTTGTGGCCGTCGTTGTTAAAGTCGCCGTGAGTCACGCCCCAGTGGTTGCCGCCCTTAGGGATGTTCCAACTATCTGAGCCGTCGACGTACTTGCCGCCATCGTTAATAAGCAGCATGTCTTGTACGTTGCGGTTGTTGGGTGCCCACTCGCTATCGATGCTGTCAACGCCGTGTACACTAAATGCCAACTGCCAGGCCAGGCGCCGGTCGCGAACCCACTCAATCTGCCACTGGCCATCGCCGCTGTGGCCAATATAAATACCGTTCAGGCTCCTGTCGTCTGGCCAGCCCTCGGCGCTGTCGCGGCTGATTTCAAGTTGGTCGTCGTAGTCGACGCTGTGAGCGATTTTTTGCTCACCCAAAAAGATAGGGAAGGCGTCGACATAGCTTGGCAGGGTCACCAGCTCAAACTCGCTTACGCTGATATTGCCCTCGGCGCTAAAGCGCATGGCTGTGGTTAATGCGGCGTCGGCTTTGTCACGTATATCCAGGCGCTTAGTTTGCGGGTTAAAGTCGAGCGATTTATCGGCGACCGTGTAATAGCCTTTGCCTGCGGCCAGGTAAAGGTCGTAGTCACCGTCGTTGTCGACATCGATGTCGCTTGCCGCCATGATGCCCCAGCGTTCGCGCGCCGCTTCGGGCAACCAGCTGTCGGTGACATTGGTGAAACTGTAGTCGCCATTGCCTTGCCACAGAGTGGTCGGAGAAAATAATAAAAAGTCGTCGATGCCGTCGCGGTTAAAATCCAGCATCAGCGCGCGCTCGGCGTTTTGATACGCAATGCCGGGCACCTCAATGACTTCAAAGCGGCCATCGCCGAGATTTTGATAAAAAATATGCTGCGAACCGCTTTGGCCATTGATGCCGTGGGCGTTGATCAGGGCTAAATCTAAGTCGCCATCTAAGTCAAAGTCGCCCCAGCGTGGCGCGCGGCCGCGAGCGCCGCTGGTCAGGCCAACAACAGCGTCGGCGCGTACCATGGTGCCGTTGTCGTTGCGATAAAATACCGGTGGCTGGGGCAGGGTGCCGTTGCCGCCGCCAAGCGAGATCAATAGATCAAGATCGCCGTCGTTGTCGTAGTCACCGGCGGCCGAGCCGTGCAGATCCATTTTGTTCCACAGTGCTAAGTCCGGAATGTTTTTCTCAAGGCCAGCATCGCCATTGTTCCAGTAGAGTTTACTCGGCGAGTCGTTGTGGTTGTTTAGCACCAGATCGTAGTCGCCATCGTTATCGATATCGGCGATGGTCGGGCCACCGTATTTGAGGCTGGGCTCGTCTAGCAAACCAAGCTCTTCAGAAATATTGCGATAGCGCGGCAGCGCGCTTGATGCCGCCGCGCTAAACACCAGGCTTTTTACTTGTAGCTCGGCGCCGCGCACAGCCAGTTCGATGGTTTTTTCCCCTGTCGATTCAAAGTCGACAAGGGCGCTGAGTTGGTGCTCACCGGCGTGGGCGATGTCAATATTGTCGAGCAGGCGTTTGCCATCACTTAACAGGCTCAGGTTGGCGTAGTTGTGTTCAATGGCAACATTTAAGTCAACGCGCTGCAGGGTTGCGCTATCAACTTGATATTTAAAGCTGTAGGCTTGTTGGTCATTAATTTTGCCAATATTTAATAGGCTGTCTGTTGGGCTTGGGCTTGGGCTTGGGCTTGGGCTTGGGCTTGGGCTTGCGGCAGGCGTTGCGTTAACCGAAGGTGATGGCGAGCTCAGCGGTGAGGGCAGGGGTGAAGCTGCTGGTGAAACGCTTGGAGTGCTTGAGCTGATCGGGCTTGGCGATGGCGAAGCGCTGTCGTCGTTTTCAGCGTTGCAGGCGCCAAGTGCAACAAGCATTGCTGCAATCAGTGCAGAATATATGACGCTTTTATTTAATGCGTTGATAGTTAACGCAGGCAAACTCATACAGATGTCCTGTACCCAATATCCTATTGGGACTTTTTAATTTTTATCTTTGTAATAAACGCGCGGCACGGCTGCCAGCGCCTATGTCCATATACAACTGTGCTTAAGTGCGTTCAGGCTAACAGCCGCAGGCGCTGTCATCCTTAAGAAATATGAACAAATAAAAATGAATAAAATCTTGAAAAAGTGTTTTAAAAGCAGTGGCTTAGCGTTTGTTTGGGCCGTAGTTCATTTTTTTACAGATGGCCAAATGGACAAAAACGTACACTAATTTTGTCTATTGTTTTTTTCTGCGACAAAAGAAACCGTTTACGTTTAAGCGCTTCGCTGATTTTTATACTGCTGCGGAGAGCTACCGGTAAAGCGCTTAAAGACATTGCTAAAGTAGTTTGAGTCATTAAAACCAACAGCAAAGGCCGCCTCTGCGACACTCATGCTGGTCAGCAGTACTTTGGCTTGTTCAATGCGGTAGTGAGTGAGATATTGTTTGATGGTGCAGCCCGCGTGCTTTTTAAAGCAACGCATTAAATAGGATTCGCTGACGTGAACATTGTTGGCCAAGTCTGCAATATCAATATTCTGATCGAAGTGTTGGTGTATGTAAGCCTTGGTTTCGGCGATAATCGTTTCGCTGCGTTTTTGTGGTAGGCGGGTAATAATGTCTTTTAGGTTGCTTGTCTCCTGGTTGGCGATGTTGCGCACAGTTGCCGCGTCATTGCTTTTTAATAGCGATTCGATTTTGCTTAAATTTCTTTCGAGCAGGCTGTCGGCGTCGCCGCCGGCTTCGATGGTAAGCTCAGTTAGCTCGTTTAGTATCTCGCGAATTTTCAGTTTGTAGTGTTGCAGGTTGCTGCTTTCAGCTTCAATCGCGCGCAGCAGCTGATCAATTGCAGGCTGCAGTTCAGTCTCCTGCTCTTGTATCTGTTGTTTTAGCTGCTCTTTTAGCAACTGAGTCTGGCTCTTATTTTGTTGAATGTCGCTGTATACGGTTTTTAGCCAGTACAGGGCAGTCAGGCTGGCGCCAACGTGGTACAGCCAGTAGCGTCTGCTCGACAGGCCGGCGACATAACTCAGCGAGATGATTAAGGCTCCGCCAATAAATGCCAGGCAGGTTTTTCTGCGCTCCTGACGCAGTTCAAGCACTAATAAAAGCAAGCTTGGCAGCGTTGCTGTCAGTATTACCGAAAACATTTCGGCATCGATATGAAAAGGGCCAAAAATATTTAGCTCAATTAAATTGGCAAATTTTGCGTCAAATAAAAGCTGTTGGTGGCGGGCATCGGAACCAATGGTGTAAAGCACGGACATAGCCATACCCACAAAAAAAGGCAGGGCTTTAACGGTATTGGGCAGCGTTCGTTGACACTGGGCAATTAAAAACAGGGTCAGGCAGGGCAGGCCGAGACTCAGTATCAGTGTTAGTCGCAAATACAATATTGAAAAATCAACCGGTGTTCGCGCGTAAAACTGCAGTACGTTGGCTGCCAAATAAAATACATAGGCGCCAATAAATATATTAAACGACAGCAGGGCCTTGAGCACATGCCTGCCGAAAAAATTAAAGTACAAAGCCACAATAATAAATAGCTGCGCAGATAAAAGCGGCAGCACAACATTATTTAAAATAATATCCGGAATATTAAACATCGTGTTTTGTCCGGTGCGTAGCAGTTTGGCAGCGGTTTATTCTTTTAGGCGCAAGCGCAAATGGGGTGTAAGTTGTGTCGAGCTGACAACAACGGCGGGGCTCATCTTCGTTTTTTTACGCATTCATTGTCAAGGCTGGCGCAAATTTTATTACAAATTAAGCGCTTACATTGTTTGGGTGAACAAGGTGGGCAAAGAGCGCAATGTTCACTTAATGATGTACCGAGATGGTAGGAGCGAAGCTGATGCGGGTTTGATTGGGTCTTCGCCGCAAGGATGCGGCGGCGAAGACCCCATGGACGGGTTAACGGCGCCCCAAGAAAACCCGCATCAGCTTGGTTCCGGGATGTTTGCGCTCAAGTGAACAACAGTGTTGGGGCAAAGGGTGGGGCGTGAGCTAAAGCCAAAAATAAAAAAGCCCCAAGCGTTGCCGCTTGAGGCTTTAAATAATAAGGCTGGCTTGGCATAAAAAACCGGGAAAGGCTTAAATCTGCAAGCTAGGGCCTTAATTCTGCTTTAGCCAACAATCCTTATCGGCTCGGCAGAAGGTTCGGTGCTGAGCTCTTCGCTAGGTGGTGCGAAGCGCGTCAGATCGATGCCTTCAACCGCAGCGGTGTACTCGTCCATGGTTGGGAAACGACCCAAGATAGAAGACAGTACAACAAGTGGCGTAGAACCTAGCAGCGACTCGCCTTTCTTATCGGCAGAGTCGGCAACAACACGGCCTTGGAACAGGCGAGTTGAGGTGGCGATAACGGTATCACCTGGCTCGGCTTTTTCCTGGTTACCCATGCACAGGTTACAACCCGGGCGCTCGAGGTAGAGGATGTTGTCGTACTTGGTGCGCGCTTCGCCTTTCGGGTGCTCGTCGTCAAATACAAAACCTGCGTATTTTTCGAGGATGTCCCAATCGCCTTCGGCTTTAAGCTCGTCGACAATGTTGTAGGTTGGTGGCGCAACAACAAGCGGCGCGTTGAAGGTGATTTCGCCTTGCTTCTCAAGGTTGCGAAGCATTTGCGCAATGATCTGCATGTCGCCTTTGTGCACCATACACGAACCAACAAAACCAAGGTCTACCGGGCGGCCTTCGTAGAAAGATACCGGGCGGATCACGTCGTGGGTGTAGCGCTTGGATACGTCTTCGTTATTGACGTCCGGGTCAGCGATCATCGGCTCGGCGATCTGGTCCAAATCAACCAGTACTTCGGCGTAGTACTTAGCGTTGTTATCTGGTGCCAAGGCTGGTTGCTCGCCAGACTTGATACCAGCGATACGCTTGTCGGCAAGCTCGATCAGGCCGGCAAGGGTCTTGGCTTCGTTATCCATGCCTTTGTCGATCATGATCTGGATGCGGCTCTTAGCAAGCTCGATAGATTCGATCAGGGTTTGGTCGTTAGAGATACAGATAGAGGCTTTTGCCTTCATCTCTGCAGTCCAGTCGGTAAAGGTGAAGGCTTGGTCGGCCAACAAAGTACCGATATGTACTTCGATAATACGGCCCTGGAACACGTTCTCGCCGCCAAATTGCTTAAGCATTTGCGCTTGAGTGGCGTGGACCACGTCGCGGAAGTCCATGTGGCTGGCCATCTTGCCTTTGAACGTCACTTTAACTGACTCAGGGATGGGCATGGTGGCTTCACCGGTGGCCAGTGCCAGGGCAACGGTGCCGGAGTCCGCACCGAAAGCGACACCCTTAGACATACGGGTGTGCGAGTCACCACCGATAATGATGGAGCGATCATCAATAGTCAGGTCATTAAGAACCTTGTGGATCACGTCGGTCATCGCGTGGTAAACGCCTTTAGGATCACGCGCGGTGATCAAACCAAAGTCGTTCATAAACTTCATCAGTTTAGGAATATTCGCTTGCGCTTTTTTATCCCAAACAGAAGCGGTGTGACAGCCTGACTGGTAACCCGCGTCTACGTCAGAAGAGATGGTTGAAGCTGCCATGGCTTCAAGCTCTTGCGCAGTCATTGGGCCAGTAGTGTCCTGTGAGCCAACGATATTCACCTTAACGCGTACGTCAGAACCTGCGTGCAGGTTCGCTTCAGAGGCTACGCCCACTGCGTTGCGGTTGAAGATTTTTTCGACCGCAGTCAGGCCCTGGCCTTCAACGCTGATTTCTTTAGAGGCGGCGTAAACCTGTGGTGCTTCAATACCGAGGGTTTCTGCTGCCAGGGTTTGTAGTTTCTTACCGAATACAACGGCGTAAGAACCACCGGCTTTCATAAATTCCACTTTTTGCGGGGTGAAAGCAGAGGCCACGTCAACCAGCTCTTGCTCGCCGTTGTACAGCTTCTTGGCTTTGGTATCGATGGTCAGAACGGTGCCCGTGGCTACGGAGTAGGCTTCTTCCAATACAGGGTCGCCGTTCTCGTCTTTAACTACATTGCCAGCTTCGTCGGTCTTTTTGACCCAGTTTTTAAGGTCAAGGCCGATACCGCCGGTTACGCCAACGGTAGTGAGGAAGATGGGCGAGATGCCATTCGTACCGGCGACTACAGGAGCGATGTTGACAAAGGGCACGTAGGGGCTTGCTTGCTTACCAGCCCACAAGGCCACGTTGTTCACACCGGACATACGCGAAGAACCAACACCCATGGTGCCTTTCTCGGCGATCAGCATCACTTTGGCCTGAGGGTGTTTCTTCTGAAGCTCAACGATTTCCTGCTGGGCTTCTGGCGTGATCATGCACTGGCCGTGAAGTTCGCGGTCGGCACGCGAGTGCGCCTGGTTGCCCGGAGACAGCAAATCGGTAGAGATATCGCCTTCACCAGCAATAAAGGTCACAACGTCGATTTTCTCGTCGATTTCAGGCAGGTTGGTAAAGAACTCGGCTTTTGCGTAGCTCTCAAGGATGTCTTTACAGATTGGGCAGCCTTTTTCGTACGCAGCTTTTAAGCGTGCGGTGTCGGCATCGTACAAGAACACCTGAGTTTTCAGTACGTCGGCCGCTTGCTTGGCGATCGCAGCGTCGCTGCCGTCGATCACTAGGTCTAGCAGTACTTCAATAGAAGGGCCGCCTTTCATGTGTGAAAGCAGCTCAAAGGCAAAATCAGCGCTGATCTCGGCAACGCTCGCTTCGCCCAAAATGATTTCTTTAAGGAATTTAGCTTTTACACCCGCTGCGCTGGTGGTGCCTGGCAGGGTGTTGTAGATGAAAAAGTTAAGCGAGTCTTTGCGGTACTCGTTGTTTACATCTTTGATTTGCTCAATGATCTCAGCCAGCAGCTCTGCGCTATCAATCGGTTTTGGATGCAAGCCCAGCTCGTTTTTGCGGGTCTCGATTTCCTCTAGGTATTGACTATATAAACTCACTTTAGGCCTCCAGGGTATCAATGTTGGTATGCTTTAAAGGCTCGAAAAGATCAATACCGGGAGCTGCACGCTCTTCGGCGTGTGCACGATAGGCTTCTAACACGATTGTTTGTCCTCTATAGATTTGGGTTTACTCAGCGAGGCAGGATCGCTGCCAACTGAGGCTATCAGCCGCCGTGGCTGATGTGGGGCCTGAGCCATGCCATGGTTCAAGCCCGGTTCTGGGCGTTCAACGCACAGAAAAGCGGGCGCGTATTCTAGCCTAAATCTTGATCTGAGTTAAGGTAGCATCTGCTAGTGGCTGTAGGTAAAATCGCCGCCCCTGACAATATGTTCAACAAAGCGAGTCATCTTTGAGGATAAAAACGCGTGCGCTCAGCCCCTGTGTGGGTATTTGTTCCACCGGTATTGGCGACTCAGTCTGTCGAGGCTGCAAGCGCTATATGCACGAGGTTATCGACTGGAACAGTTACAGCGCCGAGCAGCAGCACACCATTGTCGCTCGCCTAAGTGAGTTGATTCGCCAGGTGGCCGAACCGCTGGTCGACATTTATGATAAAACGGCCTTGCAGCAGGGGCTCGACTACCAGAAAATTCGTTACGACAAGCATGCCGGCGCCTACCTGTGGCTGCACGAGTTATTGCAAGTGGGCTCGGCGAGCCTGGTTTCGCTCGAGCCGTTTGGCTGCCGCGTGCGCCCGGCTCACAAAGGCCGCAGCTTAAGCGACATCAAACAGCAGATAGACAGCGACTTTTATACTCTGTCCGAAGTGCACTACGAACGATATTTTAAGGCTCATCACGCATGATTACCGACGCGATCCACGCTTTTTTACTGTGCCCCACGCCCGACGCCTGGATTGACTGGGCCGAGGGTGAGCCCGAATTGATGCTGATCGATCACGCCAACTGTGAAAAAAAAGCGGCGGGCACGGCGCTGAATTTGATGTATCGCTACATTGACGATTTTGAGCTGCTCAATAAAATGTCGCGCCTTGCGCGCGAAGAGTTGCGTCACTTTGAGCAGGTGATCGCGATTATGCAAAAGCGGGGCATCAGCTATAAACCGGTCAGTGCGTCGCGTTACGCGGCTGAGCTGCGCAAGCCCATTCGCACATTTGAGCCGGCGCGTTTAATCGATACTTTGATTGTTGGCGCCATTATTGAAGCGCGCTCGTGTGAGCGCTTTGAAAAACTTGCGCCCAAACTCGATGACGAGCTACAGAAGTTTTATCTGTCGTTGCTTAAATCTGAGGCGCGTCACTTTGAAGACTATTTGGCGCTGGCACAAAAAGCCGCTGGCGATGAACGTATTGACGAGCGTGTGCAGTTTTTCCTCGAACTCGAGCGCTCGCTGGTTGAAGCTGAAGACAGCGAGTTTCGTTTCCATTCCGGCGTTCAGGGCCAGGCTTAATCCAACTAAGGTTATTGGTCCAACTAGGGTTATTCGCCCAGCTAGGATGATTAGCCCAATTAGGCTTAAGAGGGCTTGATGCGGCCAGGCATGGCTAAGTTCGCTGCGCCTGGTCGTGTTAACTATGCAGCGAATACAGCACGGTGTTGTGTGGCTTCTGGTTTGGGCGCGCAAGCTCAAGTATTGCGGCCCAGTCCTGGTTTAATAGTGCTTCGGCCTTGTCAGCTGGCTCGGCGCAACTAAAAATAAAACCCTGGGCCATATCGCAGCCGAGTTGCTCTAATTCAAGCAGCTGCTGCCTGCTCTCTACGCCCTCGGCAATCACTTTTAGATCAAGGTTGTGCGCCAGGGCAATAATGGCTTTGACGATGGCTTTGCTGTCACTGTCGTTTTTATCAAATTCAGCGATCAAGCGCTGATCGATTTTTACCGTGCTAATTGGCAATTGTTTTAAATAGGTCATTGAACTAAAGCCGCTGCCAAAGTCGTCCACCAATAACTCGCACTGCAGTTTATTGAGTTTTCGTAGCTGCTGTTTGGCATCGGCGTAAACTTTTAACAAACTCTGTTCAGAGAGTTCGAGCTTGAGCGTGTCGGGGCTGAGCCGGTGGCGTTTGATGGCCGCTTGTAATTCTGGGATAAGGTCGTCGCTCAACAGCTGAGTGGCGCTGATATTGATCGATAAGCTGTGTTGTTTACCACTTATTTGCTGCCACTGACAAAGCTGTTCGCAGGCCTCGTCAATCACCCAGTTGCCAAGTTTTTGCATAATACTGCTCTGTTCGGCGTGCGCGATAAAACTGCCGGGCGTGCTCAGTTCATTATTTTGTTGGCGCCAGCGCAGCAGGGCTTCGCAGTGTGCGGTGCGCCAGCTGTTTAAATCGACGATGGGCTGGTAGTGCAGCTCGAGTCGCTCTTGCCTCAGCGCGTGGCGCAGGCGTGTTTCGGTTTCAACAACCAGTTTATCGCGCTGGCGCAGCTGCCGGTCAAACAGGCGCACCTTGCTTGTTTCGCCCTCGGCGTGTTCGAGCGCCTGGCGCGCTTCACTAAGCAGCTGCTCGCCGTGTTGCTGTTGTTTCTGAGAGATACTGGCGCCGATTAGCACCGTAAAAGCCGTTTTATTTGGCGCAAAGCTCAGCGGCTCGCTCATATGCTGTTGCAGCTGTTCGGCCCAGGCCTGGGTCGCGCTGGCGCTTGCGCTGTCGCCGAGCAGTACGGCAAATTCCCAGCCGCCCATGTAGGCGCACAAGTCTTCATTGCGGACACGCTTGTGCAGGCGCTTAGCGAGTTCAACCTGGGCGTGCTCGAGTTCGTGCTGCTCAAGTGTGTGCTGGCAGGGCTTGAGTTCAATCAACAGCAGTGAAAACTGGTAGTTGATGTCGCGGTGCGCGCGGGCGATGGCGCTTTCTATTTTCTGCAGCAAGCGCTGGCGATTTGGCAGCCCGGTTTTTTCATCGTGCTGGCTCAGATAATTCAGGCGCGCCTGACTGATGCGCAACTCACTGTCATCGTGTAGCAGCGCGCTGTAGCTCTGATCGTTGTTAAGGCGCAGCTCGACCCCAAGCCATAGGGTTTTGCCGTCGGCGCGGGCGAATTCAATGTGGCTGCGAAGCTGTTGGAAGGCGGGTGAGAGTTTCTGAGCAAGTTCAAAGAGACTGTGCAAACCCAGATTGCCAAGCTCGCTTGCGGCCGGAGGCTCAAAATCGGTAAATAATAGCTTGCGCGCCCCGGTGCTCATCGAGATGAGCTCCGTATTAAAGTGCAGGTGGGCAAAGTCGTTAAATTCGTCGAGGCGCCGGCACTGGGCCGCAAAGGCCTGTTCACGCTCGCGGCTTGTTTGCAGTTTGCTGTCAATTTCGGCGATAAGCTCAGTCAAACTGTCACATAGGGCATCTTTACTAAGTTGGTGAGTCTGTAACAAACTCTGCATTTCTCGGCTGAACTCAGCACTCATAGTTTTCTCAAGTTGTGCACAATCAAAGGCTTGGGGCTCGATACTGCGGCGCTTAAGGCCTGCTTGTTATCAGCTTAGTTCAGCTCGCCTGGGCACAAAGTGCTGATGCAAGACCGTTTCGATCTGATATTTATGTTTTTTTATGCGCCATGTCGTTGGGTTTTGTGCAATAGCAGTCGCCTGGCTCTTGCCGTGTTGATCGTCTCACGGTGTCGGGAGTCTCGCGGTTCGGGGGCTTACGGTGTCAAGAGTCTCGTATTAGCCTGAATGCGCAGGGAACGCGGCGGCAGTAGGGCGAAGGCTGTAGAGGGTGGGGCTGTAAAGAGCGAAGCAGGAAGGGCAGGGAAATAGTCCGGCTTAGCGGCGCTTGTGCAAGCAAGCGCGGCGCCGTAGCACCGCGCATTGTGGCCCTAGGCAACCGTTACTTTTTCAATTACAACGGTTTCGACAGGCACGTCTTGGTGGCCCATGCTGCTGCCGGTTTTAACCGCTTTGATTTTCTTAACGGTATCTAAGCCTTCGCTGACTTTACCAAATACACAATAACCCCAGCCCTGCGTATCTTTAGAGCGGAAGTTTAAGAAATCATTGTCTTTGACATTGATGAAAAACTGGGCGCTGGCACTGTGCGGATCCATGGTGCGGGCCATGGCGATGGTGCCTTCATCGTTCTTAAGGCCGTTGTCGGCTTCGTTTTCAATTGGCTCGCGCGTGTCTTTTTGCATCATGTCGGCGTCAAAACCGCCGCCTTGAATCATAAAACCGTCGATAACACGGTGAAAAATAGTGCCGTTGTAGTGTCCGTCTTCGGCATATTGCTTAAAATTCGCCGCAGTAACAGGGGCCTTTTCAAAGTCGAGTTCGAGGACGATATCGCCGTAGTTTGTATGAAGCGTGATCATTTGGGGCTCCTTAAGCTAATGAATTCATCGCGACCGAGCTGGTGAGCTTCCCTAGGGCCGCGAGGCCGCTATAATACGCGCTTTCCCGGCTGCGGCAAGGCAGCCTCCGTTATTAGTAAGTAGTGGCCCGTGCATGAGCGAAACTGAAAAGCCTTTGAACTTTCTTGAGCAAATCATAAAAAACGATCTTGAAAGCGGCAAAGTCGCCAAAGTGATCACCCGTTTCCCCCCCGAGCCCAATGGCTTTTTACACATCGGCCACGCCAAGAGCATTTGCTTGAACTTTGGCCTTGCGGAGAGTTTTGGCGGTGAATGTAACCTGCGTTTTGACGATACTAATCCAGCCAAAGAAGAGCTGGCCTATGTTGAGGCGATTAAAAAAGATGTTGAGTGGCTCGGGTTTCGCTGGGCAGGCGAAGTGCGCTACGCCTCAAGCTATTTTGATACCTTTTATGAGTGGGCCCAACACCTGATTAAAGCGGGCAAGGCCTACGTCTGCGATTTAAACCCGGAGCAGGCGCGCGAATACCGCGGCAGCCTGACCGAGCCGGGCAAGCCGAGCCCAACGCGCGAGCGCAGTGTTGAAGAAAACCTCGATTTGTTTGAGCGCATGAAAAATGGCGAGTTCGACGAGGGCTCAAAAAGTTTGCGCGCCAAAATCGATATGGCCTCGGGCAACATTAATATGCGCGACCCGGTGCTCTACCGTATTCGCAAACAGGCCCATCATCAAACCGGCGACAAATGGAATATTTACCCGTCGTATGATTTTGCTCACGGCCAGGAAGATGCGATAGAAGGCATTAGCCACAGCATCTGTACCCTTGAGTTTGCCGATCACAAACCGCTGTACGATTGGTTTATAGAAAACCTACCGGTGCCGAGCAAACCAACGCAGTATGAGTTTGGTCGTTTAAACCTGAATTACACCGTTACCTCTAAGCGCAAACTCAAGCAGCTTGTGGATGAAAACATAGTTGACGGCTGGGACGACCCGCGCATGCCAACCATCGCCGGCTACCGCCGCCGCGGTTATACGCCGGCGAGTTTGCGCAAATTTTGTGACATGATCGGTGTGACGCGCTCCGATTCACTTGTGGATGTGGCGATGCTTGAGCACGCCATTCGCGATGACCTGGATAAAAACGCGCCGCGCGCGATGTGTGTTTTGAAGCCATTAAAAGTGGTGCTGACTAATTACCCGGAAGATAAAACGGAAGCTTTGAGCATCGCAGGTTCACCAAATCGCGACGACCTTGCCGATCGCAGCTTACCGTTTGGTCGTGAAGTCTTTATCGATGCTGAAGACTTCCGCGAAGAGGCCAATAAAAAATTCAAGCGTTTAGTCATCGGCAAGCGCACGCGCTTGCGCGGTGCTTATGTGATTGAAGCCGACGAGGCGATTAAAAACGAGGCCGGTGAAATCATCGAAGTTCGCGCTCGTGTTATCGATGATACCGTCGGTAAAGATCCAGCCGACGGCGTCAAACCTAAAGGTGTTATCCAGTGGGTTGCCGCGCACGAGCACGCCGAATTTGAAGTGCGCCTTTACGATCGTTTATTTAATGTTGAGGCGCCGGGCGCTGGCGGTAAAGATTTCCTCGACGATATTAACCCCGATAATTTGAGTGTGGTTAACAAGGCACTCGGTGAAGTTGCACTCAAAAATGCCGAAGTAGGGCAGGGTTATCAGTTTGAGCGCATCGGCTATTTCTGCCGCGACAGCAAAGCAGAAACGTTAGTGTTTAACCAAACCATCGGTTTACGAGACAGTTTTAATAAAGCCGGCTAATGCCGACTTAAGTGGAAAACTATGCAGTTTACGATTTACAACACCGCCAAGCGCGAAAAAGAGCCATTTACTCCGTTAAACCCAGAAAGCGTAAAAATGTACGTCTGTGGGCCGACGGTTTACAACTTGGTGCACATCGGTAACGCCCGTCCGGCTGTGGTTTTTGATGTGCTAAAGCGTGTACTCGACACCCTGTATCCAGAGGTTGTTTACGCCCGCAATATCACTGATATTGACGATAAAATCATGAAAGCCGCCGCCGAAAGTGGCCGCAGCATCGATAGCATCGCCAATGAATATACCGACGCCTACGTTGCCGATATGGCGGCGCTGAATGTGCAGCAGCCAACGCTCGCACCTAAGGCGACCGATCATATCCAGGCCATGCTCAACATGGTTCAAAAGCTCGTTGATCAGGGCCACGCCTACGCGGCTGAAGGCCATGTGTTATTTGATGTTCGCTCGATGGACGACTACGGCAAACTCAGCAACCGCAGCCTTGAAGATATGCTTGAAGGCGCGCGTGTCGAAGTGGCACCGTACAAAAAATACGGCGGCGATTTTGTTTTGTGGAAACCATCAAGTGAAGAAGAACCCGGCTGGGACAGCCCCTGGGGCCGCGGCCGACCAGGCTGGCACCTTGAGTGCTCGGCGATGATTGCCGAACACTTAGGTGAGAGCATCGATATTCACGGCGGCGGTCGCGACCTGATTTTCCCCCACCATGAAAATGAACGTGCGCAGAGCCAGTGTGCTCACGGTGGCAAGCAGTTTGTGCAATATTGGATGCACAACGGCTATATCAATATCGATGGCGAAAAGATGTCGAAGTCGCTCGGCAACTTCCGCACCGTTCGCGGCCTGCTCGAGCAATATCACGGCGAGGTGATTCGCTACGCCTTGTTATCGGCGCACTATCGCTCGGAACTCGATTTTAGTGTTTCACTGCTCGATCAGAGTAAAGCTTCGCTCGATGGTATTTATACAGCCCTGCGCGCAAGTGCCGCACTGCCTGCTGTTGAGGTGGATATTAAAACCAGCCCGGCTTACGCTGCTTTGCTCGATGATTTAAACAGTGCGATGGCCATCAGTGAGTTGCACGCTTTGGCCAAAGAGTTAAATCGCGATGGCGAAAACGCCAAGCCGGAAACGCGCGCGATGTTGCTTGAGCTCGGTAAACTTTTGGGTTTGTTAACGGTCGATGCAGAGACTTGGTTTAAAGGCGAAGCTTCTGATGAAGACGCTGAGATCAATGCGCTGGTTAAAGAGCGCGATGAAGCCAAGGCTGCGAAAAACTGGGGCCGCGCGGATGAAATTCGCGATGAGTTAAAAGAGCGCGGAATTATTCTTGAAGACAGTAAAGATGGAGCAAGCTGGCGCAGAGCATAATTGAGAATTGTCATTGGTTGTGTGCCGTGAACGGTTGCGGCACAGCCTATCGGGAAACGCCGTAAACCCCTCCTTGGGGGCTTGGCAGCCGCATCCATGCGGCAGACATTCCCGCTAGGCTATGCCGCAACCATTCTGCGAAGCGCAGCGCCAAGTTCTCATTTATTTGAAATGGGAAAGGCTGCTACATTGGCCTGGTACCTGTTTATTTGGCTCTATGCCAAATCGAATATCTCAGAGTGGAAGAAAGGGGCTGTTCAGTTCCATTTGTATCAAACGACTAATAGAAGCGCCTTAGTTAGGCTTGATCCCTGAACAGGTTTGAGCGGGTATCTGCCGCACGGATGCGGCTGTTAAGCGTACAAGGATGTATTTACCGCGCCCCGCGATGGCCTGTTCAGGGGGCAAGCCGAAAATCTCGCACTTCTCTAAGATTCCAAAACCTGAACGTATGCTATTTGTTGTATGACTAACTACCAGGCCTTAGAGGCAAAATTTACTCGTTTACGTGCTAACAAAATTTTCGAAACGTTTGTTATCTCGGTAATTATCTTCTCGGCATTGGTGATCGGGGTGAAAACCTACGATATTCCGCCGCTGCTTGATACCGCCGTTCGTTTTATGGATTGGGGTATTACCGCGTTTTTCCTTGTTGAAATCACCATTCGTTTTATTGGCGAGCCAAATAAAAAAGACTTCTTCAAAAAAGGCTGGAATATCTTTGACACGCTGATTGTGCTTGTCAGCATTATTCCCATCGACAATAGCGATATGGCCGTTATTGGTCGCTTGGTGCGTATCTTCCGGGTATTGCGTATGGTCAGCATGATTCCGGAGCTGCGCATTTTGTTGAGCTCTTTGCTCAAAGCGCTGCCCCAGCTCGGTTATGTCTGCCTGATGCTGTTTATTATTTTTTATATCTATGCAGCCGTTGGTTCAACATTCTTTGCCGAGATTAATCCGGTGCTCTGGGGCGACATTGCCATCAGCATGCTGACTTTGTTCCGGGTGATGACCTTTGAAGACTGGACTGATGTCATGTACGAAACTCAGGCCGTCTATCCGCTTAGCTGGGTGTTTTATTTAAGCTTTATTTTCCTAACCGCGTTTGCGTTTCTAAATATGGTGATTGGCATCGTTGTTAATGTGATTGAGCAAGAACACCGCGCCGACGCCGACGATCCACACAACTTGATTCGCGAAGACTTAAAGCAAGTGCACGCCGAATTGGCCGAGCTTAAAATTTTGCTGAAAGAAAAAGCCTAAGTGCACCGACTGGCGCGTTTTGTTAAATGCCGGCATCTTGAATAACTTGCTCGATGCAGCGGCGGCACTGGTTTTCATAACTGCCGCCAAAGATAGTTAGATGATTGAACAGGTGATAAAGCTGGTACAGCGCTAAGCGCTGCTGCCAGCCCGGCCTGGATTTTTGTTTAAAATAGCGCCGGTAAAAGGCCTCGCTAAAGCCGCCAAACAGCCTGCACATCGCCAGTTCAGCTTCGACATCGCCGTAATAACAAGCCGGGTCAAAGATCACCGGGCGGCCGTCGCTAAATGCGGCATTGCCACTCCACAGATCGCCGTGCAATAAGCTCGCCTCGGGCTGATGTTTTCCAAGCAGAGATTCACAGGCTTGTTTGAGCGGCGCTTCCAGAGGCGCCAAGCTCGCCAGCAAACCGCGCCTATCGGCGAGTTGCCACTGTGGTAATAGCCGCTGTTGCCACCAGAACTGGGCCCAATTGTCACTCTGGCCATTGAATTGTTGGCCCTGGCCACAATAATTATCCTTTGGCCAGCCGTAGAGCGTACTTTTATGGCTGTGCAGCTTTAAGATCAGTTCGGCCAATTGCTCTTGCTGAAGCTTCTCACTGTGCTTGTTTAACGCCTTATCGCCTTGATGAGAGTTGCTTATATGAGAGTTACTTAGGTAAGAGCCATTTAGACAAGCCTCGCTGGTGTCTAACTTGCTCAGCTGCAGATAGTTAAGTACTAAGATCGCGCCAGCGTTAAATTCAAGTAAAAACAAAGCTTGAGGGCAGTGGCCGGGAATACACAGGTTAAGTGTTTGCAGGTTGTCGAGTTCGCTCTTAAGTGGGGCGCTATCGCGCTGGTATTTGGCAAAAAAGCTGCGCGAAGTTGCAGCGGTGGCGGGCTCGCCCGATCTGCCGATAAGGCAGTTTAGTTTGGCGGCTTCGGCGCTGTCGCCACCAAAGAGCGCCTCAATGCTTTCGATTTTAACGGTGGCACGCACTTGCTTGTTGCTATTAGCGCTTGGCGGATAAGGCAGAGCATCACTTAAGTGAGCTTCGATTTGCTGTATGATCTCGGGGCTAAAAACATGCATGTTGTACGGTCTCTTCCTGAGTACTGACGCATGGTAATTTGAAATGAGCCAATTTGAAATTGGCGAAGTTGGCTTTTTTCTGGAGCTATTTATGGGCAAAATTATTGGCGCACTGATCGGTTGGTTCACGCTTGGGCCACTTGGTGCGGTACTTGGTTTGGTGGCCGGCCACTTTTTTGATATCGGTATGAAAAAAAACCGCGAGGCATTTAGCCCAGAGCAGCGGCAGAAAGTTGAGCACGCATTTTTTAGTGCGCTGTTCCCAGTATTGGGTTATTTGGCCAAGGCCGATGGCCGGGTCTCTGAAGAAGAGGTCTCAAGCACCGAAGAGCTGATGCAGCGCATGGGCTTAAACGCCGATCAGCGCAGCGAGGCGATCAAACTTTTTTCCGAAGGTAAACAGGACGATTTTGACCTGCACAGCGCCTTAGCTGAATTTAGTGAAGTCTGTGCTCGCTACACCGACCTTAAGCGCCAGTACCTGAGCTTTTTGATTCAACTGGCCCTGGCCGATGGCAGCTTGCATGAAAAAGAAACAGCGGTGCTTGAACAAGTTGCCGCCGAGCTTGGCTTTTCATCGTTTATCTTTAAACAGCTGATGGCGATGGTGCAGGCCCAAGCCGCGTTTCGCCAACAACAGCAGCAAGGTTATCAAGGTGCTCACGGCCATCAACAGCATCAGGCAGGTTCTGGCTTTTTTGGCGCTGCCTCTGAACTCGAGACCGCCTACAAAGCGCTGGGGCTCGAATCGAACGTCAGTGACGACGAGCTTAAGCGCCGCTATCGCAAGCTGATGAGTGAAAATCATCCCGACAAACTCGCCGGGCAGGGTGTACCGGATGAAGTGGTGCGCCAGGCCACCGAGCGCTCTCAGGAAATTCAAACAGCCTACGACCTGATTAAAAAGAGCCGAAAAAATAAATGAGCTCTTTAAGCCGTATATTTATTTGCTTGTTCTTGCTGCTCAGTGCCGATCTGTGGGCCTGGTCGCGCGATGTGCACAAAAACATTGCCGATGCGGCGTTTGTGCGCTTACCGGCCGAGGCGCAAGCCTATTATTTTAAATTAATGCACTACGCACCCGATGACTCGATGTATTTTTCCGATTTGAGTCCGTGGGTCGATTCGGTGCGCAAACAACCGATTGCTGAATTGTACGCCAGTTATCAGGCCGAAGTGCCGCTGGCGCTGATGCCCGTCGCGCGCTCCCACAGCACGCGCTGGCACTGGAGCAACGCCAGTGTGTATCGCCAGCGCGGCGCCGAACAGTGCTCGTTTCGAAATGCCGGCCAGCTTGAAACGGTTTATCCTGCACTTGAAAAAGCCTTACAGGAACCGCTTAGCCCGCAGGCCGAGCTGCTGACCCTGGCGTTTATGATGCATCTTTTAGAGGATGCCCACCAGCCACTACACACCATGACCATGCTGCGAAAAAACTGCCAAAGTGACCGCGGTGGCAACGACTTTTGCCTGATAAAACAAGCCGGTTTTTGCAGTATGAACTTACACAGCTACTGGGATTCGGGCCAAAGTGTTGCGAGAAATAAAACGTTCTGGAAAAACCTGAACTTAGAGCCGGCCTCAGAACTGCCTTTGCAGATGCAGTTTAATTTAGTGTTAAGCGAAAGCCAGCGCGAAAAAAATAAAGTCTACAACACCGACGAAAACCGCATGCCGCACCCAAACTACCAAAGCTGGGCCGATACATTTAGCCGCGAACGTTTAACTAAGGCGGTGTCTAGATTAAATGCGTTATTACTGGCGCATTGGCGGGATAAACATATATAGCCTCATCGTGCCTCAACAAAGAGGCCCAATGAGGCTATTTAACTAGCTCTCTAGCTGCAGTTTAGATTGGAAGCTGATGCCGCCCGTACTTTATTCCCCTCTGCCATTCCGGGGATTATGTTGCCGTTGTTATCGTAGAGGTGCCAGTGCGCCCAAACCGTGATTGACGTTGTTTCAAAGTCGTTGAAAGTCTTACCCGACGGATACTTAAATGATGATAACGCATAATTACTACTAGATTTACCTGAAGTGTTGCTAATGCTTGTACCGTCAAAGAATCTCCCCCAGACACTCATGGTGTAGTAGTCCGCTTCTCGAACAGGATAACCACCTAAAGATGAGATAACAGGGTCCCAGGATGCCAAGACAGCTTGACAGTTGGTAGCAGCAACGGCACGTGCATTTTTCATCGCTGCCAGAGTTGATGAAGAGAGCAGTAAAAGTAGAGATATGAGAAATATATTTTTCATTACTTGAGTTCCTTTCAAATGTTATTGTTAGACCTGCAATCTCGCAGGACCTGTAGAATAACGATCTATTTAATCCGGATCTACGTTTTCAGTATTATTTTTTGATGATCAAGATGACAAAAGACTTGGTTTTGATAGCCGTCAATTTCGGTGTCTGTGTTTTCGGTTTGTATCGTCAGTTGAGGTTGATTTGGATGCGTTTTTCCCTGTTCTTTTAAGTTAGTGCGTGCATTGCTTGTAGTGAAAAGTGGTGGTGTAGTAATTTTTTTATTTTGTCTCAGTGAATTCTCTGATGAGACTTTTTGAAGTAATTCCTCTATATATTAGTGACTGATGAAAGATAGATTTGTATTAATCACAGGCTGTTCAACAGGCATTGGCTATTCGGCGGCGCTTATATTGCACAAGCGCGGTTATAAAGTGATTGCCACTGTCCGGTCTGACGAAGATGTAACTGCGCTACAGAAAGAAAATATTCCCTACGTATTGAAGATGGATCTTCGCGATTCGCAATCCATTGATCAGTGCGTGGCTGAAGTAGGGCGCATCACTGGCAATAAGTTGTTTGCGCTGTTTAATAATGCCGCATACGGCCAGCCGGGGGCGGTTGAGGATATCAGCCGCGATACCTTGCGCCAGCAGTTCGAAACCAATTTATTTGGCACTCACGAGCTAAGCTGCAAGCTGCTGCCAATGATGTTGAAAATGGATGATGCTCGTATTGTTCAGAACTCTTCGATCCTTGGATTCCTTCCGATGCCAATGCGAGGTTCTTACGTCGCATCAAAATATGCGCTTGAAGGGCTGACATCGACGATGCGTATGGAAATGTCGGATACCAATATTAAGTTCAGCATTATTGAGCCCGGGCCGATCCTAAGTAATTTCCGAGCCAATGCCTTAAAAGCCCTGCAGGATAATGTTGATTTTGATTCAAGCCGCCATGGCTGGCGCTACGTTGCAGCAATCGGGCGCTTGAGTAAAAAGGGGGCAACATCGAAGTCGACACTCGGGCCAGAGGCGGTGGTGGATAAGTTAATTCATGCGCTGGAAAGCCGAAGGCCAAAAAATCACTATTACGTTACAACGCCAACCTATGTAATGGCCGTGCTGACGCGCATTTTACCCAGCCGATGGATAGATAAAATTTTGCTGAAATACGCAAAAAGCGAATAGTTAGTTTGTCGGATTTTTCGTTTGCGGTGCTTTGCGTCTGACTCAACTCTTTTTATTTTGTCATCTTTTTGATCTTAAATACGCTTGATTTGCACTTTTTTTAACCGCTGGTCAGAAAATTTTCGCTTGTAAACGTTGTCAGGTTTTTGCGTGCGCAGGTTCTCGGATATGGGTGTATCGCCTCACTAGTATGCGCGGGTGCTTCAAATTAAGTCTTTAGTATTGAAGCGCTGACGATAATAGCGAGCAGGGATAGCCACTATTGTCCTGTTTTCTATTTGGACCTGATGCATAACTATGAAACGCCTGACTGCCGATTCGAGCCTTGGCCACGTGTGCCTGGCTTTTATTTGTCGCTTGCGCCAATTTTTTTGTTGCTTGGCTGCGATATTAATTCGTATTTTTTTTCGTACACCTAACATAGGTTTGCCTTTGTGCGCACTGAGATCACCGCGGCCCTTAAGCCAAGCCCGAGCAGGCTTGAATAAATACCTGTTTTTAAGTGTGATTTTGCTGGCGCTCAGCGCCTGTGGCGGTGAAAGCAAAGCGCTGCTGCCATCGATTCCTGAAATACTGATCAGTCCCAGCGCAAGCGCGACGCCGGTGCCTGAGGCCAGTGCAACAACATTGCCTGTGATGCCGTCGCCTGTGCCAGTGTTGTCGCCGTCGGCAAGGCCCGAGCCCAGTGGCCAGCCGAGCGTTATGCCGAGCAGTTTACCTAGTGCTGAGCCGAGCTCTCTGCCCAGCACACCAGCCTCGCCTTTGCCTTCAGCTTCGCCGGTGCCGACGGCGATGCCAACACCGACACCAACACCAGCATCAACACCTGAGCAAACGCCTGTGCCGTCACCGAGCCCGGCTTCGCCTGTTGATGACAATATTAGCAATGCGCAAAACAATTTGGCCTTTGCTAAACCGGCCACTCAAGACAGCACCTGGTCGCCTTACGCGGCGGCCAGGGCGGTCAATGGTCGCCTCGACGATTATCAGCACACCCAAAATACGCAAAATGCCTGGTGGCAAGTCGATCTTGGGCAGCAGCATGCGATCAGCGCGATCGATATTTACAATCGTGAAAATTGCTGTCAGGAGCGGCTCAATAATTTTTATGTACTGGTCTCGGCCGAGCCTTTTGTTTCTGAAGAATTGCAAGCGAGCTTAGCTCAAGAGGGTGTGCTGGCGATTCATGTCGATGCAGTTGGTGAGCATATAACGCTCGATCTGGATAAACACGCGCGCTATTTGCGTGTGCAGCTGCTCGGCAAAGGTTATTTACATATGGCGGAGTTTGCCGTTCGCGGTGAAAAACTCGCGCCAGAACCGCAAATTAGCGGCCTGCCCGAAAGTGGCGAGCTGATCGCGGGCGACTCGCTGAGTATTTCTGTGAGCACTGCGGACGACAGCGCGGTGCAGAGCATCGATCTTTTTCTTAACGACGTACTCGTTCGCACGGAAACGCAGTTGCCGTTTACCTGGAACGCCGAGATGCAAGACGATGCGCTGTTGCAAAATTTGGCCGCAGGTAGCTATCGTTTAAAGGCCTTGCTTACTGATGTGCAGGGGCGCAAAGCCGAGCAGGTCGTTGAATTTCAGGTTGCGCAAAAGCTCGATGAAGACTGCGAGCCGCACGAGGCCATTCGCTATATTGAACAAACTTGTGCGAACTCCGCCTGCCACGGCGGCGGTGCCTATCCGCTGTTGACGAAGGCCGGCATCGCTGTGCTTGGCGAGCTTGAAAGTAAAATTAAACCCGGTGAAAAAATGCTGGTGGCCGGTGACCCCGCAACAAGCTGGCTGCACAAAAAAATGGATGGCTCTCAGGGCGACGGCGGTGGCGCGCTGATGCCGCTTGGTGCCGCCTCGCCAAGTGATGGCATGTCGGTGGTGACCCAGTGGATACTCGACGGCGCCAAGACCTGTGACGCTGAACCTGACGATACGCCGGTCAGTCACCCGAATGCGCTCGATCAAACACGCTTGTTCAGCTGCGCCTCAGCCTCGGCTCAGCGCTCATCGCCAGCGCGCATGCGCCGTATTCTGGGCGATGAATACAGCAGCGCTTCGCAGTATCGCCGCGACGATATTGAAGTGCTTGAGCGCAGCGCCGGCGCGTATTTTTCAACCGAAGGCGCCGGTCTTTCGCTGGATCCGGGAACGGTTGAGTTATTGTTCTTAACTAAATTTAATTTCTTGCGACCGTGGACGGAAAACAACGTCAACGGTTGGCGCAGCATGTACAAGCTCGAAGGTGTACACAAACATGAAGATTTTGAGTGCATGTTTAAAAGCGGCACGGTCAGCGATGCCTGTCGCGATGCTTACGTTGCCTTAATTCTGGAAAAGCGCGCGCTGTTTCGCACACCTACAACAGAAGAAACCAGCTTAATTCGCGAGGTGCTCGACAACGCACTTGCGCAAAATACCTCGCGAAAAAAAGCGCTGGAACTTACCGTGTTTACCGCCAGTTTACTGCCCGGTGCGCTGTTTCGCTCCGAGCTCGGTGACGAGCAGGGGCGCCTGCGTGCCGATGAATTGGCCCTGGCTTTAGCTGCGGTGTTGTCACCGTTCCCGGTCGGCGCGCCGTTTTTTTCCGATGAATTATTTGCCTCGGATCCAGATGCCGACGACCGTTCGCGCGGGCGCTTTGGTGCCATTAAAAAAGCCGCCGAAGACGGCAGTATTTTTGACCCGGAGGTGCGCAAGGCACTGCTGCGAAAATACGCCTTTGGTGTCAGTACCGAGCGGCCAGATCTGGTTAGGCCTCACAACGAATTTGATGCCCATGCTAACTGGCGCGGCGCGTATTGGTTGGCGCCAAATATTCAGAAATTCTTTCGCGAGTGGTTGGATTATGACGAAATTACCTTTAAACAGTCCGCGGCGAGTACCTCGGCGTTTGAAGATGTTTTCAGCGTGAATAATTTCTACAGCTTTTTTATTGCCGAAAGTGGCGCAGTGAACAGCCGCAAGCGCGGTCGGCAGCCGATGCTGGCCGATGCGCTCGACGATGTTATTGCAAGGGTGGTGATTGAAACGGATGCCGATGATACGGATGTGTTTCGCGAATTAATGAGCACCAACCGTTTTATGCTGCCGGCCAATATTGGGGCCGAGTTGCAAAATATCGCTGAAGATCGCATAGAAAAACGCTTTGGCATGGTTTACAACAGCGATGAAGCGATCAGTAAAGACCGCAGCGAGCGCTGGAAACAACTGCCCGAGCGCACCGGCGTTTTAACGCACCCGGCCTGGCTCGCCGCACACGGCGACGCCAACGAAGACGGCCCGAGCTTAGTGCTGCGCGGTAAATGGATACGCGAGCACTTGTTTTCGCAAAGTGTGCCCTCGCTTGAATTTGTTATGGTCGATGCGCAGTTGGCGCCATCTCACCCGGATGTCAGTGCCCGTGAGCGCGTACGCCAGGCGACGGAAACCGGGCCGAGTGCCGCGGCGTGTCGCGGCTGCCACGAGAAAATGAATTCGCTCGGTTTGCCGTTTGAAGACTTTAACCACGCCGGTTTTGTCCGCGCCTACGACAGGGGAGACGGCGGCGTTGATTCGAGCACGGTCATCAACAATTTGCCGGATGAACAATTAAATCGAAGTTACACCAGCGGCAAAGAGTTTTTAACGGCGCTGTCCGAATCCAATTACGCCAGGCGCGGATTTATTCGCCAAAGTTTTCGCTATTTTATGGGCCGCGCCGAACGCATTGAAGACAGTTGTACCTTGGTTGAGATGGAAAGCGCGCTTGATCAAAACGGCTCATTTATCGATATGCTGCAAGCATTGGTTGCCAGCGAAACATTCACTCACCGCAGTCACGGAGCCGCACAATGAACAACTCGTTAATTAAACTTTTGTTCTCGCCAAAAGCGGTGAGTCTGTCGCGCCGCAGCTTGTTAACCGGTGCCGCCAGCACCGCCGGTTTGACTTTGTTCCCGCTGTTAAATCAACTGGCTCTGGCGAACACAGTAAAACCGCGGCGCTTTGTGTTTTTTGTTGAAGGCAATGGTGTTGAGCCCATTACCATGCTGGCGCCGAGTGCTCGCCAGGCGCTTAACAACAGTTTTTTAAATGAACTCGCCTCGCACCGCTACTGGTATGAGCAGTACCGTCACAGCGCGGTGATGGATATAGCCAGCCCGGATTTGGCCGAGGCAAAAAGCTTGGCCTCGCTTGAGGGTTTGGCCGATCGCGCCAGCGTTGTTTTTGGTCTGTCGTCAAAAATCTCTGGCGGTGGCCACAGTAATTTTCACGGCGCTTTGGCCTGTGCCAAAACCTCAAACCTGGTGCCGGGCGGGCCAACCATCGATGCGCTGCTCGCCGCTGCTGTCGGCTCAGAGACACCCTTTGATGCGATGCGCCTCGGTGTAATTAACTCCGGTGCGAGTTTGGATTTTGGCATTACCGCGCTGCGCCGGGGCAAAGCGTCGCCGGTGGTTATGAACCCGAATACGGCGCGCACCATCTATTTTGCGCCGGCGGTTGATGCCGTTGGTTTTTCCGAGCGCGCGCAAGTCTACGATGTTATTCGCCGTGGCATCGACAGCTCACTGCAGCATTTCCCATCCGGAGCTGAGCGCGCCAAATTGGAAGCTTACGCCGAGTCCATTGATGTGCTCGCCAATCGCCACGACCGGGTTGCCGGCCACTCGTTTGCAACGATGGATATTCCCGGCGCCATCGACACGGCCGACCCGCTTGAAAAGTACGCGCAGCAGGCCAAGCTTGCCACGGCTGCGCTAATCGGTGGTTTAACCAATGTTGCGGTGCTGCCAATTGGCAGCAGCGGTGAAGGCGCTTTTGATCTTCGCTACGGCGGCGCTTACAACATTAATCGCCACTCTTTGCACCACCAGGCCGAGACTAAAAGCGGCGAGGGCGGCGGTGAGTTTGCCGATATGATTCACGCAATTACCGCAGACAAAATTAAAAACATGACAGACATGGCCAAAGCGCTGGCGGCGACGCCCGACAGCGACGGTGAAGACATGTTGGCCAATACCGTATTGGTGTATTTACCCGATACCGGAGAGCGCCACCACTCGCGCGCTGCAGAGTGGCCGCTACTTATTATTGGCGGCGAAGCGATGGGCTTAAAGCAGGGTGGGCGCACCTTGGTGTATCCGGGTATAAAAGAAGATGCCCACCGCCAGCTTTCCAATGTCTGGAATACCATGGGGCACCTTGCCGGCTTGGATTTAAATGATTTTGGCGCAGAGAGTGAACAAACTCGCAAGGCGCTTGGGCCTTTGTCTGAGCTGATGTCTTAACACGCAGCTGGCCGGTCGTTAGTGAGCGCCCGGCCCGGCATCACTTTTTGCCGTTGGCTGGCGCCAGATCCACAAGCTGACGCCGATGCCAACCGTCAGCAAAATTACACTGACAACTAGCTTGTTGACGATCAGCATTGATAGCAACAAACCCAGCCATAACACGGTGGACATACGACATTTAAGCGGCATCGAAAGCCCCTCGCCATTTTCCCACGCGCGAATAAAGGGCCCGAGTCTCGGGTGCTGGTGCAGCCAACGGTGAAAGCGTTCGGACGAGCGGGCAAAACACCAGCTGGCACCGAGTAAAAATACGGTGGTTGGAAGAAGGGGGAGGAAAATACCGGCAATACCCAGGCCGACTAAGAGCCAGCCCAGAGTAGCTAAAGCTGTTTTTTTCATTAAGCGTCGCGGTTTATTGTTACTAATGCAAGCTTAGTCGAGCGCGAGGCCAAACTAAAGTAAGCAGATCAAAACCCGCTTAATGAAAACTTCCGTTGCAGCGTATTTAAACCGGCTCGACGTTTTCGGCTTGTGGGCCTTTGGCGCCTTGGGTTTCTTCAAAGGTGACCGCTTGGCCTTCTTTGAGTGTTTTAAAACCTGAACCTGTGATATTGCTGTAATGAACAAAAAGGTCGCCACCATCTGCGCGGGAAATAAAACCAAAACCCTTACTTTCATTAAACCACTTAACGGTGCCGTTTTGCTTCTCTGACATGCTTGATTCCTATAACACTTTAATACTGGGGCGCGCGAGGCAGCCACGTTCCTGTTTGGCGGCTGGTTAAACATCTAGCCGTTAATTGAAAAAGCCATCCTGACTTTTTCGCTACGCGAAAAGCGGCCGAGTTATCGGTGCTTTCCCGGCAGCGCCGGCGCACGTGGCACTAGCTCTGCCCAACCTCCCTGTTATAGTCTTTATCAATCGTGTTGACGTCTTACCTCATGGGGCTTAATTGCCCCAGATCAAGCATGTTGAGCCCTGACTGTGACGGGTTTATTACATAACTTATTGATCGCGAGAATAAGGTAAGCGCGGCATATAGGGTTTTATAGATGCAAGAACTGTGTCATAAATTTTGACCGGGTCTGGATTTAAGCCCGCCTCCATGCGCCGACTCAGCAGCGTCATAGGGAATATGCAGTGTTCACTGTTATCAACACACACGGCGTGGCTGGCGCCGAGCTCATCTTCATAGACTTGCCAGTGCAAACTTCGGTTCTCGTGTGCATACACATCGCCCATTGCTGCACCAAAAGCTTGCAAGGTTTGGGTATCTGCATCGGCCAAATGGCCGCGATTAATCATTTGCTGAATCAGGTACAGATCGTTGCGCGTTTTGCGCAATTGGCGGCCGAGTTTGGCGCGTACAAGATCGTCGGCCAAGCTGCGCTGACGTTCGAGAAATTGCTCGTTCATAAAATTCAAATCGCGAATTTGCGGTTTGTCGCTCGGCGCTTCAAGTTGGGGGCCAAAGGTGATTTGAGCCTGGGCCACAGGCGCCAGCAAAAAAATAAAAACGAAGGCTAAATTAATTCGAAACATGGGCAAGTACGGAGCTGTTGCTGAAGTTATCACTGGTATTGATCAGGCTGACATTGGCGCTGTTTAAATCCAGCGCATTGCTGCGCCCGCAACTGTGGGCGATCAGCTCAACGCTGTCAACGAGGTTAGCATGATAGTTGGCAACGCGGTTTGATTTTAGTTCCGGGTCAAGGCCGCGCTGCATTTTGGCATTGTGAGTGGTGATACCGGTCGGGCAGCGATTGTTGTGGCACTGCATGGCCTGGATACAGCCGATCGCAAACATAAAACCGCGGGCGCTGACACAAAAGTCTGCGCCGGCGGCGAGGGCCATGGCCACGGCCGCGGGGTTAATCAGTTTGCCAGAGGCGATTAAACAGATGCGGCCGCTAAGGCCGTGTTTATCGAGCGCTTCTTTTACCGCCGGTAAGCTGTAGCGAAGGGGCAGGCCAACAAAGTCCATCAGCGGTTGGGGCGCGGCGCCCGAGCCACCTTCGGCGCCATCGACGGTGAAAAAGTCGGGCCGCTTGTTATTCTCAAGCGCAGCGACTTTTTGACAAAAGCTATCTATCCAGCTGACGTCGCCGAGCACAAATTTGATACCCACGGGTTTACCTGTCAGCTGTTTTATCTGTTGGATAAAATCGATAAGCGCCTCGTCGTTATCAATGCCCGGTTGGCGATTGGGGCTGATTGAGGCCTGGCCTTCTTTGATGCCGCGAATGTCTGCAATTTCTTTGCTGACTTTGTCGGCCGGCAGGATGCCGCCCTTGCCGGGCTTGGCACCCTGGCTGAGTTTAATTTCGAACATTTTAATGTTGTCCATCGCCGCCAGCGTTTTGATTTTTTCTTGATCGATATTGCCGTGTTGATCGCGAACACCGTAGCGCGCCGTACCAATTTGGAAGACCAGGTCGCAACCGGCGCGGTGATAGGGGCTCAGGCCGCCTTCACCGGTGTTCATCCAGCAGCCGGCTTTGGCAGCGCCCTGGGCCAGCGCGCTGACGGCAACTTTACTCAGCGCGCCATAGCTCATACCGCTGATATTAAAATACGACTGCGGCTGGTAGGGCTGTTGGCACAGCGGGCCGATCAGTGCAGGCTGGCTCGTTTCGACATCGTCCTCAAGCACGGGATAGGGCGCATTGAGAAAGATGGGCATATTGGCTTTGCTCAAGTCGTTGCTTGAGCCAAAGGCGTTGCTCAACTTGTTTTTTTTGGCCGCGCGGTAGACCCAATTGCGCAGCGCGCGGTTAAACGGCAGCTCTTCTCTGTCCAGGGCAAAAAAATACTGGCGAAAAAATGTACCGAGGTGCTCAAAAAGATAGCGAAATCGGCCGATGACCGGGTAATTTCGTCGTATTGTGTGTCTACTTTGTGAAACATCTAGCAGGTATAAAATTACGATGTAAACTAGCAGCACCAGGATGACGGAGCTGAAAAGAAGGGCGAGGATACCGAGTAGGTTAAAGATTAGGTGCTCGTTCATTACTGTTTAGCGGCCACGTATAAAAATTGTTAGAGGATCTACTATGAAGAAGTTTGGGAAAATTATACTGTCTTTACTCGCCATACTTGTGCTTGTTATTGCTGTAGCGCTTTGGTATGTGTTCTCCAATCTCAATGAAATTGTTAAAGAGATTGTCGAAAAAGAAGGTTCGGCAGTACTGCAAACGCCGGTCAGTTTAAACCATGTCGATATTAAATTGATGGACGCCCGAGCGACGCTTGGCCAGTTTTCGATCAAAAACTACCCGGGCTTTAGTGAAAAGAATCTCGCCGGCTTCGATGACATTACCGTTGCCATGGACCCTGCAACCCTTGAAGGCAAGGTGATAGTGCTCGATGAAATTGTGATCGATGGCGTTAATGTGGTTGCCGAACAAAAAGGCAAAAGCACCAATATTCAGACTCTGCTAGACAAATTGCCTAAATCCGACAGCGCTGACAGTGAAACTTCGGCAGACAGCAGCACAAGTGAAGAGCCTTTGCTGGCGATTAATAAACTGCGCTTTACCAATAACTCACTGAAGTTTGTTACTGAGAAATGGGGCTCTAAAACCCTGAAGATGCCGGATATTGTGCAAAACAATATTGGCAGTGCCAGCCACGGCCTAACGCCTAAGCAGGTGACCGAAGCGATTATTAAACCGCTGCTTGAACAGGCAAAGAAAAGTGTTAAAGACGCCGCTGAACAAATGGCGCGCGAACACCTTGAAGATCAGTACGGCGAGCAGATCGACGACGCCAAGAAGCAGCTTAAAGATAAACAAGATGAGCTGCAGGCCGATGCCGATGCCAAACAAGCCGAACTCGAGGCCCAGGCTAAGGACAAACAAAAAGATATGGAAGACCAGGCAAAAGATAAACTGAAAAAACTGTTTTAATGCTTGAACTGGCCTCACTTGTTGTCGATGAGACAGAACACTTCTGGCTGTTGGATAAGCCGGTTGACGTTGCTGTCAACGATGACGCTGATCACGCCGGTTTGATCAGTCAGTTTAAAGGGGGCTTTGGTCTGACTCAGGCCCACCCGGTGCACCGCCTCGACAAAGCCACCAGCGGTTTATTGCTGGTGGCCAAACACGCCGAGGCGAATGCAGCGCTGAGTCAGGCCTTCCAACAGCGCGCGGTTGACAAGCGCTACCTTGCGGTTGTTCGGGCCAAACCCGGGCAAAAAATTAAAAAGAAGTCCGGTCTGATAAAAGGCGATATGAAGCCGAGTCGCTCGGGCAGCTGGAAGTTGTGCAGCTCGCACGAAAACCCGGCCATAACACGCTTTGTTAGTTTTGCGTTGGGCGAGCGGCGCCGTCTTTGCTGGTTAAAACCGAGCACGGGCAAAACCCACCAGCTGCGTGTTGCCATGAAAGCGCTGGCTGCACCTATTGTTGGCGATCAGCGCTACGGTAGCGAGCCGGCCAGTCGCCTACATTTACACTCGGCCTACTTAGCTTTTACCCTGTTTGGCCAGCATTACGCCTACTATCGCTGGCCTGCAAGCGGCGAGTTTTTTCACTGTGCTGAGGCACTTGAGCACAACAATAAAGATGTTTTACTTAAAAGCCTTTAGCCAGTTAAAAGCCTTTAGCCGATTAAAAGCCCTTAGCGGGTTAAAAGCCCTTAGCGGAAGAAAAGCCCTTAGCCGATTAAAAGCCTTGAGCGGAATAAAAGCCCCTAACCAATTTAGCGCCTTTAACAAGATAAACATTTCTGGCTTATTTATTCGCACTGGGCTTGTATTGGCTGTTGCGCTAGCGCTTGGTGCGTGTGAGCGGGCACCGCAGCGTTCAGATAGCGCCTCTGAACTTAAAAAAACGGCCGAGCAACAAGGGCCGGTGCAACAAACAAAACTGCAGCCAAATAAAGCGACATTAAGCCCGAGCCGCTGCTGGGATTTACTGAACGACAACGGTTTAAACCTGCAGTGTTTTTATTGGCAAGATGCACACCTTGAGCAGCGCAGTCGCGCGCTGCGTATTTCTTCATCGCTGGTGCCGGCCGAACACTTGCTGATTTACGTCGCCGGTGGCCCCGGTCTCGGTGCGTTGACCGCTGAAAATTGGGCGCAGTATTGGCTGGATTGGTATGCCGAACACAAGCCCGGTTTTGATTTGCTTATTTACGATGCCCCTGGCGTAAAAGGCTCGTCTGCGTATTGGCGCTGCTCGGCTTATGAAAATACCGCGCTGGCCTTAACATCTCAAAATATCAGTTTAAAAAACGAAGTTGAACAGCTCGATGCTCTGTTAAAAACCTGCCTTTACGACTACGACCAACGCTTAAAAAAGCAGGGCCTTGAGCGCGGCCTGCATGCGTTTAACGCCCTCGACTTTGCCGAGAGTTTACAGGGGCTTGTCAATGCGATGGCCTATGACAGTGTGCACTTGTGGGGCGTATCTTACGGTACGCGCGTGGCGATGCTTGCAGGTGAAAATAAAAAAGTAAAAAGTCTGGTGCTCGACGGTGTCTACCCCTTGTCCAAAGGTGGCTTGTTTGAGCAACTAAACAGCGTACAGCGCTCTTATCGTTTGCATCAGCGCCTGGCCAAAGAATTAATGGGCGAGAACTATGATTATTTAACGCAATACCAAAACTATGAGGCCCAGCTTAAGCAACAGACACAAACATTCCGTGTGCAACTGTGGCCAAGCGGCGAGCCACTTACGATAGTCTTGACGCCCGAGCGCCTGTATCAGCTGCACTTTCAGTTGCTCTACGCGCCACAGCAGGCCAAGCTCTGGTATCGTTTTTTACAGCAGCCGGCTAAATATCAAAAGGCGCTACAGCGTATGTTGGAAACAGTGATTAACAGCGCTTTCGATCGGGACTTTAACAGTTTGCTGGCCATCACCGCCAACTGCCAGGATGCAGCGCCAGTAGCTAAAAATGACTACGACAAACTTGCCGCTCAAGTCGATGTCGGGCCGTTTGACTGGCAGTGGTGGTGGCAGGTCGATATCTGTGGCGACGATGTGTTTGCCGTACAGCAAAATATCGTTGATAGAGACCAGTTGACTACACTGCTGAAAAATAAGCGCATTCTGATAAGCGGTGGGCGCTGGGACCCGGTCACACCATCAGCGTGGGCGCACGAAAGTCTGGGTGATTTGAATGCCGAGTGGTTGCTGGAGTTTCAGCACCAGGGCCATGCGTCGTTTGCGTCGTGGCCTTGTGCCGGCCCTGTGTTAGATCGTTTTGTCAGCGGCGAAACACTTCGCTTTAAGTGTAAACAAGCAAGCGAGGCGTTTTGGCAGTTGCTGGCTTTTGATCAAGCAGGGCAGCCTCGCAATTAGTGCGCGCGGTCGATGTTTGTGATCTGTGTTTACGATCTGTGCTCACAATCTATGTTCACTGCAGTTTTGCAATTCACTCGATAAGCCAGCCCTAGTCAAACTCAAGTTAGCGCATCAAACTTTAAGTGTTGTGAGTTACTTTAAGTACTTTAAAACTCTTATTGTTGGCAACGGTGCTCGAGCTCATATTGAGCTGCTTGAATTGTTTCTCTATGCCAACAAAGGCGTTGCATACCAACCAGGCCTGACCTTTTTGTTTGAGGCGATCGGCGATGGCTCTAGCAAAACTTGCGCTTAGTTCCTGGCTGTGGGCCTTGCCTTTGTGAAACGGCGGGTTACAGATAATAAAATCAAATTGTTGATTTAAGTTTTTGCCGGCGTCATCGGCAATGCATGTCGCGTTTATCTTGTTTAATTGAAAGTTGTGTTGGCAGGCTGAAATAGCGGCCGCATTGTTGTCGCTGGCCACAATGTTTTTAAAGCCCAGGGCATCGGCAGCAAAACTTAATAGGCCAGAGCCGCAGCCAAGATCAAGCGCGGATGCGCCATTTTGGGCGAGCTGGCTTAGGCCGGCAATATCGAGCTGATCGATTAAAAATAAGCTACCGGCATCGAGTTTTTTCCAGCCAAAGACGCCGGGTTTGCTTTCGATTTGGTAGCGCTTGCCGCCGAGCTCTAATTCGGCGACGGCGCGAAATGTCTCGTAGGGGCCATCGTCGAGCTGAGCGTGTTTGTGGTGCTGGTGCTGGTGTTCGTGCGTGTGTTTGCGCTGCTCTGTCGAACTCGCAAGCGTATCTGGGCCGGGCTCAAGTGTTGCGCAGTACAACTCGCCGTGCTTTTTTATCTTGCCTGTCATGCCCAGCTGCTTTTTGCATTTATCAACATAGGCTTTGATGCCGTCGTCTTTGCGGCCAATGAGCAACAGCTCGCCGCCTGGCCTTAAATGCCCTAAGCAGAGGTTCAGCGCTCGGTGCACACAGAGTTTTTCTTTGCCAACACGCAGTGCGCAGAGTTGAAATGAGCCCGCGCTTGCTTCTAGGTGATAGTCGCTAAATACCGTGTTGGCGCCGAGCTTTAGTAGCTCATCGGCAATATCTTTGCGTGCGCTCAGCAGTGTGAGCTCGGTCAGTGGCAGCGCCGCGACCACAGCGCAGTTAAAAGCCTCATCGCAAATGAGCAGCGCCGGCTGCTGCTTTTTTTCGTTGATGGCCGTGCTAAGTTCTTGCTGCAGTAAACGGTTGGCTGCGTCCATAGGTCTTTGTGTGTATTTGCTTGTGCTTTTTTAAATGTTTAACCCGGGTCAAGCTCGGGCGCTCGGGCTTTTATGCTATAAAGCTGAGCTTTGAAACGGAAAATATTAAAACAATGCAATTTCATCGGCGCTTAGCTGGCGAAACTGCCCGGCTTTTAGCTGCGGATCAAGTTCAAGTTCGCCTATGCTAAGCCGAGTTAGTTGTGTTACGTGGCTGCCTAGCGCGGCCATCATGCGTTTCACCTGATGGTAGCGACCTTCTTGTATTTTTAGCTGCACCGTGAGCCTGTCGAGCTCTATCAGCTGGGCCGGCAAGGTCGCTTTGTCTTCACCGCGAAGCATCAGCCCTTGGTTAAGTTGAGTTTGGGCATCGGCCGGCAGCGGCCTTGCAAGTTCCACTTGGTAGAGCTTAAAACACTGCTGCTTGGGCGAGCAAATTCGGTGATTCCACTGGCCGTCACTGCTTAGCAATAATAAACCGCTGGTGTCGACATCGAGACGCCCGACGATGGCCAGTTTTTTATGGGGTACAAAGTGCGGCAGCTGAGTTTGGTTGGCGTTTGGCGCTACTGCTTTGTCTGCGCAGTAAAAGTTGCTGTCTGTCAGCAGGTCAAATACGCAGGGCTGCTGACTGTCGCGCCGGGCGCTGACATACCCCGGCGGTTTGTAAAGCATTAGGTATTGCTCGCCTTGCAGCGCCAGCGGCGTCGAGTCAAGCTCGATACAGTCGATGTTGTTTTCAACCTGCTGTTTGGCATCGTTACAAACAAGGCCGTTGAGCCGAATGCGCCCAGACTTAAGCTGTTTTTTAACGTCGCTGCGGCTCAAACCCGAAGCTTCAGCGATGTATTTATCCAGGCGCATGGATGGCTCTTAGCTGTTTAGCTGGTACTGATTAGGTGTTGCTTATGGTATTGCTTAGGCGTTTTTGCTGCTTTTTAGTGGCCATTGGGCTTTGGCCGCGTTTAGGCGCAGGCAAAACTTAAGCAAGAAAATCTTCACCACTTTCAACACTTTGGTAAATAAGCGTATTGATGGTCATCGGTCCAACGCCGCCGGGAACCGGGGTCAGCGCCGAGGCTTTTTCGGCCAGTGGACCAAGCTCAATATCGCCAACACCACCCGGGTGATAACCGGCATCAACCACAACGGCGCCTTCTTTTACCCACTCGGCTTTAATAAATTCGGGGCGGCCGACGGCGCCAACTAGGATGTCAGCTTGGCGGATATGGCTTTCAAGGTCTTGGGTGCGGCTGTGGCAGATGGTGACGGTCGCGTTGGCGTTTAACAGCATCATTGCCATGGGTTTGCCGAGAATAGGGCTGCGGCCGACCACGACAGCGTGTTTGCCTTCGAGCGGGATATCGTAGGCCTTCAGCAGGCGCATGATGCCGGCCGGCGTGGCGCAGCCGTAAGCTTTTTCACCCATGGCCATGCGACCAAAACCCAAGCAGGTCACGCCGTCGACGTCTTTGCGCGCGTCGATGGCATCAAAGCAGGCGCGCTCGTCAATTTGCTCGGGTACGGGGTGCTGCAACAGGATGCCGTGCACGGCGTCGTTGTTGTTAAGCTGCTCAATTTTGTCCAGCAGCTCAGCGGTTGTCGTAGAAGAGGGCAGCTCAACTTGAATGCTGTCCATACCTATGCGTTTGCAGGCATTGCCTTTCATCTTTACGTAAGTGGCCGAGGCCGGGTCGTCGCCGACAAGGATGGTGGCGAGAATGGGCGTTTTGCCGCTTTTGGCCGCAAGCGCCGCAACGCGTTGACTCAGCTCTTGTTCGGTTTTTTGGGCCAGCGCCTTACCGTCGAGAATCAATGCCGTCATAGGAACTACCTTAAGGGTCAGAAAATTTGAGCGCATTTTCCCACAGCTTCCGCTTGAAACAAACTGCTCTGTATATAGCCGCGGTCAGAGTAGGCTGAGTCGGGCTGGACTTTGTTTGATTATTGAACGCTGCCTGGGCTGTATAAAAAGGCGCCACAAAAAACTGAGAAAAAACATAGATTTGGGCGTTGACGAATGAAAAACTCGCGAGTAAGATGCGCGTCTCTTGTTTAGGGGGCCTCGGCTTTCTATCTGTCGGAGTGTAGCGCAGCCTGGTAGCGCACCTGCTTTGGGAGCAGGGTGTCGGGGGTTCGAATCCCTCCACTCCGACCATTACTTACCCCTCAGTCGAGCGCCCGTAGCTCAGCTGGATAGAGCAACGGCCTTCTAAGCCGTCGGTCACAGGTTCGAATCCTGTCGGGCGTGCCATTTGCACAGCCAAGCGAACCTAAGGGTTTTAAGGGTAAGCAAACTTTGTTCTTCGCCTGCTACACTCAGGCAGTAAGACGCTCTATGGTGGCTGTAGCTCAGTTGGTAGAGCCCTGGATTGTGATTCCAGTCGTCGGGGGTTCAAGTCCCCTCAGCCACCCCATCTTCTATTTATCTTGTTGATTCCCGTAAACACTAGCTAACTGTTGCCATAGGCTGTTGCACGTTTTAAGTCAGCTTTTGACCGGCTCGTTTTTCCGCAGTGTTTTTAGTGTCTGTTTTTTTAAGCTTTTTTTGTGGGTAAAGCGGTGTGCCTATGTCGGTGTGTCTCGCTTTTAGCTTTTTATGCTTTACGTTTTTCAGGCGTGGATTATTTTCAGCTTTGCATTAAAAGCACAGCGCATAAATAAGTGAAAAACTAAATAAACACGAACGCGCGATGCTTTTTCAGGCGGCGGGGCAGGTAACTGTTGATATTAAAACTATCTAAAAACAAAAAGGCCCTGCTAAGGCGAATAGCCAGGCAGGGCTGTGGCTTTATCTTTTATTTTTTCATTGCGCTTTTGCTTTTGTATTTTGATACCGAGTGAATCACGCGGTCGCCTTCAAAATACACAGTAAATTTCGGGTATTCCCAAAAGTAGATCGGCGGCTGGCCATTGGGGCCGTGGCGGCTTTCGGGCGCGCCGTATTTTTCTTCAACCGCGGCTTTGCTCATTGAGTGTTCGGGTTTGTCGGTGACGGCATCGTTTTGAGTGCCTACAGGCACGCGTATTTCATCGGCGAGAACGGCAGCGGAAAAGCTTAGGCTGAGGAGAAGGGTGGAAATCAATTTCATAGGGACCTCGACTAGGGTTTAGCTGGCTTTCTAGCCTGTACTTGTGATTTTAGAACTTGGCGCGCAATGGTTTGCCGGTCTTTATCGTAAATTTGATGGAACTTCGCTGCAACCTGATATTTATCTTCTTTTTGCACACAGCGCACGATTTGAGCATAGCTGCAGGCCATTGCGTAGTGCGGCAGGAAGATCAATTTTAATGCAATAAAGCTGTCTTTATATAACGAGCGCTCGCAAATAAAGCCGATGCCGTCTTCGCTGAGGCTGACTCGGGTTTTGGCTCGGCTCTTTAGGCTCTGCTCGGAATTTAACAGCAGCTGGCGGCCAATCAGATCGACTTTCTGATTGAGGTTGTTTAAGAAATCGCCGAGCAAGCGATTTTTTTCGGCAATCAATTTAAGGCTTTGGCTGGCTTTTTTATCGAGCTGACTGAGTTTGTGCACCAATTGCAGAGCATCGTCTTCGCCCTCAAAAAGCTGCTCGGCCGCTTGCTCTTTGATCGCGGTGCTGGCGACAAGTTTGAACTCAAAGTGCACGTCTTCGTCGATGCGAAAGGAGTCTCGCCGGTCTGTCATTATCCGTATTTCCCCGATTTTTTAGTGCGCTGGGCCCGGGCTTAGGTTGGCTTGTTGTTAGTTTTAGCTCGGCGCTCATTTTAGCCAGATGCTAACTTGAGCTGGGTACTAGTTGCGTGGTGGGCTTGGCCGCCGTTAAGTGCTTTCTTTAACTATGACCAAGATACGCATATTGGCAAGCGAAAGCCTGTGCTTTAGGGTAGACTTCGGCCTCGTTGAGAAAAATCCAGCTGACTTCACCTATCTTAACCTGTCTTAGTTTCTATGCTCTCTGCCGCCGCCTTTATTGGACTGCGCTACACCCGCAGCAAACGCTCCTCCGGCTTTATGTCGTTTGTCAGCTTTTTTGCCACCGGAGGCATGGCGCTTGGGGTTTTTGCACTGATTGTTGTGCTCTCGGTGATGAACGGTTTTGATCACGAACTCAAGCAGCGCTTGTTGCGCGCTTTGCCTCACGCCCAGGTCGATGCTCGCGAGCCGTTGTCAAACTGGCCTGAGCTTAAGGCCGAGCTTGAAGCGCGGCCGGAAATTGTTGCGGCCTCGCCGGTTATCTCGGCCAAGGTCCTGATCAGTGGGCCGCGCCTAATTAAAGGTATCGAACTTGAGGGTATAGACCCCGATGCCGAAAGCCGGGTCAGCCCGATTGCGCAGTATTTTGTGCGCGGACAAATCAGTGAGCTCAAAGCCGGAGAGTTTGGCATTGTGCTTGGGCGCCTGCTCGGTTATGCGCTCAGTGTGCAGCCTGGCGACAAGGTAAAAATCACCTTGCCCAAGCTGTCGATGACCTTTGCCGGCGTGTTTCCGCGCAGCCGCGAATTTACCGTTGTCGGCTTTTTTGAAGCCGGCGCCGCGGTCGATCAACACCTGGCGCTCATTCACCTCGGCGACGCCCAGGCCTTGTTTAGTTATGGCGATGCGGTGCAGGGCCTGCGCCTTCGTTACCCCGATCTCTATCAGGCGCCGGCAATGGCGCCTGAGCTGGCAAAGGCGCTCGGTGAGGCGTATCAAGTCACGGATTGGAGCCAGACCCAGGGCAGTTTGTTTCAGGCGGTCAAACTCGAAAAAACGGTGACCGGGCTTTTGCTCGGCATCATCATCGCTGTTGCGGCGTTTAATATTATTACCAGCCTGATCATGATGGTAAATGACAAGCGCTCGGATATCGCCGTGTTGCGTACAATGGGTTTGACCCGCACCGAAGTTGTTAAAATTTTTATTACCCAAGGTTCGGCCAGCGGCTTTCTCGGCATTGCTTTGGGTTTGCTTGCCGGCGTGCCGGTGGCGATATTTTTACCCGAAATTATGACCGCACTTGAGTCGCTGCTCGGCCTGAATGTCTTTGATCCCAGTGTGTATTTTGTCAGCAGCTTGCCGTCGCAGTGGCGCCTGAGCGACACCGTGTGGATACTTATTTTCTCGTCGCTGTGTGTTGTGCTTGCGACGCTGTTTCCCGCCTGGAGGGCCTCGTTAACGGAGCCGGCCGAAGCCATACGTTACGATAGTTAATATGTCTGAATTTGTTCTTGAATGCCTGGATATCCATAAATCTTACAGCGAAGCTGGCCAGCGTTTGCAGGTGCTTAGCGGTGTGAATTTGCAGCTCAGAGCCTCCGAGCGGCTGGCGATAGTCGGCGCTTCGGGCAGCGGCAAGTCGACGCTGTTAAACGTGCTCGGTGGTCTCGATCGGCCGTGCTCGGGCTCGGTGCGCATTGCCGGCGAACGCTTTTCCGAGTTAAGCGACAATAAACGCGGTTTGATTCGCAATCGCCGCCTCGGTTTTGTCTATCAGTTTCACCACCTATTGCCGGAATTTAGCGCACTTGAAAACGTTGCGATGCCGCTTCGTATCGCCGGAAAAAAAGCAACCGAGCAAGAAAGCAGGGCAAGCGAGTTGTTAGAGCGCGTTGGCCTCGGCCAGCGGCTGACGCACAAACCTTCGCAGTTAAGCGGCGGTGAGCGCCAGCGCGCGGCGATCGCCCGGGCCCTGGCAATGCAACCCGACTGTGTTTTGCTCGACGAGCCAACCGGTAATCTCGATAAAAAAAATGCCGAAAATATTCACCAGCTGATCAATGAGCTCAGTGCCGAGTTAGCCACGGCCTTTGTTATTGTCACCCACGACGAGCACTTAGCAGCGCGTTTGGATCGCTGCCTTGTGCTCGAAGACGGCTCGTTGCAGGAGCGTCGCCCTTGATGTGGCCGGTAGCGATAGGCTGGCGTTACACTCGCGCCTCGCGCGCCAGCGGCATGTTGTCTTTTTTATCGAGTATATCGATGGCGGGGCTGGTGCTCGGTGTCAGCCTGCTGGTGTTGGTGCTGTCGGTGATGAACGGTTTTGAGCGTGAGCTCAGAGAGCGTATCCTCGGCCTGATGCCGCAGGCGAGTGTGTTTCAGGTCGGTGGCATCGACAACTGGCAAGCCTATGCCGACGAGGTTGAAGCCATTGATGGTGTGCAACACGCCGCGCCGTTTGTGCGCTTGCAGGCGCTGCTGAATTTTCGCGGCAATACTGAGGCGGCGATGATTTACGGTGTGCAGCTTGAGCGCGAGAAAAAAATCAGCCGGCTTGCGGATTTTGCTTCCGCCGAAGCGCTGGCGGCGCTAGAGCCCGGTAAAAACCAGGTGGTACTCGGCAAGGCGCTGGCGGCTAAATTACATCTGAACATCGGCGACGAGCTGATGCTGATTGTGCCGGGCAAAAGTGTGCGCGCGGCACCTAAGGTTGCCTACTTGCAGCTTGCGGCAACTCTGGATACCGGCTCTGAGCTCGATCAAGCGCTGGCGCTCAGTGCGATGGATGCGCTGGATGATCTGCGTTCGGCTGAGCTTCGCGGCCGCGTCGACGGCCTTAGGCTGCAGTTTGCCGAACTCGACGATGCGCCCTGGATGGCGACTCGGGTGGCGAATCAGCTCGGGCCCACTTGGTATCAAAGCAACTGGCAGCGCAGCCACGGCAATTTATATCACGCCATTCAGGTCAGCAAAAAAATGGTGGCACTGTTGATGTCTTTAATTGTTGCCCTGGCAGCATTTAATGTGATTTCCACCCTGACTTTAGTGGTGCTTGAAAAGCAGGGCAGCATCGCCATTTTGCGTACCCTCGGCGCCAGCTCCTCGGCGATTTTGCGTATTTTTATTGTTCAGGGCCTGGTGATTGGTCTCGGCGGTGTGCTGTTGGGTGTGTTGCTCGGTTTGTTATTTGTGCTTGGTTTGGATAGTTTTTTTCAGGCCGTGCAGAGTTTGTTTGGTGTGCAGTTTTTGCACTCGGATGTGTACCCGCTCACCGAGCTGCCGGTGGAAGTGAAAATCGGAGATTTATTACAGGTTATTGCGGTGGCAATGTCGTTGGTGTTGGCGGCGACAATCTACCCGGCCTGGCGCGCGTCGCGCCTGCAGCCCGCTGCGGTGCTGCGTTACGAATAGGTCTGTGTATAGCGCAATAAATTGCAAAGCTTAGTCGCTAAAAACAGGCTGAATAAGCGCCGCAAACTCTGGGCCCTCAGCGCAAAATACGCGAGCCAAAATAAGTAACGTGCACCCAGAAAATAATCAACAGCGAACTCGCCAACAACAAATAATCAATCACAAAACGCGTGAATCAGCGTTTATTGTTTCGAGCTTGTTTGCGGCGTTTCCAGCGGTCGATAACGTGCCAGCGCCAGAACCACTGCACAGCTAAATAGCCTGCGCTGCTAAAAAAGATACTTGCGATAATGGCGCCGAGCAACAGCGGTTGCCAAATAAGTGGGAAGGTTGTTTTAAACCAGGCCCAGCTCAGTTCAAATGCAAATTGGTTGTCCGGCTGCATTAAAATGCTGGTGCCTAATTTATATTCAGCGTAAAAAATAATCGGGAAGGTCAGCGGGTTGCTCACCCAAACTAATAATACGCTAAGCGGTAGGTTGCAACGCAGGCGCAGCGCTGCAAGTGCAGCCAGTGGAATTTGACCGGGTATAGGCAAAAACGCGATAAATAAACCAATAAAAAACGCCATCGATACGCTGTGGCGATTTAGGTGAAATAGATTGGGGTCGTGAAGCAGGTTGCCAAGAAAACCGAGCGCTGGATTACCGTGTATATCCTTGGCGTCGGGCGTCCATCTTTTAAACAACTTGCGGGGCATAAGGCTCTGCCGAATTAATTGACGCGGTATTATGCCCAAAGAGCTTAAAACTCGCCATAGGGCAAACTCTCAGTGCGCATACTTGGCGTGATCTGACTCAAAAATAATAGCCTGCTTTAACTGTTGCTGGGGCCGGCTATTGCTGTTTTTAGCGTTAGAGCTGCATGCTCGCTGCTATAACTAACTAAATAAGTGAGCCCATGGACAGGGAAGCCCGTGACTCTATTCACTGTGTTATGCAGTTTTATTGCAGCCTGCTTTTTATTGTTATTCGGCGGCCCGTATTGGCCATCGCCTTACAGTTTTTATGGTTTTTGTTTGGTCTTGCTCGCTTCGCTGCTGCTTGCTTGTCTGCAAAAAAGTGCTCGGTTCACCAGCGTGCTTTTCTCCGGCAGGCTCGCTCTTATTACCCGGTTTTTAGCTTTTTGCCTGCCTTTAGTCGCTGTGCTGTTCTTGGCCAACTGGCGTATTTATGCGCTGCTCGATGCCCAGCTTGAGCCCGCGCTTGAGCAAAAATCGCTGCTAATAAGTGGCCGTATTAGCCGCTTACAACAAAGTGGCGCCGGCCTGTGGCGCCTGCAGTTTGAGATCGACACTGCAAGCCTTGAGCTAGACGCCGATGCCAAGCTGCGCTTAGAAGGCCGCACAGGTGAGCTGGCAAGCTTGGGCAAAGCTATCTTGGGCAAATCTATCTTGGGCGAAGCAGGCCTTAGCAACGCGGGCCCGGGAGAGGGGGGCGCAAGAGAAGCTAGCGTAAGAGAAGCTAGCGTGCGTGAACGTAACGAGCGCGCGTTTGCCGTAAATCGGGCTTTGGCCAAGCTTGAATCAAGGCGCTTGCGTTTGAGTTGGCGCACTGAGCGCCAGCTTGAGCTGGGTCAGCGCTGGCGTTTGATGGTGAAATTGCGCCGGCCGCGGGGGTTTGTCAATCAAGCGAGCTTTGACTACCAAGCCTGGTTGCTGGCGCGCGATATTGTTGCCACGGGTTATGTGCAAAACGATGCGCGTTCGTTAGCCTCAGGGTTGCCGCGCTTGCTGCAAGCTGCACCTGACTCAGCCGTGCAAAACTACAAAAAACAGCTTGGCGCAGCGTTAAAGAGCTTTTCCAGTTGGCCTTTGTTTGCGGCGCTGATTTTAGGCGAGCAGGGCGAACTAAGTGCCGAGCAGTGGCGGCTTTTTCGCGAAAGCGGCACGGTGCATCTGTTGGTGATTTCCGGCCTGCATATCGCGCTGCTTGCCGGTTTTGTCTATCTGTGTTTTTCAGTGCTGTTTCGACCTTTACTTTTGTTCGTGCCGTATCGTTATTGGCAGCTCTTGCGTTTGTTGGCCAGTGCGGCAGCTGCGGCGTTTTACGCGTCAATGGCGGGTTTTTCTTTGCCAACACTGCGGGCGTTTTCGGCGCTGATGTTGGTTTATATCTGTTTAGCTGTTGGGCGCCGCTGCAGCGCCTGGCACTTTCTGGCCCTGGTCGCGGCCATCTTTTTAGTTCACAACCCGCTGTTGCTTAGCCAGCAAAGTTTTGTTTTAAGTTTTGGTGCCGTCGCTATTTTGTTAGCGCTTGGTCAAAAAATGAGGCTGGTGCCGGGGCACTCGACTCAGCGTGCGCCTGTCGCCGCCAAAACCAAGAGCGCCAGCTCGTTAATACATGAGTTCGGCTTGTTGTCGTTGCTGTCTCGGGGCTGGTCGGGGGGCTGGTTTGGAACCTTAGCTGCTGACTTTTGGCGCTGGCGCGGTGTTTGCGGTTATTTATCGCAATGTTTGGCAGCGCTTAAACAAAAGTTTGTTGCCCTTGTTCTGCTGCAAAGCATGCTGAGTTTGGTAATGGCGCCACTTCTGTTATTGATGCTGTTGCCGGTCAGTGGGCTCGCCGTGTTCGCCAATTTATTATTACTGCCACTAATGGCGCTGGTGCTGTTGCCCTTGTGTCTGCTTGGCTGTGTGTTGCTGCCTTTGCAAGCTGAGCTGGCCGGTTTTGTATTTGGGCTGGCTGACTGGGCGCTGCAGGGCCTGCTTTTATTTCTAGAGCTGCTAAGCAGCTCTGAGCTGCTGTTTTATTTGCCCCCCGATGCGGCTGCCAGGTATTTGCCGCTGATGGGCCTTTGTGCCTTGTTGCTGCTTGTACCGCGCTGTTTTGGCCTTGGGCCTTTGCTTATCTTGTTAGCTGCGGCGTTAGGGCTGGCACCGATCGTGACGTCAGTGCAGGCGCCGCCGCTGTCGCCGAATTTAGGCCCGGCTCTCTATGAGCAAGCGCCAGGTATTGAGACCGGTATCGAGCAAGGGTTAAACGCTGCGCGACGGCCTCGGTCAGCTGCGGGCTCGGCCCCGTACGTTCGGCCTGCGCACTTGCCGGCGCGCCAGCTGAGTTTGCAGGTGCTTGACGTCGGCCAGGGTTTGGCGCTGTTTCTGCAGTTTGATCGGCAGCGCTGGCTTTACGATCTCGGCGCGCGCTTTTCTCCAAATTTTGCTGTCGCCGACAAACTGCTGTACCCGTGGTTGCGCCAGCGCGGCATAGACAGCCTCGATAAACTGTTTATCAGTCACGCCGATAACGACCACGCCGGTGGCCTTGAGCAGTTTGTCGCCTTGCTCGGCATTGCACAGGCGCTTTCCGGCCAGGCCAAGGTCTTAAATCAGCGCCTTGATCAGCCGATGTTTCAGGCCTGTGAGCAGGGCCAGCACTGGCGCAGCCGCGATCAATATGTTGCTGGCCATGTAGCGTCACTAGCGCCCCCTGCGTTAGCTGCGACTAAGCCCCTGTGGCAAGTTTCGGTGCTGTGGCCGCTTCCTGAGAACAGTGAGCTTGGGCTCAACAAAGCGCCGCCTGCACCTGCGCTTACCAGTAACAATCAAAGCTGTGTACTGCTGCTTGAATATGTATCAGCCAGTGGCGCGGTGCGGCGCGTACTGTTGATGGGTGATGTCGACCGCCGGGTAGAGCATGAATTAATGCAGCAAAAGCTGCTGCCAGAAACGGTAGATATTTTGCTGCTAGGCCATCACGGCAGCCTAACCTCGAGTTCGGCGGCTTTTGTTGAGGCGCTGCGCCCTAAGCACATGGTGGTCAGCGCCGGTTACAACAATCGTTACGGTCATCCACATGCCGCGATAGTGCGGCGCGCCGATGCCGTTGGCGCTAAGCTTTGGAACACGGCTTGGCACGGGGCGCTGTTGTTTCAGTTGCAGGGCGACGAATTTGTGATCAGAGCGGAACGCTGTGCTCAAAAACGGCTTTGGTATCGCGATGAAGGATACTGTTTGTAGAGCGTTTTTCTGTATCATAGGCGGCCTTTGCCGGCCTGGTAACGCTTTTGGCCGCTGTTTCATAAAGTTTAGGGGAGTCCTTCAGGGTGTTAGAGATCGTAAGCTCCGGTGGGTGGCTGATGCTGCCAATCATTATTTGTTCCATTGTGGTTGTAGGTATTTGCGCAGAGCGCTTTTGGACCTTAAACCCGGAGAAAATCACACCAAAACATCAGCTCGGGCAGGTCTGGGGCTGGATACAAGCGAAGGAGCTGGACTCGGCCAAATTAAAAAGCCTGCGCCAGAGCTCGCCGCTTGGGCGCATACTTGCCGCCGGGCTTGGCAATAGCCGCCACGGTCGCGATGTGATGCGCGACAGCATTGAAGAGGCCGCCAGTGAAGTTGTGCACGACTTAGAGCGCTACTTAGGCCCGCTCGGCACGATCGCCGCCATCGCGCCGCTGTTGGGTTTGCTCGGTACCGTGATCGGCATGATCAAAGTCTTTACCGCGCTTAATTTAATGGGCGCCGGCAATGCCCAGGTGCTCGCCGGTGGCATCTCTGAAGCTCTGGTAACCACCGCCGCCGGCTTGACCGTGGCAATTCCTGCAATGATTGCGCACCGCTATTTTGTGCGCCGGGTGGATTCGCTGGTGGTGCAAATGGAGCAAGAGGCAGTGAAGTTGGTGGATGCGCTGCACAATGAGCGCCGCGTTGATCTTAAGGGCGCTTAACCATGAAGTTTAAACGCCAGGTTACGGCCGAAGAGGGCGTCAATCTGACACCGCTGATTGATGTTGTTTTTCTGCTGCTTATCTTTTTTATGGTATCGACCACCTTTACCAAAGAGAGCCACCTTGAAATTGATCTGCCCGAAGCGAGCGCCGACAAGCGCCAGCAGCAGACAAAAGAAATTGAGGTCGTCATCGATCAGCAGGGCAATTACACCGTTAACGGCCGTGTGCTTGTCGATAACAATATTGAAACGCTGCAGGCGGCTGTGGTTGATGTTGCCGATGGCGATAATCAATTGCCGTTTATTATTACCGGCGATGCCGACGCCAGTTATCAGAGCATTGTTGCGGTCATGGATCTTGCCGGTCAGCTTGGTTTTGTCAATTTAAGCATGACCACCCGCAGCCCCGAATCGGCTTCGCCGTGACATTAGCCACAGCCCGATGCCCGTGCCGAGCTTAGTTAAGACAATAGAAAAACAGTGGTACAGCGATAGCGCAGGTTTATTAGCGCTATTAAGCCCGCTTGAATCGCTGTATAGATGTTTGAGTAAACAAAACAAGCGTCGCCAGTTAGCAAAGCAGCAAAGCAACAAACTGCCGGTGGTGGTTGTCGGCAATATCTCGGTTGGCGGCACCGGTAAAACGCCGCTGATAATTGCATTAATTAAGCGCCTGCAAGCCGAGGGCCTGCGCGCTGGAGTCGTTAGCCGCGGTTATGGGCGCAGCACAAAAGGCCTAAAAAAAGTTAGCGCCGACAGCCGCGCCGACGAAGTTGGCGATGAGCCGCTGGAGATTTTTCTGGCCACAGGCGCTGGCGTATGGGTGGCCGAAGCGCGCTGCGACGCGGTGGCCGCTGCTGAAAAATCAAACGCGATCGACCTGATTTTAAGCGACGACGGTTTGCAGCACTACCGAATGGCGCGGGATATTGAGGTGGCGGTGATTGGCCCCCAGGGTTTGGGCAATGGCCATTTATTGCCTGTTGGCCCGCTGCGCGAAGCGCCATCGCGCTTAGATACCGTCGACTTTATTATTCAGCGCAGCGATCAGCCAATAAAAACCGCGGCGCCGCAATTTCCGCTTAGCTTTGCCGGCGGCGCCTGGCGCAAGCTCACTACGTCGGTTAAGGGCGACAAGCTAAAACGCGATGCGGAGCACCGTTTTGCCAGTTTGCCCAAACAGGATAAAAAACTGATTGCCTACGCCGGTATCGGTCAGCCCCAACGTTTTTTTGATGAGCTAAGCCGCCAGGGCCTGGAATTTGAGGCCAGAGCAAAAAAAGATCACGGCCGTTATCAAGCCAGTGATTTTAGCAGTGAATTTTGCTATTTAATGACAGCCAAAGATGCAGTCAAATGCCGGGAACTGTTTAGTGAGGGCGCTGAGCCGCTTGAGTTAAACGGGCGCAATGCGCTTGATAAGAGCAATGCGCCTGATAAGAGTAATACAGGTAGCCAGAGCCATAGCGAACAGCATCAAGACATCGATATTTATTATTACGAATTAAATGTTTGCCTCAATGAGGATTTTTTCAGCGCATTTTTGCAAAAACTTAAATCGCTTAAAAAAATAAACTTGTAATAATAAGGCCGATGCCCGGCAAAAAAGAACTGCAGTCAATACTGGTGCCTATAAAAAATAGCGCGTTTAATCAGAACGCAATAGCGAGCGAAAAGCCGTTTATAAAATATAGCAGTGTAAAAAAAACAAAAACCTGTTAGAGAAAACATTATGAGTTTCAGCGTTATTATTCCGGCGCGCTTTGCATCGACGCGACTGCCCGGCAAACCTCTGGCCGATATTGCCGGCAAAAGCATGATTCAGCGCGTGTGGGAGCAAGCTTCGCTCAGCGATGCCGAGCGCGTAATTATCGCCACCGATCACCAGGGCGTTGCCGACTGCGCTAAGGGCTTTGGTGCTGAAGTCTGTATGACCAGGGCCGATCACGAAAGTGGTACCGACCGCCTTGCCGAAGTGGTGGGCAAGCTCGCTTTTGCCGATTCGGATATTGTCGTTAACGTGCAGGGCGACGAGCCGCTAATGCCTCCTGCCGTGATTAATCAGGTCGCCAAAAATTTACAGCTGGCAAGTCAGGCGAGCTGTGCCACGGCCAGCGAGCGCATCTGTGATGCCGAGCGGTTCTTTGATGCCAATGCTGTAAAAGTTGTGGCCGATGCGCAAGGCCTTGCCCTGTATTTTTCGCGCGCGCCAATGCCCTGGCACCGCGGCTTATTAAATGATTTAAGTTCAGATAGGCAGCAGAGCCTGGCACTCGTAGAAAAGGCCTTGGCCGAGCAGCCAGCATTTAAACACATAGGCATTTACGCCTACCGCGTGGCTTTGCTAAACGCTTTTGTTACCTGGCCGCTTTGCGCGCTTGAGTCGATAGAAAAGCTCGAACAACTTCGAATTTTACATCAGGGCCACCGCATTCACGTTGCCGAAGCCTGTGAAGCTGTGCCCGGTGGCATCGATACTCAAGCTGATCTCGACAAGCTGCGCAAACAGCTCGAGTCCGCCGGCTCGGCGTAAATACCTGTAACGTATACCTTCCAAACTGAGTAACCCGTTATGCAAAGAGTCTTATTTGTTTGTTTGGGCAATATTTGCCGCTCGCCAACGGCCGAGGCCGTGATGCAAAAAAAAGTTGCGAAGGCGGGTTTAAACAAGCGCATCGATATCGACAGCGCCGGCACCTCTAACTGGCACGAAGGCAAGCGCCCCGATGCACGCGCAATTGCCAAAGGTGGTGAGCGCGGTTACGACTTAAATTCACTGCACGCGCGCCAGGCCATTGCCGCGGATTTTGAGCAGTTTGATTATATTCTGGCAATGGATCAAAGCAATTACGACGATCTAGCTGCAATTGCGCCAGAAGGGCTTAATTCCAAGCTCAGCTTATTTTTGGATTTTTCCAAGCAAGATCGTTATCGCGAAGTGCCGGACCCGTATTACGGCGGCGACGAAGGTTTTGCCTTGGTGCTCGATTTAATTGAAGACGCCTGCGATGGTTTAATTGAGCACATTGTGCAAACACAGACTCAAGCACAAACAAAAGGCGGTGGTGTTTAATGCTGCAAGGCGACACGCTACCCGGCCTTGTTGTTGAGCGCGATGTGGCGCTGCAAGCTTTTAATACCCTGGCGCTGCCGAGTAAAGCCAAGGCGCTGGTGCGCTGTTATTCCGCGGCCGATGTGTCAGAAGCCCGGGCGTATGCAAAAGCCAAACGCTGGGCGCTGGCTATAGTTGGCGGCGGTTCGAATATTTTGCTGCCCGAAGCGCTCGATGCGCTGCTTTTAAAAATAGAAATAGGCGGGCGCAGTTTTGTTGCTGAAGACAGCCAGGCTTATTATGTGCGCGCCGGTGCAGGCGAAAACTGGCACGACTTTGTTCAGTGGACTTTAGCTGAAGGCTGGCCGGGGCTCGAAAACTTAAGCCTAATCCCCGGTACCGTTGGCGCGGCGCCGATTCAAAACATCGGTGCTTACGGTGTGGAAGTCGGCGCGTTTATCGCTTGTGTTAGCGGCGTCGATCTCGATACGGGCGAATCGTTTAAACTCGATGCCAAGGCCTGTGAATTTGGCTACCGCGACAGCCTGTTTAAACGCCAGCACTGTCCGCGCCTGGTGATTACTTCGGTCGAGTTTTGCCTGCCTAAAAACCACCGGCTCGATGCCAGTTATCCGGCGCTTAAGGCCTACCTGGCTGCTCAAGGCCAGGCCGGGGCACATACAGAAGGTGGCACTGAAGGCAGCACAGAAGACCGCAGCGAAGACAGTAGCCAAGGCAGTAGCGAAGACCAAGCCCAAAATACAAACACTGCTGATGTAACGGCGCTGTCAGCGCAAGCGCTTGCCGATGCGGTATGTGCGGTGCGCCGCTCTAAATTGCCACAACCAGAAGAGCTGCCAAATGTTGGCAGTTTTTTTAAAAACCCGGTACTGCGTCTGGCGCAATTTGAAGCTCTAAAAGCCAGGTGGCCCGATGTACCCAGTTACCCGGCGGGCCCCGGCTTTAGGAAGGTGGCCGCAGGCTGGCTAATAGAGAAGGCCGGCTGGAAGCAGCGCTTTGTGCAAGGCGCCGAAGGCGTGTGTATGCACAGCCAGCAGGCGCTGGTTCTGACCAATATCAAGGCCGAGCCCTTAAGCGCCGTGCTGTTTTACGCCGAGCAACTACAGGCCGATATTAAGCGCCGTTTTGATATAGAGCTTGAGCGCGAGCCGCAAATACTTTCTGTGACGCGTCGCCATATTCCTTAGGGAATATGCGCGCCATTGTGTGTCGCTGCTGGCGCGGCGAACTTGCAAGTGGTACATTTCCGATAAGCGGTGGTTCGTTGGGGCCGCCCGTGTTGCAAGGACTGCAAGTATGCGCAACGAGAATGCGCAGCTGACTTAAAAAGCCAGAAAAGCCAAAACAAAAAGAGCAGCGCTTGATGCAGACAACCATAGTCGTCGCTGACGACCACGACCTTGTGCGCATGGGGATTGTGCGCATGATAGAAGATATAGATAACCTTACCGTTGTTGCCGAAGCCAAGACGGGGGAGGAGGCCATACAGGCTGTGCGTGCGCACAAGCCTGGTGTGGTGCTTATGGATGTAAAAATGCCCGGCATTGGTGGCTTAGAGGCAACCAAAAAAATACTTGCGATTGCCGCTCAGACCAAAGTCATTGCCGTTACCGGAGTGACCGATGAGATGTACGCAGACCGCTTATTAAAAGCCGGCGCGGCCGGTTACGTTACGAAAGAAGCCGGCTTTGATGAAATTGTCGCCGGCATACAAAAGGTATTGCGCGGCGGGCGCTATATGAGCGGCGATGTCGCTCAGCAGTTGGCCTTAAAAAATTTTGCCGGCGGCTCTGAGGGCAACCCGTTTGATGAGCTAAGCGAGCGCGAATTGCAAACGGCGCTGATGATTTCCGGTGGCATGAAAGTGCCCGATATTGCCGAATCGTTTTGCATCAGCCCCAAAACGGTTAACAGCTATCGCTATCGTATTTTCGAAAAACTCAATATTACCAGCGACGTTGAGCTTGCCCTGTTAGCGGTTAAGCACAATATGCTTGAGGTCGGTTAACGCCGGCCTATGACTGATACCGCACCAGCTTTTGATGCCAAAAGCTTTTTAAAGAATTTAAGCAGCCAGCCCGGCGTCTACCAGATGTATGGTCAGGACGGCGAAATTCTGTACGTTGGCAAAGCCAAAAATTTAAAAAAGCGGGTTAGTTCGTATTTTCAAAAAACAGGCCTGCCACTTAAAACCCAGGCGCTGGTTAAGCGCATCTGCAATATTGAAATTACCATCGCGCCGAGCGAAGCCGAAGCGCTGGTGCTTGAGCACAACTTAATTAAAGCGCAGAAACCACCGTTTAATATTCTTCTGCGTGACGATAAAAGCTACCCCTACATTTTTATTTCCTCTGGCGAAGACTACCCCAAGCTCGGTTTTCACCGCGGCGCAAAAAAACGCAAAGGCCAATATTTTGGGCCTTTTCCCAATGCCGCTGCGGTGCGTGAAAGCCTTAACTTTTTGCAAAAAACCTTCAAGGTGCGCCAGTGCGAAGACGCAACTTATAAAAACCGCTCGCGCCCGTGTTTGATGTATCAAATTAAACGCTGTTCTGGCCCCTGCGTAAATATGATTAGCAAAGAGGCCTACGCCGAAGACCTAAGTGAAATTCAGCTGTTTTTAGAGGGTAAAAATGCACAACTTAAAAATACCCTCGGCAAAAAAATGGAAGAGGCCGCAGGCGAGCTTGAGTATGAAAAAGCGGCGGAATTTCGCGACCGCTTAGCAGCGCTGCAGCATATTCAAGCCGAGCAAAGCATCGAAGCGGGCATGGGTAATATGGATGTGATTGCCTGCTGGCGTGAAAACGCGGCCAGCTGTGTGCACGTTATTTATGTGCGCTCGGGGCGCATTATGGGTAGCCGCAGTTATTTCCCAAGCGACAAGCTCGAAAGTGAAGAGCAAGAAGTGCTGCAGAGCTTTATTGCGCAAAAGTACTTAGGCGGGCAGAGCTTTGATGTGCCTTCGGAACTTGTCGTCAACCACGCACCTGAGCACGACAGTGCTCTAATCGAGGCGATACAAGAGCAGCGCGGCAGCAATATTAAAATCAGCAGCAATGTGCGCACCTACAAAGCCAAGTGGCTGGCGATGGCGGTGGAGGCGGCGCGCCAAAACCTGCAGCAAAAACTCAATAGCCAAATGACGCTCGACAAGCGCTATCAGGCTCTGGCCGATGTGCTGGGGCTGGACGAGCCACCGGCGCGCATGGAGTGTTTTGATATCAGCCACAGTTCGGGCGAGAGCACTGTAGCTTCATGTGTGGTCTTCGACAGCCAGGGACCTAAAAAAAGCGATTATCGGCGTTTTAATATAGAAGACATCAATGCAGGCGATGATTATGCCGCGATGCATCAGGCCTTGAACCGGCGCTACACCCGCTTGCAAAAAGAAGACAAGGCCCTGCCGGAACTGCTGATTATCGACGGCGGCAAAGGGCAGTTAAGCCAGGCCCGCGAAGTGCTCGCCGAGCTCGGCATTCACTCAGTGATGTTGATCGGCGTCGCCAAAGGCCCGACCCGCAAGGCCGGGCTCGAGCTTTTGCACTTTGAAGATGGGCGCGAGCTAGATTTGCCCGGCGATCACCCGGCTTTGCACCTGATTCAGTTTATCCGCGATGAAGCGCACCGCTTTGCGGTCAGCAGCCACGTGCAGGCGCGGGACAAAAAACGCCGCCGCTCGCGCCTAGAAGATGTGCCCGGTGTTGGCGCTTCGCGGCGCAAAGCGCTGTTGACGCACTTCGGTGGCCTTGGCGAGGTGATGAAAGCCAGCCAGGCCGAACTGGCCAAGGTGCCGGGCATCAGCAAAAAATTAGCCGAGGAGGTTTACAGCGTTCTGCACAGCGAGTAGGGTGCTGCCCTCATTAGATAGAAGTGACACACATGCTTAGCACGCTACCGAACCAGCTGACGCTCTTTCGCGTTCTTGTTATCCCTATGCTTGTGGTGCTGTTTTACACCGACTGGCAGTGGCGCTTCTTTGCAAGTGCGGCGCTCTTTGGTCTGGCCGGCATCACCGATGCGCTCGACGGCTACTACGCGCGCAAATACAATTTGAGCACGCCTTTTGGTGCCTTCTTAGATCCTGTCGCTGACAAACTCATTGTTGCCGTGGCCCTGGCGCTTCTAATTGAACAAAACGCCAACGCCTGGTTTACCTTGCCGGCGGTGGTGATTATTTGCCGTGAAATCGTTATTAGCGCACTTCGCGAGTGGATGGCCGAACTCGGCGCACGCTCCGCCGTAGCGGTTAGCTGGATAGGCAAGCTCAAAACCACCCTGCAAATTATCGCCATCTTGCTGCTGCTGGCTTTCCCCGCCGGCAGCCCGTTTTATCTTCACGAGCTGGGTCTAGTCACCGTCTACGGCGCTGCAGTGCTCACTCTTTGGTCAATGTTTGTCTACTTAAAAGCCGCCTGGCCAAGTCTGAGTGGAAAAAGCATAAAAAGTGAAGAACAGGGCTAGGCACAGCCCGGCAATTTGGCTAAAATGCGCGGCCTTTCAGGGGTGACCCGAAAGAAACGGCGCAGTGCAAACCATGCTGTAAAAGTAGTATGAGCAAAGCGCCGAGCCCGATAGGGCGACTGCTGCGAAGCAGCAAAGGTAAAAAGCCACTGGCATCCAGTGCATAACCGCTCGAACAGCGGTATGTTCTAGAAGCTCGGTTTTAACCCTGAACAAATTAATGTTCAAAACAAGGTGCGATGCCTAACTAGCAAAGCGCCGAGCCCGATAGGGCGACCCCGCCAAAGGCGGGAAGGTAAAGAGCCACTGGAGAATCCAGTGCAAAACCGCTTTAGAATCTACCGTTCTACTAGTTTGGTTTTATGCTCATAGAAACTGCCTTCGAAAATTTTAGGCGCGATAGCAAAGCGGTTATGCACTGGATTGCAAATCCACGTAGCCCGGTTCGACTCCGGGTCGCGCCTCCACTTTCTCTATCTTTGTTCCAGTTCTAGGAGCAAAGAATTAAGGTAGGGCCAACCTACCTAGCTACCCAGCCCGGGTGGTGGAATTGGTAGACACAGGAGACTTAAAATCTCCCGATAGCAATATCGTGCCGGTTCAAGTCCGGCCCCGGGCACCATTAGCTTGTTTTAATCTATTTCAAACCGCCTCGATAGTTCCCATAGCTTACCGATACGCATAAGAAAATGATCTTTTCTTGTGTCAGCTTGTTCCAGTGCATCAGTGCTTTGGTGATGCTGCAAGCAACGTTTCACCCCAACCTTATCGCCTGTTAAGCTTGCCCAGCCAACTCGCGAGCATATGAAAGTGGACGTTGCCCGGTACGTGAAATATTACAACGTGGAGCGTTTGCGCTCTGCTAATGGTGATCAGTCACCAATGGCTTTTGAAAAACAAAGAGAGGCGTCGAAAAAAAGCGCGCGGGTTCTGCTCGATCAGGGCATGTCCGGCGTGGTGTTTATTCGACCAATAAGCTCAGAGCGTTAGTATAAAATTTAGTGTCCGGTTTAAGTTGACCAGACTCGGCCACCTCGGGGACGCTATAGCCCTGCTCACGAACGAGGGCAACCGCCTCTTCTTTAAACTCTTTAGGGTACTGCTTGTAACTACGCTTTTGCTTCATGTGTACACCTTAATCATTGACAGATATAGTCTCTCATTAAAGTGTCCGGTGCCATTAGACCACTTCAGTATACTGTCCTCGGAACTCGAGACTATGACCATATCATGCAAGTGAGTTGCAAATAACTGATATTCTATTTGAGCACTAGGAGGGCCGAGCTTTGACGTGTTCATTTTTCGCACTTGATGAATCAGATAATCCAGAAACAAAAATAATATCTATGACGGGCGTCGTCGTACCCGTTTCGGACTATAAAGAGGTTGCTAGAGCAATCTATTCATTTGTACATGAGATAACTCCTAACGGCATTGGAGGTACACCAGAACTGCATGGATGTGCTCTATTAAAAGGTCATGATTGGGCAACTGATGAGATTCGTCTTAGGTGCTTCGAGATGGTGGCCAATCTTATAAATCAACTGGAACTCAGAGTAATCAGAACCGGATATTATCGCAGTTCTGTAAAGCTTTTTACCAAGAATGACCCGAAGCTTCATCAGCTGAACTTCATGAATATGAGTCTGTCGGTTCGAGATGAGCTTGAAAAAGGAGCGGTTATTCCAGTGATTGATGGCTTGGATGAGAAGGTAGGGAGGACGCTCGCACGGCAGGGGCAACAACCCGCTTTGATGGTCGCTAAAGGATGGAAAGAGTTGTGCAGTATTCAACCGGCAGAAAATATGTGTGAACCAATGTTTGCGCCCAGCAGCAACTCGGTATTGATTCAGCTTGTTGATATGGTGGGGTATATGCTTCAAGCGCAGGATTACGAACTAATTGGGAGAGAAACCTCAGATTTTAAGAAAGAGGTAATACAGCGCTCCAAGATTATGGTTTCATCGTTAGTCGATAATGAAGTAATCAGAATGAAGGGGCCCAGCGAGCACTCATGATGAGGATGATCGAAGGAGTTCCGGGGACAGTTACTTAATTGAATTTCTACTCTTGGCCGAACAGGGCAGGAGGTGGTAATCGACCCGAAGCGGCTGTTGAGTTAGGTATACTGTCCCCGGAATTCGGCCAGAAAATAACTTAGACCTAAGCGAAGATGAGAAAGTAGTAGCTCGTGAAGAGTCTACAAGGAAGCTGTACGTTGCAATGACGCGTGCAGGTCAGAACTTGCTTCTGTTTTCTACAGAAAGGCTGCCAAGCCGAGTAGAGGCGCATCTAAGTGTCGATGAATCGTTAGCTAAGGCTTGAGGAGAGAGGAATGCCTAATCCAGTTATGCTTGAGGTGACGGAAGTTACAGGTCGCGCTAAGCAAGGTGTCACTGAGCCTTATATTTGCCGCTGTAGCGATGGTTATGAATACTTTGTTAAAGGTAAAGACGCTGGCCGATCCAGCCAGATTTATGAGTGGGTTGCTGGTTGCCTGGGGCGAGCTTTGGGTTTGCCTATTCCTCATTTCGAGATTGTTCACGTTGACGAGGCGTTTTTGGATATCCCGGAGTTTAGGGGGATTGGAGCTGGGCCGGCGTTTGCATCCCGAAAGCGGCTTCTAAATGAGCTCACAATCAGTTTACTTTCCAAGGTGCCTGTTCATACACAGCAAAAGCTGCTGCTGTTTGATCACTGGGTTCAGAACGGTGATCGAACCTTGAGCCTAAATGGCGGTAATCCTAACCTCTTCTGGGAGCCTGGAGAGCAGCAACTTGTGGTAATCGACCATAACCAGGCATTTGATGTGGGCTATTGCGTTCAGGATACCTTCAATTATCATGTCTTCCGCGCGCAAGCGGACTCGGTGTTTTCTGATCTCGCTCAGCGCTGCGAGCTGAGTGATCAGCTTGCCTCTTGTTTGCTGAATTTGGATGATATTCTTGCTCAAATCCCCGAAGATTGGCGATTTTTGGATGAGGATAGGCAGCAGGAGTCGGTACACTTGAGTGACGCGCAAATACGCACCATACTGAATAGATACGAAAACGAACAATTTTGGACAGAACGATGAATCGGAATGTGAATAAGCAGCTGTGTCGCTACGCCATCATTCGTTTCACTCCGTTTGTAGAGACGGAGGAGTTTGCCAATATTGGTGTGTTTATGCAGAGTCCTAAAGGCTTGCAATTTAAGCTGGAGCTGCGCAAGCAGGCTCGGATAACGCATTTTTTTGATGATTTAAACCCGGATGTATTTAGACAAGCCTTGCGTGAGCTTAAGCAAGAATTAGAGCGTATTTGTGAGCTTGGCAATTATGGCCCGGGCACTAAGCAGCTTGAAGCTTTGTTCAACGAAGTTGTGCGCCCTAGAGAAACGCTTTTGAACTTTAGTGATGTAAAAGCGGGCCTGTATCTTGATCCTGTAAAAGCGTTGGATGATGTTTTTTCTCATTTTGTGAGGCGGAATTTTGTTACTCCAGAGTATAAAGAGCAGGCGATGGAAAAGTCTGTGCGCGGTATTCTCAAAGAGGCTGATCTTAATGGTTTATACAAGAGAAAAGAGCTAGGTGACAGCCTTTACAAAATGACTTTTCCTTTTGTGAAACAAGCAGAAAGTGGCACACGAGCTATCAAGCCTTTGCATTTGGCTTACGAAAAAGCGACCGATGTGATCAATCACGGTGGGCAGTGGTTATTTAAGATTAATGAACTCAGAAATAGAAATGTTCTCGGTGAGAATTTGTTGCTTACCTTGGATTCTGAGCCTGCTAATCATGATGCCAAGGATGCTTATCACGATATTAAGAGACGCTTTCAGCGCGACTGTATTGCGCACACTGAAAACAGCAATAGAAATGAAATTTTGACTTTTGCCCGGTCTTAGCTTGAGAGTAGTGCTTTAGCCTTTGGCCTAAGAGTTAATAAAATTTTGCAAGTCTTGCGAGGCCAGGGCTTCTATCTTGCATTCAGCCAAAGCGGTCAATGCAAAACTGAAGTCCTGATCCTATTCCGCGTCGTTTAATCCTTAAAAAGCAAGCGCGCCTAACTCAGTACCCCTCAATCACCTACGCAGCATCTTGCGCTTTTCCCTTCTGAGCATGAGCCAAATACTCAGCATAAGTACCCTGGTAGTCGTAAATACGCTGATCTTTAATCTCAATAACCCGCGTCGCCAGCGATGAAACAAACTCCCTGTCGTGGCTTACAAAAATAATGGTGCCGTCGTATTTTTCTAACGCGATGTTTAGCGCTTCGATCGATTCCATGTCCAGGTGGTTGGTTGGCTCGTCCATGACTAAGACGTTGGTGTCCATCATCATCAGTTTGCCAAAGAGCAGTCGGTTTTTCTCTCCACCGGAACAAACGCGTACTTTTTTGTTGGCGTCGTCTGCAGTGAATAACAAGCGGCCAAGCATGCCCCTTACGGCAAGGTCGTCGTGCTTGGGTTGGCGCCATTGAGACATCCATTCAAATAGGCTTAGGTCACAATCAAAATCTGCGGTGCTGTCTTGTGGGCAGTAGCCGATGTTCGCGTTTTCTGCCCATTTGATGGTGCCATTGTTAGCTTCTAGCTCGCCGACAAGGCAGCGCAGGAAGGTAGATTTGCCGGCGCCATTTTCTCCGATAACTGCAAGGCGCGCTCCGGCTTCTAAGATAATATCGCCTTGTGAGAACAGGGTTTCTCCGTCGTAACCGTGTGCTAGGTCTTCGAGTATTAATGCCTGGCGGTGCAGTTTTTTGCACTGTTGGTAGCTGATATACGGTTTTTGTCGGCTAGAGGCTTTGATTTCGTTAAGTGAAATTTTCTCTAAGCGCTTAGCGCGTGAGCTCGCTTGTTTTGCTTTGGATGCGTTGGCAGAAAAGCGATTTACGAATGATTGTAAGTCTTCCATTTCTGCGGTTTTTTTAGCGTTCTCGGCGTGCAGCTGCTCTTGAATGAGTGTTGAAGCCGCAATAAAGGCTTCGTAGTTGCCGGGGAAGATGCGCAGGCCGCCGTAGTCGATATCGGCCATGTGTGTGCATACGGAATTTAGGAAGTGGCGGTCATGCGAGATGATGATCATTGTGCATTTGCGCTCGTTCAACACGCGGGCAAGCCAGCTGATGGTGTGGATGTCCAGGTTGTTGGTTGGCTCATCCAGCAGTAATACGTCGGGGTTGGAGAATAGGGCTTGGGCAAGTAGTACCCGAACTTTGTAGCCGGGTGCGACTTCTGTCATTGGGCCAAAGTGAAATTCTTCGGCGATGCCTGCCTCTAGCAAAATATCGCCGGCGCGGCTTTCTGCGCTGTAACCATCCATCTCCGCAAATTGTGTTTCGAGTTCGGCGACGATCATGCCTTCTTCTTCGGACATTTCGGGCAGGCTGTAGATGCGTTCGCGCTCTTGTTTTACTCGCCACAATTCGGTGTCGCCCTGGATGACGGCATCAATCACGCTGAACTGCTCAAAGGCGAATTGATCCTGACTCAAGGTACCGACCTTGGCGCCCGGATCAAAGGTGACGGTGCCAGAGGTGGGGGCCAGTTCGCCGCTTAAGATCTTCATAAAGGTCGACTTGCCACAACCATTGGCACCGATCAGGCCGTAGCGCTTGCCGGCATCAAACTTTACGGATATGTCTTCGAACAGCGGCTCGGCGCCAAATTGAATGGTGATATTTGCAGTAGAAATCAAGGAGGAAGTCCAGTTTGGTAGAGGTCGAAGAGCTGGATAAAGCCGCTGCTCTGGAAGCGCGCGAACTATAGAGAGTTGAGGGTGCCTTGTCGAGTGAATAGTTTAAATACTGTACGGTGGGGGCTTTGCTGATTACGTTGTTCGAGTGCCAAAGCTGTATGATGGGTCACGCAATACAGTTACGAGTTTCAGTCAAATGCAGTCAGACCCTAAGAAGCTAGTTGGGAAGAATCAGCAGCTTATACACGCCGATGCGGTAAAGGTGGTTTCCCATACCCAGCGAGATCAGGATAAGTGGGTTTTGCATTCGCTTATGATTGAAGGCTGGGATGTGCCGTTTAAGTTTAAGCGCAAAGGTAATTACCAAAGCTTGAAGGGGGCTAGGGTGAACCTGACTTACTACCCGGCGGAGGAGGCTGTGGCGGGTATTCGTTTTGAGCTTATGAAGGTTGTGCGGGTTAAGCGTGCTTAAGGCTGTTGAGCTGCTTATTAAAGCTTCCGAGCGCACTTTGACCCTTTCCCAGCACCTTACCGACCCTTCCCTAGGGGTAGGGAGGGCTTCCCTAGTACTTAGCTGTCGACATGTACGCATTTTATGTGCGTTTAGGGGTAAGCCGGGCAACGTTGCAAAAAATGGAAAAAGGGGACTTGTCTGTATCTTTGGAGAAGTACTATCGCGCCGCTCAGTTATTAGGTGTCCAGGATACATTTGACGGGCTCTTCGATATGGAAGAGGACTTTTTTCAGTAAGTGAAGTCCGAAAGCGTTTTGACCTGTACTTAAATACCAGCTTGCTTCATGAACAGAAAGTCGTTGAAGCGGTGATTATCGAAGGTCAGGGCCACGTTGATAAGGGTATCCCGGCAGAATAGGCCAATAATCGTACTAAACAATTTCGACGCCGCCCGCAGAGTTTTGTTCAAAAATTACGGTATCCAAAATCGCATCTAAAATAGCGTCTTCGGCTTCAAGGTTGGCGGCGATGGCAATAGCTAGTGTCTCTTCGGCGCGTTTTTGTGATTTTTTTGCACGTTTTTCGAGTTTATCCAGTTCGTGCTGATGTTTTTGTTGTTGCAGGCTTGTTTGCGGCATGCGCTTGAGTTCGTTGATCCAGTTGTCCAGCTGTTGTTGTTTGCTGTTAATACGCTTTTGGTTGCGTTCAATACTTGTGCGTATATTTGTTAGCGCCGTTTCAACGTTTTGTTTGTGTTTGTTGTCGAGCGTGTCGATGCGCTGGATACTATGGTCAAAGTGCTCACCGAGGTGGTGGCAACTGTGCTTGATGTGTTTATTTAATTCAATCAGCGAAAAAGTCATATAAATATCCTGTGCTTCTGCGATAGATTTATCGCATTCATAGTTTGAGTAAGTACAGTTTATTTATTTGTTGGCTGATGGCTGTGTGAATACATTGGGTGAAAGTGTGTTTTCTGTAGCCGTAACGAGGTTGTCCATGAAGTCTGCATTGCAGGCTCAGGTTGAATAGAATTAAAGGAAAGGTATTCTGGGCTACTAGTCGCGGGTGGCAGCACTTAACTTAACGGCGATGCTGTGTTGGTTGCGCTGTTTATCGGTGCTGGTTTTATCGGGGCTATCGCTTAAAAATTGATAATCTGCCCAATAGATCTGTTCATTGCCCTCGGCAAGTAGCAGGTTGAAATCTTGCTGTACGGCATCGGCGTAGATGCTGCCTTCGGCATGGCTTAAGATCTTGTCTAAGTTAGCCCTTATTTTTTTTAGTTTGTCATTGGCATAGGCTGTATTAGTGAAACTTGATGTCGTGTGTGCTGCCCAGGCGTTCCAATAATCGTCAAACATTTGCGATGTCTGCTGAACAATCGGGCCAAACGCCAGTACATCCAGGTCGCCAAAGTTTAGATCTTTGCGCGCGCCAAAATATTCGCTTGCAATATTTCTGCCGCCGATAATTGTAACCTGATTGTCGCTAATTAACGCTTTGTTGTGCATGCGACGGTTTAGCTGCGAAAAATTGTGTAGATCCATCAGGCGGAAATTGCGGTAGGCAAAAGGGTTGTAGATACGCAGTTCGATATTTGGGTGGGCATTCATGGCAATGATGGCATCGTCCAGGCCAGCGCTTAAAAAGTCATCGAGTAAGATGCGTACTTTCACACCGCGATCAGCGGCTTTAATTAAAGCGTGAGCAAAAGCCTGGCCGGCTAAGTCATCTTTAATCAGGTAGTACTGGGCGTCTATGCTGTGTTCGGCTTTTTCAATCAGCAAGAGCCTTGCCGCGAGCGCTTCGACCCCGTCGTCGAGCAACCTAAACGCTGATAGGCTCGCAGCTTTGTCTTGCATAACATCGCTATGTATCTGGCCAAAATAGCTCTGTTTTGTAGTGTCGGGCTTTACACTGTAAGACTGGGTTCTAAAGCTGCTGTGGTTAATCGATGCGCAGCCACCGATAAGCACGCCGCAGCTGATTATTAAGACGATTAGGGTCACTAGTTTGTAGATACTCATTGCTGGTCAGCTCCACAGCACAGTGCTTTGTTGCCACTTAGGTATAGGGCGGTCTGTTATGCCGCTATGGTGACGGCAATGGCTTGAAATTGATGTGTGCACAATGGGCTTAAAAGTGACTTGCTCGAGTGTGTGTTCTTGGAAGTCAGGCGCCGGGCAGGCTTTTGCTCAGCCTACTATTCTTAATATTTGATTCGGTTTGTGCTTGATACGAATGATTACCGCTTTCTAACTCGTACCCGCTCGCACCAAACCATTACTAAGCGACTGCAAGAGGCCTGCATGATTGACGAGAACAATTCGTTTTATGAGCACTATCGCGATGAGCAATCGCTGTATCGCGCGGTGCTGGCTGCGCGTTTTTGCCTGATTTTAATTCCCGCTGCCGTTATCTACGCGCTGATATTTTTCTATTTGGGTGCCAGCAGTGGTGCCTGGGCGATACTTGCAGTTGCGCTGCAGCAAGTGTTGTCTTTGTTATTGATACGCGCAGGTTTTGTTGCCGCTGCAATTATCAATATTGTATTTGCGGCCTATTGGCTGATGACACTACTGATGTACCAGAACGGCGGTGTGCTTTCGGGCACGGCGGCCTGGATGCTGATTGTGCCGGCCCTGGGCTCACTGTTGGGCGGCTACAAACAAGGTGCCGTTTGGGGTGGCTTGTGCGCGGCAAGTGTCGCGGTTTTGTACCTTGCTCACGACAGTTTGCCTAAGCCTGAAATTACAGCTGAGCGGGTGAACTTTGCAAACTTGGTATTTATAAGTGGTGCCATTTTGACCAATATGCTACTTGTTGTGATTATGGAGGCCTTGCGCATCAAGAGTAAAAAAGAAGCGACCATGGCCTTCAACGAGGCGCAAACAATGCGCGGCGATGCCGAGGCGCAGCGAGATAAACTATCGGCCTTGATCGATACGGCTGAGCGCAATGCGGTTACACTCGCATCGGCAACCGAGCAGCTTTCCCTCACGTCAAAAGCGATTTTAGAGAATACTCAAAACTTAAGCGCCCACGCGGATAGGCAAGATGGCGCTGCAAGCCAACTAAGCTCTGCTTTTGATCAGTTGGCAGGGTTTGTTGCCCAGTGTTCTGAAAATATTACCGGCGTGAATGACAAGGTTGTGCAGACCAAAGAAAACGCCGCCAATGGCCAAAAAGCGATTGATCAAACCATCGTTTCAATGGACAAAATAAAAGCAAGCAATGTTGAAATTAACCACGCCGCAACCATGATTTCCGGGCTTGCAGAGCAAACCAACCTGCTTGCCTTAAATGCGGCCATTGAAGCTGCGCGCGCCGGTGATCAGGGCAGGGGTTTTGCTGTTGTTGCCGAAGAAGTTCGAACACTTGCGACACGCAGTAACCTGACGGCCGAAGAAATTCAAACGAGCCTGGCGCAGGCAACCTGCAGCATTGACGAAGGCGCGGCGATTGTTGCGAATGCAGGCGAGCAATTGGCGGATATTCTCAAAGCGGTAAATGATATCTTTATTCAGTTTCGCGAGGTCAAGCAGTGCATGAATGGCAGTGACGAGGGCATCAAAAATACCATGGCCGTGGTCAATGAGCTTTCAGAAATTTCGCTCGAGAATAAAACCGTTGCTATGGTTGTTGAGCAAAACTCTCAGCACATTGCCGCCACCACAGAAAGCCTAAATATGATGGCCAATGAATTGCAGGCAATTGTTGTTGCCAAGTCGTAACTAAGCAAGGTTGAGTTTCATTAAATTAAATAAAGTAAGCTGCTCATGAAGGCGGCTCTAGTAGCAACTCAACTCAAGTCAACTCAACCTATCTCTGCCTGGTAATGTTAAAGCTTTGACAGCGACACCGATGCTTTGTTGTCGTCGGCAACGTGTTTCGCCGGCTCGATCAGTTCGCCATCGGCGGAAAGCAAAATAGCGATCCAGCGCGTGTTTTTAAAGCTTGCAAATACTATCGCTGAAACCACCATCAGTGGCACAGCTAAAAACATACCGGCAATGCCCCAGATCGTGCCCCAGAAGGTCAGCGATAAAATAATCATTAGCGAGCTTAAGTTAAGGCTCTTACCCATATAAGCCGGTTCGATCACGTTGCCGATAAAAAATTGCGTACAACCTAAGCCGATGGAAACAATAAAAAACGGGGTAAAGCTGTCAAACTGGATAAGCGTTAGCAGTGCGGGAAAAATAACGCCGATTATAGAACCGATATTAGGGATAAAGTTAAGCAAAAAGATAAGCAGGGCCCAGACTTCGGCAAAGTCGACACCGACCAAAGCCAGCACCGCATAGCTGATAAGCGCGGTGAGCAGGCTGATCACGGTTTTCATCCACATATAGCGTTTAATGGTTGCCGCGATATGCTGGGTTAGGCGCGGCAGTTCACCGGCGCCAGAGTGGTTCTGCTGAAGCTTGTGAAGCTTGCGCGCAATTAACGGCTGTTCGGCGAGCATAAAACCTAAGTAAATTGCCACCAGACCGATGTTTTTAAATAGGCTTCCGGCGGAGCTTGCTATATACGACAAAACCGCACCGATATCGATATCTTGGGTGAGGGTTTCTAAATCCATGTGATCAATGGTTGGTACTGCGTCGGATAGCTTGCTAATTAAGGTGCGGAAGTTTTCTTGATAGATTGGTGCGGTGCGTTCAAGGCTGTCGCTTTGACTGACAACGATGGCGTAGACAATGTAGATAAACACAGCAACGGTGGCGATGGCCAAGGTGGTGCACAGGGCGTGAGGGAAGCGACCGAGAAATAGGTGTTTAAAATAATAGTTTCTGATGGCGTCCAGCAGGCTCCACAGCAAGACGGATACGGCGATTGGAATTAAAAAGTTACTGCCGTAGATCAGCAGGGCAAGGCAGATCGACAGCACCAATAAGCCCATGCCAAGGCGCAGAAAGTTAAGTTGCATGCTAAGTCTCCTTCAGCTTTGACCAGCATACTCTGTTGTTGATGAATGCTGTATGTCAGTGATCGTACATGATCGTCTTGCGCGCCTGGATTATCCGCTACTTGCGCAGCTTTTATAATATAACGTGTATAACGCGATGCTTGTTGCCTGTGCTTTATCTTTAGGGGCGCTTGTGCGGCAGTTTAATCTGCAGCGCTTATATTCTGCCACACAATACGCCGGGGGCTTATTGCTCTTTTTTTAGTTTGAACACATTGACGTGGTCAACCAGTATTTGACAGCTCTCTTGCATGGTTTTGGTGGTGTCAAAGGTGTTGCGCGAGCTTTGCGTAATACTTTCAGAGTCGTCTCTTACCGCGACAACACGCTCATTTATCTCGTTGGATACCGAAGATTGTTGCTCGGCTGCGACGGCTATCTGGGTAGACATGTCTTTAATTTTGTCGAGTTCAGCCTTCATGCGCTCAACTGCCGAGGCGCTGCCTTTGACGACGTCGACGGCGTCTGTGCCCTCTTGCTGTAAGCGCTGCATGTTTTCGGTGGCAAGGGAGGCCTGCTGTTGCAGTGAATCAATTTGCAGGCGAATTTGCTCGGTGGACTCCTGAGTTTTTTGCGCAAGTGTGCGCACTTCATCGGCCACCACGGCAAAACCGCGGCCCTGCTCGCCAGCTCTGGCGGCTTCAATGGCGGCGTTGAGCGCAAGCAGGTTGGTTTGTTCGGCAATATTTTGAATAACGTTTAAGACCAGGCTGATTTGTTCACTTTCGTGATTGAGCTTGTTGACAACCTCACTGGTGCTGCCGAGCTCTTGCGTTAGTTGCTCCATTAATCTGCGGCTTCTATCGGCGTAGTCACTGCTTTCGATCGAGGTTGCACTGGCGCTGTTGACCGCCTCTGACGAGCTGTGAATCATCTTACTGATTTCTTCGATGGTGCTTGTCATTTCGGTGACGGCGACACTAATGCTGTCGGTGGCTTCAAGTTGACTGTCGTTGCGCTTCAAACCTTGTTCGGTATTGGCAGCCACTTCCTGGCTGAGTGAAGACAAGCTGTGCACTTGTGTGGTGACACCGCGCAAGGCCGTGTTAAAGCTGGCGATAAGCTGATTAAAGACTTTGCTGGCCTTGGTTAGCTCATCTGAGCCGGATTCTTCAAGTTGCATGGACATGTCTTTTTCTCTGGCAATAAATGACATGGTTTCAACCAGCTTGTTAAGCGGGGCATTAATGCTTCGGCTAAGCAGGTAAGACAGGCCAGCTAAAATCGCAACCAGGGCGGTGACAGATACACTGGTAAAAACCAGTGTGTTCTGGGCTTCAGACATCTGCCGGTCTTTTTCCTGAAGGATGGCCTGCATGACAAATTCCCGGGTCGACTGATAGGACTGAAACACATCGTCAGTCACTTGGTTCCAGTTTTTATCGGAAAGATCAAATTTTTTGTCGAGGTATTTCTCGAAGACCATAATGGCGTCGAGCTTAAAGGTTTTGTATTGCTTGTATGAGGGGTTGTCGACGACGTGTTTTTTATAATATTCGTTGATCTCGGCATTGGCGAAGGCACTGAATAGTCGCTGGGCATCCATTTCTTTGTAGTGCATTAACACCATTTGTCCGAACACATAAGTTTGAAAGCCCAGGTGGTGGTTGGCGGCGGCAAAAATATAACTGTTTAAGCGGGCCGACTCTGTCGATGCAATCATTAGATTGTAAAGTGCATTGGCCATTAAACTGAGCTCTTCATTTTGGGAAGAGATAATAACCACTGAGCTTAGCGATGCGACTAAGTCGCCGATCAGCAGTGATATTTCGTACAAGGTATGAAGGTCCTGGCCGTTGACTTTATCTAAGTGCAGTTTTTTATCTGCGGCATTTCTAACGTGGTGGTAGCGATCGAGCTTTTCCTGGATAAGCTCTAGATTGTTACTCAGAGCGCCATATTGACTAAACAGTGTTTGTTTGGTTTTTATTAAATCTTTAAACGCATCAAGACTTTGGTTGCTTAAGGCTCGGGCCTCTAACATTCGGCGCTTAGCGGTATCGGCATTGGCCGGGGTGCTATCGATGTATAGCCGGGTATAGAGCGATTCTTGAGAACTATAATCGATCAGCTCGGCGGTAAGTTCTGCGTAGTAGAGCAATTGCGCAAGTTCAGCCAAGGCGGCTTTTTTTTTATTTGCTTCGATTAAATTGCCAACTGCATTAAAGACAATGACGGAGATTAGCGAGATAACAATAAGGAAAATGCGTGTACTGATATTGATATGATTTAGAAACTTCATCTAGAACAGCCATTAAATATAAACTTACCGGCTGACGGAGCTGTCCTTTCCTCCTTTCTTTTAATTACCTCCTTGGCTCATTCGGTGTATCAGCCCACTTGAATGCATAAAAACCATTAGTCTTTACGTATAGCATGCCTGCTTGGATTCTCAAGTTGCGCGCTCGGTGCTTTGCAAAGGCAGCCTGACTTAAAACGGGCTTGCCAGTAGTGAATGAAGTTTGTAGGCCCGCGATGCTGGTGTTGCTTTGTTTACGTAGAACGACGTCAGCCGAGAAACTTAAACTTAGGCCTCTTACTTCTATGCTTACATGTTTTAATAGCTCTGCCTTCTAATGAGCACAGTTGTTATGGCACACTTGGCTGATAACTTGGGTACCCAAGTTAGCTGCGCTGCGGCCAGATAAGAGCTGCGGCCAGATATGAGCTGCGGCTTGATAAGAGCTGGGGCCTGATAAGGGCTGGGGCTGAGACTTGGCCCGGGTTATCCGAAGTGCTGCAGGACCCAGGCCCAAAGAAAAAAAGGCGAGTGTGCGATATGAATATAAACCTACGTGACATCGATAAAGATAACTGGCTCGACATGATTGATCTTGAGATCAGTAAAGCCCAACAACAGTTTGTTGCGTTGCCATCCGAAGCCATTGCCGCATCGAAGTTTTATGACTACTACGTTAATTGCGGTATTTATCTCGATGACAAAGCGGTGGGCTATATCCAGTACTACCCAAACTATGACGACAATAAGCCCGATGAAATCTTTATTGATCAGTTCTTGATCGACCTTGAGCTACAAGGCCGGGGTTACGGAACAAAAGCGATTTGTTTGTTGTTAGAGCAGATCAAAAAGCTCGAGGGCATTCGTTCGGTATCTATTTGTTATGTTGAAGGGCACGACCGTATGAGGTCGTTTTTTGAACGTTTTGGTTTTGAACTAATCGATCAGGATGAGTTTGAGGAAAACATCATGTTGCTGCATTTGCATGCAGTATAGGCCTGCTTTAGAAAGGTACCTGGCATATGGCTTTAGCTACATGGCTTTGCTGTGAGCCCGACCTCACTGGAGGCCCCGAGCCCCGATATAGCTAAGTTCTGACTCTGAGTTCCAGGCCTTGTGCCAACGGCGAGTATATAAGTGCATCGCAAGGGTTTTTTGTTACAAAACCGTCATATTTCTTTCATATGCTGCCTGCTGGCGCATAAATCATCCAGGTGCCTAGCATAAATTTGCCATTGGTAATAATTAATGCTGTCACAACTCTAAAAATGTGTATACTGGCGCCAACAATGCATGCATTGCTATATTTGTGTGCCAGCGCTGGCTACTGTTCGAGCTTGGTTGGCGTGAACACAACGGGCTGCCATGCCTGAAGCTGCTGTTTGCGCAGGCTCTTTCTGGTTAATTGTCTTGCCTGGCATAGTGCTTTTGTGCCGTTTTTTTGTGTTGTTATTGGTAAATAAAAGGATGCTTTATTTACCAGGGCGCGCCGCTGGTTGATAAGAGCCTACACGTTGAGTGGGGCCGGGATCGCCGCCGAATGCGCTAAGTTGTAAACATTGTTTTGTATGCAAACGATAAGAAGGGATGCGCGAAAGTGCATCCCTTTTTTTGTGGGGGATAAGGGCAGAACTAGCCGTTAGCGCAGTGTACGGGCTGGTGATGTTTTAAATCTTACCGGGGTTTTTGATCGCTGTTTGATTTTTAACGTGGGGTGGGGCATGAATCATGGTCGAAACATACTCAAGGTGGCGCTAGAGCTTGAAGAGCTGTTGGAGCATCAGCGCGATGATATTAAGGATTGGATGGAAAAAAAGGCAAAATTGCCTGATTCCCGGACGACGGTTAGCGATGTGTTCTTTCGCTATTTATCTGAGTCTAAGAATGAAAATGAGGCGGCGCTTGCGGTCATTGGGCAGCTCAGCGAAATGACCGGCGTCGCACTAGATAGTGTATTGAACTAAAACGTAAATAACTTATTTTGGCCAATAATTTAGCAGTTTGGGGGAGTTTGGTGGGCGACAAGGGCAATGCAAATCTCGAGATGGCTTCCTATCTTGAGGGTTTGCCGTTTCCGCTTCGAAGCGAGTTGAAGCGGTGGTTGGTTGATAAGTTGGAAGGCGTTGCGCCCGTTGGCACCGTTGGCCTAGTGTACTTTCAGTACCTGGCCCAAGCAGAAGAAAAAAAACAAGCGGCCGAGCTTCTTATTAACAAAGTAAGGCAGCTGACTCGAAAATAACCGTGGCGTTAAGCTTGAACGAACATGTCGCGGTTAAACGATTTGCGTTGGCAATGTTGCAGTTCTAAATCTTAAAGTTAGGAATATTTTCGCCAGGACTGCTGTCATTCGATGTGCTGCTAGGCAATCAATATGCGCTCAGCGGCATTCAGTTTCGGGCATGGATTCTTAAATGCGCTAGATCCGCGCCCCTCAACTCTCAGCTCTCAACCCTCAACTCCCAGCTCCCAGCTCCCGCATACGATCTATTGCTGCTTAGGCATTGTTGAGTGTTTTGTTAATAATGCATTTCCCTGTTTATCCCGAAATTATTTTGAATAAGCTGTATTCGACCGCAGATCTTGCTACTTAAGTGCGATTAAGTTTTATGCAAAAAAGATGGCCGTTTTTATTTGATGAGCTGCGCTGTGCCTTGCGCATTGTGCTGCGCTAAAAAAATTTAAAAAATCGCGTAAAAGCGCGAGCTCACGCTTAGAATTTTTTTAAAGTGTGCGCCAGTGCTAACTATGTATGCGCTGCCGGTAGTATTCTCGATTGCGTTTGATGACGTTTAGTGCTTAATACGGAAAAAGTTTGATTCAAACTTTTAAGTGCAGGAAGAAAGTAGGGGCTTGTAGTGATGAGTGGCTTAATGATTCGCGAATATGAGCTGTCTATGGCGCCCGAGCAAATAATCAGCATGCCCAAAGGTACGGAAGTGCTCGGTGTTGATCTCTACGATGGCCAACCCAGGCTGCGCTGTCTTGTGTGCGAAGGCGGCGAAACAAAAGCCCATGAAAAACGAGCGTTTTTAACGGTGCCGGCGTGGATGGAGTGTGACGGCAATCAAGCGTGCCTTGGTCAGATAAGGCTTTTTAATGGTGATTTAAACTTTCATGTTTACGAGGTCTGATATGAACACAGACGAGCGCAGCTTAAATGTAGCCTTTATACTTGAAACCCTGCCTGAGCAGGAGCGTACAAAAATACGCGACTGGATGGCGAGCCAGTTTAATGACTTAAATTCAGCGGCTATTGTTAGCAATGTTTATTATCAGTATTTGGCTTACGCCAGAAATCAAAATGACGCAGCAAAAGCGGTGTTGGAAAAGGTTCGTGATATAACCGGTAAAGAGATTAATACGATTGCCCTGGAGCAGTTTCACTAGTTCGCTGCCGGCGATTTTGAAGCCGGCAATTATTATTCTATTCTTCTGATTGTTTGTCCAGCTTGTAAGTGCTGCGACGTTTGTTTTCTTCCTGTCTTTATATTTGTCTTTGTTATTTGCTTTTGCGGGCTGTTTGTTGGCTCGTTTAATGTCGTCATTTTATTGTTTATATCGTAGTGCTTCATTGCAGTATGGAGCTGCAGTTCTAGCTCGTTAATAACCGCGCTTGTTGTCAATGGCTTGTAAAAATGCTCGTTGTGGCTTGGCAATTTTGGGCATTTGCTACTTAATCTTGTATCGATGTTTGCCCTGGTTGCTGCTGCTTGTCAGTGCGCTCTGTTATTTTGTTGCAATTTTGTAGCTATTCTCCTCGTAGTTGCTTGTTAGTTTGCAAGTCGGAGCATGGTAAGAAAATACCAATTTTATGATGTCAAAAAAATGATGGCGTAAAAATGAGATCTGGTCGTCAAGCGTGTTTGTTATTGCTTGTAAGATACATGGGTCGATCTGACTATTTGGCCGTTTTATGTTTTGGCAGTGTTGCTGAAGTGGCGGTCAATACGATACGGCTAAAAAGATGAAGTTAGGATAGCTTGTCGAGGGGGATGCATATGCGTATTCGCTACCTGGAAGATGAAAAATTTGAAGTTGTTGAAATAGACTGCCGAAGCAGTAAAAAAAGTTTTTGGAGTGAGCTTTCCGTTCGCCGCGAAAAGCCGAGAATTGTTCACGGGAGTCGCGTCTATATCGAAAGTTCGCTCAACCAAAAAGTCGGTGTGAAAGAGTCTATTAATCAGGCAGAGGCGCTAACGTTTGCCAGTTTCCTTGCCAGTCAGGCCGAATCGCGAAATAGCCTGCGTGATGCCTACAATGAGGTTAGAGAGCTTGGCTCGACAAATATGGCACAACTGGCGCAGATGATAGTCGGTGCATCAACAGGCGCACTCGCAGGCGCAGCGTCGCCAGGCCCTATGGGCGCCTAAGGTTTAAATGGGGCTCTCGCGAGCCTATATAGGAGTACCGACTGACCAAATACAAGGCCGCTAACACTAGGCCCGAATACGAGGTTCTAACATAAGCTTCTAACATAAGCCCTTAGATAAAACCCAAACACAGGTACAGGTCACTGGCATAGGTTAGCGGCATAGGTTAGCGGCATAAGCCACGGCAGCCGAAGGCGTCTGCTGTTATCTGTGGCGATCGCCCACCTTGTCTAAGCTCTTCACATCCATTTCACAAGCCGCTTGCTACTTTGTTTGAAACACGCTTGTTCTAAGCGTCTTTTTTAAACAAATGGAGCAAATCATGGGGCATTCTTTTTCTACTTTATTGGTTTTTATTTCAGCATTCATTCTATTGTTTCCGAGCGCCCAGGTGCTCGCGCAGGAAAAAACAGCCCGAATCTTAATGGTTTTGAGCAGCTACGGTGAAAAAAACACCGATGGTGAACTGGTTAAGCCGGGTTATGAATTTGACGAGATGAGTAAAGCGTATCTTGTGTTTAAACACGCAGGCGCCGACGTGGATTTTACATCTCCGAAAGGCGGTGAGCTGGTAACGGACAACTACGATAAAAACAAACGCTACAATCAGAGTTTTTTAGCCGATGAAGCCGCCGTTCACGCACTTGCTAGCAGCCTTAAGCTCAGTGACATTAACGCCGACAACTACGATGCGGTATTTGTTGTTGGCGGTAAAGGGCCGATGTTTGATCTGCGAGATAATAAACAACTCAAGCGTGTAATCCGGGATATTTACGAGCGCGGGGGCGCGGTTGGCGCGGTGTGCCACGGGCCCGCTGCGCTATTGGATATTAAACTCAGCGATGGCAGTTATCTGGTAGGCGGCAAACGTATATCGGCTTTTAGCAATGAAGAAGAAGCCGTGTTTAGCAAAAAGTGGCAGCTGCCATTTCTACTTGAAGATGAGCTAAGTGCGCAAGGCGCTGTGTTTCGCCAAGATGCACTGATGTTAAATCAGGTGAGTGTCGATCAGAGGCTTGTCACCGGGCAGAATCCATTTTCCACCGCCGATACCGCCAAGGCCTTAGTTGAGCAGCTTGGTCTGGAGTTTGATGCTGGGCTTGAATTTAAAGATGATAAAACAGTAAAGCTTGTTGAGGCCTTTTTCAAAGACCGAAAACAGGCAGCGAAGCAGTATCAGCAAACACCAGAGTCCTATGACACAATGCTGTTGGCAATGCTCGGTGTCTATCACGCGCGCTACGCAAAATCTGAAATTGAGCGCGATGTTGCCATTGTATTGATGCAGCAGACGATAGACGAAATCAAGCATGCGGCCCTTTACACCGCGCTTGTTGAAGCTTATATCGATGAAAACGAGTTAGCGCAGGCGGCGCAGCTACTTAAGCAATCCAAAGCGCTGTTTCCCGACGACCAGGGCTTAGCCACCTTGCGTACTCAGCTTGCAAACAGGTAGGGCGCATGTGTCTTGCTGGCTTAAATGCGGTTTAGGCGGTATGCGTTAACAGGCTGTTAAACAGGTAGGTAGTTATGGCAAATCTTAAAATACTAATAGCGGAAGACAACCTTGCTATTTGCAAAAATATTGAAGCGTTTATGCAAAAGCGCAGTGTCGAGTTGGATTTTGCCCACGACGGCAGGCTCGCCTGTGAGCTGGCATTAAACGAATATTTTGATTGCATTGTGCTCGATATTGCCATGCCTAAGATGGATGGCTTGGTGGTTTGTCGCCAACTGCGTCAGCAGTCGCAGCGCCATATTCCTATTCTGATGTTAACCGCCAGGGATAGCCTTGATGACAAACTTACAGGTTTTGCCTGTGGTGCGGACGATTATTTGTGTAAACCGTTTGCACTTGAAGAGTTGTATGCGCGCTGTCAGGCTCTGGCGGCCCGCCAGCAACAGGTTGCGGCTAAGGTCTTGAGCCTCGGTCAGGGGGAGACTCAGATCAGCCTGGACTTGAGCGCACGTACCGCAAGCAGGATGGGCAGCACCGTGGCGCTGCAGCGCATTCCGTTTGAAATATTGAAACTGTTGATGCAGGCCCACCCGCGCACGGTAACACGATCCGAGCTCTGTGAGCGTATCTGGCACGGAGAGCCAAGTGGCTCGGACAGTTTGCGCTCACATATGTATCAGTTGCGCCAGGCCATTGATAAGCCGTTTGAGCGCGCTGTAATCAAAACTTTACACGGGGTTGGTTTTCGTATCGATATTTAGCCGTTTGAATATTTTTGTGCTGCGTATTTATATCGCTTTGACCGGCCCTGACAACCAATGAATTTAACACGATGATTTTTAACAGTATTCGCACCCGTATTGTTGTTTATTTTGTGACGATGGCGCTTGGCATTAGCCTGCTGTTTTCGTTGCTTGGTTTTTTATTTTCCTACAATATCGAAGATACAATGTTCCAGCGCTTGCTAAGTGACGAAGCTAAGCGGGCTGAGACTCAGCTTGAACGCGGTGATGTGGTTTCGCCGACACTAAGTTATGTTGATTTTTATTCAACTAAAGCGCAGTTGCCTCGCGCAGTGTTGGATGTGCTTGAGCACGAGCCCCAGCGCATCGAATTTCCCGGCCCGGGCCAGCGCCACTACCACCTTGTTGAACTTAGTCACGGTTATTTACTGGCCGAAGTCAGCGATCATTTGGTTGTGCGCAAAGCAAAAAGCGCCATGGCACTTTTGCAGCTGTTTGTTATGTTTATTATTGTGCTTATCATCGCGCTGTTGGCGTGGTTGCTGGCGCGGCGTTTGGTTCAGCCTATTCAGCAGTTAAATACGCTGGTTAGCAAAATGGGTAATCAGGCTTTACCGCAAGGTTTTTCCGCCGAATTTAAGCGCGATGAAATTGGCATGTTTGCCCGTGAGCTTGATGCGGCGATGCAGCGTTTACAAGCGTTTATTCAGCGCGAGCAGGATTTTACCCGGGATGTCTCTCACGAATTACGCACACCACTTGCGATTAGTCAGGGCGCGCTTTGCCTGTTAGCCGACAGTGAGCTCGATGCGGATCAGCGCAAGCTGCTGCATCGCTTGCAAGCTGCGCAAGATCAAATGCAGCAATGTATTGAGGCTTTGTTAACGCTCGCACGGGAGCAAGGTTTTGACGAGGCCCCGGTGCCGGTATTAGCTCTGCTTGAGGCGGCTATTATCGAATGCTCTGAGTGCCTTGGCAAAGAGGGCAAGTTGCTACAAACGAAATTGGAACAACTCGACCTTGAGTTAAAGGTGGAGCCAGAATTGGTGCTGCAGAGCAATGAACAGGCGCTGCGCATTATCGTTTGTAATTTATTGGCTAACGCCTTTATTCATTGCAAATCAGCCAAGATCTGCATTGCCGCCGACGCTCAGTGTTTAACCATTACCAATGTCGGTGATCAAATTGACAGCGACCTGCTAGAGCGTATTTTTCAAGGCGGCGTGAAGGGCGCGCAAAGTCAGGGTTACGGTATTGGTTTGGCGCTGGTAAAGCGTTTGTGTGAACGCTTGTCTGTCGCCGTTTCAATCGAGAATACGAAGCAGGGGGTTTGTGCGCGCCTGTCTTGGTAGGCCGGATTTATTCAAGCGCTAAGCACTTGAGCTAGCTCAGTATGTTGGCCGCGGTTTTTATTTGTATAAAGCGCTTGTTGAGAACGCACTGCACTATTGCGCATTTTTAGTGCTCGCGAGCGCCTGCTAGGCGCTCGCCACATTTACTGTCGCTGTGTCGGCGTTGTTATCAAGATATTGCATCAGTGTTTGAACAATCTGCTGTTGCGTTTGCAAGTGGCAAAGCAGCTGCTTAAACAGTGGCTTTAGCGAGTGTTGCACATTGTTTGAGTCGCGCTGATCAAGTTCCAGGTGCGGTAAAATTTCCGCAGCGTAGCGCTCTAGTTCCTCGCCGCAGGCACTAACGGCCTGTTCAATATTCAGTAGGCCCATGCTCACAAGGTCTCTGATGTAGTCGATATCCTGGCACTGTTGTTTGTGCAGTTGCTGGCGGCTTGCGACTGTATCTTGTTTTGAGTGCTCGTGCGCGAGCAGATGGCTGTATATCGTATCAAAACACTCAACCAGGCTCTGGTTGCACTCGATCAGCAGATCTATTTTGTCCTGGTCGAAATGACAGGTATCGATGATCACGGCAATGTTATTGGTTTTGACGAGCACGCCGTAGGCGAACGCTCGATCGTGCGCAACATCGCGTTTGAACAGGTCGTGGTCTAGAGCTTCAAGCTCAATGCGAAGCGATTGGCTAAAGCCTGAGCCGAAGCGCTGTTCACTCGTGTTGAGCGGGTCGATGATCTTGCCGTGTAGCCCCATTGATACTAGCGCGTAGGCCAGGTTATCCAAAAGAGCCTCGCGTGTTCGCGCTTGTAGTGAGTCGCTGCAAAACTTCAGTACCTGCTTTAAAAAACACACGTGCTTTAAGGCCGATTTCAATATTGCATGCTCACTGCTGCCGGCGCCGGTGCAGTGGTTGTTGATACTCTGTTTGCTGTCGTTGTCGGTGTGCTTCTCTGTGTTGTTTTCAGTACTGTTCGCTGCGCAGCTCATGGCCGAACCCTCGTCAATCCTTCAGCATTCATTAAGGCGCTGCAGCGCTTGCGACGCAAGGTAAGTGGCCTAAGTGTTCGCGTTTTTGCCTGATTTTAATTGGCGTTTTTTTGATCTGTCTGAAAGTGTCAGCGCGCTGTCGCATGTTGCACGCGAATATTCGCCGCTTGCTGTGGTCAATACGTGTACAGCAATATCGGTAGTGGCAAATGAAAGTAAGTAAGACAAACGCAAGTTGTATTGACGATTTTGGTCTCGAGAAGGTCGGCCTGGATTTTATAACTAACCAAATAACACCGGGCGACTTTTTTGGTCAGAGTTATCTGTACATGGACGCAGCGCTGCACGTTGGCAATCGTTCGGCGACGCGCGCGGTGGAGGATTTTGGCAGTGTGCCCAAAGGTACGACCTTGTTTTGTCTGCCGGTTAGCGGCAATGAGCTGGTTGTCCGGGGCGAGCGCATTGGCCCGGCTCAAGCAGCTATTATTCCCGAGGGCGAAGAATTGCATCGATTGCTGCCAGCGGGCTCGAGCTATATTCCTATCGCAGTGAAAAGCGCTTTGTGGCAGCGCTTAAAAACAACGGATCAGAGCCGCTATCTCGACAAGCTGCAGTTTCGCGGCTTTAAGAAGATCGGTTTTCAAAACTCGATTTTTATGTGCCAGGCAGAGACGATGTCGTTTTTGCGCGCAATGACCGATGAGGAAGGGCCGCGCAAAAGCAAACGTTATATCGAACGTTATAAAGACAACATTCAGTTATTGTTGATGTCGTTATTAGTTTCAGAAAAGCAGGCATTGCGTTGTAATGGTTTTGAAAAAATTGTTAAACGGGCAGTTGCATGTGCGCACTCAGATGAGCTCAAGCGCTACACCGTGCTTGAGTTGTCAATCAAAAGTAATACATCTGTGCGCAATCTGGAGCTCGCTTTTTACAAGGCGATGGGGATTAGCCCTAAGGCGTATATCAATGCGGTGTTGCTCGGTCGCGTTCGCCGGGGGCTAAAGCAGGGGCGCTACGAGAGCATTCGCCAGGCCTGTGAGTCGCACGGTATACGCCATATGGGGAATTTTTCAAAAAATTACCGGCGCATGTTTGGCGAAGTGCCGTCGTCAACGGCAAAACTTGTGTGGCTCTAGTTTGCGGCTTAACGCGTTGCACGTGGACTTTTGACTTGACCAACCTATACAGCACTGCGACAGCGGCGTCATAAAAATGTAACGGATCTTACTTGGTGGCTGGCTACTATTTGCATATGTTTAGCCGCGCTTGCTGAAGCTGCCTTTGGTTAAAATCTATGTTGCTTAAGTTTGTCTGTCTATCCGTATTGATTATTTTGCAGGGCTGTACGATTTTGCAAAAAGATCGGTGGCCGGCAGGTAATAATGTGATCTTGCTTACCTTTGACGACGGGCCCAACCCCGATGCGCAGGTGTCCCATCAGTTACTGGATGTACTAAAGAAACACGGTATCAAGGCAACGTTCTGTTATGTTGGTGAACACGTCGACCGTAACCCGGAGCTTGTTCGGCGCGCTGCGGGCGACGGCCACGCGATCGTCACCCATTCGTACAACCGAAGCTGGCCGCCGTTGTTTGACGAAACGCTACTACTTGAACAGATACAGAAGTCGAGAGCAGCGATTCGCGCCGCGGCACCGGGTAGCGATATTCAGCTTGATTATTATCGACCACCCCGCGGTCTGGTCAGCCCTGCGGTTAGGGTTTTGTTGAATCAACACGAGGTGGAACTGGCCTATTTAACGTTTTATGTGCACGAGGCAAGTGCCGGGCCCGATAAATCAGCATCGGTGTTGGCGCGAATAAAAAGTGGTATAAAAAAACATCAAGGCGCGGCAATTGTGTTGCATGAATCGCGCTATCCATCAGACAAATATGTGGACAAAAGCTGGTTGCCAGCGATGGTCGAGCAACTCATCGTTTGGGCCAAGCAAGAGGGATATGACTTTGTTCTTTATCAGGATCAGTATTCAGCTGAGGTTTCGGCGTCTCGCTCTTAAATTGTGGTGTTTTATTGTCTGTTGCTTTTTTTTGGCTGTGCCTACCAAGGCCCTGGCTGAAGATGTTAAATACACTTTAAGCTTAGGGGCAGATGTTAACGGTGATGGTGTTATTCAGCTACATGCACACGACTTTATTCCGCAAGATCGCAGCGCCATCGATCAACCTTTTGTATTCTGGATTAACGACGATCAGGACGATTTAGAGCTTTATGAAAGTTGGCCGCATCAGCATCCGGACAACGAGGATGAGCTACCCGGGTCGCTACGTGATTTGGAGGATTTCTCCCGGATTCATATCGAACTTGGCTCTGAAAATACGCAGCTTTCGGCTACATCTCTGCGTCTTTACGCAAGTGGAGAGGCGCAGATTCGGCTTTGGTTAAGCGAGGGCAATGATTGTTCGAGGAACTACTTAATTGATGACGCGCATGCAAAAAAACAGTTTAAATTTATGCAAAAAGGTGCACTGGGTGTTGTTGATGCTAAGCACAGTGTCAATATTGATGCGCTTGATAGCAAGCTGGATAAGCATGGCCGTATTTGTTTGGTCTTTGAAGCGGTAAAAAGTGGTCGTTTAACCTTGCGTGCCGAGCTGCTCCAGCAAGAGCGGCTTGTAAGCAGCAACGAACTCTATCTTGATTTGTACCCGGTAAAGTCGCTATATGAGCGTGTGCAGGTTGTCTGGCCTAAGCAGTTAAAACACCCCTATAAATACAAGTTGTTACCACCGGAGGTAAATTTAACACTGCAGCCGGAAACACTCGGTTTTGATTTTCATAAACCCTGGTACGAAGACAATAATGTTCTTATTTGGGTGCACGGTTGGATTCCTCACGATGAAGAAAACTATCAGCGGACCCTGGTGTTTTCATTTGAAACGATGTTTAAGCGTTTGTGGCATCAGGGTTATCGAGGCAGGCTTGTTCATTTTCACTGGCCGACACGAAAGCGGGCCAACGCCTTGGGTTTGTTATCGAGTGAATTTAGGGGCTTAAAAAGTGCCGCGTTGCTGCTTGACTATGTCAATGCCTTGCCAGATTCGAAAAACGTTAAACTTACGTGTCACAGTTTAGGCGGCATTGTATTGATGGAGGCGTTGCATCAGGGCCTTGAAGCCGATGAGGTAATTTTTCAAGTATCGGCCGTACCGGCCGAAGCATTTGATACGCGCGATGAGCTGTTAGTTACGGAACTTAATAAAACCGTTACGCCGCGCGATGCAAGTGACGGAGGTTGGTCGGGTTACATTGGCAAGAGCAATGCTGAGATTTACAGTTTGTTTAATCCCGAAGATGTTACCTGGCTGGGTTGGAATGCCGCGCAAGTGAGCATGAAACCATTAAAAAACTTCGGCCGTAAATATTCCTACGATGTGCATCGCAACAGCGGCGATCAAGCTCGACTGCGATACTGGTGGTGGTTTTCTCGACCTGTTGACGACGAGCACGAAGCACTTGCCTATATTATCAACTCAAAAACACAAGCGCTTGGTGCCGAAGCGCGTGTTGAGGGCGATGTATTGGAGGCCTATAACCTCGCGCTGCCGCCCTATGAATACGGCGCTGATCATGTCGCAATGTGGCGCTGGAATCCGCAGGATGTAATGCCATATTTTAGCCTGATGCTCGATATTTTTAATCTTCGTTACAACGCACTTGAGGTGCTTGAGTGAAATATCTTGTTGTTATTTGCGTGTGCCTGCTCTTGTTTGCGTGTGTCACGAGGCCGACAAATAGCCGCACTGCTCGCGATGTCGAAATTGTTAAAAATATGGAGTTAGTGCCGCGCTTTCCTGAGTTCGAATACGATACCCTGGAGCAGCTTGTTGAGCAGGATGTGACAAGCGACATTCATACTTTTATACGTTTTGTGGATGCCCGTGGTCATGCACTTCGCGACGTTCCGATGGACTTTGTAGTGTTGGACACTGTGCTTGAGCCTTTTGATTATCCTTACTATGGTTTTACTCATTTGCGAAACTATCGCAGTGATAAACGCGGAGTTATCGAAGTTAAGACACGTGGAGCTGCGCTGATTGGTGCAATTGCTTCAAAAGCGTATTGGCATGAAGGGGGCAGCACGGGAATACTGTATTTTGCCGACAGGCTGAAGTACTTAAATACGGTGGCGCTGCCGTCTTCGCTAGAAGAAGCATTTGTGATTGAGTTGCAGGAAAAGCCTGAGCACGCAAAAAATAGCAAAATTAATACTGGTTCTATATTTTTAAATCAGGCCGCGCCGACCTATGTACAGTTACTCGGTTCAATGGGCTATGCAACAAGCCCGGACAATGCCGATTTAGCGTTTTATCTTACTAAGGCCACCGACGATAAGCGCGCTCGCTATGACTGGCAGCTGACTATTCAGGTAGATGGTGGTGGCTTAAAACCTGTGGTGCAGCTGCCCGATCAATATGCTCCGCTTCAGGGCTATGCCTCTTCATACGAGCTAAAGATCAGCAAAGACGATGCGCTTTGGAGCCATCGAAAGAGTCTGTTTTTTTATTATCGCAGTGATGAGGGCAATTATGCCTACCTTGAAATAAAGGTGCGAACAAAAGATAGAGCGTTTATTTCGATTGATGGAACAATCAATCTGCACGGAGAGAATATACTGGATCTGACACTTTAAACCTGTTTGTTCTCAGTTTTTCTCCGCCTCTTCATGTTTGTTTTTGTCGTGGTGATGCACGGCGTTGGCAATGAGCTTGACGATTGGGATAAGCACAGCGAGGCCGCTTTCACTGAAGGCTTTGATGTCTTTGCCCAGGTGGTAAATTTGCTCGACACTCTGTTGGGCTTCACGCAAACCCAGTTCTGCACTTTGTTTAAGGTCTTCAATAAGGGCGTCGCGAATATCAATGATGGTTTGTTCTGGCTCTGAATTTTTATGCTTGCGCAGCATAAGCGCAGGTACAATCATCAAACCGATATTTAATGCTATGATCCAGCAGGCACTTAGCGCATAGTGCTTTAAACCGGCAATGCTCAAGTACAGCGCAACATTTGCGGCCAATATGGCCAGCCCCCCTAAAGCCACAAGCACGGCAATTAAAAAGGCCGACTTGCGCTGTTTGCGAAGCTCCATCTTGATCAGGCTTTTTTCGATGTCGTAGAGCATCTGAAGCTTTTCTGCTTTGTTTTCTAGTGCCTTCATAAAACGGCTTGCCTTTCACTGGGTGAATACGGTTGTTTGGCCCGGGCCTATACATACTAATTTAGGCTTGATGGTTTAGCTGATTTTAATGAAAGTTTTGTGACTTGTCGTGGCGCGCCGAAGGGATTGGCGCCAAAGGCATTAAATTCGAAGGTTTTTATGGGGCGCGGCGTTAACGCGCGGGTGCAAGCTCGTGGCGAACCTGTTTTCTGGCTTTTTTAAACGCCGGTCGCAAATAGGTTTTTAACGACGGAAGCACCGCTTTGTTATCGATATTTTTTAACTGGCAAAAAAGGGCCAGGCTATAGAGGGCTTCGTCTTCACTCAGGGCTGCAGTGCGGTTTGCACTGGGGTCGTAACACCTCGCACAACTGCCGCGAAAGGTGTAGGCACTGTTGGCGATAAATACGCCAAAACCCATGAAAATGGCGAGCAGTTCAGCGCTGGCGTCAAAGCCCTCCGGCCCGGTCGGCGGCACCAATTGAGACTGCCAAAGATAGTGTTGGGCTATGTTTTTGCTCATGCTGCCAACCAAGTCCATGGGTTTTTTCATCATTGCGGCGCTGTAACTTAACTCGAGCTGTGCCGGCCGGTAGTCAAAGCTGCTGATATGGCTGAACAAGGTATGATGGTCGCCGCCGGCGTTTTTACCGGGTTGTGAGCTGAGTGTTGAGTTAGGCGCTTCACCGGCAGCAAGGTGGTTCTGTTGAGCTTTTTTTTCGCCACCGCGCGTTTGTGTCGCAAGTTGCAGCAAGCGCGGCGCGCTGGCGATATATTGTTCAGGCTTGATGAGCGCAAATGGCCAGTGCTCTAAACCCGCGTAACTAAGGATGCGCTGGCAAAGTGCAGTGGCCATATCGTGGGCGTTATCTGCGCGGTCGGGGAAAAAATCGCGCGAGGGCAGCACTAATACGCTGTGCTTTAAAAAGAACTCGTTGTCAAAATTGTTTTGTGCCCAATCAAAACTTATACGTAAGTTTTCAGAGGTGGCGTCATCGACGATTTGTGTTTTAGTAAATAGCGAGAACATAAAATCAAAGCAAAAGCAGGTGACAGTGGCTGCGTATTATTATTGCGACAGGTTATTGTGTCAGGCGCCGCACAGAGCGTAAGTCTATACCGAAGCGGCTCTAAATAGTTTGTTGTGTTTGGCACAAATACAAACCAATACAAACCAAGAGCGGGGCAGCTTTTAAGTTTACGGGATCCTGAGTCTTAAAAATGGTTGAATTGCGCGACGTCGTCAATAGGCTCTGTTATGCTGGGCGCCATTGGGCTATGCCCTGTACGGTTTTATTTTTGATGGATCTGTAAATAAGAGGATGATATGGAGATCAAAAAAACGCCCCGTTTACCCAGTGTATTACTCGCCAAGCTAGCCGCAGCGGCTGCGTGTGTCTTGGCTGTGCTGCTGCTTCTAAAGAATTCATTTTTCTACGCTGAGCCCGGCTATATCTACCATGTGCGAACCGTGCTTGGCGATGAACAAGTTGTGACCGATGTCGGATATAAGTTCTATCCTTTTGGTCGCTACAACTCCTGGAAAAGGGCGATGACGGTGCAGGCGGTGCGCGACTCAAATGCCAACGGTATTAATGCCGAGTCTGATCAGGTAACGGCTTCGGCGACCTTACCGCCTTTAAGTATTATGTTCCTCGATCAGGTTGATGCTCACGCCGAGGCGACAGTGCGTTTCTCGATGCCGGGCGATCACGAGTCCTTTCTTGAGTTGGCGCACGAATACCGAACACCGGATAATTTGCTCAGAACAGCGCTGATCCCAGCGTTTAAAGAAACGCTGCAAGCCAATGCCTCACTGATGAGCGCTGAAGAGTATTACAGTGGCGGCCGTACCGAGTTTAACTCTGAGTTTGAAAATCAGATGAGCGATGGTATTTACCTTGTGAAACGCAAGGAGATGGCGGTGGCCAGTGGCAGGCCGGCGGCGGGTTCAGCAAATGCTGCCCTTGGCAAAGATCAGGCGGAATACGGAGAAGATACAAAAACAATATTTGTTGTGCAAAAAGTGCTCGATGACAGCGGTCTCCCGGTGCGCAAGGCTCAGCGTTTTAATAACTTTGGCATAACGGTGGTCTCTGCGCTGGTTACCGATATGAGGCCAAATAAAAAGTTTATTGAGCGCATGCAATTAAAACAAAAAGCCAGTGCCGATCGAGCGATTGCGCGTGAGCAACGCGTGCAAGAAGAGGAGCAGCGCCTGTTGGCGATTGCTCGCGGTGAGCGCGAAGTGGCCGAGCGTCAAGCCAAGGCAAAAGTTGCTCAGATTGAAAAAACAACTAACGCTGAAACCGAAAAGCAGCTGGCAATTACCAATGCCAACAAACTGCGCGAACAAGCAGCCATTGCCAAGGAAACCGCCGAAATCAACCTCGAAAAAGCAAGGGTTGAAGCTGAAACCCGGCGCACGCTCGCCGAGGCAGAAGCGTATCAGAAACGCGTTATTCTCGAAGCCGATAATGCTCTGGCGCAAAAACTTGAGGCGGAGGTATCAATTCACCAAATTTGGGCCAAGGCTTTTGCGCAGCGCAAAGTACCTAGCACCGTTTTTGGCGCGGGCGGGCAGGGCTCGGCGCCCGTTGGCAGCGACGCCGAAGTCAAAGCGTTTATGCAGATGCTGACTTTGGATGCGGCTAAACGCCTTAGTTACGACAGAGAGGTGAGCACGGCATCGAAGTAGCCAAGCCGCTGTTTATTTAGTTGAAAAAAAGCCGGGCTTTTCAGCCCGGCTTTTTTGTTTAGCTGCCTAGCAGCTATTTAAAGGTTTGTACCTAAAGATGAATGCGGAGTTTGAGGGTGTTTATTGGGCGTGATGAACTGCATTCTGGATGCACCGCGCCTTTTACGTACTAACGGCTAACTACTAGCTTCTAGCTTTCGTTTTGTGTCTTTGCTTGCTTTGTTTGCTGGCTCTTACTTCTTTAGCCTTAGCTTCGTGGTCTGTTTTTAGTCGCTGTTGCCGCAGAGAATGCGGGCTGCGTGAATGTGTAAACTAGAAGTAGGCGCCGTGCATGTTGCTCAGCTTTTGTGCGCATGCCGCGCGGTTGTAGCCGTCCCAGCGGTCTTCTCGGCCCTGTCGCCATCCACTTAGCCACTGATAGCGTATGCTGCCTTGTTCGTAGGGGCATTTTTCTCGTGAACTACCACTGAAGCCTACCTGGTAGCCTCGACTCATTGCCAATTCAGAACGATCGCGTTTTTGGCGCTTCATAAGCATCTTTCCTCTTCGTGAGCAGAAAACACGTGCTCTTGGCAAAAAGGGCGTAAACTATGCGCCCAATTGCCGTTGTGCCGCCTTAACGTTTTGCGCTTATGTCTCTGGCGCTATCGTTGACGCGGTGAGCACGAATCACCAGTTTCTCAACTCCGCCTGTTTATTGGAACGAATTATTAATTATTTCGGGGTTCGCTTTAATGGCTAAAACACATAAGTAAAATATCAAATACCTTTGTTTATCATAGGTTTAGGTTTGTCTTTTAATATGAGTTCTCTATATCGTTTGTTTGTTACCTGCCCGGCGGGATTAGAAGAGTTGCTAAAGCTTGAGCTTGAGCAGCTGGGTTTAACTGGGCTTAGACAGACCGTGACAGGGGTGTTTGTCGATGCTGATGCCGCGGCCCTGTACCGCATTAACCTATGGAGCCGCTTGGCTAATAGGGTGCTGCTATTGCTCGCCGAGTCCCCGAGCGGTGACCGTGAACAGCTCTATGAGCAAGCCTCATCGATTGATTGGTCTGAGCATATGGCCGCCAATGCGCGCTTTCGTGTTGACTTTAGCGGCAGCAATCAACACATCCGCCACAGCCAGTTCGGTGCGCAGGTTATTAAAGACGCGATTGTCGATCAATTTTTGGCTCGGGGCCCGGTGCGCCCTGAAGTCGATTTAAAGCAGGCGCAGTTGCGTGTCAATGTGCGCCTGACCAAAAAGCACCTGTATATCTCCCTCGATTTAAGTGGCGACAGCTTGCATCGGCGCGGCTATCGCGCAGGTGGCGGCATGGCGCCGCTGAAAGAAAATCTTGCAGCGGCGCTGCTGATTCGCGCTGGCTGGCCAGAGCTTATTGAGCAGTCTCGGGCAGACGGATCCGACCTGAACTTGATCGACCCGATGTGTGGCTCGGGCACCTTGATCATTGAGGCGGCGATGATGGCCTGTCGGCGGGCGCCTGGCCTGTTGCGAGAGCAGTGGGGTTTTGAAGCTTGGCAGCAGCACCAAGCTCGGCTGTGGTCTGAGTTAAAGCGCGAGGCCAGTGAGGCGGAGCATCGCCCGAACTTTGCCGTGGTCCTTCGCGGCGCTGAGCTCGACATCCATATTGCCGCTCAGGCGCGTGAAAATATCAAGCGCGCCGGTTTTGACGCCTACGTGCATTTGCAGTGTGAGAATTTTCTCGAGCTTGAAGCGCAGAGCAGTGCTGATTTAGATAAGGACAGCGCTGCCCGGGGCTTGCTGATCTGTAACCCCCCCTATGGTATGCGCCTTGGCGAGCAGGAAAAGCTCAGTGTCGACTATCAAAGCTTGGCGGCGTTGGCGAAAGAGCACTATCCGGGCTGGCGCCTGGCTTTGTTTAGTTCCAATATGGAGCTGTTGGCACAGACGCGACTTCGCTGTGCCCGCAAGTACAAGTTGCACAACGGCCCGATTCCCTGTGAGCTGCGCCTGTATGAGCTCAACGCCGAGGCGACATTGCGCGATGACAGCCGCGCAGGTGCGGGCGCGCGTTTAAATGTTGAGTTAGACGAAGGTGGGCAGATGCTGGCCAATCGTCTGCGAAAAAATTTAAACAAGCTCAAGTCCTGGTTGAAAACATCTGGCATCGAAGCTTACCGTGTCTACGATGCGGATCTTCCCGAGTACAGTTCGGCCATCGATGTTTACGGCGACTATCTGCACATTCAGGAATACCAGGCGCCAAGCAGCGTTGATGCCCGCAAGGCCAAGCAGCGTTTGCACATGACAGTGGCGGCCGCAGCGCAGGTATTTGCGATGGACCGGGCCCATATTTCACTTAAAACCCGCCAGCGCAACCGTGGCCAGGAGCAGTATGAAAAGCTCGGCGCACTCGATGAGCAGGACTTCTTCACGGTGCGCGAAGGCAAGGCAAAACTTAAGGTTAACCTCAAGGCGTATCTCGACACGGGTCTTTTTCTCGATCACAGGCCGCTGCGTTTGCGCCTTGCTGACGAGGCACAAGGCAAAGAGTTTTTGAATCTTTTTTGTTACACCGCAAGTGCGAGTGTACACGCGGCTCTCGGCGGCGCCAAAGCGACAACCAGTGTGGATATGAGTAATACTTATCTTGACTGGGCCCAAAAAAACTTTGAGCTTAATCGTTTAAACGAAAGTAAGCATGAATTAGTGCGCGCGGATGTCATGCACTGGCTGGGGCAGTGCCGCCGTGGCTACGACCTGATTATGCTGGACCCTCCGAGTTTTTCTAACTCAAAAAAAATGGCGCAAAGCTTTGATGTGCAGCGCGATCATGTTTTTTTACTTAAGCGCTGTATGGAGCTACTTAAGCCCGGTGGGGTGCTGTATTTTTCCAATAATCTACGTTCGTTTAAATTGAGCGATGAGATTTTAACGGCTTATCGAGTTGAGGATATTAGCCGCCAAAGCATCGATAAAGATTTTGCGCGCAATTCAAAAATTCACCGCTGTTTTCGTCTGGAGCAAAAATAGTGAAGGCGTTTAACTTAGTCAGTAAATATAAGCCTGCGGGCGATCAACCCGGTGCGATCAAGTTGCTAAGCGAAGGTGTGCAGTCAGGTTTGGCCTACCAGACTTTACTCGGGGTGACCGGCTCAGGAAAAACCTACACAATCGCCAATGTTATCGATAAGTTGCAAAGACCAACGTTGGTTATGGCGCACAATAAAACGCTTGCCGCGCAGCTCTACGGTGAATTTAAAGAGTTTTTCCCAAATAACTCCGTCGAATATTTTGTTTCGTATTACGATTATTATCAGCCGGAAGCCTATGTGCCGGCTTCCGATACCTTTATTGAAAAAGATGCATCGATCAACGAGCACGTAGAGCAGATGAGGCTCAGCGCCACCAAAGCTTTGCTTGAGCGTCGAGATACCATCATTGTTGCAACGGTGTCGGCGATTTATGGCCTCGGTGACCCCGAGCTGTATATGAAGATGATGCTGCACCTGGTGGTCGGTGAGCCGATCGGGCAGCGGGATATTTTGCGTCGTTTAGCGGAGCTCCAGTACGAGCGCAACGATATTGATTTTCGCCGCGGTACCTACAGGGTGCGCGGAGATGTTATTGATGTTTTTCCCGCAGACTCCGAGCAAGACGCCGTGCGCATTGAGCTTTTTGATGAAGAGGTAGACCGGCTCAGTATTTTTGATCCGTTGACCGGCGAGCAGTTAAATAAATTACAGCGGGTTACGATTCATCCAAAAACACACTATGTAACGCCGCGCGAGCGCATTTTAGAGGCGATTGATCACATTGACGTTGAGTTGGAGCAGCGTTTAAAACAGCTGCGCGATAACAGTAAGCTTGTTGAGGCGCAGCGCCTTGAGCAGCGCACGCGCTACGATCTTGAGATGATGCGCGAGCTCGGTTATTGCAATGGTATTGAAAATTACTCGCGCTATCTCAGCGGTCGCGACAGCGGCAATGCACCGCCGACCTTATTTGACTATTTGCCCACTGAAGCCCTGTTGGTTATTGATGAAAGCCACGTGACTATCCCGCAAATTGGCGCCATGTACAAAGGCGATCGATCCCGTAAAGAAACCTTGGTTGAGTACGGTTTTCGCCTGCCGAGTGCGTTAGATAATCGCCCCATGCGTTTTGAAGAGTGGGAAAATAAAGCGCCGCAAATGATTATGGTCAGTGCAACGCCGGGTGACTATGAAAAAGAACACCAGGCGCAGGTCGTCGAGCAGGTGGTTAGGCCCACCGGTTTGGTTGACCCGGTATTGGAAGTTCGCCCGGCCAGTTCACAGGTTGACGATGTGCTCGGCGAAATCAACCGCACGGTTGAGTCTGGCAGTCGCGTATTGTTGACCGTGTTAACCAAGCGCATGGCTGAAGACTTAACGGAGTTTTTGCTCGAGCACGGCGTGCGCGTGCGTTATTTACACTCCGATATTGACACGGTTGAGCGCGTGGAAATTATTCGTGATCTAAGGCTCGGTGAGTTTGATGTCCTGGTGGGCATTAACCTTTTGCGTGAGGGCCTGGACATGCCCGAGGTGTCACTGGTAGCAATACTCGATGCGGATAAGGAGGGTTTTTTGCGATCCGAGCGCAGCTTGATACAAACGATAGGGCGTGCAGCTCGAAATGTGCAGGGACGGGCCATTCTCTATGCAGACAGGATAACCGGCTCTATGCAGCGGGCAATGGATGAGACAGAGCGGCGTCGGGCTAAGCAGCTGGCCTACAACGAGGCGCACGGTATTGTGCCTGCCGGTATACAAAAAAGCATTGCCGATATTATGGAGGGTGTTTATACACCGCAAGCGCGCCAGCGCAAAGTGGCCGATGCCCGTGCAAGCTACCGAGTCGAGCTGGATAAAGAGGCCGATATTTGGAGTCAGATCGAAGCGCTGGAGGCAAAAATGCACGATGCGGCAAAAGATCTGGAGTTTGAAAAAGCGGCGGCTTTACGCGATGAGGTGCACCGCTTACGAACTCAAGCTCAGGCGCTTTAAGCTCGCTTTATTCAGTGTGCTCGGCTAACTTGCCTTTAAAACGCTTCAAAAATGGTTGCGCCTGCTTGATGGCATTTGCATGAGCACGGTACTAAAAGCAATGTAATGAGAGCATTGTACTAAGAGCAATGCAATAAGAGTGCTGCGCTGCAAGTGTGCTGCTTCAATCAAACAGGGCTGCTTTTTCGGCGGCGCTGACTTCACTTGTCGGGCCGCTTTCATCTGGGCAGGAAATTTGGTTGCGGCCAGCGCCTTTTGCTTTGTACAGCTGTTCGTCTGCTTTTTTTATAAGTTGTTCAGGGTTTAGGCTTTGCTGCCTGTCAGCTGAGGCCACACCAATGCTCGCGGTGATGTCGAGCTGAGCAACGCTGTCGATGCTCAACTGCTGCTGCTCAATATGCTGACGCAAGCGCTCGGCAACACGTACGCCGACCCCGAGGTTGCTGGCGGGCAACACAATCGCAAACTCCTCACCACCATAGCGACAGGCAACATCGAGCTTTCGTGTGCACTGCCTAATAAGTTGGGCGATGTGCACCAGCGCTTTATCGCCCACATCGTGGCCGTATTGGTCGTTTATGTTTTTAAAGAAATCGATGTCGAGCATCAATAATGTTGTTGCCTGGCCTGTGCGTGTCGTGCGCTCAAGTTCTTGATCGAGGCAGTAGTTTAGGTGGCGACGATTAAAAAGCTTTGTTAGTGGGTCGGTTCTTACGGCTAATTTAAGCTCTGCAATTTCAGCGTGTAACGCTTCAAGCTCGCTGTAGTTCGGGCAGGAGTCGGGGCCATTCGGGCAAAGCGTGCGTTGGTCGCGGCTCATCGTTGCTAGCTAATCTCTAGGGGCTCTTCTGAAGTGTAAACAAGTCTTTGTAAAAAGTCTTGGTGGCTGCAGTTTTCTGCATGCGGTGCAGCTGAAATTAACCGGTGTTGAGCTGTGTAAATAGGGCTTCTACAAGTACAGCTAAGGGGGCGACGAGGAAAGGCACTGCAACATAGGTGGCGTTTAAGGGGATTCCCCGCCAGAAGGCGGGGAACGGCAGGTCGGATAAACCTGCGATAAGAATTTGGTCGTTGGCGATATTTAATGCCGAGTGTTTTTGCGCTTGCTGCTTTCTTCTTTGAGTTTTCGCTCCATGGTTTCAAACGCGTCCCGTACTGCAACGTGCATGGATTCGTCATCATTGGAAACAAGCAGAGGATTTCCCTTTACGTCAATCTCGATAGAGGCTCGGAAAATCTTGCCTTTATGCTTATGTTTGTGCGGACTGTCGAGTACGACCCGGCTATGGATAATGGCATCCGAGAATCGGTGCAGCTTTTCCATGCGTTTATTGATTGTGTCATTCAGCGCGGGGGATGATTCGAGGTCTCGATAGACAACTTCCGCATTTGATTTCATAGGCTGACCTCCGTCGTGCCGTAGTTTCTGGGGGAAATATTGCTGGGGCCCACGTCTTTACTATGGCGCTTGTAAAAAAAAATTCAAGAGGTTTTTGAGAGAATTAAAGACTTTTTTCTTTGCCAAAAAAGTCGCGACATAATGTACTAAATTTTTTTAATTTATGTCAAAAATCGCCGTCAATCGCTGGTTTTAAGGCTTCTCTGAAAAGAGTTTCGCGCGTACAGTGGTGCGATATTGTCGCGGTGTAAGCCCGACGATTTGCTTAAAGAGTTTGTTAAAATGGCTGGCGTCCGAGTAGCCGACGCTGTGCATGACTTCGGTTGTACTCAGATTGCTATTTTTTAGCAGTTCGCGAGCGCTGTCCAAGCGCAGCTTTTGCAAATATTGCAGCGGACTTTGTTCAAAACTTTGGCGAAAGCGCCTGTCAAAACTGCGCCGGCTCATGCCGAGCTCGCAGGCAAGTTCATCGAAATTTAGGCCCGGGCTCAGGTTATTGGCGATGGCCCGCTGAGCATCGAGCATAAGCTCATCGGTCAGCAGGGCTTTGGAGTTATCTTGCAGGGCCAGCTGTTGATAATTTTTGCGGATATCGTGAAAAAAGTGTCGTTGTACCTGGGTTGAAATTTCGCGGCCGTAATTAAGTTCAATAAAATGGACCACCAGATCGGCGAGTGTGTTCACACTGCCGGTGCAATACAGGCGGCCACTTTGGGTGATGAAATATTTTCGCTGCAGCAGCACCTCGGGGTAACGCTTTTCAAACTGATCAAAATAGTGCCAGTGTGTGGTGGCAACTCGATTGTTTAATAAGCCCGCTTCAGCCATAAAGCAGCAACCCGTGCCCACCCCTGCAATGCGCGTGGTTTCACGTGAAAACATAAATGTCAACCAGTTTGTAAGTTTCTTGTGTTTGGCGACGATGGGGAAGGGGTTTCGCCACAGCGCGGGTAAGAAAACGATATTGGCTTGGTTAATGTCTTCTAAGTGCGCATTGCACGCGATATTCAGGCTTGTTCCTGCGTGGATATCACTTCGCTTTTCTGCACCGGAGGCAATACGAATATTTAATGCGCTCTGCATGGTTTTTTTACGCGAAGAGGCTCGATAGATATCGTCCGCTGCGCGCAGTAATTCGATCGGCAGTGACACCGACGTGGTTAACATATGCTCACAGGTGATGAATACGACGTCGAGTTGCTTGGGCATGGCTTAAGTGCGTGATTAGATTGGCTTGATCGCCACTGCTTGTGGCTGGTATGCCTATAAATCTAACACAGTAACTCAGTAGAATTGCGACTTGATTCAGTAATTACGGTTATTTATAGAGTTATGCGCAGCTATCTCCCTCTAATTGTTGGTTTTGGCGGTTATAACGCTGCAGGCAGGGCCTCCGGTCATCGAGCCTACGAGCGTATGATTTATGAAAGTCTGGGCCAGGCAGATCAGCGTGCGGTTGTCGACAGTCTGCGCAATTTGCGAGCCTTGAGTGCTGATGTCGCCGATGCTGAGGTATTGGCCGGCACGCTTGTGCGCAAACTTGAAGCCGATGTGCTCGACGCTGATCAGGCGCGCCTGGCGGTGAATGTTGAGCTGCAAAATACCGCGGCCAACAACAGTGCGCAGTTTGAGTTAAGTGCGCGCCAAATGCCGGCGAAGCTGCCTGAAAACTGGCACGTTGAGCCAATGGATGAAGGCGGCAAGCGCTTTCGTATAACGGTAGCCGAGCCGCTTAAAGTGCGGGTTCCAGTGACCGATTCTTTGCAAGTAAAAGCGGCTGGCCAGTTGCCAAGCGGTTTTAAGCCCGGCGATTATTACCGCTCCACCCATCACCCGCGCGGTCTGCAAATGTCAGTGCTTGGCGCCTCCGATGCTGTCAACAGTGTTGGCATTGACTGGCAGCGTATTCAAGATTCCGTCGACCCTGACGATGTCGCTGTCTACAGCAGCAGTGTTATGTGTCAGCTCGACGATACCGGTGTTGGCGGCATGATGAATGCGCGAGTGCTCGGGCAGCGCTCGAGCTCTAAGCAGCTCAGCCTTGGTTTTACCTCGATGCCTGCGGATTTCACCAATGCTTATGTTTTAGGCAGCCTCGGTGCAACAGGCGCGGTAACCGGTGCCTGTGCCACTTTTTTGTACAATTTGCGCTGGGCGGTTGAAGATTTGCGCCGGGGGCGCCGCAAAGTGGCCGTTGTGGGCTGTGCTGAAGCGCCAATTTTGCCTGAAGTCATCGACGGTTTTGCCGCCATGAGCGCGCTCGCAACCGATGATGACTTGCGCAAACTGGACGGCGTAGCTGTTCCCGATTATCGCCGCGCCAGCCGGCCGTTTGGCGCGAACTGCGGTTTTACCATCGCCGAGTCTTCTCAGTACGTTGTGCTAATGGCCGATGACCTGGCCATTGAGCTCGGCGCACAGATCTACGGCGCGGTGCCGGGGGTTTATGTCAACGCCGACGGCTTTAAGAAGTCTATTTCAGCGCCGGGAGCTGGCAATTACCTGACGATGGCAAAAGCGGTTGGTGTTGCAAAAACCTTGCTCGGAGACGAGTTAGTCCGCAACAGCAGTTTTGTGCAAGCGCACGGTTCCAGCACACCTCAAAACCGGGTGACGGAGTCGCGCATCTTTGATGAGGTCGCCAAGGCGTTTGGCATGGAGCGCTGGCCGGTTGCCGCCGTTAAGGCCTATGTCGGTCACTCGCTGGGCCCGGCAAGTGGCGATCAGCTCGCCGCTACACTCGGCGTGTTTAATCGCGGCATCGTTCCCGGTATCAAAACCATTGATGCTGTTGCGGATGATGTGTTTGCCAGCCGCCTTAGTATCACAAGTACAGACCAGCAGCTCGGTCAAGATGCTTGTCAAATCGCGTTCCTTAACAGCAAAGGTTTTGGCGGCAATAATGCGACGGCTACGGTTTTTGCACCCGACGCAATTAACGGTTATCTGAAGCACCACTACAGCAATGCCGAGCTTAAAGAATACGAGCACAAGCGTGAGCTGGTCGTCGCTGAGCGCGATCGCTATCTGGCCGGCGCCGATGCAGGCCAATTGCAGCCGCGCTATAACTTTGGCAATGACTTGATTGATGAGAACGGTATTTCATTGAATGATGAAGAGATTCGTTTTCCAGGTTTTGCCAAGGCGGTGAGCCTAAAAGATAGCGAAGGTTTAGAGGGCTTTTAGTATGAGTGGTGAATCCGACAGCCGTGACGAAACACCTATGTTGTCGGATGAGATCGGCGTGCGCTTGCGCTTTGTTCGCGAGCGCGCCGGGCTGAGTCAGCGGGAGCTGGCACGAAGGGGCGGGGTCACCAACGGTACGTTGTCAAATATCGAGCAGGGCAAGGTTAGCCCATCGATTGCGTCGCTTGAAAAAATTCTCGCTGCTGTACCTATGTCGATGCAGGAGTTTTTTTCCGAAGATCTTGAGCTCAGTCCCCCTGTTTTTAAAGAAGAGCAGCTGGTGCAGATTCACAAAGACGGCACGGACTATCGTATCTTGCCGTTTGCTGAGGGCAGTCGCAGTGGCAATTATCTCGCTCGTCAGAGTTACAGCCCCGGCGCAAAGGTCAGTTCTGAGTGGATGGTCTACAGCGGCACGGTTGCAGGTTTGCTTGTCGAAGGTGAGCTGGAATTGGTGCTCGAGGGCGTTGAATACCGGCTTGTCACCGGGGACGGCTTCTGCTTTTCGATCCAGCGCCCCCACAGCTTTAAGAACGTTTCTTCGGCCAACTGCGTTGTTGTCAGTGTGAGCCTTGCGGACTAACGATTCCCGCTTTAACGAGCTTGTTTACTTTTTGTCGCAGGCTATAGCTCTGTAATTTCTCTGTGCTCTCATCCATACTCTGATAATAAAACAAGCGTTGGCTGCAATGGCCGTGACGTGTTTGAGATGGAGACAAGGGGTGTCTATGTATAAAGGAAAGGCGTTTGAGCTAACAGAGCTTGAGCACGGTTTGCGCCATCTGGTGTTTGACCTCGACGGGCAGAGTGTTAATAAGTTCGGCGTGGCGGTCATGGCTGAGCTCGCCGAGGTGCTCGATGTGCTCGAAGCAGATAAGGCCGCGGCAGGCCTGCTGATAAGCAGCGCAAAAGACGCGTTTGTTGTCGGTGCTGACATCGGCGAGTTCGGCGGCGTGTTTGCACTTGGTCAGGGCGCAATCGTCAAACACTTAGAAAACAATAATCACAGCTTTAATCGGCTTGAAGATCTTGCTATGCCAACGGTGGTGGCGATCAACGGTTATGCGCTTGGTGGTGGCTGCGAATTTAGCTTGGCCTGTGACTATCGCATTGCGGCGCGCGGCGCAAAAATCGGTTTGCCTGAAACCAAGCTTGGCATTATTCCCGGCTGGGGCGGTACCGTGCGCTTACCGAGGTTGGCCGGTGTCGACGTGGCGGTGGAATGGATCGCCAGCGGCAAAGATCAGCCGGCAGACAAAGCGATGCGCGACGGTGTTGTTGATGCCGTGGTCGAAGAGGCTGAGCTTGTAGATTCGGCGCTGACGGTATTGAAGCGCCTTGCAAGGGGTGAGCTCGACTATCGGGCTCGTCGCGATCAGAAAAAAGCGCCGCTTAGGCATGTCGATATGGAAGCCATTTTGGCGTTTGAAAGCTCTAAGGCTTTTATCAAGGCTCAGGCTGGTAGAAATTACCCGGCACCGGTAGCGGCGATCCAGGTTATGCAAAACGCTGCAAAATTTGGCCGTGACGACGCCCTTAACTTTGAGCGTGATGAGTTTTGCAAACAGGCCCAGGGCGATGTAGCCAAGGCACTTGTCGGTTTGTTTCTTGAAGATCAGCAGATGGGCAAAAAGGCCAAGTCACTCGCCTCCGCCGAGGCAAAGCTTGCGTGCTCGGCAGTGTTGGGGGCCGGTATTATGGGCGGGGGTATTGCTTACCAAAGTGCCTACAAGGGCATTCCTATCCTGATGAAAGACATCGCCGCCGAAGGTTTAAAGCAGGGCATGGATGAAGCCGCTTCGCTATTGTCGTCGCGGGTTGAGCGCGGCCGTATGAGCAATCACGAATTGGCTGAGGTGCTCAATCGTATTAGCCCAAGTCTTAGTTACGATGGCTTTGGCGGCGTGGATATTGTCGTTGAGGCGGTCGTTGAAAATCTTGAACTTAAGCGTTCTGTGCTCGCTGAAGTCGAGCGTCATGTGAGTGCCGATACGGTGCTGTGCTCAAACACCTCGACGATTCCGATATCGCTGCTTGCTGAGGGGCTTGAGCGGCCGGAGAATTTTTGCGGTATGCATTTTTTTAACCCGGTACATCGCATGCCGCTGGTTGAGGTTATCCGCGGCAAGCGCAGTTCAGATGCAGCCGTTGCGCGCACTGTGGCCTATGCTCTGGCGATGGGCAAAAAGGTAGTTGTGGTTAACGACTGCACCGGTTTTTTGGTGAACCGCGTGCTGTTCCCATATTTTGCCGCGTTTTCGATGTTGCTTCGCGACGGTGCGGATTTTCAAAAGATCGATAAGTGTATGGAGCGCTGGGGCTGGCCGATGGGGCCTGCGTATTTAATGGATGTTGTCGGTCTCGATACCGGCGTGCACGCCGAGACGGTGATGGCCAAAGCCTACCCGCAGCGAATGACTCGTGATTTTACGGCCGCTCATGAGCTGCTTTATCGCGAAGGGCGCCTCGGTCAGAAAAATGGCGTCGGCTTTTACGCTTACGAAAAAGACAGTAAAGGCAAGTCAAAGAAGGTGCCGCTCGATGAGACCTATGAGCTTATTAAGGGGGGCTGTGTCGAGCCGGTCGATTTGGATGACGAGCTGATTGTGATGCGCATGATGTTGCCAATGGCTTGTGAAATGCTTCGCTGCCTCGAAGAAGGCATCGTTGCCACGGCGGGTGAGGCTGATATGGCATTAATTTACGGTTTGGGTTTTCCACCTTTTAGAGGGGGGCTGTTGCGCTGGCTGGACCAACTCGGAGGCGAGCCGTTTTTACAGCTGCTCGATAACCATAAGTCGCTGGGGGCCTTGTATCAGGTTAGCGAGCAAACCCGGCGGCGCCTGGAAGACGGTCAGAAGTTTTATGCACTAGGTGGGGAGGCTGAATAATGACTATTCGAGACAATGATGCGTTGATCGTCGATTTCGCCCGCACCCCGATGGGGCGATCAAAAAATGGAAGTTTTCGTTTCACCCGCGCCGAGGAGCTTAGTGCTTCGCTGGTCGACCAGCTCTTAAAACGCAATGAAGCGCTTGACCCTGCTGAGCTTGACGACGTGATCTGGGGTTGTGTGATGCAGCGTGGCGAACAGGGTTTTAATGTTGCGCGCAATATGTTGCTTCGCACGCAGAGCATTCCTCACAGTGTACCTGCGCAAACTGTAAACCGCCTATGTGGCTCGTCGATGGCGGCTATGCATACGGCCGCGGCCAGCATTATCGCCGGTCTCGGCCAGGCTTATCTGGTTGGTGGGGTTGAGCATATGGGGCATTTGCCAATGGACGAGGGCATTGACGTGAACCCGGCGCTCGGTTTGTCGGTGGCCAAGGCGGCCGGGTCGATGGGCATTACTGCTGAATATCTGGCTTTGTTGCACGGTATAAATCGCGAGCAGATGGATGAGTTTTCTCTGCGCTCCCATAAGTTGGCCGCAGCCGCGCGCGACACTGGGGGCTTCAGCCGGGAAATTATTTCAATAAACGCGCACGATAAAAACGGCTTGCCTTATCAAATGCAGCATGACGAAACCATTCGCGATGACACAACACTTGAAGCTTTGTCTCAGTTAAAGCCGGTGTTTAACCCCCGAGGTGGCACCGTTACGGCTGGAAGTTCATCGCAGATCACAGACGGGGCGTCGGCGATGCTGTTGTGTTCCGGTGCCTATGCCAAAGCGCGCGGTTTAACTGCGCTCGCTCGTATCAAGGCAATGAAGGTTGTTGGGGTGGACCCTTCAATTATGGGTTATGGGCCGGTGCCAGCTTGTCAGCAGTTGCTGCAAGATCAGGGTTTGAGTATGGCGGATATCGGGGCAGTGGAGCTAAATGAGGCGTTTGCTGCGCAAGCTTTGCCGGTGCTTAAGGATTTGGAGCTGCTCGATAGCATTGATGACAAAGTCAATTTGCGCGGTGGTGCGATTGCTCTTGGTCATGCTTTTGGCTGCTCTGGCGCGCGCATTAGTGGCACTTTGCTGAATATTATGCGCGATCAGCAACACGAGCTCGGCTTGGCGACGATGTGCATCGGCCTCGGTCAGGGCATCGCCACCTTGATTGAGCAGGTTTAGCGCTGCCGACGCAGCGCGAACGATTCATATATATCTTTTTGCAGTTTATGTTGAACCCGGTGAGGGCTTGTGGCAAAATGGCCCGCCTTCGCTGGTAGACCTATTGCTTGGCGTGGATAAAGCGATAAAAAACAAAGGTTTAGCAGCAATACCTCTAAACGGTATTAGATAAATGCGGTCGTGGCGGAATTGGTAGACGCGCTGGATTTAGGTTCCAGTGCCGCAAGGCGTGAGAGTTCAAGTCTCTCCGACCGCACCATTTATTTATTATTCTTTTTTTCAAACTCCCCGACTTTGAGTTAGCGCGAGGACTATCATGCAAGTTTCTGTTGAAACAACCACTGGATTGGAACGCCGTCTGACGGTTGGCATCCCGGCTGAAACCATTGACAGCGAAGTTCAAAAACGACTTCAGCAGGCGACCAAAACCGTGCGTATCAACGGCTTCCGCAAAGGTAAAGTGCCTTTGAAGGTTGTCAAACAGCGCTACGGCGAAGGTGTACGCCAAGAGGTTGTTGGTGATGCGATCAATAAATCGTTCTACGAAGCTGTTACTCAAGAGAAGTTGCGTCCTGCCGGCCAGCCAAATATTGAGCCTAACGCGCTGGAAGAAGGCAAGGACGTTGAGTTTGTCGCAACCTTTGAAGTGTATCCAGAAGTTGAGCTTGCCGACCTCAGTCAGGCTGAGTTCACTCGCCTCGATGCTGAGATTGAAGACGCCGACATCGATACCATGATTGAGACTCTGCGCAAGAGTCAGGGCGCATGGCAGGAGGTTGATGCCGCCGCTGAAGATGGCAACCGAGTGAAAATCTCTTACGTTGGAAAACGCGATGGTGAAGCCTTTGATGGCGGCACCGCGGAGGGTCAGTCTTTGATACTCGGCTCTAAGTCAATGATTCCCGGTTTTGAAGATGGTCTGCTCGGCGCCAAAGCGGGTGACGAAAAAACACTTGAGCTCAAGTTTCCTGAAGACTATCACGTCGATAGCCTCAAAGGCGCCGATGTTGTTTTTGATGTAAGTGTTAGCCTGGTTGAGGCTCAGATTTTGCCTGAGGTGAATGAAGAGTTTTTCGCAAAATTTGGCGTAAGTGATGGCGATGAGGCCAGCTTCCGCGAAGATGTGAAGGGCAATATGGAGCGCGAGAAAAAACGTGCTCTGCGCGCCAAGCTCAAAGAGCAGGTTATGGATGCACTGATCGAGGCGAATAAGGTTGAGTTGCCTAAAGCGCTTGTTCAAGGTGAAATTAATGCGCTGCGTGGTCAAACCATGCAGCAGTATGGCGCGATTGCCGACAAAATTGACGTGCAATCTTTGTTGCCAGATGAAATGTTTAAAGAGCAGGCGGAGCGTCGCACGGCGCTTGGCCTGATCATTTCCGAGTTTGTTAAGGCTGAAAAGCTTGAGGCTGACAAGGATAAAGTTCGTGAAATCATCGAAGAGACGGCATCAACCTACGAGAGCCCTGAGGAAGTTGTAAATTACTACTACTCAAACGAGCAGCTCCTGGCCAGTGTTGAGGCGGCAGCGCTTGAGGATCAAGTCGTGGATGCACTGCTTGAAAAGGCTCAAGTTAAAGATGAAAAAGTTAGTTACGAAGAGGCCATCAAGCCTGCTGAAAAGTAAGCNAACTTCTATTTGATGATAAAAAAGCCGGCTAAGCCGGCTTTTTTTGTTTTATATGGGCGCATTTGCTTGTTTTCTGTGCGCATTGTTTGCATTGCATACCGTCTTCGTCATTTTTATGTCGTAGGCCGTGAAACTTGGCTTGAAATAGGTAAAATGAACTTTGATGGGCTAATCTAAGTGTGTATTTTTGCCCGCATTTGTTTTCAGAACTCCGTCTTTTAAGGTGATATCGCTTCATGACAAATAATATCTGGACAGGTACAAACAGCTTGGAAGTCAACGATTCTTTGGTGCCGATCGTTGTTGAGCAAACTGCAAGAGGGGAGCGGTCTTACGACATATATTCTCGCCTGTTAAAAGAGCGCGTTATCTTTCTGGTGGGCCCCGTCGAAGATCATATGGCCAATTTGGTTGTGGCCCAGCTGCTATTTCTCGAAGCTGAAAACCCCGATAAAGATATACATCTTTATATCAATTCACCCGGTGGCAGTGTGACAGCGGGTATGTCTATTCACGACACCATGCAGTTTATCAAGCCCGATGTCAGTACCATGTGTATCGGCCAGGCCTGTTCGATGGGTGCTTTTTTACTAACGGCTGGCGCAAAGGGTAAACGCTACTGCTTGCCAAATGCACGCACCATGATTCACCAGCCAAGTGGCGGGGCTCAAGGGCAGGCGACTGACATACATATTCACGCTCAGGAAATACTCAAAATTCGCCAGCGTTTAAATGAGCTGATGGCTGAAAATACCGGTCGCAGTGTTGAAGAGGTGGCTGAGGCCACCGAGCGTGACAACTTTATGAGTGCACAAGAATCACTTGATTTTGGCCTCATTGATGAAGTATTAGATGCGCGAGCGGTTGCTAAATAACTGCATTAAAGGCGCAAGACTTGAAAACCTAAGTGCGTGCCCCAACGTGCTTAGCTGTAGTAAAAGATTGGAGAAGGTCAATGTCCGACCAAAAAGGCGGAAACGACGACAACGGCAAGCTGCTGTATTGCTCTTTCTGCGGGAAAAGCCAACACGAAGTTCGCAAGCTTATTGCGGGCCCCTCGGTATTTATCTGTGACGAATGTGTCGATTTGTGTAATGACATTATTCGCGAGGAAATTCAGGAGTCGAATACTGAGTCTGGTAGTGATGCGTTACCGACACCGCAAGAAATATCGGCCAAGCTTGACGAATATGTTATCGGTCAGGGAAAGGCCAAAAAAGTACTATCTGTGGCAGTGTATAACCACTATAAACGTCTGCGTCTTGGCGACAAAGGCAGCAAGGCTGAGATCGAGCTCGGTAAGAGTAATATCTTATTAGTGGGGCCTACCGGTAGTGGTAAGACGTTATTGGCGCAAACGCTTGCTCGCATGCTTAATGTTCCGTTTACAGTTGCCGATGCGACAACGCTGACCGAGGCGGGCTATGTTGGCGAAGATGTTGAAAACATCATTCAAAAACTTTTGCAAAAGTGCGATTACGACGTAGACAAGGCTCAGCAGGGCATCGTTTACATTGATGAGATAGACAAAATCAGCCGCAAATCTGACAACCCGTCTATTACCCGCGATGTCAGTGGTGAGGGTGTGCAGCAGGCCCTGCTCAAATTGATCGAAGGTACTGTCGCGTCTGTGCCGCCACAGGGCGGGCGCAAGCATCCTCAGCAAGAGTTTTTGCAGGTTGATACCTCGAATATTCTGTTTATTTGCGGCGGCGCATTTGCCGGCCTCGATAAGATTATTCGCGATCGCTCTGAGAAGGGCGGTATTGGTTTCAGCGCCGAAGTTAAGAGCAAAGACAACAGCAAAAATGTTGGTGAAACCCTGCGTGAGCTTGAGCCTGAAGACTTGATTCGTTTTGGTTTGATTCCGGAATTTGTTGGCCGTCTGCCAGTGATTGCAACCCTGGATGAGCTCGATGAAGCCGCGCTTGTACGCATACTTAAAGAGCCGAAAAACTCGCTTGTTAAGCAATATGGCAAGCTGTTTGAAATGGAGGGTGTCGAAGTTGATTTTCGCGACGAGGCACTTGCGGCTGTTGCGCAAAAATCAATGGAGCGAAAAACCGGTGCTCGTGGTCTACGCTCCATTATGGAAAACGTTTTGCTCGACACGATGTACGATCTTCCGTCCCAGGACAACGTCGCCAAGGTAGTTGTTGACGAAGCGGTAATTAAAGGTGAGTCGTCGCCACTGTTGGTGTATGAAAGTGTCGATACCCCCAAAGCCTTGCCAGAAGAATAATAGCGGCGCCTCGGCGCCGTTTTCGTTTGGCTGCCTGCAGCCAGACCATTGAAGCAAATTAAGAGTTTGTTATGACCGATACTAGCCTCAGTCAAGATACCACTTTACCGTTGTTGCCGCTGCGCGATGTTGTTGTATATCCGCACATGGTTATCCCGCTTTTTGTCGGCAGGGAGAAATCGATTCAAGCGCTTGAGCAGGCAATGCTCGAAGATAAACAAGTTATTTTGGTTGCGCAAAAAAACGCCTCGGTGGATGAGCCCGGCGCCGATGATCTGTTTCCTTTCGGCACTGTGGCTTCGGTGTTGCAGTTGTTAAAACTTCCCGACGGTACAATTAAAGTATTGGTTGAGGGCAAGGCGCGCGCGCGCATCAATGAAATTCGCGATGAAGAAAGTTATTTTGTCGCCGACTTTGAAGCCTTTGAAAGTACCAGCGCCGACGATCGAGAAGCCGATGCGCTGATGCGCTCGCTGATGACCTGTTTCGAAAACTACGTAAACACCAGTAAAAAAGTGCCGGCCGAAGTGCTCAGCTCCATCACCGGCATCGATGAGCCTGGCCGGCTTGCTGATACGGTTGCCGCACAAATGTCGCTGGAACTGAAACAAAAACAAAGTTTGCTCGAGCTTATCGATGATCACGAGCGCCTAGAGCATTTAATCGCTTTGCTCGAAGCCGAGGCGGACCTGCACCGTGTTGAAAAGAAAATTCGCGGTCGCGTGAAAAAGCAGATGGAGCGAAGTCAGCGCGAGTACTATCTGAACGAGCAAATGAAGGCCATTCAGAAAGAGCTAGGTGAAATTGGGGTCGAGGCGAACGAGCTCGATGAGCTGGCTAATAAAATTAGTGCAGCCGGCATGCCTAAAGAGGCAGAAGAAAAAGCCAATGCCGAGCTCAACAAACTAAAAATGATGTCGCCCATGTCGGCCGAAGCTTCGGTTGTGCGCGCGTACATAGATTGGATGGTCACCATTCCATGGAAAAAGCGCAGTCGTGTGATGCACGACCTTAGTCGCGCCGAGCGCATACTCGAGAAAGACCACTACGGTCTCGACGAGGTCAAAGAGCGCATCATGGAATATCTTGCGGTGCAAAAGCGTGTTAAAAAAGTAAAAGGCCCAATCTTGTGCCTTGTTGGCCCTCCGGGTGTGGGCAAAACATCTCTGGGCGAGTCCATCGCCCGCGCAACCAACAGGCAGTTTGTGCGCATGGCACTTGGCGGCGTTCGAGATGAGGCGGAAATTCGCGGTCATCGGCGAACCTACATAGGTTCAATGCCGGGCAAATTAGTACAGAAAATGTGCAAAGTTGGCGTTAAGAACCCACTGTTTTTGCTTGATGAAATTGACAAGATGGGCATGGATCACCGCGGTGATCCGGCCAGTGCATTGCTTGAAGTCTTAGATCCTGAGCAAAACAGCTCGTTTAACGATCACTATCTTGAGGTTGATTACGACCTAAGCGACGTCATGTTTGTGTGTACCTCAAACTCTATGAATATTCCTGGGCCGTTGTTGGATCGCATGGAAGTTATTCGTATTCCCGGTTACACCGAAGATGAAAAAGTAAATATCGCCAGTCGTTACCTGGTGCCGAAGCAAATTAAAAATAATGGTTTGCGGGCAGACGAGATTAAGGTCGGTGATGATGTTATTCGAGATGTTATTCGTTATTACACTAAAGAGGCCGGTGTACGTGGCCTTGATCGGGAAGTTGCCAAGCTGGCCCGAAAAGTCGTTACCAAAAATGTAATGAATAAAGCCAGCGCGACGATCGAGGTGCAAGCGTCAGCTCTTGAAGATTATCTCGGTGTACGCAAATTTGATTTTGGCCGTGCCGAAGAAGAAAATCAGGTGGGGCAGGTAACGGGTTTGGCATGGACGCAAGTCGGTGGTGAGTTGCTAACGATCGAGGCATCTGCTGTGACAGGTAAAGGGCGCCTTGTGAAAACCGGTTCGCTCGGCGATGTTATGCAAGAAAGCATACAGGCGGCGATGACGGTGGTTCGTTCACGAGCACAAGTGCTTGGGATTAAGCCAAATTTTCATGAAAACAAAGATCTTCATATTCACGTGCCCGAAGGCGCGACACCTAAAGATGGCCCGTCCGCAGGTATTGCGATGTGCACCGCTTTGGTTTCGGTATTTACCAATATTCCGGTGCGCGCAGATGTGGCCATGACCGGTGAAATTACACTGCGCGGTGAGGTTCTTAAAATTGGCGGTTTAAAAGAAAAGTTGCTGGCAGCACATCGCGGTGGCATTAAGACGGTGTTGATACCTGCTGACAATGAGCGCGACCTAAGAGAGATACCGGATAACATAAAAGAGGATCTCGATATAAAAGCTGTGACGTGGATAGACGACGTGCTTGAAGTTGCGCTGCAATATATGCCCAAGCCATTTAGCGACGAAGAGTACGAGCAGCTCGAGCAGCAAGCAAAAGAGCTGGGCGCTGATCAAAGAATAAGCACCCACTAGTGACGCAGGCTTGGATTTCGCGCTCAGGCCTTAAAAAGCCTGGGCTAGGGCGAATTCTCGCTTGACCGGTACTGGGCTGCTTGGTATAAATCGTCCTTCGTTTCGCACGCATATTAAGGTCTTGGGGCGGGAACGCTTTGCCGAACATCAGGGTAGCAAACATGACCTGGGAAGCTCGCTCAGGGGCGAGCAGCTTTTTTTCAGTTCTTAAAGATAATAAGAGGGGTTCATTGTGAACAAATCAGAATTAATCGAAGCCATTGCAGCATCTGCTGACATTTCTAAAGCCGCAGCCGGTCGCGCTCTTGACGCTGTGACAGACTCAATCACTAACGCGCTTAAAGAAGATGATCAAGTTGCTCTGGTTGGTTTCGGTACTTTCCTAGTTAAAGAGCGTGCAGCTCGCACTGGTCGCAATCCACAAACTGGTGCGCCAATCGAAATTGCTGCGGCTAAAATTCCTAGCTTTAAGCCAGGTAAAGCCCTGAAAGACGCTGTTAACTAAGCGTTTTTGGCGATATCGTGCCAGTGAACGAGTATCGCTGATTTCAGAATAAATATTGGGTCATTTCGGCTCAACACGACAAAGGCGCATTAGATGCGCCTTTGTCATTTAATCACTATGAGGTTCCCATGTTAGAAAGTGTACGCCAGAACCTAAAAGGCACACTTGCGGTTGTTGTCATTTTAGTCTTTGTTGTCCCTATGGTGCTGACCGGTGTTGGCCAGGGCTATCTTGGTTCGGTTGCCGGCAATGATGCGGCCAGTGTAAATGGTCAGGCGATTAGCAACATCGATTTGCAGCGAGCGATTCGTATGCAGCGCGATCGCATGATGCGACAAGGTAATATTGATGCATCATCACCGCTGTTGAGTGAAGAGCGCCTGCGCGATCCTGTGCTAAATAACTTGACAACCCGCATGGCCCTGGTGACCAACGCCGAGAAAAGCGGCATGGCAATTTCAGATCGGGTTTATTCTTCATCGATCACTCAGGCACCAGAATTTCAGATCGACGGCGCTTTCAGTCAATCAGTTTTTCGCAATATGTTGGCACAAGCTGGCTTTACCCCATCGTCTTACCGTGAGGAAGTCTCAGCGGATATGTTGATTAATCAGCAGGCAGCGGGGCTTGCTGCGTCTTCATTTGCAACAGAGCTCGAACTTTTACAGTTGGTCAAATTGACCCACCAAAAGCGCTCATTTGTTGCGGTTGAAATTCCGGCATCTAAGCTAGAGCAAAGCATTGAGCCAAGTGAGCAGGCCTTGCTTGATTATTACGAGCAGAATAAAGAGAGCTTTCGCGTTGCCGAGAAGGTTCAGGTGGAATACCTGGAATTAAGCGTTGATGCCATTGCGGCCACCATCGACGTTGCTGAAGAAGACATCCGCCAGCAATACGACGCGGAAGTCGCAAATTTCAGCGGCAAGGATAGTTATGAGTTAGCGCACATTCTTATCGAGGACGGCGATGCCGCGACGGTGCAGGAAGTGCAGAGCAAACTCGATGCCGGCGAAGAATTTGCCGCGCTGGCGGAGCAGTACTCCGATGACATCGCGACAAACATGGATGGCGGTGCGCTTGGCGTGTTGTCGCCGGGAATGTTCCCCGAGGCATTTGAGCAGGCTGCTTATCAGTTAGAGCAGGGGCAGGTCAGTGGCGCCGTTGAAACCGAGGCGGGCGTTCATTTTATAAAGGCTCTGGTTGTTAGCAAGCAAGAAGTGCCAAGCTTTGATGCCCGCAAAATGGCCATCAGTGCCGAGATCGCCAAAGTTCAGGCTGCGGAAGATTATGCGCTTCAAGCTGAAAGCTTGAGTGAGCTAACGTTTTCATCTGACGATTTAAGCGCGGCCTCGGCTGAGCTTGCGTTACCAGTGCAGCTCACCAGCTATTTTGATCGAAATAGTGGTTCGGGTATTGCAGAGTTGGCCGAGGTGCGCAACGAAGCTTTTGATCCAGAGGTCTTAACTAATGGCCACAACAGTAAACTGTTAGAGCTCGGCCCTGAGCGCTCCGTTGTTTTACGCATTAAAGAACACAAGCCTAGTTATATTAAAACGCTTGATGAGGTAAAAGCGCTTGTTGCCGCTCGAGTAAGTGAACAGCTTCAATCCGAACAGCTTGCGGCTTTGGCTGCCGAATTACAGGCTTCTATTGAGGCCGGTGCGGATGCACAGCAGCTAAGCGAAGAAAAAGGCTATGTTTATAACAGCTACGCTGCAGTCAAGCGTGATCAAGCCGATGTGAACCGCGAGGTGATCGCCACTGCTTTTACAAGCGCTGTGCCTGAATCTGGGCAAGTAACTTATGTGCAACACAAGCTGGCCAATGGCGATATGTTATTGCTTGCTTTAAGCTCGGTAGAAGACGGCAGTGAAGCCGACATGCTCGAAGGTGAGAGAGATGCGTTTTTTGCTCAGCTTGGTCGAGCTTACGCTAATCAAGATGGCGGTGCATTTGAAGCAGAAGTGGTTGCACTGGCTGATATTAAACTGAACTAAGCTCAAGCGCGCAGCTATGCGCTTGTTGTTTTGACCCAAAAGGCCGGCTTAATGCCGGCCTTTTTTATGTCTGTTACTTAGTGGGAATAACTCGGGTCAGATTTTTTACTTGTGAGAGCTGATTTAAAAATCAGTTTCATATCTGCAAGTGTTGTCATCGCTATTTAAATAACTTGCGTAATGTTGAAGCTTGTCATTGCCGGTATTTATCAAAACGATTTTTTGGTCTGGCGGGGGAGCTAGCGCGAGCCCGGGCAAGATTTTTTCGAGGCGGTTAATGATGGCTTTGCTTGAATCGATTACGGTTGCTCCGTGTTTGTTTGCGATCGATGTAATTTCACTTTTTAAGATAGGAAAGTGAGTGCAGGCGAGAACAAGATGATCTGGCGCGGGCTCTTCTTTACATATTTCCTCGATGCGTTTGCCAAGGCGGTTTTGGCAAAACTGGCCGCGCTGAATATAGTCTTCAGCCATATCGACAAGTTCCGGGCACGCATGCATTTTAATATGTTGGCCCTTGGCAAAATCATGAATAAGTTGTTGCACGTAGTCGCGCTGAACGGTCGCCTCGGTGGCCAGTATGGCGATGCTCTTGTTTTTGCTTGCCGCCGCGGCTGGTTTGATCGCTGGGACAACGCCAATAAAAGGTGTGTGCCAGCGCTCTCTTAGGTGAGGAAGTAAAAGCGTGCTGGCAGTGTTACAAGCGATGATAACGGCATCGGGTTGATAGTGGTTGTGCAGCTTTTGCATTAACTGCGTCGCGCGATGAATTAAGCGCTCGTCGCTTTGAGAGCCATAGGGAAACAGTGCTTTGTCGGCCAAATAAATTAACGTGCAATTGTGTTTGCGCTGTTTTAACTCTTTGGCGATCGACAAGCCTCCTGCGCCGGAGTCGTAGATTGCAATACGTAAAGGCTTGCTCATGTGGCTCAACTATCGCTATATGTTTCTCAGTTGCGTTTTTTTAATATTGCGCCGCACTCGCGGTGCTCGGTATAAGGGAACTGATCAAACAGCGCCATGCGTTCGACGACATGGCTGGCGTCAAGTTTGCCGAGGTTTGCACGCAGGGTCACCGGGTTGCAGCTAATGTAAATAATATTATTAAAGCGGCTCATAAACGCGAGGGTGTCATCGTCAATACCGGCTCGCGGAGGGTCGACAAAAATCGTAGAGAAGTTGTAGCTGTTGAGATCAATCTCTTTGAGCCTGCGAAATTCGCGCACCCCGGTGAGCGCCTCAGTAGCTTCTTCGGCAGACAAGCGGGCAAGTTGAATGTTATTGCGCTGATTTTCAGCGATATTGTGAAGGGCTGAGCGCGTTGATATTTTGGCAAGTTCGGTGGCGAGTACCTTGTCAAAATTTGTAGAAAGTGGAATGGTAAAATTGGCATTGCCGCAGTAGAGCTCGAGCAGATCACCGCCAACGCTGCTGCTGTGTTTAACCGCCCAATTTAACATGTGCTGGTTAACGCCGGCGTTGGGCTGGGTGAAGCCCGTTTCAACTTGCTGGTAGACAAAGGTGCCGCAATCCAGGTTGAGTGTTTCGCTTATCCAGTCTTGGCTGACAACGACTTTTTGTTTGCGCGATCGGCCGATTACCCGAAGATTAAATGTGCTTTCTAGTTCTCTGGCTAAGTTGAGCCAGTCGTCGCCAAGTGCTCGGTGGTAGATAAGGCTGACGAGCAACTCACCTTTGAGGCTGCTTAAAAATTCAATTTGGAATAGGCGCTTGTTTAATTCTGCATGCTGATTGATGTGGCTGAGTAGGGGCTGCATCGTTTTGTAAATGGTTTCAGATGCGATATCAAAGTCATTGATAATGATCGGCTGCTTATTTTGCCCCGGTTCAAACATAACGTAGTGGGCGCCGCTGTCATTGTGCCAAATACGAAATTCAGCGCGCATGCGATAGTGTTTGCAGTCAGAACGGTAAGCGTCAAACTCGGCGCTGTAGAAATCCGCGAATTCCTGGCGGCAGGCGTCAAGCTTGGTTGCAAATTGCTGTTCGTATAAATCGGGGGCGGCTTTGCCGGGAGGGAGGTTGCGCATTAACGGAGCTCAGATAAAACAAAGGCGCGATTATAGCAATCGCGCCTTTAGTTAGCATTAGCCAAGCTTGCTAAGCAATATTAGTCATCGCCACTAAATGCGCCGAGGATGTGCAGCAAGCTGGTGAACAAGTTGTAAATGTCCAGGTAAAGAGCGGTGGTGGCCATAATGTAGTTGGTTTCGCCGCCGTTCACGATACGACTGGTGTCGTACAAAATAAAGCCGGCCATCAGCAGCGCAACCATAACGCTGATCGCTAAAAATACGCCGGAAATCGCCACACCAAAAAGGCTTGCGATAAACGCGCCGAGCGAGGCGACAATGGCAACAATCAGGCCGGCCATTAAAAAGCCACCCATAAAGCTGAAATCTTTACCGGTCGTTAATACATAACCGGAGAGGCCAAAAAAGACAATCGCGGTTAGGCCCAGAGACTGCATAATCAGCGCAGAGCCGTTGGAGTAGGCTGCAAGGTAATGGCCCAAGACCGGCCCAAGGCCTGCGCCCAGGCAGGTGGTGAAGGCAAAAACTACGGCAATGCCAGCGCTGGAGCGTGCGGTTCTTGGCAGTACAAACCAGATAAGGCCGAGCGCAATCAGGGAGAAGACCATGCCCATGCCGTGACCCACGCCAGCGGCTAAAGATACGCCGGCCGCGATGGCACTGGTCGCCAGCGTAAGCGCGAGTAGGGTGTAAGTGTTACGAAGTACTTTAGTAACCTCAACAGGGCGGGTGCTCGATTGAGAGTAACCAGTGACGTCTTGCATGGATAATTCCTCTAAGTTAGTCCTAGGTCAATGATACTCACTTAGCGGGCCTTTTCAATCGCTCTAGACCACGATCTTCGTGAGGTTAATATGCTTTATCGGCATTAGTGCGCATGAAAATGATAGCTAAAGGTTATTTGTTGTTGCAGCTTATTCGTATCCTGATATAACTAGGCGTGATATGATCGGTGGAATTGATGCGTAATTTACAAACAAATAAAAATAGTAGAACGGTTTTTGTCGATGCCTCATAGCTCCGTTGTGGCTAGTTCCGTCGTGGCGGACAGCGAAAACCTTACGGATGAGGGCCTTGTAAGCAAGGCGAGAAATGATTTTGTAAGCGTATCACAGCTCAGTGCCATTCGAGTTGTGCTTCTGTATATCGGTGTTATTGCCGCTGTCCTTTACCAAAGTGTCGCTACAGCCCAGCTCGTGCTTTGGGTGTTTATCTGCGCCGTTAGTTATTTATTGCGCCTATTTGTCTTCAGTGTTTATCGCAAGGAGCCAGGTTCTGTCCAGGCTCTGCGCCGCTGGCAGAACTTGACCACCACGTTGGCTGCACTCTCGGGGCTTTGCTGGAGCAGCGCTCTGTTTTTGGTTTTTCCGGCAGACTCACCGAGCCATCAGCTTTTGTTGATCTTTTCGCTGGTCGTCATCGCCGGCGCCACCGTTGTCACCCTAAGCGCCTATCGCTGGGCGGGTATCAGTTTTAGTTTTACTGCACTGCTGCCGGCAATTGCCAAGTTAAGCTTGTCTGACTCAGAGCTTCATCACCAGCTTGCCCTGTTACTGGCTTTGTTATTTGTGGTGCTGCTTGTTGCCGCGCATTATTTATGGACCTTTAGCGATCGAATTATCAGTTTAAACGGTAAGAGTCAGCTGACAATTCGCCAGCTGCGCCAGGAAAATCGCGACTTGGCAAAATTAAATGCCGACCTCAACGATCATAAACGGGCTTTGCGGCGAGATAACGACAGTTTGCAAAAGCTTGCGGCCAGTGATGCTCTGACGGGCTTAAACAACCGGCGTGCCTGTGAAAATGAAGCGCAGATTAAATGGCAGCGCTGTCGCGACAGCGGTGAAGCTATGTCGTTGATGCTGATTGATTTAGATTTTTTTCGTCAATACAACGAGGTTTATGGCAGTCAGGCCGGTGATAAAGCACTTGTGGCGGTATCTTCCGTGATTGCTGAGCTCGGCGCCGCTTATACGCAGCGCTTTTGTTGTTCGCGTTACAGCGGTGATCAATTTGTTGTGGTAATGCCCTATACCGACGCACTGCGATCTCGCGAGCTTGCCGGTGAGCTGCGCGACAGCATTCGCGCGCTAAGAATTCCGGCGACGGAGCTGTTGCAGGTTTCGCCTTGGTTAAGCGCAAGTATCGGCGTAGCAACAGCGACGCCAGAGGGTGATATTCGCGAACTTACAGCATTGTTTGCTCGTGCAGAAAAAGCATTAAAGTCGGCCAAACGCGACGGGCGCAATAGCGCTCGCCACGTCTGTGAGCTCTACTGAGCCCAGCTCGTTTAGGTATGTAGAGAGCTAAAACTTCGGGATTGCATTAATCAAACTCTGGGTATAACGGTGCTGCGGCTGTTTAAATACACTGTCGCAGTCTCCCTGTTCCACTATCTGGCCTTTATCCATCACAATAACCCGATCGCACAGGCTGTGCACCACACTTAAATCGTGGGAAATAAATAGCATGGTCAGGCCTTTGCGCTCAGAGAGCTCGGCGAGCAAGCGCAGAATTTGAGCCTGAATGGTGACGTCGAGCGCCGACACAGGTTCGTCTGCAATCAGTAATTCCGGTTCACAGGCGAGGGCGCGGGCAATAGCGATACGCTGGCGCTGACCGCCAGAAAATTCGTGCGGGTAGCGCCATATCACTTCTTTGCTCAGGCCAACTTCAACCATTAGTCCCTCTACTTTTTCTTGCAGCTGAGGCTTTTCAACGATCTTGTGCAGCAGCAGCGGTTCTGCAAGGCAGTCGAAGATGGTCATTCTGGGGTTGAGTGAGGCGTAAGGGTCTTGAAATACAAGCTGCACTTTTTTGCGCTGAGCCAGTGTGTCAAAGCGGAGCTCTCGGCCGTTGTAGTTAATCGAGCCGCTGCTCGCATCCAGAAGGCCGGTGATGATATTGCTCAGGGTTGATTTACCGGAGCCAGACTCGCCAACCAGGCCGAGGATTTCTCCGCGGTAAACGTTAAAGCAAATATTTTTGAGTACTTCCTGTTCGACTTTGCGCTTGCGCCAGAAGGGGCCTTCCGTGCGCTGATAAGACTTATACAGCGCTGCAACATCAAGCAATACGTCGCTGTTGTTGTGCTCGTTACTTTTAAGCGCTTTATCGGGGTCGGGAATGGCCTGCAACAGTTTTTTTGTGTAGTCGTGTTTGGGCTGGCTAAAAATCTCTTGCGCTGGACCGGTCTCAATGACGACGCCTTTTTCCATCACGATAACTTTGTCGGCGACATCTTTAACGACGGCCAGGTCGTGGCTGATAAAAATAATCGCCAGATTGCGCTGCTGCTGCACTTGTTTTAGCAGTTCAAGGATTTGCGCCTGAATGGTCACATCCAGTGCTGTGGTTGGTTCATCGGCGATAAGAATTTCGGGCTCGGTTGCCAGTGCCATGGCAATCATTACTCGCTGGCGCATGCCACCTGAGAACTCGTGCGGGAAATCGCGAAAGCGCGCCTCGGGGTTTTTTATTCCAACTTCTTCAAGGGCTGCAATTGCGCGCACTTTGGCTTGGTTTTTATCGATATCTTGGTGTAGGCAAATTGCCTCACGTATTTGCTCACCGATACGCATAAACGGGTTTAGCGAAGTCATCGGATCTTGAAAGATCATCGATATGCGTCCGCCGCGTATTTTTCGCAGCTCTTTGTTATTTAGTTGCAGCAGTTTTTTGCCGTTAAAGTCGACCGATTTGGCCTGGATTTCCCCTGGCGGGCAGGGCACCAAGCCGAGCATTGAATAGCAACTGACACTTTTTCCCGAGCCGCTTTCGCCGACAATACCAAGTGTTTCGCCAGCATCAATGGTGAAGCTTAGGTCTTCAACGGCGGTGCTGCTGCCGTTACGTGTGTGAAATTTTACTGAAAGGGATTCGACGTCGAGCATAATTAATCTTTGGATGCCTTGGGGTCCAGTGCGTCGCGCAGACCGTCACCGAGAAAATTAAGTGAAAAAAGCGTGAGCGAAAGAATTAGGCCGGGAAAGATCAGCAGCCACGGGTACTCTTCCATGGTTTCAACGCCGTAACTAATTAGCGAGCCCCACGAACTTTGCGGCGGTTGTATGCCGAGCCCTAAAAAGCTTAAAAAGGATTCGAGCAAAATAACGCTGGGTATCGTCAGGGTTGTGTAGACGATAATTGGGCCGAGCGCGTTTGGAATCAGGTAGCGGCTAATAATACGCCACGGCGGCAGGCCGATTGCGCGCGCAGCGGTAACGTATTCTTGGGACTTGATGCTCAGCACCTGGCCGCGAATGATGCGCGCCATGGTTAACCATTCAACCGCGCCGATGGCCAAAAATAACAGCAGCATACTGCGGCCAAACACGACGGTTAGCAAAATAATAAAAATCGAAAAGGGCAGCGCGTAGAGTACGTCAACTATGCGCATCATAATTGAGTCGACACGGCCGCCAGCAAAGCCCGCAATGGTGCCCCAGAGCACACCAATCAATAGTGCAACGCTGGTGGCGATCACGCCTACCATCAGAGAGATTCGACTGCCGTACATAATACGGGTGAGCTGGTCGCGACCGAGCACATCCGTACCCAGCCAGTGCTCGGCAGACGGTGGCGTCGCGCCTAAGTAGAGATCCTGAGTTTCGTAGGAATAGGGCGCTATCCACGGCGTTAGAATGCTGATAATCGTCAGCACTAATAAAAACGCCGCGCCGGCCATTGCTAGTTTGTTTTTCTTAAGCCTGCGCAGGGCATCTGAAAACAATGAGTTGCCTTGAATCTTTATATCGGTGCTCACTGGTTGAACACCTCGCTGCGAAGTTTAGGGTTGAGCCAAACCAAAAGTATGTCCGTGATTAAATTAAACAAAATAATTAAAAATGCGAAAAAGATGGTGGTACCGAGGATCATCGTATAGTCGCGGTTGAATGCGGCTTGCAGAAAAAAGCGCCCGATACCTGGAATTTGATAAATAGTTTCAACCACAAAGGAGCCGGATAGAAGGCCAGCCGCCGCGGGGCCTAAAAACGCGATAACCGGGGTAAGGCCGCCGCGCAGGCCGTGTTTAATTACCACCTGCCATTCGGGCAAACCTTTGGCTCGTGCGGTGCGAATATAGTCCTGATTCAGTACTTCGAGCATGCCGCCGCGAGAAAGCCGGGCCAGATATGCCGCGTATGCTGCACCCAAAGTAAGTGCCGGCAGAATTTTATCGCCAGGACTGTAGCCCCAGCCCGAAACAGGCAGCCAGCCTAAATAAATACCAAATATTAGAACCAGTAGCGGGCCAAGCACAAAGCTCGGTACACAAATACCGATCATTGCTGTGCTCATTGCGCTGTAGTCCCGCCAGCTATTAGGTCTTAAGGCGGCAAAAACCCCAGCGCTACAGCCTAATATCATCGCAAAAATAAGTGCGTAAAGGCCGAGCTCAATCGTTACCGGGGCGCCGGTGCTGATTATTTCAGTGACACTTCGGTTGGGGTATTTAAACGACGGGCCAAAATCCCCCTGTAACAAGTTGCCAACGTATGAAAAAAACTGCTCGTGCACGGGCAGGTCGAGGTTGTAGCGTTTGTTTAGGTTTTCCAAAACCTGTGGCGGCACACTTCGCTCTTCATCGAATGGCCCGCCCGGGGCAATTCGCACAAGAATAAAAGTGATAAGCACCACAAGAAAGAGCACTGGTATGGCGGCCAGTACTCGTTTAACTATGTAGCTCAGCATTAGGGGGTCGCTTCCAGATAAACGTTATTGTAGGGGTGGTAGTGCATAACGTTGCCGTGCCAGCCGTGTACGGCCGGCGACACCAGGTTGACGTCGGAATAGTTGTACACTGGCAAAACCGGCATTTCATCGGCAAGGATCTTATTGGCCTGTTCAAACAGCTTAAAACGCTGCTGGCTATCCGTGGTTTTCTTCAGTTCGGCAATGATGCTGTCGTAAATGTCGCTTTTCCAGCCGGTGTGATTTTGGCCTGAATCGGAAGCGAGGATTTCAATAAAGTTGCTGGCGTCGAGATAATCGGCAATCCAGCCGGCGCGACCGATATCGTGTTCGAGGTTTTTGCGGCTATTTAAATAAACTTTCCACTCCTGATTGAGAAGCTGAACTTGCACGCCGAGATTGGTGTTTAGCATTTGCTGAATGGCCAGCGCCACTTTGCGGTGGTTGTCATTGGTGTTGTACAGCAATTCGACCGGTGGGAAACCTTTGCCATCCGGGTAGCCCGCTTCAGCCATCAGGGCGCGCGCCTGTTTAATATCGTAGTTGTAGTATTGCTTCGGTTGATAGCCACCGGGGTCGGTTGGGATAAATGACCACGCTGCCGTTTCGCCGCCTTTGGTAACGCGCTCGACAATTAATTTGCGGTCGATGGCCATGGCAAAGGCCTTGCGCACGCGCACGTCATTAAACGGCGCTTTGGTTAAATTAAACTCGTAATAATACGATGCGTAAACCGGGTCAATGCGCAGGGCTTCAGGCTGGTTCTCGCGGTACCAGGCGATTTTTTCGATGGCCAGTTGCGGCGTGTAGGTAACGTGAACTTTGCCGCTGCGAAAGGCGCGCTCTTCGGCTTGTTTATCGGTAATGGGGTAAAAGTGTACGGCGTTCAGTTTTACGTTGTCGGCGTTCCAGTAGTGCGGGTTTTTTTCGGTGACGATGACATCGTTGATGGCCCACTTTTTAAGGCTGAAAGGCCCGTTGCCAACCCAGTTTTCCGGCAGGGTCCATTTGCTAATAGCCTGGTCGATGTCGCCGTGCTTAAGAATGGTTGCGGGGTGCACCGCAAAAAAACTGTAGTGATCAAGCAGCTGTAAAAAGAAATTACAGGGCTCGTTTAAGGTAATGACCAAGGTTTTATCATCCACCGCCTTGATGCCAACCTCGTCAAAGTTGTTATTTTTTTGTTTGTGGAAAGCTTCGGCACCTTTGACATAGTATTTTAAGTAGGCCCACTCACTGCCGAACTTAGGTAATAGAGAGCGTTTCCAAGACCAGACGTAGTCGCTGGCTTTGATCGCATCGCCATTTGACCAGCGCGCGTTATCGCGTATGCGAAACGTGTAGATTCGGCCGTCATCACTGATTTCCCAGCTTTCGGCAACCGCCGGCTCGATGCTTAAATCTTTTGAGTTTTTACTAACCAAGCCTTCATAAAGCGCGAGATGAATGCTGTGCTCGGGGGATCCTGTCGACAGCTGAGGGTCGAGCTCGCGCGGCTCGTCACCGTTGGCGATTAAAAGGGTCTGGGTGTTGATGCCTTGCTCTGCCGGAGTGAGTTTGTCACTGCTGCAAGCACTTAACATAAGCATAAGGAGTGCGAGGCCCGCACATATAAGTTTCTGCATGATTAAGGTTCCAGGTAAACGCCTTTGAGTTCGAGCTGCTTAAGGGGGTTAAATGTTAGCTTCTTGAGTTTGGGTGAAACGAGGTACTGATCAGAGTAGTAATAAAGAGGAATGAGGGGCATTTCATCGAGCAGCATCGATTCGGCTTGCGCGAGTAGCTCAAGGCGGCGCTCGTTGTCCTGGCTTTCTTTTGCGAGTTCCAGCAAGGCGTCGTAGTCACCGTTGTCAAAGTCGGCGTAGTTCATTGCATGCGGCGAGGCGAAGCTCGCCAAAAAATCCAAAGGGTCGGCCAGATCACTGGCGCTACCGGAGCGAGAGATCTGAAAATGATGCTGCCGTTTATTGTTTAAAAACACTTTCCATTCCTGATTTTCGAGTTCAACACTTATGCCTAGCTGTTCGCGCCACATTTGTTGTATGGCCAGCGCAATTAACCGATGTGTCTCGGAGCTGTTGTAGATTAGCGTTAATGTTGGAAAGCCTTTACCTTCCGGATAACCGGCTTGAGCCAACAAAACTCGAGCTTTTTCTAGGTTGTACTCTGGAGTGACGAGCCTGAAGCTATATCCCTCAATAGTTGGATTCAAACTTAGTGCAATTTTTTCGCCGCCTTTGGTGATTTTTTCAACAATGGCTTGGCGGTCGATAGCAAATGCCAGTGCCTTGCGCACTAATTTGGAGTCGAGCGGTGCGGCTTTCGTATTTAAATCGTAATAGTAGGTCGCGAAGGTGCTTTGTTGCCGCAGCGGGCTTGCCGGCATTTTTTTATAGCTGGCAATTTTATCGCGTGGAATGCTGCCTGAGAAAACCAACTGCAGTTTGCCGGATCGAAATGCGCGCTCTTCAGCTACTTCGGACTCAATTGGTAAAAAGACCAGTTGTTGAATCTTGTACGCATCGCGAGCCCAATAGTGCGGGTTGAGCACCGCGCGTAGGCTGTGATTTAGCTGCCATTTTTTTAGAGCGTAGGGGCCGTTGCTGACAAATGAAGTTTTGTGAGACCAGGGGTTGGCGGGGTCAAAGAACGCGCCGTATTTTTCAATGCTGGCTCGATGCAACGGCGCAGTCGTGGCGGCGCTTAGGCGACGCAGAAATAGCGGATCGGCTTGTTTGAGCCTAAATTCCAGGGTTCTATCGTCTATCGCGCGCACGCCCAAACTGTCGACGTCGCTACTTTGGCCACTGTGCCAATCTTCGGCGCCGACGATGGTGTAAAAGTCGCTCGCGTAATACCAGGCAAGTTGCGGGTGCAAGGCGCGCTGCCAGCTGTTGACAAAGTCTTGTGCGGTCACCGCTTCGCCGTTAGACCAGCGGGCATTAGCTCTTAAATAAAATACGTAACGCTTGCCGTTGTCGTCAACTTGCCAGCGCTCGGCGGCGGCGGGCACGATTTCAAGACTTTTGCCATCGAGCTGAACCAAGGGCTCAAACAGCTGCGATAAAATCGTTCGCGCGGGCATGCCGCTGATCTGGTGAGGGTCGAGCGAGACAGGGCTGGTACCGACCGACAGCGTCAAGGTGTTTGCATCATTCCCGGTGGCGGAATCTGGTGGGTTACAGGCGATAAGTGAAATGCACAGAATGATAGTTGTGATCAATCCCGCCCGTCTTAAGGCAGTTGTTAAACGTCGTTTATTCACCGCTTGTTGCCAACCTTGCTTGTTGTTTGCTTGCTCTTCTAATCCGGCCTTGGGCTAGACTTGCTATAGCAGGAAGCTACCTGCGCGATGGCAAAGCGTCAAGCCGGCCGGCGCAAAAGCTTACCTCCGTTAGATAGTGCAAAGCGGCCAGATCTATGTCAGCAAAAATGAAGCGTTGGGTTGCAAGTTTAAAAAGTAAAAGCATGCCCGTGCTCGGCTCGGTGATTTCAGAGCTTAATAAAATTACCGAAAGCGACGAAAGCTCGGCTGCGCAGCTTGCCGAAGTGATACTCAGAGACCCGAATCTGACCAGTCAGGTACTGCGGGTCGCTAACAGTGTGCAGTTTAATTACAGCCAGCAGCAAATTAATACGATCTCGCGAGCGATTGTTTTAATCGGCCTTAAAGGTGTGCGCGCGATCTGTATCTCGCTGTTGGTGTTAGACCGCATGCTCGCCGGAGAAAACAAACAGCAAGTGCTGAAGCTCGTTGCCCAGGGTTTTCATGCGGCGGTTCAGGCCGAAGCGCTTGTCAGCGAGCGGGGGCGGGGCAACGACGCCGAAGAAGTGTTTATTGCCGCGCTGTTATTTAATCTAGGTGAAATGGCGTTTTGGCTGGCCGAGCGCAAGCCCGAGCAGCACCAGGCCCTGTTAAGTGGCGATCCGCTGCAGCGCAAACACGCGCAAAAAGACCTGCTTGGCGGCAGCTTTAAAGAATTGACAATCGAGTTGGCTCAGCACTGGAAGCTCGGAGAAACTCTTACCGCAGCACTTGAGGCGCGGCCCGAGCGCATGCCCGAGAACAAAAAAGTCGCCGCCGTTATTACTGGGGAGCGCCTAAGTCGCGCCTCGTTATTTGGTTGGGAGAGCCCACAGTTTCGCAAGGTGCTAGCCGAGGTGGCGCAAATGCAAGGCATAGCGATTGAGCAGGCCCTGCGCGATGTCAAAGCTGCCGCCGATAGGGCGGCTGAAATTGCTGTGAGTTACGGGGCTGTCGACGTTTGCCCGATGATACCAAGCTCGGTGCAAAGCACTTATTTTGCCGAGCGCAGCCCGTCGAGCAAGGTATTAAAGCCGGATACCAAATTGCAACTGAGCGTTTTGCGCGAATTGAGCGCGGCGGCTGCCGAGCAGGCTCACGTCAATACCATCTTTCAGATGTTGCTCGAGGGGCTGCATCGCGGCGTAGGTTTAGAGCGCGTGGCGATCGCTTTTATAAAAGGCACAAAAGCGACCGTGCGCTATGCGGTGGGCGAGTCGACCGAGCGCTGGCGCGAGAACCTGCGCTTTGACGCCGACCCGTATTCAGAAAATATCTTTACCTACGCGATGGAACAGGGCGAGGCGCTGTGGTTTGGGCTTGATTTAGTCGATGCTCGGGCAGAGCTTTATACCCCTGCGCTGCAGGAATACCTTGGCAAATTGCCGTGCTTTGTTTACACCGTGCGCATCGCCGACAAACCGCGAGCGTTTATTTACGCGGACAGAGCGTTTTTTGGTGGTGTGCTCAACGACGAACAGTATGAAGCCTTTCGTCATTTTTGTGGCCAGGCGCGCCTGTGTCTTAACAGCCTGGCTCACGTGCGTTAACCGCGGTGCGCGCGCACATCAACGTAGAGCACGATGCGCTGGCCCGGCTGTAGGTAGCTCGAACCACTTAGCGTGTTCCATTTGAGCAGGTCGTCGATGCCGACATTAAACTTTGCCGCGATTTTTGAAAGGGAGTCGCCAGAGCGCACGCGGTAATTGAGCTTGCGTGTGAGCGCCTCGCTACTTGGTACGGTATGTTTGCGATCGACAAGCGCCAACTGTTTGCTGTCTGCTTGCTCTGTCCATATAACCAGTTTCTGGCCGATTTTAAGTGTGTCTTTTGCCGCCATATTATTCCAGCGGGCAATGGCCGAGCTACTCGGCCCATATTTGCGGGACAAAGACCAAAAACTATCTCCGCTGGTGACGGTGTGCTCTATGCGTGTTTTACCGTTTTTGGCGCCCGAGGCCTGTTTACGAGCTAAGCGCTGATCGCTGCTGTGGCTGTAATAAGCGTCGCCGCGGCTGGCTTGTGGCACTAACAGGGTTTTACCTGCGCGTATGTTGTGGCCGCGAATGCGGTTTACCGACTGTAAGGTGGCAACCGATACCTGATATTTATTGGCGATGTGTGACAGGGTTTCGCCGGATTTTATGGTGTGGCGCTGCCAGCTGACCCTGGCTTCAGGTGGTAGAGTCTGCAGCTGGCTTTGAAATGTTTCGTGCGCCGACAGCGGCACAAGCAAGCGGTGCGGCCCTTCCGGGTCAGTGGCCCAGCGATTAAAGGCGGGGTTAAGGCGATAAAACTCGTCCATGTCGAGCGCGGCCATCTGCGCGGCTTGGGCCAGGTCTATCTGCGCTTCGACGTCGACGGCGGCGAAGTGCTGTTCGTTCTCAAGTGTCGGCAGGCTTAGTTGATAGCGCTCGGGGTCGCCGTAGAGCATGCTCAATGCCAGTAGTCGCGGCACGTAGTCTTCGGTTTCTCGCGGCAGGTCGAGGCTCCAGTAGTCGGTGGGCAGACCGTCTTTTTTGTTGCGGCGTATCGCCTTGCGCACGGTTCCGCCGCCGGCATTGTAGGCGGCTAGCGCCAGCAGCCAGTCGCCGTCAAACTGGCGCTGCAGCTTGTCGAGGTAGCGCAGGGCCGCGTCGGTGGATGCGACCACGTCGCGCCTGCCGTCGTACCACCATGTCTGTTTCAGGCCGAGCATCTTGCCGGTGCCGGGTATGATTTGCCACATGCCAGATGCGCGTCCCGGGCTGTAGGCAAACGGGTCAAAGGCGCTTTCTACAACGGGAAGAAAAGCGAGTTCGGCCGGCATGTCGCGCGCTTCGAGCTCTTCGACGATGTGATGCATGTAGGGTGCGCCGCGCTTGGCTACACGTGAAAGATAATCGGGGTGGCGCTGGTACCAGGCCAGCTGGCTTTGAATGCGACGGTTGTCGTCAAACTCCATCGCATAACTGTCGCGGATGCGTTGCCAGAGGTCGTATTCGCTCCAGGCCTCGAGCTCATCCGGATCGTCGGGGATACACAGTACGTCGAGCGCATTAAAGCTTGTTTGGCTTGGCGTTTGGGCTTGGTCGCTTGATTTTAGGTTGCTGCATGCACCGGTCAGGGCCAGGCAGATACAAAAGCTGGTACGCAGTAAACTCATGAATAAATCGGATATGTTCAGTTGATCGGGCTTGTGATGAGGCGAAGTTCCACGGATTTCGGGCGATTGCTCGTTTGTTGTTGTTTTAGCTCGTAAGCGCTTAAAGCTTCCCGCAGTGTGTTATTGGCATCCCGGCACTGAAAGTATGGCGCGAAAAGGCGCGATTCTACAGATTCTTATAAATAAAGTATTGCAGCGCTTTTTTATCAATCTTAGATTGTTTAATAGTTATCTTTTAGTTCTCTTAACCCAGCAAAACACGCCAGGCTCGACTCGATCGGCCGTTGCAGTTTATCCGCTACCGCCTGCCAGAGCGTTTTTTCGGCGCAGCGCAAAAACAGGTTGGCGCGATTTTCCGCTGCCACATCGCTCGGCAGAGTGCAGCCCTTGTTGGCAAAACGCTGCTCAAGTTCGGCCTTGCGCGCGTTTAACGCGGCATCTTCTGGCAGTATCGAAAGTGCCCAGTCTAAGTTGATAAGGCTGTATTCGTGTGCGCAGTATAGTTCGGTGTCACCGGGCATGGCTGCAATGCGCTCGAGGCTTTGCTTAAACGTGGCTGCCGGGCCACTAAACATGCGCCCGCAGCCCGATGCAAAAATAATATCGCCACAAAACAAGGCCGGAGCCCGGCGCGCGCAAGGTTCGATGTAAAAAGCGAGGTGCTCGGGCAGGTGACCCGGTAGATGCATAACAGTGGCATCAATGCCGTCAAACAAGCTTAAGCTGTCACCCTCGTTTAGCACGTGAATGTTGGCAAGTTTGGCGTGAGCAGGGCCGTAGACTGGACAGCTGTTCGCGCCTAGTTGGCTGAGCCCGGTCAATAATTCTGCCAGACCGCCTATATGGTCGTTATGGGTGTGGGTGATTAATATTCCTTTGAGCTGCAGTTGCTGCTGTTTAATATAATCTAGTACTGGCTCGGCCAGGCCGGGATCAACGACCCACACAGCGCGTCCTCGTTGAATTAACCACAGGTAGTTCGACGTAAAGATAGGTAGTGGAATAAAATTTAGATCGGGCATGGATAGATACAAACTCGACAACTCAGAGGGTGAATGGTGGGCATTGAACTTGCCGGATATAAAACACGCTTTAAAGCTTGGCTGCAAGATCACAAGCGTATGCCCAGCTTGGGGCAGCGTTTACCTGAGTTAAAGCGCTGGTTTTGCGAGCCCGCAGGCCAGCACTTGCTTGCCAATGAGTGCCGGCACCTAAGGCGCTTGCTGGATGAGCACCGGGGGCAGCGCATTTTACAACTCAGTCTTGCACCCGAGCGCTGCCCCAGGCCTCGCTCACAATATCGCCAGGTTGTTCAGGCTCATCAGCTGTATATGGCTCCCCAGCAAAGCGATGCTACGCTGCGCGTGCAGTGTGATTTTCGCCAGTTACCCTTTGAGGAGCACAGTGTTGATGTTGTCATCATCCAACACCTGCTTGAATACAGTGAAGAGGCTCCAACGCTGCTAAAAGAAGCCGCCCGGGTTTGCAGTCACGGTGGCCACATTATTATTCTTGCGTTTAACCCGTTAAGCCTAAGCGGTTTGTGGGCCGTATTGAGTGGGCGCTTTCGGCGTCACAGTGGCTGGTTTCGCCACGCACTGCTGGCGTATCGGATTCGCGACTGGCTTGCATTTGTCGACTGCAAGGCCTTGCAGACTCGCCACATATGCCACAGTCTGCCGCTTCGGCGCGGCACGTTTATGTGGTTTGGCGCGCGTTTTTGTGCATTTCTGGACAAAAAAAATGTGCCTTTTTCTTCGGTGTTCAGTATAACGGCGCGCAAAGAGCAGGCTGGCATGCATTTGCTTAAGCCGGATTGGCGTGTTCTGGTATTATCCCGTGCGCTGCAAGGAGCCAGGGTTGCGCCGAGCTCTGCAGCGTCGAAGAATCGGCGAATGGATTCGGGTTTAAATCGAGATAATTAGGTAAGCTATTGAAAAAAATAGAAATTTATACAGATGGGGCCTGCAAAGGTAACCCCGGGCCGGGCGGCTGGGGTGCAGTGTTACAATATAACGGCCACCAAAAAGAGCTCTGGGGTGGTGAATTTGACACGACAAACAACCGCATGGAGCTTATGGCAGCGATCCGCGCGCTGGAGGCCTTGACCGAGGCGTGTGTGGTCGATTTAACCACCGACTCCAACTACGTCAAAGATGGCATTAACAGCTGGATTGCGAACTGGAAGCGCAATGGCTGGAAAACCTCAGCCAAAAAAGAGGTTAAAAATAAAGATTTGTGGGTGGCCCTTGACGCCGCCTGTGAAAAACACGAGCTTCGCTGGCACTGGGTTAAAGGCCACAGTGGTCACCCGCAAAATGAACTGGCCGATGCACTTGCCAATCGAGGCATCGACGAGCTGAGGGCAACGTCGTGAGGCAGGTTGTCTTAGATACAGAAACCACCGGGCTTGAACCCTCCGCTGGCCACCGCATCATTGAAATTGGCTGTGTTGAACTTTTTAATCGCAAGCTGACCGGCCGCCACTATCACCAATACATCAACCCCGAACGCGAAGTGGATCAAGGGGCGATGGAGGTGCATGGCATCACCAATGAGTTTTTGTTGGACAAGCCGGTCTTTCGCTCGGTGGTTGATGAGTTTATTGAGTTTGTGGATGGCGCTGAGCTAGTGATTCACAACGCACCTTTTGACGTTGGCTTTATTAATCACGAATTTAAGCTTTTGCAGCGCCAGCAGCCAGTGCTTGAGAGTTTTTGCTCAATACTCGACACCCTAAAGCTTGCGCGCGACAAGCACCCAGGGCAAAAGAACAACCTCGATGCGCTGTGCAAGCGCTACGATATCGACAATAGCCAGCGCGATCTGCACGGCGCCTTGCTCGATTCAGAGATCCTGGCCGATGTCTACCTCGCAATGACAGGCGGTCAGACTAAGCTTGTCTTCAATGCGGGGGAGAGCAGTGGCGGCGGTGGCCCCGAGGCAATAAGGCGGGTTGATGCCCGCAGCTCGGCTTTGGTGATACCGGCAAGTGCCGATGAGTTGGCCGCACATGAAGCAAAGCTCGATAACATTGGCAAAAAGCTTGAAAACGGCGCGCTTTGGCGACGCCTAAGTTAAGTAGATATTCTTCTGCAAGCTGAAACCAGATAAACGGAAATATAAAAAAAGCGCCAAATGGCGCTTTTTTTATATCGGAGGGAACTGCCGCTTAAACGTTGTAGATCACCATCAGCAAGCCGACGATGGTCAATACTATTGTGTAGGGCAGGGCCATCAGCACCATGCGCCCATAGCTCAATCGAATCAGTGGCGCCAGCGCGGAGGTCAGCAGGAACAGAAAAGCCGCCTGACCATTAGGTGTTGCGACACTCGGAAGATTGGTGCCGGTGTTAATGGCGATCGCGAGCTCTTCAAAATGCGCACGGCTGATGGCGCCGGCGTCGAAGGCATCTTTGACTTCGTTGATATAGACGGTTGCCACAAAAACATTGTCGCTAATCATTGATAAGAAGCCGTTGGCCAGAAATAGAATCGGGCCCTCAACATCGTCGTCAAAGGCGAGCACCCATTCGGTCACGGGCGAGAACAGGTGTTGTTCGTGAATAACCGCGACAATAGCAAAAAATACTACCAGAAGCGCCGTAAACGGCAGCGCCTCTTCAAAAGCGTGGCCGATTTGATGTTCTTCGATAATACCGTTAAAGGCCGTCAGCAGCACAATCACGGCAAGGCCGATTAGCCCGACTTCGGCAACGTGAGTGGCCAGGGCGACAACTAACAACAGGGCAACGGCGCCTTGCACGATCAGTTGGGTGCGCTGGCGCACGGTGCGTTTGGTGTCTTGCTGCTCATTGTACTCAAGCAGCACTTCGCGCACGCGTTCAGGCAGGGTTGCGCCGTAGCCAAGCACTTTAATCTTCTCGAGCACCAGGCAGGTAATCAGGCCGGCAACAAGTGTAGGCATGCTCACTGGCGCCATCGCGGTGAAAAAGGTAATAAAGTCCCAGTCGGCGACCTGGGCAATCAACAAATTCTGCGGCTCACCAACAAGGGTGCAGACACCGCCAAGCGCGGTGCCCACCGCGCCGTGCATGATCAGGCTGCGCAAAAACGCGCGGAACTGTTCAAGGTCTTCGCGGTGATGGCTGTGGATGTCGCTATCGTGACTGTGGTCGTGATCACTGCCGTCGTTTTTACCCGAGGCAAACTTGTGGTACACCGCGTAAAAACCCACGGCGACGGTGATCAGAACAGCGGTGACGGTTAGCGCATCCAAAAAGGCTGACAGTACCGCCGAAACGCTGCAGAACAAAAAGCTCAGAAGCATTTTTGAACGAATGCGCAGCAAGATCTTGGTAAAGACAAATAGCAGCAAATCCTTCATAAAGAAGATGCCGGCCACCATAAACATCAATAGCAGGATGACCGGGAAGTTGTGAACCACTTCTTCATAAACTTTGTGTGCATCGGTCATGCCTATGGCGATGGCCTGAATGGCGAGCAGGCCGCCTGGCTGTAGGGGGTAGCACTTAAGGGCCATGGCCAGGGTGAAAATAAACTCACCGATTAACACCCAGCCTGCGAGAAACGGGCTGACAAAATAAAAGACAATGGGGTTGATGATCAGGAAGGCGATAATTGCCTTTTTGTACCAGGACGGGGAATTTCCTAGGAAGTTCCTGCTAAAAGCCTGAGCGGTGGTGGTCATGTGGTGACGTGCCTCATTAGCTGAACATTCTTTCAACATGCACCAGTCGAAGTGAATGCAAAGTGTGTTTCATTTGTGGAAATTGTAGGCAATTTGCTTATTTTCGCGAATGTTCGGCAAATTGCTCGTATTGGGTAGCCTTCGCTTTTCAGGGGTTGTGCACACATTCGGCCACAATTGGCTAGGCGAACGGCTAAACGTGTCGATGTGCACAGGGCGGCTTGTTGTTATTGCTGCCACTGCCCAAGCCTGCTTAGTGAAGAGCATCGATTTTATGCGCTAAGACTTAGATATCAAGTTAATTATGTGAGATAAGCTCAAGTTTCTTAATGATTTTTTGCGCTAGAGCCCCGAAATAGCGTTACAATTGATGGATATCTAAAAATTTAACTCTTGGTGTAGGAAAGCAAACGGTGAGTTTGGATAAGGGCGTTAACTTTCAGTCTCTAAATATGGTGCGCGATGAGTTGGTCGCAACCATCGAAAGTTCGGCGAAAAACCTTGAAGAGTACATAGCGACAGACTTTGCCAAAACAGAGCTGTTGGGACGTGCCATAACTGGAGCCAGGCAAATTATTGGCACCTTTCGGCTTCTCGAGCTAAGCAGTGCCAGTACGCTGGCTGAAGAGCTGTTAAGTGTGCTCGAGCACCTGGAGCAGGAGCGCGGCAGTAAACACTTCGACAAGCTGCTCGAGGTGACCAGCAATACCTTTTTTATTCTGCCTCGCTACATTGAGTATCTCAGCCAGGTTCAGCACCAGGTGCCGGGTTTGCTGATTCCCCATATCAACGCACTTAGAAAGCTGCGCCGTCAGAAGCCGTTGACTGAGAGTCACTTTTTACTTATTTCGGTGCCTCGGGGTCTGCAGGCGCCAGCCCAGCAAGGCGGCGCGCCAACAAAAGAAAGTTTTCGCTCGCAAATCCGCCGCGCCAGGCAGATGTACCAAATAGGCTTGCTCGGTTTGATTCGCGAAAAGCAAATTAACAATAGCGTTGGTCTTATGCGCAAAGGTGTTTTGCGCATATGGAAGTTAAGCGGTCAGCGCCCTCTGAGCACACTTTGGTGGCTGTGTGATCTCGCGCTGCAGGTGCTGGTCGACGCGCGTATGAGCCCACTCGAAGCGCGCAAATTTCTGTTTATGCATATCGACCGGAACATTCGCCAGATTGAGCTCAATGGTGAGCAGGCGTTTGAATCGCCGCCGCCAGCCGCTCAGCTCAGAGAGCTCTTGTACCTAATTGCCCTAAGCGGTGTTAAAAGCCCGGCGATCGAGGCTCTGCGCCAGGCTTGCCCCGATTTGCAGCTGCCGTATACCGAGCGGGAATTGCAAAAGGAATACGCCGCGCTCTATGGGCCGAGTGCTCACACTATTAGCTCGCTCGCTCACGTGTTGCAGACCGAGCTGTCGAACGCCAAGCGCACTCTAGAAGGTGCTTCGCAGAGCGCGTTGGCAATCATTCATGATCTCGACAGCTTTGTTTCGGTGCTGAACAATATCGCCGAAATACTCGGCGTGGTTGGCCTGGATTCTGCCAATAAGCTGCTCAAGGACCAGCTGAATGTCGTCAAGGCCTGGAAAGAGGGCGGTGACGATATCGACGAAGCTGAGCTCAGTAGTGTCGCCAACAGTCTGTTGTATATTGAAAGTGTGGTCGCAAGTTTACAGATCCCAACGGATCACGGCGCCGACGCCGGCGATCCAAGCAAGCGCGATGAACACGTAAAGTCCTACGAACTCTCCAGTGCGCTCGCTATAGTGCTTGAAGAGTGTTTGGGTGGCTTGTCGCTGACTAAGCGTGCGCTCAACTCGTTCTCGGATTCAGACTACGACAGCGCCCACATTAAAAATATTGCCAAAACCTTAGATAGCATACGCGGGGCGATGGAAATGCTCGCTATGGATAGAGCTTGTTTTGTGCTCCGGCGCAGCGTTGCATTTGTTGACGAGGTGCTTTTGGCAAACGAGCTGCCCGCAGCAATCGACGAGATCCTTGAGACCTTTGCCGACGTTATTATTGCAATCGAATACTACTTCGATTCCGCGCCCAAGCTCGAGCAGCTCGATGAGAATGTACTGAATATTGCCGAGGAGAGCCTCACAGCCCTGGGTTATAACGAGTGAGCATGACGCCGTATATGCTCCCGGAGCAGGCCTGGCTCAGCAGCGGTGCCGAGCTTTGCCTGCTCGTTCACACTGAGGGCATTGCATTTCATCCGGCCAGTCGGCAGTTTCTGCTTCCGGCTGCATCTGCAGCTAAGGCTATCGAGCGAGAATTGGCGCAAGCTCAAGCGCTGTGTTTGATTGCGTATCGCGGCGACGAGAGCCTTGTTTTACTTCCGGCTGAGCACTCAGATTTGCCAGAAGGCTGGCAGTGGCTGGACCTGCGTTCGGCGCTTGCCTTGCTGAATGAAGAAGACGGTGCAATCGCCGGGCGCGCCGTGCAACTTAAGCACTGGATGGATACAAGCCGCTACTGCGGGCGCTGCTCAAGCCCCACTCAGGCGCATCAGCGCGAGCGCGCCTATCAGTGCCCCGAGTGCGGTTTTATGCAATTTCCTCAGTTTGCCCCCTGTGTTATCGGCGTTGTTGTCGATGGTGATCGTGTCCTGTTGGCCAATGGTGTTAAGCACAAGGCGGGTATTTATGCGGCGCTTGCCGGTTTTATCGAGGCCGGAGAAACAGCAGAACAGGCGTTTGTTCGCGAGGTAAAAGAAGAGGTGGGCGTGGATATATGCAACCTTGTCTATCTCGGCTCTCAGCCCTGGCCGTTTCCAGGGCAGCTGATGCTCGGCTTTATTGCCGATTACGCCGGTGGTGAATTAAACATTGACGAAAATGAAATCGTTGATGCAGGCTGGTACAGCAAGCACAATCTACCTCAGCTGCCACCTGAGCACACCATTTCCCGACAACTGATTGACTACGCGCTCGAGAGGCTCAATTAATATGTATCAAGCCGCCGTCTACATACTCGCTCTGCTTATTGGCGGGCTGGCGCTGTTTGCCAGCGTTAAAATACTCAAGCGTTTTGGCTGGTTTCTCGCATGGTTGCGCGGCACCGTCGGTTTGCTGTTGCTGGTCTTTGTTGTGCTGGTTGCGCTTACCGCATTCGACATTGGTCGCTTTGAGCAACTGCTTGAAGACAAACCTATTGCAACGGTCAGCTTCGAGAAGCTCGACGACCAACTGTATCGCGCAAACATTAGTTACTACATTAATAAGTTGCCGGCGCAGTACGATATCAGTGGTGACCAGTGGCAAATTGATGCGCGAATCGTGCGCTGGGGCGCTTTTGTCTCTGCGCTGGGCGCCAAGCCCGGCATTCGTCTCGACCGCATCAGCGGCCGCTATTATTCACTTGAAGAAGAGCGCATGAAACCGCGCAGCGTGTTTGGGCTCTACGACAGTGACGGCGGCGTTGATATGTGGGCCCTGCTACAGCGCAATAATGAATTAGTCCCGGGTATCGATGCTGTCTATGGCAGCGCTGCGTACCTGCCCATGGCTGACCAGGCCAGTTTTCAACTATCCCTTAGTTACAACGGTCTTGTAGCTGAACCCACCAATGAAATAGCGCGCAAGGCCATCAAGCTTTGGCGCTAAGATAATCAGGAGTTCCCTTTGCAGTTTCTTGCTGAATACGGTCTGTTTTTGGCCAAAACCCTCACTTTTGTTTTTGCTGTCGCAGCGGTTGTGGCAATTGTTGCCAGCAGCCGCAGGCAGGGCAGTGACGATGAGCATATTGAAATTGAGAAACTCAATGACAGGTACGATGAATACAAGTCTTTGATGCAAAGCGCTGTTTACGATGAAAAGCAGCTTAAAAAAATCAATAAAGATAAGAAAAAACAAGAAAAGCAGGATAAAAAATCGTCGCCCGACGAGTCCGATCGCCGGCGTGTTTTTGTCACTGAATTTGACGGTGATATTAAAGCCTCTGATGCTGAGAACTTAAGGAAGATTATTACCTTGATTCTGACTCAAGCGAGCGAGAAAGATGAAGTGCTGATTAAGCTCGAAAGCTCCGGCGGTATGGTGCACTCCTACGGTTTTGCCGCCAGCCAGTTAGCTCGTATCAGCGCCAAGAACATTAAACTGACCATCTGCGTTGACAAAGTCGCCGCCAGCGGTGGTTATATGATGGCCTGTGTGGCCGACAAAATACTCGCTGCACCATTTGCAATTATCGGCTCTATAGGTGTTATTGCTCAGCTACCCAACTTTCATCGCGTGCTTGAAAAGGCCAATGTTGACTACGAAATGCACACGGCCGGCGAGTACAAGCGCACCTTGACCATGCTCGGAGAAAACACGGATAAGGCGCGGGAAAAATTTAAAGAAGAGCTCGAAGATACCCACGACTTATTTAAAGCGTTTGTAAAAGAGCACCGCGAGGTGGTGGATATTGACGATGTTGCCACCGGTGAGATTTGGTTTGGCAAGCGTGCGCTCGACAAAAAATTGGTTGATCAGCTCTGTAGCTCTGACGAATATCTGCTTGAGCTCAGCCAGGATACCGATATTTATGAGCTCAGTGTTCAGCACAAGCCCAGCCTTGTTGAAAAGCTCGGCCTGCATGCCAGCGCCGACAAGCTTTTTAATCGCGCCGCAAGCATGTTGTCAACGCGCTACTTTTCCTAAACTTGCAGCTGTGGCTGCTAATCCCTGCGCAGGCTCTCTTTGACGGCAATTGGGTTGGGGAAATTTAAGATCACAATATAGCTGCTGACAATAAACGTGATAATTGCAGCGCTCTGAATCACCACCGACGCGCGCTCTGAAATCATACCCTGCTGACTCGCCAGCAGGGTAATGAGCAGCGAAAACTCACTTATTTGCCCGAGTCTAAAGCTGATATCCCAAGCCAGGGATTTGCGCTCGCTGTGATGCCTTAACAGAGCGTAAAAAACCAGTGGTTTGGCGATGAGCAGAGCAAAAGCCAGGCACAGAGTCACTGCGGCTACATCCGGCAGTAGCGCTATATTCAGCTGGGCGCCGAGCGCAAAGAAAAATAAAATCAGGAAAAAGTCGCGAAGTGGTTTTAAATTCAGCGCAATGTATTGTGAGATGGGGCTGGTTGCCAGTGAAATGCCGGCGATAAACGCGCCAATTTCGGCTGACAGATAACAGTATTCAGCGATGGCTGCCAAGCCCAGGCACCAGCCGATGGCAACCAAAAAAATAAATTCGTGGATGCGGTCGTGCTTTTCAATAAGCTTCAGCAGTACGTATTTTACAAAGTAAAACGCCGCAGCCGCGAGTGCGGGTAGGGCCAGCAGCGCCATAATTAGCGGTTTGAATTCAAAATCCTGGGCGCTGCCACACAGCAAAATTAGCAGGCAGAAAATTGCGATAAAGTCCTGCAGCAGCAACAGGCCAACCATCATATCGCCGGTGTGGCGGTGGTGTAACACGGTCGTCGGCAACAATTTTATGCCGATAATGGTGCTCGAGAACATAGCCGCCATCGCAAACACCAGGGCCTCGGTAAAATTAAAACCAAAGGCGATGGCGATGCCAAAACCAATCAGCGCAAAGGCGGCGCAGCTGAGAATGGCGATATGTGTCGCCTTTTTTAAAACCGACGCAAGTGCTTTGGGCTGCATGTCAAGACCGAGCAGGAACAGCAGGAAAATGATGCCGATATGGCTCATCTCGGAGACGACTTTGACATCGCCAATCAGCCCGATTGCATGGGGGCCAAGAATAACGCCGAGGCCGATATAGGCGAGAAACAGCGGCTGGCGGGTGTAGAGCGCGAGTGTCGCCGCAATGGCTGCCCCGCAGAAGATAAGAAAAAATGTATCGAATAAATGGCCTTCCATGGCCATTAGTATAAAAGGCTTTTCCGTCAGAACAAATGCTTATGCACGTCTGCGAAAAAGTGGCTCTTTGACATCGCAGGCGGCTTGGTAAGATTCACTGAAATCTTCAAGGCTGGTCTTTATGGACTCCAAGTCAGCGTCGTCCGCAACACTAAAAGCGTCAAAACCACAGCGGCGCAGATAAAACAGCTGATCCTGGATAAAAGCGCCCACTGCGCGAAGTTCGCCAGTGAACTCGAGTTGCTCGCGAAGCTGACGCGCTTGAGAAAAGCTGCGACCATCGGCAAAAGCTGCAAAGTGAAGGGCAATGACCGGGGCGCTTGTTAGCTTATCGGCCAGCGCAACAACGTCTTCATCGCTGGCGAGCCACGGCGCCACGTTTGCCGGTAATTGCTCGGCCCACTGGCAGTAAGTCTCAGCGGGAATCAGGCTGTACGCCTCTAACTGAGCAGCAGATGAGGGCAGGGACTCTTTGTCGATGAGCTGCCATGGGTCGTCGCCAACCGAATCGATTTTAACTAGCTTTGGCATAGACCTGCTCCTTAAATGTATTGATGCCGACACGCTCGTAGCAGGCTAAAAAGCTTTCGCCTTCGATGCGTTGGCTCACATAGGTTTCAACGATTTTTCGTACGACACCGCGAACTTCGTCGCGATTAAATGAAGGCCCGAGAACTTTGGCGAGCTTGGCGTCGTAGCGTTGAGATCCGCCCAGTTGAATTTGGTAAAACTCTTCGCCGCGCTTATCGACACCGAGTATGCCGATATGGCCGATGTGGTGGTGGCCACAAGCGTTCATGCAGCCGCTGATGTTGAGGTCGATATCGCCGAGATCGTAGAGGTAATCGAGGTCGTCAAATTCGCGCTGAATATCGTCGGCGATCGGAATGGACTTGGCATTGGCCAGCGAGCAGTAGTCTCCGCCCGGGCAGCAAATCATATCGGTCAGGGTGCCGATATTGGCCGTCGCAAAGCCGGCACTTTTGAGTTCGAGCCACAGATCCATCAGGTCGCTGGCTTTGACATCGGCGAGCACAACATTCTGTTCATGAGTGCTGCGAACTTCGCCAAAGCTGTAGCGATCGGCAAGGTCGGCGATAATCTCAAGCTGTTTGTCGCTGACGTCGCCAGGTGGGATGCCAACAGGCTTGAGGCTCAAGCTTACCGCGCGATAACCGTCGACGCGGTGAGGCATAACGTTCTTTTCTAACCAGCGCGCAAACGCTTTGCTGTTTTGCGCGTGTGCCTCAAGCACGGCTGCGCTTTGCTGCTCGTCCAGTTCGGCGTAAGCCGGCGCAGTAAAGAAGCCTTTAGCTCGTTTAATCTCTTTGTCAGTCAGGCGGGTGTGGCTGTCGCGAATATTTTGCCACTCGGCTTCCACCGCCTCGGCAAACGCCTCAACACCCATAGACTTAACCAGAATTTTAATGCGCGCTTTGTATTTGTTGTCGCGACGACCCGTCAGGTTGTACACGCGTACAATCGCTTCGAGGTAGGTCAGAATGTCTTTTTCGGGCAAGAATTCGCGCACAACACTGCCTATCACCGGTGTGCGGCCAAGGCCGCCGCCAACGATGACTTTAAAGCCGGTTTCGTTTTTGTCGTTGGTGATTAACTGCAGGCCGATATCGTGAAAATAGATGGCTGCGCGATCTTCTTCGGTTCCCGATACCGCAATTTTGAATTTACGCGGTAAAAACGCAAATTCCGGGTGAAAGGTTGACCACTGGCGAATAATTTCACAGTAGGGGCGCGGGTCAACAATTTCGTCTGTGGCGACACCGGCAAACTGATCGGTGGTGACATTGCGAATACAGTTGCCACTGGTCTGCACAGCGTGCATTTCTACTTCGGCAAGCTCTTCGAGAATATCGGGCACCTGCTCAAGTGCGGGCCAGTTCAGCTGAATATTCTGGCGCGTGGTGAAGTGGCAATAACCCTTGTCGTAGACGCGAGTGATGTGGGCAATTTTTCGCAGCTGGCGTGAATTCAGCATGCCGTAGGGCACGGCAATACGCAGCATCGGTGCTAGGCGCTGCACATACAGGCCATTTTGCAGGCGCAGCGGCAGAAACTCTTCTTCTTTGAGTTTGCCGTCGAGATAGCGTTCGGTCTGACGGCGGAATTGGGCGACGCGTTCCTTAATGATCTTGTGATCGTAGTCGTCGTAAACGTACATCTTGCTTTACCTTGTAGCTGGGAGCTCTATAAAAGCGGGGGCGCAGCATAGCGTTTTCACGTGTTGAACGCGAGCGCGGCGGCAACCTTCGGGGCGGCGATTATAAAGTGCTCAGCCTTATAGATAAATTTGCAATATATGATATGAGTTACTTGTCAAAATGATAAGCTGATCTGTATCAATAACTTGTTTTGGCGCTTAGCACTTAATCGTATTTGCCTGTTAAGCATTTAAATAGCAGTTGTGTCGCTAGGCTCGGTAACTGAGCAGCGGTCAGTGGCCCAAATAAGCAAAATAAAAAGCAACAATAAAAGGAACTTCTTGTGGACAGCGACTCTTCGGCAGCAAAAAAGATAAGCGATGAACAGCACGCGGACAGCGTAGTTGATGCGATTGCGGCGACTGCTCTGATTGTGATTTTTGTCAGTGCCTGCATTTTTTGGATAAGCGGGCAATAAGCCTGGAATGCAGGTGCTGGATGCGGGCCTTTGCTGCCGTGCGCTAGAGGTGCAACAGAAAAGGCCTGCCCGAATAATTAGGTATCGTAATCTAAGTTCGGTCGCAGCCAGCGCTCGATTTCACTTATGTCCTGGCCGCGACGCTTGGCCAGGGCCTGCACCTGGTCACGGCCTATTTTGCCGACATTAAAATACTTGCTTTCGGGGTGCGAAAAGTACCAGCCGGAAACAGAGGCCGCGGGAAACATCGCAAAGTGCTCCGTTAAGCTGATGCCGGTAGCCTTATGCGCGTCGAGCAACTCAAAGAGCTTGGCTTTTTCGCTGTGGTCGGGGCAGGCGGGGTAACCCGGCGCCGGCCGAATACCGCTGTAGCGCTCCTTAATCAACGCCTCATTGTCGAGCGCTTCGTCTGCGGCGTAAGCCCAAAACTCCTTGCGCACACGCAAGTGCAGGTGCTCGGCAAAACTCTCGGCGAGGCGGTCGGCCAGCGCTTTGACCATAATGGCGTTGTAGTCATCGCCTGCAGCCTCATACTCGGCGGCGAGCTCCTCGGCACCGATGCCCGCAGTAACAGCAAAGCCGCCGATGTAGTCCGTTTTGCCGCTTTGCTCGGGGGCAACGTAGTCGGCAAGACTGTGCAGTACTGGGTCTGCGCTGTTTTTATCGTTTTGCTGACGCAGGTGATTGAGCTGCGCAAGCGGTGCGCCGGCCTCGTCTTTAACAATAATGTCGTCGTGATCCTGACTGTTTGCCGGCCAGAAACCGAAGACCGCCCGCGCGGTTAGTTTTTTATTTTGAATCAGGTCTTGCAGCAACGCCTGGGCGTCGTCAAATAAATTGCGCGCGGCCTCGCCGACAACCTTGTCTTCAAGAATGGCCGGGTACTTGCCGGCAAGGTCCCAGCTGATAAAAAACGGCGTCCAGTCAATGGTGTCTACTAGTTTCTCTAGCGGGTAGTCATCGAGTACCTGGGTGCCGGTAAAGCTTGGCACGGGCGGCTTGTAGTTGGCCCAATCGATGTCCGGTTTTTTCTGGCAGGCAAGCTCGTAGCTAATATTGGCAGCTTTGGTGTTGCGCCCGGCGCGACGTGCGCGCACGGTCTCATACTCGTCGCGAAGTTTGCGGCGAAACTCGGGCTCGAGCTCGGATGACAGCAAACTGGTGGCAACGCCGACGGCGCGTGACGCGTCGGGCACATAAACCGTTGCGCCGCGCTGATACTGCGGCTCGATTTTAACCGCGGTATGCGCTTTAGAGGTGGTGGCGCCGCCAATCAGTAAAGGCAGGTCGTAGCCGCCTTTTTCCATTTCGCGGGCGATGTGTACCATCTCATCGAGTGACGGCGTGATCAGCCCGCTTAGGCCAATAATATCAACCTGCTCTTTTTTGGCTGTTTCGAGGATTTTTTCCGGCGCCACCATGACACCAAGGTCAACAACCTCGAAGTTATTGCAGCCGAGTACGACACCGACGATATTCTTGCCGATGTCGTGCACGTCGCCTTTTACCGTGGCGAGCAAGATTTTGCCATTGCTTTTATTAGCTTCGCTTTTTTCAGCTTCGATATAGGGCTGCAGATACGCCACGGCCTGTTTCATCACACGCGCAGATTTAACCACCTGAGGCAAAAACATCTTGCCGTCGCCAAATAGTTCACCGACAACATTCATGCCGTCCATCAGCGGCCCTTCAATAACGTCGAGCGGGCGGCTGCTCAGTTGCCGCGCCTCTTCGGTGTCATCTTCGATGTAGTTGGAGATGCCTTTGACCAGCGCGTACTCAAGGCGTTTGCGTACATCTTGTTCGCGCCAGGCGAGATCTTCTTTTTTACTTGCCGAAGCGCTGCCGTCACCGCGATACTTTTCGGCGATATCGAGCAAAGCCTCGGTGGCGCCGTCGCTGCGATTGAGAATCACATCCTCAACACACTCGCGCAGCTCGCTCGGCAACTCGTCGTAGATGGCCAGCTGTCCGGCATTGACGATGCCCATGTTCATACCGGCTTTAATAGCGTGGTAGAGAAATACCGAGTGGATGGCTTCGCGCACTGGGTTGTTGCCGCGAAATGAAAAGCTCACGTTTGACACACCACCGCTGACGCCGGCGTGAGGCAAGTTTTTACGTATCCACGCGGTCGCTTCAATAAAGTCGACAGCGTAGTTGTTGTGCTCGTCAATCCCGGTTGCCACGGCAAAAATATTCGGGTCAAAAATAATGTCGGCGGGGTTAAAGCCAACCTTGTCGACCAGCACACGGTAGCTGCGCTCACAAATTTCTATTTTGCGCGCGGCCGTATCAGCCTGGCCCTGTTCGTCAAAGGCCATGACGATCACGGCCGCGCCATAGCGCAAACACAGCCTGGCTTTTTCGATAAACTCGTCTTCGCCTTCTTTCAGGCTGATCGAGTTGACGATGGGTTTGCCCTGAATGCACTTAAGTCCGGTTTCAATAACATCCCACTTGGACGAATCGATCATGATCGGCAGGCGGCTGATGTCGGGCTCAGAGGCAATCAGCTTTAAAAAGCGATCGATCGCTGCGTGCGCATCGAGCATGCCCTCATCCATATTGATGTCGATAATCTGCGCACCGTCCTCGACCTGAGCCTGGGCAACTTCGAGCGCGGTGCTGTAATCGCCCTCGAGAATCAGGCGCTTAAAGCGTGCTGAGCCGGTGACATTGCAGCGCTCGCCGACATTAACAAACAGCGAGCGCGCATCGATATTCAGTGGCTCGAGACCACTTAGGCGGCAGGCCGGTTCTATCTTGGGCAGGGCGCGCGGTGAGTAATTGGCGACACGTTCGGCAACCGCTTGAATGTGAGCCGGTGTTGTACCACAGCATCCGCCGACGATATTGAGCAGGCCATCTTTGGCAAAGTTCTCAACGATGTCTGCCATTTCCTGTGGGCTCTGATCGTATTCGCCAAATTCATTGGGCAGGCCGGCATTGGGGTGGGCACTGGTGTGGCATTCGGCGACGCGGCTGAGCTCGCGTACATAGGGCGTCAGCTCCTCGGCTCCGAGGGCGCAGTTTAAGCCGATCGACAGCGGTTTGGCGTGGGCGAGGCTGTTGTAAAACGCCTCTGTCGTCTGGCCGCTTAAGGTTCGGCCCGAGGCGTCAGTAATTGTGCCACTGATCATCAGCGGCAGCTCGTAGCCGATCTCGTCAAACACCTTTTGCACAGCAAACACCGCGGCTTTGGCGTTGAGGGTATCGAACACAGTTTCGATCAAAATAAGATCCGAGCCACCTGCGATCAGGCCTTTTGTTGCCTCAACGTAATTGTCTACGAGGGTGTCAAAATCAACGTTGCGCGCACCGGGGTCGTTGACGTCGGGCGAGATCGACGCAGTGCGGCTTGTCGGCCCAAGCACCCCGGCGACAAAGCGTGGTTTGTCTGCGGTGCTGTATTGGTCGGCGAGGTCGCGGGCGAGGCGGGCGCTTATTTCATTGAGCTCAAAAACAATGTGCTCGAGCTCGTAGTCGCTCTGGCTCAAGCGAGTGCCGTTAAAGGTATTGGTCTCGAGAATATCTGCACCGGCTTCTAGATAAGCCTTGTGAATATCTGCCAGTACGTCTGGGCGGGTAAAGGCCAGCAAATCGTTATTGCCTTTTAAATCGACGTGGTGTTCGGCAAAGCGCTCGCCGCGGTAATCCTGCTCTTCGAGCTTATAGCTTTGAATCAGCGTGCCCATGCCTCCATCGAGCAGGAGTATGCGCTCGGTGAGCTGCTCGCGTAATAAAAGGTGGCGCTGTTGTTGTGACTGCATGGCTGACTCTTGTAGGTACTTCTAATTGTGCGCTGCTCGCGCTGGGGCGTGCATTGTACGCAGTTTAAAAAAGATGCAAAGTATAGCGACTTCCCCAGCTACATCAAAATATTTTGATATAGCTTCCGCTATGCACCTGTCGTGCTTTGCTCTACAATACTTGACCGTTTTACTAAGGTATTAAGATCTCTAGGCTATGGTCAACGTCGACATTACTGAATCTGCACAGGAATATTTAAAGGGTTTACTCGACAAGCAGGGTGTTGAAGGTACGGGCATTCGAATGTTTGTTGCAAACCCGGGCACGCCAAAGGCGGAGACCTGTATCGCGTATTGCAAACCCGGCGATGCGCAGGAAGACGACGTCACCATGGAGATGGAGGGTTTTACCGCCTTTTTTGATGGCCCCAGCGTACCGTTTTTGGATGAGGCCAAGGTCGATTACAGCCCGGATAAAATGGGTGGGCAGCTGACGATACGCGCGCCCAACTCCAAGATGCCTAAGCTAACCGAAGACAGCAGCCTTGAAGAGCGTATCAATTACGTACTCTACAACGAAGTTAACCCCGGCCTTGCCGCTCACGGCGGCAATGTTAGCCTGGTTGAATTAACTGAAGATGGCTATGCCGTGCTCAAGTTTGGCGGCGGCTGCCAGGGCTGTTCAGCCGTGGATATGACCCTAAAACAAGGGGTTGAGAAAAGCCTGATCGAACATATACCCGAACTCAAAGGCGTGCGCGACGCCACCGATCACAGCGACAAAAGCCACGCCTATTATTAGTTTGTATCATTCGCTCAGGCGCCTGATGCGGCTGGGTTTAGGCTGGAAACAAAAAAAGGCTCCGTACGGAGCCTTTTTTTGTTAAAGCTAATTAAAACAATAACTTAAGAGCGGTTTGCCAAAACTGGTTTAAGTTTTTCAGCAATGTCTAACAGCGACTTTTCGGTGGTTTCCCAGTCGATGCAGGCATCGGTAACCGATACGCCGTATTCCATTTTGCTGAGGTCGGCATTAATTTTTTGATTGCCGGGGCTGATATTGGATTCGATCATAGCGCCGATAATGCTCTCGTTGCCTTCGAGGATCTGGTTGGCAATATTGTCGAACACCAGCGGCTGTAACTCGTGGTTTTTATTGGAATTGGCGTGGCTGCAGTCAACCATTATGTTGCGCGAGACACCGGCTTTATCGAGCTCTTTCTCAGCAACGGCAACACTGACGGCGTCGTAGTTGGGTTTGCCGCCGCCTCCGCGCAAGACCACGTGGCTGTATTTGTTGCCGGCGGTGTGCACGATGCTGACCTTGCCTTCGCGGTTGATACCGAGAAAACGGTGAGAGCTGCTCACGCTTTGCAAAGCATTGATGGCCACGGTCAGGCTGCCGTCGGTACCATTTTTAAAGCCGATGGGGCTGGACAAGCCCGAAGCCATCTCGCGGTGAGTTTGGCTCTCAGTGGTGCGCGCACCAATGGCCGACCAGGTAACCAGATCTTGCAGGTACTGGGGTGAAATTGGGTCGAGCGCTTCGGTGGCAATGGGCAGGCCAATTTCACTGATATCGTGCATCAACTTGCGGCCGACGTGCAGGCCGTCTTGAATTTTAAAACTGTCGTCGAGGTAGGGGTCGTTAATCAGGCCTTTCCAGCCGACGGTTGTGCGCGGTTTTTCAAAATACACACGCATAATAATATAAAGACTGTCTTTAACTTTGTCCGCTAAGTCCTTGAGGCGCTTAGCATAATCAATGGCTGCTTCTGTATCGTGAATAGAGCAGGGACCGATGACAACCATCAGTCGAGGGTCTTTGCGGTCGAGAATGGCACGAACCGATTCACGGCCTTCGGTGACAACGCGCGCGGCTTTTTCACTGAGCGGGATATCCGCTTGCAGCGCTTCCGGCGTGATCAGCGTTTCGGTAGAAATGATGTTCAGGTCTTGAACATTGGACATTGTAGACACCAGAGCTGCTAGAGCAGCGTATTAAGTTAAAAACGGCCCGCTATTGTACTGAATTAAAAGGGCCAGCCAAGCCCTTGTTACAAAGCTTTAATCCAGGTCAAGACTCGCTTGCGCCAAGTTTTCCAGTTCGGCTAGCTGGCCGAGCAGGGGGAAATACAGTGCACAGCGGGTTTGAGTAAATAACACACTCGAGCGCTGGGCAAAATAGATGCTCAGTGCATGCTTATAGCCTGCAAGCTGTTCTGCGTAGCGGCGTTTTTCTTCATCGATAAACTGCTGCAAGCTTTGCCCGTCCGTGGGCTTAGAGCTTTTGTAGTCGATCAGCCACAACGTATCGGCGTCGATAAAGCAGCGGTCGATCACCACCGAGCGCATATCCGCGCGCGAGCTTAAATAGCTGAGCGGCCATTCGCTGCGCGAAAATGTGCGCGCCTGCATCAACCACTGAAACACGTCTTCATGCTGGCGCTGCGCCAGACAGTGGCGAAAGTGCTCAATAAAACCTCGGCTGTGCTCAACGTCGACACCCTGCTGGCGAAACAGGCTTTGCCAGGCGGCGTCGCTCCCCTTGCTCACTGCGAGGTAGTGGCTTTGGGCCTGATCTGGATTTTCACTAAAGTGCGCCAGCACTCGGTGCAGCACCGTGCCTGCGCGGCTTTCAATACTGTCGAGCTCGCGCCAGCTGCTCATTAAATCAAAATCACTGTTGTCAAAAGCTTGAGCCGCTGGCCGCGCAAAGTGCTGTTCAAACGCAGTGCGCCAATTACCGGACAGCGCCGTTATTTTGCTTGTGCCATCGCTTTCGCAAGCAGGGCCTGCGTTTTCTAACAGAGATATAGAAGGGGAATCCGGGTGCTGGCTTGCGAGCGCCTCGGAACGTGAGCTGGTTAACGACGGGCCGAGTTCAAATTGCGATTGCAGTTGCTGCCAGGCCGGGCCGAGCAGAGAGCCTGCCGGTGGAGCTTGCAGCTTGCCTTGCTCATCGAGCTTAAACTCGCCAGTCAGATAAAGGCGCTTGCGCGCACGTGTGCACGCAACATAAAAAACGCGGTGGTTTTCGTAACTCTGCTTGAGTTTGTGCTGAGCTTTAATAAACGCGCTTAGGCTGTCGTCGTCATCGGCGTCGTAGCGGGCGATCGGGCTTAAAATAAAATCGGAATACCCGGCTTCATTCAGGCGCTCTAGCCAGTACAGCGCCTCGCTGTCTTGCGCACGCGACGCGCGGGCCAGGCCGGGTAAAAACACCGTGTCAAACTCAAGCCCTTTACTTTTGTGCATGGTCATCAGCTGCACCGACGGCCCCGGAGTATTGGCCGCGGCGGCGTAGAGCTCGTCGAGTGCCGACTCAAAACGCGGCCAGTCCTTGATCTGGCCGGCGACTTCGTGCTCGCCAACCAGGGCAAATAATGTCTGCAGGTCGTCGCGTTCGGCCTCGCTGTTTAATAACAGCGGCCCACCGAGCAGATACCACAGGCGCTCAAGGTTGTGCTGAGCTCTGCGCAGGTGGCGCGCAGCCAGCACCGGCTCGAGCTGCTCGAGCAGTTTCGCTAAACGCTCGGCCCCGCCATCGCTGAGTTTTTGCTGGCTGAGTACTTCTCGCAAACGCTCTGTATGCGTAAGTTGTTGCGGGCGCTCGCTTAAGCAGGCGCTTAAATCGCGGTGGTTTAATGCGCAAAACGGCGAGCGCAGCAGTGCGAGCCAGGCGAGGGTATCGGCCGGATCAAAAAGCAGGCGGCACAAAATCAACGCATCTTGAACGTGGCGCTTGCTGCTTAGGCGATCGATGTCGATGGCCTGATAGGCGATGTTGGCGGCCTGCAAAGCGGTAATCAGCTCGCTAAGGTGGGCGCGGCTCTTGGCTAACACGGCGATGCTTTGTTCGGGCGCGCTAAGCTGAAGTTGTTTGATCTGGGCGCAGATAAAGTTTGCCTCAGCGCCGGTGTGCTCGCTGTCTGCGTCGAATGCCCTAAGCTCAACGCAGGCATCGCTGCAGGCACTTTTACTCGTCTGCGATGGAATATAACTAACGGCGCCGAGGTTAATGTCATTTTTGAGCGGAAAGCTCGGTCCAAAACAGTTGTTAACCCAGTTAACGATCAAAGGATCCGAGCGGAAATTGGCGGTCAGATCCAGCGAGTGAAGTGCGATATTATCTAAGCCCTTAGTGCGCATCGTTAAGAAAATACCGACATTGGCGTTGCGAAAGCCATAGCACGACTGCATGCCATCGCCAACTAAAAACAGTGTGCGGCCGTCGTCTGGCTGCCAGGCCTGGGTCAGCGCCTGCAACAACTCAAGCTGCAGCTGGCTGGTATCTTGAAACTCATCGATCAACAAGTGTTGCAGGCGGTAGTCGAGGCGCTGCAACAGATCCATATCGCCGATGTCGCTGTTAAGTGCGCTAACGGCGCCGAGTGCAATCTCGCTGAAGTCGCTTTGGCCGAGCTCACTAAAGCGCAACTTAAGCTCGGCGGCAAGCTCCGGCAGTACCTGCAATAAAGCCAGCAGCACCGGCCACTGCTGCTCACTGTAATAGCCATCGGGCAGGCGCCGCAGTTGATGCATCTGAGCTAGCAAGCCGGGCATGCTGTCGATCTCGGCAAAGACTTGCAGCAGGGCCTGCTTTTTGGCTTTGGCCTGATCTTTTTCGGCTTTAGAGTTGCCCGCCGGGAAACCCAGGTTTTTATCCAGGCGCTTGCGAAATGCCGGTGTCGCGCCTTTGCTTAAGCAGAAATTAGCCAGGTCGCGCCACCACTGGCTGTGTTCGGCGCTGATGGGAAAGGCGCTCACTTGAGCGAGGCGGCGAAGCGGTTCCGGGTCTTTGGCCTCATCGCTGTTCGCTGCAGCATAGGCAAGTAAATCGATCAGCTCGGTTTCATACGGTGCGAGTAACTGGGCTACTTGCTGCTGGGCCTGCTCCACCCACGCCACTAAGACCCGCTGAAAATGGCTTTGCAGTTCGCTGTGATTTTGGCGGGCGTGTACCAGCAGCGGCAACCACTGTTCGCGCACACTCAAAAGGCGACACAGCAATTCAGTTAAACGCTCGAGCTTGCCGCCAAAGTGCACAAGCAGTTGGCTTAGCTCTTTGTGATCGCGCTGCTTAAGCTGGCGCTGCAACCAGCGCTCAACCGCGATGCGATACTCGGTTCCGGGCTGATCGACAATGCCGCTGTTTGCGCCTAAGCCACTGAAAAAGGGCAGCGCGTTACACAGTTGTTTGCACAGACCATCAATGGTCGAAATATTCAGCCTCAGGCTGTTGTTGAGCAGGTCCCAACCACATTCATCGGAGCGTTTCAAGGCGGCGCTGGCGGCATCGAGCAGCGCCTGCTGATAGGGCTCCAGCGCGCTGCCGTCTAACTCGCTGCGCCCGGCGTAATGCCTGGCTTGTTGCAGGGCCTCGACAATGCGCTCGTGCATCTCGCGCGCCGCTTTGCGGGTGAAGGTGATGGCGAGTATCTCTTCGGGCTTTTGTACCTGCGACAGCAGTTTTAAAAAGCGCAAACTTAACAGGCCGGTTTTTCCCGAGCCGGCTGGCGCAGAGACAGCAAAGGACTTGAGTGTATCGACGGCCGCAGCGCGGGCCTGAAGGTCGTTTAATTGAGGCGTGTTCATCGGCGCTCCTCCTCGCGAACGGCCAGCTCGTAATCGCGGTAAAATCGCAGCTGGGATGGGTTTCGCAAGTGATAATCAGCCTTGCCGTGAATGTACTCAGAGGCGGTGCGCTCAACACAGTCTCGCCAGTGCGCAAGTTGTTCGGGCCACGACGAGCAGTGCGGCAAACGCTGTTTGGCAAGGCTCTTTACTCCGCTGATGTCGATATCGCTTTGCTCATCGACGATGCCGTTATAGCTAGACTGCTGCTCTTTGATAGTGATGTAGGCGAGCCCGGCTAGCTTTTTATCGGCCAGACACATACTGTAAAGCGCCAGCTGAAAGTCACTAATGTCTTTTTTTAAGGCGGCGCTTAAGCTGGTTTTTCCAGTTTTGTAGTCGAGTATCAGCGCTTGCCCCTGGACCTCGTCAAGCCGATCTAAGCGCAGTCGCAAGCGGTGGCCCAAAATCATCAGTTCGTAGCAGGCTTCGGTGGCCTCAACACAAAAGGCTTGTTTGCGCTCGAGCTCTGCTTGCAGGAAGTGATCGATGGCGCAGCTCAGGTAATTAACTTCAAAGTGCACAAGTAGCTCGGCGAGTGGCCTTGCCGGGTGCTTTTCAGCGTCCACACTCAACTGCACAAGTTCGTTGAGCTCGTCGCGATAGCTCGCCTGTTGGCGCCAGCTAGCGATGGCGATGTTATCGCTTTTATGTTTGAAAATCTGGGCCAGGGCATTGTGCAGGGCGCTGCCGCGCTGAGCCGGGCTGAAGCCGAGCTCGGCAATTTGCTCGACATCGATGTTTAAGCCATAGCGAAAAAAACTGTACAGCGGGTTGGTCCACTGCAAAGCCAGCAGTGAGCTGCCTCCGGGCAGTGCCGCACCCGGTTTTAGTGGTGGTGCTAAACCGGTGGCAACGCTGTCAAAGCGGCGCAGTGACGCGGCCTGTTGCACCCAGCTATTGATGGGCGAGTGCATGCGCGAGCTCTGGCCTGTTTCATCGCCAATGTCGTTTGCATCGAGTGCGGCATCGCTTACTAGTTCATTAAGCAGTGGGCTCGCTTGCTGGGCATTGCCGTCGATTTGATCAGCATAACTAAAAACTAGCTGTTCACTGCACTGGCGCAGGCCAGATAACAACTCGCGCGCGTAGCTGAGTTCGCGCTCGGCACTGGCGCGCGGCATGTGCATTTGCTTTTGCAGCTCGAGCGGGATAAACGGGTCGGGCGCAACACTTTGTGGCAGCGCGCTATCGCTTACGCCGAGCACACGGCAGTAATCAAACTCAAGGCCGACAGCTTCCATAAGCCCAAGCACACGCACCCGCGGATGTTTAACCTCGATTTGCAGTGGGCTTTGCGCCAGCCAGAGCTTTAGTTGGCTTAAGAATTGGGTAAAACTCAGCGGTATCGCACGAATGGCGTCACATCGCTGCATGGCTTTGAGTTGTTTGAGTAGGGCTTGAAGAATTTGGTAGTCACTGCTGCCGAGTGCGCGTGCGCCAGGCCAGCCGAGCGCACTGAGCTGCTTGAGCATAAGCTCTAGCCACGAACTCAGCGTCTGGCTGTGGCGCTGGCGGGAAAAGTTGGCCATGCAAAGCAACTGGCTTTCGAGCTCGTCGATGCTCTGTCGATAGCGCTGTATCGTTTCGGCTGAGCTGTCTGAATGCAGTTCAGCATGGTCCGGTTTATCGCCAGTGGCCAGTGCCCGAGCGCTGGCTCGGTGCAGTTGTTCAAGTAAGTCGCCAAGCTGACACTCAGGCGTATTGCTTTGGTTAAGCCAGCGCATAAGCACGGCTCTGGCGGCGTTGTATGACTGCCCCCAATATCCCGATTGCAACAGTGTGGCCAGTTGCTGTTTGTCGATGGACCGACTGCCAAGTGAGATCAGTTCAACCATATCTGCGACAAGCTTGTGCTCGCCGAGGGCTGTGCTGGCACTGATGTCAAAAAAGTCTGAGTGTTGATCGACGTCGCTGTGCAGATACGCACTGCAGTTAAAATAGCGATCAAACTCGGTGCTAATTTGCGTTTTACGCGTGTGTAAGTCGGGCACGACAATGGCGATATTTGCCCCCGGGTGCGCTTGTACCCGCTGTTTTGCCCAGCTCGCTGCACGTTCGAGTTCGTCGCCATCGCTTGAGCAGCGTTGCACGACACAGTATTTGTTTAGATCGGGCAGGTTCACCATACGGTATTCGTCAAAGTACGCGTTGAGCAAGGCAACTTGCAGCGGGCTTAGGTCGGCAAAACCGTAGAGCAAGGCAAGTGGGCGCTGCTCGCTTTCAAGCGGGTACTTGGCAAGTAAGTTTGCTGCTTGTTGCTTATCCACGCAGTCGAGATCATCAAGGCGCTGTTGGTACAGCTCACCTAAATGCAGTAACAAGTGGTATTCCTGGTGGCTGGCATAGGCCTCATCGGCGCTGCTGCTCGTCACATCAAGTGCGTAGGTTCTGAGCAGGCGCCATGATTTTTCCAAGGCGGCGGCAAGGCCCGGGCGATTGACAAGCGCGGGCAACTGGCTTTGATGTTGATCGACAAGTGTCGCCCAAATCGCCGAGCTATATTGCGCCGGAATAAGTGTTTGCCGGTAGCGCTCGGGCTGACTTTGCTGAGCGTTTAGCCAAAGTTGTTCCAACCAGCTGTCAAAAGCATGCACCGCAACACTGCTGTGTTGCTGCTTAAGGCACTGTTTATGTTTAAGGAAGCGGGCTTGGCGGTTATTGGCGCAGAGCACAACAAGGCGCTGCGCTGGAATGGCGTTTTGATCAGCATGGTTCTCGACGGATGCCGAGGTTAAAAGCGCTTCAAATTCCTGACTATCTATCCGTTTTATAGAATTGTTTGAAATCACGCAATGCTTCCTTATAAGCAAAACTAGTCGTCTTTTTCGCTATAACAAATTTGAAATGTTAGAGTTTTGTTACTAAAAGGCCTTCGTGGTTAGGATGCACTAACCATGCTTATGCACAACAACCAGAAAAATGACAGTTATATTAAGCCATAACGGTTGACAGGCTAGTTTTGAGCTAAAAAAACCTCTTAACCTATTGTTTTATAAGATAAATATTTCTTAGGTTAAAATTTAACCAGTTTGTGTCAGTGCCGCAACAACTCTGCAATAGAGCGACTTCTCACGCAGCTATCCACCAAGTTATCCACAGAGTCTGTGGAAAAGATATTTTTTTTGTCAAATAACTGTCTTAAAATGCGCGCCCCCACCGACAGAGCCATTGTAACAATGACCCCGGAACGAAAGCAGCGAATTGATGAGGTGTTGCGGCGCCGCCAGCCCGACCTCTGTGTTGTCACCGATAAAATCGTAAAAGATCGCAACTTGGCGGCCATTATACGCACCTGTGACGCTGTCGGCGTGCAGGATGTGCACTGTGTGGTCACCGAAATGGAATACCGCAGCTACCGTGGCACATCGGCCAGTGCCGATAAATTTGTCGATACCCACCACCACCAAAGTGCCGAGCTGGCCTTAAGCAAACTCAAGCAGCAGGGGCACCAGCTGGTTGCCGCGCACTTTAGCGATCGAGCCATAGATTATCGCGACATAGATTTTTGTAAAAAAACGGCGCTGGTTATGGGCACTGAGTTAAGCGGTGTCAGCGACAAAGCCCTGGCGTTGTGTGACAACGAGATTGTTATCCCGATGATGGGCATGGTCGAGTCGTTTAATGTCAGTGTTGCCGCGGCGATTATCCTGTCCGAAGCGCAGCGCCAGCGTCAGCAAGCAGGTTTTTACCAGCACCAGCGCATCGATGACACAGCCTATCAACGCTTGTTTTTCCGCTGGGCCTATCCCAAATTAACAAAATTTTGCGATGAGCGCGGGCTTGCCTATCCACCACTTGATGAAAATATGGATTTAATCCCCGGCACGGCACCGGCGTGATTGTTCGAGCTTCGATTGGGCCTTAAAACCCTGGGTGGGCTTAGAAAAGCTGCAAAACAACCATAAAAAAAGCCCGACAACTCGGGGGAGGGTTGCCGGGCCAGGACCATTAGGAGTGAAACATTAAGGACAAATATCCTCAACAAAGCTACGGGGTCTAAACCGTGTAGCATACGGGGCCCACTTGGGGGAGGTGGAACACCGTTGTCTTAAGTATGGTAAGAGCCAGCGCTTTTGCCAGCGAAGTTCAGCCTCTGGTTAAACCGTTTCTTTATATCGTCTTCGCTCAAACGTCGTTCACGACACATAGCCGCGAATTTGGCCTTGATACAGGGGATCAGGTCTGGATATTGCCTTGATGTATACAGGGCATGGAACGCAGCGAGCTCGGGATCAAAAGGCCTATAGATGACAGCGCGTCAACAGGGCAGCCGCTTGTGGCAGCCGGGCTTTAAGCTCGGCCGATGTGGAAGTGCGCAAAAACCAAGCTTCAAGATTTTCACCTAAGATCTGAAATTTGCGGCAGCTTTCAACAAAGTTCGGTGTAATGGGTTCATAGGGCAAATCGAGATCACTGACACTGAGCTTGGCCAGCTCGTTGAGTTCGGCATTGACGCAGCTGACAAGGTCAAAAACGCGATCTTTTACTTCCAGTTGGCTGCTGTCCCAAAAACCTGCTTCAAGCGCCTGTAACAGTGGGTTGAGAATTGAAATGGCTTCATTGATGCTCGCTTTGGTGTCCATGAATGGCCCTTAAATTATTTATTTTTCCTCAGTATAGCTGTTAAAGCGCAGCAGCCCCTCTTGCGCAGCGCTGGCCACTAAGACTCCGCGGCGGTCGTAAAAACGCGCAGTGGTAAAGCCCCTGGCATTAGCCGCCCACGGGCTGGTGCTGCAGCACAGCAACCAGTCGTTTAAGTCGAAGTCGACGTTGTGCAACCACAGTGCGTGATCAATGCTCGCCGGTGCAAGTTTGTCGGAAAACAGGTTCGAGGGGTGGGGCAAGACGGCGGTTGCCAATAAACCTAGATCCGACACATAGGCAAGGGCGCAGGCTTGTTCTATTGAACTTGTGTGCTCGGGCAGGGCACTGCGCAGCCAAAAACGCGCTTCGGGCGCTTGAACCTGCTCGCTTAAAAACAAATCTCCGCTGGCGCTGACAAATTCAAACGGCATGGTGTTAACCGTGCTTTGCGCAGGTTTTGCGCCGTGCTTTTCTTGCTCTTTTTGCTTTTGTTGCAGCAGTTGCTCAGGGCTTGGGCAGTCACTGAGGTCTATATCCTGCTGGTGGCTAAAACCCTGTTCGTGTTTGTGGAACGATGCGCTCATTGAAAACAATACGTGCTTGTCTTGTTTGGCGAGAATGCGCCGGCTCGAGATGCTTTTGCCGTCTCGCAAGTTCTCGACCTCATAGTCAACTGGCTTTGCGGCCGTACCCGCGCGCAAAAAATAGGCGTGTAAACTGTGGGCGCAGCGGTCGCTGTCGACGGTGTGACACGCGGCGCGCAGTGCTTGCGCTATGACTTGCCCACCAAATAAATGACTGCGAAAGTTCTCGCGCTGAACACAGCTTTGAAAACTTGATGCTGAACGTGCTTCAAGCTTGAGTATGTCGAGCATGCTAGGCGCCACCTGCAGCTCAGCATCGGGGCATTGTTTTGTGTTGGTTTTAGTCTTTGAACTTTGACTATTCATAAGGCGACCTTGCCTGATTGTAATTGTTAAGCTCTTTTGCGCTGCTGCCGATAAACAAAAGAAGACTCCCCACGGTGATGCCCGGGCACGGTTTATGGCTGAGCGATATCGCACAATCTATTTAGTTTTTATTCTAGTTAGTATGCCGCTGCTGTTAAGTGCTTGCACAGCGCACTATACACAACAGCTTTGGCAGCAGGGGCGGGCGAACCTTTTTTTGGCGCCGTCGCACTCGCAAAATAAAAGCCTGGACTGGCGCCTGCACCACTCGGCACGCATTGCTGTTCGATCGGCGCCCGAGCCCGTTGATGCCACTATACAGCGCGCGGCCTTAAGGCTTGAGCGTGAGTTAACGGCAAGTTTGCGCGCTAATTTTAGCCACAGCCGAAGGCTCGAACCCGGGCCTGGCGAGGGTGAGCTCAACCCGCTGTTTGCTGCCTACAATCAGGGTTTTGAGTTTTTGATTGTCAGCGATGTGCTCAAGCTCAACGATCAGCTCTCCAGCTGGACGGAAATGCAAGAGGGCAAACATCAGCACCCGGGGCAAAGCTGGGGCGCAGATGAGTTACTTATCCAGCTCAACCTCTACGAGACCTACAGTGGCAAGCTCTTAGACAGCCGCGTGATCAGGCAAAAATCGTCGCTGTTTAACTCGCTTGATGACAGCGCCGCAGACTTGATAGAGCCGGCGCTCAGAGACTACGTTAGGCAGCTCGGCGGTGCGCGCAGCTCTTAGAGCTCAGACCTTAAACCCAGCACCACAGTGTGCAAAAAAACGTCAAGGCCTAAGCACCGGCTCTAAAACAAGGCCCCTAACAGCAATATTGTTCGCTTAAGTGCAAGCGTCCCGAAACTAGGCGGATGCCGGCTTACTACATATTCGGATAATTCGGGCCGCCGCCGCCTTCGGGCGCCACCCAGCGTATATTCTGAGACGGATCTTTGATATCGCAAGTCTTGCAGTGCACGCAGTTTTGCGCATTGATACGAAATTCTTTTTTGCCGTCGTTTTCTACAAATTCATACACACCGGCGGGGCAGTAGCGCTGCGCCGGTTCATCCCACCTCTCTAAATGCGAGGCGAGCGGTAACTGAGCATTGAGAAGCTGCAAATGACAGGGTTGGTCTTCTTCGTGATTGGTATTGGATAAATACACCGACGACAGTTTGTCGAAGCTCAACTTGCCGTCGGGTTTGGGGTAGGCGGGTGGTTGGCATTCCTGTTTGGGCCTGAGTACACTGTGATCGGCCTGGCGGTTATTTAAGGTCCACGGCAATCTGCCGCGGCACAGGTTCAGATCAACAAAACTGTACACGGCGCCCCAAACGCTGCCCCAGCGCCGAAGTGCCGGGCCAAAGTTGCGCTGCTGGTGAATTTCGCGCCAGGCCCAGCTTTTTTTGTAGTGTTTGGCATAGGGCAAGTTTGTCTGCGTGGTGCTTGGCTTAGACCAAGCTTCGACGATGCAATCGGCCGCCAACATGCCGCTTTTCATCGCGGTATGGCTGCCTTTGATCTTGGCGAAGTTTAAGGTGCCGGCGTCGTCGCCGATCAACAAGCCACCGGGAAAGCTCATTTTCGGTTGGCTTTGCAGGCCGCCTTTACTGATGGCGCGAGCCCCGTAAGCGGTGCGCTCGGCGCCTTCGAGATAGTGGCGGATCTTAGGGTGTAACTTAAAGCGCTGAAATTCATCGTAGGGGCTGACGTAGGGGTTGGTGTAATTTAGGTCAACCACCAAACCTACGGCGACTTGGTTATCTTCCAGGTGATATAAAAAGCCGCCGCCGTGACTACCACTTTCATTCAGTGGCCAGCCTGCGCTGTGTAAAACTAAACCCTGGCGGTGTTTGTCGCTGGCTACTTTCCAGATTTCTTTAATACCGAGCGCATAGTGCTGGGGTTCGCGCCCTTCATCGAGTGCATAGTGCTGAATAAGCTCTTTGCCGAGATGGCCTCGGCAACCTTCAGCAAATATTGTATACGGTGCGTGCAACTCAATGCCCGGTTCAAAGCTGGGTTTTTGATTGCCGTTTTTGTCTAGCCCCATATCGCCGGTGGCAACGCCGTAAACCACATTATCGCCGTTAACCAATACTTCCTGGGCACAAAAACCCGGGAAAATCTCCACACCCAACGCATCGGCTTGCTCGCCGAGCCAGCGGCACAAATTGCCGAGGCTAATAATGTAGTTGCCGTGATTATTCAGCGTAAATGGCGCCAGCATCGACGGCACTTTGTGTGCGCTTTGGCTGCCGGTGAAATAAAACAACTGATCTTCGCTTACCTTGGTATGTAAAGGCGCCTGCATGGATGACCAATCGGGAAAGAGCTCATCCAGGGCGCGGCTTTCAAACACTGCACCCGATAAAATATGCGCACCTATTTCTGAGCCTTTTTCGAGCAAGCAGACAGTGCGCTCGGGCGCCTGTTGTTTCAGGCGAATTGCCGCGCTAAGACCTGCGGGCCCCGCGCCGACAATAATGACATCGTATTCCATGCTCTCGCGCTGCATGTGTTCCCCCTTTGAACATGCACTTTAATTTCAGTATATGTGGCCCGGGAAAAATAGACCAATGCACATGAGGCGCTGTGCCTGTGTGCTGTAAAACACTTCTTGCGCAAGCCGTGCTTTCTAATTGCAATAAAAGCTATACTTGCCAAAAGATAATAAACCGGGTTAAAGGAATGAAAATACTCGTCGCGATTAAGCGTGTTGTTGATTACAACGTAAAAGTTCGCCCCCTCGAAGACGGCAGTGATGTTGATCTTCGCAATTGTAAAATGTCCATCAATCCCTTTTGTGAAATTGCCGTAGAACAGGCAGTTAGGCTCAAAGAGGCGGGCCAGGCTAGCGAAGTGGTGGTGCTTAGCATTGGCGAGAACAAGGCCGTTGAGCAGCTTCGCGCGGCGATGGCCATCGGTGCAGACCGCGCCATTCATGTCGTTTGCGACAGTAAGCTTGAACCTTTGGCCATTGCCAAATGCTTACAGAAGCTTGTTGATGAAGAAAAGCCACAACTGGTTATTCTCGGCAAGCAGAGTATCGATGGCGACAACAATCAAGTTGGGCAAATGCTTGCTGGCCTGTGTGGCATGGGCCAGGGCACTTTCGCATCAAAACTAGAGCTCGGTGACAGCTCGGTAACGGTGACGCGCGAAATTGACGGCGGTCTCGAGACGCTCGAGCTCAAACTGCCTGCGCTGATCACCACCGATCTGCGCTTAAATGAGCCGCGCTTTGCCGCACTGCCAAATATTATGAAAGCCAAGAAAAAACCGCTAAAGAGCCTGACACTCGACGAGCTCGGTGTTGATTGCACAGCGCGCAGCGAATTGCTTGAGGTCATGACACCGCCGACACGCAAGGCCGGAATAAAAGTCGCGAGTGTTGACGAACTTGTCGACAAACTTAAAAACGAGGCGAAGGTGATCTAATGGCTGTGTTAATTATTGCGGAACATAAAAACGACAAGCTCAATGCCAATATTGCCAACGTGGTTCAGGCTGCGAGCCAGCTGAGCGACGAAATCGATGTGCTTGTTGCCGGCAAACAGTGTCAGGCGCTTGCGCAGCAGGCCGCACTTTGGGCAAGCCGCGCCGTGCTGCTGGCCGATGCGGATCACTATGAACATCAACTCGCTGAAGAACTGGCGCCGCTGCTGCAAAGCCTTGCGGCTGATTACAGCCATATTCTCTGCGCTGCCGGTACCTTTGGCAAAAACCTGTTGCCGCGCGCCGCCGCGCTTGCTGATGCGCCATGTTTGAGCGATGTCTGTCAGATTGAAAGTGCTCAGATATTTGTTCGCCCGATCTATGCAGGTAATGCGCTGGCGAAGGTGCGCTGCGCTGAAGCGTGTATATTTATCACGCTGCGCAGCTCGAGTTTTGATGCGGCCCAAGCACAAGACAGCACAGCGCCTATACGCAGTATTGAGGCGAGCCCGGCGCAAAATTTAAGTTCATTTATTGGGCAAGAGCTGGCCGAGAGCGAGCGCCCAGAGCTTGCTGCCGCACGTGTGGTGGTTTCCGGGGGGCGAGGCATGGGCAGTGCTGAAAATTTTGCGCTCAGCTATGAACTTGCCGACCAGCTCAACGGCGCGGTCGGTGCCTCGCGCGCTGCAGTGGATGCAGGTTTTGCCGCCAACGATATGCAAGTAGGTCAGACGGGCAAGATCGTTGCTCCCGAACTGTATATTGCGGTGGGTATATCCGGTGCTATTCAGCATTTAGCGGGCATGAAAGACAGCAAGGTGATCGTGGCCATTAATAAAGATGAAGACGCGCCTATTTTCCAGGTTGCCGACTACGGCCTGGTGGCGGATTTATTTGATGCAGTGCCCGAGTTAATTGAAGCGCTCAAAAAATAGCCAGATCTTCGTGGCCTTAATAACAGTAACAAAGCAACTGCTCAGGAACAAAGAGCAAAGCGGTTTCAAAGATGAAGCCGCTTTTTGATATCGCCTGTTAGCGTTTAATTAGTGTTAACAGGCCTTAAGAAGATATACACTTTGCGCGTTAATCTCGCTTAGTTCGATCTTATGAGCCACTTTTTCCAGCCCTGCAGTAAAGTACAAAAAGACCGCCACATCATGCGCGAAACCGATGCGCGCATGGCCAAGTACAGTCGCCGTGGGCTGATCTTTAATTTCATCGCTTTTTTGGTCTGCCTGATTGGCGGAAAGTTTGTTGCCGAAAACCCGGTAATGACCGTGGTGCTGAGCACCGGTTTACTTGTGGTTACCTTGCTGCGCGGTTTTTATCTATTTCGTTTTGAGCAGCTCTATCCGCGCGGTCCTGCTCGCTGGCGCCAGTCGTATTTTATTGTGACCTTAATTGGCTCTATCTGGTGGGGGCTCATTATGGTCAGCATCACGCTTGAGCTCGGCCTCGGTTATGAGACGCCACTTCTGTGGCTGTATACGGTGGTATTTTTTTCCACCACTGCGCACGCGTTTGCACCGTATCACCGTTTTTTGTCGTATTACCAGTTTTTTGGTTTGATGCCGGCGGCGGCGGCGGCCATGATCATCGGAGGCTTAAGCGGCTACATCTACGGCGCACTGATGTTGATGTTTTATCTGATTCTTGTGCACCAGTGCCGCTTAATCTCAGACAACTACTGGGAAAAGCTCGAGGCCGGTTATGCGCTTGGCAAGCGCGTGGTCAACGACGAACAGGCGCGTATTACCAGCAAACTTAACGAGCGTTTGAGCCGCGAGTTTTTTGCATCGATGGATAAAGAGCTCTGTGAGCACTTATCAGCGCCCGGGCAAAAAAACGATACCCAGAAGCTGATCGAGCTGCAGCGAACCTTAAGTACCTTCCGTGCGATTCTTGCGCGCAAATTGCGCATCGAGCCGCGTATTTTTAATGTGCGTCACGAGATTCAATTTTTAGTCTCAGAGTTTGTACAAAGTGCTGAAGCGCAGGGTGTGCAGATCGAAACCGCGCTGTCACCGAATTTACCCATGCGTTTAAAAGGCGACGCCAAACGTTTTGCCGAAGTTGTGCGCAGTTTAATTGTCCAAGTGCTGAGAGATGCGAACGATGTTGCGCTGATTGTCGAGGTGCAGTTTTTACGCGAATACGAACGAGCAGGGGAGCTACACGTTAATGTTCGGCGTATGCGCAGCAAGGATGCGAATAAAGAGCCAACAAGTGGCGGCGCCGATAGTGAAAGCCTGGAGTTGGTGTTGGCCAAAGGGCTCGCCAACTTAATGGAAGGCGATATAGAGCAGCTCAATACTCCAACTTACGATTACCAGCTGCGCTTTAGTTGCAAGCTGGATATTGCTGACAACAGCGGCCAGGTCGACTTCCACAAAAACCGCTTTAACGGCAAATCCATCCTATTAGTTGGCAGCAACCCGGCGATTGTCGACATCAAACGCCAGGAGCTCGATGCGCTTGGCTTTCAGATTACCACCGAGACCCAGTTTCGCCGGGTTAAAAACTTACTGACTGACCGCGTTGACAGCGGCCGCGCGATTGAAAATATATTGATTTATCACGAGCAAGACCAAGCCGATTGCCTGGCCCTGCTCGAGGCCCTGCGCGATAGCGATGCACTAAAAAGCGTAAATAAATTAATTGCTGCATCTGAAACCAGGCACAAAGAGCTTAAAGACCTGGGTTTTGATGAAAAGCTCGGTTTTTATTTTGTCAGCAAACCGCTGGGTTTATTTGAGCTTGAATCGACCTTTGAGTATGTCTACACCGGTAAAGGTGATATGCAGGCCCAACCTAAATGCCAGACCGGCAACGTTATTTTGGTCGGCGATGAAAGCGAAGTCAGCCGGCTGCGCGAAGCCTGCCAAGTTGTGCCAGGGCAGCAACTTAAACTTGCCAGCAAAGACAATTTAAAGAAAATACTGCTTGAGTCAGACAACCCGATGGTTGTTATTCCGTGCACACGCCAAAAAGATATTGCCTCACTGGTTGATACCATACGCTATAGCGAGAGCAACAAAGCCAGCGAAGAGAGTTTTATTCCGATTGTCGGCCTGGGCATTAATTGCAGTGAGCGCGACGTAGATGCCTTTGAAGCCGGTTTTGACGACTATTTGAATCTGGCCAGCACCAGCAGTAAAACCCTAACCTCCATGCTGCGCTACTGGCGATCGCTGGAGTTATAGCTCCGGGTGCCTAGATGAAAAGGTGCTAAGGGTTAAGGTGAAAAAAGGCGTGAAGGCGCGACGCGCACTAAATGCAAGCAAACAAAAAGGCCCGGGCTGTAAACAGCCCGGGCCTTTTTGTTTAATCCGCTGCCTCTTGGCAAGCTTTCGATAGCCGTTTAACGGCTTATTTAACGGCTTATTTAACGGCTTAGATTGAGCGGATTGTTTTTGTTGTCGGCTATTTTTTGTTCTTTTGAATATTTAGTTTCAATCAAATCAACAAGGATATTGCCGGATTCAATTAACAGGGTATCGCCGTCGATATCGATTTTAGGTGGCCCTGCATCTTGTTCTTGCTCCTCACTTTCTTCTTCTTTTCGATAGGCTTCAAGGTCTTTGTACGGCTCCAGACCCTTGGCGAGGCGGCGAGTATTTTCAAGCTGCATAGACTCTTCTTCGAGCGAGGTTTTTCGCTGTTCGCGCTTTTCTTCGTTTAACGAAATGCTTTTTTCGGCGCGATTGCGTTTAACAAAGTCGATGCGCTGTAACAGGTAGTTGAAGTCAGGGTCGCCTTGAACACGTTTTTCATGGCGCTTTTCAAGATCGGCAATTAGAGGGGAATAGTTGTTGTAAACATCGTGTGGTACCGCGCGAATCTGATCCCAGATCAGCGCGTTTTCATACGCGGATTCACCAACTTCCTCTTCGTCAATTAGGGTAGGGTAGCTAATATCAGGCACAACGCCGCGGTGCTGAGTGCTATCGCCGGACACGCGGTAAAACTTGGACTCAGTCATTTTTAAATGGCCGAGTTTAAGCTCTTTAACGCTTTGCACCGTGCCTTTGCCAAACGAGCGCGAGCCAACAATAATGCCGCGGCCATAATCCTGGATGGCGCCGGCAACAATTTCCGAGGCCGATGCGCTTAGGCGGTTGATCATAACAATTAGCGGGCCCGTGTAACGCGGGTGGCTATAGGCTTGGTTTTGGCGGCCAACGCGGCCATCGGAATTTTTGATCTGTACAACAACACCGCGATCAATAAAAAGATCGGTCAAGCTGGTGGCCTCAGTTAACGAGCCGCCGCCGTTGTTGCGAAGATCAAGAATCAGGCCGTCAATGCCTTCGAGCTCCAGCTCACTAATTAAGCGCGCAACATCCTTAGTGCTGCTTTTATAGTTCGGGTCGCGGCGCATTAACGCATCAAAATCTATATAGAAGTCGGGCAGCTGAATAACGCCTAGTTTGTAGATTTTACCATCGTCACCGGGTAGCTCGAGCACGGCTTTTTGCGCGGCCTGATCTTCGAGTTTGACTTTGTCGCGGCTGATTTTAACAATGCTGGTTTCAGCGCCAATTAATTCGCCGGCAGGCAGAACTTCGAGCTTAACCACGGTATTTTTAGGGCCGCGAATTAAGTTGACCACCTCATCAAGGCGCCAGCCGACTACATCTATGATTTCACCGTCGTCACCCTGGCCAACACCAACAATGCGATCGGCGGCTTTTAGCTGTCCCTGACGCGACGCCGGGCCACCGGTGACAAGGCGCACAACCTTGGTAAATTCATCTTCACTTTGCAGTACCGCACCAATACCTTCGAGCGACTTGCTCATATTTATATTGAAGTTTTCATTGGTGCGCGGTGACCAATAGTTGGTGTGCGGATCAAATAGAACGGTCAGCGCGTTAAGCACAATCTCAAAGACGTCAGAACTTTTTTCCTGGTCGATGCGCTTAAGCTGGTTTTTATAGCGTTTGGCTAAGGTCTCGCGGGCCTCATCAATGCTCTTGCCGGCCATTTTTAAGTTCAACAAACTAAGCTTGATGCGCTTGTGCCACAGATCATCAGCTTCACCCATGGTTTTTATCCACGGTGCGTCTTTGCGCTCGGTAGCAATGCTGTCATCGCCGTTGAAATTAAAGGTGACCGTTTCATCTTCGAGCAGGGCGATAACATTGTTTAAACGAGAGCGAACCCGCTGTTGATACACCGCGTATATCTCATAGGGTACATCGAGCTTGCCCTTGGCGAAGAAGTTATCGAACTTGGTGTCGTATTTGCGAAAGCCTTGAATGTCTTTTTCATAAAAAAACATTTTTGATGGATCAAGCATTTCTAAATACTTGTTTAAAAAGTCTTTGCTCAGCTCGTCGTCCATGCGCTGCTTATTAAAGTGCCCTTGTTGCAAGCGGTACAGCAACTCTATCGCCGTGGCGCTTTGTTCTTCGCTGTAACTTAAAGGGGCTTTGGTTGGAATGGCAAAGGCGGACGCGCCAAGTAAAGCTGCGCTAAGCAGCAGGGGGCTTATAATATTAGATAAACGCATATAGGTGAGCTTCTGGAAGGCGTACTACGCTTTAATATAACACAGTTCGGCAGTTAAACTGTGCGCCAGCGCCAATTAGCTGCGGCCTTTCGTGCTATTTTACGCCGCTGAGCTTCTCGGCCTGTTAGGTGACATTATGAACAGCAAAATTCTTCCGTTTTTCTTATTACTGGCCATGCCGCTACAGGCAGAAGTTCAACGCTGGGTCGACGCAGAGGGCAATGTGCATTTTGGTGACACCGTGCCTCCTGAGCATAGAGACAAGTCTGAAGCCGTAGAGTTCCAGCCACTAAACACCGTGGCACCTGAAACCAGCGTGCGGGACCACAACTCTCGTGTGGTCAACAACTACCGCGATCAAGACCGGCGCAAAGCTATCGAAGCGCAGCAGCCAAGTAAGCAAAACGAACAGCAAGCCAAAGGCGAGCCGCACAAGCTCACACGCGAGTACTGCCGCGATATGTTCACGCTAACCAAGGCGCGAACGGAGTGTTTCAGGCAGGTGGAAAAACAGAACGCAGGGCAGTAAGCCCAGACATAGGGCTAAGAGGTATTTGGGATACTGTCCGATCAAATCATCCATTTAACATAATATAGATTATGCGCAGTTATTGAGGCTAACGCCGAGAGAAACGAATACAGGCGCTCTTGGCGCACATTCCGCGTGCTGCCCCCATTTTGAGCAAGCTCAAAACCAAAACAAATTCAAAGCTACGAATGCTGCGCATGTAAGCCAGCAAGCTGGCTAACACCCCGATAAGATCGGCCCGCTATGGCTACGCCAGAGCGCCCCTCAGACGGGGTTGCTGTGGCAATGCTGGAATGAAATCACCGACGGCCCAGGAAGCGAATAAGGTTGATCAGCTGGAAGGCGGTTTGAATGAGTCGCCACATAAAATCTTATGCGGCTAATTTTAACTAGGAGCCATCAAGTGCAGAGTGAGTCTTGGTTTATTCGCTCCGCTCAAAACAAAGACTCACTCTGCACTAGCAAGCTGCTCGAAGAAATGTTGGGACTCGCTGCTCGAGCGGCAGCCCGCGAAACCGTCATAGTCAGGCCCCTTAATCAACGCCAAGCAATCGTTGATAAGCTCGATGTCATAACCAAGCTGGCTAAGCTCTCGATGATTGAGGTGCACGATGCTATCGCCAAAGTTGAGCTCGAAAAAATGATCAACAGTTTCAAAGGTCGCAAGGCGCGCCTTGAAATAACCGGTAATGAAAATCGAATCGACTTTAGATAAAAATTTGCGAGTAGGCGGCTCGTATACTGGCTTGGCCGGTTGCACTGGCGCCGGATCGGAGGCGGACTGCGCAGGTTGGGCAAGCTGCCCTACTTCTGAATCTTCCGGACTGCCAAAATACGCAAGCACGGATTTAGCACCAAAGAAAACAACGGTACCCATCAGCACCATAAACGCAAGCCCGAGCTTAATGCCCATGCCTTTTAAAATATTAAAGCGACCATCCGTGCGCGATTCGTTACCAGCGCCGACAGTGCTTTTTGTATGGCTGCGATAACAATCGTAAACGCTCTTTTTAAAACGCCCGTGTATTTCTCGTTCGCGGTTTGAGAGTGGCGGATTCTGACCAGTGACAGCACCGAAAAAAACATCAACACGGTAATTTTTATCTAGGCCAAGGCTGGATGCTTTTTTTACCCGAAACGTGTTATCGACCAGCAGTCGCACAAAGCTAGCAATCTGAGCTAAATCTTGCGTAACTAAAACCACCTCAGTGGCATTGCCGCATTCACCAACCATGTGCCGATGCTCAGCCAAAAACTCTTTGTCTTTATCACGCGCATTGTTCGCTTTTAAACCGGAAGGCCAAAGCCGCCAGCACTCATCAATAACAAGAACAGAGCCACGCTCAAAAGTAGTAAACCACCAATCATCATTTTCTTTAATATCGTCAACGGAAAACGAGCACACATCCATATTAAATTCAGTAAGCAGTTTGTCACTGACCATAGGGATATTGGTGTAAACCTTTCTTTTTGCCTTAAGTGCAGGAAGGATGACATTTTCAACAACTCCGTAACTTTTGCCGTGACCAGGTAAGCCTGTATAAGCCGTAATGCTCATCAGCCAATCACCGGCAAGCGTCGAACAAGGAAGCGCGCAAGGTATGCAGAAACCATAATGCCGATGCCCCACTCTATTTGAAACGGCGCCGCGAACCACGCAACACCCGCAGGGATTTCCATCGTGCCAGCATTCAGTAAAAAATCAGGCACCGGTATATAACTCACCAGCGATGCAAGGCCTTGCATAAAATGATCGTAAGCCCAGACAGCTAAAAGCTTTAGCTCTTCAGAGAGCCACGTCAACGAGCAACTTGGGTCATACCAACTGCATTCATTTTCCATAATTAAGCGCTCGCAAAAATCCTAAAGCCAAACCAGACATAGACAACAAACATAACCGCAGAAATAGGCGTTGACACCGTTTCCATCAACTCGCAATGAATCGTCGTTGAAATGGTCTGATTAATTAATGTTGAAGAAAGATCAACGCTAAGCAGTGGGCAAATAGCATTGTCCAAGCTGACAATGCCGGAAACGGCACTAAAACTCTGAGCAACTGCGCTGGATGACAGCGAATCATAAAAACGGGTATTTGCTTCACCGAACGTGGAAACACTTGCCGACGTGTGCTCAGGTAAATTGGTTAACGTGACCTCGATGCAATCGTAATAGTCTTTTTGTGAAGGATCACAAGGGCCTTCGAATTCAAGCACGGCCTCAATGTTTACAGCAGATGAAGAGCGACCCGTGTCACCACCTGTAGTACTAGAGCTTGTATCAACCTGATCAATAATTTCACCTGTTGCATTATCAATTGTTACCGTTGACTCAGTCGTTCGCTGCTCATATTCCGTGGTTTTTATTTCTGGGCGATCAACACAAATATGGCCAAGCACCATTTGATGGCTTAGGCAGCGCGTAGCGGTATCGCAATCAATAAGACTGGCAGCAACAACCCCGTTGCCACAATCGACAGGCACACCATAAGAACCTTCTTCATACTCGAAACCGTCAAACGTAGAAAAAAAATCCTCTTCCTCTTCCTCAACCATCATAGGGCCAGACTCGGTCGTCTCGGTTGTCGTAGTTGTCGTGGTGGTTGTGGTCGTCGTATTGGTAGAAGAATCTGTTGATGTTGAAGTGCTTACTTCAGGCTCACCAACCGTTCGCGTTGATGTTTCGGTTTGGCCACCATTATCAAAACCAGAGGAGTTGCCCGCTTGCCCGCTTGTTTCAGATGTGACACAGACTTGAACGCCATTAACTGTACCGCACTGACTATCCTCATCAACAGGACCTTCAGAGTAACAAACATAGCCAGACTGCTTGCATTCATCCGAGTCATCAGGAATGCCAGCCTGACAGGAAGTATTGCCGCCGCTACTGATAAGAGCAGTGCCGCCATTTTCACTATGAACAGAGGCGCAATCGGCAGGCGAAGGCGTAACACAACCAGTGCCGTTTGGGTCTAAAAAGTTGGGGAGAGGGCAAGGCTCGCCATCGCCAACCCACGCGTAATAATCATAAGCATAGTTACCTGAGCCGAAATCCAATTCCTCACAATAAGCTGGAGTACCAACTGAAATAGATGTTGATGCCAAGCTACGACACGCTCCAGCATCGCCGTACCTGCTACCGCGAGACCAATAGCCAGCCAAAGCAACATCCGACAATAAGAGCAAAAAAACAAGAACCCTAACCACTGGTCATCGCCCTACACGCGCCATAGGCCACAACAAAGCCCATACAAAAAAACGTCCAGTACCAAAGATCAATCATGATTTTTTAACCTCGAAAAAAAAGGCGGTTGCCCGCCCTTTTCTTTTCCAGCTGCACTTAGCGGCGAATTGCGCCAAGTAACATGCTGGCCCCGCGGCTCGCCACAAGGACAAGCGCTACCGCCGCTGCCACTGTGCCAATACCGCCGACAATTGCAGCGAAATCCACCGCGCCTGTTACTGCTGTTACCATTGCATCCATCAGGATTTACCCCTTATTACATTAAGCATTTGAGCTGCGCCGAACGCGACGGCCCAGCCCGTTAAATACAGGACAAAGCCTGCAGTAAATACAGTCATAACCGTTTCGGGCTGTAACTGACTGTAGTCAAACGGGACGCTTGCCAACTGCACAAGCCAACCCGTCGAACACGTTGCAAAGCCTTCTGAGCTTTGCGTTATCGTTCCTTCGCAAACAATGGTTTGCACTAGCCGCGCTCCGCGCGAATATGTTTGATGCGCATTTGAACGTGCAGCCCCAATTGCTTATTGCTGCAAATGGTGCATTGCTCCGGCTTATGCAAATCAACACCAAGCGTCTCAACGCTGCGCAAAATATCCTGAGCATGAGCGGGAACGTTCCGATACATGCGCGCCTCTTCAGGTGTTAGTCGTCGAAGCTCCATTACTTAACTCCAAGCGGCTGGCCATCATCAGCAAAGAAAATGGTCATGCCCTTCCCGTTAGACCAAGGCGAGCAAAAAACAGGCGCCTGAACCTCTTGGCCGATAAGCTTTTCGTACTTAGCACCCAGCCCTTCATTAAGCTGCGAGCGCGTAATCTGAACATCGCGAATAATCATTTCGCCGTCATAACCATTTGGCTTAGGCTCCTCAAAACCGACCTTCCAAGTGGTTTTTTCTTCGCCAGTCGAACGATTAACACGCGTATCACTTTTAACGCCTTTAACAAGGCCACGAATAAACATAGGCATAGCTTTTCTCTCTAAGTTGCGGCCACGGAATGCAGCTCTCTATCAGGAATTAAGAGGCTTGCCTTAAGCCTCTCTGGGATGCCGGATACCAAAAACTCATTAACAACCGAGTCAGGATCAAGACCCAGCACTTGCTGGGCATAGTTAAGATATTTGCCGTACTGGCGACGAATAACTGAGCGAATATGCTCGTAAGTAATGCGAACTTTTTCCTTTGCAGTTTTGATCACCGCAACGGCTTCGCTAACGAAGCCAAGCGCCTTAGGGTAAGCGCCAACAAAATACGATTTCGGATACATCAAGACGTCGAGCGGAATAACGCGATCTTTTGCGCCCAACTCCAATTCCCAGCGAACCCAGCTACTAAGCTTGTCGCCAAGCTGCTTGCCCTTTTCATAAATGCGCATCATTTTGCCGTGCGCCCTATTCCCGACATACAGCGTTTTTCCTTCGCCGGAATCAAAGTCATCGATGTACTTAGCCTTAGGCGGGCGCCCTTTTCCGGCAAATTCATTGAGCTGATACTTGTTGCGAGCCACTTCAATGTTGTAAATGCCGCGATGATCATCAACCGCCACATCGATGCGCGTGATGTTGACCGGGTCGAAATGCACCTCCGTGCCATCGACACGCAAAGGGCGATTCAAATAGCAAAGGAAGCTGTACAGGTTTTTAAACGAAGGAAGTGCCTGGCACGCCTCACCCGAAAGCGAAACGCAGAATCGCTCTTGCTTGCGAATTTCGGTGCCATCAGGGCGAACAGTGACATTGTTACCGCCAAACGCAATAAAACCGCCATTGGTCAGACGTACAGAGTGCTTATAGAAGTTTTTGCCGGGAAAGAAGCCGGTCTCTAAATCGGCCCCTAGGTAGTTTTTGGCAAATTGCGCCAAAACCGACCATAGAAATTGAGACGGGGCCAGATCGACCGGCGACTCAGAAAAGAAATCAAAAAAAGGAAGTTTAGGAAGGGTAAAAGTTAGCCAATCAATACTAACTTCGAGTTCAGGACTTTCACCCCGTATTACTACCGGGGTTTTTTGCGCCCCCGCAATACCTTGAACAACCACAGTAATACCTCTCCCTGAATCCTTGTATACAAATTACGTGTAAATAGTAGACATATTTGTATACATATCGCAAGTACTTTATTCGTCAAGGCACGAATTTACGTGTATACAGGTTTACAATTCAACTTAAATCAACTGGATTGGTTAACTTATGAACAGCAAGACATCTCACTCTCTGCGAGTGCGCATCGAGCGATGGGAAGCGATCGAGAAAAAAGCATGGCAGCTATCAAGCAAGGCCGGACGCATCATCAAGCCCACTGATGTAGCCGATGCAATAATTTTCAAAGGCATAAAGGACGTAACCTTCGAAGATGTCGAGCTGGCACAAAAGGCAAGATAAATGAAGCGAGCGCTATACAAAGTGGTTGGCGGCAAGCCCAGCCTGCCAGAATTTGAAGAAGAGGTTGCAAAGCACTTAAACGACGGATGGAAACCCGTCGGCGGCGTAGCATTCAACGCAAGCTTTGCCTACCAGGCTCTCGCCAAGGTCACCAATGAATCACCTATCGGCAGCGCATACAAAGAAGAAAAAAGCGAAGCAAAAAGCACTACCGCCGAAGCCATGAGGCGAGTAGACGACCTAACATAAGTAGTCGGCCCGCCATATCAAAGCAGTATAAATATTTATTCTTTTTCGGTTTAAATATTTATACTTGTGAGGTATAATTATTTATACCAAATAAGGAGGCAGGCATGGCCAGTAAAATTATCAAGCTAAAAAGCGCAACCAAAACAACAACAGTATCTATAGATCCCCTGCTGTTTGAGCTGCTATCGATAAAAAAAGGCGGAAAGAGCCAGGCCACACAATTTATTCGTGATCACGCCAACCGAAGTGGCGGATTAACAGGAAATAGCGAAAGCATTAGAAGCGCCGTAATCTTCGAAATAGCAGACAAAAAACTAGTCGAAGCGCACGACCGCGCGCGAAGCAATCAAGTTGATATTGAGGAGCTATGCAAGCAATAACTGTAAGGCTATGACTGGCGTCAAGCCCCGCATAATCTAGTCTATGTTCAATACTTCGCCAGCCAGGCAATTTTAGCTGGCTGCGTATCGCCTCGATCGAGGGGCGATTCTAAAAAGCAAATCACCCCACTCACTCTTAAACATAAACGCCTATTATGCGCAGTTATTGAGGCTAACGCCGGGAGAGGCAAATACAGGCATGGGCGTCCAACTAAAGTGATAAGTTTTTCCAACTAAGGTTATAAGTTTCCAAGCAAAGTTAGAAACTCGGTGCCCGGACTCACGATCCGGTCATTTCTAGCCACTATTAATTGTGTGTTGGTTGAACAACAGCCCACACTTCTTTATGGCTGATGTCCTACAGAATCCATTGGTGTGCACCTACAATCAGCTTTCTAAGATCAGATAAAATCTAACTTCAATCAATTTATTAGCAAGGATGCGAATATGCTTATACTCACACGCAAGGCTGGTTCAGCCGATTCTAATGACGACCGCTCAAGACTCACTTTGATTACCGAAGACGGTCCGATATCCATCGTTCTTAATGAAGGTCGCGGTAACCAGGTTATCGTAGGCATAGACGCGCCTGATTCCGTCGAAGTTGTTAGAGACGAATTACTTGAGCTAGATTACGCATAAACAGTTGTACATAGATAGTGTCGATTGATGCTATCTATCTGAGTGATTCGTAGCTTTTAGCAAAAGCAACCTCTCAAATCGCGCATAAACATAAGCCCCCTATTAGAAAAACCTCAATAATCCGTTAAAATAACATTATTACGGATTATGTTTCGTGCCCTATCTGAGAGGTTTCTATGGCTAAATCTGGACAAGCACGCGTACCTACACCAGTGCAACAGTATCATCTTTTTCAAGTGATTCAGGATCACCGTCATCCCGAAAAGAACGCGGCGATTATGCAGATAAGTTTCAAACTTGGTCTCCGTGCGCAAGAAATATCCCTATTGCAACTTAAAGAAGTGGCCAAGCTCAATTCAACAGGCACGGGGTTTAAGCTACTTGAAGTTATGAGCTTGCCTGCGGCGTACACCAAAGGCGCAGATGCCATGAAGCGTTCAAAAACGCATTACCAACGTAAAACGATCAGCTTCGATGTGGACTCCTTTAACAAGGTCGTTAAACAGATTGAAGCTTTGGCAAAGTCAGGGTCAGATATTAACCCTGAAAACTTTTATCCACCTGTAAAACAACACAAGGGCAAATCTCGTGATCTGCCCATGGTTAACCAGGATCTTAGAAATGCTCTGATTGCCTACATACAGTTTCGAATAGATAAGGGAGAAAAACTAAAACCCTCCTCCCCTCTTTTTATTACCCAGAAAGGCGGCCCCTATTCGCCGAATACATTACAAGAACACATGGCATTAATGCTTCGTGATTGGGCTGGTATAGAAAAAGCTAGCTCACACAGTGGCCGGAGATCTCTCATCACAAATGTTATACACAAGCAGAAAAAATCCGTAAAAATCGCGCAGAAGATTGCTGGTCACGTAAACCCGTCAACGACTTTAATTTACGAGGAGCCTCCCGAAGAAGTTGTAGAGGACGCGCTAAATAATCTAAATTAGCCGAGTGTCGACCAAATATACGCTTGCGGCTTATCAGGGTGCGATCTTCATATTTATTGTCATCGACGAATATGGATGAAATTCCGGCAGATGACTGATTATTTGGCCGTTATCAAAATAGTGGTGCGCGATCGATGGAAATAACACCTCCGGCACTGGATGCTTAGCGTTTGGATTGTGGAACATGGATAAACCTTCGCTCCACGTTTCGTTTGAATCTGTTGTTACTTGATAAGCAAATTGCTTGGGTAAGGACGCATTCGGATCATGATCATGACACGTACCAAACCGATGCATTATGATGTTATCGGGCCCGAAGCCCGCCTGACGCCCTATGCGATTAAACTTTGATATTGTTCCAGTAGCAGAGAACAGTACTGCGCTTATATTTTCTGCATCAGGCTGAAAGAAGTAACCTGACGGAATTACCTTATCTCCCTCTTGGTGTTTTTCGATTTTTAAGGCGGAAATAATAAGCTTGCCGTCTTTGTCTCTGGTAAATTCGTGCTTTACTCCATAGAGGTAGTTTATTAGAGCATTTGAACTCCACTGCATCGACTGATCATCATGGAAGTCCGCTATTGCGAAGACGAGAGGGTTATCTTTCACATGTTCAAGCATCCAATATTCTTTTTTTAACTTGCTATAAAGCGGGCTCCCAAATTTTATCGGCATTTCATTTTTGTGCTTTTCCGCTATTTCAGACGGGTGCAATAATTTTGGCTCTTTCTGGAGTAGCAAGGCAGGGTTTTCATTTTTTCTACCCACTATTACTGCTTCAACTGCGACCTTATGACCATATTTTTCAACCAAAAAGTCTGGCGCATGGTGCTCTCGATCAAAAAACAGTTGTTCTTCATTGAAGTACGTATTCAAATAGAGTTCCCATAGCCTGGCGTCAAACCCGGAACTTTGAAATTGCTCAATAAAATTCCCGTCAACATCAACAAAATGAGGCATAAGCTCATTGATAATTGTTTTGGCAGGTATAAATGAATCTTCTCGAGATAACTTTGAAAAGAATGGATGTTGCTTTGCAATTGAGACTACTGGAGTAAATAAGTCCAAACCCTTCGTTTCATCACCTTGGGGAAATGCAGTATTCCCTGTGCTGGCGTGCCATCTAATACCGCCTTGGACCCACGTTCGCGCTTCTTCAAGCGTTTCAATTGAGGCTTGAACATCAAATGCTCTAAAGCGGTCACCCTCATCTCGCCCTAACAGAATGCCAACAAAGTCGTCATCAACTGTATCCCGAAGTACAATACCCAAGACGACTTCGGAATCATCAGCATACCATTCTAATTCTTCACTCATATATGCTGCTGCGGGGCTTCTAGATTGAGCGGCTAGGGCATTGAATCTTTTTATATCTAATCTTTTTACGATTACCTCGTCCATGATTATTCCTGATAGATTAACGCATCAATGCTGACGACGCGTTAACGATCGGCCACATTGACTTGTTCAGTATTTTTCCATAACTGTGTGAGCCTTGTCTCACCAGTGTTGATATAATTTTCTTTAGCAATAGAAAGCCTAACACTCAACCATGTCCATTTAGATATGTGATCAACTCGATTAGCGGAAGAAATTCCTTCTTTTATGTGACGCTCAACTTCTTCCAGATAGACTTCATGAGGATCCCAGCCATCTTCCACCAGCGCCTCAACATTTCCAACACTTCCGTTAAAAGAAAACGGATCAACGAAATATAGCCCATCAACATCTAGCGAAAAATATATGGATTTGTATTTTTCAGGGATTCGGGAAGCCAAATCTTGATCTAAAACTATCCTAGGAAACACGGCCGCACTATTTTCTATTTGATACGCTTTAATCATTCCAGCTCCATATAAGATGCCGTCCGAGTGATGTATCTTTCCGGTTGCAATACCACCCCTTGTAAGTATTCCCCCACCTAAGAGCTGAGCCTGAAGCCAGCCGACTGCCCAAGTGACACCATGAAAATTTTCAGAATCTCCAGTTACGACAATACAATCAGAAAATACACTAACCTCCAAGTCTGAATGAGCGGTGTTGTCCATTTCAGAAGTTTTTTTATATGATTTAATATGACTCAAAGCCCAATGTAGGGTTTTATGCAATTTTTCGTCTTCTTCTATTCTATTGATGAGATTGGAGAATCCGAGAATATCTACGAATGCGACAATTTGTTCTGTGTATTCTATTTTTCGATCTAACATTCAAGCGTCCCCTAGTTACTCATTAGCTTTACTTTGGCAGCATGAATTACATCCTCATCAAACAATGACGACCAAGCACTATCAACAACGACAGACTCAACACTCAGGTCAAGACGCCCCTCCAAAGCTAGCTTAGTGAAACCTTCTGATACTTTTGGATCCAAAACTAATTGAGATACAGCTTGAATTGCCCCGCTCTCTTCAAGCATCCGAATAAAATATGTAGGCGTATAGTTAACCTCTTCCTTACAACGAACAATTAACTCTTGAAGATGTGCATATAAATCTGACTCTGTAATCTGAGGTTCTTCATACCAGCTTTTTGGGATAAGAGCATACTCACCCCGCCACTTTTTATCTCGAATGGCTTGTTGATACCAAGGCTCATCAATATCTGCGTGATCAGTTATTATTACTTGAAGTCCGGGAGACATTTCTTCGACAATTTTAAAAATCCACTCGAACAACTTTTTAACAGCGATTCTGTCTTCATCCCTATCAATTTCGGAAAGGTCTCCTGACTCAGATTTGTCAGCGGGAAAATATACCTGGGAAGGTTGATCAAAGAAAATAAAACGACCAACTGGACGACCACGTTCCAAAAACCACTTTGCCAAAGCAAGATAAGTGACGACATGATAACCCATCCAGTTTTCACCGCTTCCCATTTTATCGAGACTGACACGCCCATCAGGAGTATCAGCAACAACTGTTAATTTTGACGCATCTAAACGAATTCGATGATTACTGTATCCAAGACCTAGCTCCTGAGCCCAAGCAGTCATATCTTCCGAGATACAATTAAGCTGAGCCTCCAACTTTTCTCTTAGAGCTACCGGGTCGAGCTTTTCTGAAAGGACCGATATCTCTTCTTCTAACAATGCCAACTGCGTTTCTAAATTTTCGCTATCATCGGCCCAATCTACGCTTTCAAGGTAAAGACTGCATTTCCCAGCCAACTTAGCTCTCAGTGTGTTCAGATCATCACGTTGCTCATCCTCATTTTCCTGCGACCTAATTTTTCCGATAGATTGTTTAGTGCGTTTAAGCTGATTATTAAGTTCACTCTGCTCCTGTAACAACTGATTGACATATCCACTAATACGAGGCCTAGTGCGCCCAACGCCCTGTAATTTTCCAGATAGATCTGCCAAAGAAGCCCTAATTATCTCCTGGAACTTTGAAGGTCCTTCATGCGGGCTATCACATACAGGACAAACATTGGACATAGTTTCAAATTTCTTAAATAACCCAACTGATTGAAGCCTAAACACCTGATCGTTTACGGCCTGCTCAAAACCAGATTCTGACGAGGTATATTCTTGGGCTTCCCTGAGCCTTAACTTCAGCGCTCTTTTCTGGCCCTGGAGTTTTCGATTCTCTGCCTCCAAGACAATAAGCGGATCCTTCTCATCGTCTACATTTACATCCAACGTTGGCGACCAATTAGAAACCAACTCTAGTTGCTCCAATAAAACCTCATCTTTCGGAATCAGATTCCCCGAACTGTACAGCCCCAACTCTGCGGCCTCAGACAGCAACGAATAACCTTTTTGAAGCCCATCCCCCTTTAATGACTCAATTTCCTTTATCTGCTTTACCAGACGCATCCGATCTTGTTTTAGCGATCTCAACCTTTCCATTTCGGAGAGCCGGTCGTCTTCAGCGGCGCCGATAAAATAGGGCAAGGTATCCTTTATATTCTGCGGAACTCGGTCCCTGGCCTGTTGATGAAAAAGAATTTCATTATTGGCGATCTCTGTCTGGCTTTGGAATAGATAGTATCTAGAGTGTCGAAACCCAATAGTAACCGGATGCCTGGTTTGTCCTTCGGGAACTTCCGTAACATGCTCTGGAACACCAACCTTTTGGGTCAAAAAAGAAACTACACTATCAACATTGGTGGAATTCGTTAATTCCGATTTGCTCGGCAAGGAAAGTTCTTTTTCAACGAGCATATAACAGGCCGATGATGCTTTAAAGCCAGGCATGGGGGCTGATCTCGCGATGAACACCTGACAGTCAGGGTATTGCAATAAAATTGCGTACCAATCTACAGTCTCCCGAATATGGCCAGCCGCCACCATGCACTCACTGGCGCCTAAACAGTATTCAACAATGTGGATTAGCGAGGTTTTTCCTCGCTGGGAAGCCCCTGTAATGATGTTTACCGAACCAGGCTTAAATGTGACGTCTCGTCGCGTGCCATTTTTTCCATATAATGAAACAGCTAATATCTGCATAGTCATGGCATCACTCCCAAATGCGTATAGATACCCTCTACGGAGGGAGATTGGCCAAACCATCGACCTAAAAATCCGGCACCTAAAAACGCCTTCTTAAATACTTCGTTTTTATTAACCATTGCTGGTAACTTTGGCATTGCTCCGTTATCAATTAGAAAGAAGCCATTTTCCGATAAAGAAATAGCCTTCTGTTCAAGCAGAAATACAATTGCCATGTTAACCACATCGATATATGAACTCACTGAATTAGCAAATCCAACTAAGTGCCCTTCATAGTCCGAAGCCCAGCCGGCTAGGGGCGTCGATATAGAGGCCGGTAATACAGATGAGTAGCGGCCACATAACGCTAGCGGGGCAACTAAGTAGACAAGTGAGCAATGAAGTCCTTGCTGATTTTTTTCCGAACACTCCCGAATCGCCTGATACAAGACGACCCCAACGTAGGCGGGGTTATAAAGATTAGCCTCTTCTTTGGATAGTTCTGATTCAATGATCATTAGGCAACACCCTCGTTACTTGCATTACCCAACTGCTCAAATTCAGGATGCCATCCAATTTTCAGGTCATCTGATAACATGTGATAAGAGCCTTTGGAAAGGTACTCTTCTACGAAATCAGGGCGAATAGGAACAATACCTTGCTGCTGACAGTACTGATACAACTTCGCTGAATACGCTCTCTTGGCCTCCTCGGTGTCAAGAGCCTCCTGTATTTCCATAAATGCCTGTTGCTCATACCACTTCTCAAACAGTTTTCTATCAAAACCACTGATCTCACCGGGATTCAACAAACCGTCTCCGGCCCACTTATTTCGTTGCTCAAATGCTCTGTAGTAATTAGTTATAGCCAACTCAATAAGTTTTTTAGGGGCATTAAACAAACGCATCTGTTTAACAAATACCCGCATGTCATTGTCTACGTCCATCGCATCGGGCAACGCATCAACATATTCAGCAGGCAGATTTGTAAGAGCATATTCCGGGCGTATGTTTTCAACTAACTCTTGTAAAACGCCTAAATTGATGACAGTTGATGGAGTCTTGCTCAGAGCTTCCACGACCCACTTAAACCAATTTCCTTCAATTCGATTTAAGAACGCATCGATCGCCTGAACAGGTACTGACTGTCTGGCAATTGGTTTCATGTTTTCTCTAATCTTTAATAGGTCTTCTGATCTACCAACAACATAGATAGCACTTAATAAACTTTTTCTTTCTGCGACACTCAAGCTCTTAAAGGCCTTATAGCCTTTTTCATTTGTTTGATTTGACTCTTCGCAGATCCCAGACATGATCTCCAGAGCTTCATCTATATTTCTTTTCGGGCCAACTCCCAACAAACTTGCCAGCGAGTCCTCCGCAACAGCTTGTGTCGTAACTAATGATAGAATTACATTTCCGAGTGAGATTTCTCCAGATTCAATCGACTCTACCCAAACCCTAATGGTTTTCCATATATCAGAACTTCTATCTGTGATGTTACCTTCGTCACCATGGAATTTAGTCTGCAAAAGCTCTTCCGGCGAACCGTCACTATCGAATGCAATGTCGTCCAACTTCTCGATAGAAACATTAAGCTGCTCAGGATCAGCCAAATCCGATAGCTTCTTTAATGACAAATACAGAGCAAACCTAATTTGATAGATATAACCAAGCATTGAAGCTGACGCATCGAATTGCGAAGTATTAGACATGCTTTATTCCTTGTATTTTTAACCTTTTAATTCAGTGGGGAGTAATTTAATTAGTGTCCGCGCTGGGTCGACCCCTGTCATTCAATGAAAATCTACACCATTTAAAAAATGCGCTCCGTCGACGGTCAGCACATTTGTATAAATTTCAGTGCTGTCCACTGACTTATGTCCTAACAGTTGACTGACGTATTTCAGAGGCCGACCGTGCAACAGCAAATGAATGGCAAACGAGTGCCGAAAAGTATGTGCACTGATCGTAAAAGGTGCGCCCCCTACTCTCTCGACCAAGGCATAAATGTGCCGGTTTACCGTCTGACGGCACATCGAAAAAATGCGCTCATTTTTTTTGAAATGCCCTGCGTAAAGATAACTCTGAATTCGGTCCTCTAGCGCATGATCAACAATGGGAATGTAGCGTTTAGGTGAGCGTTGAAGGCTCGCTCGACTCGGTCTCCCAGGTCTCTGCTTCAATGTTTTTAATATCACGCCAAAGTCGTAGCCATCATCTACAAACGAGCACGGCGTTAGCGCGAGCACTTCGGATATTCGAGCACCGGTTGTCCACATTAAATCGAGCATCAACCGGTAGGTCGGATGCTTTTCGGCTTCAAGTAAGCGCAAGATTTCAGGTTTAAGTAGGTAGGCCGGCATTGCATCGACCGTTTCCAATACCATTGGGCGTTTAGCAACGAGGCGATCCCAATCTATCCGTACTGACTGAATGGGGAAGTCGATCGAGGGCGCTTCCACTGGGTGAAAGAGACGCTGGGAGCGCGAGTGGGTAAACCCGCTGTCTGGGAGCCGTTTTTGTACCATTTCGTCCGGGAATCCTGGTGCAAATCTGATCACATTATAGGCTCGAAAAAGCCCCAAGACCAGCATGGAAATCAACGGGGAAAGCCCGAATTTAGCGGCAGTCAGGTAATTTTTACCCGTTTGGGAGTAAATGGTGCAAAACGAAAATGATTTTTAATAATGAACATTCTCGCCCACGGCTAAAATACAATGTAAGCCATAGCGTAAAAAACGAGTTTTATTCTCGGAAGAATAAGATTGAAGCTACCGAATACGATTTTTTGTATTTATTAGTAATCTAGTGGTGACGGGATTAAAAATCCGCCTCTGTGAATGCGTTGAGGTCGAAGATCACTTAATTCTCATACTATTAATGGATTACAAGTGGTTGGAAATTTAATAAATATTACGTCAAAATACACCGAACAGTAAAATCAGAAAGGATGCTACATAAGTGAAGCGAGCGCTATACAAAGTGGTTGGCGGTAAGCCTAGCTTGCCTGAGTTTGAAGCAGAAGTTGCCAAGTACCTAAACGACGGGTGGAAGCCGGTCGGTGGGGTTAGCTTTAACGCAAACTTCGCTTATCAGGCTCTCGCCAAAGTCACTAGTGAATCAGCGGTTGGTAGCGCATACAACGAAAGTGAAGCTCATTCAAAAAGTACCACCGCCGAAGCGATGAGACGTGTTGACGACTTAACATAAGTCGTTTCCTTACCAAAAATATGAATGTGTGATTTTATTAACGCATGCATTGCGTATGCGGAGTGCCAACGCTATTAACTATCTGCGTGATCTGACTGTCACTCGCTTCTGAACCCGTGTTTTCCAGTCTAGAAGTATTCAACCGTTTCAGAGGTTACAAGGCGCGCCTTGAACTAACCGGCAGTCAAAATCGAATCCGCTTCAGCTAGAATTTGTTAGCAGGCGACTAAAACGGGCCTGGCTGCGGCCGGCTAAGGTCAAGCCAACTCCCCTGCTTCTGCACCTTCGCAGCCCCAAAGTTAGCGATCCCAGTTCGCACCAACAAATACGGCGGCTCCCGCCACCACAACAAACGTAAGATCAATCTTCATACTCAAGACTTTTAATTGTTAGAGCGCCCTCTTAACAATTTATCGCCAACACGAGCGGAGTTCTTTGAAGTTTTCATGATTATTCGTTCGCAATTGAAGTTGGTAGATTGAGGCAGAGATAGTACTGAAAGTGTTGTCAGCAAGATGATCCCGCTCCAGCCTGGATGGGAAGTTTTTTGCTCAAAACGCATTGCCAAAAAAACTCGAATCAATCTGTCGGCCAGCGACAAATGTTGAACAACAAAAACAATTGCATGGTAAGCAAAACAACATTACTCGAAAAGTCGATATTTAATGCCCGTTAAAGCTGGAAAAATATTCGCGCCAGATTAAGTACATCCAATCTTAAAAACACGACAAAGAACCAAGTGACACATCAACTTAGCTAGAGGCTCTGAATCTTGTATTTAAACCTTTTAGACAAGATTATTTTGTGTCATTCGCATTTGTAAAACGTTTTATTCTTCAGTAAAACTTGTGATGTCGAGGCTGTTGAAGATCGAGCAGGTTTTATCGACAAAAACGTAACACTTAAAGGCGTATAGATAACACACCGGTTGTTTGTCGCCATCATTTAAACGAATAAAAGGAATTAAGCGTGAAAAAAATAACAATTGCGTCATGTGTGTATGCGGCTTTGTCATCCACCGTTTTTGCTGCCCCTGCTTTTGAAACAAAGTCTCACCCAAATCTATTTGTTGATATGGATATCGCCAGCCAGCTGGAAACAAAAGCTAAGGTAGACAACGCGTATCAGCAGATTTTTTTTGGGAAAAACGGGGTCAGATAAGCTGAGAAGTTAAAGTGCACAGGAAAGCTTTATCTGACCCCACATCAACAACGATTCTTTAACTAAACTGCTCTTTAATTAAACTGCTCTTTAATTAAACTACTCTTTAATTAAAGTAAAGGAATCGGCATTCCACTCCCACGTGGAATCTGAAGCCCCGGAGCTTTGAATACGGATTAGATGCTGCCCAGCATTTAAATCTAGCCTCGTGCTGGCGTTCAAGCTTTGAAATTGATCCCAGTTGCCATTGTTGGCAACATTCTCTTTGAGCCTTGAGCTGCCATCAACAAAGACTTCAATCGCGGTTTTTTCTTGTGTCGTCGCCAGTTTTGCCTCAAAGCGATACACACCCGATTCGGGCACCTGCACATGGTATTCCGCCCAGTCGCCGCGCTGATTAAAGTTGATTGCGGCAATACCGCTGGCTGTTGTGTAGCGTTCAAAGCCGCCATAGCTGCCGCCGGTATTGATAAAGTCTTCGGCTTCAAACAAAACGGTTGCCGGTGTGCCGGGCGAATTATCGCTGTATTCAAACAATATCCAGTTTAGGTTAAAAGCGCCGCCATTAAACTGAGCTTTTAGCACTTGGTTTTGCGCTTGTACAAGGCTGACATTTTTTAGGCTTACGGTTTTCCAGTTCTGCCAACCGCCGGTGCCACTAAATTCAAGCGTACCGAGCTTTTTGTTACCAAGTGTAAGTGTTATGGATTTACCTTGGGTAAAACCATTGGCGGCAATACGCATATGTATGTCATAGCTTCCCGAACTGATATCCGCCAAACTGTATTCCAGCCATTCACCATCTGTAACCCAACCGACATTAAAGCCGCCGCCGTTGTCACTTGTATCCTGAATATCCACCGCTTCAGTGCTGCGATAAACGCCGCCGGAATTTGCCGGGGTCGAATCCGAATACGCAAGCCCCTGCCCGCCCAAATCAAAGTCTTCTGCTTGAATAAGGCCGGGGATAATATGGTTGCTATAGGGGCTTTGCGAGCCTGTTGAGGTGTCTACATGCTCATAGGCACCGATATCATGTTGTACACGCACATTGCCTTGCACATCTACACTGGGGGCATTTTGAGCGGAGCCGGCATTGATTGCGGGTGAACCTGCTCTTAGCTGAAAATTCCGTGACGAAGCATTGACAAACAGCGGGTCCCGGCCGCTTAAATTGTGAGAGGCGCTATAAGCACCAGATTTAAAATAGCTGTCGGTACCGTTTTTATACATAAGGTTATTGCGGAATATATTCGAATGAGAGCCGGGGAAATGTAGCAAAATACCATAGCGAGGGTTGTTATAGATGGTATTGTTGCTGACCTCGACATTGTAAATACTGCCACTGCCCTGAGGGTGCTTATAGAACATAATGCCGTCTTCACTATTGCCGCTTAAGACATTGTTGTACACCTTCACATTTTTGATATCACCAACACCTTCGGTCATCAACGCGATGCCCTGCCCTTCATTGTTCCAAACGTAATTGTTAAATACCTCTACGTTATCGATATAAGGCTTAGGAAATTCAGGCAAGATGCCGGCCGCATCCAGATAAATACCACGCCGGGTTAGATCGTGAACGTAGTTGTTTTTAATAACGCCATTTTTAATACCGAGCTTAATATCTATACCTTCGCCGCCATAGGTCGGGTCGCCGCCATTAAAAACTTCATTGCCTGATATTTCAAAACCGACAATGCCATTGGCCAGCGTGATGCATTCGTTGTAACCACCGTTATTGGCTTTTTCTACCTTGTTATTTAAAATTTTTACATTGCGAATGTTTTCATAGTTTTTGGGGTCTTGTTTCCAGCGAACGCCCCAAATGCCAATGCCCGATGCTTTGGTATCGTAGGTATGGTTGTTTGAAAGTGTGATATTTGACGAGGGGCCCTCCACATAAAAACCTTCGGTGGGCGATTTATTAATTTTAATGCCCGATACTCGAATGTAGCTCTTGCGAATAATACGAAATGCTGCGTTATTTAATATCACTTTTTGTTCATCGCCGGGCATCGCGTCAAAGCTAATCCACGCATTGGCGTGGCCACTATTGGCTACATTTACTGTGCCGTAATAGTTGCCGGCCTTGATAAAAACATGGTCGCCGGCTTTAGCGGTGTTGGCCGCTTTTTGTATGGTTTTCCACGGCTGGCTAAGTGTGCCGCTGTTGTTGTCATTGCCATTCGTCGCGACATAAAAATTGGCAGCCCAGGTTACTGGGCTAACGAGTACAGTTAATAAGAAAAGAGCCAAGGCACGGCAGCGCACCCGGACGGGTTGATTGTGTTTCATAAGAAGATCCTAATTTGCTTTATTGTATTTTTTACAAAATTCGGTCTTATAGTTGTTTCAACAAGACAAGCTGTACAAGATCAGGGGATTTTCTTGAACAGACAAAGAAACAAATAACAGCGAGACTGAGATAAATACTCCTAATGCCTGGGCATCAGAAGTACGCAGCGTTTAGGCGCTAGCCCTAAAAGCCATGGCCTGCGAGCAACTCGAGAAGAAAACAGAAAACGAGCCCCGCTCACTACGCATACTTAGAATATCCAAAAACCGCAGATTTATTACATTTTGGCGCAATAAAAAGCAAATACGTGTCATTTGTAGTGAAGAAATGTGAAGTATTTCAAGCTGGCACTTAGTGAAAGCTGATCAAGAATTGCAGAAGCATATAAAGTCATAACGACTACAACAACCATGCGCTTTGCTCTCTAAGCAAGATCCAGCTTCTGTAAGATTGCGCTGCATTGTGCTGACTAAGCAGGCAAATTGCGAAGCTCTGCAACAGCTCTGCAACAGCCCATTGACAGTAATGGCTTGGGCAGCGGTTTTGTTTTGATGGCTCGGTGCTTTTTGTTTTTAATACGTCGAAGATCGTTGTTTTTAAGGTCTAAGTATCGAGATGCGGCGTAAATTAGGCCTAGGCGCTGCTCTTGTTTTAACAGCAGAGCAAGCTCACACCAGTAAAGATGAGGTTTTTATGGGACTTTTAGTAAACGGTCAGTGGCACGATACGTGGTATGACACAAAAAACTCAGACGGCGCATTTAAGCGCGAGGCGGCGCAGCTGCGCAATTGGGTTACGGCCGATGGCTCGGCGGGCCCCAGCGGTGTTGCTGGTTTTAAGGCAGAATCTGGCCGTTATCATTTATATGTATCGCTTGCCTGCCCGTGGGCACACCGCACCTTGATTTTTCGAAAGCTCAAACAGCTCGAAGCGCATATCAGCGTTTCTGTCGTCAGCCCGGATATGCTGCAAAGCGGCTGGAGCTTCAATAAGCACGAAGGCAGCAGTGGCGATACGCTGTTTGAATCTGAGTTTTTACACCAAGTTTATACGCGCAATAAAAACGATTACAGCGGGCGTGTTACCGTGCCTGTACTGTGGGATAAACAAACAAACTGCATCGTTAGCAATGAGTCGTCTGAAATTATTCGAATGTTTAACAGTGCGTTTAATACGCTAACTGGCGATACGCAGGATTTTTACCCGCTTGAGAAGCGCGAGGCCATCGATAAGATCAACACACTGGTGTACAACAACGTAAATAACGGCGTCTACCGCTGTGGTTTTGCAACCACTCAAAAGGCCTATGAGCTGGCTTATGACGATCTATTTAAGGCCTTAGATAATATTGAACAACGTTTAAGCCAGCAACGCTTTTTGGTGGGGGCTGAACTTAGTGAAGCCGACTGGCGTTTGTTTACCACACTTATTCGTTTTGATTCGGTCTATCACGGCCATTTTAAGTGCAACCGCCAACGCCTTGAAGACTACCCTGCTCTTAGCAACTATGTGCGTGAATTATATCAATGGCAAAACGTTGCCCAAACAGTGGATTTTTATCATATCAAGCGCCACTACTACTTTAGCCATACCATGATCAATCCAACGCAAGTGGTTCCTGTGGGGCCGGATATTGACTATTTGCGCCCGCACAATCGCGATCAGCTAAAGTAAGTGTTTTAAACAAGCAGCTATAAAAAAGGCGGCTTATACTGCAAGCCGCCTTGTAAGATTTGTTTAAGCGTTGTAATTACTGAAGTTTATTACTGGGGTTTATTCACCCGAATAATGGTTTCTTGTTTGGCATCTAAAACACCTGGGTGCTGTTTCAGCTCACCGACTACGCTACTTATGCTCTGGTTTTCACCAACACGATAAACCGCTGCAGCGTCGTCGCCATCTGAAATCAACTCGATATCAAGTTCATTGGCGATATCATCAGCCGATTGGTATTCATCGAGCAGCACTTTAACAATGCGAGTCTGATCGATTTGGCTGGATGCATCACTTTCAACATCACTGCTGCCATTTAGCAAGCGACTGCTGGTTAAACGCTCGGCCGCCGGCGCCGGTGTATCCAGGCCGTGGCGGCGCTCTAGGTCTTGAATAAGTTTTTGATCGCGCTCTTGCTGGGTCTCGGCATAGGCGGAGCTCGCAGCCAGCACAGCAGCTAAACACATAATCTTTTTCATTTTTTACCTCTTAAATCTGGTTGCTTGAGTGGCTGGGCTTAGTGACCGTAAATACGCAGCGATGCAGCGGTAATACGACCGAGCTGGCTGTTATTTTCGGTAGTGATTTCTTTGAATTCACGCGTATCACGCTTGTAGCCAAAGAAGCTGAATTCACCAGAGTTGGTATCGGTAACCCGAACTGTCCACTCACCTTGTGCGTCTTCACCGTAAAACGCATTACTTAAAAACACCGTATTGTTAAAGTCGGTCTGGGTATTGAGCGCTTGTTTTAAATCGCTGGCAACGGGCTCACCCTGATCGAGTACAAACATGCTGCGCGGCGTTAATACCATGCTGCTGGTGCCGGCAGGTGAAATAAGTTCAACCGCAAGGTCGGCGTCGCGACCGTGTTGAATGCTCAGCTTCACTTGCACCGCTTCCACGGTTAACACATCGTTTACGTAAATGGCTTGCTCAACGCCGCGCGGCCCTTCGGGGATTTGGCTGGCCGAACCGGATTGTGCACGAATAAAGCTTGTCACCTGCAAAGGCGGCAGCGGCTCGTAGCTTGGTGAAAGTGCAAGCTCAACGGCGGCGCTGGCATCAACGCGCCCAAAACCGTACCAGTTGTGAAAGTGGTAACCGGCGGCGTTGGTGAACCAGCCCGGTTCAGCAACAAAGTCACCTAAGCCAGTATCAACAACAATAGGACGGAAATTGCTGCCTATTTTACTTGCGGTTTTAGCCAGGATGTCTTTTGCATCGCGCCAGCTTAAATCTGGGTTGGCATCAAAAATAAGTGCAAAGGCACCCGAGGTAACCGGAGCCGCCGAGGACGTGCCGTTAAAGGTCGAGGTGTAATTGCACTCGTCGTTTAAGCGATCGCTACCGTTATTAAACGCTGTGCTGGCGCCACTTGAGGCGTAACCGGCGTTACAGCCTTCAATATCAACTGTGACCATTGCCGGGTTGTCATCGCCGTATTCACCGCCGTGGGCGGACACCCAAACGGATGCACCAACGGTTGAATACGAAGAAAGTACATCGCCATCACCTCGCCCGGAAACGCGGTTTTCGCCAGCGCTGAGTGCAGAAATGGTGGTGTGGTAGAAACTCGCATTTGAAGGCTCACTCGCGGCTACCTGCGCAGGCAAACTTTGCGCCTGGCTTTTGCTGGTATCACGCGCATCGGCAGAAAAGATAAAATCTGGGGTATAGGTCGATCCTGAGCTCTGACACTGAGGCGAGCTCGGGTAAAAACTGCACCACCACGGCAGAGGCCCACTCGCGCCGTCGCCGGTTTTGTATTTAAATACGCTGGCAACGTTGCTTAAGTACGAGAACGAATTACCGGCAGATTTTACAAACGCGATGCCTTTGCCCTGATTAACCCGGCGATTAACACTGGCAAGGTGTGACTCTTCTTGGGCATTGTCGACACTGTCGAAACTAACAGGCCAGATTGGTGAAAAACCATAACTTTGGTTGATGACTCGCGCATCGTCGGTTACACCCGCACCACCATGGGTTTCAACCCACGATTCATAGCTTTGACTTTCAAGCCAGTTAAAGCCCATCAATTTGGCAAGTGGTGCAACACCGCGCCCGCCTAAGCCGTTAAAACCACGCGCAGCAATAAGGCCGGCCACTGACGTGCCGTGATCACCACCTGTTTCAGAGCGCGGTGGCGTAGGGTCTGTTGGGTCGGCAGCGCCGGCAACGTAGTTGCGCGATCGCCCAGGTAATACGTTAGCGGCAAGATCTTCGTGGGCAATGGCCATGCCCGAATCAACCACGGCGACCTTAACCGATTCACCAAGCACGCGGTAGTCAACGTGAGCGGCGGTGGTATTGATATCGTTTCCAGCATCGCCGGGGTTTTTCGCCGCCGCGCGTTGGCCGGTGTTATCCAGGTGCCACTGCATAAAATAAAGTGGGTCGCTGTTTTGATATTCCTGTTCACTGGCGAATAATTCCGCGTAGCGTTCAGCCTGTACGCCTGCACTTAAACCCAATACGCACGCACTCACGGCGATGGGCAGTAGACTCTTATTCATACACTTCATGTGGTTATTTTACCTCTAGCTTGCTTTGATTCTTGTGCAAAGAAACGACGTTGTTGTTCTAATTAAAAAAACAACATGGCCGTTCTAAGCTGCTGAGAAATCACATGTGCCTGGGGTTTTTATTGCCTGCTTGCAGCTGCAGCAAAAAATAAAAACAACAACGATCACCCAGAAAGCCAAAAGCTGCCAGAGCAGCTTAAGTCTGCCGCTTTAAAAGCGATCTTTGCTGGTCACATGTGGTTTAGGCGCGCAAATTAATGTCGGCTGCTACAAAGACATGCGTCCGTGTATTGCGCGCACAATAAATCGACGCTTGACTGACAACTCGCCTCAACGCGCTGGCGCTTAGCTGCGCAACATGGACGTTTATTTTTTGATGTTTCTGAGCATTTATTAGCAGGCCTTGCCTTTTGATGGCTGGCATTGCTGCATTTATGCCCAGCTTTAGATAAGTGGGCGGAGTTCTTTGCAAATTACGCGCTGGCACTCAAAGCCGCGACGTTTTGTTAAGCAGCTCTGGCAGTGCCCTACTCTTAGATAAAACGGTGTTTAATTTGCTGCATGTTTGAAAAATTGCGCGCCATTGGCTTTTGCACACCTGTGTCTGTAAAGCGATCAAGTTGTATACAAATCGTAACGATGGTTATTCTTCGACAGCTGCTTGGATACTAATTACATTTATCTGTCATATAGGCCGGTTAGCATGCGGCGCGTTGTCTAAGCCAGATTCAATCTATCGCCAGGCGAATACCCAACTAATGCCTGACTAACTCCCGACTAAATCTATCGCTTTGCTTTATTTTTTCTGATCTAACCACCGCCATGCTGTTTCCCAAGAAAAGTGTTTGGGCCTTGCTGCATGCCCTTGCGATCGTTGCAGTGTTAAGCGCCCTTGCAACGGGCCTGCGCATTGCCGTACTTGACTACCCGTTTTTACTTGCCTTAAACCATTTTTTACCTCAGGGGCAAATGCATGCTCTGCACTTGTATGCGGGTGCGTTAATCAGCCTTGTTGCGCTTCTGTATGTTTTGCTGTCTCTAAGTCGCGCGCTGCCCAACACCTTAAGGCCAAAACTAAAAAAGAAAAGTGGCCGCTTTCAACTCGTGCTTAGCTACTGCATGCGCGTGGCACTTAGCCTATTACTTATTAGTGGTTGGCTATTGTTTTTTGAGCCAGAATCAAGCGCCATCGACGCTATAAAAAAAGTACATTTTTACGCGGCCGTTTTTATGCTGATCTATTTGGTTTTGCACAGCGCCGGTTATTACCTTGAATACGGTGCAACAATATTAGCTTGGATCAGCAAACCTTTTTTAAAACTAACACGGCGTACTGTTGCCATCAGCTTGTTGATGTGTGTGCTGCTCGTGATCTTTATCAAGGTGATCGTTCAGCAACATCATCAGTTACAGGTGCTGACTATTGATGAAAACAAACATATAGAAATTGATGGTTTAATGTCCGAGGCGCTCTGGCAACAGGCCGAGGCCATCACCGTTCAGACTCATAGCGGCGCGAATTTTGAACACGGCAGCGGCGCAACCCCGGTAACTATACGGGCCTTGCAAAATGGCCACGATATTTATATGCACTTTCGCTGGCGCGATGAGACTAAAAGCCTGGAACATTTACCGCTGATAAAAACCGAACAAGGTTGGAAAGTGCTGCAGCAGGGATTCAAAGACTTTGACGAACGACGCTACTACGAAGATAAGTTTGCGGTGATTTTGTCCGACAGCTGTGAACTAAATGCCGCAGGCACCGCTCATCTTGGCCCCAAACCTTTAAAGGACAAACCCAAACACTGGACAGGCAAAGGTTATCACTATCGCAAACACGGCTTGGTTGATTTGTGGCAGTGGAAGGCGGTGCGAAGCAACAGCATGCAACTGATGGATGACAACTATATCGGCGAGCCGGTAGAAGCCCGCGCCGGTGAAAGGCGTTATACCGCCGGTTACCAGCAGGACGCCAAAGAATCCGGTGCCTATAAAATGAATTGGCAGTGGTTTTACAGTGACGGTATTGTGCCCAAGCGCCTGGCCATCAACAAACAAAACCTCGCGCCGTATCAGGGCTTAGCGAACGAGAGCGCAGCGTTCTCGACGTTAAGCTCTTTAGACTTAGACTTAGACTTAGACTTAGACTCAGACTTAGACTCAGACTCAGACTCAGACTCAGACTCAGACTCAGACTCAGCACAAGCGACGCCCTGGGTGCTGCCCTGGTTTGATAGTCAGGCCTATCAGGCCCAGCAAGACGATTACGCACCTGGCAGCATCATGCCTTCGATTTTATATGTATCAAACCAGTTTGAAGGTGATCGCGCTCATGTGCGCGCGTTTGCGCGCTGGCAACAGGGGTATTGGTCTTTGGAATTATTTCGAAAACTCGATACACAATCGGTCAAAGATATTGCAATCAGCGATGGCGTTTGCATGTGGGTGGCGGCTTTTGATCGCAGCCAAATTGCTCACACCCGTCACACCCGCCCTATCGAGCTCAATATACAATGATGCCTTTTTGCAAACGCTTGGCGCTGCTAATTTTTATTGCGGTAGTTATCTATTTTTCACTGTACGAACATGTACCTGAGCAAAGTGCGCCTGCGCGATTTGTAAAAATCGATCGTTTCGGTGAACTTGTAGATAATTGGCACGGCCCCTGGGCCTGTATTTACGACAGTAAGACCGGGCTGGTTTGGGAAAATAAAAGCGATGATGAAAGTATTCACGATGCGCTTTGGACCTATTCCTGGCAGCAGCAACAATACGGCGTTGAAAACGGCGGCGATTGTTATTTTGAACTTGATCGCTGTGATACTGCTGATTTAATTCGCCGCGCCAACAATGAAGCGAGCTGCGGTATCGACCAGTGGCGTTTACCCTCGGCGGTGGAACTTCGCTCCATTGTTAACCCTTCACCTAAAGCTGGCCAGGCGAGCATCTACAATGATTTTTTTCCACATACTAAGCGCGGCGATTACTGGAGCTCGGAACACGAGCGTGTATTGACGGGGGTATATAAGCACCTTGGCCACGGCGCTGTTGCTATCGATTTTATCAGCGGTGAGCAACGGGTTATACCCTATAGGAACGCGGCTTTTGTACGCCTTGTTAGCCGGCCTGATAAGAAATTAACACGCAAATTAGAACAAGCACTAAAAGCAAAGCAGCGTTAAATGGGCGGGCTCGTCATTTAATGCGCTATCAACAACGTGGCCGGAGCACTCGCCCTGGCCCGAAAACTTGAAGAATAACCGTAGGCGCCGAGTCTATCTTTGTCGCGTACACGCTTATCTTGTCGCGCTGCACGCACTGAAACAATTGTTTTATTCAGCTTTCATATTTCTTTCCATCGCCTTTCATATTCACAGCCTATGCTTCGAGCCAGCTCTTTGTCTGCCCGTAGATAAGCTAGGAAGAGCCCAAGCTTCTGATCACGATTTGTTCTTTACACAAACACAAAAATCCCTGCGATCTATCTCTATTTGAGGAAAAAATGAACAAACTATTTTTATCTGCCGCGATGGCGTTAAGTTCTATGTTTGCTGCGCATGTCAGCCAAGCCGACAGCAAGTGGGTGCGCCTGGGCTGGCAAGGCGATGCCAGCAGTGAAGCAACCATTAGTTTTACTGCCGATGGCAGTAATAACAATGCTTACGTCAGTTATGGTTACAGCAGCAATGAAAACAACTGGTACAGCGAGCCGGTAACTTTTACATCGAGCATGGCCTCAATTACCAGTAAACACGTACGTTTAAATAATTTAAATCCCGACGCAGAAGTGTATTTTCGTATCTGTGATGACGGTGGCTGTGGCGAGCGCTTCTGGTTTAAAACGGCCGCGAATGACAATTCGCCGTTTGTTTTTGTCGCAGGTGGCGATACTCGCACGGGCTGGACCAATCGCCAGGACGGAAACCGTTTAATCGCGAAAGTTCGCCCGCTGTTTGTTATGCACGGTGGTGACTTTACCGATGCAAATAATTATTCGCAGTGGCGCCAGTGGTTGATCGACTGGGAGCTTTCGTATTCGAGCGACAATATAGATGGCTTGAGCTATAAACGTATTTACCCGATGATCAGCACCCACGGCAACCACGAAGATGGCGATATCAGCACCATCTGTAAAATGCTCGGTGTGGATGTCGATCGCAATAACAGCTGCTCCGCCTACGATTCGTTTTACACTGTAGATGTCTCGCCGCTTTTGCGTATTTACACCTTAAACTCGCAGTTTATGAATCGAAGCTCAAGTTTGCAGAATGCGCAAAATAATTGGCTGCGCAGCGATTTAGCGAATAATGGCGCCTCGGCCATTTGGCGCATCGCCCAGTACCACAAGCCGATGTTCCCCCACTACAGCGGCAAATCCGACAACCACACCTTGTTTAACTGGTGGGCGCAAGATTTTTACGACTACGGTATGAACCTTGTTGTTGAGTCGGACACACACTTAACTAAGCTGACCGAAGTTGTCGCACCAAGCGGCAATGGTTTTGCCGGTGCCGACCAGGGGGTTCGCTCCGGAACTGTTTATGTTGGTGAAGGCAGCTGGGGTGCTCCGGCGCGTTCGGCTAATGACGCCAAGTCCTGGACGATGGATTTGGCAAGCATTCAGCAGTTTAAAGTGATTAGCGTCGATGCTACACAAATGCAGCTGCGAACCGCACAATTTAACGGCTCGCCAGCGAGCTTAAGCAAAGCCACACGCGATGCCGACGCGACAGCGCTGCCTAGTGGCGTTAACTGGTGGGTTGCGAATAATGTCGGTGATGTTATGACCCTTGAAAGCGACGCCAACAACCGCAGTGTGCTCGCAGGTTCAGCAGGTTCTGGCAACGCTACGACACTTAGTATTGAAGCGTCGATGGACACATTTATTTCCAGTGCGCATGCCAATAACAATTACAACGCTTCGTCAGATCAGCTGCTCGCTGACGGCGCGGATAATTACTACGGTGAAATGCAAAGTTTGATAGCCTGGGATGTCTCGGCGATTCCGAGTTGTGCAAGCATCGAGTTGGTAAAAGTTGAGCTCAATCTTTTCGATCCGTCTTCGGGCTCTTACAGTATTTTTGCTGGCACAAACAATTGGCAAGAATCGTCGGTAAGCTGGAATAGCGTTAATGGCGACGCCCAGCAAGGCGAGGCCGTCGGCAGTTTTACTCCGGGCTCCAAGGGTTTTTACAGTGTGCAATTAAACTCCGCCGGATCAAACATGGTTAAGAGCTGGGTTAACGGCAACAGCAACGCCGGCATTGTTATCGCCTCGGCGGGAACCAGCAACGGTATTGATATCAACGATAGAGAATCGGGCAAAGCGCCGGTGTTGCGTGTTACTTACAATGAAGATAACTGTGGTGGCAGCAGCAACCAGGCGCCGACGGCGAATTTCTCAAGCCGCGCAGACGAGTTAGATGTTGCCTTTAGCGACGCATCAAGCGACAGTGACGGCAGCGTTGTTTTGTGGCGTTGGGATTTTGGCGACGGCTATAGCAGCAGCGCTAAAAACCCCAGGCATCGCTACGCGCGTGCGGGAACTTACCGCGTAACACTAAGTGTTAGCGATAATGACGGCGCCAGCGCAACACGCAGTAAAGATCTTAGTGTTAGCTCAAATAACAATGTGAGCCAAAGTATTGATATTCGCAGCAGCGAAGATACCTATATTTCCCGCCGCCACAGCAATTCAAATTTTGAAGCAGATGGCTACGAGCTGCTCGCCGACGGATACGATCTTAGCTACGGCGAAATGCAAATTTTAATAAAGTGGGATGTGTCGGCCGTGCCCGCGTGCGCAACGATAGAAAGCGCTGAGCTTGACCTTGATGTGTTTGATGCATCATCGGGCAACTACAATCTCTTTGCTGGCAACAAAGCTTGGTCTGCTGCTTCTGCTACCTGGAATTCCGTCGGCGGCAATGATTTACACGGCCAAAACATCGGCAGTTTTGTGCCGGGGTCGACGCGCGTATATAAAGTAAGCTTTAATGCTTCGGGTGTTGCGGCTGTGCAACAGTGGTTAAACGGCGATAACTATGGGCTTGTTATTGCCTCCGGCGGCACAAGTAATGGCCTGGATATTCACGACCTTGAATCCGGTAAAGGCCCGCTGCTGCGCCTTCGCTACAACAAAAGCCAGTGCGCTAATTAAAGCCAATCGCTGCGCGCTTAGCCGCCGTGTCATCCACGGCGACTAAGCGGTTCGAACAGTTAAAGCCAGCTAAAACTCAGCTAAGTAAATTCAACTAACTACGCTCAACCAAGAACGTTCAACCAACTGCGTTCAACTCAGTCATTTCAGCTAAACCAGTTCAGTTAAACGAGTTCAGTTAAACAAGCTCAGCTAAAAAAGGTCGCCCATAGTAAAAGCTTGGGCGGCTTTTTTATTTTGATCGGCCTGGCATAACCACCGAAATATAAGGCGCAAGCGTTGGCACGTTAAGGGCTTATCTAAAACAATTAATGCAGTTTAAGCACCGGGCGTAAACGGCGGTTAATTCGATCTACCAACATTAATAAGCTTGTGCGTGTGTAGCCGTGTAAGGCAATTTGATGCAAACGGTATAACGAAACGTAGAGCCGTTTAGCAATACTGCCCTCAACAAATACGGTATCGCCAAGTACACCCTGTAACACGCCAACCGAAGAGTATTCAGCAAAAGATACCAGCGAGCCGTGATCTTTGTATTTAAAGGGCTCCAGCGGCTCGCCTTTTAATTGGCGAACTAAGTTTTTATAGGTGCAGGTGGCCATTTGATGGGCACTTTGTGCGCGCGGCGGTATACGGCTGCCGTCTTCAAAGGTCAGTGATGCACAGTCGCCAATGGCGTAAATCTGGCTGTCATTTTCGCTCTGCAATGTTTCGCGAACAACGATTTGATGTATGCGATTGGTGTTTAAGCCACCGATATTTTGCAGAAAATCGCGGCATTTCACCCCGGCTGCCCACACACAAATATCGGCGTCGATAAAATCATCGGCGGTTACCAGGCCACCGGCCTGAACGGAACTAACCGTCGTTTTACAGTGAATTTTTGTGCCGAGTTGACTGAGAATTTGCGAGGCTTTTTTAGATATGCGCTCTGGTAACGCTGCAAGAATACGATCGGAGGCTTCAACCAACTCAACCTGAATGGAGCTGCGGTCAACGTTCTTGAAACCGTAAGTATTTAGAGTCTCGGCGAGTTGATATAGCTCGGCTGTTAACTCGACACCGGTTGCACCGCCGCCGACAACCGCAACCCGCAGCGGGCGCTGCTGCCCGAGCGCTTTGATTTTCAAAAACTCGTTGAGTATGCGCTTGTGCAGAATATTGGCTTGTTTGGTTTCATCAAGGGTAAAGCAGTGCTCTTTGACGCCCTCGATGCCAAAGTCGTTGGTAATTGAACCCAAAGCGATGACCAGATAATCAAAGGCGATACTGCGCTTGGGTACCAGCACCTCTCCTTCATCGTCGACAATGGCGGCAAGTGCCACCGTGCGCGCATCGCGATCAAGCCCCTCAAGGCAGCCGAGCTGAAATTCAAAACCGTTATTGCGAGCGTGCAAACGGTAATCAATACCTTCGGTTTCCGCATTTAATGAGCCCGAAGCAACTTCGTGCAACAACGGTTTCCAGATATGGAAGGGGTGTTTGTCTAACAATAAAACGGATATAGACGGGTCTTTGCGAAACTTGCGGCCCAGACGCGTGGCGAGTTCAAGACCGCCGGCGCCGCCGCCGACAATAACAATGCGTTTACAACTTTCTTGCATGGTGTGCCTTAGCTTAAATGAGTGGAATGAGTTTACTGCGTGTTAAACACTCATGCTTCGGGCATGATGTAGCGTGTAATAACGGCGTTTAAGCTGTGACCTGCATTTCTCGTCGCGCATAGTTCATGCCTTCGCGTATCAGTCGAACTGATTCAATTGCTTTGGTTCCGCGATGAATTTTGGGGCTGATTTCGTAGGGTTCTGCCCAGGTGCCAGCTTTAAGTTCAATTTCGTGTCCGTCGCGGTGCACAACCAGTTTCGGATGGCGCATTTCCCAGCTCATAGTTTATTCCCTTATACAAAAGGCTCACCATAGGGGCCCGAGTTGCTAGCGTCAAGATATAGTGCATACATTAACTTCGGAAAAATGGCACGCTATCTAACAAGCCTTGTGTCAGATGGCTTAAGCCGAATTTTAACCATGCTGACAATGCCGCACTTTGATCCAGAGCGATACAGTGGCAGGAAGATCCACTTGTATTCGGAAGCGCCATGGCCCTGCCCCTTTTTCGCAAAATCCTAGTATTGAAACCATTGCTGCTTGCGCTGCTATTAAGTGCGTGTAATGACATCAATATTGACAGCAGCGATACGCTGGAATTCCAGCCCGACGAGCCAGCAACCGAACCGGGCGGCCCGCCGGGCAACAGCGGCAACGTTGTTAACCCACAAGATACAGACTTGCCGAAACTGACGCTTGAGCAGTTTGAGCGCGGCGGCCAGCTTTACGCTGCTCAGTGTCAAGCTTGTCACGGCCGCGACGGCAAAGGCGGCGCATTTGCACTGTTTGTCAATGCCAACGATGCCGATGCCATTGCCGATATTAGCTATAAAAACATGCCAACGAGTAACCCCGCCCTGTGTGACCTTAACTGCGCCGAGGACATTAGCCATTGGTTAATCGAAAAACGTTACCCGGGCAGCTATCAGTTAATCGCTATTGAGCAAAACGAGCCCGATGCGGGCGCTGGCTCTGATAGCGATAATACCGGCGAGAATAATAACAACCCGGATTCAGGTGAACGGCCTCCTGCTGCGGGCTCTGGCGATCAAGGTGACAGTTCGATCACCGAGCCAAATGATGATCAAGGTGAAACACAGACGCCGGGACTTTCGCCGGATCTGCCGATGTGCCCTACTCGCCTTTGGCAAAAAGCAGCAACTTACGCTTTGGGAGACGAGGTACTTAATAACACGGGCGCCTATCGCTGCAAGATCCCCGGTTGGTGTTCGAGCCCAGCTAGTTGGGCCTATGAGCCAGGCAAAGGGCTTTTTTGGCAAGAGGCCTGGAGCTCGATCGATTGTCTTGCCACGGTTCCGGATGATTCAACTCCGGACAATTCAACTCCGGACAATTCAACTCCGGACAATTCAACTCCGGACAATTCGACGCCGGACAATTCGATTCCGGATAATTCGGCGCCCGAGAACGATTTAACTGCGCAGGCGGAGGCATTATTTAATGAGCACTGTTTATCGTGCCACGTTGCATCGGGCCTTGGTGGTGATCTGTGGCTAAGCCAGGTTCAAAGCCGCTGGGCCGAACGCAGTTTTAACGAGTTTTCAACTAAAGTCGCGGCGATGCCGGCCCCCGAGTGCACAGACGCCTGCCAACAAACCCTTGCCTCGTGGATATGGCAGCGCTGGGGTTATGTTGAGCAAGAAACATCTGCGCGCGCTTTGGGTGTTCGCGGTATACGTCTGTTAAGCCCCTATGAATATAAAAACATTATTCGGGATGTACTCGGCGTGGAACTTGCGCACGACGAATTACCGCCGGCACGCTTTGATGCCGATTTTAAATACGCAACACAAAGTGATCGCGGCGTGGTACTTGAAACACAAGTTAGGCAGTATCAACAGCTCGCCAGTACCGTTAGCCAAGCAGCCGATTTAAGCCGCTTCGGCTGCGGGCTAAGCTGCGCCGACAACGCCATTGAGCAGCTTATTTTACATCTGTTCCGGCGCCCAGCCAGTAACGAGCAGTTAACGCGCTATCGGCGCTATCAACAGGATCACGGCCCCGATTCGATGTTAAACGCCATGCTTATGTCGCCGTATTTTCTTTACCATATTGAACTTGGCAGCTGGAATGAAGACGACAAGCGCTACGAACTTGACGCGTACGAACGCGCGGCACATTTAAGCTTTCGCCTGTGGGGCACAAGCCCGGATTCAACGCTTCTCGAGCGCGCCGGGCAAGGCGAATTAAATAGCAAACAAGGGCTAAGCGATCACGTCGATACCATGCTCAGCGATGCGCGCTTTGCCACACACTTTGCCGAGTTTATTCGCTATTACACCAACACCTACGCAAGGCTGCCAGAAAAACCGGGTTTAACCAGGGAAATAATCGATGCGATGCAGCAAGAGCAACAGCTCGCTATCGCCGATTTATTTAACCGGGGTTCAGCGACAATCGACGAGTTATTTAACCCTGAGTTTACTTTTGTCAACGCCGCGCTTGCGGAGCACTACGGCATTAATTCTGCCGAGCCAGACTTTGTAAAAGTCGCGACCAACGATCGGCGCGGAGGCCTGTTGCACCACGGGGCGACGCAAGTACACAACAGTGACTTCTCGGCGACCTCGCTGGTCAAGCGCGGCAAGATGATGCGCGAAAATATGCTCTGTCACAGCTTGGGTGTGCCCTCTGGCGTCGACCCTGCAAATATTCAGTTGCCAAGTCACGCGATTAGTACCCGCGAGCGCTGGCAGCTAATTACCGGGCCCGAAGCGAGTGAAGGCCAGTGCTGGAGCTGCCATCAGTTAATGAACGAGCCCGGCGTGGCGATGGAACACTTCGATCACGCCGGCCGCTACCGCACTTCGGAAACAAGCTTTAATGTCGACGGTGTGCAATTGGCGATTGATGCGACAGGCGTATTGCGGGACAACAGCGGTGCCGAGTATTTGGCTAGTTATTCAACGCTGCGCGATTTGAGCATCTATTTCGCGTCCAGCGAGCAGCTGCGCGCATGTTTTGTCGACAACCTGTATCGCTTTAGCTCTGGCCACGAAGCCGATGAAAACAGTGATGCCGGCATCCAGGCCATCGCCGATTCATTTGAATTAAGCGGTGATATACGCGAGTTAATGCGCGATCTTGTCTTAAGTGATGTGCTGCTGTACCGCCAATAAGCGCTGTTTTGCAAGATTCTTTTCTCTGCGTAAAACGTTGAACCTTTTACGCTCTATCTTGAACGCCCAACGCGTTGCCAAGCGAGGCTTAACATCGCAAAAAAAGCACAAGCGCTTGGGTTTTATTTTTTATTTAGCCGCCGGGCCTGTTAACACTAGGCCGGCCTGCACTCGGGCCAAAGTTGCGGCTTAAGCTCCGGTTAAAGCTGCGGCCTAAGCCAAGCTTTGGCCAAGGGGCCAATAGGCCCAGCTCTGCCGCGCCATTATATTAATGCCCTATTCGCTACAAACATTTAGGCCAATTTTATGTCCACACAACTGAGCCGCCGCCGTTTTTTTAAACAAAGCCTTTATAGTGCCGGTACCACCGCCGCACTCGGTGCCACGGGGCTAGGCGCTATGAGCTTTAGCCGCCTGGCCATGGCCAACAGCACGGCCAAGCTCAAGGTGATATTTGCGGTGATACCCGACGGTTTTGGTGTCGATGCGTATGCGGGCTTTAATGACGGTTTGTGGTTCCCTAAAACAAACGCGCAAGAGAGCACAAACTTTGAGCTCAACGAGATGAGCCGCCATCTCGGCAGCTACGCCCAACAGGCGCTATTCTTGCGCGGTTTAATTGTTGGTAGCGGCACCGGCGGCCACAACGCCTGGCAAACCATATTAAGAGACAGCAATTCCAGCCACACGAGCATCGATCTTGTGTTGGCCGATGCTTTACCCGGCAGCCAGCCCGCTCTTAAACGTATTTACAGTGGGCCGCACGCGATGGTGGGTGCGGCGTGGAATATCAGTTATCAAAACAAAGTGATGCTGCTGCCCGAAGACAACCCGTATCAGCTTTTTGATCAAGTCTATGGCAACTACCAGGCTCCGGGGCAAGCTCAGGCCGTTTTGGCGGATAACAGCCATATCTTCGACCCGGTACAAGAAGATATTAAAAGCCTGCAATCGGCCCTGGGCGCCAGCGAAAAAAACAAACTTGAATTACACCTTGGCGCGGTTGAGCAAGTGGTCAGCGACATACGCAATACCCTCGCCCCCGTCGGCGCCTGTGACCTTGCCGGCGCTACACCGGCATCAGAGCTTGCAATCCACTCCGCCGATCACCGGGATGCGGTAACCGAAGCGCACGCAAATATTGTCGCCTCTGCGTTAAGCTGCGGCATGAGCCGTGTGGCCACCTTGCAAATTGGCCGCTCGGCCGACCCGGTTGTTATCAAGTCGGTGTCGTCGACACGCAACCCTCACGATTGCGCACACCGCTATGGCAATGTAAACGAGTGGAAAGACAGCCGCGCCTGGTACATACACAAAGTTCGCTACCTGCTCGACAGGCTCGCCGCCTATCCCGACCCAGATGTCGAAGGCGCTTCGCTGCTCGATCACAGTTTAGTGGTACTGACCAGCGAGATGGCCGACGGCGCGCCTGAGCATATGCAAGATGTGCCGGTAAGTTTAATCGGTGGCGCCAGCGGTTTATTGAACAACGGTCTCGGCAGTGGGCGTTTTCTCAACCTGAGCAGCCAGGGCAACCGCCAGCACTGGAAGCTCGGCCAGTGCACCGACATGCAGCGCCTCTGGGCAACAATCGCGCGTGCCGCTGGCACATCTGTACCCTGGAGCGGTGACAACACGCCGCTTAGCGGTATTTTTACCAACGTCTAAAGCAAGCTCGTTTTAGCCAGGGCGTTTGAGTCGTATCAATCTGCCTGGCTTTTGTTGAGTTGGGTGAATTATTGTTGTGGAATTTTCATACAAGGCCGGTAAACTAAGCTTGATTTTTTGTTTGTATGCGCGTGTTGCTCTGCAGCGGTAGGCCAATTAGGCTGTACACACTGCCGGCAGTGCTTGCGATACATATTTTGAGCTAAAAAGGAAAAGGAATTGTCCATGTCGCCGTCACAACTGCGCAACGAACTGACCGCTCAAGCCATTGTGAAGCGTTTTAATCACCAGCGTTTACCCAGGCTTAATGAGCTTAGAGATAGAGTTGAACGCGGTGAACGCTTAGGTGAGTTTGATATTCGTTTTCTCTCTGAAGTACTGCATGACGCAAGTCAGTTCCACGCAAGCGCAAATGCCGCCCCGGCCTATAAAGACCTGATCGTTAAAGCCATTGAGCTCTACCATCACATCACTGAAAAAGCACTCGAAAACGAGAGTCGGCGAAGCAGTACAAAGTCGAACTAGAGGCTAATTTAAACGCGCAACGATCCAACACCCAGCTATCCACCACGAATAGGCGCTAGCCTTTGTTAAAAAAGGCTTCGATTTTATCTCTGTCCCACATGGCATCGTTGTAGCCAAGCTCAATTAATTCGTTGCAGTATTCCCGGGTGAACAATAAATACGAGGCCGCAGCAGCGCCACCACCTTTTGCCGAGGCGCCGCTTGAGCGAAGAAAAAAACGAAGTGTTTTGGGCAGCCCTTTTATTTTCCGTGCCGCAATGCGATCGAGGCGCTTGGTCGGTGAAATAATTAAGGTGTCGACTTCACGCAGATAACCGGTTTGCCCCTCGGCCTTTTCGGGCACAAGGCGCAGCAAATCGTTGACTCTCTCCAAATGTTCGATGTCCCCTTCTAGCGAGTCAATAAACGCCGCGTTCATCATCTGCCCAAGTATCTGTGCAAGCGACGGGCTGTTCTCCGGCTCGACAAACTTGCCGCTTCGCCCCCATGGCCCTACAGCTCGGTTGCCTGAAACACCAATAATAAATACGCGATTGGCACCTAAATGCAAAGCCGAGCTAATAGGCGCCATTTGACGCATAGCGCCGTCGCCAAAATATTCCATGCTCAGCTTTAGGGTTGGAAAAATAACCGGAATCGCCGACGACGCGAGCAAGTGCTCAACGCTGATTGTTGCAGGCGTGCCGACACGCCGATAGCGGCGCCAACCTTTAAGGCCCGCTTGCCCCTGAAAAAAACTTACCGATTCACCCGAGCTGTAACCGAGCGCCGTGACACTTAGGGCTTTGAGCTTGCCTTTATCAATTTTGCGCTGGATATGGCGAAAGTCGATCATATGGCTCAAGGTCTCGCGCAGCGGGCTGTTATCGAGCAAGGCCAGCGGTTTTTTTCCGCGACTTCCGCCGTGCAGTAAACTAAAACCTACGTTTGCAGCGCCACTTAGCAGCGACGTTAAATTACTGCGAAATACACTATCTGGCTCGAGCTCGCGCCAAATTGCCGCAAGGTCGTGTGCTGAGCGATTAAAACTGCCGGGGTGTGCAGCGAGGGAGGCGGCATTGATGGCGCCGGCGGAGGTGCCGGAAATGATTTCAAAGGGATTTTTTAGATGCGGCAGGATGTCGCTAACGCCGAGCAACACACCAACTTGGTAAGCCGCTCGCGCGCCGCCGCCAGAGAGTATAAGTGCGTTGCCGGGCATGGGCCTCCTGATACGCGACGTGTCATAAGCTGCTATAGCGACTCATCACAGGCTTCAACAATCAGCGTTGAGCCCTCGTAGGCAAGCACTTTAACTTTGGTGCCCGCCGCTAAGTCCTGCTCACACTTTACCGTCCAAAAGGCATCTTGAATTTGAACTTTGCCAACACCGTGTTCCGTCGCTTTGGTTAAGGCTGTTTGTTTGCCTATCAATCTTGCCATGCGGTTGTTGAGCTTTGGGTCTTCAGATTCAAGCGCATTGGGTTTCATGTGCTTAATATAAATATAGGAAAAAAGCACACTTAATGTGGCAAATAGCGGCACTTCCACGGTCCAGTGCAGCGAGCTAAACCACGACAAAACAGCCATGCACAGCGCGGCGACACCGGTGCCAAGTAAAAAGCCGCCAAGGCCGAGCATTTCGACCACCAAGAGCACCAAGCCAAGGCTCAGCCACAGCCAGCTAGGTATGCTCTGGAGCTGCTCAAACATTGGCCTTGCCTTCAAACAGTTCTTTGATGCCGGCGACCGAGCCAATAAGCTGTGAAGCTTCAAGCGGCATCATAACCACTTTGGCATTGTCGGCCGAGGCCACCTGCTGCAGCGCTTCGGTGTACTTGGTGGCAACAAAATAATTAATGGCCTGCTGGTTGCCTTTGGCAATCGCCTCACTGACCATGGTTGTGGCTTTTGCTTCGGCCTCGGCTTGGCGCTCGCGGGCTTCAGCTTCGAGAAAAGCGGCCTGGCGCTCACCTTCGGCGTTGAGTACCTGGGCCTGCTTTTCACCTTCGGCAACTTTAATTGCCGCCTCGCGTTCACCTTCGGCTTTGAGAATTTGCGCGCGCTTCTCGCGCTCGGCTTTCATTTGATTGGCCATTGCGTCAACCAAATCGCGCGGCGGGGTAATGTCTTTGATCTCAATGCGGGTGATTTTTACACCCCAGGGGTCGGTTGCTTCGTCGACTTTTTCGAGAATCGCATTGTTAATGACGTCGCGATTGCTGAGCATCATATCGAGCTCCATCGAACCGAGCACCGCGCGAATATTGGTCATTACCAGATTTTGCATGGCGCGGTTAAGGTCGTTGACTTCATAGCTGGCTTTAATGGTGTCGATGACTTGAAAAAAACAGACCGCGTCAGTTTGCACCATGGCGTTATCGGCGCTGATAACCTCTTGTGGTGGCACGTCGAGCACCTGCTCCATAACGATCATTTTTCGACCGACACGATCGACAAACGGCACAATAAAGTTGACACCGGGCTTTAAGATTTTGGTAAAACGCCCCCAGCGCTCAACCGTCCACTCTGAACCCTGGGGTACGCTCTTCCACGCCGCGCCAATCAAGACGACGGCAAAAACTAAAATAATAAGGTATTGAACTTCCATGAGGGCTCCTTGTTTGGCTACTGGGCAGAGTCGCGCAGTTCTCGGCGCAGTATTTTACCGACATTTGTTTTCGGAAGCTCTTGTCGAAACTCGATAATCTTAGGCACTTTGTACGGCGTCAAATTTGCCTTGGCGAATTTTTTCACTTCTTTTTCACTGAGCTCGTCGTTTTCGCGCACAATAAAAACTTTGACAATTTCACCACTGCACTCATCGGCTACACCAATCGCGGCCGCCTCTTTGATATCCGGGTGCGAACACAGAACGTCTTCAATTTCATTGGGGTAGACATTAAAACCGGAGACGAGAATCATGTCTTTTTTGCGATCGACAATTTTAAAGTATCCGTCATCGAGTTTTTTGGCCATATCGCCAGTTTTAAAATAGCCCGATGCGCTGAACACCTTGGCGGTTTCATCGTCTTTTTGCCAGTAGCCGGGCATAATCTGCGGGCCTTTTGCACACAGCTCGCCAACCTCACCGTCGGTAACAGGCTCTTCGTTATCATCGAGAATAACAATGTCGGTCTCCGGCAGCGCTGTGCCGATACTGCCTAAGCGAATATCATCGTGCGGATTACCGGTGAGCACCGGCGAGGTCTCGGTAAGCCCGTAACCTTCAATAATTTTGCAGCCGGTCAATTGCTCCCATGCGACGGCGGCGTCTTCGGTTAATGCCATGCCACCGGCCGAGGTAATTTTAAGTTGACTAAAATCGAGCTGGCAAAAGCCCTTGTGGCGAACCAGGGCGCGAAACAAGGTGTTGATACCGATAAATACGGTAAATTTATGTTTTGCAAGCGCCTTGGCAAAGGCATTTAAATCGCGCGGATTAGGGATTAACAAGGTCGCACAGCCGCGGCTGAACCCCGCTAAGGCATGCAGGTTTAGCGCATAGATGTGGTACAGAGGCAGGCAGCCGACAAACACATCTTCGCCCTCACCAAAGGCAACCGGCATATGCTCGACCATTTGCCAGACATTTGCGCACAGATTGCCGTGGGTCAACATTGCACCTTTACTGAGCCCCGTGGTGCCGCCTGTGTACTGCAGTACCAATAAATCCTCGGCGCTTGTGCTCGGCAAACTAAAGTCGGCGCGATTGTGTTTAAGTGCCGCAAGAAAAGAGCGCCCGTGCTTAAAGTTGTAATCCGGCACGAGTTTTTTGACATGCTTGACCACAAAGTTAATCAGCGGCCGCTTTAAACCCGGATGTAAATCACCAAGTTCGGTGACGATAACGTGTTCAACCGGTGTCTGATCAACAACAGCGTTGGCGGCTGCTGCGACATTCGCCAGGACAACAAGGGCCTTGGCGCCCGAATCCTGTAGCTGATGTTTAAGCTCGCGCCCGGTATAAAGCGGGTTGACGTTGACAATGACCAAGCCCGCACGTATTGCGCCGTACATCGCCACCGGGAATTGCAGAATATTTGGCAGCTGAATGGCGAGCCTGTCGCCGGCATTGAGTTTAAGTTCGTTGCGCAAATAACTCGCAAAGCGCAGGCTGAGCTGATCCAACTCGGCATAGCTCATTTCACGACCCATGCAGCTGTAAGCAGGCAGCTCGGCATAGGATTCAAACGCGGACTCGATGAGCTCGATTACGGTGTTAAAACGTTGAGTCACGCAAAATACCCTCTGTTGTTGTTTTTAGGTGCTGGCGCGGCGGGCGCAGAGTTTAAAACTCATCGAGCTCGAAACTCAATAGTTTATCGGCGCCGGACTTCATTGTTTCAACCAAGCTGCGTGTGCGCGGCAGTATACGTGCATAATAAAAGCGCGCTGTTTTCAGTTTGGAAGCATAGATGCTTTCGCTGTCGGTATCGGCATCAATGGCAACCTTGGCCGCCCTTGCCCAAAAATACGCCAAGCTGACGTAGCCGCTGTACATCAAAAAATCGACGCAGGCTGCGCTGACTTCGTCGGCATTTTCCATCGCGCTCAGCCCCAAATGCATGGCCAACTCGCCCCACTCTTTATTGAGCCGGGCCAGTTCGGGCATAAATTCCTGCAGCGCTTCGTTATTTTCATTTGCTTGGCAAAACAGGTGTATCTCTTTGGTAAAGCGCTTGAGTAAGGCGCCTTGGGTCAGCAGCACTTTGCGCCCGAGCAGATCCAGAGCCTGAACCCCGGTTGTGCCTTCGTAGAGTGTGCTGATGCGCGCGTCGCGAACGTTTTGCTCCATGCCCCACTCGCGAATATAACCGTGACCACCAAAACACTGCAGAGCGAGGTTGGCAGCTTCACAACCGACTTCGGTCACAAAGGCCTTGGCAATGGGTGTCAGCAGTGCAAGCAAGTCAGAGGCTTTTTGTTTTTCTTCTTCGTTTTCACTGTGGTGCTCGATATCAACCTGCATGCTGACGTAGTGAATCAGCATGCGGCTGCCTTCAAGCAGCGCTTTTTGACTGAGCAGCATGCGCCTGACATCGGCGTGAACAATAATGGCATCGGCGGGCGCGTCCGGGTCTTTTGCACCGCTTAAGGCGCGCCCCTGGCGCCGGTCTTTGCAGTAGGCCAGCGATTTCTGATAACCCAGCTCCGCCGCCGCCAAACCCTGAAGTGCGGTACCGATGCGGGCGGTGTTCATAAACGTGAACATACAGTTAAGGCCTTTGTTCGGCGGCCCAATCAGCCAGCCCTGCGCACCGTCGAAATTCAATACTGCTGTCGCATTGGCGTGTATGCCCATTTTATGCTCAATGGCGCCGCAGCTGAGTGTGTTGCGCTCGCCCGCCTCGCCGTCACTGCCCGGAATAAATTTGGGCACCACAAACAGCGATATGCCCTTGGTACCAGCCGGCGCATCTGGCAGGCGCGCCAAAACGATGTGCACGATGTTTTCGCTCAAATCGTGCTCGCCTGCGGAAATAAATATCTTGCTGCCGCTAATGCTGTAGCTGCCGTCGGCGCGGGCCTCGGCTTTGGTTTTTAACAGACCCAAATCGGTGCCGCAGTGCGCCTCGGTCAGGCACATTGTGCCGGTCCAGCGCCCCTCGATCAGTTTGCTTAAATACGCCTCGCGCTGGTCTTCACTGCCGTGCAAGCTGAGTGTTTTCATGGCCCCGTGGCTGAGGCCCGGGTACATGCCCCAGGACCAGTTGGCGGTGCCAACCATTTCACTGAGTAAGGTGCCGAGCGACTCGGGCAGACCCTGGCCACCGTATTTAGTGTCGTGAGACATCGATGGCCAGCCGGCATCGACATATTGTTGATAGGCTTCTTTAAACCCTTTGGGTGTTGTTACCTCGCCGTCTTGCCAGTGGCAGCCTTCTTCATCGCCGCTGCGATTGAGCGGGGCTATCACCTGCTCGCAGAATTTCGCCCCCTCTTCAAAAATAGCGCGCACAATATCCGGGCTGGCTTCATCGCCAAGGCCCAAACGCTGATAGTGCTGCTCAAAATCAAAGAGCTCAAAAAAAATAAAATCGTAGTCGCGCAGAGGCGCTTGGTAATCGTTCATTATTATTCACTCCAGAAGCGCTCGCGCACTTCGTGCTCCATGTCGTATTTAGTGTAGAACAAAGCCAGGTCTCGCCGCTGCGAAGCCTAAACGCCCTGCCCGGGCTTATTATTTTATTTTAAGCGCTCGCCTCTGGGCCTGCGTTTAGCATTCAGGCAAAAGCTAGCTGTATTTAAAGAGTATCAGCCAGTCTTAGCAAGCATGCAAAGTGCAAAACAGCAAGCGCCGATCTATTCGTGCAAACGAAACGCAACCCGGTACTCCCCCGGCGTCAGCCCCGTCCATTTTTTAAAACTGCGAAAAAACGCGCTCGGCTCATCAAAACCCAGGCGCTGGGCGATATCACTGTTGCTGAGCTCGGCATAACTTAAAAAGTGTTTGGCGGCCTCTAAGCGGCACTCGTCTTTAATTTTTTGATACGAACTGGCCTCACTCACAAGCTGGCGGCGCATGGTGGAAACGCTGATGCCGAGGCAACGCGCCACGTGCTCGGCGCTTGGAATAAGATGGTTGATATCGCGGTTGATAATACTGCGCACCTTGGCTTCCATACACAGGTGGGCGGGGTCTTCGGTGACTAAGTGATACGGCGCGCTGCGCAAAAACGCGTGCAAACTCTCTTGGTTTTGCACAATCGGACTTTGTAAAAAGCTGCTGTGATAACACAGGGCGTTGCTTTCCTGATTAAAACGCAGCGTGTCGATGGCACCGGCGCCAAAGGCGAGCGGTTGTTTGAGCGTATCTTCATCAAAGCTGAGTTTTATATCCAGCGCTGGGATTTCTTTATCGATCAACCACTCTGAGAAGCGGTGCCAGGTCAACAGCGATGTCAGCACCTCATCGGCGTCGCTCTTTTGCAGCTTAGCATCAAAGTCTTCCTGGCTGACGGCGCGACTGGGCACTAAATGAAGTGTTGTGCGCTCTCCCATCGGGCGAAGCTGATAGGTTGTATTCATGCCGCGGCATATCGCAGCAAAATCGTTGGCGCGGCGAATCGCCTGCTCAAGGCAACTGCATTGAAGCAGGGTCAGCGCCATCATGCGAAACGAGCCGAGCGGAACTTTGCCACCGACATTAAACAGGCCAAACCATTCGTTCTGGGTGTCGAGAATAATTAAACGATACAGATCGCCGTAGGTTTTTGCGCGAAGCTCTTGCTGCAAGAGCTTCGCGCGACTGAAGCCGAGCTGCTGTAATACCAAGTCGATACGACAGCCCTGTTGCTCTGCCCTATTTAATAGTTGTTCGACATAGGCGACAGGCACCGAGCTTTCGGCCATCAGTCTTTCTCTTTATGTAATTTCCTGAGCACCAAGCCTAGCAATGCTGCCGCAGCAATAACAGCAGCAATCAAGACAAAGGTTAAAAAAAGGTAGGAAAAAAACTGCGCCTTACTGAGGCCAAAGCGCGTTAGCATCATCCACAAACCCACGCCACAAGCGATAAGCGCACCGTACATGCTGTGGCGTTTATTGAACTTAAAGTGAACTTTCATAGTTATAGCCTGTCGTGAACCCACTCGAGCTGGCTGCGTTCAACATCTTCGCCGGGGCGATGCTCGCCCTGCTGCAACTCCCAGCTAAAACTGTGCTTGCCGTTAATTTCGGTTTCCAGGTGCACCACCGCACTGACCCAGTACATGCTTTTAAGCATGTGCTCAAACGATTCGAGCCAGCTGCTCCACTCGTATTCAATGCCATCGTAACAGGCGCCAAAGGGGATCAAATAGCTGTCGTAACCCTCAACTAAACCCTGGCTGATCGGCTTGGAAAACATTTCCCGGTTTAGATGCATAAATGCATCGAGATCAGGCAGGCCCTCGGTGACCGCACGATTGGTAAAACTGCGGCGGTCTAATTCCGGGGCGGCGCTTTGATCTTTGATATAACCGTAAACGACGGATTCACGCTTCATAGATATTTCCAATTAAAAAAACCACCAGCCGCTGTTTAAACGCTTCTCGCATTTGTTCAGCTGAGTTTGATACTTGCTCGCCCGCGTTTGCACCTTGCGCGCAACTCCGGTCAACCAGCCCTTCTTTTTGTAAGTGCCGCGGCTGTAACCGCCCATACCTTCGTGATAAGCCAAGTACAAGCGGTAGGCATCATTTTGCGCGATGCCGAGTTTTTTGTGGCTCAAATAATTGTACCAAGCAATAAAATCGATGGCGTCGTCAAAATCTTCGCGATCGGCGCCCCAGTGTGGCGCTTTGTCTTTGTACCAATCCCAGGTTTCGTCTTTGGCCTGAGAGTAACCGTAGGAACTGCTTTTGCGCGGGCCGGGAATAAAACCGAGGTATTTTTTGCGCGGGGGTTTGGCTTTGGCTACAAAACGGCTTTCCTGGTGAATAAACGCCATATTTACCGCAATTGGTGTGCCCCAGCGCTTGCTCGCTTTTTTTGCGTCATCGTACCAGCCGTCTTTTTCGTCAAAAATATCGCAAATATTATCGACATTTTTTGGCGGCGAGGTAACGCAGGCGCCAAGGCTGGCAAACACAGCAACGGCGAGAATTTTTTTAACGCTGCTGCTCAATAAAAGCCAAAAACTGCTGTTCATCCCAAGTCTCTATGCCCAGTTCCTGGGCTTTTTTAAGTTTGGAGCCGGCGCCAGGGCCGGCCACAAGTAAATCCGTATTTTTGCTGACACTGCCGCTGACTTTGGCGCCGAGCGCTTGAATCAATTTCTTAGCGTCATTGCGAGGCATCGACTCGAGCGTGCCGGTTAGCACCCAGGTCTGGCCGTCTAAACTCTGGCCCCTGGCATCGCTAGATACCGGTGTCTGCCAGCTGAGTCCGGCCTCAATCAAAGCCGCGATGCTCTGCTGGTTTTTTTCCTGCGCAAAAAAATGAACAATGTGCTCGGCAACAATCGGGCCGACGTCATCGACTTCACACAGAGCATCGAGCGAGGCGCCGGCCAAAGCATCCAGTGATGCAAAGTGCCGCACCAAATTGCGCGAGGTGGCTTGGCCAACTTCGCGGATACCAAGGGCAAAAATAAAGCGCTCGAGCTGGCAGTGCTTGGCTTTTTCAAGCGCGGCGACCAAATTATTGGCGGACTTATCGCCCATGCGCTCAAGGCCAGCGAGCTGCCAGGCTTCAAGCTTAAACAGATCAGCAATACCTTTGACCAAACCGGTGTCGACCAGTTGTTCAAGTAGCTTTTCACCGAGGCCGTCGATATCCATGGCATCGCGCGAGGCGAAGTGCCTGAGACTTTCTTTGAGTTGGGCCGGGCAACTCAGCCCCGCCTGACAGCGAATGGCAACTTCTTTGTCGCTGGCTTGAAGTTCAGAACCACAAGCCGGGCAATGCTCTGGAAAAACAATCGCGCGGGCATCGCTTTGGCGTTTGTTCGCCACCGCAGAAACTACTTTGGGAATCACATCGCCGGCGCGACGAATCACCACACTGTCGCCAATCTTAAGCCCTAAACGCTCAATTTCTTCACGGTTGTGTAAGCTTGCATTGCTAACTGTGACCCCGCCGACAAAAACCGGCTTTAATTTGGCCACTGGGGTCACCACACCGGTGCGCCCTACTTGGAATTCAACATCTTTTAGTTCGGTAATTTCTTCTTGCGCCGGAAATTTCCGCGCTATCGCCCAGCGCGGTGCACGCGAGACAAAACCGAGCTGCTGCTGCAGCTCAAACTCATCAATTTTATAAACGATGCCATCGATATCAAAGGCCAGCGCCGCGCGCTGTTGTTCGAGCTCGCGGTAGTAGTCGAGGCATTGCTCAATCGACGCGACCCGCTTTAACAAGGGGCTAATTAAAAAACCCCACTGCTTGAGCTTGGCCAGGGCGCTGCTGTGGCTGTCGGCAAAATGAGCGCCTTCGACAAAACCGACACTGTAGGCACAAAACTCCAGAGGCCGGTTGGCGGTGATTTTTGAATCGAGCTGGCGCAAACTTCCGGCCGCGGCGTTGCGAGGGTTTACAAAGGTTTTTTGCCCGTTTTGCAGCGCCTGTTGATTGAGCTCGGCAAACCCTTTTAAGGGCATATATACCTCGCCGCGAACCTCAAATAAATCCGGCCAGTGTTCACCGCTTAATTTAAGCGGCACGCTGTTAATGGTTTTGACGTTCTGGGTAATATCTTCGCCGCGCTGACCATCGCCGCGTGTTGCAGCCTGGATAAGCTCACCGCGCTGATAGATGAGGCTTGCGGCAATACCGTCGTACTTCGGTTCGCAAACGTAGTGGTAGCTGCCGGCCAGTTTGTCGGCGACACGCTTGTCAAACGCAGCGAGCTCGTCGTCGCTAAATGCGTTGTCGAGACTCAGCATCGGCAAGCGGTGCTCGACACTGTTAAACGCATCGAGCGCCGGCGCGCCAACGCGCTGAGACGGAGAGCTAGCTACTGCCAGTTCCGGCAGCTGTTTTTCTAGTTCGAGTAGACGTTGAAATAAACGATCGTACTCGGCGTCACTTATTTCGGGGTCATCGAGTACATAGTAGCGATGACAGTGATAATGCAATTGTTCACAAAGCTGTTTGTGCTCAAGCGTTGGGCTTGTTGATGTCATTTACGAAGTTTTTGTTTGCGTTCAAACTCAAGTACACGCTGACGACCGTGTTCGATATTTTGGTTGGTCAGGGTGCTGCGATTCTCGTCCTTAAGTTCTCCGCCGAGCGCGGCCGCTAAACCGTGGGCGGTTTGAATCAGGTCATCGTAAGCCTTGGCGCCCTCACATGCACAGGGCAGGCTTAAAAACAAACACACACCCGGTGTTTGGCTGCTTTTTATATTGCTTAAATCAAAACTGCCCGGCTCGATCATATTGGCCGCGCTGTAGAGCACGGCGCCGTCTGCATCGCCGTCGAGGTGGCGGTGAAAAATGCCGCGCTGGCCAAACTTTAGCTGCTGTTCCGTCATGGCTTCGAGCAGGGCTTCACCATTAAATACCATACCTTTGGGGGCCATAACGTTGACGATAAGCAGCTCTTCGGCATCGCTAAGATCAACTGTTTCTTCCGGCTCGGGGGGGCTTGACGAAAACGCGGCAAACAAGCTGTTATCACTTTTCTCTGCCGCTTCGCTGCTTTTGTCAGCTGCGCGCTTAGCTTTAGCCGCGGAGCTTTTTCCTGGCGCGTAGGTTTCAGGCGCGCAGGCCGGCGCGTCAAGGTCACTTAATTCACCGAGGCTCGGCTCAAGCGTCTCGTCTGTCTGATTCAGCTCGGCAAGGGCCAAATCATCGGCCAGCGCTCGGGGCTCGGGTTTCGAATCCTGCTGAGCTTCAACACTTTCCATCAACATCGGCACCGGCTCTTCAAGCTCGAGCTGGCTTTGCAAAGGCTCAACATTAATTTTTTTCTTGTGCCGCACGGCGGCTTGTTTTACGCCGCTATCGAGTGCGGCCCGTGCCTTAGATTCGTCGGCCGTTCGTTCGTTGGCCCCAGTTTCGTTAATCTTTCTGTCGCTCACCTTCTTTTCGCTGACCTTAGTTTCGTCAGCGGCGGCAGTATCCAGATCGCCATTTTTTTTGCGCGCAGGGCTAACAATGGACGTCGATTCATCGCCGCCTTGTTCTTCAAAATAGCGATCGGCTTTGCGGGCGTTGGCGCTGAGTTTAACGCTGTTTTTTCGCGCGTTGCGCGCCCTTCTGAGACCATCTAGCACGATGGCAACAATTAAAACCAAAATAATGACCGATAGTGCATCGCTCACGTTATTACTCCTGTATTACACTGCCGCCAGTTCGGCAGCCTCCTCGACATCGACGGTCACCATACGGCTGACGCCGGCCTCCTGCATTGTTACTCCGAGTAGGTGCTGCGCTTTTTCCATCGCAATCTTATTGTGCGTAATATAAATAAACTGCACGTGCTCACTCATTGCCTCAACAATATTGGCGTAACGGCCGACATTGGCATCGTCGAGTGGCGCATCCACTTCGTCCAGCATACAGAACGGCGCTGGATTAAGCTGGAAGATTGAAAACACCAGGGCGATGGCGGTCAGCGCTTTTTCTCCACCGCTAAGCAGGTGGATCGTTGAGTTTTTCTTGCCCGGAGGCCTCGCCATAATAGCAATGCCCGTATCCAATAAATCTTCACCCGTGAGTTCGAGGTAGGCGTGACCGCCACCAAAGAGCCTTGGGAAAAGGTTCTGCAAACCGCTATTGACCTGATCGTAGGTCTCTTTAAAGCGGGTGCGTGTTTCTTTATCAATTTTGCGAATAGCGGCCTCAAGGGTTTCGAGTGCCTCACATAAATCGTCGTTTTGTTCATCGAGATAGAGTTTGCGCTCGCTCTCGGTTTTAAATTCATCAATGGCCGCAAGGTTGATCGCACCGAGCCTTTGAATACGATTGGCAATGGCCTGCAATTCTTGTTCAAGCGCCTCTTCGCTGTCGTCGTCTTCGATAGTCTCCAGGACCTCGTCGACATTGAGCTCTTGCTCTTCAAGCAACTGAGCGATGTTCTGTGCCTTTACTTCAAGGGTCTGCAGGTCGAGGCGGCTGCTCTCGAGCTTGCCGCGCTGCTCCGCTACTGACTTTTCGGCGCTGTCGCGCTGGCTCTCGGCATCACGCAGGGCCTGCTCCGTGCTCTCGAGCTCAAGGCGAGCCTCACTGAGCTTTTTCTCAAGACTGATTCGGCGCTCAAGCATATCTTCAAGCTCGAGCTGGTTTTCTTCTTCCGGGTTGGCCGCCTCTTCAAGCGCTTCGCGCAGTTGTTCACGGCGCTCATCCATGCGCGAAATTTGCTCGTTCAGGCGCTGAATACCCGAGCGCATTGAATCGAGTTGAGCCTGCACGCTGCGCTGACGCATCGCCAGCTCGTGGCGTTTGTCTTGAGCCTGGCGGGCGCGCTGACGCGCACTGTCGAGACTGTTGCGAAGTTCATCGCGCCTGGCCAGCAAGCTTTCGCGCTCTTCGGTGTCATTTTCAATGGCGGCGATGGCCTCTTCGAGCAGGGCCCTGGCTTCGGCAAGATTTTCAGCTTCAAGTTCCAGCTGCTGTTTGATTTCTTGCAAATCTTGCTGCGCGCGCTGCTGGGCCTGTAGAGCTTTTTCAATTTTGCTTTTCTGCAAGTTGAGCTTATCGCGCAAATTATTGCTGTCGCGGCGCAACTGTTCCTGTTTGCGGCGCGCCTCTTCGGCCTGGCTTTCGGCCGAGCGCAGCTGCTCCTTTTGGCTGCTGCTTTGCTCGGCGAGTTCGGCAACATGCGCTTCGAGCTTGGCAATAGCCTGCTCGAGCGTTTTGATTTCGTTGGCGCGCGCAATCACACCGGCCTCGGCGTCACTTTGGCGCACGACGCGCAGCCAGTTGTTACTGAGCCAATAGCCGTCTTTGGTGATCAGGCTTTGCCCGGGGGCAAGCCCGGCGAGCTTGGCTTTGGCCTCTGTCAGATCTTCGGCGCAGAGAATGTTGTTTAGCTCGAGCGGCAGCGCGTAGGCACTGCTGACTTTTGCTGCGAGCGTGCCACTTTGTGTGTCACCGGCATCAATACGCGCGCTTACATCGAGGCTGTTGTCGAGCTCGGGTAAATTGGCGAGCAAAGTATCGAGCGCGCTGTCACTGCACACCGCTTGCAAAGCATTGCCGAGCACCACTTCAAGTGCGGTTTCCCAGCCGGCTTCAACGTCGAGATTTTCGGCCAAGCGCTGATCGGCGTCGAGTTGGTTCGTTTCGAGCCAGCTCTGGGCACCGTCGCCCTCTTTGCCGAGCGCCGCACCTTGCAATGCTTCGAGCGAGGCCAGGCGGCCCTTGCTGCTTTGTAGCTTGCTTAAGCTGTGATTGCGTTGTTCCGCCGTTTCTGCGTGTTTGTCTCTCAGTTCGGCAATGCGCTCGGCGAGCTCGCTACTTTGCTCGCTGCACTGCTCAATATCCATTTCGTATTCAGCCAGCTGCTCCTCTTGCAGCTTCAGCTCCTCGGTGTCGATGCCGTGATCGCTGTCAGCGCTTTCGGCATCGATCTTGTCTTTGCGGCTTAACAGGCGCTGTTGCACCTGCTCGAGATATTGAATACGGCTCTGCTGAACTTCAGCGGCCTGTTTGGGTTCGGCGGCGCGCTGATTAAAGTTATCCCAGTCCTGTTGCCACGCGTGCATAGCTTCTTCGCTCGATTGCAACGCGTCGTGGCTGAGCTCTTGATCCTCTTCGAGCATTTCTATCTCGGGGCTGATCTCGAGCAGCTCGCCCTGCCAGCCCTCGATTTTGGCCTGATCGAGGTTTAAATGCTCTTGCGCGTCCTTGAGGTCGCGCTCGGTTTGCTCTAAGTCGACACGCAAGCTGCGCTCGCGTTCCTGGCGGTGCTTGATGCTCTGTTCGATGCGGGCGATATCGGCGCCGAGCGCATAAAACTTGCCCTGAACCTGGTTAAAGGCGTCGGACTTATCGCTGAAATCTGTGCGGTATTTTTCGATGGCCGAATCAAATTTGACGCGCTGCGTAACAGAGGCCTCGACCGCCAGCTCGGACTCAGTGATGCGCTTGCGCAGCTCATCGCCCTGCTGTTTGAGTTTTTGATAACGCAGGCCCTGCAGTTTGGCGTTGTAACTGCGCTCATCTTGTTTAAAGACCGCGTATTTTTCAGCCGCTTTTGCCTGGCGCTCAAGGCGCACCAACTGTCGTTCGAGCTCATCGCGGATATCGGTCAAGCGCTCGAGGTTTTCATGTGTGCGGCGCATGCGGTTTTCGGTATCTTTGCGCCGCTCTTTGTATTTGGAAATGCCCGCCGCCTCTTCAATATAAACGCGCAGGTCTTCGGGTTTGGCTTCGATCAGGCGGCTGATCATGCCCTGTTCGATAATGGCGTAACTGCGCGGACCAAGGCCGGTACCGAGGAAAATATCAGTAATGTCGCGGCGGCGGCAGCGGTTGCCATTTAAATAATAGAGGTTCTGCCCGTCGCGCGTGACGCGGCGCTTAATACTGATTTCGGCATAGCCTGCGTACTCGCCGGTGATGGTGCCGTCGCTGTTGTCAAAAACAAGCTCAATCGACGCCTGGCCGACGGGTTTGCGCGAGTTCGAGCCGTTAAAAATAACGTCGGTCATCGCTTCGCCGCGCAGGTTTTTTGCAGAGCTTTCACCCATCACCCAGCGCACGGCGTCAATAATATTAGATTTACCACAACCGTTAGGGCCGACAACGGCGCACATGTTACTGGGTAAATTTACAGAGGTCGGGTCAACAAAGCTTTTGAAGCCCGCGAGTTTAATGGTCTTTAAACGCATAAAGCTGCTAAAAATTCCTGCTAGGGTCTATGCGCGGGCTGCTTATTGTATAAATCAACACCACTTTGCGCAGAAAGCAGGCCCGTTTGACCGCTTCCATTCCAAGGGCCAGATTCTACACATTTCGATTAAAATTCCTAGCGAGCTAAAACGCGCCGCACTGCGGCGCATGCATTAAGGCAGCTGCTCGTTAATTTCGAGTTCGACTGTGCTGGCTTTTTTACCGAGCACTATCGGCCCCTTGCTCGCCAACCAATCGCCACTTTGCGGCGAGGCGGTGCCACTTAGCGATACGCGAGCGAGTACTTCAAGCTGCGGGGCCGAGCTAATATCCATGCCCTGGGCCATCGCCGTATCCTTGTTAAGTTCAACCGTGGCCGGCAAATCGGAGACCTTAAGGCGCTGAATCGCCAGCGGCATTTTGGCGCCCTGCCAGGCGCGCGCGTAGACAAATACGGTTTCGTCGCCACTGAGCTCGGCGGCCTTGTCGCCGAGGCTGAGTTTAACGAGGATGCTGGCACCGGCTGCAGCCTTAGTGCTGGCGGTGGCACTGCTAGTTTTACTGGCACCGCTTTGGCCCAAAGCTGCCTGCGCGCGAACAATGCCACGGCTGAGAACTTGAGCGCCCGAGGATTGGGGGTCGAGCTGTTTCACAGCGCTTTGCCAAAGATCAATGGCCTGCTGGTAGCGGCCCGACTGAAACGCGTCAATACCGGCAAGGCCCAGGGCCGAGGCGAGTTCCGGGTCGAGCTCAAGCGCTTTTTGAGTTTCGGCTCTAACCTCTGGGGTGATGGTATTGCCCGCTCGCATAAACAGAGACTGAGCGAGCTCGGCGTGCACACGAGCGGATTCTGGCGCAAGCTTTAACAGCTCTTTGTAGGCGCGTACGCTCAGCTCGTAGTTGCCGGCCGACGAAGCCGCCGAGCCGAGCATAAACCAAAGCTGCGGGCTCTCTGGGCGCTGCTTAAGTCGCTGCTGTAACTTGCTAAGCAGCTCTGTTTCGAGCTGCTTTGAGCCGCCGTGCGCGCCGTAGAGCGCCTCGCTAATTTCGGTAATTTGCCATTCGGGCTTGGCACCGAGCTGGTTGTAAAGCAGCAGCGCCGCAAGCGGCAGCGCCAGGCACAAACCGCCAAAAATGAGGCGGCTGCGCGAGCCATTGCTGACGGCTTGGTTCAGTGCGCCCTGTAAGGCCTGCTGCTCAAAGTCGCGCTCTAAGTCAGCGCTGAGATCGCGGTAGTCCTTTTCTGATATTTCCCCGGCCGCGAGCGCCTGCTTGAGCTCTTCACGGCGATCAAACTGCAAGGTTTGCTGCAGATCGATTTGCACATCCTCGCGCAAACCGCGCTTGAGCGCGCCGAGACGGCGAAAAAACGGCCACAGTAAAAAAGCCACGGCCAACAGAGAAAAAACAATAAATACCTGCCAAAAACCCATTATTTTTCTCCGGTCTCTTGTTGTTCTTCATTTTGCTTGTCGTCGCCCTCTTGCTTGAGCCGCCGACTGCGTTTCATTAAGGTCGCGACAAAGATCAGCGCGACAATAAAAAACAAGGCCGGCGGCCCCCACCACAACAGCGCGGTCTCTTTGCGCTTTGGCGGGTCGTAGAGCACAAAATCGCCGTAGCGACTAACCATAAGCTGCTTGATCTCTTCTTCGTTTTGCCCTTGCAGCACTTTCTCGGCAATAACGTCGAGCATGGTGATGGCAATTTCAGAGTTCGAGTCGGCCAGGTTTTGGTTCTGGCATTTGGGGCAGCGTAGGCTTTCGCTCAAATACTGGTAGGTCTCGCGCTGGTTGTCTGTGTCAAACTGATACAGCCCGGCGTTGCCGTCTTCGGCGTGAACATGGACGGAGCTTGCCGCGAGCAGCGCGCATAAAAAAAGAATATTCTTCATTGTTAAAGCCCGAGATTTGGTCGACGCATTATATACAGTACAAAGTCCTGTGCCACAGAAGCGTCAGTAACTGTGGTCTTTAGCACAAAGCCCAGCCACTTTGACTGCAATACATACAACCGTAAGAAATTTTAAAAAAAAGTGTTGACCCACGACATTTTCGATATTAAATTGCCGGCCTCTCGGGTGGTTAGCTCAGTTGGTAGAGCGGCGCCCTTACAAGGCGTAGGTCACAGGTTCGACTCCTGTACCACCCACCACGCTTCATTCACGTTACGAATGACTACCGCGGTCCGGTAGTTCAGTTGGTTAGAATGCCGGCCTGTCACGCCGGAGGTCGAGGGTTCAAGTCCCTTCCGGATCGCCATATGACATAAAAAAACCCGCACAGCAATGTGCGGGTTTTTTTATACCCGCGTAAAATACATTAGTGCCACGGTCTATTAACGATGCGGTAAATCCAGGCAGTAGATATTTGCGTATAAGCACCGACATAGGCATTGTTACCGAAACAGGCATTGTTTGTACGCTGCTCTATATATGCCCCATTAATAACTGCGGCTCATTAACTACGCCTCACAAACTATGCGCCCTATACAATCTTAAGCTTGCTACATTGCCTTACTACATTTACAGCAAACAAAATAAGCCTGCATACTCCGCCACGTAACTAACTAAAACCCTCTTCAGCGTTTAATTATTGTGTTTTTATTTCTTGCCCTCGCCGCCGCCATTGTTGCCCTACTCGCCGCTTACGCGACATATTTGCACTATCGCCTCTACCGGCGACAACAACAGGTTGATAAATTTAATGCAGAGCAGCAGGCGCTGGCACAAAAGAATATTGCCCGCATTCACAGTGATGTGAATTTTTTACTGAGCGCCTATCTCGACAAGCAGATAGAGCTGGCCGAGCTCAGCTTGCGCATCAATCACCTGCTCGACTGCTTAAGCCTGGATTCGCGCGCGCGCGATGCCTATGCAATATTTGATGAGATTGCCGGGCAAATAAAACATATCCCGACTCACGAAGACTGGAAAAAACTTTCCAAACAAGAGCGCCGCAAACACGAAGCGAACTTTGCCAAGCTCGAGCAGCAGTATAGCGATGTCGCCCGCGAGGCGGCGAAGAAGCTGAGCCTGGCTAAAGCCATTCACTGAGCAAGGTGTTGGATTGGGCCTGATTCCTAGGCCTAACTCTAACTAGGAGCCAGCCCCAGGAATCAGGCAGCAGGATCAAAAGCCGCGTTGACATCTTTAATTAATGCCGGGCCGCGATAAATAAAGCCGCTATAAACTTGCAATAAATCAGCGCCCGCATCAATCTTGGCTTTGGCATCGTCAGCATTTTCAATGCCGCCGACACCGATAATCGGCATAGCTTCACCTAAGTACGAGCGCAATTTGGCGATCACTTCCGTGCTCATTTGCGTCAGTGGTTTGCCGCTTAAGCCACCGGCCTCATCAGCAAATTTATGTCCGGAGACGGCACTGCGCGACACCGTCGTATTGGTCGCAATCACCCCATCCATTTGATACTTCTGCAAGGTATCGGCAATAAACTTTAAACCTTCGTCATCGGTATCTGGTGCAAGTTTTACTGCAATCGGAACTTTTTTACTGTAATCATCGGCAAGCTGCTTGGCTTTGTCGGCAATACCTGCGATAAGGCGATCGAGCGCGTCACCAAACTGCAAGCCGCGAAGCCCCGGCGTGTTCGGACTGCTGATATTGATTGCGATGTAATCTGCGACGTCGTAAACCTTATCCATACAGGTTTGGTAATCGCTGAGCGCATCTTCATCGGCGGTCAGCTTGTTTTTACCGATATTAATGCCGAGCACGCCATCAAAACGGCGATGATTGCGCACCTGATTAACCAGGTAGTCGACACCTTTATTGTTAAAGCCCATGCGATTAATAATCGCCTGGTGCTCGGGCAGGCGAAACAGTCGCGGCTGCTCATTGCCAGCCTGCGCAACGGGCGTTACCGTGCCAATTTCAATAAAACCAAAACCCAAACCGCCCAGGGCATTAAAGTGATCGCCGTTTTTATCCATGCCCGCCGCCAAGCCGACCGGATTTGGAAACTGCAAACCCATAACGGTTTTTTTGTTGGCGCGAAAGCTGGGTTTTAATAAACCAATTAATTTGAGGCGCTCTGATGCGGACATCATGTCCAAAGACACCTCGTGGGCGGTTTCTGGATCAAGCAGGAACAACATACGACGCGCTACATCATAAAGACTCATAAGCTAAAACTCGGCTGAAAATTTGGCGCAAAGCATAGCTGATGCAAGGCTTAGAGTCGACGAATCTGGATCAACTTTGAGTTGTTATCAACCTGCAGCTCAAAACTGCCATCGATGCCCGAGTGGGTGACAAAGGGGCGCAACACTGACGCAGGAAACTGCAGCCGCCGACCACTGCGATCGAGCACCGATACTAGTTTGGCGCTACCTTCGTACATGCGCAGATACTGCTCGGCGCTAATATGCATATCGACAAAATAACATCTCATATCAGCGTTAGCGGTGCACGGTTACCTGAACCAAGTCGTTTAATTCGCGCAGCGCCACCGAAAACATGGCCGAATCAACCCGACTGCTCGCCTCAACCTTGCTAACCATGCTGCGCCACCTGCTTATCATGGCCTGATTGCTCTCAAGCCACGCACCCAGGCGCTCGCCAACGCTGCCCTCATAGCGCTCGGATAGCAGGCAGGTACTTAATTTGCGCAGCTGCGCCTCAAGATCGTCAATATAGGCCTCGCGTGCACTGGCCTGCCAAAAGTTATCAACCTTCATTTGTGCCAGCTGGTTGGCAAACCAGTCGAGCTTGAGCTCGTGCATCAATACGGTAAAACTTTCAACACAGCGCTCGATCGCCGCGCCACTGCAGTTCGATACCTCGACCACACCCAGGCCGCTAAACAAGTTATCTGGCATGACCATGCTGTCGATCCACTCGTCAGCGAGCCCCTGGGCCTTTAATTCGTCGCTGCGTTTTTGCCAAAGCTCAGCATAGCTTTGCGGCAACAAGCTGGCGACGCAATTTTGCGCCTGCTTAAGCTTGGCTTTAAAAGCACTGACTTCTTTTTCGACATCGAGCCCACCGCGGCGATTTTTCAAGAACCAGGAGCTGGCGCGGCGCACCCGGCGCATCAACGTCGCCAACAGTTCGTGTTGCAGCGAAGCCTCAACGCTGTAATCGAGCGAGGCAACATAGGCAAAAAAGTCCTCCATACAAAAAACTTCGCGAGCAATCACATAGGCGCGCACAACCTCTTCGGCCGAACTTCCAGATATTTCCGCCAGGCGATAAAACGCGGTGATGCCCAGGCGATTAATTAAATCGTTAGCCAGCTGCGTGGCAATTATTTGCGCTCGCAACTTGTGATGTTTTATTTGTTCCGCGTAATCATCGTGTAAGCGCTCGGGAAACAAATTAAACAGTGAACGCGCACAATATGCATCGTCGGCAATATCGGACTCAACCAGGGCCTCTTTTAGCTGCACCTTGGCATAAGAGATTAATACCGCAAGTTCCGGCCTGTACAATCCCTGTTCGGCGGCGCTGCGCTCGGCAAGCTGCTCATCACTGGGCAAGTACTCAAGCGAGCGATTTAACCTGCCCTGCTCTTCAAGGTGTTTGATAAAGCGTCGATATTCATTGCCTCGTATCACCGCATATTGTTCGGCAATGCTCAGCGCCAGGGTTTGTTTGTAGTTGTTGTTAAGTACCAGGCGACTGACATCGTCGGTCATCGCCTCGAGCAGTGCGTTGCGCTGCTTGACGGTTAGATCGCCGTTGGCCACCTGAGCGTCAATCAGAATTTTGATATTTACTTCGTGATCGGAGCAGTCAACGCCGGCGGCGTTATCTATAAAGTCGGTGTTGCAGGCGCCACCGTTAGCGGCAAATTCTATGCGCCCTAATTGTGTTAACCCGAGATTGCCGCCCTCGCCAAACACCTCGCAGCGCAATTCGCTGCCATTAACACGCACGGCGTCGTTGGTTTTATCGCCAACATCGGCGTGGGTCTCGGCCTCGCTTTTGACATAGGTGCCAATCCCACCGTTCCAAATCAGTTGAACTTGCGCCTTTAACAACGCGTGAATCAACTGCGTGGGCGTCAAGCGCGTTGCATTACACGCAATTAAATTTCGTATTTCCGGGCTGAGCTCAATAAATTTTTCACTGCGCCGCCAGACACCGCCGCCTTGAGAAATAAGTGTTTTATTGTAGGCATCCCAGCCCGAGGCGCTGGCTGCAAACAGCCGCTGGCGCTCAGCAAAAGACTGCTCGGCATCCGGCGCCGGGTCGATAAATATATGCAGATGATTAAAGGCCGCCAACAGGCGAATTTTGTTTGATAGCAGCATGCCGTTGCCAAACACATCGCCACCCATATCGCCAATACCAATCACACTGAATTCATCGCGCTGGGTGTGCAGACCCTTTTCCCGAAATAAACGTTGAACGGACACCCAGGCGCCGCGCGCAGTAATGCCCATGGCTTTGTGGTCATAGCCCTGACTGCCGCCGGACGCAAAGGCATCGCCGAGCCAGTGTTTTTTCTCGGCGGAAATTTCATTGGCGATATCACTGAAGCTTGCCGTGCCCTTGTCGGCTGCCACCACCAGATAGGCATCGTCGCCGTCGCGGCAGACAACCTGCTCGGGCCTGTGTATCTCGGTGTCGATTAGGCTGTCGGTTAAATCGAGCAAGGCGCGAATAAAAAGCTGGTAACAGGCGATGCCCTCTTTCATAAATGCAGCGCGGTCTTTTGTTTGCGCCAGCTGTTTGGCAACAAAACCGCCTTTGGCTCCACTTGGCACAATAACAGCGTTTTTAACCTGCTGCGCTTTGACAAGGCCCAGCACCTCGGTGCGATAATCCTCGTTGCGATCTGACCAGCGAAGCCCCCCGCGCGCTACTTTTGAGCTGCGCAGATGCACACCTTCCACCCGCGCCGAATAAACAAAAAACTCGTAAGCGGGCCTGGGCTCGGGTAAGTCACTGATCGTTTGCGGCTCAAACTTCAGCGCAATATAAGGCGCGTGGGCACCGCGGTTATCGCGCTGATAAAAGTTGGTTCGCAAAGTCGCCTGAGTAAACTCTAGATAACGCCTAAATACCTGCTCCTGACTCAACACCGAGACCTCGTCGAGGCCAAGCTCAATCGATTCGATCAAGCTTAGGGCTTGTTTGCTTAGCCCCTCGCCTGCGGATGCGGCTTGAGCCTGCGCGGGGTTAAAAATCAGCTCAAATAAATGAATCAACTCGCGGGTGAGCTTTGGGTAAGCAACCAGAGTGTCGGCGATATAATCCAAGCTCAACTTGAACAATGTTTGTTTCATGTAGTTTGCGTAAGCGCGCAGCAAATTTACTTGCCGCCAGTCGAGCTCTGCGGCAACAACCAGGCGGTTAAAACCATCGCTGTCGATCTGCTTTTGCCAGGCGAACTTAAAACACTGCTCAAATTTTTGTTTAATCGCTTTGACGTCCAGCTCAATATCAAGCGCTGGCACCAGGGTGAAATCGTGAATCCAATAACAGAGCTCAGCGCCTTTGTTAATTAAAAAAGGCTCTTCTCCAAGTACGCGAAGCCCCATTGTCTCAAGTATCGGAATAACATCGGATAGCTCCAGCATATCGCGCAGGTGAGCCACGCGAAATTTTAGATTTTTGTTATCAAAACCCTGAGACTGGGCAAGACTCATGGCTATTTCGCCCGGCGCTGTCAGCGTTTCAAAACTTATAATATCCTCAACCGCAACCCGCGCATCGTAGCTATCTTGATACGACTGGCTAAACGCATCGCCCCAGTCTTTATATAACTTCAGCGCTTTGGCCTCACCGAAGCGCTCATCGAGCGCGCGCCGAAAATGCTCCTGCCAGCCGTGGCACAGCTCGATAATTTGCTGTTCGAGCTCATCGACGCTGAAATCTTGGTAGTGCTTATCTTTTAAGCGAAAAACAATGTGCGCGCGCGCGTGCTTGGATTCAGAAAAAAAAGTTGTTGAATCAATATCAGCCGAACCGAGCCGCTCGCCAATTAAGTTTTGAATCTGAAGGCGCAAACGGGTTGTATATAATTCGCGCGGAACATAGACCAGGCAGGACACAAATTGACCAAAGGCATCGGCGCGTATTAACAAACGAATAATGTCGCGCTCGTTGAGCTCGGTAATTTTTTTAAGGCTTTGGTAGAGCTCTTCGGGTTTAGCCTGAAATAGCTCATCTTTCGGGTGAAGTTCAATACAGCGCTGCAGCCGCTTGCCATCGTGCGACTTTGGGTTTAAGCCGCTGCGCTTGAGTACATAGTCGACGCGCTGGCGCAAGATCGGAATTTGCTTCGGCGACAGCGACGACACCGCATAAGTATAAAACCCTAAAAAGCGGCGCTCACCACAAACACGCCCTTCGGCGTCGTACTTTTTAACAACAACATAATCCGGATAGACGTGACGGTGCACGGTCGCACGCGTGCGTGATTTGGAAAAACACAGAACCTCATCACCTTTATAAAAATCGCTGGCACCAAGCACAAACTGCATCGCCGGCGTGCACACTGAGTCACAATCAATCACTTTAAAGATACCGAGCCGGGCGGCGGCATCTTCCACCAGCACCCGCCCCTCAACTTGCCCCGGCGTATCCGGATCACCCTCAAAGCTCAAATCCCGATAGCCGAGAAAGGTAAAATGCGAATTTTTTAACCAGCGCAAAAACGCAATGCTTTCGTGCTCAAGCCCGTGCGCTTCCAATTCCTCAATACATTGATTTAGCTTGTCAACCATCGCCGGATAATCACCCACCACTGCCGCCACATCTGCCGCCGAGGCAAGTAGGCGCTGCTCTAGTTGCTTTAAATCCGCCGCATCGGCAATGGCACTGATTTCAAAATACGCAAGTGTTTCGGCGCGTTCGCTGGCGTCACTGTCAGCGTCCAGCAGTAAATCACCGCGCTTATTGCGCTGCAGGGTCACAATGCGACTGCTGGCAATGTGAATGCCGAGCTCGCACTGCTCAAAAACCATACGCAGCGAATCGACTAAAAACGGATAGTCATCGCTATTAAATAACACCACCGTGCGCGCACAGACCCAACCGTCATCCTGTAAATTCGGGTTATACACTTGGCAGCTTGGCAAACCGGGCTGCCGATCTGAAACAAAATGATATATATTCAGCAGCGCGTGACGCAGATCATTGAGCGGGCGACCGAGCCAATCGGCAAGTGGAAAATTCTCAAGCATTAGCGCAGCCCAGCTTAATTCGAGCGCCTGCTTGCGATTTTCGCCTGGGCTCAATTGGCCGAGCTCAGATAATAAAAGGCGCTTGTCGTCTAAATGTTTGTGCGCAAGTTCCACAATCGACTCCAGGTGTTTTACTTAAGTACTTGATATTCGTAAGATTTAACCCAATTAAAGCATAGCTCATTCAAGGAAACTTCCGTAGAGCCGCGCGGTCCAACCCCAACTCCAGATATAATGAAGGTAGAAAATGAGTCCCGAGCCCAGCTTAAGCACATTAAAAACCTGGCTTAGTGAGCAAATTATTGGTCAGCAAAGTCTTGTTGAGCGATTGCTGATCGCCATTATTGCAGATGGCCATTTACTTGTTGAAGGCGCGCCAGGCCTTGCCAAAACCCGGGCCATTAAATGTTTGGCCGACGGCATCGAAGGCGACTTCCACCGCGTGCAGTTTACCCCCGACCTGTTGCCTTCAGATATTACCGGCACCGACATCTACCGCCCGGAAACCGGCAGCTTTGAATTTCAACCAGGCCCTATTATGCACAACCTCGTGCTCGCCGATGAGATCAACCGAGCGCCGGCAAAAGTTCAGTCGGCGCTGCTTGAAGCAATGGCTGAGCGCCAGGTTAGCGTCGGCAAAAAAAGCTACAAGCTGCCCGAGCTGTTTTTGGTAATGGCCACCCAAAACCCGATCGAGCAAGAAGGCACCTACCCCCTGCCAGAGGCCCAACTCGATCGTTTCCTTATGCACGTCAACGTCGACTTCCCCGACTTTGAGTCCGAGCGCGAAATTTTGCGCCTAAGCCGCCAAGAGGCCGGCCAGAGTAGTGCAAATAGTGTCAGTGAGTTGAGTCAACAGGCCATTAAAACACTGCGCCAGCGCGCGCTCGACTTACATATGGCCGACGCCGTTGAAGAATATATCGTCAGGCTCACCGACGCTACGCGCAACGCCGAAAAGGTATCTGCTGAACTTGAAGCGGCACTTGAATTTGGTGTCAGCCCGCGCGCCACCATCGCGCTTGACCGCTGCGCCCGTGCCCACGCGCTGCTGAATGAGCAGGAATTTGTCAGCCCCGAAAACGTGCAGGCGGTTGTGCACGATGTATTTCGCCACCGCCTGATACTGAGCTTTGAAGCCGAGGCCCGCGGCGTCGATGCCGATGCGGTTATCGACCAACTTATTGAGCACGTGCCCTTAAGCTGTTAACTATGGATACGAACAGTCAGGCACTTCGCGGTATCGTCGCCAATGCGGCAGAGCTGATTGAATTAAAAGCTTTTGCTGGCGATTTTTTAAGCGGTAAAGCCCGCCCTCGCTCGCGCAATTTAGCCGGCGCACATGCCAGCCGGTCGCGCGGGCGCGGTATGAGCTTTGCCGAAGTTCGCCACTACCAGGCCGGAGACGATGTGCGCAACATCGATTGGCGTGTGACGGCAAGGACTCAGCGTACGCACACCAAACTGTTTGAGGAAGAAAAAGAGCGCCCGGTATTTGTGCTTGTCGACCAGCGCCAAAGCATGTTTTTTGGCAGCCGGGAACAGTTTAAATCCGTTTTTGCAGCCAAACTCGCTTGCCTCGCCGCTTGGGCAAGCCAGAATAAACACGACCGCATTGGTGCGCTGTTATTTAACGACCATCAACAAATTGATCTTCGCCCACGCCAGGGAAAAAACGCCTGCCTGCATTTAATTAATAAGCTGGTTCAGCTAAATCAACACCTGTTTGAGCAAAAAGACCAGGTGCGCTCCGACGCAGGCCTATCGCTGCAAACCATGCTCGAAGAAGTGCTGCGCATAAGCCGCCCGGGCTCGCTGATTTACGTAATCAGCGACTTCAATGATTTTAATCGAGAGTGTGAGCGCGCCTTGGCGCTGCTGTCGCGCCACAATGAACTGCGTTTTTTACACGTCAGCGATCAACTCGAGCGCGAGCTACCCAAGAGCAACAGCGCCGCATTGATTAGCGACGGGTTGCAGCGTTTGCGCCTGGATTGCTCGTCAAAGCGCTTGCGCAGCAGCTATCGCCAAAGCTGGCTGACACAATTAAAAGAGCTTGAAAATACCTGTATGCAATACCGCATTGACCTTCGTTTATTTTCCAGCGATCAGCGCCTTCAAGCTCAGCTGAGCCCCGCCCCCGGTCACACCGGCATCAAGCTTTCCGGGCTTGCTCACGGCAACAACAGCACAAACAAAGTCACGGCGGGGACACTATGATAGCGCTGCGTCATTTAATAGAAGTGATCGCGCAGGGCCTGGCGAAGATACATCAACCGAGCCTTGCAGCTGCGCAGCAACTACCAGCCGAACTGCAACAGCAGTTGTTAGCTCAACTAGAAGATATTCAACTACCTGAAAAAATCGGCTGGTGGCCGCCGAGCTGGCAGCAGCTAAGTTATTTAGCTGCTGCGCTTTGCGTGGTTGCACTCGTGCTTTTTTATTCTATTCGCCGGCAGCAAGCACTGCGTTATCAACGCCAGGCACTTGCAGAGCTTGCTGAGCTTAAGCAAAACCTGGATAAATTAAATTGCGAAACGGCGCTTCAGAACATTAATTCAATATTAAAGCGCTGCTGTCGCCACAGGGGCCAAAACCTGCGCTTAAGCTTATACGGTGAAGCTTGGTATCAAAGTTTGTGCGCAGATTTAAATCAAAGCCCAGCCGGCGACGATTGTCGTACATGGCAGGCACTGAGCTTAAACGGCACTGAAATGGCCAGTAACAACGCGGCGATCGTGCAATTTATATTGTTAGCCGAGCGCTGGCTCAAGCTCAAGCTTAAACATCAACACACAGCGCCACCAGGTGCGCTTCAACAGCAGCACATCGGAGGCACCCGCTGATGCAATTGCTCTGGCCCTGGTTTTTACTCGCCCTGCCGCTGCCGATATTCGCCTACCTGAAACTCAAAGCCTGTGACAGCGAAAACGCTTCACTGCGCGTGCCGTTTTTTAAACGCGCGCAAGCCGCGCAAGCTGACACGCAGCTTGCGCCGAATAATCGCAGCTTTTTTTCGACGCTTTGTTTAAGCCTGGCGTGGCTGTGTTTTGTGCTTGCACTTGCGCAGCCGGCGAAACTTGGTGAAGCCCTACAACTGCCCAGCAGTGGCCGCGATATGATGCTCGCTGTCGATATCAGCATGAGCATGCGCAAAGCCGACATGCGCATCCAGAATCGCAATGTTCAACGCATAAGTGTCGTTAAGTTTATACTCGAAGACTTTTTAACAAAACGCGACGGCGACCGTATCGGCCTTATTCTATTTGGCAGCGGCGCCTACTTACAGGCACCGCTGACCTTTGATTTAAAAACCGTCAACCAGCTACTACAAGAAGCCAGCCTCGGCATAGCCGGCCCCGAAACGGCGATTGGCGATGCGATTGGCCTTGCAGTTAAACAACTAAAAGAGCGCCCAGAAAGCCAGCGAGTGCTTATTTTGCTTACCGATGGGAGCAACACCGCAGGTTCAATTGATCCCGAACAGGCGGCAAGGCTCGCGGCGCAGGCAAAAGTCAAAGTTCACACCATCGGTGTTGTACCGCGAAGCTCACCTTATGCACTTAGAGAAAACAGAATCGATGAGCAGACCCTGCAGAATATCGCCGAACAAACCGGGGGGGGCTACTTCAGGGCGACCAACCCAAAAGAGTTGTTAGAGGTCTACGACGAGCTTAACAACATCGAAAAAATCGAGCTTGATGACAACCAGTACCGGCCACTGAACAATTATTTTTATTGGCCGCTGAGCTTGTCGCTGCTGTTATTGATGCTGCCTTCACTTAGCGCTTGGTTCGGGGGCGCAATAAATAAGGCGGGTACAAATATCAAGAAGCGCTCCGGGAACGCCTAATGGATACGATTGTCGCCTTTCATTTTTTACGGCCTGCTTTTTTATTGTTGTTGCTGCCGGTTGTGTTTATTGCCTGGCGCCAGCTAAAACGCCAGCGCGCCCAAGCCCTGTGGCAAAAACACTTTGCGCCCACTTTTTTAGACGTGCTAACAAGTGGCCAGAGCTCGCCAAAACACAAGTTTAGTCATGCACTGCTGCCAATACTGCTGGCTTTAATGGTTGTCGCCCTTGCCGGGCCGAGCTGGAATAAACAGCAAGTCAGCCTGCACAGCAATAAAGCGCCACTGGTGATTGTGCTTGATTTGTCACCGTCAATGTTGGTTGAAGACATCAAACCCTCTCGCATTCAAAGAGCGCGATTAAAAATACTCGACCTGCTGGCTGAACGCCCCGATGGCCTCACCGCCTTGATTGTCTACGGTGCAGACGCTCATGTGGTCACGCCACTTACCGATGATATTAAAACCATCAAATCAATGCTGCCGAGCTTGTCACCGACACTGATGCCGGCGGCGGGTTCAAATATAGAAGCGGCACTTGAGCAAGCCGAGCTACTGCTGCAAAACACGCAGAACAATAGCAGCGACGCTCAAGTGCTTATATTAAGCGACGGCATTGACGCAAGTGCCCTTGCGTCGTTAAAAAACATTAAAAAAACCAGCCTCAATGATTTTATTATTTGGAGTATCGGCACCGAAAACGGCGGCCCTATTCCCAATGGTCAAGGCAGTTTTGTGCGCAACAACGACGGCAGTATTGTTGTTGCCGGTCTCAATCACCAACAGTTTCAAGACGCCGCTGCAGCACTTGGCGCTATTTATGTACCTTTTAGCACAAGCAGCCTCGACATCAACACCCTAAAAAACCTGGTGCTTCACAGCAGCCACGATAGCGACGGCGAACATAAACGCGACGTTGATTTGTGGCAGGACAACGGCCCCTGGGTCTTGCTGCCGGCACTTTTGCTTTTTATTTTACTCTTTCGCCGCGGACAGCTATTGATCGCCCTGTTCACACTGCCGATGTTATTGATAACAAGCGCTGTAACCGCGCCAAACGCCACAGCTTCTAGCTTAGATAAATTTTGGTTCAGCAAAGATCAGCGCGCTGAACGCGCCTTTGATCAACAGGACTACGAAAAAGCGTCCGGGCTTTTTAACAACAAAGACTGGCAAGCGGCAGCCGAATATAAACAAGGCAACTACGAGGCAGCGGCAAACTACTGGCAACAACAAAGCGGCGCCGAAGCCCAGTACAATTTGGCCAACAGCCTCGCCCTTGCCGGCAAGATTGATGAGGCTATTGCAGCCTACGACAGGGCTTTAAACGAACAACCCGACTTTCAACAAGCACAACACAACAAGGCCCTACTTGAGCAACTAAAACAACAACAAGAACAGCAGCAACAGCAACAACAGCAATCCGATCAAGGCGGCGACTCGCAGCAGCCGCAAGATGGTAATCAACAACAGCAAAGCCAACAGGGCTCTGAGCAAAACAGCAATGACAACAATCAAGCTGGCCAGAACCAAAACGAACAGAATCAAAACGAGCAGCCTCAGCAGGCGGATCAGCAGCAGAAGCAACAAAACCCGCCTGAGCAGAATCAAGCCGGTGGCGACAATCAACAACAAGCTGACAACCAAGACAACGCCGAACAACAGCAAGCAGCTACTGATGCAGCTGACAAAAATACCGACTCCGATCAACAGGCAAACAACGCATCAACAGGTGACAAAGGCGAGCGACAGCCAGAAGATAACCAAGCGCTGAATGAGCATTATCAGCAAGATCAGGCCGAGCAAGATAAAGCCCAGCAGGCAAAAGCCGAAACAAATGAACAGCAAGCCTTAGAAAAACAAATACAGCAGCAACAAAAAGCCCAGCAAGATACCAACACGGCTGAGGCGAGCGCTCGGGCTGAGACGCAATACCTGCGCCCCAGTGAAGAACAGCAAGAACTTGAACAGTGGCTGCGCAAGGTTCCCGACGACCCGGGCACCTTATTGAGAAATAAATTCGAAGACCAATACCGTCAGAAAAACATGCAGCGCCGCGCCCAACCGCGCAGCGCCCCTGATGAAACCCAACAGCGTTGGTAACACCACCATGAGATGCATTAAACACCTTCTATTTTTTACTGTGCTGCTAAGTGCCGAGCTCAGCTGGGCAAACTTGAGCTCAAGCGTCAACCGCACTGAGCTTGCCCTCGGTGAAACCCTGCAACTTATTATTGTTTTTGAAGGCAATACCCAGGGGCAAACGCCAGACCTAAGCGCCCTTACCAACAGTTTTAAAGTGCTAAATGCCTATCCGTCGACCATGCGCCAGAGTATTAACGGTGTCAGCTCGCTCAAAACCCAATGGACACTCGAACTCGAACCATTAAAAAAAGGCAAATTACTTATCCCACCAATGAGTCTTGCCGGTTTTAATTCCGACGCCATTAGCATTGAGGTGCACGACGAGCATTCCGCGCCAGCGCATTTAGACAACCTAATGATCGAGACCATCGTCGATAAAAGTACTGCCTATGTGCAAGAGCAAATTAAGCTCAGTTATCGTTTGTATTATCGTGTCAGTGTTGACGATGTTGCGGTCGAGGAGCTTCAACTCAACGATGCCGTGCTTAAAAAGCTCGAATCAAAACGCTACCAGAGAAAGATCGACGGCCAGCAGTACCAAGTTGTCGAATTTAACTATGCTCTGCTACCCCAGCGCAGCGGCAGTTTAGTTATTCCAGCTTTAAACTGGCAGGTCGACGTACTACAAGGCCGTACACGCGCACTGTTTGGCGGTTTTAGTCGCAGCCAGCCTTACAAACTTCGCAGCGACGAAAAAGTACTTAGGGTTAAAAGTATTCCCGACGAATTTCCCAAAGACGCGCCGTGGGTTGTGGCAAACAACCTGATACTATCCGAGCGCTGGAGTAAGGACCCCGGTGCCCTTCGCGCGGGCGAGCCGATGACCCGCGAGGTCACCATTCAGGCAGAAGGCATTGAAGCTGCACAATTGCCTGCGGTCCTACACGAACAAAGTAGCGACAAATTTAAGATTTACATCGACAGCCCCAAGCTTGAAGACGGCGAAAACGCTCGGGGTTTGCTGGCAAAACGCACAGATAGCGCCGCCATTGTTTTAAGTTCAGCCACCGCTAGCTTAGCGGCCATACGCGTGCCGTGGTGGAACGCCCAGAGCGATCAACTAGAATGGGCACAACTTAAAAGTACCGAGCTGCGCCTGGCTCCAGGGCAACAAGCGCCAGCAACAAGCCCAGTGTCCGGCGCGCCGGAGTACAGCAACTCAGCCACCTCGGCAGCGACACCTACAGCCAACAGCGCACACTCTTCAAGCACTGCGCCCTCGCCTAGCTGGTGGTTAGTAAGCTCGCTTGCACTGAATATACTTATGCTCGGCGCGCTGATTTATTTGTTTTTTTCGCAGCGAAACCGCCGCGATGACGCTTTAAGCCCGACTGAAAAAAACAGCGCAACATCGAACACAAGGCCGGAGCAGTCGAAACAACTTAAATTTTGGGCAGAAAAAAACGACAGTGAAAATTTTTATAACGAGCTGCTTAAGTTCTCGAGCTCAAATTTTTCTTGCAGCCCGGCAGAGCTCGCCAATCGAAGCGAGGCAACCGATGAGCTTAAAACACAGTTAGCGTATTTAAATGCTGCGCTTTTTAGCAAAAACGCCACGGATAATAACAACCAAACAGCGCTCGACTTAAACGTGCTTTATCAGGCTTTATTACGCTACAAACAAGCAACAAAAAAACAACAAACGTCAAATTTGCAAGCGCTCTGGTAACATTTTTTAACATTTAGCACCGCTAGATATAAAGTTTGTGACAAACGTTTAAAACGTCACCCAAATTGTCGTCAAATATGGCAGAATTGTGTCATCTGAGACTTCATTTGATCAGATGACGACAACCACATACTTTATAGTGAGCTTATGAAACAACAACTCAATACTTTGGTGTTGCTTTCGGCGGTGTATTGCTCCAGCAGTTTTGCTGCTGATGGTCAGGACGTTGAACTTGAATTGCCACGGAGCTCTGCAAACGGCGCATTTGTTCTTCGAATTAAGAGCGATAACAGAAACACACCCGAACGCAGTGGGCTTCAGCTTTGGCGCGCCCACGAAGACGGCGACTACCAGTTAATCAGTCGCAATTTAAATTTTGACGCGCTATCACAGGTTGTATATGAACCTGGCCAATACCGCTACCAGCTGCGCCGCAGTGCCAATGAAAATGGCAAAGCGACATTTATGACGGTATCGAACACGCAAATGATCGAGGTCAGTACGCGCTCGCAAGTACCAAAACTAAGAAAATATAAATAGATATTAAAGCGGCCGCAAAATCATTTGCCGCCGCTTTAATGTGCTGCTCTAAATAATATCGGTGCGAGAAACGATAAGCCTGCCCGAGCCTTATATGCTCGAAGATTTGTAAGCAAGCTCGAAAATTAGGGCCTCAGGGGCTTTTCTGATCAGTGCAAAATTTGCGGGCCGTCTTGCGATTCGGCTAAAGCTTGCTCGTCTTCATCTTGATCACCGGCAGCATCTAAGCCGGCTTCAATCATCGCTTTGGCAACGGAAAACTTGCTCTGATTGAGGAAATATAAAGCCTCTTGAGAAAACGAGATCGATACTAACGGCGCAGATTCATCGTCAATACGTTTAAGTACGACTTGACCGTCAGGCAGCTCTACGATTTCAAAAAGATCAGACATTATAGCGGTGGGATTAACAGCGAAAAGTCAATTGTAACAAAAAGCGATAAAAACGCCTAACCGTTAGTATTCGAGCTGATCAGAGAGCTGCTCAAGCACAAATTGTTCGAGCTCTGTAATCACATGCCCAAGCTCAGTGATATCCACCTTACTCCAGTGCTTGCTGTTACTTGTCGCCGAACTGGCAATTAAACCCTCAGCTGCAGCTGCAGCTGCCGGCTCGGCGCCAGACGGCGCCGTTTTATCAAGGCTTTGCAGTGCAGCTTGAACAGGCCCGTCATTAAACCGTTGCTGTATCAACTTGAACGCTTGTTGAGAGGCGCCCTGCTCTACCAAAATAAACACGCGCTCAAGCTGACATAGGCAGGCATGCAGCAAGCTCAGGCGCGCAAACGAGCTCTGAGCACTGAGCAAAGCGCTATTGCTTTTAAGCATGTGCAAGGCGTTTTTAGCTGCGCGCAAGGACTCAAGTGCTAAGCTCGATTTCATTTTTTCTTTTTTGCAGTCGCTTTCGACTTTTCTTGCTCTTGCCAGCGGCCTTTTTCGTAAACAGCGCGCCAACCGCTGGGTTTGCCGTTCACTTCCGTTTGCACGTAGTGCTCTTTTGACTTGCGGCTAAAACGAATAATGGCGTCATTGCCGTCGTTGTCTTCGGTTGGCGCCTTGAGCAAAAAGCCGTATTTCGGGTCAATCTCTGCGGCGTGCGGCAGAAGTTCTTTAACTTTCGGCGCGCGCGTTTCGCGATTTTTGGGAAAGCCGCTGGCGGCCAGAAACATACCCGCGGCGCCATCGCGCAATACATAGGTATCGTCGACCTTTTCGCACTTGAGCTCGGGCATTGGAACTGGATCCATTTTCGGCGGCGCGGCTTCGCCGTTTTTAAGCAGTTTGCGGGTATTTTTACAGGCTTCATTAGTGCAGCCAAAATACTTGCCAAAACGGCCCGATTTTAACTGCATATCGGAGCCACACTTGTCACACTCGATAAGCGGCCCGTCGTAGCCTTTAATGCGGAACTGCCCGGCTTCAATTTCATAGCCGTCGCAGTCGGGGTTGTTGCCACAGATATGAATCTTGCGGTTTTCGTCAACTAAGTAGCTGTCCATGGCGGTATTACAAATCGGGCAGCGACGCTTAAGACGCAACTGCTGAACTTCGGCTTCTTCGTCGTCACTGGCGACGGCTTCATCGCCGGAAACCAAGTTCATTGTATTTTTACAGCGTTCTTTCGGCGGCAAGGCGTAACCCGAGCAGCCTAAAAACACACCGGTGCTGCCGGTGCGTATCTGCATATTGCGGCCACACTTGCCGCACTCGATGTCGGTGGATACCGGCTCGTTGCGGCGCATGCCCTGCTCGCCGTCTTTCGCTTTGTCGAGCGCACCGGTGAAGTCGTCGTAAAACTCATCGAGCAGATCGATCCAGTCGCGCCGCCCTTCGGCAACATCGTCGAGGCGCTCTTCCATTGATGCGGTAAAACCAAAGTCCATCAGCTCAGAGAAACTTTCGACCAGTCGCTCGGTGACAATGTCGCCCATTTTATCGGCGTAAAAACGCTTGTTTTCCAGGTGCACATAACCCCGATCCTGGATTGTCGAGATAATGGATGCGTAGGTTGACGGGCGACCGATGCCGCGCTTTTCAAGCTCTTTAACAAGGCTGGCTTCGGTAAAGCGCGCAATCGGCTTGGTAAAGTGTTGTTTGGGCAATAGCTCGTTGAGCTTGAGTGTATCGCCAACTTTGACGTCGGGCAGAATGCCGTCTTCATCTTTCTTTGGCGGCAGCGGCATAACCTTGGTATAGCCGTCAAAGCGCATGACCCGGCCGCGAGCGCGCAGTTCAAACTCACCGGCTTGCACAACAATACTGCTCGAGGTGTAACTGGCATCGACCATTTGGCAGGCGACAAATTGATTCCAAATTAACTGGTAGAGGCGCTCGGCGTCGCGCTCCATGCCAGATAACTGAGAGCCCTTCACATTGACATCGGAAGGCCGTATCGCTTCGTGCGCCTCTTGCGCATTGTTGTTTGACGAGCTGTAGTTTCTCGGCTGCTCGGGCAAATATTTTTTGCCAAAATTATCTTCGACATAGGCGCGACAGGCGTCGACAGCTTCTTTGCTTAGCGCTGTTGAATCGGTACGCATATAGGTGATGTAACCGGCCTCATAGAGGCGCTGCGCCATCATCATGGTTTTCTTAACGCCAAAGCCAAGGCGGGTCGATGCCGCCTGCTGCAGCGTCGAAGTAATAAAAGGTGCGCTGGGTTTACTGCTGGTGGGCTTGTCTTCGCGCTTGCTGACCTCGTAGCTGCTGTCTTTAAGCGCGGCGACCGCAGACATCGCCTGCTGTTCGTTGACCGGCTTAAAGCTCTCGCCAGCCTGCTTTTTTACCTCGCAGCGCAGCTTGTCCTGCTTGGCGAGCAGGTCGGCATTAATGGTCCAGTACTCTTCGGGTACAAAGGCGCGGATTTCGCGCTCGCGTTCGCTTACCAGGCGCACCGCGACGGACTGCACGCGGCCGGCGCTCAAGCCCCGGGCAATCTTTTCCCAAAGCAAAGGCGAGACCATGTAGCCGACAACACGGTCGAGAAAACGCCGCGCCTGTTGGGCATTGACCCGGTTTAAGTCGACTTTGCCGGGCTCTTTAAACGCGTCCTGAACGGCCGATTTAGTGATTTCATTAAATACCACGCGGTGATAATTGGCATCGTCGCCACCAATGGCCTGCTTTAAGTGCCAGGCAATGGCCTCTCCCTCTCTATCCAAATCCGTTGCGAGATAGATGTCGTCGGCGCCTTCGGCGAGTTTTTTTAGCTCGGCGACCACTTTTTCTTTACCGGGAAGAATCTGATAATCGGCTTGCCAGCCGTGTTCGGGGTCGACGCCCATACGCTTAATAAGCTGTTCGCGGGCTTTTTTCTCTTTGTGAAGCTTTTTTTCTTCCGGCGACAACTTACGGGTAATCGCCGCCTGCCTGGCGCGCTCTTTGGGGTCGGCACTGGCGCTGCCAGAACCGCTGGTTGGCAAATCTCGTATGTGACCGACGCTCGATTTAACAACAAAGTCCTTACCCAGGTACTTGTTAATCGTTTTTGCTTTTGCCGGGGACTCGACGATAACTAACGATTTACCCATGCTTCTCCAAATGACGGCGATACACCGAATTGACCAAACTTTAATCAGTTTGGCGTAATGACTGAATCCTTATACTACTAAACCACAGCTTTGAGCATTTTTCGAGGCCCGGGCCCTAGCTAGCGGTGCACATATATAAGTGCAAAAAAATGATAGGTCAAGAATAGCGTAGTGAGATTGAGCAATCCTAGCCACTTCGTTTTTGTCGCCGAGCGCGGCTTTTGGCTATACTTTAAGCGTTTAAAAAAACCTGCGACGATATAGCATCAAGCGGCAATTCCAAGAGAAGCTAACGACCTTAGCCGAGCGCAAACAAACAGCTAAGCCCGTGTTTGTTATAAAAAATACTCGGGGATAAGCGGTTACACACTGCAGAAAAACATGCCGAAAATAAATCAGACAAGCAGAAAATGAGTGACGCGAGGTGAGTGAATTAAACATCGTACTTCTGTGTTTGGCGCTGGCCGTGCTTGCCCTGTTCACGGTCAGCCTGATCAATCACAACCAGATGCGCCGGCGGCTTATAGGCCAAAGGCTTCAACAACTGCGCAAAAAAGTCAGTGAAATAGAAGAACTATGCGCCGGCCTTGAAAGCCTAACCGGATCGCGCAACATTATTCGCGCCCTGCTTGAGCACACGGTTGAGATGGTCGATGGCATGCTCACACTGCAGCCCCAGAGCCAGGCTTTGCAAATAAGTAAAGAAAGCCTGGAATCGCGGATTGAACAACTTAGCGGCGCGGAGTTTGCGCCAACACTTAACCGCGCAATGAACAGTGATGCGCAAGTTGCGCGCGCACAATTTGGCTTAAACGAAGCAGGACGAATCATACGCAGCCGCCAGGCAGCCGGCAAAATGGAACTTGCCGCGATGAACGATATGATCGAGCAACTCGCATGGGCAAATATGATGGTCTCGGTCGTGAGCGCGGTTGTTCAAGGCCACAAGTATTTAAACAAAGGCGATGTGCTGCAGGCCTATTCTTTTTACAAAAAAGCCACACAGACAGCGATGGAAAACAACTTAGGCGACGAGCGCCGCCACCAATTAATTAAAGAGCTGGTAGAAATAACCAATAACAAGCGGCGCGCTTTATCTGAAAATTTAATGCCCGAGACACAGTTTAACCCGCCCGATACGGTCGAGCTAAACCCGGCGGCGAGCCCTGAATAGCCGCCAAATTCGCCTTAATAGCAAAGACAATCATGGCCTGGCAAGCACGCGTTTGAGTTCCATAAGCAAAGCAAGCAAACTCGCAATCGCCGCCTGCACATCGTCCCCCAAGCCCTTCTCCCGCCACAACAGATACAAACCAGCGCGATTTTCACCAATGCCACAGACACTTGCGGGCAAGTGCTCGACATAGTCTCGCAGTGCATCATAGCGGGCTTTATCCGGTAGCTGCTCTTGTTTGCACCAATCCCAGTATTTATCAAAGTGGAGCTCGTGTTGGAATTTTTTCTGGCTCAGCTCCCACTCCGCGCGAGCGCCGTGTTTATCGGCTTCAAGCGGCAGTTGATAACAAACGCGTTTGCCGTCATCTGCCGCATCGCGAAGACTGACAAGCAAACCCTGTTTTGCCGCTTCTGTTCTTAGCGCAGCTTCGCGCTTGGCTCGATTTGATGGCTTTAACATCATCACCGGGCCAATGACAAGGCAGATTGCGCAGATAACTATGATAATTGGCAGAAAATTTTGCATTAGCTTAACGCTTGACTAAACAATAGGTGATATAAGTAATTTAACATGTAGGCGGGCCCAAGTTTAGCGAGCCGCTCATAGAATGTTAATTGACGTTAAGGAGTAAACAGCATGAGTAGTTACAAGCATTTATTAGTCGCTTTAGACCTGAGCGAAGAAAGCACGGAGGTGTTACTCAAAGCCAAGACCATGGCGAGTTTGTACAACGCCAAACTCAGTGCCATTCACATCGTTGAGCCTCTGGCATTTGCCTACGGCGGCGACGTACCGCTCGATATGAGCGAAGCGCAAAAAACCATTGAAGAACAAGCGACAAAACGCCTGCGAAGCCTACTCGATAGCAACGGCCTTAGCGATACCGCCGCGTATATCAATGTCGGTCAAACCAGCACCGAAATTCACGCGCAGGCCAAAGAGATCAACAGCGATTTAATTGTTGTCGGCAGTCACGGGCGCCACGGCCTCGCGCTGATTTTTGGCTCAACCGCCAACGGTGTTTTGCACGGCGCAGAAATAGACGTGCTCGCAATCCGTGTTTAAATTGCGTTTGCGCAAACACACAATTTAAGCGCAGCCGCTGAGACAAAAACAGCGGCTGTCACACAAGCGCTTTGGGGCACAGTGGCAGAAGCTGGCGCAAATGTTATTTACCTAAGCTTTAACCCCCGCCAAAACTAGCCTCGTTGATTCGAATCTTACATTTATTCAAGCCATGCATTTATTCGAGCCATGCATTTATTCGAGCCATGCATTTATTCGAGCCATGCATTTATTCGAGCCATGCATTTATTCGAATATTGGTTGGCTCGAGCTTACATTGCTTCAAGCTCTTCCCAGCGCTGGTACAGCGTATTGAGTGTTTCTTCCAGGCTTTGCAATGACGCAAGCTTCGCTTGAACCTCCGTTTGATCGCGATTGTAAAAATCCGGTGCGCAAACCAGCTCATTTAACTCGGCCAATTGTTTTTCCGCCACTTCGATTTTTTGGGGCAGCGCTTCCAGCTCGCGCTGGTATTTGTAGCTGAGCTTAACCGCTTTCGCTGCAGCTGGCGCTTGCTTGCTCGCAGCGGCCTTAGTGCTGGCTGTTGTTGCCTGCGTATCGGCACGGGCGTCACCGGCGGGTGGCTCAGAGCGGCCTTGCGACTCGTGCTCGGCGCCACTTATGCGCTGCCAGTCGCCGCCTTGGCGCAGCCAGTCTTCAAAGCCGCCAACATATTCAGATAGACAGCCCTGCCCTTCAAATATAATGGTGGAACTAACAACGTTATCGACAAACTCGCGGTCGTGGCTGACGAGCAATACGGTGCCGGGGTAGTCGACCAACAGGCTTTCGAGCAGCTCGAGCGTGTCGGTATCAAGGTCGTTGGTCGGCTCATCCATGACCAGCAGATTTGACGGTTTACAGAATAGCTTGGCGAGCATAACACGCGCACACTCCCCGCCAGACAAGGCTTTAAGCGGCGTACGCGCGCGCGTCGGGCTAAACAAGAAGTCCTGTAAATAACTTAATATGTGCTTGTCTTTGCCGTTAATCTCGACGCTCTGACGGCCCTCGGCAACGTTGTCGACAACGTCTTTTTCCATGTCGAGCTGGCCGCGCATCTGATCAAAATAGGCGATATCTAAACGTGTGCCGTGTTTTATTTCGCCGCTTGAGGCTTGGATCTCGCCGAGAATAAGTTTTAACAAAGTGCTTTTACCGGCGCCGTTCGGGCCTATCAAGCCAACTTTGTCTCCGCGAATCAACACCGAGCTAAAGTCTTTAATCACGGTTTTTTCGGCATACTGCACCGAGACGTTTTTGAGCTCACAGACAAGTTTGCCCGACGCAGATGAGCCGGCAAAATCCATTTTCTCGAGTTGAACGAGGTTGCGCCGCTCGGCGCGCTGTTCTCTTAATTTTTTAAGTGCGCGCACGCGGCCTTCGTTGCGTGTGCGCCGGGCTTTAATACCCTCGCGTATCCAGGCTTCTTCCTGAGCCAGTTTTTTGTCAAACAGCGCATTGTGCTTTTTCTCGTTTTCGAGCTCTTGGCGCTTAAACTCAAGAAAACGCCCGTAGTCGCCATCCCAGACCCGCAAAGTGCCGCGATCAAGCTCGGCAATCCGGGTTGAACACGCGCGCAAAAAAGCGCGGTCGTGGGTAATGGTTACAACCGCGCCTTTAAAGTTTTTGATGAACTGCTCTAACCACTGAATCAGGCCGATATCGAGATGGTTAGTTGGCTCGTCGAGCAACAGTAAATCCGGCTCACTGACCAGTGCCCGCGCCAGCGCCGCTTTGCGCCGCCAACCGCCACTTAGCTCGGCCAAACGCTGGCCCCGATCCAATTCAAACTCGCGCAAAATACGCTTTAGGCGATTGTGAAAATTCCAGCCGTCTGCGGCGTCGATCTGCTGCTGCAGTTCGGTCAATTTGTTTAGTTCGTGAGAGCTGTTGGCGCTTAGGGTTTCGTACGCTTTAAGCTGATCGACCAAATCCTGGCTGCCGCCGGCGACGTAGTCGGCCACCAGTTGCTCGTCGCTTGGCGGCAGAGCCTGTTCGACCACCGCGATACGCAGATCTGGGTGGCGCCAGACCGTGCCGGCATCGACATCTTGCTTGCCCGCCAGGATTTTCAGCAGGGTAGATTTACCCTCACCATTGCGACCAATAAGCCCTATGCGCTGGCCTTTTTCGAGCATCAGATCGGCGTGATCTAAAATATGGCGCTCGCCAAATGCAAGTTCGACCTGCTCCAAACGCATCAGTGGCATCGGTGTTCTCCAGTGCAAAAGCGGTGCATAATACGTGATGTAGGGCCCAAGCCCAACGCGCCAAGTAAATGACGCCCTTTTTAATCTCTGTTTTTGTATAGTTTTAATGCTGGCTGTTTGACGCACGAAGCAAGGATGTGCTCTGTGCATACTGGTCAGGCAGGCTTTTGTCGTCCAGACTCAAGTTATAGAAGCCAATTTCACGGGAGAGGTGAACCTTTGTTCAAGCTGTGCCTCTAATGTAGCGCTTACAGGCTCAGGCACGCTTCACCGCCCCCTTAAACCCAAGTACGGATACAGAACAACTTTTTGCTCTGTCTATGAAACTTGCTATTAGCCGCCGATTATTTGCGCTTTTATTGACACCGCGCCCAACAACAAGGCACTCAGCAGCGCGTGTGTTGTGCACGATCGCAGGTTTCGCGGCACTTACTTTGCTCGCACTCACACCCGTTATCGCCGCGTCGACAAATATCGATCAGCAGCGCTACCACTACGAACTTGCCAAAAGCGCACTCAAAAAAGGCGATAGCGACGCCTATGCGCGCCACTATGCCAAGCTCGGCGATTACCCTCTGATCCCCTACCTCGACTATTCCCGTTTACGCAAAGATTTAGCCAAACACGAAGCGGTGGACATCCAGGCTTTTATTAGCCGCTACGAAGACAGTTACCTTGCTGAAAACCTGCGCCGGCGCTACCTGGAACATCTGTCGGCCAAAAAACAGTGGCCCGACTTTTTATACTGGTACGACGACCGCCTTGCCAGTGAAGCAATGTATTGCAAGCACCTCGAGCTTCGTGCCAACAGCGGCGACGTCAACGCCTGGGACGAACTTGCCGAACTGTGGCTGCAGTCGCGCTCGCTCGATAAAGCCTGCGACCCGGTGATCAAAGCCTGGCGCAACAGTGAGTATTGGCGCGATGACTACGCCTGGCAGCGTTTTTTGCTGAGTATGGAAGCCGGCCAGCGCAGCCTTGCGCGCTACTGTGCATCGCTGCTGCCAAAAAGCTACCAAAACTACGTCAAACTTGTGCAGCAGCTCGATGCCAAACCCTATTTGATTCGCAATCACAAAAATTACCGCAGCCCAACCTTAGACATGCAACAGGTCATCGGTTTTGGCATACGCCGCTACGCCAAGCAGCACCCGTTAAAGGCGCTGGAACACTGGCAGCGCTATGAGAGCTCGCGCATTTTTAATACCGAGATCATCAATCAAACCAAAATCGCGCTTGTCGACAGGCTGATGGCAAAAAATGAGCTCGAACAGGTGCACCGTTTGCTCGCTAACAGCCCATCTATTCGACAGAGTGATACCATTGAGCACCTTCTGCGCCGATACCTGCGCGAACAGCGCTGGGCCGATGTGGTCGCCGGTATCCAGTTACTGCCGCAAGAGAAGCAGCAAAGTGACCGCTGGCGCTACTGGAACGCTCGCGCATCCACCCTGCTCTCGCCGACCGCCATCGAGGACGCTCAAAAAACCTATCGCGAACTGGCAGCCAAGCGCAGCTTCTACGGCTTTTTAGCTGCCGACTACGTCGGTGTGGACTACGAACTCGAAGACGCCGACACCCAGCTCGACACAGCCATACTCGAGGCTCTGGCGCAAAAACCAGCACTGCGCCGCGCCAAGGAACTGTGGCTGACAGGGCGCAGCAACGAGGCGTACGCCGAGTGGTATTACGCGATGAACCAGCTCAGCGCGCGCGAGCTTGTCGCCGCCGGCCAGCTGGCAAACAGCTGGGGCTGGTATGACCGCGCTATTCAAGCGATGATCGCCGGCAAACAGTGGGACGAGCTCGGCATCCGCTTTCCTCTGGCATATAAAGAGCACGTGATGAACGCAGCCGATACCACCCAGCTCGAGCCCGCGCTTATCTTTGCGGTCGCCCGCCAGGAAAGCGCCATGCGCGCCAAGGCCAAATCGCCGGTCGGTGCCCGCGGCCTAATGCAACTTATGCCGGCAACAGCGCGGCAAACCGCTAAAAAGCAAGGCATCCCCCACCGCACTGAAGATCTGTACAAACCCGATCACAATATTAAACTCGGCTCGCTGTATCTCGACGGCTTGCTCGATCAGTACCAGGGCAATCGCATACTCGCCGCCGCGGCCTACAACGCCGGCCCTCACCGGGTTAAACGCTGGCGCGAAAGCAGTGACGGCCTGCCGTTTGATGTGTGGATAGAGACTATTCCTTTTAAAGAAACTCGCGGTTACGTGCAGAACGTTCTGACTTATGCCGTTATCTACGGCTACCGCATGGGTGAGCCGGGACGCATGATCACACAAAAGGAAGCAAACAGTTTGCTCTAGCCTATGCTTAGGGAAACCGACCACCGAGCTAGGATGGCCCATGAGCCCGACGCAAGAGCAGACTTCCGAGTTAAATCAGGCCCAGCACTGGAACCACGTACGCGAAACCGTCAACATGCTTTATTTGGCAATTTGCCAAATTGAAGCCACCTTAAGCGACAGCAACCTATCCGTACAAACACTCACCAACAGCTTTACCAACCTTGCCAACCACACCCAGTCTATCTCCCAGCAGGCGCAGCAATTAAAAGCGGCCGAAGAAGTCGAAGCGTTCAAAGTTGATATTCGCGATACCACCGCCGAACTGCAATGTAATATCAGCGCTTCGATTCAGGCCTTCCAGTTTTACGACCGCGTTTGCCAGCGCCTGGAGCACGTCAGCAGCAGCTTAGAAAAGGTTTCGAGCTTGCTCGAGTCGGATAAAAAACTAGAAGATCCGCAAGCTTGGGCGGGTGTGCAGCAACAAATTAAATCGAGCTACACTATGGAAGCTGAGCGCATTATGTTTGAATACCTTATGCGCGGAGGCAGTGTTAAGGAAGCGCTAGATATCTACAAACACCACTTTGAAAAAGAGCAGAATGAAAACTCGGCCAACGACGACGAGATTGAATTATTTTAACCCGCTCGCCAACCACTGATTGAGCTCTTGCAAACTAAACGGCCAAGCGAGCTCTCGCGTACTGTGCTCAGTTTTTAAAACAGGAATACGCTTGGCATAGCGCAACATTAAATCTTTATCGCTTGTAACATCCTTTTTTCTAAGCTTGAACTGGCTCGCCACATCACTTTGATACCAAAGCGCCATCGCATCATCGCACAGCGGGCACTCGCACGAGCGATACAAAATAATATCTGTGTTATTCATTTTTAAGTTTTCAAGCTCGCAAAACCACTACCCACAAAACCACTTTTCGCAAAACCAGTTCTCGCAAAATCACTGTTCGCGAAGCCACGTGGGGCTGTATGTATTGAAGCGGCCAGGCAGGAAAATTGAACAAAACGCAGCTGCGCTACAGCCAAAGCCCGATAATAACAAGCAACACTAACGCGGTACATATAAAGCTTAACAGCAGCCGCGAGGATTTTTTTCCAGGCACTGCAGCGCCGTTTTCGCTCGGGGCCTGCTGGCCATAAGCATCCGTATTTGAAATTGCCCGCGGCTCGCTAGCAGGGCCTGCAGCTGGTACGTGCTTGGGCTGATTTTGTAGCACCGGCTTTACCGGCTCATTTACCGATGTTGCTGTTATCGCAGACGAAAGCAGTGCCGGTCGCAGGCAGGTTTTATCCAAATCCAGGCTTTCAATATCTTGCTGCTCCAGGCGAAACGCGCGGCCGGCAAATTCTAATTTATCACCCACATGCAATTCACATTTGATTGTTTTTTCGCCGTTAACAATGCTGCCATTGGCTGAATTTAAATCGCGCAAAAAAAGCCTTTCACCCTTGACGATGATTTCGGCATGATAACGCGACATTTTTGGGTGACTGATTAATAAATCGCAGTCGACCGCCCGGCCAACAACAAAACGACGATTGAGGGTGAAGCGCTGCTTTGCCTGGTCGAGCTGAACCAGCTGGTACATTCGCGGCGGCGCCCCTGCCTGCACAGTATCATCGGACTCGGCCTGACTCGGGTCGATCAATAAAAACACGGTATTGCCAATGCGAAGCTGATTGCCGGCAATCAGCGCTTGTTCCGCGCTAACTTCGCGGCCGTCAACCTGCACAGTCGCTTCATCAAGCGCACGGACAAATACGCCGTTTTTGTTGACAACAATCGTTGCCGCGTTGGCCTCAGCGTCGGCATAAATGTCGGCAGCGGCATCACTGCCTATGTTGTAACAATTTTTAGCGAGCCACAGCGCAGCTTTGCTCGAGCTTTGATCTTTTATTTTCAGCATAAACTATGTGCACATATTAACATCGAACTCTGCGTCGATTGTTTCAATTCCATTCAGGCTCACGCTTATTAATCAATCACTGCAATATCAATCACTGCAATATCAATGACTGCAATATCAATCACTGCAATATCAATGACTGCAATATCAATCACTGCAATATCAATGACTGCAACAATCAATCACTGCAACAGTCGAGCACACAATCATACATTCACAACAAACGCGTATCGGTTAGTCCATTTCGACTGGCAGTAATAGGATTTTAGTTTATTTCCGTCTTTGCGCTTTGTTCTCAATCGGGACTACGCGCCTTACCCCATATTCAAGCCAAGCTTTAAAGCATTCTTTAAGAAAATTGTTAAGCGCAATCAAGATGCTTACATAATACCCAGGCGCTCACCACGCGCCTGCGTGCCAATCAAGAAAAGGCTTAAATATAGCTACTCACTGCCCGCTGACATTGACTATTATCGAGACATGGCGCCCAAAAAGTGAGGCAAGGCTTTGCTCGGGCTCGCAGTTAAGGCAATATGAGCTTATGTTCGGAACTACACACGCCGCAGCAACGGATCTAGGTCTGTTGCGCGACAATAATGAAGATGCAATTTTTGCCTCCGCAGAGCTTGGCTTATGGATAGTCGCCGACGGCATGGGCGGTCACGCCGCCGGTGAAGTCGCCAGCGCCCTCGCCATCGACTGTATCAAAGCACAGATCAACCTCGGCCGGCCGCTGGCCGAAGCCATACAACTGGCCCACCGAGCCATTGTCGATGCTGCCAACAATGGCGTTGGCGGCCACGGCATGGGTTCAACCGTGGTTGCACTTAGCAATCGAGGCGACGATTACGAGATCTGCTGGGTCGGCGACTCGCGCGCCTATCTCTATCAAAAAGCCTCTGCCAACGGCGATGAAGATTTTCGCCAGCTCAGTACCGATCACAGCTATGTGCAGATGCTGTATCAAAACGGCGCCATCAGCGAAGATGAGCTCGCCACCCACCCCGAGCGCAATATCATCACCCAGTGCCTCGGCTCCGTCGACTTACAACACTTAAAAGTGGATCAGGTCGTCGGTAGCTGGCACAAAGATATGCGCATTTTACTGTGCTCAGACGGGCTCAGTGATGTTGTTGATGCACATAAAATCAAGCACGTGCTCGCCAGCGCGCGCAGCCCCGACGCGGCCTGTCGCCAGCTTATTAGCGCTGCGCTGGATTCGGGCGGTAAAGACAACGTCAGTGTCGCCGTCATTGAAACGCCGTCACTGATGCAAAAACTCGTCAGTCGCTGCCGCAACGCCTTGCAGCGTTAGGGTCCGTTAACACAGACAGCGCTTATTAAATAGTGTGTACACGCGCTGGCTGTGGTATAAAGCAGCGCCGCAGGACCTGCGATAAACCAGCAAAAACTAAAATCATGCGCAATCACGCCCTTATTGCCGCCAAGGCCCTTGTTGCAAGTTTATTTATTGTTGCACTTGTGTGGTGGGTGCAAGTGCATGTTGGCTGGGCGGAACTATTAAACAACTGGCAGCGCGTCAGCGCTTGGCAAATCACCGCGGTTGTAGGCCTTATCTTTGTCAGCCATCTGTTGCGTGTCGCGCGCGTACACATCGCTTATCGGCCAGCCAAAACGCTGAGATTTGCCGATGTCTGTGGCGTTAGCCTTGTACACAATACCGTCAGCTTCCTTTTACCTATGCGCCTAGGCGAACTGGCGCTGCCGCTTCTGAGTCGCAGTCGCTTGAATATCGACTATCGCTATTCTGCAACCTGCCTGTTCTTATTGCGTTTATTTGATGCCAACTGGTTGATGCTGCTACTGCTGTTAGGCGCATCCTCGTCCTACCTAGGTGATCAAGCGCGACTGATACTCTGGGCCATTGTTGCCACAACCCCCCTGGCCTTGTACGCGGCGGTCATTTTTGTGCGCCGCAGCCCGCGTTTTAAAGTATTGAAGCCATTGGTAGAGCGCAGTAGCTTATTTATAATGCTGTATCTGTTAAGTGGTGCCATTTGGATGGTCAAGCTCAGCGCCCTCGCCTGGTTAGTCGCAAGCTTGGGGCAATTACCGCTTGAGCACGCCTGGCTCGGAAGCCTTCTCGCCGACGCCAGTGCACTATCGCCGATTACCGGTTTTGCAAATGCTGGAACTTTTGAAGCCGCCTTTGCTCTACCCTTACTGCCTTTAGGTTACGATAGCGCCGCACTGGTAAGTGCCGCGTTAAACCTTCACCTACTGGTATTGATTACGAACATAGCCGCCGGCTTGATCGGCGCAATGATTTTACTGTTTTACACATCGAATAAGCAGGTGCTTTGAATGCCTCTACCCAGTTTGACCGTCGTTGTCCCCATGTACAACGAACAAGACAATGTCCTGCCGCTGTTTGAAGCGCTCGAAAGTGCGCTGCAAAATTACAGCGGCCCATGGAAAGCTATTCTGGTAAATGATGGCAGCAGCGACGGAACCAGCAAACGCTTAAATGAAGCCGTTGCACAATTTGGCGAGCGCTACCGCCACATCGAGCTGCAGCGCAACTTTGGCCAAACCGCAGCAATGCAAGCCGGTATTGATGCAGCCGATACCGACCTTATCGCAACCATGGACGGCGATTTGCAGAATGACCCGGCCGACATTCCCCGCCTGGTCGAAGAGCTGCTTGAGCGCGATCTCGATTTACTGCAGGGCTGGCGCAAAGATAGAAAAGACCACCTGGTCAGCCGCAAAGTGCCCTCGCGTTTTGCCAACCGCCTGATTCAACGCGTCAGCGGCGTTAAACTTAACGACTACGGCTGCAGCCTCAAAGTCTATCGCGCCGATGCGCTTAAGCAGATTCGCCTCTATGGTGAAATGCACCGCTTTATTCCTGTGTGGATGGCAACCGTGTGCCCACCAAGCCGTATTGGCGAAACCGTCGTCAACCACCGCGAGCGCCTGACCGGCGAGAGCAAATACGGCATAAGCCGCACCTTTCGCGTATTAATTGATTTGCTTTCGGTGTTTTTCTTTCTCAAATTTCGCGCCCGCCCCGGCCACTTTTTTGGCTCCATCGGCCTTTGGGTCGGCATGATTGGCTCCTTGCTGCTGGCCTATCTCGCCGGCGTCAAGTATATCGCGGGTGAAAACATCGGCGACCGCCCGCTACTGTTGGTGGCATCGCTGTTAATTATTGCCTCGTTGCAATTCTTAACAACCGGGGTACTTTCAGAAATTCTCAGTCGCATCTTTTTCCAGACGACCAATGTCAAAAGTTACAAGGTAAGAGAGCCACTTAGCTACGAACGCCCGAGCGCCACAGATAGCAACGACTAAGGTTCACCGTGAATCAAAAAATTCAGCAGTTTTTGCTCTCGCCGTGGTTTATCGGTGTAAGTGTTGCGCTCAGCTATTGGCTGGGCCTTGGCAGCTTGCCTCTGTTTGACCTCGACGAAGGCGCCTTTACTGAAGCGACGCGGGAAATGCTCGAAAGCGGCGTATTTTCCGCCACCTACCTCGACGGCGAACCGCGCTACGACAAGCCCATTTTCTTTTATTGGATTCAAGCGCTCAGCATCAGCGCCTTCGGCTTTAACGAGTGGGCCTTTCGTTTGCCATCCGTGCTGGCCGCCTGCCTGTGGGCCTGGGCTTTTTACCGTTTTGTCAGCGAGCAATTCAATAAAGAGAAGGCGCAGATCGCGACGCTGTTTTTAGTAAACTGCCTGTGGATCGCGCTTATTGCTCGCTCTGCAATTGCCGACGCACTGCTGAATTTATTTCTCTCACTGACCTTATTCGATATTTGGCGCTACCTTAAAACAGGCGAACAACGCTACGCGTTAAGACTTTACCTGTGGATGGCTCTCGGCACCTTAACCAAGGGCCCGGTTGCTGTCGCCGTGCCGCTGGCAGTTAGCTTGCTGTATTTAATTTGCAGTCGATCGCTGAGCAAACACTGGCGCACCTACTTTAACTTTAAAGGCTGGGCGCTGTACTTTGCGGTGGTTTCACCGTGGATTATCGCCGTGAGTTTAGAGCAAGGCCTCGGTTTTTTTGAGGGTTTTATTGTCGAGCACAACTTAAAGCGCTTCTCCGATACCCGCGAAAGCCACGGCGGCAGTATTTTTTATTACCTCGCGGTGCTGCCGATTATTATTTTGCCGCTAACAGGCTTGCTTGCGCCGCTGTTTAAGCGCCTGCGCAGCCAGTGGCAAGGCAATATCGGGCGCTTTTTGCTGTTGTGGTTTGCGGTAATATTTTGTTTATTTTCACTATCCAAAACCCAGCTGCCCCACTACATTCTCAATGCCCTTGTGCCGCTTATTATTCTGCTGGCGACAGTGAGCTCGCTTGAGAAAAATTACCGTTGGACTCTGCTATTCCCCGCTTTATTTATGCTGCTGCTGGTCTTCTTGCCCGAACTTCTGGCCATCGCCAGCGATAACAGCAAAGGTTACGACCAGGCGACACTTGCCGCGTGGCCGCAGGCCGTGCCCAGTTATTATCGAGTAGCGGCACTGGCGGCACTCGCTTTAATAGTACTGGCGACGTTTGCACCGACACTTCGGACCTGGCAGCGCCTTGCATTGAGCGGGCTGGTGTTAAACAGTTTCTTTTTTACAGTCTTTATCCAGGTTATTTTTAATTTACAGCAACAGCCGGTGCAAAACATGGTCAAGCACACGCTCGATCACTACCCCGGTGAAGCCGTGGTTGCCTATCGCATGCACATGCCGAGCTTCAGTGTGTACCGCCAACAAATTACTCAGCTGCGTGCGCCTAAGCGCGGCGAGCTGGCCTTGGTGCGCATTGATCGTGTTGCAGGCTTAGAGCATAAACTTGCGCAAAATAAGCAGCCTTTACAACTTGAGCGCCTGTATCAGAGCAGCGGCCTATTATTGGTAAGGGCTGTCGACATGGATCGTTTGGAAAATTAACAATGTCTCAGCTAAGCAATTATTTTTCGCTCGTCGCCAGCGACTTTAAGCTTTGGCTCAAACAAGGCCGTTTAGAGCCCATTGAACAAAACAAACACACCGCCAAGCTGCTTATTGCTTTTGGCCTTGCAACTTGGCTGCTCGCCTTGGTTTTGTATGTTATTGACGGTTACCACGCTGGCTTTTTAAGCATCAACGCCTGGGCCGCCACGATGAGCCCCGTCGCGCTACATCTTTTGACAAGCTTTGGCGATGGCGTATTTGTGCTGGCACTTATGCTGCTGTTTGCGCACAAACGTGTGCCCTTGCTGTACTGCATCCTAATTGCCGGTTTGCTCAGCGGCTTAATTGCCCAGCTCATCAAACGCAGCTTAGATTTTGGCCGCCCGCCCAGCGTGTTTAGCAGCGATGAGTTTGTTTTGGTCGGCAAGGCGCTCAAGAGCAAAAGTTTTCCGTCAGGCCACACAACCACGGCATTTTTAACTGCGAGTGTGTTGATCTTGTGGACAGACAAGCGCTGGTTAAAGTTTGGCCTGGCTGTACTTGCCGTGCTTGCCGGCATGAGCCGTATCTGGCTCGGTGTGCACTGGCCAATTGATGTACTTGTCGGCGCCGGCATCGGCACGCTTGTTGGCGTCTGGGCCTGGCATACCACAATTAAACGCCAACAGAAGATCTCGGCGTTTGCCATTTTATTTGCGCTTTTGTTATTGGTTTTAGCAAGCTTTGGCGCCATTTTTGACGACAATGATTACCACCATGCGCAGTGGCTTATTTCGATTACCGGCGCCGTTGCGCTGTGGAAAAGCGCGCACTTTTTCCTGTTGCGCAAAAGCGGCTTAGCAATTCGCCTGGATAAACAACAAACGCTTGCCGGCCTGCAGCTTAGCAATGCTGAGCTTATTTTTATTGTTGTGCTGATTGTAACGCTTGCCTATCGCATACTGGTAATAATGCAGCCTCACCTGACCCTGTTTTACGACGAAGCTTATTATTACCACTGGTCGCTGCAGCCCGAATTGGGTTATTACAGCAAACCGCCGATGGTGGCTTGGTTTATCCACTTGTTTACCAGCTTATTTGGCAGCAGCGTGACAAGCGTTAAACTCGCCGCGCCGTTTCTCTACGCCGGCAGCGCCGTTTTTGTTTACCTTAGCGCCAAGCGCTTAGCTGGTAGTGAAAGCGCTCTAATCGCCGGCTTGCTGCTGTTGTTTGCCCCAGTTGTCGGCTTTAACTCAGAGTTTATCACCACCGATGCGCCGCTGTTTTTATTCTGGTCACTCACTATCTATGCGAGCATTCGCGCGCTGGAAAAACATCAACTGCGCTGGTGGTTGCTCGTGGGTATCAGCTGTGGCTTGGGCATGCTCAGTAAATATACGATGGCGGTATTGCCCGCGTCTATTTTCTTATGTCTGCTATACGACAAAGACTCGCGCAGCGTACTTAAAAGCTACAAGCCGTGGTTGGCCGCCGTTATTGCAGGTTTGCTGTTTGCGCTCAACTTGTGGTGGAATGCCGACCACCACTGGGTCGCGTTTGCCCACACTGGCGAAATCAGCCAGCAAGATAAAGCCGGCCTAAACATAGTTGGTACACTTGAGTTTTTGGCCGGCCAGTTATTTGTATTTGGCCCGCTCGCTTGTGTGTTATTTTGGCTGGCTCGCAAACAAATCAAAAAGCGGCTGGATGAGCAGCGCCAGGCAACGTTATTATTGCTCTTTTCATGTTTTGGTATTTTGCTTGTCATTGGCCTTCAGGCTTTAAGCTCACGCGCGTTTGTAAACTGGGCGGCGACGTGGATTATCGCCGCTAGTATCTTAGTTGGCCTCAGCTTAAGTTTTAACCGCAACGGCAAACTCATCAAATACACGCTGATTAGCCAAATCTTGCTCTTGTCTGCGTTTTACCACTGGCCGCAACTGCAGCAGCACTTCGGTATTGAAGCATCAAAGAAAAACAACCCCTACCAGCGCGTGCTCGGCTGGGAGGGCGTTGCCAAGCAGCTCGAACCCATACGCCAGCGCTACCCCGAGGCAAAACTTGCAAGCAGTCGCCGCGACTTACTTGCCTATATCGGTTTTCACGCCTTTCCAGGCGAAAAAGAGCTGTATCGCTGGAACCCCAAACAAGACAATATTCGCGATCACTACGACCTTAAATACAATTTAAGAACACTCAAAGATACAGACCAGGACTTTATTTTTGTCAGCTCTAAGCCGTTGGCGGTAGAACTACTCGCCCGATTTGATAAGGCCGAGTATCTCGGCCAAATCGAACAGGAGGTATTTAAAGACAAGCGCCACCGGGTCTATATCTATTATCTGCAAGGCTTTAACGGCTATGAATAAACTAAATTTAACTCGCGCACAGCGGTTAATACCGGGCGTACTTTTTGTTGGCTGTGTTGTCTTTTTTCTACTTCAACCAACACTGGATTTAAAAGTCAGCGCACTGTTTTACGACAACGGCTTTTACTGGAAGAAAAACCCCGTTATTCACTTTATCTATTTGGTCTTTGCCAAGATCCACATCCCTGTACTGTTACTACTTATTGCACTTAGCATTTATTACGCAAAGAAAAAGCAGAGAAATAAAAAGCTCGCTGCGGTTTTTTTAATGTGCTCGTTGATACTTGGCCCGGGCATATTGGTTAATCTGATACTCAAAGACAACAGCCTAGGCCGCCCGCGCCCGGTGCATGTGCAAGAATTTGGCGGCAGCGATGCGTACGCGCCACCCTTTCACTACAGCGGCGCTTGTCAAAAAAATTGCTCTTTTGTAAGTGGTCACGCATCCATCGGCTTCTATTTAATGGCGCTATACTGGCTGCAGCGCAAACGCCGCTGGCTCTTTGCAGGTATTGGCCTTGGGCTTGCCATAGGTTTGACCCGAATCATGCAGGGCGGGCATTTTTTCAGCGATGTTATTTTCGCAGGCTGGGCGGTTTATTTTACTTGTGTCTTGCTCGACAAACTTATTCTAAGCCGCCGCAGCAACGAAACAGCCCCGATATAGCCCAATACAACAACCGCAATAAGACAAAACCATAATACGACCTATCATCTTGCTTTGGAGAAACACGGATGAAACATCAGTTAGCAATTGGCCTTAGCAGCGCAGCATTTGTTTGCGCTCCGGCTTTCGCAGAAGACCCTAAACCACTCAGCACTGACGTTGAAGTCGGCTACATCGCCACTTCCGGCAACACTGAGACAAGCTCATTTAAGGGCCGCGTTGAAATAAAACAAGAATTAAACCGCTTCCGCAACGCCTTTAAAGCGGAAGGTTTGTATAAGAGAGACCAGATCGAAGTCGAAACCGACGGTGTGGTTGAAGAAGAAGAGCGCACAACCGCTGAAAAATACTTTTTATCCGCGCGCAGTGACCTCAAGCTCAACGACGAGTACATGGGGCTTTTTGGTTTTGGCTCGTATGAAGAAGACAAGTTTAGCGGCTTTGTTTACCAATCAACACTCGCCGTCGGTTTTAGCGACCGCCTGTTAAACTTCAGCGCCGGTCACCTCGACTACAGCATCGGTCCTGGTATTGGCTTCAACGAAACCGAAGATAGCTTTGACGCGGATGACAACTTATTGCCCGGCGAATCTAGCAGCACGCCGGTTCTGCGCCTAACCGCTGACTTTCTATACAACTTAAGCGAAAACTCAGCCTTCACTCAAAGCTTCGCATCGGATGTCGGTGTACAAGATGGTGAGAATACCAAGAGTAAATCGGAGACCGCGCTAAGTGCCAATATTATTGGCAGCCTGGCAATGAAAGCCTCGTACATTGTTGATCACAACACCCATGTGCTTGAGGGCAAAAAACACGCAGATACACAAACCGCAGTGACTTTAGTTTATAGTTTTTAATACTTAGATAGCCGCTGCGCACAAAAAAGCCGGCTTTATGCCGGCTTTTTATTGACCACTTAAAAACTTAGATCGAATAAGAAAGCTCAATACCAAAGGCCGCGGTTTCGGTCGGCTCGTCGGTATCAACACCTTTTTTCTTATCCATCAGTACAGAGCCTGCGTAAATATCGGCGCTGACCCCAAACATGTGAAATTTAAGCCCGAGGCCGGCATCGGCAAATTGCCCGATAACAGTTTCTTCATCAAAGGCACTAAAAGGATAAAGCCGGCCGTAAGATGCATCCAAAAACACATAGGGCTGAATCATCTCGCCAAGTTGATGGCCAAAGACCGAACTGCCGCCGCCGGGCATTGGGAAAAACCAATCTGCACCAAAATACAAACCGTCGTCGGCCTGCATGCCATTAATGGAGAACACCCGCGCGCGGCCCTCGCCTGTCAGGCTCATTTGCACAACACTGGAGGTGCGCTCACCGGCATATTGGCCGGCAGCGCGCAGAAGTAAACGCGTTTCGATCTCGGTAAAAGGAATCTTGGCAAACATCAGTGATGACAAATCAAAATTAAGCATATTGACATCAATGTGAATAAGATCGCCAAAGTCTTCAAATTCGGATTTCACATTGTGCACGGCGAGCTGGCCGCGATAGAGCTGGCGCCGTTTTTCATTTAACACATCAAAGTTCAGCATAGCCGTCGCTTGGTCGACCAAAGTCACGGTTTCAAAAAAGGTATCTAAGGTTGTCTCGATGTTGGCATATTTAAACCCGGCACTGATATTTTTGACCCGGCGCCGGTCAATAACCCACTCAACGCTGGCGTCTTTAACTTCTGACTCACCGGTAAAAAGTGGCGTTTCTGCACCGGACAAAAATAAGCGGCTTACAAATTCGTTTGTCGATACCCCAACGCTGGTACGCAAACGCGGCAGGCCCCAAAACGAACTGTAACGCAGCGCACCGTAGGTACTGTTATCCGGGTTAAAGGTTTTTAAGATCGCAAGATAGACTTCATCGCCAAGCCCCGACGGGTTGTGCACATACAGATCGGCATAGGCACGGTTCTTACTTGTCTCTTCCGAGCCGTGGTTGTCGATACGAAAGTTACTTGAAAACCAGCGTTCGTCTTCAACGTTGACACTTAGCATGGTGTCGCCAACTTGCTTGCCCGGCGACAGCACCGATCTGGCCGATAGCCCCGGTATATCATTGACCAAATACAGCGCCTCTTCTAAACGCTCTGCGGTAACCGGCTTGCCGATATCTTTTTTAAATGCGCGCTGAATCAAACCCTCCGAGACACGGCCATCGTTGTTGACTTCAACATGCCCCAGCTCACCAAGTAACAGCGTGAGTGTGACAACGCCATCGCGAACTTTTTGCTCGGGGATATAGGCTTTGGCAAGAATAAAACCGCGCTCGCGATAAAACTGGGTAATTTCTGCGGCGACCCCTTCGATCATACCCAGGGTAACACCACGCTTGCGCCGTTGATCGCGAATAAGAAATACCAGTCGCTGCACTTCGATGGCGCCGACGTGCTCATCGCCAATGCCCTCTTCGATATCGCCAACCAAATCGGCAATTTCGCTGACTTCCTGTTCGGTATAACCCCACTCGCCGAGCTGGTCTTCGCGCATCATATCAAAACGAATTTTTTCAACATGCTCGATCAAGGCTTCGCGGGTAATGCCAAGCTCGGGGTATTCAACCAAACCTTGCAGGCGGAACTCTTTGACATTCAAACGCGGGCCGGCCGATGGGTCCGGGTTGCGGTGACGAACAGGCGGCACATCAAGATCAAGCAACATCGACTTTTCTTCAAGCAATGGCACTTGGTGTGTATCTGGCATTTCAATATACCCTTGCGCAAAGGCCAGCGAGCTCAAGCCGCTCACAGTTAAGCCAAGCGCAAGTTTGCGGCCCTTGCGGGCCACATCCTTAAGCGGGAACAACATAAATTAAGATTCCGATTCTAAGCGTGAAAAGAGTGTTTCTTCGTCTTCTTCCTCTTCGTCTTCCAGCTGACGCTGATCGCGAGGCATTAAGATAGAAACATCTTCATAGGCGTAGTTGTAAATACTGCTAAAGACTGCCGGGTCAATTTCTTCAGCGGATTCAACTTCAATAATTAGTGAAGCCAAACCGACCGAAATGGATGTATCGGCAAGGTCATTGGTTGTCTCCAAATTAAACTGGAAACCACTGGCCGGTAATGGGCGGAAACCACTACCAAAAATAACCGTTACTGTTTCATCCACACCGAGCACTAACGGGCGTTTACGTGAGCCGCCCAAACCACCGGTTGTGCCAACCTCAAGGTTCACCGCAACAATATCCGGGTGATAAATACTAACCGGGTCGGGCCCAGCCGCAAGCGCACCGTCGTTAACATGGATGGTGACATTGCCAATATAACGGCCGGCGTCAACCACGCCGCCTGCATCGCGGGTTCCAGTTACGCCCGCTTGATAATTGGTATTGGCTTTGCTGCTTGAGTTATTGATCAGCGTCACTGTGCCGGTGTTATCGAGATAGATATCCCCCTGGTTAATCAGCGCTTCGATATTAACTGCGGAATTATTGCTAATGCCAATTTCACCGCTGCCGTTTGCCAGATTGAGATTGGCCACCTGCATTTCTACCCGGTTCTGATTGGAGCCAAAACCACTTCCGGTATCGACATACAGGCTGTCTGCAACAATGTTCAACAGCTGGTTGTCACCGCTGTCATTGACATCATTAAAGCGGCCACCGACGGCCAGCGTTACGGTTTGCCCGGCTTCAAGCAAGGTTGCGTTCAGGTCATTGGCCACCGTCATAGTGATATCGCCCGTTGCGCTAACCGAACTTAAACTGCCCATATTCAGCGCGCCGCCGGCATTAAAGACCGAAGACGCCGAACTGATCTGGCCATTTAAATTTAGCTCCGCAGCGGATGACAATAAAAAGCTACCGTTAGTTACCGTAACGTCGGCATTTTGCTCAACTGATCCGGCACTGATGCTCATACTTTCCGCACTGGAGCTAAGCGTCGCCTGCGCGTTTTGTACAAAACTGCCGGAAACATTAATAGCACCGTCACCGGTGAGTGTAAGCGGCGCGTCGAGCTGTAAACCACCATTGCTGACATCGATGGCCAACGCACCGGCATTGACTTCACCAAGCAAGATTGTGTCTTGAGATTGCAGACTTAGCTGTTCGCCGGCATTAATTTGCGTACGCAGTACATCGGTTTCGATCGCCCCGGCACTGCTGACGATGCTCATTGTATTTTGCGCACTCAGCGAACCTGCAAAGACCGCATCGTTGGCAACATTGATATATAAATTCGCCGCATCAATCGTTGTGCCAGCTGCCTGGCTCAAGCTGCCTGCAAGAAGATGCACATCACCTGCACTGCCATTGGCGGCGCTCTCATCAACGGCGTCTAAATTGGCGGCCAAGCTCAAAGCCGAACTTCCGGCATCGAGGTAAATCGCTTCCAATGACCCTGCGCTAACAGTAATCGGTGCGTTAACTTCAATGCCTTCGGCAACAATGCGCACTGAACTGTCTGCACTTAGAGCGTGGTTAATAAGCGCAGCATCATTGGCAGCATTTAAATTAACACTTGCAGCGCGAATGTCACCCAGGCTTCTAAGGGCATTGCCATTGACGCTTAAATCACCGAGTAAGTTTGCCTGAAGCTGAGTAGCCGCCGCTGTGTTTTCAATCGTTGCATTATTGCCATTTAACAAACTAATCGATGCGATGTTGTTGGCGTCGTGATCAAAGAGCAAGTCACTGTCATCTGCGCCTATCCAACTAAAGCGATCAACAACAATGGCGCCCTCATCACTGACATCACCTGTCGTTGTCAGATTAAATTCTGTGGCAATAAGAGATGCGAGTGTGGTTTCACTGTTTTGCAAATCAATGCGCGACGCTTCGAGGTACAAAGGCCCTAACAGTTCATTGCTGTTGTTGAGCTCAATATTGCCACTTGCTTTAATCGCAACCGCTTGAGCTGCACTCAGCACATTTGAATCGCTGACATCACCATTGCTGACATCCAGGTCAATACGCTCGCTGGCGCCGCTTAATGCAGCAATATTGACACTGCCGTTTTGCGCTATCCAGGTCTCGCCATTTAGATCACTCAAATGAAGATTGTTTACTGCCGTTTGCAAACGCTGATCACTGGCGCCAACGTCCTCGGTATTTAGCAGATACAAATCCCCGGTTGAAAGCAGGCCGTCGCCGTAAACACTGGCATCCTGAATGGTAATGGATGCGCTGGTTGTTAACTGCGTTTCAATATTGAGTTTATCGTCGCTGGTTAGATCAAGCACTAAGTGCTCGGCATCATCAAAAGCCAGCGGCGTTAGTTCATCGATATAAACAGTACTATTATTAATACGCACATCGGAATTCGCAGCCGCAGCTAAAGCAACACTAATAGTCTCGAGAGACAGGCTGTTGTCAATCGCCTCAACCTCGCTGTAGAAAACCCGATAGAGGAAATCCTGCCCCGCTTCGGTATGGCTGAGCTCAAGGCTCGGGTCACCCGTAACGGGTACCTTGTAGGCAAGGTCATAACGATCACTGCCCTGAGCCGTTAATTCAATAACGTCAATATCTGTATCGGCAGCACTTCCGCCAACAAAGGTAATCGACTCATCCGCGCCGCGATCAATGCTTACCTGCAGTAAATCACTGCCCGCGCCACCACTAATCAAACCGGAAACCGAACCCGCCTCTTGCACAATAAAACGATCACTTTCGCTGCCGCCGTAAAGTGAGCTAAAACCACTAAAGCTCAAGCTTGAATCGCCAACTAAGGTGCCGCTATTGGCGCCGCTAACTGTCCAGGTGTTGGCAGCATCGGCGGCATAAAAATGCCCGCTGCCATTGGCGATGTAGTTTTCAAAATTCAGATAACCTTCAGAGCTATCACCCTCTCTTACCACAACATCGGCAATCGAACCGAAGTTGATCGTGTCTTGCTCAAGGTTGCCTTGGGCGCCGCCATCAATGGTGCCGCTGAGCACTTGCGAGCCGGTAAAAGTAACCGTGTCGGCACGGCTGCCACCGACAATGTGCTGGAAGTTATTAAAACGTACATCGCTGTTTAATACGCCATTGGCTTCACCGGTAATGGCCCAACTGTTTTCAGTGTTGGCACCGACAATGGTATTGCCCTGCTGGCCGGCATTGACACTAATGTCATTTAACTCAGAGACATAAAGTGTCGGCAGCGTCGCGTGCACATAAGTGTCGTTGAAGCTTACGGCTAAAGCTTCAGTTGGCGCGCTGAACTCAAGTGTATCGGCTACGCCATTGTCACTATTTACGCCGCCCGATATAGAGCGCAATTCGGCAAAATTACCAGAGCTATCGAGCCCACTGACAACAAAGGTATCTGCCGCACTACCACCGGTTAAAAACGCGAAACCACTAAAGCTCAGAGTATCGCCACTTGCCGTGCTCAGAAGATTTTGAGCCGCCGGGGCGATAAGCCAGTTGTTTGTTTCGTCTGCACCTATTAATTCACCTGTCGCCAAACCCTGATCGCGGTGGGTATTTTCGAGGTGCTCAATGGCACTTATTTGCAAGACACCGGCATCGGAACTTGCGCCAAGTTTGACGGATTGATTAGCAAGATTATCTAGCTGCACAGAATCGCCGAGGCCGCTTTCGTCGCTACCACCGTCGACCACACCTGCAACAATAGCGCCGTCAAAAATAAACTGATCGTTCTGACTGCCACCTTGCAGCGAGTCGATACCACTAAATAACAATTGCTCAGATGCAAAACTTAAACTGCGCGCACTGCTTGTAACGGACCAGCTGTTGTCAAAATCGCCGGCGATCAAACGATGCGTATCACCCTGTTCAACCGACAGGTTTTCAATGCTCCAAATTTCAACGGTGCTCGAGCTCAAACCTGCAGATTCACTGAGCGCAAAGCTCCACGGCGTCACGCTGCTCTGGGAGCCATTTTCGACACGAATCGTGTCTGCGCCGCCACCGCCGTGAATCAAGCCATTAAATGATGGTGTTGCCGAACTGAAGTCAAAAACAAACTCATCGACAGCACTGTTACCATGCAGCGCGCTGGCACCACTAAAACTTAGTGCACCGCTGTTTGTGCTAATACGGCCTTGATTGCTACCGCTGATCACCCAGCTGACATTGTGCTCCGGGCCATAAATATGGTGTGACGAAGCTTCATTTAATTGCAGGGCCTCAAAACCGTAAATCGCAATATCGTGACCGCCGTCGTGCTCAATGCCAATAGCGATATCAAGCAGTGAGTCGGCCACGTTTAATTGATCACCTGAGGCATCTTGTTCATCGCCGGCGTCAATCGACAGATAGTTATTGCTATTTAAATTAAAGATATCCGTCGCTGCGCCACCGGCTACGCTGTCGATATTGTTTGCGCTTAACACCAGCGCACTATTACTAAACAACTCGACACTGCCATTGGCGTTGAGCTGCCACTCGTAAGTGCCGGTGTCTGCACTCATCAGGCTAACGTTCTGCGCATCGGCAAAACTGAGCTCACTGACATTGGCGATATCAATAAAGTTACCGAGGCGGCGAGAATTTACATGCTGCTCAGTTATTTCATCGGCAACACCGCCGCCGGTTAAACCCGGGTAGACCTGCTGGGCGCTTAAATCGTTCACACCAAAGCTAATTGCCGTGCGCGCTTCGGCGCTTGTTGTCATCGCAATGCTTGAATCAAAGGCAATCGCGTTGGCGCCACCCGCACCGTTAATGGTGCCATTTTCCAGCCAGCCTCCGGGGCCAAAAATAAAGTGATCGGCGCTATCGTTACCGATTAAGTTGTTAACATTTTCAAAGTTAAAGACATAAGCCTCGCCCTTATCGTCCAAAACAGGAATCGTTAACTCACCGGTATTGCGATCTGAAATACGCCAGGTGTTAACCAAATCTGGCTGTGCAGCGTCGTAAAAATCATCGGAATTAAGGCGCACAATGACATTGTCGTTACCAATAACGGCACTGTACTGAGGCGTAATATCAACAACAATCAGCTCGGTGCGGCCAGAGTAATCCAGGGTAATATTACCGGTGGTTAAGAAACCATAACTCAGTTCGCTATTGGCATCGGCGGTAAGCTTGGTATCGCCATAGGTAATCAGCGCGCCAAAATGCTCAAAGTTATAGGTATTGCTGTTGCCGTTTAAGGTGGTTACCACGCTGCCTTCGTTATCGCCAATCAGATTAATATCACTGTTATCGGCCGTAGGCAGAGCCAACCAATTATTGCTTTCGCTCGACAAACCTTTTTCATGGCCATTAACGCTGTCGTGATGGCCAACAAAGTTTTCAATAGCATCAACGTGTACACGCTCAAGCCCGGCAACTTCAGCACTAAACTCACCCAGAGAAGCATCATCAAAATACACCACAACACCATCAGTATGGTTACTGACATTGAGCGTATCGTCGCCATCGCCACCATTAATTTCACCCGACCAGCCAAAATCACCGCTGCTTAGTGTGAAGGTATCGGCACTAGCGGAGCCGACGATGTTTTCAAAGCTGCTAAATACCGTGCCATCAACATTGCCGTTGCCATCGGAGCTAAGACTCCAGCTCGCTTGCTGGGTGTAAGTAAAGCGATCAATACCGTCCCCACCATTAATAGCGGAAACTGAGGCATCTAAGCTAAATTCATCGGCACCGTCACCGCCGTTGATGGTGCCGGTAAAACCGTTGCCACCAACATTAACACTGTCGCTCAGTGCTGAACCATTGAGCACATCAACACTGCTAAAGCTAACTAAGTTGTTAGAGCTGTCGGCAGTGACGCTGTTATTGCTTGAGCCGTCGATCGACCACGTGGCCGTTTCTGAACTGTCGGCACTTAAGCTGTCCGTGCCGGCACTGTCGGTAATGGTGAGGCTTTGGTTGCTGCCGCTGAAATTAAGTGTGTAGACATCGTTGCCCGCACCGCCTTCAACATTAATGCCGCCAGCTTGAATAGCAAAAGTATCAATGCCCGAACCTGCGGTAAATTGGGTCATGCCCTTTAAGGTAAATTTGCCATCAACGCTGGAGCTATCGCCGTTCACGACCCAGTTCACGCCGCTTGTATCCGAGCTGTAATC
>NZ_NKQJ01000006.1 GCF_002312815.1 Agaribacterium haliotis
GGGGGAATATCCGGGTCTCTTGTTCATAGGCTAATTCTCTCAAGAAAGTTAGCCTCCGACAAAACCGGTACGATTCATATAGTCATCTTGATTTATCGTTCTAACTTTTCTCATTGCTCTTCCGTGTTGCATAACGCCCGCATTTGCGGCTGGTTTGGAGCGCAGCGAAAAACCAGTCCGATAACATGCGCTTGTTAGCACTAGAATGGCACATCACTATCAAGACCTTTTGGAGGTTCAGGAGGTTTTGGTTGGAGAGCATCCTCGTTCTGCAACAGAATATCTATTCCCATCTCAGTAATTGAATAAGCGTAAAAGTCATAACCATCATGTTCGTTGGTTTCTACGGTTTTGCTCAAATACCCCATTCTTTCTAGTTTTATTAGTGATATTTGTAATGCTGCTTCATTCGTGCCGCGGAAATTGTTTGAAATTCTATGAAACGGTAAACCCACAGGGTCTGCTGTATGGCTTTGTAGGCAAGCCGCTAAAAATTTGTAGTCTTGTTCTTTGAGTTCATAGCTCGTTGGGTTTGCGATAATCTTTTTAGATTCAGAGAGGCTTTCGTGATTTATTAGGCCTAGCCTTTCAACCTCTGATTTAATCAATGAACATGCTCGATTAGTCGCTGACACCAAATCTCCGTCAGATCGATTTGGATCGTAATCAGCAGGGGTTACGCCTAGCAAATCAGTTGGAAGGTGCATTTCTACATCGCGGGGCTTCAATATGAATGAACGAGATTTACCAATTGCACCGACAAATAACCCCATCTCAAAGATTACGTTATCTCTGACTATATGCTCACTTCTGCTTCGGATAGTAGATATATCGTCTGGAGCAAAAATAAAGAGCGCAAAATCTACAAAGGATGATTTCTCTACAAGATCATCAATTGCTGATGATGAAAGCTTGAAAGTACCATCTTTCCAAAGAGTAACTTCAAATTCATGGTCCAAATTAACATTCACAGCTTCGGCAATAGCTAGGCTCTCAACAGATGAAGCTATAAACAATCTTGGTTTTCTCAACTTATTATCTCCATGCTCGATTGAGTGCTAACAGTTTATTAATAGGAATTTTCCTTTTACCCACCACCAACTCTACCCTAATGTTTTGATTATTCCAATAAAAACAAACACTTAGCCCCAGCATCTATTATATACGCAGCATATACACTTTACGTTTTCCTCCTACCCCACCAAACAAAACAAAAAACCATATAAAACAAATAGATAGAGACATTGATTTGAAGTTAAGCGAAATTAACTCTTAGTAAAATCTAGTGAAGCAGATTCCAAACTTTAAACAGCTACTCTGAGTCAGAGGCGCCAAGCAATCAGGCCCCAACTTTACCAATTGCCGCACTCTGTTGAATCCTCCACCTATGAAGGTGTTCTTGTAATTGTTTGCCTATAAATTGCTGAGGCAAAGAATGGTTGTCGATATCGTTGTCGAGCTCCATTTTTTTAACATCCTGTTGTATCTCTGCAAACGCATCAAAAAACAAAACGCCTCGTGTCATTGCGGATGAGAGGGTCCGGCCGAAGTAGGTCATATCTGCATTGTAACTACAGCCAAACGAAGCTTTATCTTGCCTTGCCGAAGTAAGCACCATGGTGTATTCATCTTGTAGATTTTTTATATGGCCGCCCGAATAACATGAGGATATCAGTGCAGCTTTCCATTTAATACCAGATTCAGCCAGGGCCTGTTTTAACTCATCTGCTGTTAAGCTCTGTAAATTTACGCGCACGTCGTTTAAATAAAAACTGTGATCTTCACCGCCGTGACTGGTCATATACAAGATCAGCACATCGTTTTCGACATCCATCTTTTGTTTTATGCTATTTAAAGCCATTGCCAAGCTTTTTTTGGTGGCGAGCGCGTAGTTATTCTCAGTGTCGACATGGTTGATCAGCAGAACGGATTTACCCTCGGTTTGATATTGTTCGGCAAACTGCTTGTTTAGGCTAAGAATCTCGTTTTTAAATACGTTCTGGCTTCCATCGCCGGCCAGGCCAAGAAAGTAGAAGTCTATTTTTTCTGGGTCGTTGTTAATCAAGGCCTGCTCTGATTTCGATAACAAGTCGCGCTGCTGATAAATCAGTTCGTCGGCGTAGTGCGGCTGATACGGCTGTTCACCGGAAGATTCCGTGAAAAAATCGTACTCCCAGAGGCCTTCTTGAACTTCTTCTTCGCCGTCGCTGTTAATCTGTACCAGCTTGCCCTGGCCATGCATCATGCCGTACTCAAAGGCGCCCTCGTAATAGCTGTTATCAACATAATTTAGCTTACCCTGGCCATGAAATGCGTTGTGCTCAAATTCACCTTCGTAACTGCGCCCGTCTGCACCACTTAGTTTGCCGTGGCCGCTTAATACACCATCGACAAACTGGCCTTCGTATATATCACCGCTTTCATAACTTAGCTTGCCCTGGCCGTGGTAAACAAAGGCTTTAAAGTCACCTTGGTAGTGATTATTTTCACCGTCTTGGTATTCACCATAAACAATGTTGCCTTTTTCAAAACGACCGCTATATCGTTCACCGCCCGGATAACTGAGCGTACCCTCGCCGTGAAAATAGTTGTGTTTAAATTCGCCTTTGTATTCAGCGCCGTCGTCAAATGTGTAAAAGCCAGGCCCCGAGGCATAGCCCCTTTCAAACCGGGCTTTGAGCACATCCCCATTAATATAAGTCGCCAGCGCCTGGCCGTGCACATAACCATCAACAAATTCACCGCTTAGCGTATCGCCCGAGGCATAGACAAGTTTACCCTGGCCGTGAAACTTAGCATCGACAATATCACCGCTGTAAACAGAGCCGTCCGGCAGCGTTGCATCGGGCCCAAAGATAAGAAGGTCGGCGCTATGTTTATTTGCTGCGTAAAGCGCAATAAGCACGATAAAAATAAGATTCAACAAATAAGATAATGTGTGCATTCTTCCCTCAGATTCGGCACTCAAGTTAGGCATACAGGCGTATTGTTCACACGCTATAAAAGCGTCTGAAGCAGCCTACTGACACAGGCTGACAAAAAACTGGCCCGCGCCGCAAAACGCCTTTAAAAGCAATACAGATTTTTGCAACAGACCTTTGCAAAAACGCGCTACGGGCTTTTACAACAGGCGAGTTTTTACAGTTCAAGGCCTAGCATGCCACATGATGATAGGCGGCGACAATATAAAGCTAAGGGTGCCAGGCTTATGTAAACCGCAGCTGCTTATAGCACTAACACAAGAATAAACAGAACAAATAACTATAAAAATGATTCAGCAATAAACGAATAAAAATCGGTGCAATCGTTTATTCATATTGCCGACGTATGGTCGTAAATCCTGCAAACATGTTTATCAACGTTAATTATAAGGATGGAATCGAATGCAGATTTACTTGTTTTGTCGTTCAGCTCTTAAACAAGCTGGCAAACTGGCCCTTCACAGCCCGCTAAAGCTAAGCCCAAACCTTAAAAACCTAAAACCAGGAAAAAATAAGGCCTTTTACGCCACTGCGGCCACCCTGGCTTCGCTGGCATTTCAGCACGCAGCGGCTGAGCCCTTTATTAAAAACATTAATCAAAGTGCCAACCAGGTTGAAATCATTGTTGAAGACCCCGAAGGTTTTTATGTTGGCGCGCAACCCTACTTATTAAGCATTGGTGACACCGTACTGACAAAAAGTTACCCACCGGAATCTGGCGACCCCAATGTATTGATTTTTCCACTTAGCCCAGAGGCCTTTGCCAAGCTCGATAAAAATGCCATTACCACGATGAGCTACGGAAAGCCCAAAAAAGAAATAAGCAATAAACAGATATCAGCAACAAAAAGAGCAGCCGTTAGTACAGCCACAGCTCAAGGCTCGGTGCAAACGCTTAGCGATGACAACAAAGCCGAGTTTTCTCAACAGAAAACCCAGTGGTCAATGAAACGAATTCAAGATGTGAACTAATTAAGGACAGTGGAGTGTTATCAATGAAAAGCATCATAAAAAATAGCTACTTGTTGCTTGCTGCCGTCAGTATATTTTTATTCAACTCAGCGGTTTCAGCACAGCCCCACCTCGATGGCCCCTACGCTGTCAGCACAACACAGTACAACCTCGGCGATCAGGCTTTTCGGCCGTCGCAATTTAACTCCAGTGTTGAAGTGGTCGGCGAAGTTTATCACCCAACAGATCTCAGCGATGGCCCCTACCCGCTTGTTTTATTTATGCACGGCAATCACAGCCCCTGTTACGATTCCAGGAATCGTTCCGCGAGCACCTGGCCCTGCCCCAGCGGTTACAACACCGTAGAGAGCTACCGCGGTTACGCTTATATGGGCCGCTTTCTCGCCAGCCACGGTTTTATTGTTGTTTCAATCGGCGCAAACGGCGTCAACATGATAGGCGCCAGAGAAAGTGATGATCTTGGCATGGTGGCCCGCGCTGAATTAATTGATCACCACCTTGAGCTGTGGCAAAACTACAGCAAGAGCTCCTCGGCGCAGTTTGGAACAAAGTTTGTCGGCGCTATTGATATGAACCGCGTTGGCACCATGGGTCACAGCCGCGGCGGCGAAGGTGTTGCCGAGCACTTTTTATTTGCCGAAGACAACAGCACAAATTACGACGTAAAAGCGGTATTGATGCTGGCGCCAACAAACTTTAAACGCAACCTTGTCGACGATGTTAACGCACAAACCATCTTGCCCTATTGTGACGGCGATGTTTCCGATCTGCAGGGTGTGCACTATTACGACGACGCCCGCTATGAACTCGCACCGAGCTCACCGGATCACTACTACACCATCTTAAGGGGTGCCAACCACAACTTCTTTAACACCTATTGGACACCGGCCCAGTTTGAGTGGGTTTCTTCCGATGACGCGGCGCGGCTCTGGAGCAACAACGACGTTGAATGTGGTTTAAATCGTTCGGTCAGAATGCCGTATTCCGAGCAGCAAGATGCAGCAAAGACGCTGGTCGCTACGTTTTTCCGCAGCTATTTAAACGAAGAGCTCGGTTTGCGCCCCTATTTAAAAGGCGACCTGTTTGCCGCCCCCGGTACCAGCGCCAGTATACGTCACGCCTATCACGCTCCACTTGAGCGCCGCCTGACGATTAACAGTACCGAGCAAGAAGGCAGTGAGACACAAAACGATCTCGGCGGTTCGGTATCGCGCAGCAATACCAATATTTACGATGTCTGCGGCGATGACTCAAGTGAGCATTTCTGCTTAAGCACCGCGCAAAACCGCCAGCCGCACAATGTACGCAGCGCTTTTGCAAACACTAAGCTGGGCCTTGCACAATTAAAGATACGCTGGAATGGTGTTGGCAGCTGGGTAAATAACATCCCAGCGCAATACGACGATTTCAGTCAGTACGACACACTGAGTGTGCGTGCAGCCATTGATCAAAGCGCCGATACATTCTCGCCAAGTATGTATATAGAACTTGAAGATGCCAATGGCGTAAAACAAAGCCTGCAATTATCACCGTTTGGCGATGGCCTGGATATTTTTCACGACAGCAACTTCAAGACCCTGCTTTCGGACTACCGCGTACCACTGAGCAAGTTTAACCAGCTGCAGTTAACGCAAATACGAAAAGTTACTTTAAAACAAAACGACAGCGCCAGCTCGCTGGCGCGCAGGGGCATGTTTATCAGCGACCTGGCTCTCATACGCGAGCGGCCCTTTGATTTAAACAACCCTGTGGCCCTGCCATTTAGTCAAAGTTTTGAAAGTGGCCTGGCAAACTGGCGCAACAGCGGTGAATACAACATGCTGCGCCGAAGCGGCTCAACTCCATCGTCAAATACCGGCCCAAGTACTGCACAAAACGGCACGTACTACATGTTTCTTGAAACATCGTCAGGCAGTGCGTTTGATGCCGGCGACACCGCTTTATTGGAAAGCCCGGTATTTGATGCATCGTCGGCCTCGGTGAGTTTTGCCTACAGTATGTACGGCTCTGACACAGGCAAACTCGCCGTAGACGTGCTCGCCGCAGGCCAGTGGCAGGAGCTTTGGTCGCGCGAAGGCCAGCAACACAGCTCTGGCAGTTGGTCTAGCGCAACCGTGCCAATTAATGTCGCCGGCAATGTAAAAATTCGCTTCCGTGCAAGCGGTGCTGGTGGTTACCGGGGTGACATCGCAATCGACAACGTACGTGTCGAAAACGCAGAGCCCCAGGGCCCGTTAATTGGCTCAATGGCTATTTTCCACGACGGCGATCACCAGGGTGATATGTTGCTGGCGCTGGCGCAAAACGCTGGTCAAGCCCAGTTGCGTATGAACCTCGACGACGGTCACCGCGCCACTTTAAGCTGGAGCGAACCCCAAAACGTACAAGTTCGCATTGAATACCAGCACCCGGGTACATCGTCGGCTTGGCGCGCCTTTAAAGTTGTGCCCAGTGGCGTTTTATCTACAAGTATTTGTCTTGAAGGCTCGTCGTCGGGCGAATGTGCAGCACTACCTGATCGCGTGCGCGGCAACTTGTTTTACCGCTTCCGGGTAGAGAGCGGTGGTAACACCAGCCCGTGGCAATATTCCCGGCCACTTAACCTGTATTTTTCCAGCTAAAGCATCAACAAGGCTGGAGCGATATAAAATCGATTGAAAATCAATTTAAGCTTACGTTAAATTGAAGCAATATACGGGGCCACTGTGGCCCCGTTTTACTATTGAGGGCCAACACTTGCAAAGCAAACACGAATGGCGAAAGCACGAAAAACACCTTTACCTGCCAAAAACCAAGGCAGAACAAATAGAGATAGATAGTTTTAACTTCATCAGTATCGACGGGCAAGGCCACCCTCAAAATGCCGAATTTGTTGCTTGTGTCGAGGCACTTTATTCACTCGCTTACACCATAAAAATGGGCCTAAAAAAACGCCAAGACAGCCCGCCAGGCTATACAGACTTTACCGTCTACCCTTTAGAGGGCCTGTGGGACATTAACGATGAAGCCAAAAAACACTTTGACGGCACAGTAAACAAAAACGACTTTGTTTACACTCTGATGATACGCCAACCAGATTTTGTTAGCGCTGAGCTTTTCAATGAATTTGTAGAAATAGCCCAGAATAAAACACACAACACCGCACTTGAGAAAATACGTTTTGATCAGCTTAGAGAAGGCCCATGTGTGCAAATGCTACATATTGGCCCCTACGACAATGAAGCCGCCAGCTTTGAAAAGATGGAGCAGTTCTGCCAAGAACATAATCTGCGGCGCCTATCGAAGCGGCACCGGGAAATTTATTTATCAGATGCAAGAAAAGTAAGTGCAGACAAACTCAAAACGGTGTTGCGCTTTCAGGTTGAAAAACAAGGATTATAACAAATAAGATAACGGCACTTTTGTGTGCCGCATATCCTTTTTTATGTAAGCTCTTGCATTCTACAGATTTTGCTTTCTACAATCCCTTGTTTACCTTAAGTCTAAAAAGCTGTTAGAGGCCTTCAACAAACTGTTTTATCGCCTTGTGCAGCTCATCTACCACCTTGGCATCAAGATTGTTGTCGCTGTAGTGCTCGTAAAAACTTCCCAGGCTATAGCTGCCTTTAATATCCGCGCCCCAATACGGCATAATTTCCAGCAGGTGCTTGAGGTTAGAAGAGCCTCCACGCTTACCCGGCGAGGTAGACACCAAAAACACGGCTTTATTTGCAAAGACGGTGCTGTCGTTCGGCACACGTGAAAGCCAGTCTATAAAGTTCTTAAAAACTGCAGGCATAGAGCTATTGTGCTCGGGGCAGGCGATAATAAAAGCGTCTTGCTCGGCAAATATCGCGGCGATTTGCTCAACCGTATGTGGCAGGCCTAAGTTTTTCTCAATGTCCTCACTGAAAATAGGCAGCGCGTAATCGCCAACGCCAAGCTCCGTCAGCTGCTGCTCGCCAATATTTTCACAGGCGTGCTTTAACAGAATGCCATTAATAGAGGTGCTGCTATTACTAGCTAAAAGTGCAAGTATTTTTTTCATAGTCGTAGCTCGGTAGTTAGAGTGTTATAGATAAAAATAAACTCAGTTTACTGCATAGAGGTTAACAGTAAATAAAGGCTGTCGCTTGTTACCTTAAGATGCAAATCCCACCTGTGAAGTTGAAGCCGTTGTTGAAGCCATTGTTGACGCCAACGTACTGGGCCCGTCAGTAAAACCGAGATCTACCAACAACTCCAGCGCCGCGAACTAGTGCCCATACTCGAAGATTAGCAACTCGACCCTGTCGGCATCTATGCGGTGTATCCCCACCGAAAAAACCTGGCGGCAAAAGTCAAAGTCTTTATTGATTTGCTCGAGCAGCGCTGCCAGCAGGCTGTCTGGGCCGAGCACTAAGCTTCTTTGCAAGAAACATATGTCAGTAGCTTTAAGCGCAGAACTTATGTAGGTCGCCTATATATTTGGCCTACTTCCTTTTTGTCATAAGTATTTAGCAGCAACAGGTCGGCCTTGCCAACTAAAAGACTCAATTCATCTCTGTCAGCAGTGTTACGCCCACAACAATAAAATCGTAAAATAAACGGGACAATAAACAAAAATCTAAGATAAGCTGTTGCCTCCCGTTTGATTGATTGTCTGCGCATCGTGAAAAACACGGCGCCGCATTTAGATAAAAGTGCTAAGCAGCATTGCAGGAAAAGAAATGAACACTACATTCGGAAGCTGCGCATGTAAAAATATCGAATACTGTTTTACCGGCGCGCCTATTAATTCTGCCTATTGTTATTGTACTCAGTGTCAGCTCTATACAAACTCTGATAAATGGTATGGGCTTTGGGTGCCCCAAGAAAATTTCAGTTTTACCAAAGGCCAAACTAAAACCTTTATACGCAAAGGTGATTCGGGCATGGATATGTGCCACCATTTTTGTGACAACTGCGGTGTCAATTTAGCAGTGAAGGTTGAGATCGGTGGTTTTTTCAGTGTCGCAGCCAATACCGTTACCAAAGGCGAGGTGCCGGCACCGAATATGCTTATCTATACTAAAAATGCGGCTCGCTGGGCACACTTCCCCAGCGGCGTGCCCAAGTTTGATATTCTGCCGGCAGAAATGATGGGCGAGTGACGCTTCTGGCGCCTAACGCTTTTAGTCAACAACAAGCTTGTTCACAAACGGATCCGCCATGCATAAGTTGGGCAAACTGATCATCAGCCAGGAACAAATTCGTCGCGGAGTTGAAAGTGTTGCGCGCGAACTAGAGCAAGATTTTGCAGGCCTGCAGCCGGTGTTTATCAGCGTGGTACCGGGGGGGATTTTTTTCACCGCCGATTTGCTGCGCCAACTAAACTTTGCGTTGGCCATGGATACGATTTCTTGCCCCCACGTTCCTGGCAGCCAAAACAACACGTCCACCATTGTTTATCAGCAGAATATAAATATAAAACAACGCCACGTTATTCTGCTGGATGATGCCATTGAATCAGGTGGCACTATGTCTCGCCTTTGCAGTCATATAAGTGAAACATTTCAGCCCGCGTCACTTTCAATCGCAACCTTATTTGTTAAACAACGCCGCAAAGCTATCGCATTTAAGCAGTATTTTGCCTATGAAATCGATAACAACGAGATCTTAGTTGGCTATGGCTTGCCGTGGCAAGATCACTGGCGCAACTTGCCAACGATCGCCGAGCTAAAGCGCTGAACAAATAAAAGAAGCAATTTTAGCCAAAGCTTGATCTGCCTGCTTATTAAACACGACAAATACTTGACAGCTAAAGCCTCGCCACGAAATAATTCGCCTGGGCTTGATTGGGCGCCCCTCTCGCAAAAGCGTTGGCACCATGTTTTCTCAATACTCTTCGCAAGTCTTTACTTGTATATCATCTCTGGTTCGCAGCGAGGCGTCCCAACCCCAGGAGGCGATATGCACAGCAGTAATACTGACAACCCTGTTTGCACACAAGAGGCTGCGCTTGATTTATTCTCTCGCGAAGCTAAAAAACTTCACAAGGCCAGCCAGTCAAAGCTTTCATCAAAAGCGCTACCGGTTTTGCGCCGCTTAATTAAAAGCCAAACGTTTCGCGAAATATCACTGGTTCAACTATTTCAGCGCCAGGCCATTGTTCAGCGCAAGCATATCTTTCAGATGCTGGCACTTGAAGCGGGTTATAAAAATTGGGCGGAGTTTAAATATGCTCTTAGTGCGCTGCCGGCACATGAGCTTACGCACTACTGCCATTATTTGCTAAATGCAGGCTACCCCAACCACTGGTTTTCGTCGCTACCGGAAGCACAAGCCTTTGCTTCTGAGCACGGTGGCAGCGCCCTGAGCTTTGGCACACAAGCGCTTGTTATTCCTGCAGATTACGCTGTGGGCAATCTATCAAGCTGCTAAAAAACGGGGCCGGTTTCAACAGGGCCCGGCCCTCGCCTTATGCAAAACACTGACGCATATAAACGATAAAGCGCCCCAAGTTTTATACAACACCAGAACCAGCATCTGCACCAAGCACACAACACCAGAACCAACAACAGGCACACAATAACAGGGGCTTAGTTTTTTAAGAGCACAAACTATGATTGGCTATGTATGTTTAGGTACAAATGATTACGATCGCGCGCTTGAGTTTTACGATCAGTTGGCCCCGGCCCTGGGCGCCCGTAAACTCTGGAGCACAGAGACCATGACGGCCTGGGGCCAATCGCGTGAACAGGCCGCACTTTGTGTGGTTAAACCCTGGAACAAAGAGCCGGCCAGCGCCGGCAACGGTACAATGTTTGCGCTCAAGCTGGACAGCAAAAATCGCGTCGACGCCGCCCACAAAAAGGCGCTGCTGCTTGGCGCTTGCGACGAAGGCGGCCCGGGCCCAAGAGGCGGGCACGGATTCTACGGCGCCTATGTGCGCGATCTTGATGGCAATAAGCTCTGTTTTTACCTTGCCGCGCCATCGTCTTAGAGCCAAAGCTCAAGCGCACTTACCGGCAAGCACAAACACCATTTATCTAAACCTTGGCCAAATCAACTAAAGCAAACTAATCCATGACAAGCCAAGCCAAGCCCGCAACAGTTAAAGGCGGCGCCGTTTAAAACAGCAACAACAAATAAAAACTAAGCACACTCTAGAGAAAGGAAGCCATTATGAGAGCCAGCATTGCGATCGATATGGACGATACGGTCGCCGATACACTAAGCCGCCATATAAGCTGGTATAAACAGCGCTTTGGCATAGTGCTAGCTAAAGAACAACTCGCCGGTAAAAGTTTTTACGACGCAGTACAAAAAGAACATCGCAGCGCCGTTCAACAGCACCCCCATGAAGCGGATTTTTTTGATCAGCTTGACGTGATCGACAACGCTGTTGAAGTGATACAGCACTTAAGCCAAAGCTACGATATTTTTTTCGCCAGCGCGGCGATGGAATACCCAAGTTCATTTCCAGCTAAGTACCGCTGGTTGCGCCAGCATTTTCCTTTTATCAGCCCAATGAACTATATCTTCTGTGGGTATAAAGGCATGCTTAACTGTGACTACCTGATTGACGATAGCCCGCGACATTTAGACAATTTTAAGCAAACAGGCTTATTGTTTTCTGCCCCGCACAACAGCCAATATTCAAATTATCAACGAGTGCAGAACTGGCAAGCAGTGAAAAGCTATTTTGCTAAACTCAGCACCTAGCACCCGCACCCAGCCGGCGCCATCAGCGGCAACAGAAAAAAGCTGCAGGCTACCGTTTTCAGCCGGCCTGCAGCGCGCTTACTGTGATTTAACGATGCAGATAAACGAGCCCCTAGCTGTGCATGCTCAGCTTGTTTTCACCAAGCTTGACGCTCAGCCGCTTGGTACTTGCCTCTTTTAACTGGTAGTTTGCCTCTTCAATGGTGTCGACAAACAACCATTCACACTGAGCCTGCTCTTTGCTAAAGCTGAGCACGGCCAAACCGCGATCGTGCAAATTGGCCCACTGCAGATCGTCAATTAATAAGCTCAAACCCTGGGCAAGGCTGGCTGCACCGGGCTCGTCCAGATCCAAATACTGCTCCATACCGGGCGAGCTGACGGCGGCAACCGCAAACTCAACACCGACGGCATCGCCGTGTCGATCAACTAAGTTATTGGCCCAGGCATTGTGGGTATCGCCGGCCAGCACAACCAGGTTTTTACCGAGTTGCTTGGCGCTTGCGTACAGCACTTCGCGCTCGTATTGATAGCCGTCCCAGGCATCGAGGTTATAAGGCGCAACACTGTTCACCCGCGCCAGCTCCTGTTCGCTCAGGCTTGTATCTCCCTGCAGCTGACGCTGCTTAATCTGCGCCAGCTCAGCCAGGCTCGCCGCAGGGTCTGCAGCCGCACCAAGCTGAACCAATACCTCGAGCGGAATATTCATTTTGCCCATTAGCACCTGCTGGCCAAGCAACTGCCAAGTTGCATTGGAAGCACTCAGTTGCTGCTGCAGCCACTGCAGTTGCCCGCTGCCCAACAGCGCGCGCTGCTCGTCGCTAACGGCGGCAACAAAAGCCGCGGCGTTAAAGCTGCCATCGCTGTTGTAAAAACGCGCATCACTTAGGCTCAAAGCCTCCGTTCGTGCAATTAAACGCGTATCGAGCATCATCAGGTTCACCAGCTCGCCCCACTGAAAGCGCCGGTACAAGGTATCTAAGTCACCTTCGCTGGCCGGGCGTATTGGCAGCCACTCAAAATACGCTTTAAGCGCATTGTATTTGCGGCGAGTAAAATCGCCTTCGCTGGCCTCAGTGTGATTTTCTGCGCCACCAATATGGGCATCGTTGGCGACTTCGTGATCGTCGGGTACAACAATCATCGGCACCACGGCATGCAAGGCGGCAAGGCCTAAGTCACTGCGATATAGCGCGTAGCGCTTGCGGTAGTCGTCGAGCTCTATCAATTCAACGTCGTTGTCCGCCGGCAGCTCGCGGCCGATCATCTCGGCTTTTTCGGTGGCGTACTCACCCATGCGGTACTCGTAGATATAGTCGCCAAGGTGCAGCGCCGCATCGAGATCGGTCATTTTTGCAGCCTCGCTATAGGCGTTAAAAAAACCGCGCGGATAATTAGAGCACGAGAACATCGCCAGTTTTACCTGGCTGACATCGGCGCCCTCGGCCGGCAGGGTTTTGGTGCGGCCAACCGCAGATTTTTTACCGTTTGAAAGGAAGCGATAGTAGTACTCCGTGGCCGGGCTGAGCTCAATGGCATCAACTTTTATGGTGTAGTCATTTTCCGCCAGCGCTTCGGCTTCACCGCGGCGCAAGACCTTATTAAAGTCCGGGTCACTGGCCAGTTCGTAAACAACCGTAAGGCTTGAATGGCTGTCGACATCCTCTGGCAGCGCCCTTGTCCATAAAATAACCCTATCCGCCTGCGGGTCACCACTGGCAACACCGTGGCTAAACGACATCGCTATGCTTGCGCCGGGCTCTGTTGGGCCAGCGCCATCATCGTCGCCACCACAGGCAACTAGACCGCTGGATACCACTACAGAGCCTAATCCCATGGCTGAAAACTTAATTAAATCGCGACGCTGAATACTACTCACTGCTTACTCCAAGAAAAATCAAACATAAGTTTGAAAGCTTAAAGCCGGCATATGAAAAGTAAGTGACTAAAAGGCGACAAAAATATAATTTTTACACAGCAGTTATACGTGGCGTACAATATTTAAACTCATCAAAACAAGTTAGTGCACCCGGTCAAGGCTCACCAGCCCCAGCCCAATTTAGCCCCCAAGGAAGATATGCGACTCTTATTTGTGCTACTCATCTACAGCGCTTTTTTTAGTTTGAGCGCGTGCGGAACCTATACCAGCCTATCGAATAGTGACAACAGCATTGAGCGCAAGCTCAGCCGCAGCGGTACCTACTGCAACAGTACCTCTCGCGTATACGGAGGCCTGTCTTACAACTTTTGCAAGCTCAACGCCAACCCCCAAAAAAGTGCCTATTTTGCGCCGATGCTGCCTCTGTATCTGATTGACAGCGCCGTGTGTTTAGTTAGCGACACTCTAGTCCTGCCGTACACAATTGCCGAACAGGCTCAACACGGTAATATAGAGCTTTAATGCTCAAGTACCCCGCTGCCCATGCACATTAGACCAGCCAGAATCAGCGACAAAGACGCCATTGAACAACTGTACCTCGCCGCGTTTGACCAGAGCGAGGCCGCTGCGGTGGCAGAGCTTGCGCTTGAGTTTCTCGGTGAAAACAGCCAACCGGCCTGCCTTAATTTGGTCGCGCTTGTTAACGACAATAACAACGACAATAACCACAACAGCGAAGCTGGCGAGCCCGGAGGCCCATCGATTGTCGGCCATATCAGCCTCAGCCCGTGCTTTGAGCCTGGCAGCAACAAGCTTGTGGCCTATATACTCGCGCCTTTGGCCGTCGCCCCGGGCGAGCAAAAACAAGGGCTCGGCTCGGCACTTGTTAAGCAAGCTCTAGTGCAAATAAAGCAACACTGTGACTACATTTTGGTCTACGGCGACCCGGCTTATTATGGCCGCTTCGGTTTTAATACTGAGCTAGGCCAAAGTTTTATCCCGCCCTACCCGCTACAATTTGCCGAGGGCTGGCAGGCCTTAGCGCTCAAGCCACACGCAAGCAGCCCAGAGCAAGCGCGTAAATTTCACTGCCTTGGCCCCCTAAGTCACGCTGCACTGTGGTAGTCTCGCGCGGCGCAGCAAAGGCCGGCAATGTACCGGGGCACTTTTTATTAACAGCCTTTTAGGTGAACGGTGCTTTTTGTGGCGTATTTTTGGTGGCATATTTTTGATGGCAGAGAAACCGCCAATCTAACAATCGCGCTTATATCCGCGCAGCTCAAAAACAATTAAGCGGCAAAAACACCCGCTAGCAAGCAATAGCAATAGCAATAGCAATAGCAATAAGTATTAAGCAACAAACAAGGCCCCAGACATGACTTCCCCAAAGCCTTCCGTGCTCGCCCTCTCGGCTTTATTTATCAGTGCAAGCCTGCTTGGCGCCTGCAGCGAAGATAAAAGCAGCAAGCAAAGTTTTATTCTTGCCCCCGCCGACCCGGTAACGATTAACACCCAAGTTCAAACTTCGACCTTACAGCGCCTGAATGTAGACTTAGATAACCCCCAGAGCTATGCCAGCCTCAGCGTTTATGCAGGCGATCGCCTGCTTGCCGAAAGCCTGGATATCGCCGTGCACGGGCGCCAACAACTTAACACCTTGTTGCAATTTAACAGCCTTGGGGAAAAACAACTGCGCTTTGTCAGTAACAACGCCAAGCTGACGATTTACAGTTACGAACTCGAGCCCGTCGCAGGCCTTGAGCAACCACAGTTTAAAGATATCAGTGAGCGGGCCGGCATCGACAAGGCCAATTCCTTAAAATATGCCGGCCCAACCATCGCCGATATCGATATGGACGGCGACTACGATTTTATCGTCAACAACCACAACGACGTCAGCAGCAAGCTTTACTGGAACAACGGCGACGGCACGGTTAGCAAACACAGTGTCGATCTGGCGCGCTGGTACATGCACGACCTGCACGGCACCGCAGCTGGCGACTACGATAACGACGGCGACCTCGACCTGGTTGTCACCCAGGGCGGTGGCAACGGCATGAACCCATCAGAAAATAATTTTTACCTAAACCAGAACAATAACTTTGTGCTGTACACCGGGGATGTTGGCATCGATCGGGGCGGTCGCGGCCGCGGCGCGCGCTGGTCAGATATGGATCTCGACGGCGACCTGGATCTTTTACTGTTTAATGAAGCCAGCCTCTACGGTTACAAACCACAGCACTTTTTTTACGAAAATTTGGGCAATGGCAAGTTGGCATTTAAACACGTGCCAGGCCTTGAAGATTTGCACCAGAGCCGCGTATTGCTGACCGACTTCAACAGCGATGGTATCGACGACCTTATTTTTTACGGGCCGGTTTCACTGTGGCAGAGCAACGGTGACTTCAGTTTTAGCGATGTCAGCCACAAACTGCCCGAGGCCATTAAAAAACTGCCCCAGGTCATGGCGATGAGCGATATTGATATCGACAACGACGGTGATCTAGACCTTTTTCTTGCGCGCGGTAAATTATTTGAAGGCGGCCAGGGTGAAACGCCGTCGATGGACTTTGACCCGCAAACAAAGCTGTTTTCTATCAAACCTCGCGGTTTTAAAGGTGTTGATCGTTTTCGTTTTAGCGCCGACGGCGATGTGTTATTTCACAACTACTACTACCTCGCCCAGGGCGGACTAATCGGCAAAGACTACCCGGTATTTCTCGGTGCCGACAAAAACAAACTTAAAATAGCCAACGGCGAGCAATTTACTTTAAGCGCCGATCAAGCCCAGGGCTGGCCCGAAGAGCACAGCGAAAACGGCATGTATTTTGGTTATCTCGGCGATAAACAGTGGCAGGCTGCACTGGTTCGCAACGGCAATATCTTCTGGGGTTTTCAATTTAGCTTAAGCGGCGTCAGCAGTGTCACACCTGATTTTGTGCCGCAAAATCGCAACGAGGCGGACTACCTGCTGCGAAATGATGGCGACACCTTTGTCGACGTCAGCCGCGCCTGGAATATCCCGGCGGGCACCAACGCCCTGGGCGTAACCAACGGTGACTTTAACAACGACGGTTTGCAGGATTTATTTGTCTACCGCTGGGGCAAGGTTGGCGCAAAGAGCTCAGACTATTTATTGCTAAATCGCGACGCCAGGCAATTTGAAACCGTTACCATGCACGGTGCCAATGATATCGGCGGCCCCGGCAACGGCGATATGGGCCAGGCCTTTGACTTTGATCTAGACGGCGACCTGGATTTGTTAAACGGCAGCGAAAACGGCCAGTGGTATCTGTATGAAAATAGCCAGCCGGGCAGCGGCAACTACGCCCTTGTGCGTGTTGCTTATGCGCCTAAATCGGGTATTGATGCGTTATCTGCGCAAGTTAGCCTTAAGACAGCCAATAACAGCTACACAAAACGTGTCGGTTCGGCCGGTGAAGTCTTCTCCCAGAGCCTGCTGAACACTGTGCACTTTGGCCTTGGCAATGAAACGAAGATTGAACAGATCAAGATACGCTGGCGCAACGGTGAAGAAGTTGAATTTAATAACAAACAGGCCAACCAGCTGTTTGACAGCAACAAACTCGACCCACAAAAGCTGCAATTAAACGCAAGCCGTCTGCGCGAAGGCGCAACAGCCAAGGTCACAGCTAGTTTTGAGCCCGCTGCGGCTAATAGCGATTTGCACTGGCATTCGAGCCAGCCAAATATTATTCACGTTGATCAAAACGGTGAGCTGCGCGCACTTGGTAAAGCCGGGCAGTCGGCACAAATTAGCGCGCAGAGTTCAGCCAACGGCTTGCAACAAAAAATAGACGTGCTTATCGAGCCGTGGACAAAAATCGAACTGCAAGATATTTATTTCGACAGTAAAAAAATCAAGCTCTACAGCGGTGAAAGCATGCAGTTAAATGCGCTGCTGGCACCTACCAATGCAGATGTAAACGAACTGCAGTGGACAAGCAGCAATGAACAGGTCGCCAGCGTAAACAGTACAGGAACAATTAGCGCACTGAGCCCGGGCCAAACTTCGATCGCGGTTTTCAGCCCCGAGTACCCGCAGCTAAAGGCACAGCTAGAGTTGACGGTTGAAAACTACCAAGAGCCTTATATTAAAATCCGCCAGCGTTCGAGCTTTGAAGATAACAAGCTAAAAAACAGCGGTGAATTGCATGTTGTTGTCGACTACCACGCGGGTTCCGGCAACAAAGTTATTTTCTCTGATGAAGGCGGCGTTCGCTTTTGGCTGCGCCATTTCCGCTCAAAGTGGTTCCCGGTTAAAGATGTGGTACTGGTGGATGCCAGTGCTCTGGGCAACGAATCCGGCGTTGCCGAAATTCGTATTCCACTTGAGCAATTAACACCAACAGCCGAGCTGCCTGAAGGCCACTTCTACCAACTGCGCGCATCGTTTATTAACAGCGAAGGCCAGGCCTTAGACGATGTTATCTACCCGTTGGAATTTGTTAAATAGATAACATTAGGGCCAGCTAACACCAAGTAAAGCAGGGCTCTGCCCCGCTTTACTTTCGCATTTTTGGTTTATACTACCCTGGCGTAGATCTTGTCATTGCTGTTGATATCGCTGTTAGTGCTGTTGACCTTATTGTCAATGCCGCTATCGTAGGCACAGCGGTAACCATCGGGATTTTTTGACTGCCAGCGCCAGCTGTGGCGAAGCATATCTTCAATGCCGTAACAGGCTTTCCAGGCCAGCGATTTTTCAGCGTAATCCGGGCTCGAATAACAGGCGGCAACATCGCCCTCGCGCCGCGCACAAATACTAAACGGAATTGCCCGCTGACTGACTTTTTCGTAAGTCGCTATTAACTCCATCACCGAATAGCCCTTGCCAGTACCTAAGTTATAGGTTTTTAAACCGCTGTGTTTGATATGCTCAATCGCCTTTACATGCCCCCTGGCAAGATCGACAACGTGAATATAATCTCTCACACCCGTGCCGTCTTCAGTATCGTAATCGCCGCCAAATACCTTAACTTCATCAAACTTACCAATCGCAACCTGCGCGATATACGGAAGGATATTACTCGGTACGCCTTTTGGGTCCTCGCCAATTTCGCCGCTGGGGTGAGCACCGACCGGGTTAAAATATCTAAGAATCGTGATATTCCAATCCTCATCGCAGCGGGCGAGATCTTTAAGTAAAAACTCAACGCTGAGTTTGGATTGGCCATAGGGGTTATTCACCGATGTTGGGAAACTCTCGTCTATAGGCAGCTGCCTTGGCGTACCATAGACCGTTGCAGATGAACTAAAAACTAAATTTTTAACACCAAATTCTGCCATTAATTCACACAATACAAGTGTGCCACTGATATTTGTCGTGAAGTAGTTAAGTGGCTGCTCAAAGGATTCTCCAACTGCTTTTAGCCCGGCAAAGTGAATCACCGCATCAAACTTGTGGCGGATAAAAACTTTGCTCATCTGAGCTTTATCAAGCACATCACAAGCGTAATAACGAACAGACTTGCCCGTTAATTTCTCTACTCGCCGCAAGGGCTCCTCGCTGGAATTACTAAAGTTATCGACCACAACAACATTGTGATTTTCATTTAGAAGTTCAACCAGGGTATGACTGCCGATATAACCTGCGCCACCCGTTACTAAAATATTCATATTGCCACCTATAATGCAATTGACCAGTCGCTGCCCATTGAGCGCTGCCATGAAGTTGTTGCCAGTTGAATGGCGCCCGACCCGTAAAAGACCGTTGCCGTTAATTCTTGATAACTATTGATTAGGGTAAATCGACGACTAAAATCTCGCGGTGTGACGCGCCCTCGAAATAAGCAGCTAGCTGCGCCGTCGCCGGCCACACAAATCGATAAAAATACTGTGCTGTGTTCATCGATAAGGCCTAAACGATGCAAATCAAAGCGGACATGCAAATCTGAGCTGGATTGAAACAAAAAGTCTTTATCTGCCTTTAAGCTTTGGGTTAAGGGCGCCGCATCGTTTTCAGCGCGGCTAGCGCCGTTTGCTTCAGACACATCGAGCGGCTGAGCAGAATCACTCGGCTCTGGGCTTGGGCTTGGACTCGCCAAGGCTGCAGCCGTCTCAATTTGGCGACTTTCCGAAGCGCTATCTTGTGAACCTGACGAGCCACCACACGCAGACAGCACACAAATAAAAACCGAACTTGTTAACAGTGCATATTTCATTTTATGGCTCCCAACGGTTGTTAATTAACTGACGTGAGTTGGCATCAAACTGCTGATACCAGAGCTGTTTTTCGCTGCCGTCGCTGCGTACAAAACTTGCAAATTCCGGGTAGACAAGGCTGAGATCGACACGCTCTGCCGGGTGCTGCCACAAGCCCGGAACTTCGAGCGCCCAGGGCAAGTTATTGTCGCTGACAAAAAACGAGCTAAGCCCATCGGAATTATCGTCATACAAACCCCACAGCTTGGGATTAAAACGCTCACTGACCGGCTTGTTTTTTAGGTGAATTTCCAACGAGCGCCCAGGCGCCTGGGCAAATGCGGGGCCGTGGTAGTGGCCGGGGCTGGCAAAGATAAACGGGTTGAGCACACCACTGGGCGCGAGCGACTCGTGCACCGTGCGCTTAAGCGCAACACTTAGCAAAAAATCAAACTCGTCATTTTGTTCAAAGGTGGCGCAGTGTGTATCGGTGCGATAGAACTCGCAGCCGGGGGCAACACTTACTTCGTTTTTTAAGTCATTGGAAATAATAAAAACGGCATCGGCGTGCTCGCTGTTTATTTCCATGGGGCTATTTTCAACAAGCAAGCCATTAATAAAGAGCAGGCTTTTTTCCACATCAATATCAGCTTGCGAAATACCATCAAGCTGAATGGCATAACCGTTGTGATAACCGGCACCAAGAGCCAACAGGCGCCCGCGTACATCGTAGCGAAAGACCTCATTGTCAGCATTGAAATAACGCGTAACCCGGCTGGCAACAACAACATCATTCATATCGTAATCGCCGAGCAAAGGCCAGTTGTCTTCAAAAGCCAGCGTGACAAAGTCGCTGTCGGAAGGGTAAGACTCAACACTCACCCCGGCTTCGACAAGCTCGATCCGGTAATCTTCAACTTCGCCGTCGGCGACACCGCCATTGGGGCCAATATCAGCGGTCGAGCTGTAGCGAAAGCGAGTCCAGGTGGCGCCAGCTTGAGCGTGCTCGGGTACTGAGACCTGTAAATAATTGTCGCCGCTTTTTAGCGCCTGATTTTTTATAATCTGTTCTTGGTCGTCAAAACTTCCATTTTGGTCCCAGTCGGCCCAAGCGTTTGCAATGCCCTCACCTTTGGTTTTGGCAATTAAAATACTGTTGGAGCCAAGCTCAAAGTTTGTTATTGCTTGAACACCATCGTCATCACCGCCCCAGCTTGAGCCTAAATACAGGTTTTCGCTTCGTTCATGGCGGGCGCCGTTGTCTTCAATTTTGCTGCCGTAACTCTCCGGCGCATCGCCAAAATCGACACTGCTTGAATCGGAAAGAATATTCGCGACTGCACAGCGAGCGCCGTCGTTATTACTCGATGACGGACCAAAAGCAAAAAACTCTGCGCGAATATCAGCGGCATTAATATCGATGCGAAAAATAAAACCGTCGCTGTTTCGGCTGATATAGAGTTTTTCATCCGCATCAAAATATACCGCACCAAAGGTGCCGCGCTCACCAACATTAGATATCAGCTGTGCGCGCCCCAGCTCAGGATCGATAACAAACAAATTGCCAGAGCTGTCGACACTATAAAGGTGTTGGTTGTGCGGGTGAAAAGCAAAGTCGTAGATACGAAGGTTTAGGTCGGCGCCATCTACTACTTTTTGCCAACTGCGTGTGCTTGCTGAAACAGCCGTTTCTAGCTGCTCTGGGGTAGAGGCCTCAACACCGCCGAGATCGACATAATACAAACCAAAGCCCGCACCGGGCCGGTACGCGTAATAGCGGTTGTGTTGCAGCGACACATCGCCAACATAGAAGTTGGCGCCGGGGTAGCCGGCAAGGGCAACGGGCCGGGCTTGATAGTCGGCACCGATCTGCACAAGTGTCTGCCACTCGGAACTAAAGCCGTAGATGTAACGATCAAAATTATTAAAACCGATGGCGTTGATCTTGCCCGAGGTGCCCATGGCATCACTGTGGCGAAGATAAAAACCCGTTGCCAGGTTTACCCCAAACAGCTCGGCTTTGGATTTCTGAACCAAGAAGGCCTGCTCAGGACAATCTAAAAACGCAGATGAAGCCAAACTGTTGAAAGAGAAAAGTAACGCGAACGCCGAACTTAGTGTTTGTAGGCAAACAGATAGGCGTCGCGGATTTGTAAAGTGCAGTGGCGCTGCTCGATACCGAATTGATATAGGCATGGTGCTCCTCTTGAAATCAAATACGATTGATAAAATGAGTTCAGCACCAACAAAGCGAACAGCCTGCCAATCCAGCACACCTTTGTTTTTATTGGTTTTTTTAACAAAACCTAAAAACAACTTCGCAATATGCAAAGCAATTTCATGAAGTTTTCTAAAAATATTTTGCAAAACGCAAATTTAATAGACCATTTTTTAATAAACGATTCGAGTTTATGCAGCCTACGGATTAAACCAAGCAGAAAGACCCAGACATAAACCCCACAATTTGATTAAAATTAACTTAGGCCCAAGTTTTGCTTTACCGATAAAACCACAAAATTATCTACGGTTACTGGTAATGACCTTACAACAACAAGAACTCAACGCAGATCGACAAGCGACTGTGCTTTTTATTGACGATGAAGAAGCCATACTTAGGGCGATGCTCAGGCTCACCCGCGGCCACAACTGGAAAACAATGACAGCCACATCCGCTCAACAAGCATTTGCTATTGCTGAACGAGAAGACATCGACGTTGTTATTTCAGATATGCGTATGCCGGATATTAACGGTGCAGAGCTACTCGCGCATTTTTATAAAAACTCACCAACAACCAGGCGAATTTTGCTAACCGGCTACAGCGATATCGGTGAATTTAGTGAAGCGGTAAATAAAGCTCATATCTACAACTACTTAAGCAAACCCTGGCAAGACAAAGAGCTCACTGAAATCATCAGCGCCGCACTTCAAAGCCGGCAAGATGAACTGAAGCAGCAACAACAGGCGAGCTGTGAAAAAGCAAAAAACATTAAACTCAGCAAAATTGCGCTGCTGTTAGATAAGCAAGTTAAGGAGCGCAGCATTGAGGTTGATCAAGCTCTGCAGCTACTCGATAACAACCACAAGCACAACCAGGGCAATATTCTCGATTCCGTCTTAGTGATCAACCGTATCATCGAGTGGAAAGAAGGCGGCGCCCACGGCCAAAGTGACTTTGTCAGTTATTATGCAATTGAAATGGCGCAGCAGCTTAATTTTTCTGACAGCGATATTGAAGCCATTCGGCTGGCCTCACTGCTTCACCGCGTCGGGCTCTTAGCTTTGCCCGACGATATTCGCCACAAGCCTATTTACGCCTTAAGCGCCGAACAATTAAAGCTCTACAAGCAGTACCCAATTTGGGGAGAGAAATGCATTCGCCATTCCAAAACTTTGGTAGGTGTTGCCAATATTGTTCGCCACCACAGAGAAGCGATTAATGGCAACGGTTTTCCCGATGGCCTGAGCCAAAAACAGATCCCCATAGCCGCCCAAATTGTGGGCCTGGTGAGCGACTTCTACGACGCCTATTCCGGGCAGATAAGTCGAGAGATCCGCGGCGTGGAATCCGCAAAGGTCTATATTAACGAGTGGGCCGGGCGCCGCCACGACGTCAAGCTAGTACAGCTATTTTGGCAGGTGCTTGCCGATTATTGTGATACGTCGTTGCAAAGCTGTGTTTTGCCAAGCTGTGAGCTTAAGAGCGGCATGCTGTTAAACAAAGACGTTGTTTCGAGCTCGGGTTGTTTTTTACTTGCCAAAGGAACGGTGCTGAGCCCAAAAACAATCAAAAAACTTATTGAGTACGAAACAACTCACCGGGAGCTTTTTGAAGTGCATATACGTATTGTCCCCGAAAACGAACAGAGCTCAACACAAGAGCTAGTCTAAGCGCCTTAAGAGTTACAAAATGCAAAACAAACAAGGAGTCAAACAAGAGAGCCAAACACTATGACGGGCCCCGATTACAAAGCCGCATACTTCAGACAGAAAAAAGCTCGCGAATTGGCTGAACAACTACTTGAGGATAAGTCGCGCGAGCTCTATAACTCCAATCAAGCGGTGCTTAAAGCTTATCAAGAACTAAAAGAGCAGAAATCGCAGTTGCTGCACAAAGAAAAGCTGGCGTCGATAGGCCAGCTTAGTGCCGGTGTTGCCCACGAGATAAATAACCCCTCTGGTTATGTGCGCAGCAACCTAAACACATTAAAGCGCTACTTAAATAAAATTTACACCTACATCGAAGCGCTTGAGGCCAGCAATTCAGATCTAGCCATACAAAAGCTGCGTGAGCAACTGGATATTGCCTATGTGTTGCACGATTTAACCGAGCTTGTTTCCGATAGCTTAGAGGGCATGGAGCGCGTAGCAAGCATCGTACAGTCACTGAAGGATTTTGCCCGCCCAGATCCTGAAGAAGCCGTTAGCTACAACCTCAATGACTGTATTAGAAATACTCTTAAGCTCGTCAACAGTGAAATCAAATACCAAGCTCAGGTCGATACTGAACTTGCCGAGCTACCGCCGCTCTGCGGACAACCGGGCAGTATGAGCCAGGTATTTCTCAATCTCATTATCAATGCTGCACAGGCCATTCCCACCCAGGGTAATATTCATATAAGTACCCGCCTTGCCACAAGCGGCGAGCGCCCCGATCATCAGCAGTGGATAATCGCCTGTGTCAGCGATACTGGGACGGGTATCCCCGAAGATATTATCGACAAAATTTTTGACCCGTTTTACAGCACCAAAAAAATCGGTGAGGGAACGGGTTTGGGCCTGGCGATCGTGCACAGCCTGCTCAAAAAACAAGGCGGCCTTATCCGAGTCGAAAAAAACCACCCTGTGGGAACACGCTTCAAACTGCTACTACCTGTTCGTCCACCAGCCGGGGCAGAGGCTGGCGTGACAAACGAGCCTCAATAACGTCGCCCCTTACGGCCTGGCGGATAAACCTAAAGCACCAAACCTTCAGCGCTAAAACTAGCAGCTTAAATCTAGCCGCTAAATCCTAAGCCTTAGGCCTAAACCAAGCTCCTAAAACAAGCCCTAAAGCAGGCCCTTAAAGCTGGGCCAGCAGCTTTAGCTGTGCGCAAATAGGCTTGGGCCCAGATTTTTGCAACATGCAAAAACGGCGCTTCGCATTTTGCAACTCGTACAGCTACGGGCCCATCTCAGCCGCAGCCAAGACTGATCCCCCAGCAAAAAGCACAAAAAATACGCTTTATTATCAACAACTTAAAACAAGGCAACGTTTTATATTGCTTTCGGCATCGCGCTTGCAAACTCAAAGCTAATTCACAGCCATGCCCTGCATACTTATGAAAAACACCTTAAATATTTGTTTGTTAGTTGATAGCTCCTCATTTGGCGGCATTGAAAGTCATGTGCTTGAGCTCGCCCAAGCTCTGGCCGCAACTCAACACAAGGTCACTGTATGCCTACTGCGGCAATACGCACACAGCCCGCTTGCCACAGCCCTGGCCGACAAAAATTTAGACCTTCTTTTTGTCAACGGCGGGCTAGTTAAGCTTATCGCTTTGTTAAAACAACACGCCTTTAGCACCGTTCACACGCACGGTTACAAAGCGGGGATACTTGGCCGCCTGGCTGTTAACATACTCAACAGTAAACTGTGGCGGGCACTGAATAAAAAATCTGCCGCGCCAATTACCTGTGTATCAAGTTTTCACGCAGGTGAACATTCAACGGGCAAGCTTGCCGTATATGATTTCTTAGATCGCAGCAGCGCTGGCCTGGCCGATGCGCAAATCGCCGTCAGCAAAAAAATACAACAGCGTGTTTATGCAAGCAGCGAGCTTCTTCCCAACTTCGTAAACTGCGACAACAGCGAGCTAAGTAGCGGCAAGCAAGTCGCATATGTCGGGCGATTTTCGTCAGAGAAAAACCCACAGGCATTTGTCGCACTAGCGAAAAGCTTTCCCGGCCACAGCTTTCACGCCTACGGCTCGGGCCCGCTATTGCATAGCTGTAAACAAGCTGCTGCCAACAACACCATTTTCCACGGTCATGTCAATATGGATAAGCACTGGGGAAATATCGGCGTGTTAATTATCAGCTCTAAATTTGAAGGTATGCCGCTGTGTATGCTCGAAGCAATGGCCCGGGGCATAGTCGTCATTACCGCCGATGTCGGCGATATTAACTGCGTGATACGCGACGGGATAAATGGCTACCTGGTTTCAAGCGGAAACGTAAGCCTGATTCGCTCGGCGTTAAACGACTACCTGAGTTTAAATGAACAGGACCAAAATAAAATAAAAAACCGCGCTCGCGAGACAATAGTCAAACATTATTCAAGTCGCGCTATAGCACCACAGTTTATCGAGCTATATCAAAACCACAGCAAGCGCTGCCCCAACTTAAACTCGCGGCAGCACACAGATAAAGTGCAGCAAGATAGAGCACTCAGACACTGCAGCACAGGCCTTGCAAAAAAAACCAATATTCTGATTACCCACATGGGCGATGATTGGATTCGAGGTAGCGAGGTATGCCTGCTAAACCTGATCTCTGGCCTGGATAAAAACACCTTCACCATAACCCTTTGGTGCAACAGCCCCAAATTAGCACAACAGGCCAAAAATGTGGCCGACAACATAATTGTCGATGATTTTAGTTTGCTATTTGGCTGGGCATCGCCGCGCTTCGACTTTATCAACTATTTCAGGCTGAGCAATAAAGCCCACAACATCATCAGCCAATATAATATCGATATCATCCACAGCAACAACGCCGGCCCAGTTCAGTGGCTGGCGCCTGCAAGCAAGCGTTCGCTCACACCGCTTCTGACGCAACTGCATTCACCTTATCATGAGCGCGACTGGATTACTCTTCGTATCAACGCCAGCGACATGATAGTCGGCGTAAGCAAAGCCGTACTCGCTACAAAAATAAAAACGCGTATTCACACACCTAGCTGCGTTATTTACAACGGCGTAAAAAATCCGCCGTTGCAGCAGCTACATACAGCAGCGCCTAACTCCAAAAAACTTCGCATCGTTAGCGTTGGTTCGCTGATTCATCGCAAGGGTTTTGACCTAATTATTCAGTCCATCGCCGATTTAAGAGACAACCATATCGATGTACAGCTGAGCATTATCGGTTCTGGCCCGGAGGAGAAAAACCTAAAGCAACTGTGCGCTGCACGAAAGCTTGAACAAAATGTATTTTTTCTCGGAGAACAAACAAACGCAGCTGCGGTGCTCGCAGGGAATTTTGATGTGTTTGTTTCCGGTGCTCGCGAAGAGGCTTTTGGTTTGGTTCTGGTTGAAGCGGCACTGGCCGGCTTGGCCATTGTTGCACCCAAGGTCGGTGGCATACCTGAAGTTGTACACGATGGACACAACGGCCTGCTGTACCAAGCCGAAGACTGCCAAGACCTCACGCAAAAGATACTAAATCTGCACCGAAGCTGTGAACTTAAACAAACGCTGAGTAAAAACGCCCGTACTTATGCACAGCTTAATTTTAGTCTCGATAAAAACATCGAAAAACTTAGCCAACTGTACCTTCAGGTGGTGAACAAGCATTCATCTCACCCAAAAGATAATTCACTGGCACAACGCAGCTTTGCCAGTGCGCGTTATCTGTGTGAGCTTGCTCAATATGCACTGGCCAGCATCATCAAAAAAGTAAGCAAGGTGGCAGTATGAACCGACAACACATTGTTGCCCTGGACAGCATCCCTTATTACGGCGGGTCTAAAGCCTCTAGCGCGACGTTTCTAAACGAGTTAAATAAAACAGGTGTTGATATTTCTGTTTACAGCTGTAACCGGGCGTCGTGGACATCGGCTAAGTTTTCCAGCCGCATAGGCCAGGTTAAGGCCTGCCGGGCTTATAGTTTTTCAGAGTTCGGTTTTTTAAGCCGAGCTGAACAGGGCCTTGCCTACTATCTGAGGCATCTTCTTATCTCGCTAAAGCTGCTTTTGCTTATTATTAAAATGCGCCTAATAAACAACACCCGCACCAGTGCCCTGGTCGGCACATCGGGTCCGGGTGTCGACATAGCTATTTATGCGGTGAGTTATATTACCGGCATACCGGTTATTCAACTTGTTCACGGCCCCGTTGCCCACAGCCGCTTGATCAATCTCGCCCTGGCGCGCGCGCAGTTAGTTATAGCCCTTGAAAGTGAAATTGATCAGCTCAGGTTAAGGTCTAAAGAGCTGACTATTGTCGAACTTAAAAATGGCTTGGCTGAACACTGCTGGCCCAGCCAGCGCCAGGTGAGTTTTGAAAAACTAAGACTGTACTGGTGTGCATCGCTGTTAAAGTGGAAGGGGCTTGATGTCTTTATCGAAGCGGTAAAATTAGCAGAGCACACTGCCTGCGCAGAAATTCATTACATCAAACCGAAAAACACGGAGCTATCAACAAGCCGAGCTCCAGTATCGCACGGCAATATCACCGCCCGAGAGCAACCACATAACCTTGACTTATTGCGCAGCCAACAAAATATCTTTGTATCCACAAGCGACAACGAACCTTTTGGTTTGTCTATTCTCGAGGCGCTTGCCGCCGGCCTTTTGGTTGTCATCCCCAAAGATGGCGCGTATTGGGATCAGCGGCTAAGTGATAAGCAAAACTGCATCAAATATCCAGCGGGTGTAACCGGGCTTAGCCGCACCATTTCATGGATGGAAAACAACAAATCCGAGCTTGAAGGCATCGCCAATGCCGGGCGGCAGCAAGCCGATTACTACCGTGCAGAATACTGCTTTAGCGACGCTGTGTGTGCCGCCACCAAAGTGCTTGAGCAAGTAAAAAACAGTGAGCTCAGCCGTGCCTAACAAAACGATAACTGCGAATCACAAAAGCATCGAGCCATATATGAAGACAGCACTAGTACATAATTATCTAGCAAGCAGCACGGTGCCTACAAAAAATAGCCCTGGCTATACCCGGCATGAACTACTCTGTTTGCTAAGGCGCATTAAAAGCTGCGATAAAGTTATTGTGCGCACTGCCATGTATGCGCTAGCCACCATTGTTATGAAAGCTAGCTCTCTGTTAATGCTGCCCTATATTGCAGGGAGTTTAAGCCCGGAGCAATTTGGCCAACTTGAGTTACTGGCTACGTTCGCAACACTGATCAGTGTTATTGCAGGTTTTGCCCTGGAGGACAGCCTGTTTAGGTTTTGCGGCATTGAATCAAGCCACAGCAAACAAAAGATGATAGCCCGCGCTATCTATCGCCTGGCACTAAAAGTTTCACTGGCTTTTTTTGCCATAGGCATAACCGTAAGCCCATGGATCACAGCGCTGGCACCGAGCTTATTTAGCGCCTACCTGCTCAAACTGATTATTTTGATGCTTGCCTGTGAAGCACTGATTGCCGTACCGCTGGCCTGGTTGCGCATGAACGAGCATGTTCTGTTGTACTGCTTTATTTGCATTGCGAAAACCGTAATTCAGGCCTTACTTGTATGGCAGCTGCTCGAGCGCGGGCGAGCCCTAGACGGTATTTTTGAAGCGACAGCACTTAGCACTGTGCTGGCGGCGACGGCGCTTTTTTTTATTCACATTAACAGTACAGGATTTATCGCAACCGACAACAATACCGTAAACGATGGCTACAAGTTAGATAAAAGTGTTTTGCTCTACGCCCTACCCATAGTCGGCAGCGGCCTGCTAGCATTTTTCACCAATGGTTTTGACCGCTGGGTACTGCTTGGCAACACCAATCTTGAACAGATTGCCTGCTACGCCATCGCCGCCAAGTTTGCGCTGGCGCTCAGCATCGCTCTACAGCCCTATGGCATGTGGTGGTCGCCGATTCGTTTTTCAATTTTTGAAAAAGAGCGAAAAGAAATAAACAACAAAGTACACAGTACTGATTCACCAAGGCGCTACAAAAACACCGACAAATACTCTAACTGCGGCTGCATTCAAGCCCTGCTGTTTATGCTTGCGCTGTCATTGTTTGCACCGATTGCGATACAACTTCTGTTTGACTCCAGCTACCACGGTGCAATTTATTTTGTGCCGATGATGCTTTGCATCGCAGCGCTAAAAGAGCTGTGTGAATACAGCAATATTGGCTGCTTAATTAATAAATCCAGCACAACTCAATTTCATATCAGCCTGCTGACCACAGCCTTGGCCATAGTCGCCATGTTGTTTTTATCTCGTCACTATCAAGTACATGGCGTTTTAGCTGCGCTGGCGATGGCGCAAGCCCTGCGTATGTTTCTGCTCAACCACTTTACTCAGCGCTACACCGGTTTTAGCTTGCCTGTCGCTCGTTTAACAACAGCGTTAGGCATTTGCCTTGCACTGGCGATATACAACGCTCAAAGCCTGGCTCAAAAGGAATTGGCAAGCTTAATGCTTATAAGCCAGAACTCGATATTTATTTTGAAGTTACTTTGCATAAACGTCGCCGCAGTACTATTTATTATCGCGCTGTACTTTGTTAAGCGCCGCGACGGCATCAATGAATTTGAACAAACACGGCAGCCCTAGTATATGTTAGCGAATACTCAGCCACGCGCTCCCGAAACCAACGACAAAGCTTTAGCTGCCGGGCTAGTCGCTGTGGTCGCCATCATCTGGACAATGCTTCCGCTTAGCTACCTGATCGTAATTGTTGGTTTTATTCCTTTAGGTTTAGCTTTTGTTATTCGTCAGCCATTCTTTCTGGTAATAATGTTTGTCATATTTTCTTTTTTCCGAATTCACGAAGCGTTTCCCTTTCTGTATTCACTAAAAATACCACTGCTACTGTCGCTATGCTCTATTACCACTTTGTTTTGGCACGTTGCTATCAGCCAGAAAATCAAAATTTACTGGCGGCCTGAGCTCAGCGTCGCCGCGATTTTTTTTGCCTTGACGTCGATAGGCGTTGTACTGGCCAGTAACCGGGGTATCGCCATCGCTTACTTTAGCTCTGTGTACTGGAAGATTATCTTAATGATGTTTGCGATTACCTGGTTGACACGCAGCCATGCGAGTTTCATTGTGTGTGCGCGTTTAGTTGTACTGTTTGGATCGCTGGTCGGCCTTGTTGCTTTGTACAACAAAAGCGCAGGCATAGGCTTGGTTGAGGGCACCCGAGTAACCATAGGCCGACAGATTGGTTCGGTACTCGGCGATCCCAACGATTTGGCGCTCGTGCTGATGTTTCCGATGGCATTTGCCCTGGGCATGGCACTGACGGCCAATCTCGGCCGCTTAACGCGCAGCCTTGGTTTTATCGCGGTACCGATTCTTTTTTTTGCCGTGCTTGCGACCCAAAGTCGCGGCGGACTGCTTGGCATCCTCGCGGTTATGGGCGTTTTTGCCTACCGCAAAATACATTCAAAAACCCTGTTGTTTAGCCTTGCAGGGCTGTTTTCCGTTGTATTGTTTGTCGCAGCAGGAATCTCTGGCCGCTCCTCCGGTGGCGCGGCAGAAGAAGGTTTAGATGCATCGGCGCAAGGGCGCCTTTACGCCTGGGAAGCGGCATTTAAAATGGCCGTCGACAACCCTTTATTTGGCGTCGGTATCGATAATTTTTACTCCAATTATTTTTATTACAGTAATCATTGGGACGGCCTGAATCACGCGGTTCACAGCACCTGGTTTGGCGTGCTTGCCGAAACCGGTTTTCTCGGCTTAGCCGTTTTTATCTGGCTGATCGTCAAGCTGTTCTTAAGTGCAAAAAAAAGCTTGCTTAGTATTGGCGCCTATCAGGGCTGGAGCTGTGTCCGGGCCAAGGCCATTATGTTTTCAAGTTCGGAGTCTCTATTGGCCGGCTTAGCGGGCACGGTTGTCTCAGGAACCTTTCTCACCCAGGGTTTTACCTGGCCAATTTACATACTCACGGGCCTTATTGTTGCCCTCGCGCGCTGGGTTGATGTGCACTGCAACAAAAGTGCTTAGCGGCCGCGGGCCTTTTAAATAGCCACGCCCGGCTTGCTGGCGCAGATTCTCTTTTTTGTTCGTTTTGGTCTTTTTGTTCTTTTGCTCTTCTCACTCTTTGTTGCTTATTTTGCTTTTCGCATTTTGCAAACGCTGTGCGCAGAATCATTTGCATTAAGCAAAAAAAACCCATAGACAACCAAGAGAAAGCCATAAGCGATTGATTTTAAAGTGTTTTATTTATTGGCATTGAAGCTGCAATTTTCCCCACATATCTCTTTTACATCGATTGGAGTTTCTTATGTGTGGTATTTTTGCAGCCGTAAACAACAAAACTGTCACTGCCGAACTGCTTAGCGGCCTCTCTTCCCTGTCGTATCGAGGCTATGACTCCGCAGGCATCGCCGTCGTCAAAGACGGTCAACTTAGCCGCGCTCGCTGCGAGGGCAAGCTTCAGAATCTAACCGCGCAGCTCAGCGCCGCCCCCATTGACGGCAGCATAGGCATCGCCCATACACGCTGGGCCACCCACGGTTTGCCGACGGAAAAAAATGCCCACCCGCATATGACTCAACGGGTTGCCGTTGTACACAACGGCATTGTCGAAAACGCCAATGAGCTGCGCCACTTCCTCGAGCAGCACGGCCACCGTTTTGAATCTGAAACCGATAGCGAAAACATCGCACAGTTAATCACATACTATTTAGAGCGCGGCAGTAATTTTGAACAGGCGATACATAAATGCTTAAAGCGCGTTGAAGGCAGTTACAGCATCGTAGTGCTGTTTCGCGATGACAGTGAACACCTTTACGCCGCCAAGCACGCCAGCCCCCTTGTTGTTGGCCAGGGTAAAAGTGGTTATTACGTATCTTCCGATGAAAACGCCCTGGGCGATCTGGCCGATCAGTTTATGCACCTCGAAGACAGTGACATTATCAAAATAAACCACAGCGGCATTGATATTCGCAGCTTAAGCGGTGCTGATGTAGAGCGTATCTTTCACAAAACAACACAAGCAAAAGATTCGGGCAATAAAGGCAGCTATCAACACTATATGCTCAAAGAAATTAACGAGCAGCCTGCCGTATACGAGCGTGCAAAAAAACACAACTTTGATCGCCTTCAACACGATGAAGATAATTTAAAGCTCGCCATTCCGCTCGCTCAAGTTAGCCGTTTGACCATCGTCGCCTGCGGCACCTCTTATTTTGCAGGCATGGTTGCCAAGCAGTGGTTCGAACAAACTGCGGGCGTACCGGTAGATCTTGAAATAGCTTCGGAATACCGCTACCGCGGCGCACCGGTAGTGGGGAACAGCGTCGCCATTTTTATTTCCCAGTCTGGTGAAACTGCTGACACACTGGCGGCTCTTCGCCACGCGCGCTCACTTGGTCAAGCGAGCATTGCACTTGTCAACGTTATAAACAGCAGCATGGCTCACGAAGCGGATGTGGTGATTCCTACGCTGGCCGGCCCGGAAATTGGTGTCGCATCAACTAAAGCCTTTACTGCGCAACTGACCAGCCTATTGAGCATCGCTGTTGCATTTGCCAAAGCAAATTTACGCATAAATCGGCAACAGCAGCGCGAGCTCGCCAAGGCCATGCAAGGTTTTTCCAAGCTTCTTAGCGCCGCCACAGAAATCGACGCCAACCTGACAGAAATCGCCGAATATTTAGCTAAGCACAAAAGTTGTTTATTTCTCGGCCGAGCTGCAGCGTGCGCGCTGGCAGAGGAAGGTGCCCTTAAGCTCAAAGAAATTAGCTACATTCACGCCGAGGCCTACGCCGCTGGGGAATTAAAGCACGGGCCGCTGGCGCTGGTGGATGAGAACATGCCGGTCATCATGATCGCACCACCCGATGCGCTGTTCGCAAAAACGCTGTCGAATCTACGCGAAGTCGCCTCGCGCGGCGGCAAAGTCATTTTAATTAGCAATAAAGAGGGCATGCAACAAGCCGGTGACTATGCCTATAAAAGCATTGTTATGGCGGAAACTCACCCACTGCTACAACCCTTACTTTACACCCTGCCGCTGCAACTTATTGCTTATCAAACGGCTGTTATCAAAGGTAACGATGTCGATCAGCCGCGCAACCTTGCCAAATCCGTCACCGTTGAATAACACGTAAAACGAGAGACAAGATGAACAGTTCCGTAAACTACCAACAAGCAGGCAAGCAAAAGCTTGCGCCTGCTCATCGCTTTAAAAACTGGTTAAAACAAAGTGACAGCGCCGCGGCAATAAAACTCAAATCCATGTACTACGGTGTGCGCTTTTTTTCGCTGCCTTTACCTCGCGCGCTGTCGCGAGCCTTATTTTATTGCCACCAAAGCGTCGTTAATTGCTATCACTGGTTGAGCCGATCGTTTTATTACACACCGCTATTTAAATCTCAAACTCAGCGATGTGGCCAAAAGCTATATCTCTACGGCGGCATGCCATATATCTGTGGCCCTCTGGCTTTAGAACTGGGCAGTCACTGTCGAATTTCTGGAGCCAGCACGTTTAGCGCACGCTCCTGCGCCGGTGTGCGGCCGCACTTGAGCATCGGCGATAACGTTGATGTCGGCTGGCAGACAACTATTGCTGTCGGCACCAGCGTCACACTTGGCAACAACGTAAGAATCGCCGGCCAATGTTTTTTAGCCGGTTACGCCGGCCACCCAATTGACGCTCGAGAGCGCGCACTGGGTTTACCCGAACACGAGCATCAAGCTCGGGAGATAGCGCTCGAACAAGACGTATGGCTCGGTACCGGCGTCACCGTGCTCGCCGGTGTTCGCATCGGCGCGGGCAGCATCGTTGCAGCGGGAAGTGTCGTTCACAAAAGCCTGCCCGCAGGTGTCATTGCCGCAGGTAACCCTGCAACGATTATAAAAAAGATTGGAGAGCGCGATGAGCAGTAAGCGAGATATTATTGTTTTTGGTGAAGACTGGGCCGCCCACCCGAGCAGCTCCCAGCATTTGATCAAAAAACTTGTTGAGCACGACAGCAAGCGAAAGATAATTTGGGTCAACTCGATAGGGCTGAGGCGCCCCAAATTCAACCTCTCGGATATCAAACGCCTGGCCGTTAAATTATTTCGCGGCGTATCTAGTGTTTTTTTTAGTGGTTTATTTAGTAAATCACTTAGTTCAACAGGCGAGACACAAACAAACGACACAGACAAACACAGCCGTGTCAATGCGGCCGAGAATTTAATAGTACGCTCACTGCTAACCTTGCCTGCTCCCCAGAGCCGCCTGGGCAAAAAAATCGCGGCCGCACTACTACGACAGCAATTTTATTTTATTTTAAAGAAATACAAGCTGCAGCGCCCCATCGTTTGGACATCTCTACCAACTGCATCCGAGTTCTTCAACAGGGATCTGGGCCTGCCAATCGTATACTACTGCGGCGATGACTTTTCCGCGCTCGCGGGTGTCGATCACAAAACCGCTCAGCTGCATGAGAAAAATATCGCTAAGCATTCAAGCCTGATTATCACTGCCAGCGATAAACTGAAACATAAATTTTGCTCCGACAAAACAAAATTACTGACCCATGGCGTAGATTACGAATTATTCGCCAAGCAAAAAAGCCGATCACCACTGCTTCCCAATAACGGCAAGCCAACCATTGGTTTTTACGGGAGCTTATCTGAATGGATAGATACAGAGCTAATTAGCAAAACTGCCAAACTAAGGCCGGATTGGAATTTTTTATTAATAGGCAACAGTGATATCGAGCTAAAAGAACTGCATAAGATCGACAATATCTTTGTATTAGGCGCGCAAGATCACCACACCCTGTGCCACTTCAGTCAGCACTGGCAGGCCTCTTTGTTGCCATTTAAAGACAACAAGCAAATTCGCAGCTGTAACCCGTTAAAACTCAAGGAATATTTGGCCGCGGGACAACCGGTGATCAGCACACCGTTCCCGGCCTTAAACGAATACAAAAGCCATGTTTTTGAGGTTAACAACGCCGAGCAGCTTTCTTGCCTGTTAGAGGCGATGCAACAGGCTCAACAGCAAAAACAAAAAAAGGCACTTGAAATAAAACAAGCGCGCCAACAAAGCGTTCAACACGAATCCTGGTCCAGCAAAGCTTTTGCCCTGGACCAGTGGTTATTGCAGCTTTGATTTCCACCGCAACGGGCAACAACAATGAACTATCTACCCATCCGTTTTTTTCAAATATTGTGTGCCGCATGGCGACGACGCTACGCCATTGTGTTGCCTATCGTCTTTTTGCCGGTGGTCGGCCTATTTATTTCAGTAAGCAGCGAAAAACGCTACTCGTCTCACACCAGCATGCTTATTCAAGAAACGGCAAAGATGAACCCGTTTTTGGAAGACCTTGCCGTCTCGGCGATGTTAAAAGAGCGCATCAGCGCACTTAAAACGCTTCTACACAGCCGCCATATTCTGTCAACGGTGGCGCTGGATCTGGGCATGATCGACGCGCAATCGAGCTCCTATGATAAGGACCGGGCCATCGCCTCGTTGTCGAATAGCCTGTCTATGTCGGTGGCCGGCAAGGATCTGATCCGCATTGACTATGTCGCCGACTCCCCGGCTTTGATGAAAGAAACGCTAGAGACTGTTTCCTCTCACTTTATTGAGCAGCTACTTGCACCCGAGCGCTCGTCGATCAATGACTCCGCACGCTTTCTAGAAGAACACCTCGAGCTGCGGCGCAAAGAGCTCGACAAAACTGAGCTGGCTCTGGCCAACTTCAAAGCCAAGCATCAGGCGGCGCTGCCGGAGCTAAACAGCATGAACATCGCCAGGCTCAGCGCATTAAAACAGCAACTGGCGGAAAAACAGGCGCTGTTAGCGGGTGCCAAACGCAATGTCGGCGGCTTAAGCCAGCTGCTCACCAGCTCCAACCCCGTCATTGGCAGAATCGAAGAGCAGATTGTCGAGGCGCGCAGCAAGCTGGTCCTATTGCGCGCCCGCTACACCGACAAACACAGCAAAGTCCAGGCAACGGTGCGCAGGCTCAAGCGCCTGGAAAAAGAGAGGCAAGCCGCACTGGCACAAAGCAGCGACTTAATTGATGAAAACAAGCTGTGGGATATCGCTTCAAACTCAACAGGCGCTAGTCGCGATTCGCAACCGGTTCTTATTTCGCAACTGGAGAATTTGCAAAGTGCAAAAAACAGGGCTGAGGGGCTGGATGAGCAGGTTGCCCAGATCCAAAAAATGATCGCCGAGATTCAAGGCAACCTGGATAACTACCGCGAACATGAAAGTGAACTTCTAAGCCTTAAACGCAACTTAAAAGTCAAACGAGAGCTCTATGAAGACCTGCTGCAACGCCGCGAGATGGCAGAGGTCATGGGCTCTTTGGGCCAATTTGAAGAAAAAAAACGCATCAAGATTATCGACCGCCCGTTCACGCCGAGCCGGCCGATAAACCTGCCTGTTTTGGTTCACGTGATTGCAGGTTTGTTCGCAGGTATAGGTTTGGGCATCGGTCTTGCAATAACGCTTGAGTTTGCGGATTCCAGCATCCGCTACCGCAAACAAGTAGAAAAATTAACGGGCCTTAAGGTGCTAAGTCGCATCCCCGCGCAGACGGCGCAAATGGCGATGACGACTGCAAAGGTTCAAAGACCCACGCTGATTGAAGGTAGCTTATGAAAACCATTGTTCACGTTGTACAAAATTTAAGGCCCGGAGGTATTGAGGTGATGGCCCTGGAGCTACTGCGCCTGCAAAGCCGATGCAACAAAGCCTATGTCATCAGCCTCGAAGGCCAAAAGGCGCAGGCACTAGCATCGTGGCCACGCTTACAAGCCTGCCAGAATCAGCTTATTTTTTTAGATAAACAGGCGGGCCTGCAGGCAGGCCTGCCGGCCAAGCTAGCCAAGCAGCTAAAAAAAATACACGCGGATGTTGTACACAGCCACCATATTGGCCCGCTGTTATACACCGGCCTGGCACTTAGCCAACTGCAGTTCCAGCAATTCAAAGCGACTCATATTCACACCGAGCACGACGCCTGGCATTTGCAAAACAGTAAAAGACGCCTGCTTGAGCGCGCTTGTATTGCGCTGTTTAAACCTCGCATCAGCGCCGACAGCGTTGCCGTTCAGAAGGCCTTGAAGCAGTATTTCCCCAACACCAAAAGCCACTTGATACTCAATGGTGTCGATACGGATATGTTTAAACCCGGCTGCAAAACATCTGCACGCGCACAGCTTAAGCTAAACCAAGCCAATATTATTATTGGCTGCGCCGCCCGCCTTGAAAAAGAGAAAGGCCAGGATGTCTTGATTAAAGCTCTGGCTCAATTGCCTGAGAATATTCACCTGGCGCTTGCCGGAACCGGCAGCGAGCACGCGCGCTTACTTAGCTTAGTGGCGCAGCTTGGCCTCGAACAGCGAGTGCACTTTCTCGGCCAGCTAGACAATATGCTGACATTTTATCAGTCGCTCGATGTGTTCTGCCTCGCTTCTTTTCACGAGGGCATGCCGCTGGCGCCGCTTGAAGCTCAAGCTTGCTCGGTGCCTTGTGTGCTGACTGACGTCGGCGGCAGCAGTGAAACCCTGTGTAAAAAAACCGGGCTACTCGTTGAGCAAGGTAAACCAAAGGCTTTAGCCAAAGCCCTATTGCAGCGCATCGAAAATCGTTTGCAAAATAGCCCACGCAGTTTTGTTCAACAAAACGCAAGCGCAAAAAAAATGCTCTTGTCTTATCAGCGCCTCGCCAGCTAAGGAGAATAATCGTGATTTACAATGCATTTAATCTAAGCGTGCTGAGCATAACTGTTTTGGCTCTTTTTTTAATCGCCTATCACCACGCCATTTACCCTATGCTTCTGAAGCTCTACGCAAGCAGGCAAAAAAAATCATTACGTTCAGTTGAGCCAACGATAGACGGGGGCGACGATAAGCTGCCGAGCATCAGCGTGATTATTCCGGCCTACAATGAAGAAAGGTTTATAGTAGATAAGCTGAAAAACCTTGCCAGTTTAGATTACCCAAGTAGCAAGCTGGAACTTGTTGTTGCCTGCGATGGCTGCACAGACAACACCGTTAGTCTGATTAAACAAACCCTGCTTGAGCCAGAGTTTGACAAGCTAAATTTTTTTGTTCACGACTTTAAACACAATCGTGGCAAATGTGCCGTTATCAATGATCTTATGCGCCGCTGTAATAGCGATATAACCGCACTCAGCGATGTTTCATCAATCATATCGATTGATGCTCTAAAGCTCGCTGCCCAGTGCTTTAATGATGAAAGGGTTGGCGCGGTCAACGGCAACTATCGTTTCCTGAACCCGCAAACCGCGGGCGAACAGCATTACTGGAAATTCCAGCGCAATATTAAGCTCGGCGAACAGCAACTCGGCTCGCTGCTTGGCGCGCACGGAGCACTTTATTTTATTCGCACCGAGCTATTCGAAAAACTTCCGGAAAACACTGTCAACGACGACTTTATTATTCCCAGCAGAGTAATAAAACACGGTAAGCGCATTGCTTACGTTGAACAAATCAACGCCGTAGAACTTGAAGATAACAGCCAACAGGCCAACTGGAAACGCCGTATTCGTATAGGTTTTGGCAACGCCCAACAAATATGTATCTTGCGCAACTTGTTTCACCCTAAACACGCGGGTATCGCCCTGGCTTTTTTCTCAGGCAAAGGCCTTCGTGTGTTTATGCCATTTTTGATGATTATCGCGCTTTTCGGGTCATTGACACTGGCATTTAAGTCCATTTTGTTTCTACTGATCTTTTGCGCTCAAATCAGTTTCTACACAATCGCGCTGCTCGCATCAGTATTTAATTCATTGAACAAAAATAAATACATTCAAACCATTTTTTACATCGTCAGTGGTCACGCCGCCAATATGATTGGCTGCATACAATTTTTCTCTCAAACTAAGGCCAAGTGGTAAGGCACCTGGAGCAACTATGAATACTTATCAAAGCAATATCAGCAGCCTACAAGCTCGCGAAGATAAAATTAGGAATAGCGCAACTTTCCGCATTAAGCGCCTGGCAGATATCGTTTTTGCCTCGCTAGCTTTAGCATGCAGCCTGCCGCTTTGGCCGCTTATTGCGCTGGCAATCAAACTGGAGTCATCCGGCCCTGTATTTTTTAAGCAGATGAGAATCGGGTTGTGCATGCCAACCAAAACTTTGTTATTTAATATGATTAAATTCAGAACAATGGCCGTAGACGCCGAGACAAAAAGCGGTGCTGTTTGGGCCAAAAAAAACGATGCACGTGTAACACGAGTTGGCAAGTTTCTCAGAAAAACCCGGCTCGACGAACTGCCTCAATTAATTAACGTTATCAAAGGTGATATGTCCCTTATTGGCCCCAGGCCAGAGCGACCAGGTTTTTATATAAAGCTCGAGCGCAAGATTCCGTTCTTTTGTGAGCGCACCTACGGAGTGATGCCCGGCATCACAGGGCTTGCGCAGGTCAATCAAGGTTACGATACCTGCATTGATGACGTGCGCAACAAGCTCAGCTACGACCTGAGTTACAGCTTGTGCCTTAATTCACCTGCGAATATGCTCAAAGCTGATTTTTCTATAGCCTGGAAGACCGTAGTCGTGATGATCTGTGGCCGCGGCCAGTAACGCTAGTTTATCGCTTGTAACACCGCAACTAGTCGTATCGCCCACCCAAACGGCCTTGAGCCAAGTTGGCCGGACTATTGGGGGTATATAAGCACTGAATTATTCAGCGCTGCTATACCCCCAATATCAGTACAACACAGATAAGCATTGCCAATGCTTATCCTTACTAACCAGCCCTAGACCTAACGAACCCAGACTTAACCAACCCAGACCTCAAGCCCGGCCCGCCCTTTTTTGTAGACCGCTGCCTGTCGCTAGCTCCAATACCACGTGGTAGCTATTTGTATTTTGCAAAACACGAATCCAGCTCTGCAGTTAAAGCAAGTTGCATTGCATATTGCAAAAATAGCCTAGCCGCTCGCTAATCCGCGAGAAAAACACCGCCAAGCCATTGATTTTAAAGGGTTTAAATAATTGGCCCAATAATCGCTATTCCTCTAATAACAACCGTTATCACAACAGCTTTCACTTCGGTATTAATGAGGAAAAAAATGAACGTTGAAACTCACATTGCACAGCAACACAACAGTAAGCACTTGGTTCAAATCGCCCTGGCCGGGGAATTTGATGCGCTCGCTTGCTCCGAAATTCGCGTTACCTTTGAACAGTGTGTTGTTGAGCACCCCGGCAGCACAGTTCACATCAATATGCACGACGTATCGTTTATCGATTCATCCGGAATCGGCGCGCTTGTATTTTTGTTCAAGCGCATGTCTGAAACCGGCGGCAGTATCAGCCTAAACAATGTTGCCGGACAACCTGAAGAGCTGCTGCGCCTGCTGCGTGTAGATCAAGCTTTCGATGTGCAATACGTTTAAGTGGAACACGCCATGAAAGCTTTATTCATTAAATCGACCCGGCTCGCTGTGGCTTCGGCTATTAGCTTAAGTGTTTGCGCATGCAGCTCGTGGCCGAAGCACGGCAGCGGTGGCCAGGCCGAGCTAGATGGCTCAAGCATGATCAGCGTTGGGCAGCAACAGGCTTTGACAGCTGCGCACGGCCTGCGTTTTGACTACGAAATATCTAAGAACCGGCTCGATATTTTACTGGATCAAGGTGCAGCTTATTGCCTGCCGGCATCCATCAAGCAGGCTCAACTTCAAGAATATCGAATTGCCCGCGAGCTGGCCTCAGGTTTATTTGACGACGCCGAAACCAGCATAGTCAAACAGCGCATCGGCCTTAATAAGATTGAGTTTCAATTAAATCGCATCCTGGCGAGTGAACAGTGCCAACCACCGATTGCAGGGAATACAGCCGCCCTCACTGCTAACAACACAAGTAGCGGCGCTAATGCCATTAAAGAATTGCAGCGCCTGTTAAATAGCGACAACCAGTTTGTCAGCGCATCGGCCAAGCTTAACCCTAAGTACCAACACAACCTCGAAATCGCCGCAAAAATTCTAATTGAGCAGCCCGGGTTACTTGTGAAACTGATTGGCCACACAGACAGACACGGCGCCGACGTGAATAATTTATCACTCTCTGCCGAGCGCGCAGAGGCGGTGAAAGAACAATTAGTTTCAACAGGGGTGCAGGCTGATCGCATTCACAGTTTTGCAGCAGGTGAAACGTCGCCACCACACCACGGTGAAGGAGCCGCTGTTGATTTAGTCAATCGCAGCGTGAGCGCTTTTGTGATTGCGCCTTGAGAATACAACAATGTCTAAACTAATTCGTACTCTGCTAGTTACTTTTTCCATTTTTGCTTTGCTAAAAATTGTATTTATTCAGCAGGCTTTTGCGCTTGATGATGCATACCGTGTTCAGGTTGGCGACGTGCTGCGCCTTTCGCTACCCGGAGAAGAATCGCTCGACAAAACCTTTGATGTAAATAGCCAAGGTAAAATCTATTTACCTGAGGTTGGCGCTTTGAAAGTAAGTGAGCTTTTGGAAAGTGAACTGGAACAAACAACACGCGAAGCCCTCAGTGCAGCATTTCAAGACCTGGAAAACCTCAGAGTTTATGTACTTGAAAGACGTATCTTAGTGACCGTACTCGGTTACGTCGAAGCCCCCGGAGAAGTTTTAAGCCGCGCCGGTGCAAACGTACAAAGCATTATTGCCCAAGCCGGCGGTTTGCGTGCCGGTGCACAGCTCGACAGAATGCAGTTGCGCCGCAATGGCCAGAGCCAAGTGTTTAACTACAAAGCTTATCTCGACAGTGGCGATAACGATATGCTTCCCAAACTTCGCTCTCTCGATACTATCTTTGTACCGGCATCACCCAAGACCGGCAATATTGAAGCGGAATTTGACCCATCAAAAGTCGCCGACTCAGGTGATGCATCCAACGCCGAAGATGCCATTAAAGTATTTGGCGAAGTAAATAGCCCGGGAAGTTTTGCCTATCGCCCCGGCATAGGGGTACTCGATTTACTCATGCGCGCAGGTGGCGTAACCCGATACGCGGGCGTTGAGCGCATTCGTATCATCTCTCGCGAAGAGCCCACATTATTTGACCTAAAACACTATCTCGATACCGGTAACGCGGCGGCGCTACCTGAGATTGCCCCCGGAACAACCTTGTTTGTGCCCAAACAGGAAGAAGCGGTGAAATCCAATGCAAGTACGGTTTATGTGATGGGCGAAGTTTTTCACCCCGGCGCTTACGAAAGCAGCGACGGAGTCAGCTTCCTCGACATACTGGCCAATGCCGGCGGCCCGACTCGCTACGCCGAAAGTCGACAGATTCGCGTACTAAAAATTGACGGCACAGTTGAGCGTTTTGACTTAACTAGCTTTACCGAGGGCAGCAGTACAGCAGCCCTGCCAAGAATCACACCTGGCGATGCGATTTTTGTCCCGGAGAAAACCGATATGAACGAAAAGTCCTGGCTGAAAGTAGCGCCCGATCGAGCCGTTCGTGTTATCGGTGAAGTTGTTCGGCCCGGCCGGGTTGAATGGTCAAGTGAAATGAATTTGCTCGACTTACTCGCTCACGTCGGCGGGCCGGTTTCACGCGCCGACACCAGCAATATCGAAGTACTGCGCCAACTCCCGGATGGCAGTACACAGGCGGAGTTATTCAATTTAGATGAGTTTATCAAGCAGGGAAAAAGTGATAGCGAACTGCCTAAAATATATGCCGGCAGCACGATACGTGTGCACGACCTGCCGCAAGACCCGTCAGACAACAAAGCTCAGTGGGTTAGGCAGTCCTCGGACAAATCTATTTATATTTTTGGCCAAGTTGGTGCCCCCGGGCGCTATATGTTCACCGATGAAATGAACTTTCTCGATATTCTTGCAGCGGCTGATGGGCCAACGATGGATGCCGATATTCACAATATTCGCATTACCCACCGGGACAAACGCTACGCCGAAGTCAGCGAATTAAACTTATCTTTATACTTTGAAACAGGTGATGAAAGCTTGTTACCCAAGGTTAAAACTGGTGACAGTATTTATATCCCAGAGAAAAACAGAGAGTGGACAGATAAAGCCAAAGAAAAGACCGTCAGGGTAATGGGTGAAGTCAACAAGCCCGGGCGTTACAGCTTTAACGATTCAATGACTATTCTCGACATACTCGCGGAAGCTGGTGGCCCCACAGGTGAAGCTCACGTTAAAAAAATATTGGTCGTCAATCTCAGCTGCTGCAAAAACGAAGCGCGCAGTTTTAACTTACTTAAGTTCGGTAAAACCGGAGATTTTAGCAAGCTGCCAATTTTACGTGTCGGCGATACTATTTATGTTCCCAACCGGGAGGATAGCACCGGCCATAAAGCCCGAACCATTATAGGCGATACCTTCCGTATCGTATCACTCGCTGTTTTACTGGGGCTTTAGACGACTGATGATTATTCCCGCGTACAACCAAGAAATAGATCAAATCTTGCAACAAATTGAGTCTTCCGCTTGTCGCTCGATTGTGATTACCAGCATTAACCCAGGCGAAGGCGTCAGTAGCCTTAGCGCTTCACTGGTGAACCGGCTGATGCTAAATGGTAAAAAAACGCTGTTAGTCGATTTAAACCCGCAGTCGCCAAGCTTAGATGTTGCTATCGAGCAAATACCGCCTACCCCCGACAGTAACAGCGACGCCGCGGCTCTATTTCACTCGGAACTAATGATGACCAAAGAGGGGCAAGCGCTGCTACATGCAAGCCAGCTAAACAGCGGCTTGAATTCTTCAGCCAAGTTGCGCCAACCAGGTGTTTTTAAGCGCCACTTACAACAGTGGTGTGAGTGCTTTGACTACATCATTATCGATAGCCCCTGTGTGCAAAACGATACAACAACGACGCTGCCATGCACGCAAATTATTCAGCAGTGCGACGGTGCGGTATTGGTGACACTTGCCGGTGTCACAACTGAAAGCATGCTCGTTCAGGCACTTGACAAGCTGACACTGCAGCGGCAAAAAATCATCGGCATTGTTGTGAACGACAGGTTTAACCCGGGCTTAAAAAGCGAATTGCTGCGCGAGATCGACAAGCTGTCTGCGTTACTGCCAAGCCTGTTCTCCGGCGCCCTGACTTACTGTCGCAAGCTTATTCGAAACAACCGTTTGCTGGCGTTAGATTTATAACGCTTGCCCAGACTAGACTATCCTTAATGGCAGCTAAGATGACAGTGAAAAACAACATGCTCTCAAGTAACGAAGTTCCTTCAAAACTAGGTCTACTGCTGGTAGACGATGAAGAGTTCAATCTAAAGGCATTAAAACGCATACTCAGAGACCAAGGTTTTAACATCTTCTGCGCTCGCGATGGCCTGGCCGCCCTGGAACTGATGGAGCGCGAGCAGATCGCCATTATTATTTCAGATATGCGCATGCCGAATATGTCAGGTGACGACTTACTAATTAAAATAGATGAGCGCTGGCCGGAAACACTAAAGATAGTTCTTACCGGCTACACCGATATAAGTAACACCTTAAACCTTCTCAATGCTTCAAGCATCTACCGCTATATCAGTAAACCGTGGGATGACGACTTCCTGCTTTCTACGGTGCACGAAGCCGCCGCAATATACTGGGGCAAGGTGATGGATTATTGCGTTGAGAAAAACACCCTGGCTCAGAATGAAAAGCTGCAAGAATCCAACACCCACCTTCGCCACTCGGTCGAACAGAGCCAAGCTCGATTAAAGAAAGTCAACGAAAAACTAAAAAGTGCCTACGATGGAGAAAGACGTTTACGTCGAGCCCGCCAGGAAGCAGAAAAAGAGAGCAGCGCCAAAAGCCGTTTCCTGGCAACGATGAGTCACGAAATACGAACCCCTCTCAACGCGATTATCGCCACCAACTCCCTGTTACTTGAATCAACACTTAGCGACGAGCAAAAAGAACTGGTTCAACTTAGCCTAAACGGTGGCAAGACCTTATTGTCGCTTATCAACGACATTCTCGATTTCAGTAAAATTAATGCCGACAAACTCGAACTTCAAAACAGCTGGTTTGATTTATTGAAGTTGGTCGACGACAGCTGCGAACTGATGAGTGGCCAGGTAATCAATAAACCCGTAGAAATTATTACCCTTACCGACGACAAGGTACCGCGCGAATGTTTTGGTGATGAAGGTCGCATCAAACAGATTTTGAACAATCTCATATCCAATGCACTTAAGTTTACTGAGTTTGGCTGTGTCGCTGTCGAGGTGAGCATGCACGATACGCTGACAATCAAGGTGCGCGATACCGGTATCGGTATGTCTGCTGAGAACTTAAAGCATATATTTGACGAGTTCACTCAAGTTGATGACAGCACAACCAGGCGAACCGGCGGTACCGGTTTAGGTTTAACCATTTGCAAACAACTGACCGAACTTATGGGGGGGAATATCAGCGTGCAGTCGAGCTTGAACGAAGGCAGCTGTTTTAGCGTCGAACTACCGATTAAAAGTAGAAGTTTGCTGCATTTACCCAGAGTCAAACAAACAAAACCCGAGTGTATTTTATTAAGCCAAAACCCATCGTTATTTACTTACTTAAAGCGCCAATTAGAACTATTTAACATTCAGCTAAATTACTCCGATAGCAATCATTTTGAGATAGATAAATCCGGGCACTATGCCGCTATATTTTACGATTTAGATACGGTTTGCCCTCTGCCAAACGATAACAGCAGCAACAAAAATAGCAACAAAAATAACAACAAAGCGTCAAACAATATGGATAACGGCAGTCAAAACCAGCGGCAAGCACTTAATATTGCCCTGATATCAAACGATGGTTTTGGCCGGGAGAAAACACTTAAACAGCAGTTTTTCGACTTGGTACTTCGCAAGCCCCTTGGGCTCAGGTCTTTGCTTACCAATTTTTTACAAAGCTTTGTCAAACACCACCACTACAGCACCGACGACTTTCAATTCGAAGGCGAAAACTGGCAAAAACAAGCAGACGAACATAATTATCAATACAGCTTATATATACCTGCAAAGATTTTAGTTGCCGAAGACAGTCCATCTAATCAAGCCGTTATAAAAAGCATATTAAAAAACCTAGGCGTTGAGGTTGATATTGCCAATAATGGCCAGGAAGCTGTCGAGAAGGCGCAACAAAATAGCTACGACCTTATTCTTATGGATATGGCAATGCCGATCAAAGATGGCATTAGTGCCAGTAAAGAAATTATTAAACAAGCGGGATCTACACACCGCTGCCCGATCCTTGCTCTGACCGCAAACGCCTACAAAGAAGACAGACAGCGCTGCAGCGAAGCAGGCATGAGTGACTTTATCAGCAAACCGATAGATGTTGCATTATTCAGAGAAAAAATTAGTTACTGGTGTGGGCAACACCGGCCGCAGCTTGATGTAGAAACGCCTATAGATATATCGCTCTCGACGACAACCGAAACCAAGTCTGATCCAGGTTCTGAGCCAATGCCTGAATCAGAACCTGAGACCGGGCCAAATTCTTACGAGCACGGTCAATCACAACAGCATTGTGAGCTGCTTGACTTTTCAATACTAAAACAACTTGAAAGAGACACATCTTCGGAAGTTTTACCCGACATCATTTCGATTTTCATCGACGAGACCGAACAGCGTATACCGCTGATGATGAACTTATTTGATCAAGAACAGTGGCAAGCCTTAGGCTCTGAAGCTCACACCTTAAAAAGTAGCAGCGGAAGTTTTGGCGCAGCGAAACTACAAAAGCTTGCAGAGAAGATAGAACAGCATGCACTGCAAAATGATAAAGCGCGCAGCGTGCCTCTCAGGGCCGAACTACATAAGCTGGCCCAACTAAGCTTAGCTGCAATAAAAGATGTGCAAAAAAACGGGCTGAATTAACACCGGTGAAGCACCGTTATAGCAACACCATAACTAGCAACAACACCAGAACTAACAACAACAGCATAACCAACCACAATATAGCTAACCACAACCAAATTAAGAGCATCCGGGCTGAGCAATGCCAAGGCCCGCTGCGCGGCCTTTATTATGCCCAGTGATTTTACTTTCAAGCTCATTGAGCTACAGATCAGCGCAAACTACGAATCAATACGATCCGCGCGCGCTCAGCTTAAATCCGCACTCGACACGCTCTTTATATCCGTTAACAACAAACAAAACCAAAAAATAGTTGATAACATTCAGCTTGTATTTTCCGAATGTGCAACAAACTTTGTTGAACATGAACAAGGCATCAATCGCATCGATGTTTTGTGCAGCCAGGAACAGAACCACCTGCTGTTGACGATCGGCAGCCTATCACCGTCAAACAGTGAAAAAAACTTAAAAGCCTGGCTTGAAAACTCAGCAGCTATTGAGCCCGATGCCTTCGATAAGCTCGCTAGTATCGACAAGCTCGAACTCTTTCGCTCCGGTGGTCGCGGCGCTGCCATTGTCAAAAGTAGCTGCGATCATATTGAAATACTCAAAAGCAGCTGTAAAAAAACGCCGTCGGCCTGTGCTTTATCGGCAACAACACCACCGGCAACAGCCGGCGCCAGCATGTGGCAGAATCGGATACAGGCACAGTGGCAACTTCAGCAAGGCTCGCAGTTAAAGCTGTTGCTAATAGAAGACGACCCTGCGCAAAACGCGCTGTATTCAGCCTACCTAGCCCTTAATTATCAACTGTGCTCTTGTACAAATTTAAACGACGCGCGGCAACAACTTAAAGACAATGACTTTGATTTAATACTGTCGGACATTCATCTCAGCGACGGCAGTGGTTTTGAGTTAAAAAAGGATTTGCTCAAAACTAACAGCACCAGCGAAACCCCCTTTGTGCTGATGAGCGCAGACAGCAACGACAAGCTCTCAACCCGCGCGGCAGAACTCGGCGCCGATAGTTTTATTTTAAAACCGTTTACCAAGCACCAGTTACTCACCACCATTCAACGTGTATTGATACGCAGCAAACAACTTCGACGCCTGCACGACAAGCAGCTGTTAAGCCGTATTAGCCAAACACTGTGCGCCCGCCCGCCGCAAACGAGCGGTCGCTGGCGCTTAGCGCTGCACAGTGACGGCCCCGGCGAAGGCGGGGGCGACCTGATCGCATTTGAAAATGACGGTGCCACATCGTTTATTATTGTCGCCGACATTATGGGGCACGATGTCGCCGCAAAATTCTTCAGCCACGCCTACCTCGGTTATATCCGCGGTTTATTGAGCGCTTATAAACACATGCGCCGCAATAAAACAGACCTCTACCCCGACCCGGCCACCTTTCTTAGCGGTTTATCGCAAGCCCTGCACAGCGACAAACTGCTCTCGGCAAGCATGTGTACCTGCTGTGTTATTAAACTGTTTGATCAAGGAGAGCTACATATTGCCAGCGCTGGCCACCCCCCGGCCTGGAAAGTCACCCATGCAGATACACGGCCGCTCAACTCAGGGGGCATGTTACCCGGCCTCTTGGCCGACATAAGCTATTCTACAACTAAACACCAAATTAACAGCGCTGAGCGCATCGCCGTTGTGACCGATGGCTTGTTAGACACAGTACCGGGTAAAGCCAGCTGCGCCGAACAAAAACTAAAACAAAGCATGCAGGCCAGCCTGTCTCAGGATATTAACACTGCCTGTGAACGCAGCTTTTACAGTGTGATTCAGCAAAATACTGTGCTAACCGACGACGCCGCGCTGTTAATGATAGAAACCATCTAAGAAAGATAAACACAAAGACAAGCTTTGCCGGCTTAAGCACTGAAGTAAAAGGGAACAAGACTGTGAGCCATATACCTAAACTACTACTTGTCGAAGATTCACCGTCACTGTCAGAAGTTTACAAACAGTACTTAAAAAAAGAACGCATTCACCTTTTTAGCGCCAGCAACGGCAGTGACGCTATCAGCCTGGCCAAAGCGCAGAGCCCAGATTTGGTTTTACTCGATCTAAAACTGCCCGATATCCCCGGCGAGCAGGTACTCACAGAAATAAAAAAGGCGCTGCCACAGTGCTGTGTGATTGTGATTACCGCCCACGGTAATGTCGATATCGCCGTTGAACTTATGCGCCTTGGCGCCCATGACTTCCTGCAAAAACCCATCGACGCTACTCGCCTGCTAACCACGGTGCGCAACAATATAGAAAACTTAACTCTAAGGGCGCTCGTGTCCAACCTCAGCGGCTCTTATCAGCGCAAAGGCTTCCACGGCTTTGTTGGTAACTGTGCCCCGATGCAGGCGGTGTATCGTATTATCGAGTCGGCAGCGGCAAGTAAAGCGACAATATTTATTACCGGGGAAAGCGGCACCGGCAAAGAAGTGTGCGCCGAAGCCATACACAAACAAAGCCCGAGAAATTCCGGCGCTTTTATTGCGCTAAACTGCGGTGCCATCCCCAAAGACCTGATGGAAAGTGAAATTTTTGGCCATGTCAAAGGCGCATTTACCGGGGCTGCAAGTGAGCGTAAAGGCGCGGCAACTCTCGCGGATGGGGGCACCTTGTTCCTCGATGAAATCGGCGAAATGGACCTGGAGCTGCAGACCAAGCTTTTGCGTTTTATCCAGTCAGGCTCGGTAAAAAAGGTCGGCAGCAGCAAAGAAGAGCGCGTTGACGTACGTTTTATATGCGCAACAAATCGCGACCCTCTAGAGCAAATAGTCAGAGGAGAATTCAGAGAAGATCTTTATTATCGCCTAAACGTTGTACCGATTCACCTACCGGCTTTAAGAGAGCGCGACGACGATATCAACTTGCTATCTGAGCATTTTCTTCGTCTGTATGCCAAAGAAGACGGCAAGCAATTTGAAAGCCTATCAAGCGAAGTAAAAACCCGCTTTAATAACTACGACTGGCCTGGCAACGTGCGCCAGCTGCAAAATATTATTCGCAATATTGTGGTACTCAACGACGCCCAAAGTGTCGAATTACAGCACTTGCCCATGCCCTTTAAGCAAAGCCAAAACGAGCCCCCTGCCGAGCCCCAAGGCCTTACAGCAAATGAACAAGCTGAAGCCGTTCAGCGCTCAGCCGTTAACGGCGCTCAAACAAACCCGCAGACAAGCGGCGTGCGGCCGCTGGCAATTGTAGAGCGCGAAATTATCGAACACGCCATTTTGCACTGCCACGGCAATATTCCGCAGGCAGCGGCGCTGCTAAAAGTCAGCCCGTCGACCATCTACCGCAAAAAACAAAACTGGCACTGAGCTAGCTAATCTCTCTGTCGCGAAAGCCCATCAAATACAAAATCGCATCGAGACCGAGATTGGAGATTGCATTTTTTGCCTCCGCCCTTACCAGGGGTTTGGCTCGGAAGGCGATGCCGAGGCCGGCAATGCTGAGCATCGGCAAATCATTGGCACCATCGCCGACGGCAACCACCTGCTTTAGACTGATCTGCTCTTTGGCAGCGAGCTCGCGCAACAAATCGGCTTTGCGCTGACCGTCGACAATCTGAGTGTGCACTTCACCGCTAACCTTGCCATCGACGATGTCGAGGTCGTTGGCGTAGACATAGTCAATGCCAAGCTTTTGCTGTAAATAGTTGCCAAAATAATTAAAACCGCCGCTCAGGATCGCCGTTTTATAGCCGAGCTTGCGCAAGGTTGATATCAAGCGTTCGGCCCCTTCTGTCACCGGCAGTTTTTCGGCAATGCCCTGCAAGACACTTTCATCCAGGCCCTTTAATAAGGCAACGCGCTCGCGAAAGCTCTGCTGGAAATCAAGCTCGCCGCGCATCGCCGCTTCAGTAATCGCGATCACTTTCTCGCCGACACCGGCCGCCTTGGCAAGCTCGTCGATGACTTCGGTTTCGATTAAGGTGCTGTCCATATCAAAACACACAAGCCTGCGTGTGCGCCGGAACATGTTGTCTTCCTGGAAGGCGATATCGACATCCAGTTCAGAGGCGAGCTCGGCAAAGCGCGCGCGCAGCTCTGTAGTATCGTCGACGTGACCGCGCGCGCTGAACTCAACACAGGCACTCGCGCCATTGCCTTCGAGCGGCACACGGCCACTCAAACGACTAATATTGTCGATATTCAGACTGTGCTCAGCCATAATTCGGGTCAGCTTACTAATTTGCTCGGCGCTGATTTGCCGCGCCAGTAGTGTCACGATATGGCGGGGTTTACCCTGCAGCGCAACCCAATCTTCATATTCTGCTTCATCGATGGGTTGAAAGCGCACTTGCATGTCGAGCTCGTGCGCGGCAAATAGAATTTTTTTAACAACGTTGCCGCTGTGTTCGGCATCGGCAAGCTCAACTAACATGCCTAAGTTGAGGTTCTCGTGAATAACGGCCTGGCCGAGATCGAGAATATTGGCCTCGGCCTCGGCGAGCAGGGCTGAGATTTTGGAGGTAACAGCGGGCTTGTCTCGCCCAAAAAGCGTGATGAGTAACAGTTCGCGCACAGTCGTGACTTCTAATTAATTAGCAACTAGGCCATTATAACGGATATCGTGACAGCACAGTGAAGCGCTGCCCCAGGCTTGATAATTTGGTCGCGAGATCAAACAAAATTGCCTTTTTTAGCCCAGAGAGTGAGCAAGCTCAGCTTTAACCGGTACTGAGTAAACACAACAATAACCAATGACGCACCGCTCCCTTAGAGAATACGGATAAATCTTGATCAGCTTAGAACAACCAGTTAAACGCCTCGCTATATTTGCTTTGGGCCTGAGCTTCGGCTTAATCGCCGTGCTCGCGTCGGTGCACAGCAGTTGGCAGCAACAACAACTCGCGCAGCAAAACCACTACGGTCAGGCGCTGACTAAAGCCACCGCAAGAGAAGCCGTCGCCGCCGCGTTTGCCCGCGACCTTGTCAGCCTCGGCGCCATCGTTCAAGCTGCCGCCGGCAGCGAGGATGTGCTGCGTGTTGCCGTGTACAACGCGGAAAATCAGATATGGGTTCAAGCCGGGCCCGCTATCCGGGTTTTACCTGAGCAGGCTTTGCGCTTTGAACAGCCGATTACCCTGGAAAACAGCATTGCCGGCGCCGTCGAGCTCTACCTCAAGCCCCGCCCCTACCAACTGCCGCTGCAAGGCTTGTACAACTTACTCATTCTCGGCGGGCTGGGCTACGCCGCCTTCAGTCTGCTCTACCACAGCAAACTGCGTATTCGCCTGCCTCAGCGCCGCCGGCCCAGCCCGCAAGCGCAAGACAATGCAGCCGAGCTAAATACAAGCGAGCCATCGGCAAAATCAACAACAGCCACTGACAGCGACGTACACGAACGCTTTATTTGCTATGAGCCGCAAAGTGCCTGTGTGGCCCTGCGCATTAAAAATGTCTCTGTGCTGCAAAATCAGCTTAGCGGCGCGATGTTTCGCTCCACTTTTAAAACTTTTGAAGTCAAACTGAACAATATTGGCGCCTTGTATGGCGCTGACAGTTGGCGCTGGCACAACGATAGGTATTTAATTGAAGTGCAGGCTGAAAGCCAGGAGCAGGCGCTGTTTAACGCCGCCTGCTGTGCCAAACTGATGCTCGATCTGTGTGGCATTATCGACCGCGTACCACTGGATCTGAGTGCCCAGGTCGGCCTTGATGAAAACACGCTCGAAAGCGCCAGCATGCCGTTTGTTGGGCTCGCTATTGAAGACTGTGCCGACAGCCTTTTACTGCTCCAGGACAGAGTCAGTTTGCTCGAATACGGCGATACCAGCGCCAACTGCCAGCTTATTGCAGAGTTTCACTCGCCCTACGCGGAACTGTTACACAAACAAATGCAGAGTTTGAAACAGGCAAGTAAAACCCCGGCTCAAAAACAAGTCAGCTGAGCACAAAAACAGTCACCAAAGTGTCACCGCCGCTTCATGCAAGCGTCATACTAGCCATCTAGCCTGCTGCGCAAGGCGCACAGCTTAAGCTGTGCTTTGCACAAGTAGGTGAATTATGATCAATATCGAAGCGGCCGTGAACAACAAGTTCCCGACCTTTGCCAATCAAAGCCCCATTATTCGCCGGCCGACGCTGGCGTTTTTACGCAAGCTGATTCGCGAAAGAGAAATTAATCAGTTCCTGCTCGACCGGCCCGGTGTCACTGGCCTCGATTTTATTGACGAGATTTTTGAGTACTTCAATTTCAGCTACAGCGTCAATTTTGATCAGCGCCGCAATATTCCCGCACTCGGCCGTGTTGTGATTATCGCCAACCACCCTATCGGCTCGCTCGACGGTCTCGCCCTGCTGCGTCTGATCAGCGAAATTCGCCCCGATGTGCGCATACTCGCCAACGACATGCTCAGCAACTTCAGCGCGCTGAACGAGTTAATTATTCCGCTCGACAATATGGGTGGCAGCTCGGCGCGCAAAGCTTACAAAGAAACGCTGAAGGCACTGAACAACGAAGAGGCCATTATTGTTTTCCCCGCCGGTGAAGTCAGCCGCGCTCACCCCAAGGGGGTTCGCGATGGCAAATGGCTACCCGGCTTTTTGAATTTTGCCCGCCGCGCCGATGCTCCGCTTTTGCCGATACGCGTGCACGCCCACAATTCCATGTTGTTCTACGGCGCTTCTATGCTGTTTAAACCGCTCGGCACCGCCTTGCTTGCGCGCGAAATGTTTAACAAGCAAAGTAATAGCATTCATTTTTCCGTCGGCGCACCGATACCCCGCAAAGCACTCGACAGCAAAGCGCTGAACGATCGCACCTTAGTTAAGCGCCTGCGCGCCCACTTATACCGCCTGGGTAAAAAACGCCACAATCCGGTTTTTGAAACCGAAACAACCATCGCTCACCCCCAAGATAGAAAAGCCCTGCAGGCCGAACTCAAACAAAATGAGCTGATCGGTGAAACCCGCGACGGCAACCGTATCTATCTTGCACGCTGCAACAAAGACAGCACCTTGTTAAAAGAGATAGGCCGCCTGCGCGAACTCGCCTTTCGCAAAGTTGGCGAAGGCACCGGCCGCAGCGCCGATACCGATAGCTTTGATGAGCACTACTTGCACCTTGTACTCTGGGATCACGAAAACCTGGAAATAGCCGGCGCCTACCGGCTCGGCGAAGGTAAAAAAATACTTGAAGAAAAAGGCCTGGAGGGTTTTTACACGGCCTCGCTCTACCACTATGCCGATGAGTTTTCGGCCTACATCGAGCAGGGCATAGAACTGGGCCGCAGTTTTGTAAACCCCAAATACTGGGGCAAAGCCAGCCTCGACTACCTGTGGCAAGGCATCGGTGCTTATCTCGCGCGCAGCCCAAATGTGCGCTACTTAGTCGGCCCGGTCAGCATGAGCGCAGACTACCCCAAAGCGCTTATGGATACCCTGGCCTTTTTTTACCAGCGCTACCACGCTGCGAACTTGCCCCTCGCCAAAGCTCAGCAGCCGTATAACATAGACAGCCAGACTCGAGTAAAACTTGAAGCCGAATTTGCCGCTCTCGATAGAGAGCAGGCTTTTGAATTTATGCAAAGTCGCTTCAGCGAATTTGAACTAAAACTGCCGGTGCTGTTTAAACAGTACAGCGCTCTATTTGAGGAGGGCGGTTTTCAGGCCTTGGTATTTAGTGTCGACCCTGATTTTGGCGATTGCCTGGACGGCTTGTGTATGTGCGATATAAGTAAGTTAAAAGCCAATAAAGCCAAGCGCTATCTCGGTACTCATTAAAACCTGACAAACAACAGGCGCTCACAAAACACTGGCGCTTGTTGTTTGTCTAAATATTTACGAGCGTTTATTTGCAAAGGCCCCAAAAAAGCATTCGCCAGCTAAAAAATCGACTTTCAGTAGGCCCCACTAATTTAAATAGCGAGTTTAAAACCAAGCCGCAGGGCAACACTGCGAGGCACGTTTGTATCTTCAATCTCAACCGTTTCCATGGCACTGCTCAGGTCCAGGCTGACAACGTCAAAGAACAGCGCACCAAGGCTGACAGCATTTAACTCACTGCCGGCAAAATTCTGGCGATAACCCAAGCTAAACGACGGGATCCAGCGGCTGGGCGCATTGTACATAGCACTGACATGCAGCCACTGGTTCTCTTGATACATAGGGTCGACCGTTTCATTCAGATCCATCGATAAGTTGGCAACCCAGCGCTTATTGGCGGTAAATACTGACGCGTCGGCGCGAAACTGGCGATCGAGTTGAAATTCAAGTTCGCGCTGCAGGCGTCGCTGTACACTTGCGTTACTGATATCTCCGGTGCTGCGCTCGGCAAAATCAAAACTCGCTTCGTGTAAATTTTTGATTTCACCACCTACTTGGTAGTGCTTGGTCGCCCAGATAATTCCTAGATCCGCCGTAACACCGCTTTTGTATTCAAACTCGGCGTTGCGAATATCTTCAAACAGACTTTCGGCATCGGTAATATCGCCGATGCGTGTCGCAAAACTCGAGCGCCCGACATAAAGCAGCGCCGGTTCAACACCGAAATATAAATTACCGCTGTCAAAATCACCGAGTTCGCGTGAATAAGCGAAGCGAAACTCGGTTAAATTCATACTTTTGGTTAACAGCGTGCTGTCATTGCTAAAACTTGTTGATAGCAGTTGCTCGCCCTGAGGGTCGACCGATAACAATAAACCACTGCTTAACTGAAATGTCTGCGCTGGTGAGTCTTCATTGAGCGCCAACAACGAATCCAGTGCCGCGCGCGCCTGCTCTTTATCGAAGTTCAAGGCCTCGGGAATGCCAACCGCTGACGACTGGCTTTGAGAGCTCAGCTTAAACGCCAAGGTGCCGCCGAAAACATCGCGATTTATTAACAGTGGAATATCAAAACCGTAATCGGCGGTAGCGTAAGCCTGTGCGCCGACAAGGCCAATCAAACCGCCTACAATCGCCGCTTCGCGAGCGACATAATCTAAGGTTGCCTCTAGGTCGGGATTGTTGATATCAAATTCCGGAGGCAGATTAATATCGCCGGGAAAGCCGCCGCCACCGTTGCCGCCATTACCTCCGTCACCACCATTGCCGCCATCGCCACCACTGCCGCCGCCATCACCACTGTCACCGTTTAAACGATTGGCCAGGCCGTCGATATATTCAAACAGTTTATCGATGTTTCCATACTCCAGCCCCGCTTCCATATTAAAGGCGGTATGTACATATGCAGAGGAACGAGTGCTATCGCGATGGTAGGCGCCACTGGCAGGGTTATACAAACTGCTAACCCCGGCCTGCTTGTTGTAGACAGGCCCAACGGTCGAGCGCAATCCGGTTTCGAGTGGAGCGGCATAAAGTGATGCAGAACTTAAGGTAACAGCGCCGATAACTGCGGCGGATAAGAGTTTACGCATGGGTGACTCGTTAATTGTTATATTCAGAGTGCGACTAAAATAGCGGGCTAAATAATGTAACTACAATTATGCAGCTACAATAATTCAACTACGATAGCGCAACTACGATAGTGCAACTACAAAAAGCAGTGCGAAATAAGGCTGTAACTCAAATAACTGTTGCTATTGTAGTCAGTCCACTTTGCTAAATAAATATACAGAAAAAATTATTCTGTTTTTTTGGCCAGCGCCAGCAGCGCCTGTACATGCGCTTGTTGCTGTTCGCCACAGCGAAAGCCCAGATAAATATTTTTATCGATACCGTACTGCCCCAGGCTCAGCGCTTTAATGTTCAAGCTCTGCGAAAATTCATCCGCCAGCCAGCGCGGCAACGCGGCAACACCGCGACCGGCAGCAACCAGTTGCATCATAATCTCTGTCGCTTCGACATGCTTGTGCTGGCGCGGACTAATACCCGCCGGCACCAATAAGCGAGAGAAGATATCCAGACGGCTGCTTTCAACGGGGTAAGAAAATAAACACTGATCGGCCAGCTGCTCGGCTTCAACAAAGTCGCACTCTGCCAGTTCGTGCTCTTTGGCGACAACCAGTACCTGCTCATATGCAAATACAGGTTCGTAAACAATGCCTTCTTTGCGCAGGGGGTCGGGCGTTACCAACATATCAATTTCATAATTAAACAGCGCCGCCAAGCCGCCAAACTGAAAGCGCTGGCGCACATCAACGTCGACCTCAGCCCACGACTGTAAATACACTTCGAGCACCCGCAGCAACCAGCGGTAACAGGGGTGACATTCCATGCCGATGCGCAGCAGCGCTTTTTGCCCAGCCGCATAGCGCAACAGACTTGCATCGAGCTGTTCAAGCTGGGGCAACAGGCGTTTTGCTGAGCGCAACACGTGTTCGCCGGCCTGAGTAAAGCGCAGGCTTCGCCCCTGTTTTTGCCAGAGCGCTGCGCCAAACTGTTGCTCAAGTTTTTTTATGCTGTGACTCAGCGCGCTTTGGGTTAAGCACAGCTTATCGGCGGCCGCCGTCAGTGAGCCGCAGCGCTCCAGCTCCGTCATGATCTGCAGGTGAATTCTTTCAATCACATCAATGAACCATATTCATAGGATCTTGAATTTTAACCATTTTTATTCAACAAAAACCAGCACTAGACTGCGTAGCAACAAAAATCAGCGGTAAAACACTGACAAAAACAGCCCGTGGCCTATTAACAACAAAGGAATAATTATGGCACTGACCCACAACTTAGGTTTTCCTCGCATCGGCGCCAAGCGCGAACTGAAATTTGCCCAGGAAGCGTATTGGCGCGAAGAGATAAACGAAGCGCAGCTGCGCGAGCGCGCCAAAAATTTGAGACAGCAAAACTGGCAGGCTCAAGCGCAGCTGGACTTTATTCCGCTTGGCGACTTTTCCTATTACGATCAGGTACTGGATATGAGCGCACTGCTCGGCAACTTGCCGCAGCGCGCCTGCCGTTCAGCCAGCGCCTTGGACAACTATTTCCGCAGTGCCCGCGGACAAAGTGCGGGCGACAACAACAAGCTCAGCTGTGAAGCTGGCGCCTTAAAAAAATGGTTCGATACAAATTATCACTACATCGTGCCCGAGTTCAGCCAGCACAGCGAATTTGAACTACACAGCTCGGAATTGCTGTCACAACTGACTGAAGCTAAATCCCTGGGGCAAATAGCTAAATTCAAGCCGGTCATTATCGGCCCGCTAACGTATTTGTACCTAGGCCAAAGCAGCGACAACAGCGACAAACTCGCCCTGCTTGAGCGCCTGCTACCGGTTTATCAGCAATTGCTGCAACAGCTGTTTGACGCCGGTGTTCAGTGGCTGCAAATCGACGAGCCGATACTGTGCTTAGACTTAGACAAGCGCTGGCAGCAGGCCTTTGAACACAGCTATCAGCAACTTAAAGACAGCGCTATCAATATTCTTCTTGCCAGCTACTTTGGCGAACTTCAAGACAACCTCCAGTTAAGCCTTGATTTACCCGTTGCCGGCCTGCACCTCGATGCCGTACGCGCCGACAAAGAGCTCGATAAAGTTATCGATTGCCTGCCTGCGCACAAAGTGCTTTCGCTGGGCGTCATTGATGGGCGCAATATTTGGAAAAGCGATTTAAACAAACTACTTGATAAACTTGAGCCGATAGCGCTCAAACTTAAAGAGCGTCTATGGCTGGCGCCGTCGTGCTCGCTCTTGCATGTGCCTGTCGACCTTAACAGCGAAACCAACTTAGACGCCGAGATAAAAAACTGGCTGGCATTTGCCCAACAAAAACTTGAAGAGCTGCAGCTGTTGGCACAGGCGCTCAACTGCGGCCGCCAAAGTGTCGCAGAAGAACTTGAGCAAAACCGCCTCGCGCTCAGCCAGCGCCACAACAGCACCCGCGTTCACAACAAGCAAGTACAAGACCGGCTCGATGCACTTAAGCCAAGTATTGAGGCGCGCCAATCCGTATTTGCTGAGCGCAACAAAATCCAGCGGCAACAATTAAATTTACCGCCGCTGCCAACCACAACCATCGGCTCCTTCCCGCAGACAGCTGAAATCCGCCAAAAACGGCGCGCATTTAAAGCCGGCAAACTCAGTGCCAACGACTACGAAAGCTGGATAAAAAAAGAAATCGCCTTTGCGATAAAAACACAAGAACAGCTCGGCCTGGACGTATTAGTGCACGGCGAGGCCGAGCGCAACGACATGGTTGAATACTTTGGCGAACAACTTAACGGAATTGCATTTAGTGACTACGGCTGGGTGCAGAGCTATGGCTCGCGCTGTGTTAAACCGCCGATTATTTACGGCGATGTCAGCCGCCCCCAGGCGATGACAGTAAAGTGGGCACACTACGCGCAAAGCCTTAGCTGCAAGCCTGTAAAAGGCATGCTTACCGGGCCTGTGACCATTTTAAATTGGTCTTTTGTTCGCGACGACCAAGCTCGCGCAAGCACTTGTAAACAGCTAGCCCTTGCCATACGCGACGAAGTACTGGAGCTGGAACAAGCCGGTATTAAAATTATTCAGGTGGATGAAGCCGCGCTGCGCGAAGGCCTACCGCTGCGCAAAAGTCAGTGGCAAGACTACCTACACTGGGCAGTCGCAAGCTTTCGCATCTGTGCAAACGGCGTCAAAGATGAAACTCAAATACACACGCATATGTGTTATTCGAATTTTAATGACATTATCCAAAGCATTGCCGCAATGGATGCCGATGTCATCACCATCGAGACCTCGCGCTCAAAAATGCGCTTGCTCGCCGCGTTTGAAGACTTTAATTACCCAAATGAAATTGGCCCCGGAGTCTACGATATTCACTCACCCAATATACCGACAGAAAACCAGATCGTAGAGCTAATCAACAAAGCGGCAAGCAATATTGATATCGACAGGCTCTGGGTCAACCCGGACTGCGGCCTGAAAACCCGCCAGTGGCCAGAAGTCCTTGCCGCACTTAGCACGATGGTCAGCGCCGCGGCCAAACTTCGCCAGCAGTTATTGCCCAAGCAGCAAAAATCAAGCGGGCAAGAAACACAAGAGAAAGAGCAGGCGCTAGTCTAGCCTGAAAAAACCGAACTAATTGACAAGCAAAAAAAGGCGCGCCACAGACAGGGGCTGTTAGCCGCGCGGCGCGTTTTTGATTTTTTCCCGGTTCTGCTGTTTTTTCTTTTCGCTCTTTTTTAACAGCACGTAAGTTGCCCCGTAACTGCCGTGGTGTTTCTGTGCGGTATGAAAGGCGAGCACTTCGTCTATCTGCGGTAACCAGTGCGCCACGCAGCTTTTTAGCAGAGCCGGTTTTTCCCTAAGTTCACCCTTGCCATGGGTTACCAGTGCTGTGCGCACGTCGTTGTCGAGGCAATCTTGCACAAAGCGATACAGTCTGCGCCGCGCTTCTTCAACCGTCATACGGTGTAAATCCAGAGTCGCATCAATGTTGTATTTGCCCAAGCGCAAGTTTTTGTAGACCCCATGCTGCACGCCGGGGCGCTGAAAGGCGAGCAAGTCCAGCGGCTTGAGCATGGGGATTTCAGTGTCAGCCAAAGGGTCCGTCGCTTCACCGCTGTCGCCAAAACTTATTGCCCGCTGCTGCTTGTGTTGAATACTTTTTTGATCGTCTTTTTTGTGCCCAAGCTGGTGACGCTTATCACTATTTAAAGGCTCGATTTCTTTGGCGTCATCGCCGAGCAAGGACAAAAAATCGTTGTCTGTATCACTCATATACGCTCTAGACCAACTTGTAACACGGTACGTAGTCGCTGGTTGGGATTTTCATACGTTTTTGTTTAACAAAACTTTCAAGCAGCGCCGACAGTGGTTTCATAATCTCATCGTCACCACTTAATTCATAGGGGCCTTTTTCAGCGATGGCTTGAATGCCGTGCTCTTTAACATTGCCATCGACGATGCCGCTAAAGGCCTTGCGTAAATTCACCGCCAATTCATAGGCGCTTTGATCTTTGTGTAAATTCAACGCGGCCATATTGTCATGGGTTGGAACAAACGGCTGCTGTACATCTTCAGCGGTATCGAGCACCCAGTTAAAATAATAAGCATCGTGGGTCGAGCGCCGGAAGTTTTTCACCGAGTGCAGCTGCTCTTTCATATGGCGTGCAACGGCGACCGGATCGTCAATAATAATTTTGTAGCGCTTCTGGGCATCGGGCCCCAGTGTCGAAGCGATAAACTGATCAATCTGTTTAAAGTACTCTTCAGATTCGGCAGGCCCGGTAAAGACCAGCGGGAAAGGCACAGCATTATTTTTGGGGTTAAGCAGTAACGATAAAATATAGAGAATTTCTTCGGCCGTACCAACGCCGCCGGGAAATACAACAATGCCGTGCCCGACACGCACAAACGCTTCAAGGCGCTTTTCGATGTCCGGCATAATAATAAGTTTGTTGACGATGGGGTTCGGCGACTCGGCGGCGATAATGCCAGGTTCAGTAATACCAATATAGCGCCCGTCCCAGCGCTGCTTCGCGTGGGCAATGGTTGCGCCTTTCATCGGCCCTTTCATCGCCCCCGGGCCGCAACCGGTACAGATATCCATTGATCTCAGGCCGAGTTCGTAACCAACTTCTTTGCTGTAATCGTATTCGACCGGGCCTATGCTGTGGCCGCCCCAGCACACAACAACATTAGGGCTTTTATCGGTTGCCAGTAAACCTGCGTTGCGCAGAATATGAAACACCCCATTGGTAATACCTGCGGAGCTTGAAAAATCAAAATCGCGATTTTCTTTGAGCTCGTTGTTAATATAAACAATATCGCGCAGCACGCTGTACAGGTGCTCTTGAATACCGGCAATCATATCGCCATCTACAAATGCGCAGGCCGGCGCATTTTCGACATCGAGCTTGACGCCGCGCTCTTGGGCCACAACACGGATAGCAAAATCCTTGTGCGCATCCAAAACCTCTTTGGTGCTATCGGTCTGTGAACCGGTATTTAGCACCGCAAGCGCGCAGCGGCGAAAAATATCGTAGAGCTCACTGCTATTGGCTTCGGCAAGGCGGGCAACTTCAATTTGAGATAATACTTCGAGGGCTTTTTGCGGTATGACTCGGGCGCTGATACGGTCTGACAAAGCGCTCTCCTTTTATTTGAGTACTTAATCAGAGTTTACGTCAAAGTTCGCAGCCGAGGTAGTTTGATTGATGAGCCGCACAACAACAGGGCCCAGCCCGCCTGGATAACAAGCGGGCTCAAGCTTACTGATTTAAACGCGCTTCGATTAAGCGCTGCACCACCGAAGGGTCGGCCAGGGTTGAGGTATCGCCGAGGTTGTCGAGTTCATTGGCGGCAATTTTGCGCAAGATCCGGCGCATAATCTTGCCCGATCGTGTTTTAGGCAGGCCCGGGGCAATTTGAATCAGGTCGGGTTTGGCGATTGGGCCAATCTCTTTCACACACAGGGCAATCAGCTCCCAAGTGAGTTTGTCGTCGACTTCGGCGCCGTCCATCAGCATCACATAGGCGTAAATGCCCTGGCCTTTGATATCGTGGGGATAACCGACAACGGCAGCCTCAGCTACTTTTGTATGCTCGACCAGGGCACTTTCCACCTCGGCCGTGCCCATGCGGTGGCCGCTGACATTGAGCACATCGTCGACCCGACCGGTAATCCAGTAATAGCCATCGGCGTCGCGTCGGGCGCCGTCACCGGTAAAATAATAACCTGGGTAAGTACTGAAATAGGTATCAATCAAGCGCTGGTGATCGCCGTAGACCGTGCGAATCTGACTCGGCCAGGAGCGTTTAATCGCCAGTGCACCTTCGCCTTCGCCGTCGACCTCCTGCCCGTTCTCATCGAGCAGCACCGGCTCAATACCAAAAAATGGCAGCGTCGCCGAGCCGGGTTTTAAGTCGGTAGCCCCCGGCAGCGGGCTGAGCATATGGGCGCCGGTTTCTGTTTGCCACCAGGTATCAACAATAGGGCAGCGCCCGTCACCGACAATACTGTGGTACCAATGCCAGGCCTCGGGATTGATGGGCTCACCCACTGTGCCCAATATCCGTAAGCTAGAACGCGAGTGAGCCTTTACAAACTGATCGCCCTGGCCCATTAGGGCACGAATAGCCGTCGGTGCTGTATAAAAAATCGAGACCTTGTGTTTGTCGCAGACCGCCCAGCAGCGGCCGGCGTCGGGATAGGTCGGCACCCCCTCAAACATCAGCGTTGTGGCGCCGTTGGCCAGCGGCCCGTAAACAATGTAGCTGTGGCCGGTAACCCAACCAACGTCAGCCGTACACCAGTAAATTTCACCGTCGCGATAGTCAAATACATATTTGTGAGTCATCGCCGCCTGTAGCAGATAACCAGCACTTGTGTGTAAAACGCCTTTGGGTTTGCCGGTTGAGCCGGAGGTGTAGAGGATAAAAAGAGGATCTTCAGCCTGCATTGGCTCGGGGGCACAGTCGCCGCTGACTTGCGTTTTAATTTCGTGCCACCAGCAATCGCGTTTTTTGTGCCAGACTATGCTGCCGCCCGTGCGCCGGACAACCAGTACGCTGTGCACATTCGGGCACTGATCAACCGCCGCATCAACGTTGCTTTTAAGCGCGATGCGTTTACCTCCGCGCACGCCTTCATCGGCGGTAATAACAAGCTGGCAGTCGGAATCGAGAATACGGTCTTTTAAAGCCTCGGGAGAAAAGCCGCCAAACACCACACTGTGCACGGCGCCAATGCGCGCGCAGGCGAGCATTGCATAAGCCGCCTCAACAATCATCGGCATGTAGATACACACGCGATCGCCCTTTTTTACACCGCGTTTTTTTAACGCGTTGGCCATCAGGCAAACCTGCTTGTGAAGCTCGGCGTAACTCACGTGCAGCTCGTCGCTCGGCTCGTCGCCCTCCCAGATTAGCGCTACCTGCTGCGCGCGCTCGGGCAGGTGCCGATCTATGCAATTGTAACTGACATTGAGCTTGGCGCCGCTAAACCAGGCCGCCTCACCGAGCTCGAAGTTAAACTCGCTGACCTGCTGCCAGGGCCGCTCCCAGCTTAAAAAGCGCTCGGCCTGTTCGGCCCAGAATTGATCGGGCTTTTCTATGCTCTGTCGATAGAGCCTGTCATAGGTGGTTTTGTCGATCAGCGCGTTTTTGCTAACAGTGTGATCGACAGGGTACAGCTCGGTATGGCTCATCTCTTAGCCTCCGGTTTTATTGTTATAAATAAGGGGCCCGGTTACAGACTTACACGCATAAATAGTTATACGAATAATAAGTTACGAATAAATCCGCTTTGCCCCAGAAGGAGCGGAGCTAGCCTCTTGCCGGCCCCGGATACAAAAACGCCCCGAGCATAAGCCCAAGGCGCTGGCAGTTCAACTTGTCGTGACGACAGTAAAAAAGAGACGCGGCAAGCTTAGTGGTTAACCACCATAATATCTTGCTTCAATGCGGCGATCACACGCGCAGCGGTATTGCCGCGGCGGCGACTGCCGGTCAGACCGTTTTGACCGAGAGAGCCCATCACTACAAGATCGGCATTAATGCGGTCGGCAACGGCACTGACACTTTCATCGGTATAACCGGCCTCGACGTGAATGCGGTCTGAGCTCAAGCCAGTTTCATTGGCGAGGCGGCCGCGATCCGGGTAGTTCATCGAATCGAGGTAAGCGTTAACGACGTGGAATTCGGCCTTGTACATCTCGGCCACTTCTTTGCCCCAGTGCAAAATACTTTTGTTCAGCGCGCGCTGCTCGTCGGAAAGTGCCTGGAAATTAACGGCGGCGAGCACCACCTTGCGGTCTTCTTTGGCGCCGGGCTGAATCAAAACCACCGGGCATTCAGCGGTTTTTAACAGATCCCACTGACTCTCGCTGAAACTAAAGCGACTGGTGCTCTCGCTGCGCTCGTGCACAGGCAGATAAATGCGATCGGTGCCAAAAGCTTTGGATGCCTGCACGATGCTCTTTTGCCATTCGCCAGACCAGCTGATTTCAAGGCTGTACTCAATGCCGGCTTTCTCCAGAGGGCCGCGAATTTCCTCGCCAAACCAGCTCTCATGGCGAAAGAGGTTGTCGTTTACTGCGCGGGTATCGGTCGATTCACTGTCGACGGCGATAAACACCTTTACCACTGGCATTTCGGGGCGCAGCACAGCGGTGCGTATCACGCGGTCGAGGGCCGGATGTTGGTTGCTAGACGGGTCGACGACCACAAAGATGCGTTCTGCTTTGGCCATAAGAGCTTCCTTCACTTCAACGTTTCGCGGGGCCTTGCCCGCATTTATTAGGATTTAACCACAAAGCGCCTGCCGGGCATATTGCATAGCCGCGTTTGGAGCATCAAGCGCGCTGCACGGCTATGGTGTTAGCTGAGCGCTCAACCTTGTTGTCATCGCCGAGATACACCAACTTGGGTTTGAACTCGTCGGCCTCAGCTTCGCTCATATCGGCATAGGCGGCGATAATAACGCGGTCACCAACCTGTACTTTGCGCGCGGCGGCCCCGTTCATAGAGATGGTACCGGAACCGGCCTCAGCGAGAATGACATAGGTCGTAAAACGCTCGCCGTTGTCGACATTGTAGATATCAATGCGCTCAAATTCGCGCAGACCAGCAAGTTTGACCAGGTTTTCGTCGATTGCACAGGAACCGTCGTACCAGAGCTCGGCCTGAGTAACCCGGGCCATATGCAGTTTGCCTTTCAGCAGAGTGATATTCATACACTTACAACTCTTGTTCAGTCAGCGCTCGAGAGAAAGCGATATTATCTATCAAACGAGCCGCTGAGGTATACATCGCACCCAATACGCAGAGCTCGGCGTCATCTTCGGCCGCAGGCTCCAGGCTGTGTGCTTCACACAACTTCAAATAATCAACACGAAAGCCCTGCGCCTCAATGCGCGCTTTCGCTTCTTGCTCCAGCTCTCTAAAAGCCAGGTTGCCGCCATCGACTTCGGCTTTTAACCACTTGAGGCTCTGATAAAGCACAGTGGCGCGCGGCCTTTCATCTTCGCTGATATAGCGGTTGCGCGAGCTGCGCGCCAGGCCGTCGTCCTCGCGGGCAATCGGCGCCGCCTGAATCTCAACCGGCATGCACAGGTCTTCGGCCATACGCCGCACAACCGCCAGCTGCTGAAAATCCTTTAAACCAAAAACCGCGACATCGGGCTGAACAATGTTAAACAGCTTGCTAACCACCGTGGTCACGCCTTCAAAGTGATCGGGGCGCGAAGCGCCGCACAAGACATCCGTCATCGTCGGTACAACGACCCGGGTCTGCTCATCCATGCCATTGGGGTAGATTTCCTGCTCTTCGGGATAGAACAGCATGTCGCAGTTCACCGCTTCGAGCTTGGCAATGTCCTGTTCGAGGGTGCGCGGGTATTTGTCCCAGTCTTCGTTTAAGCCAAATTGCAGGCGGTTGACAAAGATACTGACAATAACCACATCCGCCGCCTGCTGAGCCTGGCGCACCAGAGCCAAATGCCCCTCGTGCAAATTGCCCATCGTCGGCACAAAAGCAATGCGCTTGGATTCACTGCGAGCCTGCTGCAGGGCCTTGCGCACCGATTCGATATGGTGAAATACATGCATGGCGTTAGCACCGTCGGAAAGATGGCGCGGAGTTTAGCGCCGATAGCCTGGCGACTCAACAAAGGCGAGCAAAACTTAGACGATTATCAAGAAAGCCGGCTCGCCTGAGAGCAAAACAAAATCGAGCGCTGTAACACAGCCGGGCTAGGCCATCTCAACAAGCTTATCGCGCGAAGTTGTTGCTGTGCGCTCGGGAGTTTTTTCGCTTGACGGGCACTCGCACTCTGCTTGCTGTTTGCGCCAGCGCTTTTTTAATTCTTCTGACGACGGTTCAAAGTATTGATCGAGGTAACTGATTTCGGCGATGCGATCGCTGCGAAAATGGCGAAAGTTTTGCCGGTATTCACACCAGGCGCAAATTAGCCGGGAGACATCAAAATAGGCGAGCATAAACGGCCAGATAATGCGCTCGCTGGACTCACCCTGGGCATTGCAGTAGCGAATTTTTATTTTTTGCGCACGGCGTATGGCTTCGCGCAGGCGGCTCATATCCAGGCTGTCGTTAAATACCTGGCGATAGCTCGGTGCCAAGCTAGCTTCGTTTAAAATAACACTCTGCAGGTGCTCTGGCACCACGTCGCGAATTTTATTAAGCAGGCTTTTGCTGGCCTTATTTAAGCTCTCGTCGCCGCGCTGGCTAACCCAATTAATGCCGAGCAAAACCGCGTCGAGCTCATCGGGCGTCAGCATTAACGGCGGCAAGTCGTGGCCTTTTTTTAACACATAACCAATGCCCGCTTCACCGACAACCGGCAGGTGCTGATTTTGCAGCTCGGCGATATCGCGGTAGATGGTGCGCACCGACACTTCAAACTGCTGCGCCAGTTCCTGCGCCAACACCGGCTGGCGCGCCGAGCGCAAAACTTGAATAATGCTAAACAAGCGATGCGTAGGATGCATGCTCTTCCTCGTACATACTGGTCAAGGTTTTGTAAAAGCCCGGTAGCGCCAACATGCGCTGGTACCACAATTTAAGCGGCGCAAGCTCGAGTTCGACACCGACATACTCCAGCTGAGCAATATTACTGGCAACGGATAAGTCGGCGATACTGAGCTCGGCGCCACACATATAGTTTTTGTCCCACAGGTGTTCGGCCAACAGGTCCAGTAAATCTTCAAGTCGCTGCTGAGACTGCGGCGCCGGGCCTATATCAAACGATGGCAGCAGTGGACTTAACTGACACTGATTCCAATCGAGCCACTGATCCACCAGCGCCCGTTTACTGGCGTCCTCAGGGTACCACTGGCTCAGCTCGTGATAGTTGCACAGATAGCGCAAAATGGCATTGGACTCAAACAGTGAAAAGTTGTCATCTAAAAACACAGGCACCTGAGCGTTGGGGTTCAGTGCAACAAACTCCGGGCGCTGCAACTGATTGGCAAAACGCGTAACCAAATTGGCGCGATAGGGCAGCTGCGCCTGTTCAAGCAGGGCAATAACCCTGCGCGAATGCGGGCATACGGGCGATGAGTAAAGTATATACATCTGGCTAAGATCCCTCAGCTGTCAGAACAAACAATAGGCATAGCCTAACAGCAGGCTACTGACACCCTCTGTCAGTAGAGTTAACGAAAGTAACTACAAATTGATTGCACTGACTTAACGGCGCCGGCAAATACAGCAACAAAATAGCAATATAAAAGCGTCGCTGGCCCAAATAAAAGCAGCGTTGAGTCTTAAAGCAGGGAGAAAAGCGCGGGGAAAATCAAAAAAGTGCGACCAAGCTGAACCTGGTCGCACAAGGAGCATTAGGCAATAACGCCGGTAACGGCGCCCTGACCGTATTGGGGAACCTGAGCACTGATGCCCAAAGCTTCGCTCATGGTGTCGATTACATTCATATGGCGACCGGTTTCAACCACTTGACCACCGCGAATAGCGGAGCCACCACCGGCCAACATAACGGGGGCGTCGGTACTGGTGTGAGCATCGCCGTTACCCATGTCCGTACTCTGGAACACCAAGGTTGAATCGAGCAGGCTATTGCCCATATCGTCCGAGGCTTTTTCAAGCTCGGAAATCAGGTAGGCGACTATGCTCGACAGGTGCGCGCGTGTCTCGGCAAAAGCACCGGCCTGGCCTCCGTGAATACTCTGGTGATAATCAGCGGTGTAATTTAGCTCTGGAATCGCGTGTGTGCCCTGGTGGTTGCCGAGCATCAGCGATACAACATTGGTTAAATTACACTTCAACGCCAAAATCGCGTTGTCTATCTGCAGCTTGGCCTCGGTGGTAAAACGTGTTGTGTTATTGGCGTCGTAAACAAAACCGCCGAGGTTCCAGTCTGGGTTGACACAGGCTGGGTTTAATTCACCTTCGGCCTGCTGATCCAAACGCGCTTTAATTTTTTCCACACTGGCAAGGTGTTCGTTTAAGCGCTCACTTTCGGCTGAGCCGAGTACATTTTTAAGTGCCTCAAGCTCGGCCTTGTGCACATCCATCATGCTTTGAGAGCGCTGGATGCCAACAGAGCTAACATTGGTGGCAGAACCAAACAAACGATCAAACGCGGCCTTGGGGTTGTCCTGGTAGACAATTTCCTGACCGCCTTTTTTAGTTGCCGAACCGTGACCAGAACTTTGGGCCCCCAACAACAGCGACGGGAACGGCGAGCTCTGACCGAGCAAGCGCTCGAGCTCAACATCAAAGGTATTGCTAAAACCGGAGCCGCCAAAAGCCTTGGCCGTATTGCCGTGGCCGCCGACACCGTCGCCACCTGAGTTGGTGATGGCCGTGCCCTTAAAAAAGATGCAGTGCTGTTTAACGCTTTCCAGCGGCGCTGTAACCGTGTTCATCGTCATGCCGTCGGACGGCAACCACTGGCTTTGACCACCGGAAAACGGCGTGCCACCGGGAATATAGACATTGATAACACGCTTTAAGCTGCCGCTGGCCGCCTGGGCGCTGCGACCTAACATCATACCGGTCGCAAACGTTGAAGCCTGCAGGAAAGGCAGGCTTAAGCCGGCCTTGGCAGCGGTTTTCAAGAAACGACGACGTTCCAACATTTGATTTTGTTTACTCATGGCAATCGCTCCTTTTAACGCTGTTTGCGGTAGCGAACGATGTCGCGTACACCCAAGGCAGTAAACGCGGCCTTGGCATTGTTGTTCGCACCTTGCATTTCAGCGCTCATCGCTTCGAGGCTGCAGCTGTAGGCGGCTTTTTCTTCACTGCCGAGTACCGGCGCGTCAATGGCGATGTGGTCAAAGTACTCGTGCCCTATGCCCATGACAAAACGGAAGCCCTTCTGAGTAAAACAATCGGTCGAGCCGGGCAGCGAAGCTACCAGGGCCGAGAACTGCTTGGCACCACTAAAGCTTTCAACATTGCCGTCAGTCAAACTGGAGGTTCCGACCAGCTCGCCCATCGCGTCGATCACCAAACCGTTGGCATCGTCCGTGCGTTTGCGGCCAACCGCATCGAAGTCTTCCATACCAAAACCGTGCGGGTTGATAATGGCTTCGTGACACGCGCTGCAGGGCTCATCCTTGGTTAAGAAGTGGTAGCGCTGGCGGTTGGTAATGGTTCCACCCTGCTCCTGAATATATTGCTCCAGAGCTTCGGCTGCGCCTTCGCGCTGCAGCGGGATGTCGGTCGGCATAGGCGGAACTTTCTGACACAGCAAGTTCTCGCGTACGCGTACGGCACGCTTGATCGGTGAGGCTTCTTTATCGCCGGCAAAACCTGCCATAAACGCACCGGAGGTGATAATGCCGCCGCGCTCACTTAAGTTGTCGACTTTGACAAAAGCATCACCACTGGGGCCACTGATGCCGTAAAAATCTGCCAGCGCCTTGTTCATAAAGCTAAAGTCGCCGTAGAGGTTGCTAACCGGCTGCGAGCCATCAAACATCACGTGCCTAAAGATTTCGCGCACTTCCGTCGACATCGCTTGGCGCACTTCGCTGCTGAAGTCATCAAATAGCATTGCATCTTTGGCGGCAGACAGAACCAGATCGGCGTGCAACCACTGGGCGGCAAACTCACCAAAGTGCTCGCGGCTCTTGTCGCTGGCCAGCAGCCTGAGTATCTGGGCACGCAACTGCGCTTCGCTCTGCAGCTCATTGGCCGCGGCCGCGGCGAGCAGTTCGTCATCCGGCGTTGTACCGGTGTAGGTAAAGGCCAGGAAGCTCGCCAGTTCATACTGGCTTAACACATAGGCGTCGTCATCGAGGCGCGCATCCGGCATCGGCTGCTCAACTTCTTCGGCGTTGGCAAAACTTACGCTCCACAAGCTCAGCTCGCGAGCCGTATCGTGGGCGGCGCCATTGCCTTCATTCGACAACTGCACGTATTTATTGCTGCCCGTCACTTCTTTCACAAAAAAGCTATAGCTCTTATCGGTATCGGAAGCGACCTGTTTGATTTCAACATCTTTGCCGTCAACGGTAAGTTTTAAGCTCGGCCAGGCACCGCTGGCTTCAACACCTTTGGCTTTGACGGTAATTAAATCGGCACCTGTGAAGTTGTAGTTAACCGTGCTGCCAAAGTTGCCGTAAAGCGGCACCACTTTGTACTCATCGGCACTGGTATCGAGACTTGCGCCCTGTAATACCAGAGATGTTTGACCCGGACGGTAAACAGGGTCTCCGTTGGCAATCTGGTCGCGAAGTTCACTGACTTTCTGCCCCATCTCAGAGCGATAGAGGAAGTGCGGCGAGCTCAAGGCTGTGCGCAGAGCCAACTTCATGCCCTCTTCGGCCTTGCCTTCACTAAGACGGTTGTCAAACAAAGCGCGGTAGCGCTCGGCTTCTGAAGCCGTCAGAGGCCGGCGATAGACCTTCGGAGCAAAGTCCTGAACAAAAGCATCGGCGCATTCATCGGTTGTTGAACAGCTAACAATGCCGGCGAAGTCACGGCTTGCAGCAAACTCTGCCGCCTTCTCGGCAACGCTTACATAGGAGTCCATATGCGCTTGAGTCACGGGTGTTAACACCTGGTTAGAAAAACTTTCAACCAGGGTATTACCCGGCACACCAGCTGCCGCTAAATCGAGCTCATAACCGAGCAAATCGCGCAGGCTATTGCTGAATTCGCTCTGGGTTAACAGGCGCATCTGGCGGCGACCGTAGTGCAGGGTATTGTCGACATCACAGGCCACAGGACCGGTGTCGGGCTGCCAACTGCGAATATAGGCCGCAACATCCGCCGCACACTGCGCATCACAAACGCCGGGTCGAGGCATCTCTGCGGTGATATAGGCTTCAAGCCCCACGCTCATGCCGCCGGTGTTATAAGCGGTTTTCAGCGGGTCGATATCTGGCGTATTAGGCAGAACACTCTTGCCGTCAGCACCGTGGCAATTTGCACAGCTGTGAGTGGTAGTGTAAAGCTCGGCTCCGCGCGCAACGTCACCAGTACCCGGGTTCGGCGGCGTAGACGGCATTGGGCTCGGTGCACCAGATGGCGCTGGGCTGGGCGCAACAGACGGCTGCGGGCTAGGTACGGTGCTAGGCGCAGGGCTAGGCATAGGATCGATATTGCCATCCCACATTTGCACGGCATCGGTTACCAATTTGCCCGATTCGGTGAAATCGTTGTCTGTCCACGGGCCGGTGGCCGAGGAGCCAGGTTTCAAGATCGCCGAGCCTTCATCTTTATCGTTAAAGGCCCAGTTCAAGTGGCTGATATTGTTTTGCTCAAGGAAGTCGAGCCAAGCCTGGGTTTCTGCGGCATCAACACCGCCATTGCCATCGGCACTGACACTGCCCCACTCGGTAACAAAAATAGGCAGGTTGGCATCGAGCGCCGCCTGAGCTTTGTTGCGAAGCGGCTGCTGGTGAGCGGCCGTCGCTGCGTAAAAGTGCAGGGTGTAGGCAATATTGGCGTAACCTGTAATCGGATCTTGCGCGGCAATATCAACATCCTGAGACCAGGTTGGCGTGCCGACAATAATCAGGTTGTCCGGGTCGATGGCGCGAATCGCTTCGATCACATCCACAGCGTAGGGTTTGATCACTTGAGACCAACTGATCTGCAGCGGCTCGTTGTAGATCTCGTAAATCACATTGGGTTTATCACCGTAGAGGCGCGCCATTTCTTCAAAGAAAGCAATAGCGTCACTTTTACGCTCTTCCGCATGGTGAGTGTGCCAGTCGATAATCACATACATATCGTTGGCAATAGCAGCATCGACCACTGTTTTCAGGCGATCTTTATTGCTGGCGTCGGTCAGGTAACCACCGTTTTCCTCTACACCCATTGCCGCTCGCACAATGGTTGCACCGAGGTTTTCTTTCATTTCGCGCACTACATCGGCGTTGTAGAACTTATCGCCACCCCAACCGGTGTTGCTCCAAAACAGACTGTAACCGGCAAGGCTTCGAGGCTCGCCACCGACTAGTACATCTTTACCGGAAACCGTAATTGGGGCCAGGCCGGTTTGCGGCGGCATCATGCTCGGCTCGCTTGACGGCACCGGGCTGGGCTCCGGCGCAGCAACCCACGAGCGGATAAATGTCGCCAGGTCTGCGGCGCACTGGGCATCGCAGGCACCGCCGGAAGGCGGCATAAACTTCTCAAGATAGGCTTCCAGACTGTAAGCCTGGGCCGGTTCAGTTGAGTGGAAAAACTCACTTCGATTAGCGTCAATAGCTTTGAAGGTCGTTGACTGACCGTCATTGCCGTGACAGCCGGCACAGGACATTTCAACACTTCTTAGATACAGCTCTTCTCCGCGCGAAAGATCGCCAACAATAGGCGGCTCGGATGAAGGCTGTGGGCTCGGCTGCACACTTGGCATAACCGAGGGCTGAGCACTCGGAACAACTGACGGCTGCGGCGATGGGCGCACACTCGGTGCTGTACTTGGCTCTGGCGAAGGCTGAGGCTCGGCACTTGGCGCGGTTGATGGCTGCGGCGCTGCCGAAGGCAGTGAGGACGGCGCGGCACTCGGTACAGTGCTTGGCTGAGGCTGCGGGCCTGGCTGCCAGGTTTTAATATAGGCAGCGATATCGAGCCCACACTGAGCATCACAGCGCCCCGTGTTATCGGGCATCTCTGCTGAAATAAAGCTGGCGAGATCGACAATAACATCACTGCTTAACAACTTGTACTGCGTTTTTGCAGGGTCAATATCCCAGGCTTGGTTTATCGGTGAATCACCACTGGCACCGTGACAGCCAAGACAGTTTAACTCTCCGCCATATAGGAGCTGGCCGCGGGCACTATCGCCCACTGGCTCACCTGGATTATCACTTGGCTGAGGCTGTGGATCACCACTTGGCTGGGGCTCCGGACTAACACCGGGCGATGCCACAGGCGTTGGGCTTGTACCGGGAACGGGGTCAGAGCTCGGCTGAGGACCGGCCGTCGGTACAGTGCTTGGCACTGCACTTGGCTCTGGATTCGGCTCATCAGGTAATACCCCAATCCAGCTGCGAATATACGCTTCGAGATCTTCTGCGCACTGAGTATCACACTTGCCTGAACGATCAGGCATAAAGCGTTGGAGATAGTCTTTTAATTTATACGGTGTAGTAGGTTCAGAGCTGTGGAAGAAATCCTTGGCCTCTGCATTAATTGGCTTGAAAACCGTTGACTGCCCGTCACGACCGTGACAGTTCATACAGTTTAAAACTTGGTCATTCTCATACAGCTGACGACCGCGCTCAATATCGCCCGTGATCACACCAAAACCGTGACCATTGACAAACAGGGTCTTGCTCCCCTCTTTTTGGCCATCACTGACCACAAGTTTGATTTCGTACTTCGTGTCTTCGTCGTAGCTCAGCTGGGCGTATTGAGTTTTGCTCTCAAGCTCAACATCGTTTACGTACCAGGTATAACTAAGTTCGTTTAAATCCAAATCGTAGGATTCAGACGCGTCCAGAATAAGCTGGCCCCCGTTTACACTGTAAAAAAACTCAGCCGTCGGTGGGTTATTTGTGCTGCTATCAACATCAACACCACCGCCACAAGCAAATAGCAAAACGGATGCACCAAGCAATAACAACTTGCGCATGGAAGTAAAAAACATGGGTCTTTTATCTCTGTTTGTCTCGAAAGAAGGGCAAAACGACGACAGAAAATGGTCGTATTGCGCATACATAATACCGAGCGGGCATGCTAAGACTTGACGATGAAGTTCACAGTTTACGAACACCGCCGTTAATCAAGAGATAAGCGGCAAAAACAACCAACAAAAGACTGAAGCAGGAACAAGAAAACTCAGACTTTAATCGCAAAAAAGAAAGAGGAAAGACAGTCCAAAAGCAAGGAGCCGCTATGAAGGCTGAAGCGACAGCTAAGCTATATTCGTTAAGTTTTTACAACAAATAAAGAGGGGAATATGTCACAGGCTTGTTTCTCCCAGGCTATCAAACAAACACCGAAATCGGCTAAAAGTGACATCAAAAAAAGCTCAAGACGATCAAGGCTCTGCGCCCTGATACTCCATGCTTAAATTTTCAAAACGCGTATATTTTCCAACCCAGGCGGCCTTGACGGTGCCGGTTTCACCGTTACGCTGTTTGCCAATAATAATTTCGGCAACACCTTTATCCGGGCTGTCTTCGTTGTAGTATTCATCGCGGTAGATAAACATAATTACGTCGGCGTCCTGCTCGATCGCACCCGATTCACGCAGGTCAGAGCTCATTGGCCGTTTATTTGGCCGCTGCTCTACGCCGCGATTTAGCTGAGACAAACAAATAACCGGGCATTTAAAGTCACGAGCCAACGCTTTCATCGCCCGCGATATTTCTGAGATTTCCTGGGTGCGGCCTTCAGTAAAACCACTGATGCTCATCAACTGTAAGTAGTCGACCATAATCATTGCCGGGTTGCCGTGTTCACGGGCGACGCGGCGCGTGCGCGCCTTCATTTCACTCGGGCTAAGCCCCGGCGTGTCATCGATAAATAGTTTTTTATCTTTGAGTTTGCGCACCGCCAAATCGAGTTTGGGCCAGTCGTCTTCATTTAGCCGCCCCGAGCGCATCCCCCCCTGATCAATGCGGCCAATCGCACTCATCATACGCATCACCAGCGAGTCGGCCGGCATCTCGAGACTAAATACCAGCACGGGCTTTTCCTGGGTCATCAGCGCCGATTCAACAAAGTTAAGCGCCAGCGCAGTTTTACCCATCGACGGACGCGCAGCGAGAATAATTAAATCGCCCGGCTGCCAACCGGAGGTTTTTTCGTTGAGGTCATTGAGCCCGGTTGCCAAACCGGTAATGTCGGCGCGGTTTTTATAGCGCTCGTCAATTTTTTCGAGCGACTCTTTTAGCAGCTCGTTTACGTAGGCAAAACCGCCCTCTTTGGGCCGGCCTTCGCTGACTTCAAGAAAACGCCGCTCGGCCAAAGAAAGCAAATCTTCCGAGCTCAAACCGCCCGGGTTAAACGAGGCGCGGCTAATTTCCGTCGCGGTTGAGATAATCTGCCTGAAGGTGGCGTTCTCACGCACGATACTGGCATAGGCAACAACGTTTTCACTGGCCGGCACATTGGTGGCCAGGTCACTTAAATACGGCAGGCCGCCAACCAGCTCAAGTTCGTCGCGCTGACTTAGGGCTTCGGAAATGGTGATGACATCGAGCGGCTGCTCGGCTTCAACCAGCGCCTTCATGCACTGAAACACTAAGCGGTGGTTTTGTTTAAAGAAGTCGTCTTCGTTGACAACTTCAAGCACTGAATCGAAATGGCTGGCATCGCGCATCAAACCACCGAGCACACTTTGCTCAGCCTCGAGCGAGAACGGCAGTTTACTGTCGCGCTCTTGCGGCGCTTCCGCTTCGGGTAAATCGAGAGGCTCTTCGGACATCATTTTCCAGGGCTATTCAGCTCAGCAAGTGTTCAGCTGTTACTTTTATTGTCAGTACACGGTGTTTTTATCGGCCGTTTCAGCTCAAGCCAGGCAGTTATTGAACAGCCTGAGCACAGCACAAACAAATAGGGCGCCGCCATCAGCTGTTGAGCCAACGGCGGCGCCCTATTCTAGCGATTAAGTTGTTCGGGCGCCAAGGCGCTCAACACTTACTCAGCTTCGACGATCAGCTTAACTTGCTGGGTAACTTCTACGTGCAGCTGTACGTCGATGTCGTACTCGCCAACTTCACGCAAAGTACCCTGAGGCAGCTTCACTTCAGACTTGGCAACTTCAACACCAGCAGCGGTAATCGCTTCGGCGATATCGCGCGCACCGATGGAACCAAACAGCTTGCCTTCGTCACCAGCGTTGGCAGCGATAACAACTTGCAGCTCTTCGAGCTGAGTCGCGCGCGCCTGCGCGGCAATTTTTTTGTCGTTGGCGGCAGCTTCAAGCTCGGTACGACGGGCTTCAAACTCTTCCAGGTTTGCAGCAGTCGCCGGTACAGCTTTGCCCTGAGGGATCAGGAAGTTGCGGCCAAAACCAGCTTTTACGCTTACTTTGTCGCCAACTGTACCCAGCTTGCCAACTTTATCTAACAGAATAACGTCCATAAGAGTTTCCTCTATAAGGTCCAAAGCTCACGAGCTTTGGCTTGTATTAAATTTCTTTCTTAAATCGAGCACTGCATCAAGCAGTGCCAGCAGCATCACTAACAGAGCGCTGACCGGAATAATCAATAAAGCCAAGTAAATGCCGACTAAGGCACCCACCGGCCAAGCTTTTTGCGCGACGAGCCAATGCAGCAAACCCAGCCCTGCAAAGATCAGCGGCAAGGTACAAAGGCCACTCCAGAACTGATACTGACTACCAGCACCGGTTGCGGCAATTGCCAGCACCGAAAACAGCAGCGCCACCTGGGGCGTTAACCTTAAGCTGTGAAACTCCTGCTGAAAACCACCCGGGTTGTACAACAGAGCCTGCCACCAGCGCGCCAACAGCAAACCAATAACGGTGCTAACGGCAATCCAGTAGGCGATAAGCCCACTGCTGCTGACGGTATTCCAGCCATCGGCCAGAGCCTTCAGCTCTGGAGCTAGTTGCGTTTCACCACCTTGCAGCAGCGACGCAAAAAAGCTTTTAACATCCTCAGCCAAACCCGGCTGACTCACGGCTATCAACACCGCGGCGGCAGAGCTAACCAGTGCAACAGCACTGAGTGTCAGCGGCCAACTGATGCTTTGGCGCAGTACCACACAGCAAATAAAGCCGACAAAAAATACGGCGATACTTGCCAGTGCCATCGGCACCGGTACCTGGCCAAGCCAGAGCCCGGCAAACGCCGGCAAACTAGCCCAAAGGCTAATGATTAATCCTTCTTGCCACCCTCTTCTGAGAGTGACCAGCCCCAACACCGCCTGAGAGACAAAAGGTATCCAGCTCCCGATTAAGGCGACGATGATGGCCTGAACGCGGCCCCGCATTACAAAATTTGCCAAGGCCTTGAACATAGGTCTTATGCTCTCGCTCTGCGTCTATTAACGATCGTGACTGTCGGTATAAGGCAGCAGAGCTACGTAACGAGCGCGCTTGATCGCCGTGGCGAGCTGGCGCTGATACTTTGCTTTGGTACCAGTGATACGACTGGGAACGATTTTGCCTGTCTCAGAAATATAAGCTTTCAGAGTATCGAGGTCTTTGTAGTCGATCTGCTTAACACCTTCAGCGGAGAAACGGCAGAACTTACGACGACGGAAAAAACGGGCCATGTCTTATTCTCCTTCAGTGCTTTGAGTTGATTCTTCGGCTTTGCCGGCGTCGGCAGCTTTATCAGCTTCCTGGGCACGCTGCTCAGCGCGAACTTTACGCTCACGGCTTTCTTTTTCCGCCTTCATGATTGGAGACTCTTCAGAGATCTCTTCATCAGTGCGGATAACCAAGTGGCGAAGAACAGCATCGTTGTAACGGAAGTTGGTAGTCAGTTCTTCCAGAGCTTCGTTAGTTGTTTCACAGTTGATCAGCACGTAGTGTGCTTTGTGAATCTTGTTGATGCTGTAGGCAAGGTGACGACGGCCCCAGTCTTCGAGGCGAGTGATCTTGCCACCATCTTTAGTGATGGTTTCGGAGTAGCGCTCGACCATGCCGGGCACTTGCTCACTCTGGTCTGGGTGGACCAGGAACAGGATTTCATAATGACGCATAAACTCTCCTTTCGGATAACAAGCTCCCCGTGCGTAGCGGTGGAGCAAGGAGTGAATGAATAGCCCCCAGAAAAAGGGGCGGCGTATTCTAGGGCGTAAGCGCTTAAAATACAAGCAAGATAACAGGGTCGCTGCCGGTTCAAGGTGAGAGATAGATGCCGGCGGTACTCAAGTGACTGCTAAGCTGGCAGCGCTTTGCCCTAAGCTCGCAGCCAGGCGGCTTATTTCACCTGCTCCAGCGACTTTAGATCCCGCAGAAAATCAGGCGCCTATAGGAACATAAAGGCTGGCGCGAGACGTTAATATGCTCAACATCACATCAAGCCGCTTTAGCGCCCGCCAACACGCTCTCGCTCACAGAGTCTTTGCGAGAAACAGGGAAAGGGTTAAAAAATATATACAGGGAGAACATTGAAAATGAGAATTAACATACACCGTCACCAGCACGCTGCTTTCACATTGACCGCGTTCAGAATGTCACTTCGCGCAAGCTTGTTGGCCTTACTTACTTGTTTACTTACTTGCTTACTTAGCGCCTGTGCAAATAATACGAGCGACACAGCTTCCCATGCGACTGAGCAGCCAAATACAGCAGTCATAAAACGCGAGTTTGTCTGCAGCGAGCAACAACAGCTTAAGATTAATTTTTTCCCGGAAACAAACAGCGCCGACCTGTTTTTTGACGGCAAAAAGACAAGCCTGCAGCAGCAATTAAGCGGCTCTGGTTTTGCGTACGCCGGTGGCGCTTACAGTGTGCGCGGCAAGGGCCAGCAGTTCACACTAAGCGTTAACGATGGCCGCCAACTAATGTGCAAGCAAGTTAACCCGTAAGCTATCGAGCTGGAAATTGCGCCCACCCTCAGTGTTTAAAAGCTAAGGGTGGGCACTCAGCGTACTAAACGCTAACGGTATTTTTTTCTTCGAGGCGCTGCTCGGCAAACGCCTCGACATTGGCGATGGTCGTATCGGCAATGGTTTTTAAAGCTTCGCGGCTAAAAAACGCCTGGTGCCCGGTAATAACCACATTTGGAAAGGTCAACAGGCGCGCAAGTACATCGTCGGTTAAGATGCGGTTGCTATTATCTTCAAAAAACAAACCCGCCTCATCTTCGTAAACATCGAGACCGAGCCAACCGACCTTGCCGGTTTTAAGCGCATCGATCACGGCCGGGGTATCGACCAGAGCGCCGCGGCTGGTATTGATTATCATCACTCCGTCTTTCATTTTATTAATGCTGTCGGCATTAACAATATGGCGGGTTGCCGGCAGCAGCGGGCAGTGCAAACTGACGATATCACTTTCGTTCAGCAGCTTATCCAGCTCTACATAATCGCCAATTTTGGCAAAGCGCTCGTTTTGCCCCGGATCGTAACCGAGGATGCGACAGCCAAAGCCACTCATTAAATTAGCAAAGGTAGAACCGATAATACCGGTACCAATAACACCAACTGTTTTACCGTGAATTTCAAAGCCCTGCAGCCCCTGCAGGCTGTAGTCGTTTTCGCGGATACGATTAAACGCGCGGTGAATATTGCGATTTAAATCCATAATCAGCGCCACAGCGTGCTCTGCCACGGTGTGCGGGCTGTATTCGGGTACACGACAAACCGTTATACCTCGCGCTTTTGCCGCCTCCAGATCAACGTTATTGTATCCGGCGCAGCGCATGGCAATTAGCTTGACGCCGAGCTCGGCCAGGGCCTCGACAACGGCGGTGCCGACATCGTCGTTGACAAAACAACAGACCGCATCAAAACCGCGTGCCATGGCGACACTGTGCTCGTCGAGCGCCGGCCTAAAAAACACAAATTCGTGCTCGCCTCGATAAGCTCCGAGGCTTTCTTTATCGTAATCCTTGCTATTAAATACTGCTACACGCATGACTCATCCCTCGTTTATGTGTGATAAAACAACAGAGCCAACAGCAAACCAAAAACTTAAGCGAGCTGTCTCTGCCTGACTAATTCAAACAATATAACTCCGGTAGCGACACTGACATTTAAGCTGGAAACCTCTCCTGCCATTGGAATTTTGACCAGGCTATCGCAGCATTCGCGCGTCAGGCGCCGCATGCCTTTACCCTCTGCACCCATAACAATAACGCGCGAACCACCGAGATCGGCCTGATAAATATTCTCACTGGCTTCACCGGCCGTACCCGTCACCCAGCAGCCGAGTTCCTGCAGTTTTTTTAAGCAGCGGGCTAAATTTGTGACGGCAATTAGCGGCACTGTATCGGCTGCGCCACTTGCAACTTTGCGAGCCACATCGGTAAGGCTCGCACTATTATCTTTCGGAACGATGACGGCGTGCACACCAGCGGCATCGGCTGTGCGTAAACAGGCGCCGAGATTGTGAGGGTCGGTAACCCCATCGAGCACCAACAGAGTCGCCGGCCCATCAAGCTTTTCAAGCAACTGGTAAAGATCCTTCTCCGCGTAGCTGCGACCGGCTTTAAGCTCGGCAAAGACCCCCTGGTGGCGGCCGTCACAGAGCTTATCCAGCTCATCGCGCTCAAGCCAGAGCGGTTTGATAGCGCGCTGCTCACAAGTGGCAAGCAATTTTTGCATACGTTGATCTTGCCGCCCTTTGGCGACATAAAGTTTAACAATGCGCTCTGGTGATGTTTTTAATAACACCTGCAGCGCATGAAAACCAAAAGCTGTTTCACTACTCATTTTTTACTTGGCTTTTTCTTTTTACTGCCCGCCTTTTTGGCAAGCTTTTTCACATGTTTATTTTTACTGGATGGCGCTGCTTTTTTATTTTTTCCAGCGCTTTTACTTTTTTTCTCACGCTTATTGAGCAGCTGCTCGTCACCGGTTTCCTTTGGCGCTTGCCGTTCGTTTGCTGGCCGTTTTCGCGGTACTCGCCGGCCGGTTTTTTTTGCCTGCGCAGCTTGTTCGCCCGCAGACTGTTCATTTGCGGTGTTTTTTGCTGCGCGCTTGCCGGCACTTCTGGCTGCGGCTTTAGCTTTTTTGTTTTTTACACGCTTGCGCTGTTCAACCAGCTCAAAGTCAATTTTTCTATCATCCAGGCTAACCCGCGAGACCTGCACAATCAGTTCATCACCGAGGCGAAAACTTCGGCCGCTGCGCTCGCCGCTCAAGCTGTGGTGAACCGCACTGAAATGATAATAATCCTGCGGCAGGGAGGTGATATGAATAAGACCTTCAACGTAGAGTTGTTTTAACTCAACAAATAAACCAAAACCGGTAACCGAGCTGATCACACCCTCATAGTGCTCGCCGACATGATCTTGCAAATATTCACACTTGAGCCAACTGACCACGTCTCGGGTGGCGTCGTCGGCGCGGCGCTCACACGTCGAGCACTGCTCACCCAAGGCATCCATCGCCGCATCGTCATAGGGGTAAATTTTTGATTTTGCCAAGGCCTTGGCTGATTCCACCCGGCGCACATAGCGGCTGTCTTTGTCTGAGCGAATAACCGAGCGAATAGCGCGGTGCACCAGTAAATCCGGGTAGCGACGTATCGGCGAGGTAAAATGCGCATACGCTTTATAAGCCAAACCAAAGTGGCCGAGATTATCCGGCTGGTAAACCGCCTGGTTCATCGAGCGCAGCATCACCGTCTGTATTAAATGCTGGTCGGGGCGCCCTTCAGCCTGCTGCATCACAGCTTGGTAATCGGCTGGTTGCACCACACGGCGGGCGGGCATATGTAGACCCAGCTCGGCTAAATAGTTGTGCAACAGCTCGAGTTTTTCAGCCTTGGGCGGCTCGTGTACACGATACAGCGCCGGCAACTCATGTATTTCCAAAAAACGCGCGGCACAGACGTTTGCCGCTAACATGCACTCTTCAATTAATTTGTGGGCATCGTTGCGGTGCACCGGCACTATCTGCTTTATTTTCCGCGCTTCATCAAACTCAATTCGGGTTTCAACCGTCTCAAACTCAATCGCCCCTCTGAGCGAGCGCGCCTCACTTAAACACAAATATAAATCGTGCAGACAATCCAAGCCCGGTAGTAGCGCCTCGAGTTTTTTTCGCGCCGGGCCTTGCCCCGCATTGCGCTCGGCGAGCACCTTGCCCACTTCGGTATAGGTCAGCCGAGCCTGGCTGTGCATCAGCGCTTCATAAAATTTAAAACCGCTGATGCGACCGGCAGCGCTGATGGTCATTTCACACACCATGCACAAACGATCAACGTGCGGGTTGAGTGAACACAAACCATTGCTGAGTAGCTCGGGCAACATCGGTACCACATGCTGGGGGAAATACACCGAAGTTGCGCGTTTTTGCGCTTCGTCGTCAAGCGCAGAAGCCGGCGCCACATAGTGGCTGACATCGGCAATCGCGACATAGAGACGCCAGCCGCCCGAGCGTTTTGTTTCACAATAAACAGCGTCATCAAAGTCACGGGCGTCTTCACCGTCGATGGTGACAAACGGCAGGTGGCGCAAATCCACGCGGTGTTGTTTGTCTCGCTCTTCGACTTCTGCGCTGATTTGTTCACACTGCTCGTTTACTGCCGCAGGCCACTGGTAGGGAATGCCGTGAGAGCGAATGGCAACATCGATTTCCATACCCGGCGCCAGGTGATCGCCGAGAATTTCTTTTATTTTACCCACGGCTCGCTGATGGCGCCCGGGCTGCTGCACCAGCTCGGCCACCACAATTTGACCGGGTTTTGCCCCGGCATCATCTTCGAGCATGATGTCCTGGCTGATTTTTGGATTGTCCGGCACCAAAAATACATAACCGCCGTCGTGAATTAGTTGGCCAACAAGCTCAGTGGTATTGCGTTTAAGCACCTCGACGATATGTGCCTCAACCTGGCCGCGAAAATTTGTGTGGCCTTTGCGCACCAGCACCTCATCCCCATCAAATACTTTGCGCATTTGCCGGTTGGTCAGGTAAAGATCACTGCCGCCATCGAAGGGGCGAACAAAACCGTAGCCGTCGCGGTGGGCGAGTATGCGACCTTTGACTAGATCCATTTTATCGATACGACCAAAGGCACCTTTGCGGTTACTGATAAGCTGCCCGTCGCGCACCATGGCGATAAGCCTGCGGCGCAGCGCTTCAATCTGATCTTCGCCGTGCAGCTCCAGCTCTTTACACAGAGCTTTGTGGCTGAGCGGCCCCTCAGACGCTTCGAGTATTTCGAGGATAAATTCACGACTGGGAATAGGCTTGTCGTATTTTTGCGCTTCGCGTTCGGCAAAACGATCGGATTTTTTCATTGGGCCACCTGAGCTCATGTACAGCCTTATTGTACGGCAATTCCAGCATTTCAGTAGCGCCAGCGAAAGCTTTCCACAAAGCAGTGCGCGAAAAAGCTGGGCAGAATGCGGTAAATCAGCAAATGAAGGTGCTATGATGCGCCACAAATAATTTCTGAGGACTTCTGAGGAGTACCTATGCGCAAACAGCTTAAACGCGCGCTCGGCTTCGGCCTGGCTCTGACTGCCGCTGGTGCAGCCACCGCTAACGATCTGTATATGGACCTGAGCTCCGATACCTTTCAGATTCGCACGGATTTTACCCACGCGAGCAACGGTGTGAACTTTTCAGTCGCCGCACTGCTAACGGAAGACCAGGGCCAAGTGTTTAGCGGCGGCATGGCCACCTTCGGCAAGGTTGGCAACAGCACAGCGCTTAGCGGCGGTGTCGGCGGCAAACTTTATTATGGCGATACCAACAACGACAACATTACTGCGCTGGGCCTCGGCGGCACGCTTAACTTTGCGATTCCCGGCGCAAGCGGCTTAAACTTAGTTACCGATCTGTATTACGCGCCATCAATTACCGTCAATGATGGTTTTGACAACCTCAGCGATCTAAATCTGCGCCTGAGTTGGGAAGCTTTTGAAAACGGTGCAATATACGGCGGCATTCGCCGCTTTCAAGCCGAGTATAAAAACGGCGATCGCCATAAATTTGAAAACGGCTTAATGGTTGGCATTAAAATCGAATTTTGATTTTAAAGCTGCCAAACACCCGGCCACAGATATAAAAACAGAAAAGCCCGCGACGCGGGCTTTTTTACAACACTAAAAATAATAAAGCTTATTTTTGCTCGATTTCTTGATGGCCATTAATAGAGATTTTTCTGGCTTTCATCGCTTCGGGAATTTCCCGTGTTAACAGTACTGTTAACAAACCATTTTCAAGCTTTGCACCGTCAACTTTCACGTGGTCGGCAAGATTAAATTTACGCTCAAAAGAACGCTCGGCAATACCCTGATACAAATAGCGGCGCGCATCATCGGCTTTGGCTTTTTTACCGCTGACAGTTAAATTGCCATTTTCAACCTGAATATCAAGCTCTTCTTCAGTAAAGCCTGCAACCGCAAGGGTAATGGCATAACTGTTTTCACCTGTCACTTCGATATTGTAGGGCGGATAGCCGGCTGTCGTCTGGGGGCCACGCAGGGCAGAATCTAAAATATTAGCAACACGATCAAAACCAACAGTGCTGCGATATAGGGGAGTTAAATCAATAGCATTCATAACATATTCTCCATAGAAGCAATACGATTAAAGTTAAACCCGCCTTACTGAGAAGCCCGGGCACATTACTTAGATATGGACAAATAAAAGAAGTTCAAGGCCGGGGCAATAAATCAGCCCATTTTGTCGACAAGCTCTTGCAGAATATTATTGAAAAGGTGGTGGTGCTCACGACTGATCTGGGTGAACTTAAGCCCTAATTTTGCGCTGTTATCTTCGAGCAAGGTGTGGTGAGCAACAACGGTTTTGGCGCGAATAGCGCATGTCTCACCGCGATACTGCGCGTGAAACTCTATATTGACCTGGGTATTAATCGGAACGACATGGGGAAAGCGGATAGAGACACCGCCGAGACTAACATCGTTGACAGGCACTGCGTACAAACTGCGATCGGCCAACATAACTCTCGCCTGCCACTTGATCGCAAAACGCTGATGCTTGCGCCGCTCTTCACCCATAAAACTCTCCAGGACCCGGCCCGAAAAGTCGGACTTAAAATCAGTGTAGCTTAGCGCGGCAGGCGCTGCGATAAGATAAGCTCAGAACAAGCTTAGGCGGAGAGACTGCGAAGGCCGACTCGTATTCAACCTTCGCAAGCATAGCTTTTATTCAAACGGATGGCGCAGGATTATTGTTTCCACACGGTCTGGGCCGGTTGAAATAATATCAACAGGCACGCCGACCAACTGCTCCAGGCGAGCAATATAATCCAGTGCTGCCTGCGGCAATGCTTCGCGCTGCTGCACACCAAAGGTCGATTCGCTCCAGCCAGGCATGCTTTCGTAGACAGGAACAATGTTGTCCCAATCCTCAGTGCGGCTGGGTACAGCGACGCTCTCCCCGGCTTTGTTTTGGTAGGCAACGCAAATCTTAACCTCATCGAGGCCATCGAGAACATCGAGCTTGGTCAAGCAGATGCCGGTAACCGAGTTAATCTGCACCGCGTGTTTCACTGCCAGCGCATCAAACCAACCGGTGCGGCGCTTGCGGCCGGTGGTGGCACCGAACTCGTGCCCCTTCACACCCAGGTGCTGACCCACCTCGCAGTCGAGCTCAGTCGGGAACGGACCGGAGCCAACGCGCGTGGTATAAGCCTTGGTAATGCCCAGCACGTAGTCGAGATAACAAGGGCCAAAACCCGAGCCTGTCGCCGCGCCACCTGCGGTGGTGTTTGACGAGGTCACGTAGGGGTAAGTACCGTGATCAATGTCGAGCAGCGAGCCCTGGGCACCCTCAAACAATATGCTCTCACCGTTTTCGCGCGCGGCGTGTAAATCGGCCGTAACATCGCCAACCATCGGCAATAGCTGCTCGCGCATTTCCATGCACTGCGCCAGTAAAGCATCAAAGTTAATCGGCTCAGCTTTGTAATAGTGCTCGAGCGAGAAGTTGTGGTAGTCAACAACCGCGCGCAGCTTTTCAGTAAAGCTGTCGACGCAGCTCATATCGTCGAGGCGCAGGCCCCGACGGCTGACTTTATCTTCATAAGCAGGGCCAATGCCGCGGCCAGTAGTGCCGATCTTGGAGTCGCCGCGCGCCGCTTCGCGGGCTTGGTCGAGAGCCACGTGATAGCTCAGGATAAGCGGGCAGGCCGGGCTCAGCTTGATGCGCTCGCGCACTGGCACGCCCTGCTCTTCAAGCTCGGCAATCTCTTTTAACAGCGCTTCAGGGCTGAGCACCACACCGTTGCCGATGTAACAGGTCACACCCTCGCGCAGCACACCAGAAGGTATCAGGTGCAGTACGGTTTTTTTACCTTCGATAACGAGGGTGTGGCCAGCGTTGTGTCCGCCCTGGAAACGCGCCACATGGGCGATCTCTTCAGTCAACAGATCAACAATTTTACCTTTGCCCTCGTCGCCCCACTGGGTGCCAAGCACAACAACATTCTTACCCATGCTAGTTTATTTCTCTTGTGAAGGTTCGTTCTTAGATGTTTCTATAAAATTTACGCGGAAGCCACCATTGTGCTCCTGCAAAATTCGGTTGCAACCCTGGTGGCTGAAAGCTTCTGCCTGACCGCCGAGCCCGCAGATAACACGCTCACCACTGGCGCGCAGCGCCTGGACTTCTGCCCAGTAGGCCGGGCTATCGACCTGCGGCGCAAAAATAGCGTTTTGCTCAACAAGCTCAGCTTTGACCTGTTCGCGCACAACGGTTAGATCAACCGCAAAGCCTGTTGCCGGGCGAGAGCGCCCAAATACTTCGCCGATATGGTCGTAGCGACCGCCAGTGGCAATCGAAGCCCCGACACCCGGGCTCGAGGCACCAAAGACTATGCCGGTCAAGTAGTGATAACCGCGCAGCTCACTCAGGTCAAAGTACAGGCGCGCTTCCGGGAAGCGACTAACCAGAGTCGTGGCAACCGCCTTTAACTCGGCAATCGCGTCGCTAACAGCGGCGGGCGCGTCAGCGTAAAAATCGAGAGCCTCATCGAGCACAGCGATGGAACCGGCGAACTGAGGTAGCTTGAGAAACCAGCGCCGCTGCTGAGCGTCGCTGAGCTCGGCTTCGAGCCACGACTCAATTTCGCTAAAGGCTTTTACTTGCATCAGATCAAACAGCGCGCCTTCTTGCTCACAGCTGAGGCCCGCGCATTTACTGAGCGCACGAAAGACACCGACATGGCCAAGATCAACATACTGTTCGGGCAAACCAGCTTGTTCGAGAGTGGCAATTAATAAGCTGATCACCTCGATATCGGCATCGGCACCGGCCTCGCCAAAGAGCTCAATCCCAACCTGAATCGGCGTGCGCGAGACCAGCGGCCCCTTGGGTTTAGTGTGGGCAACATGGCCGGCATAACACAGGCGATTAATGCCATCGCGCTTTAAGCTGTGCGCGTCCATACGCGCCACCTGCGGCGTGATATCCGCGCGCAGACCGAGCATTTTACCGCTGAGCTGATCGGTTAATTTAAAAGTCAGCAAGCCGATATCGTCATCGGAACCGGCAAGCAGGGAATCAGTGAACTCGAGCATGGGCGGAATAACATAGTCATAACCCCAGCTCTTAAACAAATTCACCAAGCGGCGGCGCAGGTCTTCAACCTGAGAGGCCTGCTCGGGAAGCATTTCTTCGATAGCATCTGGCAGCAGCCAGCGATCTACTTTTTTCATAGTAGTTTCAGTAGCTAAGCTTGCGCTTAGCGAATCAACATCAAAAGGACGGTACCCAACAGCATACTCGCCAAACCGACGAGGCGTATCTGACGATTAGTCATCAAAGCCATCTGCGCAACCAGGTTGCGCCAACGCTGAGGGTAAAGAAAAGGGATAATGCCCTCAATTACCAAGACCAGGCACAAGGCGCTGGCAATTTCTGTCCACATAAGCTCTAAGCAGGGGAAGCCTACCCCTGTGAAACATGGGCAAAACATTCACACACAAAAAAACCGGCCCATCGGAGCCGGTTTCCTTATTCTAACACGCTTTGCTTGGTGGTCGGAACACTAATTGACCACTAAAACAACGAGTTTTATTTGCCTTTGGCGTTATTTAAGTAGCGGAAGAAATCGCTCTTAGGGTCCACCAGCATCACATCATCCTTTGAGTTAAAGGCGTTGCGATAAGCATTTAGGCTGCGCTGAAAGGCGTAAAACTCAGGGTCTTTGTTGTAGGCATCGGCGTAAATAGCGGCAGCTTTGGCATCGCCTTCACCGCGAAGCAGCTCAGCATCGCGATAGGCTTGCGCTTCAAGCACGGCTTTTTGTCTGTCCGCGTCGGCGCGAATAATCTCAGCCTGCTCCTTACCTTTGGAGCGGTGATCGCGAGCTTCACGCTCACGCTCTGCGCGCATACGCTGGAAAACGGCATCGCTGAGCTGGCCGGGAAGGTCGATCTTCTTGACCCGCACATCAACAACTTCAACCCCGAGCGAGTCCTGAGTAAAGCCATTGAGCTGCTCAACTAACTCACTCATCAACAAGTCGCGCTCACCGCTGACAACCTCTTGCAAGGTGCGCTGGGCAAACTGGTTGCGCAGACCTTCGTTAACGCGCTGGCTCAGCAGGCGCATAGCGCGGTCTTCTTCACCGTTGGTAGCGGTGTAGTACTTGCCCACATCAATAATGCGCCACTTGGTGAAGCTATCGACTTCCATGCTTTTCTTTTCGACAGTCAAAAAGCGCTCTGGGCGAGTATCAACCGTCAAAATACGCGCATCAAACAAGCGCACTTCATCGACAACTGGGATCTTGATATGAAGCCCAGGCTTAATATCGTCATTGTGCAACTTACCGAGACGAAGCAATACGCCGCGCTGATATTCGTTGACGATGTACAGAGAGTTGGCACCGATTAAAGCCACGATCACCAACAAAATGACAAATCCTAAAGTCTTGGTTTGCATCTTAGCGGACTCCTCGTGAACTAGAACGGCGACTGGTGTTAATCACACCGCGATCAATCAAATCCTGAACTACTTTGTCGGCAAGCTCGCTAACTGAGCTCGAGCTCAACTCGCTTGTGACGCTTTGCTTGGGCGCAGAGCTTACGATTTTATCGAGCGGTAAATAGAGCATGTTGTTGCCGCCCTCAACATCGACCATCACTTTTGAGCTGTTCTGCATAACCTCTTGTACCGCGTCGAGGTAGAGGCGCTCGCGCGTCACCTGTGGCGACTTTGCATACTCGGTTAACAGGTATTCAAAGCGCTGGGCCTCACCTTCCGCCCGAGCAACAACACGCTCTTTATAGGCAGTAGCCTCTTCAATCATGCGCTGGGCTTTACCACGGGCTTCCGGAATCAAACCGTTGCTGTAGGCCTGGGCTTCGTTTTTGTAGCGCTCTTCGTCTTCCCGGGCTTTGATCACATCGTCAAAGGCTGCCTGCACTTCAGAGGGCGCGCGGCTGTTCTCAATGTTGACGGTTTCAATTTTAATACCGGTTTTATAGTTATCGAGGTAGGCCTGCAGGCGCTCGGCTACTTCTGTCGCCACCGCTTCACGCCCCTCGGTGAGAATATCGTGCATAGGCGTCGAGCCGGCAACGTGACGCAGCGCTGAGTTTGCGGCCTGGCGCAAACTGGTCTCGGGATCGCGTACATTTAACACAAAATCACGCGCATCACTGATTACGTATTGGGTAGAGATACTAATATCGACAATATTGAGATCGTGCGTCAGCATCTGTTGAGTGGTGCTCCACTCCTGTACCTTGGTTACGTTGACCTCAAAAACTTCATCGATACCCGGCGGGTTCCAACGAAAACCTGGGCCTTTGGTCTGCTGGTATTCACCGAGGCGCAGCACAACCGCGCGCTCCTGCTCGTTCACCACACTGGCACCGGCATAGATATAAAACAGGCCGAGCACAATAAAGACAATAGCGATAATAAATTTGTTACTACCGTCCTTTTTGCCGTTTGAAGAGGAGCCCGATCCGCCGCCACCAAAGATGGACGAGACTTTATCCTGCAGGTTTTTTATGACCTCATCCAGATCCGGCGGGCCATCGTTACCACGATTGCCACCACCCCAGGGGTCTTTATTGTTTCCACCCGGCTCGTTCCAAGCCATAGCCTATCTCCAGTTAAATTGATTTTGCATATATCGGGCCCAAAGCTCGAAGTTTCAAGTCGGCCCGATTCAGAAATTTACGACATTATACGGCAAGCTTTGTTGCAGCAGCAGGATCTAAAAACTCGAGCTCACTGGCAGTTAAGCTTTCAGCGGCCAAAATGCGATTTAAATCGGCCACGGGGATGCGTATTTCCAACTCGCTCTGGCCGTCGTCCCGGTAGTTTTCCAGCAGTACCGAATTGTTGGCAAACAGCTTCGCTCGCAAGCGGGCGAATTTCGGCTGCAGCAACAGCGTCGCATGCACAACGTCTTGCGCCAGTAAGTCACTGACCGCCTTGAGCAATAAGTCTATGCCCTGACCGCTTTGTGCCGACAGCCACACCGCTACGGGTTTGCCGTGCTCATCGCGATCAAGCTTGGGCTCAAAGCCTTCGAGCAAGTCGATTTTATTGTAAACAACGAGCTCGGGCAGTTCGTCCGCACCAATTTCTTTTAACACCTCGCCAACCTGCTCCATATTCCGGTGGCGTTCGTCGTCGACGTAGTCGACGACATGTAACAGTAAATCTGCGTTGGCCGCCTCTTCGAGCGTCGCACGAAAACTCTCGACGAGCTTGTGTGGCAAGTTACTGACAAAACCCACCGTGTCGGCAAGGATGGCCGCCCCAACCTGAGCTAGTTCGATTTTGCGCATCGTCGGATCGAGTGTCGCAAACAATTGATCTTCGGCATATACGCTCGAATCGGTAATTCGGTTGAACAGCGTGCTTTTACCTGCGTTGGTGTAACCAACCAGGGACAGGGTTGGAATTTCCGCACGCGAGCGAGCCCGGCGCCCCTGCTCGCGCTGCTTGCGCACTTTATCCAAACGCTTGTGTATATTTTTTATGCGTGCACGCAAGAGACGCCTGTCGGTCTCGAGCTGAGTTTCGCCCGGACCGCGCAAACCGATACCGCCTTTTTGCCGCTCAAGGTGAGTCCAGCCGCGTATAAGGCGGGTGCTCATATGTTCGAGTTGGGCGAGTTCAACTTGCAGCTTGCCTTCGTGGGTGCGCGCGCGCTGAGCAAAGATATCGAGAATCAAACCTGTGCGGTCAAGTACCCGGCATTCAAGCGCCTTTTCAAGATTGCGCTCCTGGCTGGCACTGAGCTCGTGATTAAAGATAACCACTTCCGCTTCGTGCTGAATCACGGCCTGCTTCAGCTCGTCTAACTTGCCGGTACCAATAAAAAATTTAGCGTGGGGGGTAGCGCGCTGGCCACTGATGAAGTCGGCGGGGTCGCCGCCAGCTGAAATAACGAGCTCTTCAAATTCGCGCGGGTCGTTGTTTAACTCAACCTGGCTGAGCTCCAGGTGAACCAGCACGGCCAGTTCACCTGAGTCGGGTCTTTCAAAAAACAAAGTAGCTCTGCTTAGCCTCCGACTTCCTCTTCTCCACCAGCTTCGGGGTTCAACATCGGAACACGAACTGGACGAGATGGCACCACGGTAGAAATTGCGTGTTTATATACCATTTGGCTAACGGTATTTTTTAACAGCACAACAAATTGATCGAAGCTCTCTACCTGGCCCTGAAGTTTGATTCCATTCACCAGATAAATAGATACAGGGATGCGCTCCTTGCGAAGTACGTTCAGATAAGGGTCTTGTAGCGAATGCCCTTTTGACATGATTATTCTCCTTATGGGAATTATAAAGAAGCTCACAACCTGGCCAAAATAAAACCGGTGTAGCCTCACAACAACATAGCAAAAGCGACCACAAACAGTGATCGATGTCTACATTATAAAGTGCTTTTGTCGTAAATAGACAGGCTGCGACGCACAATTTCATCAAAAGTGCACAAAGCACCTTCTTTCGTCATCGTATCCAGCCAATGCAAGTCAGGCCACGAGCGCAACCACGTTAACTGACGCTTGGCCAACTGCCTTGTTGCGACCAGTGCTTTGTGCCGCATCGTCTCGTAATCATAAAGCTTATCGAGATAAAGCCAAACCTGACGATAACCAACTGAGCGCATCGACGGCAGCTCAACATTTAAATCCTCGCGCCGATGCAAAGCCTCTACCTCGGCGATAAGACCTTGAGCAAACATATTTTCAAGCCGCAAATTAATGCGCTCGTGCAATACCGAGCGATCGCGCGGGGCGATCGCCATCTGCACAACTGCTTCTCGCTTTAATAAACCCTGAGTTTCGCCCTGCTGCCACTGACTCATACTTTTGCCGCTCGAGCGCCACACCTCGAGCGCACGGCTGATGCGCTGACTGTGATTCGGGTGCAACTTGGCCGCCGTTTTTGCATCGACTTCGGCCAACTGTTTATGCATCGCGGGCCAGCCAAGCTGCTGCGCCTCTTTTTCGATTTGCTCGCGTATCTCTAAATTCGCTTCCGGCATCGCATTCATGCCTTGCAATAAAGCTTTGAAATACAACATCGTGCCGCCGGCTAAAATAGGTAGCTTGCCCCTCGCGCGAATAGCGTCGATTGCCGCTTGCGCATCGCGACTAAAGTCTGCGGCGCTGTAGTGCTGCGCTGGGTCGCGAATATCGATAAGGTGGTGGGCGATGCCCTGCTTCTCATCATCACTGGGTTTTGCCGCACCGATATTGAGGCCGCGGTAAACCAGCGCCGAATCGACACTGATAATCTCGCCATCGAGCGCTTTCGCCAGCGCAACCGCCAGCGCAGTTTTGCCCGAGGCCGTCGGCCCGAGCAAAGCCAAGATAGGCGCGTGACTCATTGCTTATTGCCCGCGCATAAACAGTTTGTCGAGGTCGCCGAGCGACATCGCCGCCCACGTCGGACGCCCGTGATTACACTGACCACTGCGCTCTGTCGCCTCCATCTCTCTGAGCAGCGCATTCATTTCTGCAATGCTCAAGCGGCGATTGGCCCTGACCGAGCCGTGACAGGCCATCGTGCCCAGTATTTCGTTGATATGCTCACGAATGCGCCGGCTGCTACCGAATTCGATCAGGTCACTTAACACATCGCGCAGCAGCGATTCGGCATCGGCCTGGTTTAACACAACCGGCAACTGCCTGACCATCAGAGTTTCAGGCCCGGCTCGCTCGACAACAAAACCGAGCTCGGTAAATACTTGTTGATGCTCTTCGGCACAGTTCGCCTCTTTTTCACTGACCGCCAAACTCTGCGGTACAAGCAGCGGCTGGCTCTGTAAATTTTGCTGGTCAAACGCGGTTTTCATTTTTTCATAGGTTATGCGCTCGTGCGCCGCGTGCATGTCGACAACGATCAAACCCTGTGCATTCTCGGCGAGCACATAAATGCCTTTTAACTGCGCAATCGCAAAACCGAGCGGGGGGATTTCCGCCTGCTGCTCCTGCGCTTCAAAACTTGCGCGCTGAGCACTAAATTGCGGCTGACTTACAGTGTGTTCCGGCGCCTCAATCAGGTCGCTGTCAAAACTTTGCGGCGAGGGGTTTAACAGCGCGCGATACGAAGCAATTTGCTCCGCGACTGCCGCTGTCGAATACGAGCTCGGCTGCCCAAGAGGAGCTTCGGCGCGGCGAAAGGATATCGCGCCCTGCTGAGGCACTGCGTCATTATTTTCGTCGCTGATTGAAACCGTCGGCTCAGCCCCCGCCTCAGGCCGAACATCGGCAAGTACTTTGTGCAAAGAGCGAAATAAAAAATCGTGCACAAGGCGATTGTCCCGAAAACGCACTTCGTGTTTTGTTGGGTGCACGTTGACATCAACCGCCGCTGCATCCAGATCGAGGTACAAAACAAAAGCCGGGTGGCGACCGTGGTAAAGCACATCTTGATACGCTTGGCGTATCGCGTGACTAACTAACTTATCTTTGATCGCTCGGCCATTTACAAAAAAGTGCTGCAAGTCTGCCTGTGAACGGGAAAACGTTGGCAGCGCCACCCAGCCCCAAAGTTTTAGCCCGGTGTGTTCAATATCAAGGTGCAGCGCATTTTCAATAAAGGTTTTGCCACAGATTTGCGCCACGCGCTTTTCTTGCTCTGCACGACTGGCCGCAGGGCGCCAGTTGTGCACAAGCTTTTGATTGTTCTTTAACGAAAAGCCCAAATCAAAACGCGATAGTGCCTGTTTTTTGATAATGTCTTCAATACGGTTGTATTCGGTTTTTTCTGTGCGCAAAAACTTGCGCCGCGCCGGAGTGTTAAAAAATAAATCCCGGACTTCAACACTGGTGCCCTGAGGGTGAGCCGCAGGGCTCAGCTCGGTTTCCATATCGCGCCCTTCCGCGCGGGCACACCAAGCGCTCTCATGCTCGCCGTTATTTGAAGTCATAACCAGGCGTGCAACCGACGAAATAGAAGCCAGGGCCTCGCCGCGAAAACCGAGCGAAGCGACCGCTTCGAGCTCATCTAATACATGAATTTTACTGGTCGCATGGCGGCTCAACGCCAGCGGCAAATCCTCTTTTGCCACCCCCGAGCCGTTGTCCCGAACCCGCATCAGCTTGCTGCCGCCGGCCTCGATATCAATATCAATTTGACTGGCACCGGCATCAATACTGTTTTCTACCAGCTCTTTTACGACCGAGGCCGGGCGCTCAACAACTTCGCCCGCCGCAATCTGGTTAGCCAGGCGCGGGCTCAGTTTTTTAATTCTGCGTGTATTCATAACGTGGGAATGGCTAGGGTCTGCCCGACTTTAATTGTCGAGCTATTTAATTGATTAGCTTTTTTGATGGAAGCAACCGAGACATTGTAGCGCTGGGCAATGGAACTTAGGGTATCACCCGAAGCGATTGTGTAATTTGTTCCGCGGCCCTGTTTTTTCCAGGCCAAAAAGGAACCTTCGGGCGGACGGTTTTGAAAATAAGCGTTGATGCCTTTAAAAATAGCCTTGCTCAGTTTTGTTCTGTGAGCCAGGGAGTTTAAGTTTTTAGCTTCGCTCGGGTTGGTTATAAAACCTGTTTCAACCAGAATAGAGGGCACATCCGCAGACTTAAGCACCGCAAACCCCGCACTTTCAACCCGCTTTGAATGCAAGTGTGTCACTTTACCCATTTCATTTAATACGCGCTTGCCGACGTCCATGCTCGCTTCCATCGAGCTGGTCATACTTAAATCAACCAGTATCTTTTTTAACTGCTCTTCTTTGTCGCCGAGCTGAATGCGGTCTACACCGCCGATCAAATCCGATTTATTTTCTTTTGAGGCGAGTATGCTCGCCATCTTGCTCGACGCGCCGCGGCGGCTCAGGGTAAAAACAGACGCGCCGCGAGCTTTGGGGTTATCAAAACCATCGGCGTGAATAGAAACAAATAAATCCGCGTGCGCCGCACGGGCTTTTTCAGGGCGCTTATGCAGGGGAATAAAATAATCCCCTTCGCGCACTAACACCGCTTTGTAACCGGGTTCTTTGTTGATCGTATTCGCTAGGTTTTTTGCAACTTTTAGCACCACCGTTTTTTCATAGAGCCGGCCCGGCCCAATTGCCCCGGGGTCTTCCCCCCCGTGCCCGGCATCAATAGCAATCACAACGTCCCGTTTGCCCCGCTGACTTTTAGCCGGCAGCAACGCCTCGACACTTTTCTCCGTTTGCTGCTGCCGGTTGTACAGGTCTACAACTAAACGATCGGGTTTATCGTCAATGCGCTTGAGCGCAAAACTGCGCGGTTTGACTGAGTGTTTTAGGTCCAGAACAATGCGCAAGTCACCGCCTTTTTGGCCGCCGTAGCGCAGCTTTTTCACCGGGGTATCGGCAAGTTTCAGGTCTTTAGTTTTGGCGTCAAAGCGGCTGTTTTTTAAGTCGATAACCAGGCGCTCAGGGCCAGATAATTTAAACAACTTGTGATCGACCGGGCCATCTAGATCAAAAACCAGGCGGGTGGAGTCCGGCGAGCGCCACAGGCGCACGCCTTCAACTGTCGCGGCAAATAGCTCCGCACTAAGCAGACACAGCAAACTCAGATAAATAAATGACAGTGATATGCGAACCCGTTTCACGCTCACGTTCCGGCAATTTGCTCTTGTAATTTTTGCAGCAGGGCCTCTCCTGAGGCGGAAGTGGCCTCTATGGTAACAGCCCGCCCAGGCAGCTGCACATCCAAAGCCACAGTTAAATCGGCACTCGGTAAAATCCCCTCACCGCGCTGAGGCCATTCAATCAAACGCAGACTATTTTGCTCAAAATAATCGCGTATGCCCATGTATTCGAGCTCTTCTGCATCGGCCAGGCGGTACAAATCAAAGTGGTAGGCCGGCACACCCTCAAGCTCGTAAGGCTCAACCAAAGTATAAGTCGGGCTCTTAACCGCACCTGAATGCCCGAGCGAGCGCAACAGGCCGCGGCAAAGTGTTGTTTTGCCTGCACCGAGTGTGCCGAGTAAAAATATCGTTAAGCCGCGCTGCTCGTGTTGGAGCTGACGCTTCAATGCAAGCGCCAAATTTGAGGCAAAATCCAAGCTCGCAGCTTCATCGGCGAGGTAGTCACAAAGAGTCATTTAGTATCGTTCGTATTAATTCCGGAAGCTCACCGGCCTTTAAACCCAAAACACCGCGCTGTTGTTCGATTTTGACACCGGCCAAACCGTGAGCACAGACGGCCAGCTTTGCCGCAGCCACTGCGTTTAGCCCCTGCGCTAGCAGGGCGGCGATCAAACCGCACAGTACATCCCCCGCCCCCCCGACAGCAAGGGCCGGGCACGACAGCGGGCTGACCCAAATTTTATCTGAATCTGCGATTAAAGTACCGGCCCCTTTTAAGACAACCACACAGCGGTAGCGCTCACTTAGCTCGCGCACTGCGCGATAGCGATCCGCCTGCACGGCATTGACATCAGTGTTTAACAAGCGCGCCGCCTCTGCAGGGTGCGGGGTCATAATCGGCGCCCGTGAAAACTGCGGCAAGCGCAAGCTCTGCTCGGCAATCAAGTTGAGCGCGTCGGCGTCGAGCACCAGAGCTTTGTCATTTTGCGAAGCGTGCTTCAACGCTGCGCAGAGCACTTTTGACGACCACTCGCCACGTGCAAGCCCCGGCCCCACAGCCAATGCCGAAATCGGCTCTAGCAGGTTCAACAGCGCTTGCGTGTCGTCGACCAAGTGCGCCATACACTCAGGCAGGCACTGGCGAGCGGCTTCCACCGTAGCCCGCTCACTCAAAATAGAAACCAAACCAGCACCGCTGTGCAGAGCGGCATCGGCGGCAAGCAGCGCAGCCCCAGTCATGCCCTCGGCCCCACCGAGCACCCCAACGTGACCAAAACTGCCTTTGTGGCAGACTGGTGCACGCCGCAGCGAACTTGCATCAACCGACTCCAACAGCAAAACACTACTGTGCTCGGCGTCGACAATGTGCTCGGCGACGCCGAGCGGCTCAAAAAAGCGCTGACCGCAATAATTGGCGGCGTCAGCTGTATACAGGCCACGCTTGCGGCCGATAAAGCTCAAGCTTGCATGAGCGTTGACAACAGCGGAGCTGACAGCGCCGGTATCGGCATAGAGGCCAGAAGGCAAATCGACAGACAATACCGATGCCCCGAGGCTGCGCTGGTGGTTAATCCAGTCGATAGCGTGACGAAAGGGCTCTTTAAGCTCTGAACCAAAGCCCGTGCCGAGCAGAGCATCGACAATAATAAGCTGCTCACTTTTTTCAAACGCGATATCGGCACTAAATAAACGCGCGTTTACCCCCGCGTTCAACGCCCTTGTCGCCGCCTCGGCAGCCTCCGCACGTAGCGCTTCGGGCGCTTTCAGATACAGCAACTGCTGATCCAGGCCGGCCCGCTTGGCAAGCTCAGCGACCACCCAGCCGTCACCGCCGTTGTTACCTGCACCCGCCAAAACAACAATGCAGCCGCGTCTGGGCCACAGTTTCTGCGCCAATTCAAAGCAGGCCTGGCCGGCTCGAGTCATTAATTCGAGGCCGGGCGTGCCGCAGCGTATGGCCTCTTTGTCTATACGCGCAACTTGCTCTGCGCTAAACAACGGCTGGTACTGTTCAGCTGAAAGCTTCATGGTGATTCCGTGCCAACTAAATTCCAGTATCATACACAGCCCCGAGCCAAGGCCCCAACAGTGATGTGTCAGACCGACTACCGCCAACTACTCGAGCAAATAGAGCTCTGGTCAACCGAGCTCGGGTTCAGTCAGTGGGCCGTTAGCGACCTTGAACTCAAAACCGAAGAGCAGCTTTTTAAACGCTGGCTCGAGCGCAACTACCACGGCAGCATGAGCTGGCTGGCCAACAATGTCGACAAGCGCCTTTGCCCGCCCGAACTTGTGCCCGGCAGCTGCCGGGTGATCAGTGTTGCGCTGAACTATCGCCCAGCCGATACGCGGGAAATCGACAACCTCAAGCAGAGCAACAAAGCCTATATCAGCCGCTATGCGCTCGGGCGCGACTACCACAAGCTTATGCGCAAGCGCCTGGCTAAACTCGGCAAACTTATAGAAAGCTATGTCGAGCAACACAAGCTCGGCCCAACTGCGCACAGCCGCGCCTTTGTCGACAGCGCCCCGGTGCTCGAACGCCCCCTCGCAGCCAAAGCCGGGCTCGGCTGGATAGGCAAACACACCCTGGTATTAAACAAGGAGGCCGGCAGCTGGTTTTTTCTCGGGGAGTTATTTACCAACCTGCCTCTGCCCGCCTCAACACAAACAGTGGCCGAAGCTTGCGGCAGCTGCGAAGCCTGCTTAAAAGTCTGCCCGACCGATGCGTTTATCAAACCCTGGCTGCTCGACGCGCGCCGCTGCATTTCCTATTTAACTATTGAGCACGACGGCGCCATACCGCTGGAGCTGCGTGAGGCCATTGGCAACCGCATCTACGGCTGTGACGACTGCCAGCTTATTTGCCCGTGGAGCAAAGAAAGTAAGCTCACCGAGGAGCAAGACTTCCAGCCCCGAAGCCAACTATTTAATCAGGATTTACTCACCCTGTTTCGCTGGACGGAGCAGCAGTTTTTGCAAAATACCGAAGGCTCGGCGATTCGCCGCGCAGGTTATGAAAAATGGCGGCGCAATTTAGCTGTGGCGCTCGGCAACGCCGAGCAGGATCTGAGGATTCAAGAGGCCTTAAAAGCTGCGCTGCCAGATAGCTCTGCTCTGCTCGCCGAACATATCAGCTGGGCGCTAGCTCAACAAGAGCAAGGCAAAAGACGCAAACGCAAGAGCCGCAACGGCAATAAAGCACTAGAGCTCGCTTATTGGCCGGACGCAAAGCGCCAAAACCACAGCGAATAAAGATTGAGCGCCCCCCATCAATGCCGAATAATGATATCCGGCTGCTCGTTTACCGTACCGTCATCCTCAAGCACGCTATAGGTGACGTGGTCAGGGTTTTGCAGAACAACGGTGGGGTCCTGAAACAAAGGCCGGCGGACAAAAGCCAGCGACCAGCCAAAACCCTCGACTTGGCGCAGCGCCTGGCGCTGATCATCACTTAAAAACGCACGTAGGTTTAGCGGTATAGCGGGCATACCTTTGCGGCGCTCGGAGGCATCAAATTCGACTTCTTGTTCAACACATTCGGCTCTGTCCATAACAGCACCTATTTAAACGAACCTCTGGTGTATTTAGCTTGAGCCCGATAGCAGGAACTGTCAAAAACGAGTTTGCGATATTAAATGGCGCCGAATATAACATTTATCTTCAAATCATAGACGGCGCAACAGTCGCTAAACAAGCAGGTGCTCGCGATAGAACTGCAGCTCTTTAATGCTCTCTTTAATATCGTCTAACGCCAGGTGAGTACTATTTTTCTTAAACGATTTAAGCAGCTCCGGCGACCAGAGCTGAGCCAAAATCTTTAGTGAACTGACATCGAGATTTCTGTAGTGAAAGTACTTTTCTAGCTCAGGCATCCAGCGCGCCATAAAACGCCTGTCCTGACAAATGGAGTTGCCACAAATTGGACTCTTACCTGGCGGCACCCACTTGCGCAGAAACTCGAGGGTCTGCTGCTCGGCTTCGGCACAAGTTGTTGTGCTCGCTTTCACCCGCTCCGTTAAACCCGACTGCCCGTGCTGCTTAGTATTCCATTCATCCATCGTCGACAGCACTGCATCGCTCTGATGTACAGCAATAACCGGGCCCTGGGCCAACATATTTAAATCTTTATCGGTGACGATGGTTGCGATCTCAATAATTACATCGCGCTCTGGCTGTAGGCCCGTCATTTCAAGGTCTATCCAGATTAGGTTGGTATCGGCAAGGGCCATAACGAAAGCGCACTCCATTGGGTATAATGCGGGGAATTATCTAATCAATAGTAACAACTATGCCGCGACTATTCACGAAGGCCTTGATCTGCAACTGCGAGCCGACAAATACCAATGGCTAAACGCAAACTCAGCTTGCAACAGCGCCGGCGCATTGCCGAACAGAGAAATGAGCGCAAGCGCCAGCAACACGCGCCCCCGAGCGATGCCGATCTCGGCCCATTAATCAGCGGCAAGGTCATCGCCAACTTCGGCTTTCAAGTCATTGTCAAAGGTGAAAACAGTGAGCAGCGCTGCCACCTGCGCGCCAACCTGGAACCGGTTACCGGCGACGACGTGCAGTGGCGAGAAGGCAGCGAATACGGTGTCGTTGAAAGCATAGACCAGCGCCGCAGTGAACTGCAGCGCCCCGACAGTTATGGCAAGCTGCGCAGCGTCGCGGCCAATGTAACCCAGCTTGTTATATGCATAGCTTGCGAGCCGGAAGCGCACAGCTCATTGATCGACCGCTACCTTGTCGCGGCCAACTTACACAAACTAAACGCTGTTTTACTGTTAAACAAAAAAGAGCTGCTTGAGCAAAAGACGGAATTGCAGGCCATGCTGCAGCGTTATTATGAGCTCGGCATCAACTGCATTTACGTCAGCGCCAAGCAGGGCTTTGGCCTCGACAAGTTACGCGAGGCCCTCAAAGGGCAGACCAGTATTTTTGTTGGCCAAAGCGGTGTCGGCAAAAGCTCGCTAATCAAGGCCCTAGAACCGGAACAGGACATACGCATAGGTGCCTTGAGCGAAGCGGCCGCAAAAGGCAAACACACAACCACACACAGCCAGCTCTACGAGTTTTCCGGCGGCGGCCAACTAATCGACTCACCCGGCATTCGCGAATTTGGCCTGTGGCACGCCAGCGCCGAACAAGTACTCGAGGGTTTTCCAGAAATTGCCGACGCCGCTCAACACTGCCGTTTCAGGGATTGCAAACACCAAAGTGAGCCCGGCTGCGCGGTACACGCTGCGCTCGATAGCGGTGAACTCCAAGCGCTGCGCTACGCCAACTACCAACTCATATTGCAACAACTCGGCGATGTGACCATTAAAACTCAAGACGGATTAAAAAAACGATGATTGACTCAAAGCTGCTCATCAGTGTTGAGCAACTAAAGCAAGATATCGATGCAGGCCTCAGCCCCAAGCGTTGCATTGTCGATCTTGGCAGCAGAGAAAACTACCTGAACGGACACATTCCCGGCGCGGTATTTTTGCCTTTCCAAGCTTTGTTAAAAGGCGAGCCCCCGGTGCCTGGGAAAATTGCCAGCGACGAACAGCTGAGCCAGGTGTTTTCTGCGTTAGGGCTCAGCGACGAGCTTGAGTTTCTTGTCTACGACGACGAAGGCGGCGGCTGGGCCGGGCGCTTTATCTGGACCCTCGATGCAATCGGCCACAAGAACTATCGCTACATCGACGGCGGCCTTCAAGCATGGCTCAAGGCCGGTTTTGACACCGAGAGCACCATCAATCAGCGCCCGGAACAAGCTGTGAACGTCAGTGCCGATAAAAGCTACCTGATCGGCGTCGACGAGCTAATTGAGATAATAAACCAGCAAAGTCACTGCATATGGGATGCGCGCAGCCCCGGCGAATACAGTGGCCAGCGTGTGCTCGCGGCCAAAGCCGGGCACATGCCAGGCGCGTTAAACTGCGAGTGGACTGAACTTATGGACAGCAGCAACGGCCTGCGTATTCGCGACGACGCCAAAGCCTATTTGGCCGAGCGAGGCATCGACGGCAGCAAGGCCATAGTCACTCACTGCCAGGGCCATCACCGCTCGGGCTTTACCTACCTTGTCGGCAGGGTGCTCGGCTTTGACATTGCCGCCTACCACGGCGCTTGGGCCGAATGGGGCAACCATCCGGAGACACCGGTGGAGCTGAACTAGTGGAAAAGGTTTTTATTTTTTTACAATACTGTTTGCCACAGCACGCTCTTTCCCGCCTGCTCGGCCACATTGCCTCAAGCAAAAACAAACTGGTTAAAGGTTTGCTAATACGCCTTTTTAAAGCAAAGTTCGCGATCACTCTCGACGAAGCCGAACGCAAAAGCGTATCCGATTACCATAGTTTTAATGATTTTTTCTGTCGCGCCCTGGAAAAAGGCGCGCGCAATATAGACCCGGAAACAAACAGCATCGTCAGCCCCGCTGACGGCTGTTTTAGCCAGCTCGGCAGCATAGAAAATGGGCGTATTTTTCAAGCAAAAGGCCAGAGTTACAGCGCCCAAGAGCTACTTGCCGATAGTGAGGCGGCCGAAATTTACCAGGACGGTGAGTTTGCAACCATCTACCTTTCACCGAAAGATTACCATCGCGTACATATGCCCTGTGCCGGCACACTCAAGCAAATGAGTTTTGTTCCCGGCAAGCTTTTTTCAGTAAACCAAGTGACCGCGGAACATGTGCCCCGCCTGTTTGCACGCAATGAACGGCTCGTGTGCCACTTTGATACAGAATTTGGCCCGATGGCCATGGTGCTGGTTGGGGCCATGGTGGTGGCATCGATAGAGACAACCTGGGCTGGCACAATTGCCCCGGCAGGTAAAAACGTGCAGCACACAAGCTTTGCCGCTGACAAACTCAGCTTTGATAAAGGCGAAGAGATGGGCCGCTTTAAACTCGGCTCAACCGTTATTTTACTGTTCCCTAAAAACTCGCTTCACTGGCAAGACAAACACAGGGCAAACAGCCCGGTGCGTATGGGGGAAAAAATAGCAGAGTTAATTAATAGCCAACCGTAAAAGAAAACCAAGCTTAGTCACAGGGTTTAGGCCGTTAATATAGAGGCTTAAACCCTGGCAGCCAGAAAGAAAAAGCTAAATAAACAGGCCACTTGAGAGCCTTAAAGAAACTTATTTTTTAAACGAGCCAACAGGCCTTTTGCCGATTTCCGGTCGATATAGTCATCGCGGATATCGGTGATATCGATATTGTAGGTTCCCGGCTTTAAGTCTTGAGCAATCTCGATAAACTCGAGCTCACCGGCCACAGCCTTGCCGCTATCAATCTTTGCCCTTTTGGCTTTATCGTCTTCAGCGAGATCAATCAATACCGGCGCTCTTAACTCTTCTTTTGTCGCATCGAGTACAACAACCACTTTGGGCTTAAGGCGTCGCTCGAAGTTTTGCTCAACTACAACACCGACTTCACCAGTACTGAGTTCAACTAAAGTGCCGGTCGGATACAGGCCAATAGCGCGAATAAACTCAACAACCAAGTCTTCCTGAAACTCAATACCGCGCACATCGTAGAGCATGCTCACGGCCTTGGATGGCGACAGGGGATTGGCGTTACGCGGATTAGTAGTTTCATCGTAATAAGTGACGATACCAGCTATTTTGCCCAGCAGGGGGATTTTATCGGCGCGCAGATGGGCCGGAAAACCACTGCCATTAACACGCTCACAGTGCGTTTTAATTACCGAGATAACACGCGGCTTAACTTCGGGCAGTTCTTTTAAGATCTCTACGCCGTACTCAACAAACTTTTCATACGAGCTTTGATCGTCTGGGCTGCGTTTGGTATTTTCGAGCAAGCGACGCGATAAACGGGTTTTACCGATATCTTTTAATAAGACTCCCATAGCCAGTACGTCTAGCTCCGGTTTCGGCAAACCGATGTGGCGGCCAAACAATATGGCCCAAACCGCAGAGCGAACCGCGTGGCTATAGGTGTATTCGTCTTTCTCTTTTACTTTGCTAAGCCAGGTAAATGCGTCTGGGTTGCGCACCACCGAATCCACCATCGCCGATGCCGCGCGCTTGGTTTCTTTGATCGGCACATGCTGGCCGTCGACATTAATCTGGCTGAGCACTGTGCCCACAGCGCGATAGACTTGCTGGTGCAGGGCTTTAGCTTGGCCTATTTCTTTTTCTATCGGCGCAACGTCGGTATAGACATCGCGGCGCACTCGAATGGGCGTAACATCGGTAACGCGCGCACGGCTATCAGCGCGCACATTTTTTTTACTTACCGGGGCTTTAGCTAACTTTTTTAAGTCGGTCTTGACCGGGCCGGAGCCTTTGACCACGTCGATATAAACGTGGTTGCAGTGAATACGAAGCTCTTTGATTTCTTCGCGATCGCGAATATAAAAACCTTGCAGAGGAAAGGGGGTCTGCGTCCACGGCCTGTCGAGGCCAGAGACAAACATGCCAATAGTCAACTCGTTAACATCGATCTTAAGTTGTTTAACGCCAGCCAAAATCTTCCCCGATCCTACCAAGAGCCTCGTGCCCTATCGCGCATTAACCTGTGCATGCAGCAAAGGCCCCATTCGCGATTATAATCCAGGCCGTGCCATTGTCGAGCCCGGCCTAGTTATTAAGTGCTAACTATGCGCTGTGATAAACCGACGATAGTTCAGCGACAGCCTCAAAAAAAGCGCCGGCGTGTTCGGGTTTAACATCCGGTGTAATGCCGTGGCCGAGGTTAAATACATGGCCACTACCGTGACCAAAACGCTTTAATATGCGCGAAACTTCTTCGCGAATAGCCTGCGGGCTCGCGTACAAAACAGCCGGATCCATATTACCTTGCAGGGCAACTTTGTCGCCGACACGCTGGCGCGCAAAAGCGATATCTGTTGTCCAGTCGAGACCAAGCGCATCCGGCCCGGCATCGGCCATGCTCTCAAGCCATTGCCCGCCACCTTTGGTGAACATAATCACAGGCACTTTGCGGCCGTCGTGCTCACGCTTTAAACCCTCGACTATCTTTTGCATGGGCTTTAACGAAAAACGCTGATAGGCGTGGTGACTCAGCGCACCGCCCCAGCTATCAAAGATCTGCACTGCTTGAGCACCGGCTTCAATCTGCGCATTCAGGTAGTCAATTACTGAGTCTGCAAGCTTGTCGAGCAATAGATCAGCCAGCTCAGGCTGGTCGTAGACCAGGCCTTTAGCGCGGCGAAAATCTTTGCTTGAGCCACCTTCGATCATATAAGTCGCCAGGGTCCAGGGGCTGCCACTAAAGCCAATTAAAGGCACTGAGCCGTTGAGTTCCCGGCGGATCATGCTCACCGCATCGGTCACGTAGCTCAGGTCTTTGGCTGTATTGACCACCTCCAGAGCTTCAACCTCGGCCGCAGTGCGAACGGTCTTTTTAAATTTAGGGCCTTCACCTGTTTCAAAATACAGGCCTAAACCCATCGCATCGGGAATGGTCAGAATATCCGAGAATAGAATCGCGGCGTCGATCGGATAGCGGCGCAAAGGCTGCAGAGTAACTTCACAGGCGAGCTCGGTGTTTTTACACAGGCTCATAAAATCGCCGGCTTGAGCGCGGGTCTCACGGTATTCAGGCAGGTAACGGCCAGCTTGGCGCATCATCCATACCGGAGTTCGATCTACCGGCTCGCGCAGTAGGGCTCTTAAGAAACGATCGTTTTTCAGTTCAGTCATTAGTATTCGACAACCTGTCATTCAGATGCTGGATGTACATTCCGGCCCATCGCCTATACCGCTTTTCCAGACTCGCCGTAAACCCATCCCTGGGGGCTCAGCAGCGCCTTCCTTGGCGCAGATGGTCTGTAAAAGCGGTATAGGAGCTGTGCCTACCTATGTGCTAAAGCTTAAATTACAAGAGCCTTCGAACAAAGGAACGAACACTCGATTGTATTAAATTAGCACGGGGCAAGGTCGGGAGAAGGCAGGGGCTTGAGCGGGTGTCTGTGGCATGGATGCCACGGCCAAGCCCCCAAGGATGGGTTCACGGTGCCCCGAGAAAGCCCCTGCCTTCTCCCGACCGGAATACCGCTACCCAATAACAACCATTTAAAACAAAAACGCCCCTCGAAAGGGGCGCTTGGTAAATCAAATCAGGGATTAAACATCCAGATAATCAAGGATGCCCTGAGCCGCCTCGCGACCTTCCCAAATCGCAGTAACAACTAAGTCAGATCCACGAACCATATCACCGCCAGCAAATACTTTCGGGTTAGTCGTCTGGAACTTAAACTCTTGTTCTTCAGGTGCTACAACACCGCCCCAACTGTTAATCTCGATGCCGTTTTCCTGCATCCAGGGCTGAGGGCTCGGTTTAAAACCAAAGGCAACCAAAACCACATCAGCGGGCAGCACCTCTTCAGAACCGGGCACAGGCTCTGGGCGACGGCGGCCATTTTCATCTGCTTCGCCGAGTTGTGTAGTGACAACCTTCACACCTTCAACTTTGTCTTCACCGACAATGGCAATTGGCTGGCGATTAAACAAGAAATTCACACCCTCTTCACGGGCATTTTGCACCTCGCGGCGCGAACCGGGCATGTTGGCTTCATCGCGGCGATAAGCACAACTGACACTTTCAGCATTCTGGCGAATAGACGTGCGGTTGCAATCCATCGCTGTATCGCCACCGCCGAGCACGACAACTTTTTTGCCTTCAACACTGATAAATTCAGCCGGGTCTTTTTCGAAACCGAGATTGCGGTTAACGTTGCTAATCAAAAACGGCAAGGCATCGTGCACACCGGGCAGGTCTTCGCCGGGGAAACCGCCTTTCATATAGTTGTAGGTGCCCATGCCCATAAATACGGCATCGTAGTCACTGAGCAGCTCGTCGATGCTAACGTCTTTACCGATTTCGGTTTCAAGGCGAAACTCAACGCCCATCTTGGTGAAGACTTCACGGCGCTTGGCCATCACACCCTTCTCGAGCTTGAACTCGGGAATACCGAAAGTCAGCAGACCGCCGATCTCAGGGTAGCGATCAAAAACTACTGGGGTGACGCCGTTGCGAACCAATACGTCAGCGGCAGCAAGACCGGCAGGGCCGGCACCGATAACGGCAACGCGCTTATTGGTTTTCACGACCTTGCTCATATCGGGCTCCCAGCCGAGAGCAAAGGCAGTATCGGTAATGTATTTCTCGGCGTTGCCGATGGTCACCGCACCAAAGCCGTCATTCAGGGTACATGCGCCTTCACACAGGCGATCCTGAGGGCATACACGGCCGCAAACTTCGGGCAGGCTGTTGGTCTGGTGACTGAGTTCAACCGCCTCAATAACATTGCCTTCGCTGACCAGCTTTAGCCAGTTGGGGATGTAGTTGTGAACCGGACACTTCCACTCACAATAGGGGTTGCCGCACTCGAGGCAGCGGTGGCTCTGCTCGGCCACCTGCTCTTTATCGAACGGCTCGTAAATTTCCACAAACTCATGCTTGCGAACATCGATGTCTTTTTTGTCCGGGTCTTTGCGGCCTACATCGATAAACTGAAAGTTGTTGTGTAAACGTTCAGCCATAGTCTTTACCTTCTCGTTTAACCGTTAGCGTTCAGCGGCGCTTATTCGCCGCGCTGCTTTACGCTGTCCAGCAAAGTTGCGAGGTTGGCGGCCTTGGGTTTGACCAGCCAGAACTTGCCGACATATGTTTCAAAATTCTCGAGGATGCGCTGGCCGTGAGCGGAGCCGGTTTCAGCGACAAACTCTTCGATAACCGCACGCAGGTGGTTGCGGTGGGCTTCCAGAGCTTCGGTGTTGATGCGCTCGATCTCGATAAGCTCGTGGTTGTAGCGGTCGACAAAGTTGTTAGCTTCGTCGAGCACGTAAGCAAAACCACCGGTCATGCCCGCACCGAAATTGACACCGGTTGAGCCGAGCACCGTGACCAAACCGCCAGTCATATATTCACAGCAGTGATCACCCGCACCTTCGACAACAACGTGGGCACCGGAGTTACGCACACCGCAGCGCTCGCCAGCGCGGCCAGCAGCAAACAGCTTGCCACCTGTCGCACCGTAGAGGCAGGTATTGCCCATAATGGAGGTTTCGTTACTTGCAAAACTGGAAGCTTTTGGTGGCATCAGTACTACTTTACCGCCTGCCATGCCTTTACCGACGTAATCGTTGGCATCGCCTTCGAGATAGATATCCAAACCACCGGCGTTCCACACACCCAGGCTCTGACCGGCGACACCGGTAAGCTTCAGGGTAATCGGACTATCCGCCATGCCCTGATTGCCGTAACGCTTGGCAATTTCACCACTTAAACGGGCGCCAATCGAGCGGTCGCAGTTGTTCACATCAAACGCAAACTCACCACCGGACTTGCTCTCAATGGCACTCAGACACGTCGCAACCATGTGCTCAGCGGTTTCACCTTTATCGAAGGGTTCATTCTTCGGCTGCTGGCAGGTTTGCGGTTTGCTATCGAGCAGCTCATCGGTATAGAGCATCGGGCTTAAATCAAGGCGCTGGTGTTTGTCGGTACTGCCTTCGATTTGCTGCAGTAAATCAACGCGACCTACCAGCTCATCCAACGTTCTCACACCGAGTTTGGCCATCCACTCACGCGCCTCTTCGGCCACAAAGCGGAAGAAGTTCATCGCCATCTCTACAGTGCCGTGATAGTGCTCATCGCGCAGCTTGTCATTTTGAGTCGCTACACCAGTTGCACAGTTGTTCAAGTGGCAAATACGCAGGTATTTACAGCCGAGGGCAACCATAGGCGCGGTACCAAAACCAAAAGTCTCGGCACCGAGCATCGCCGCTTTAATAACGTCATAACCGGTTTTCAGGCCGCCGTCCGTCTGTACACGCACCTTGCCACGCAGGTCATTGGCGCGCAGCATCTGGTGAGTTTCACTTAAGCCTAATTCCCATGGAGAACCGGCGTAACGGATAGATGTCAGCGGGCTCGCTGCGGTACCACCATCGTAGCCAGAGATAGTAATCAAATCGGCATAGGCCTTGGCCACACCGGCGGCGATGGTACCGACACCTGGGCGACTAACCAGCTTGACGCTGACCAGTGCACTGGGGTTGACCTGCTTCAGGTCATAGATCAGCTGCGCCAGATCTTCAATTGAATAAATATCGTGATGTGGCGGTGGAGAAATAAGCGTCACGCCTGGCACGCTGTAGCGCAAACGAGCAATCAGAGCGTTGACTTTTTGCCCCGGCAGCTGGCCACCTTCGCCGGGCTTAGCGCCCTGGGCAACCTTGATCTGCAAGACTTCGGCATTGCTCAGGTAGTGAGGTGTCACGCCAAAACGGCCCGAGGCAATCTGCTTAATTTTCGAAACTTTGTTGGTGCCGTAACGCACCGGGTCTTCGCCACCTTCACCGCTGTTCGAGCGACCACCGAGGGTATTCATCGCCTCCGCCAGGGCCTCGTGTGCCTCTGGGCTCAGGGCGCCAAGGCTCATCGCTGCGGAGTCAAAGCGGCGAACAATAGCTTCTACCGGCTCGACCTCATCCAGCGCAATAGGCTCTACACCGTCGCGAAATTGCAGCAAGTCGCGCAAGGTGGTGACAGGCCTGTCATTAACTAAACCTGCGTAGTCACGCCAAATACTGTAATCGCCAGTTTTTACTGCCTGCTGCAAAGTTTGGACAACATCCGGGTTAAAAGCGTGGTATTCCTGACCGTGAACATATTTCAGCAAACCGCCGGGCTCGATGGTCTTGCGCTTTTTCCAGGCTTTTTTCGCCAGCGCTTTTTGGTCCTGTTCTAAATGCTCAAAACCGGCACCTTTGATACGGCTCGCAGTCCCCTCAAAACAGGCCTCAACCACTTCTTCATCAAGACCAACGGCTTCAAAGAGCTGAGCACCGCGATACGAGGCGACGGTTGAAATACCCATTTTTGACAAGATTTTTAGCAGGCCTTTGTCGATGCCTTTTTTGTAATTGTTGTAAGCATCGCTCGGTGCCACCAACAACTCGCCGTTATCAATAAGGCGGTTTAAGACGTAATACGTGAGATAGGGGTATACCGCTGTTGCGCCGTAACCAATCAGTGCCGCGACGTGATGCGAGTCTCTCGCCGTGCCAGTTTCAACAATGATATTGGCGTCGCAGCGCAGCCCTTCTTTAGTGAGACGGTGGTGCACCGCGCCACAGGCCATCAAAGCCTGGATAGGCAGCAGCTCTTGCTGAGGCTCGGCATCACTGAGCACAACCAGGCTAACCCCCGCTCTGACCTTCTCAACAACACGCTCAACCAGCAGCTCCAGCGCCTGCTGCAGGTTCGTTTTTTTCGCATCGTAGTGCAGGCTGAATGTTTCAAGCTCATAGCCAGGGCGCTGCAAGCTGCACAGTGCCCGGAACTTGGCCGGGGTCAGCACCGGGCTGGTTAAGATAACCCGATCGGCGTGCTCGGCTGTTTCATCAAAAACACTGAGCTCACGACCGAGACAAGTTTCCAAACTCATCACAATCGCCTCACGCAGTGGGTCGATTGGCGGATTGGTTACCTGGGCAAACTGCTGGCGGAAGTAGTCGTAGATGGAGCGCTGTTTTGCTGACAGCACAGCCATCGGCGTATCGTCGCCCATGGAGCCAACTGCTTCTTGACCAGCTTCTGCAAGCGGGCGCAGTACTTGTTCACATTCTTCAAAGCTGACCTGGTAGAGTTTCATCGCCGATTCGACATCCGCGGCACTCAAACCGTTCTCAGCTGCGTCAGCCTCGAGGTGGTTCTCAAGGCGCAGAGCGCGCTCGTTTAACCACTGCTTATAAGGTTTGCTACTTTTAAGCTGCTGGTTGATGTCGTCGGTGTGGTGTAACTCCCCGCTTTCGGTGTCGACAGAAAGGATCTCACCGGGCCCCAGACGGCCTTTGGCAACAACATCTTCAGGTTTGTAATCGTAAACACCGATTTCTGATGCAACGGTAATAATATCGTCGTTGGTGATGACCCAACGCGAAGGCCGCAGGCCATTTCGATCGAGTGTACACACTGCGTACCGGCCATCGGTCATAACCAGGCCGGCCGGGCCGTCCCAAGGTTCGACATGCATGGAGTTATATTCATAGAACGCCTTGAGATCGGCATCCATATTTTCCACATTTTGCCATGCCGGCGGCACCAACATACGAATAGCGCGGTGCAGCTCCATACCGCCGATCATCAGTAGCTCGAGCATATTGTCGAGGCTGGACGAATCGGAGCCAGTGCGGTTAACCAGCGGCACAATTTCTTCAATATTTGGCAGAAGTTCGGTTTGAAACTTCGCCGTCCGCGCCACCGACCAATTGCGGTTCCCCATGATGGTGTTGATCTCACCGTTGTGAGCGATCAAACGGAACGGTTGCGCCAAAGGCCACTGCGGCAAGGTGTTAGTAGAGAAGCGCTGGTGGAATATACAGATAGCGGTTTCAAGGCGTTCGTCGGCCAAGTCTGTGTAGAACTTGGGCAAATCGACCGGCATCATCAAGCCTTTATAGCTCAGCGTGCTTGCACTTAAGCTGGCGATATAAAACGACTTGTCTTGCGCCAAACGAATCTCGATTTTGCGGCGAGCAACAAAAAGTTTGGCATTCAACGCTTGCAGCTCGACACCCTGCGCATTGATAAACAGGTGAGCAAATTCCGGCAAACTTTCTAAGGCGATAGGCCCCAAGCAGGCGTCGTCGGTCGGCACTTTACGCCAGTGAGTATCAGTCAGGCCAACACGCGCAAGCTCTTCAGCAATAACTTTTTTTGCGTCTTCGGCGGCAGCCTCGTCTTTGTTGAGCATGAAAGCGCCCATGCCGTAGAGCTCTGCAAGCTCGATACCGAGCTCGTCTTTGGCAACAAGACGCATAAAGCTGTCGGGAATCTTGATCAACAGACCACAGCCATCACCAGTTTTGCCGTCTGCAGCAATACCACCACGGTGAGTCATACAGGTCAGAGACTCAATACCTTTAACCAACAGGTCATGGCTTGGCTTGCCTTTTAAATGAGCAATAAGGCCAAAACCACAGTTATCTTTGAATTCATCCAGCTGGTACAAGCCAGTCTGTTTCGCTTCAGTTGCTTTCATCATAAGGAATGCGCACTACTTGGATCATCTGTATCAACACGACACAGCGTTTACTTAATTACCGGAGGCAAAAACGCCAAAGCCCCGAGAAAAAGAGAGGTCTTTCCGGCCCACCAAGACAAAAAAGCCCCTGAGATAGAGGGGCTAGTGTAAAAATGGCGCTGAATGGTAACCGCAAGTATAAAATTTGGCAAGATTTGAGAACCGGCGCTCATTTCTTTCGCCGTCTAAACACTCAGGTACAGGTGCTAAGTTTCGTGAAAAGCTTCGATCTCCTGCTTAATAGCCCTCAAACTCTTAGGCCACGGCCCCGCCTTTCGCTGGCCCCGAGGAAGCTCAGACAGTGCCTGCTGAGCCGCATTTTTGTTGCTAAAGGGCCCAACCACCAAAATAAATAGCGGGCTTTGACCGTCGCGCTTGCGCCGGTAGATATGCAGCTGCTCGGCATTCACCTGCTCTGAAACATAGCGCCGCAAGTTCTTTTCTACGCTCGCAGCCATAAGCTGGAGCGCATAAGCTTGATCCGGTTGCGACATAAGCAAGCTTTCTCCGACACTGTATACCGGCAAGGTCGAAACAGGTTTTGCCTCCACCGGCTCAAGCTCGGCAAGCTCAGTTGAGACATGGGGCTCTTTAGCTTGTTGATCTTTGCTGTCGACTTTAAAAGCTGAAGACAAAGCAGCTCCCCCCCCCTCCGGCGGCAAAACCTCAAGTTGTTCTGCCGCCCGAGGCTCACTAGATGGTGCAAGCGGCTGCTCGGAAGGGGATGCATTTGCGACACCTCCCTGAGTCAAGCTCGCCACCTCAACAGTGTGCGATTGGCGCCCCACTGACAAAGGTTCTGGGTTCACAGATTCGATAGCTAAGGGTTGTAATGCTAGCTCAGGCTCGGGCTCAGCACTGCGGTAAACGGCAACAAAAATAAGTGCGGCGACCAAAGCGGCCAAGACCAGCAAGTGCAAGGTCGGCAGCGCAAAGCGCCTTTCCGGCTCACTACTTTCGGGCTCCGTCGTTTTTGCGCTGGACTTCGCGGCTCGCTCGGCATCGAGCAATGCGAGCGCGCGCCCGGGCAGGCCCTTACTGCGCGCCCAGATATGCGCGATAGAATCCGTTAACGATTCAGCCCCGCGCTCAGCCGACAAAAAACGCTCTAATTCATCGGCACTAAAAGCAGGCATCTGAAAGTCATATACTTGCAACGCCACCAGGTTAAGTGCGTCGATGCGCTCAACAAAACCCGGCTCTGCAAAAAAAACAAAACGCAGACCGTAACTTGAGTGCTGCTCCCCTTGCAGCAAACTAAGCAAAGCACCAAGTGCGTCGTCATCAAGTACGTGGGCGTTATCAAGCAGCACAACAAGTAAACGCTGCTCTGCCAGAGCCGCCTGGGAAAATGACCGCAGTAAACGCAGACCTTCACCAGGGCTAACAGCCTCACCGACCTCGAGCCCCAACAAGTCAAGCAGGGCATGGATTGTATTTGGGAAATCCAGATCTGGGGCAAGCGAGGACAAATAACAGCGAAGCCCTTCTTCCTGCCCTGCCGTTAAATTACTCTCTAGTTGCGCAGAAAAACGACTTTTGCCGGAGCCTGGCAAACCCTCAACAACAATGGCATCTGCACCAAAAAAACACAGGTGGCGAACCTGCTGAAGCAGGCCGTTTAGTGCTGGAGTATTAACATAGCCGCGAAAGTCCATCTTCTCTCTTCCCCAGAAGCAGTATCAACTACTGGCAGAAACGCTCAAAACACGCAGCGAGCGCCTCCGGCTCAAAATCATCTGAGACCACCGCCGAACCAAGGGCTTTCAGCAAAACCAAGCGCAATTTACTATCGAGCACCTTTTTATCGACACTCATATAGCGCATATAATCATCGGCCCCCATACCCTGGGGCGATGCCAGAGGCAAATCTGCCGCCATTAGCAGCGAATATGTGCGCTCATAAACCGATGCATCAAGCCAACCGAGCCTGACACTTAAATCAACCGCCATTAACATGCCGACTGCAACCGCCTCACCGTGCAGCCAATCGCCGTAGCCCTGATGTGCCTCAATCGCATGCCCAAACGTATGGCCCAAATTCAGAATCGCCCGAAGCCCGCCTTCTTTTTCATCTTTGGCAACCACTTCAGCCTTAATCGCGCAGCTTCTCTCGATCGCATAAGCCATCGCTTCGCTATCAAGCGCCATCAGGCGAGCCATATTTAATTCAAGCCACTCAAAGAAACCCGCATCGTAGATCAGACCGTATTTAATAACCTCAGCGAGGCCGGCCGAGAGTTCACGCCTGGGCAGAGTTTTAAGCACACTTAGGTCAATAACAACCGCTTGAGGCTGATAAAACGCCCCAATCATGTTTTTGCCTAAAGGGTGGTTCACACCAGTCTTACCGCCAACAGATGAATCGACCTGCGAGAGGAGTGTTGTAGGCACCTGAATAAAATTAACACCGCGTTGATAACAGGCCGCAGCAAAGCCGACCATATCACCGACAACTCCGCCCCCTAGCGCCAACAAAGTTGCCTTGCGATTAAAACGCCCCTGTAAAAGGTGATCAAAAACCAAGTTGACCGTATCAAGGTTTTTGTGCGCTTCACCATCAGGTAAAGCCAACAGCTCGACCCGATCCAAACCCAAAGCTTGCAAAGATTCAAGCAGAGAGTCTGCAAACAGGGGCTGAATCGTCTCGTTTGTCACAACGAGTAGCTGGGAACCAATATAAGGCCTCAATAACTCTGCTTGAGTTAAGAGCTCTTCACCAATAAAAATAGGGTAACTGCGATCACCAAGATCGACTCGTAATTCTGCCATCAGCTTAAGTTAGACCTGTATTAACTTGAGTATGCTCTGCACTGTGGACTTAGGGTTTAAGCCATCAGTATCAATGCAGTAGTCTGCCACACTTTCGTAAAAAGGGGCACGCTGCTCAAGCAAGCTGATAATTTTTGAGCGGGGGTCATCGACCTGCAACAAGGGGCGCTTTTTATCTTTAGCGGTACGCGCAAGCAGCTGCTCTACCCCTGCACGCAGATAAACAACTGCATCTGCAGCAGCGATAAGCGCTCGATTATCTTCGCGGCAGACTATACCGCCTCCGGTCGCCAGCACAATGCCGGGTTTAACCACCAGCTCTTTAAGGCACAAATGCTCGCGCTCGCGAAAGCCCTGCTCACCCTCGACATCAAAGATCCACGCGATATCTGCGCCGGTACGCTCTTCGATAACATGATCTGTATCGACAAAATCAAAATGCAACTTGGCCGCTAACAAGCGGCCAATGGTAGATTTGCCGGCCCCCATGGGGCCGATCAAGACAACGTTTCTAGCTTTCACTACTGCAGGTAATCATTTGACATAATTTTAGGCGTGACAAAAATCAGAATTTCACGCTTTTGCTCGCGCCGCATTTCATTGCGGAAGAGAGCCCCAACAAAAGGGATGTCCCCTAAGAACGGTACCTTGCTTTCCCCTTCAATAGACTCGTTAGTATAAATACCCCCGAGAACTACGGTATCGCCATCACTCACCAAAACCTGGGTTTCCAGCTGCGTTACATCAATCACAGGAACACCACTGGCTGCATCAATTTCACTGATACTATCCTGATTGATCACCAAATCCATAATGATGCGATCATCGGGTGTAATCTGCGGGGTAACTTCAAGTTTTAACACAGCCTCTTTAAAGGCTGTTGTCGTACCACCACTGGCACTTTCTTCTTGATATGGAACTTCGGTACCGGATTCAATCGTCGCCTGCTGTTTGTCACCCGTAATAACTTTAGGCTGGCTTACAATTTCAGCAAAACCACTGTCCTGCAGCGCCGTCAGCTCTAGCGCCAACAAAAAGTTGGAACTAATAACACTTGAAGTAATAGATCCTGCAGGATTAAAAACGCCAAGATCAACTAAACGAGATGCATTTAAATCAATTTCACCGCCTTCATCACCATTAAAGAAACACGGAGGCCCGCAATTATCATCGCCACTAGTCAAACCCTCCATCGTACCGGTGGCGGTATAATTGTGGCTACCAGTACTCGAGCTTTGCACTGCGGCACCCGACATACGAACACCCAGCTCTCGACGAAAATCAGTATTTGCAATGACGATACGAGCTTCAATCATTACCTGTTCGACAGGAATATCAATACGTTCGACTAACGCTTTAAACTCGGAAATTTTCTCTTCTGTATCTGTCAAGATGATTGAGTTGGTACGCTCATCAACAATGGCCTGACCACGCTCTGAGAGTATACTTCCGGTAGAGTTTCGATCCGAGCCAGAGGAGCCGCCACTACTACCGCCGCCAGAGCCGCCACTTTCGTCCGCAAAGAGGTCAAATAAGGCTCTCGCACTTGCATAGCGAATACGGATGTACTCCGTCCTCAACGGGGCGAGTTCTTCAAGCTGCTTCTGAGTTTCGATTTCTTGGCGCTCTCGCTCGGCGATCTCGGCAGCTGGAGCAACCATCAGTACGTTGCCAATCAAACGCTTATCCAAACCCTTAGTTTTTAATACGATATCAAGAGCCTGATCCCATGGAACATTCTCAAGGCGCAAAGTAATACTTCCCCCGACCGTATCTGAAGCAACCAGGTTTAGGTCGGTAAAATCAGCGATTAACTGCAAGACAGAACGAACTTCGATATCCTGAAAATTCAGTGACAAACGCTCGCCGGTATAAGCAAAGGCTTTTTTCTTCTCTTCAATTTCACGGCGCGTTAATGGTTTTACACTTATCACGTACTGATCATCAGCCTGGTAAGCCAGGTAGTCATATTCACCAGCCGCCTCAATATTAATAACGGCATCGCGGCCCTGCTGAGCAGAAGCAAGCATATTTACTGGCGTTGCAAAATCATTAACATCCAGCTTACGCCGCAAGTCAGCCGGAACAGTCATGCCGATAAAGCGCACCTGTACACCGCTACCAACTTCTTCGATATCAACCGAAACATTTGCATCTGACAAGGCAACTAAAACTTTACCTTCACCACTTTCTCCGCGACGGAAGTCAATGTTGCGAATAGTTTTACCACCAACTGCAGCAGGCTTATTTGCTACAGTGCCTGCACCAGAGACAACTGCCGGAGCAGAAGAAACAGACGTCGAAGCACTCGGCGCTGCCGCAACCGATGCATCGGCACCAATTTCAACATATAGTTTCGAGCCCGACACCCGAGTGGTATAAGGCGCAATCTCATCGAGATTAACAATTAGGCGAGTCCGACCACCACCAGCAACCACAACCGCACTGCTGACCGAGCCTACATCAACAGGGAACTTCTTTTGCTCCAGGGCGTTATCTACACCCGCAAAATCAAGCACGATGCGCGCAGGTTTATTAATCGTAAAGCCCTTCGGCAGGCTTGGAGCCTGGTCAAAACCCATAACAATTTCAGCTTTGCCACCCGGCAACTCAGCAAACTGAATATCGTTGAGCTCACTCGCAAACAAAGATGTCGCCGAGGCCCAGAGCGCAAAAGCTTTTAGGATAAATCTAATCATATTATTAGTCCTTCTCCGCTAAAGCCAAAACTCGAGGGCGCTCAACCCAACCATCAAGGCCATCCGAAACAATTTCAATTAATTCTATTTTAGTTTTGTCTACACTAACCACTTTGCCGTGGTTTTTCCCCAAGTAGTTACCCGCAGAGACACGGTGAATACCGCCACCACCATCTTTAACTAAAGCCCAAAGCTGCTGTTTCTGCTGCAAAGTTCCAACCATTGCCATACCCGCAATATCAAAACCCTCTAGGTATTCTTTAGTGCGATTAAAATCAGGGCTAACGTTTTTATTTGCTTTGGCGTAAACACGGCGCTGAATATCAACCGGCTTATCAAAAGGGCTGCGCTTCGAAGCTGAAGCATAGATAAAACTTTCATATGGCGGATAGGTTGGTATGGGCTCAATACGCCCTGCAGGCCTGGCCTTAACTTGGGCAATGTATTCACGCAAGTCACTATGACCACCACTGCTACCACAAGAAACTAGCAGCAACAAAACAGGAAGAAATAAATAAACCTTCATCATTATTCCTCCGACTTGTAACGATACGTTTTGGCCAGCATTTCCATCGCCAGCATGCCCGAGCCATCTTTATTGGTCGGTGTAATAGAAAAATCGTGCAAAGTAACAATACGCGGCATACCTGCAATACCGCTTACAAACGCCCCAAACTCATGATACCCACCTGTGACGTTGATTTTTATCGGTAATTCAACGTGGATATCTGAGGCCACTTCTTTTTGCAAAGATATTGAATTAATTTCCAGGCGGCTCTCAACCCCTTTATCATCAATATCTTCGAGCAAACCAGGTACTTCGGTGTCGGTTGGCAACCTTGCAACCAAAGCACCAAAGCTTTCTTCCATTTTGTCCATCTGCGCTCTATAGGTATCAAGGTTAGCCGCCTCGTGCGCCTTTCGCTCAAAATCCGCACGCAAGCTTTGCTCTTTATTAACCTCGGCACTCAAGGCCAGCTTTTTATCTTTAATAATGACAAAATAACAAGCAGCCACTAAGGCCACTGACACCAAAACACAAAGGAAGATTTTCGCAGGAATAGGCCAAACACCGACCCGGTTAAAATCGATGTCGTTAACATCAAATTCCTGTAACTGCTCAAGAAACTTAGCCATATCAGCCATTAGTTTTACCCTCCTTATCCGCGGAAGGCTGGGTCGCATCCAGGTCCATTAAAAAGACACCAGCTTGACCACCCAACTCAGGCTTGGCGGTAACAGATTTCAAATTTGGATTTGCAAAATACGGGCTCTGATTAAGATTGCGCATCAGAGCAGATATACGCTGATTTGACTCACTAACGCCTTCGATACTAATTAAGTTTCCGCGGCGCCGCACAGAAGTAAAATACACACCATCGGGAACGTTTTTAGTGAGCTCATCAAAATAGTGAACGATGATAGAGCGCTTACCTTCCAAGTCCTGAATAACGCGCATGCGCTCCTCAAGCTCTTTTTTCTTCTTTTTCAGCTCTTTAATCTCGGTCACTTGCTTCTGCAAGCTTGCAATCTCGTCCGTTAGCATGCGATTGCGAGTTTTTTGCCCTTCAATGCTTGAGTCGACCGTCTGCACCCACAAATAACAGCCGAGCGCAACAACAATGACTACACCGACAAGCTGAGTTAGAAACTCTTTCTTTTTCTCCTGGCGCAGCTCTTCGCGCCAGGGCAATAAATTTATTCGTGCCATCTATTCGAAACCTCTCAATGCGAGCCCTGCTGCAATCATTAGAGACGGCGCATCACCAGACAGTGCAGCCGAGTTCACTCGCGAGGCTATAGACATATTGGCAAAAGGATCGGCAACCGTCGCCGGCGTGCCCAGCTTTTCCTCAATAAGGCCTGCCAAGCCCTCCAAAGCCGCAACACCACCTGCAAGCACAATGTGATCAACATCGTTGTACTGACTGGAAGAGAAGAAAAACTGCAAGGATCGAGTCACCTGCTGAACAACAGCGTCCTTAAATGGCTCAAGTACCTCAGTCTCATAGTCGTCGGGCAAGCCACCTTGCTTTTTCGCAAGACCTGCTTCTTCCGCGGACAAACCGTAACGACGTTGAATTTCTTCCGTTAACTGCTTGCCACCAAAGAGCTGCTCTCTGGTATAAATAGTTTTGCCGTCAACCAAGACACTCAAGGTGGTCATTGTTGCACCGATATCCAGAATCGCTACAACCTGCTCATCCTGGTCATCGAGCTGCTCACGCACCAACTCAAAAGCTCTCTCCATCGTATAAGCTTCGACGTCAACAACTTTAGGCGTCAGACCGGCAACCTCTAACACTCCAACACGCGTTTCGACATTCTCACTGCGGCACGCAGCCAAAAGCACTTCAACTTGGTCTGGATTTTTCTGAGAGGGCCCTTGAACGTCGAAGTCCAGAGCAACCTCTTCCAGCGGATAGGGAATATATTGGTCAGCTTCTGTGGATATATAAGCTTCCATCTGCTCGTCGTTAAGATCACCGGGCATCTCAACGAGCTTGGTAATAACGGATGAGCCGGACACAGCAACAGCCGCATCTTTGGTTTTGGTCCTCGCACTCTGGACCAGGGCTTTGAGGACCTGAGCGACAGCCTCAGGCTCGTTGATATTCTTCTCTACCACCGTATTGGGCGGCAGGGGTTTGACCGCATAATTCTCTACGCGATAGCCACTGCCGTGCTTACTAAATTCCAATAATTTGATTGTGGTAGAGCTAATATCCAACCCAATCAGCGGTTTGTTCTTTTTCCTGAGGAAGTCTAGAGCGCTCATTTTTCTATCTATTTCGGATACTTAGCTTACGTTTATGTTATAGCACTTTAAGTCTTGGCTGCAATGCCAGCACTGTTAATTTGCTGACAAATATGGCTTTATAATGAGCAGCCTTTCTCAATTTGGCCCTTAAGCCACATGACGCACAAATACACACAACTACTGAAAACACTTGCCCTCCTAGTCCTGACAGGTATCTCTTGTTGCATTTTTGGCCTTGCTGCGGTCTATCTCTATTTGAGCCCCGGCCTGCCAAGCGTCGAATCAATTCGCGATGTCCGCCTGCAAACTCCGATGCAAATCTATTCCGCAGATGGGGCTCTGATCGGAGAGTTCGGTGAAAAACGGCGCCGCCCGGTCCATATCGAAGATGTTCCCCAGCCCTTTATCGACGCCCTACTTGCAGCAGAAGACGCCGAGTTTTACTCACACAAAGGCGTTAGCATCAAAGGTTTGGCTCGTGCAGTAACGGAACTTCTGTTGACCGGCGAACGAGGCAGTGGTGGCTCAACCCTTACCATGCAGCTAACCCGCAATGTGTTTTTATCTCTCGACAGGAAATTCATTCGAAAATTTAATGAAATCCTTCTCTCCCTGAAACTCGAACGCGAGCTCAGCAAAGACGAGATACTCGAGCTCTATGTCAACTACATGTTCCTGGGCAAGCGCGCATACGGCATACAAGCGGCGGCCGAGGTTTACTACGGCAAGGAGCTCAGCGACCTAAGTCTAGCTCAACTGGCCATGATTGCCGGGCTGTTTCAAGGCCCTTCAACTCAGAACCCCATCGTCAACCCCAAACGAGCAGTCGAGCGACGCAATTGGATACTTGGGCGCATGCTGACCCTGAAGATGATTGACCAAGCCGCTTACGATGGCGCTACCGCCGAAGGTGTAAGCGCTCGCTATCACGGAAGTCAGCTCGATGCGAGAGCCCCTTATGTGGCAGAGCTTGCCCGCACCAAAGCCATCCGCTCTTACGGTACCGAGGCTTACACCAAGGGCTACAAGGTCTATACCACCGTCAATGCCGAAATGCAGATCGCAGCTCAACGAGCAGTGCGTAAAGGCTTACTTACTTATGATCAGCGCCATGGCTGGCGCGGAGCCGAACTCAATCTGGCCACCCAAGTCATCAGCAACGAAAACAACGCTGACAACACATCAAAACAAATAAACCTGGATCAGGAAACTAAACAGGCCTGGATCGATAGATTGCGAAAGATCGACGATTTTGAAGGCTTGATGCCGGCCGCTGTCACCCAAATTGAAGAAAAAAGCATTGCTCTACTCAACCGCCAGGGAGATCTTATAGAACTCAAATGGGATGAAGGGCCAAGTGACATGCGCCCCTATATCAGTGAAAACCGTCAGGGCGCCAAATATAAAAGCCCGGCCGAGATGTTTCGTGTAGGCGACGTTATCCGTGTTATTCAACAGAAAGATCGCAGCTGGCGCCTGAGCCAGTTGCCCAGCGCTCAGGCTGCACTTGTCGCGCTCGATCCCAACAACGGTGGCATTCTCGCCATTGTCGGTGGTTTCTCGTTCTACCAGAGTAAATTCAACCGGGCTACTCAAGCCAAGCGCCAGCCCGGCTCAAACTTCAAACCGTTTTTATATACCGCAGCACTGGAAAACGGGATGACAGCGGCCACCTTAATCAATGACAGCCCGCTTGTTTTTAACGATGAAGAACTAGAAAACACCTGGCGTCCGAAAAATGACGGCGGCAAATTCTACGGCGATATGCGCCTGCGCGAAGCGCTATATCGCTCGCGCAACCTGGTAAGTATTCGCATACTACAGCAACTCGGTATCAACACTGCGCTCAAAAGCTTCAGCCGTTTTGGCTTTGACATTCAAGCGCTACCGCGCGACTTAAGCTTAGCCCTGGGCACCCAAGCTGTACCGCCTATGGAGATGGCAACCGCATGGGCAAGTTTTGCCAATGGCGGCTACAAAATCAGCCCCCACCTCATTCAGCGCATTACCGATACCGACGGCAATATTATCTACGAAGCGCTGCCGGCAACCGTTTGCTCAGAATGCGACGAAGCAACAAATAACAACTATGTATTAGATGTAGAAAACGGCACTGTCGAGACCGACATTGACTACTTTGAGCTGCCCTTGGAATTCAAGCGAGAACTCGGCTGGCTCGAGCCCTCTGACTACCCGAGAGCAGAACGCATTATCGGTGAGCAAGTCGCATTTATCATGGATGATATTCTCAAAGACGTTATCCGCCGCGGTACCGGGCGACGCGCTCGCGCCCTAGAACGCAGTGATATTGCCGGGAAAACCGGCACAACCAATGGTCCACTCGACGCCTGGTTTAGCGGCTACAACCCCGACGTCATCGCAACAACTTGGGTCGGCTTTGATCAAAATACGCCGCTGGGCAACCGCGAGTATGGCGGCAGCGCAGCTCTGCCGATATGGATGGACTTTATGCGTGTCGCACTCAAAAACAGCCCAGACCGCCCCCGCAAGCAACCACCCGGCATTGTTACCGTACGTATAGATCCCGAAACAGGCTTGCGCGCGCGCGCTAACGACCCAGACGCCCGGTTTGAATTCTTCAGGGTAAACAAAGTACCGCGCCTGATCGAAAGCTCCGATATCGAAGAGCCTGAAAAAGCCATTGAAACATTTGCCGAAGAGATTTTTTAATAGCCAATACAGGGGTGTATTCGGCCAGAGAAGAAATGGATAACAGATACAAAAAAGCCGGCTTAACGCCGGCTTTTTTAAGCTTACTTCTTCGCAGTGATGCGACCGAAGCGCTTATTGAATTTGTCGATGCGACCGCCGCTATCTACAACTTTCTGCTTACCAGTGTAGAAAGGGTGACACTGAGAGCACACATCGATATGGATGTCTTTGCCCAAAGTTGAACGGGTCTTAATGACGTTGCCACAACTGCACGTTGCATTCATTTCGCCATAGCTTGGTTGAATATCTGCTTGCATAATACGCCCCACTTAAATATACGCCGCCACCCAATCCAGTGTTGGGCACCGCGTAAGTGCTTACGGGTTAATCGAAATGGCGACCGAAGTCGGCCAAAATGAGCGCGGATAGTACCAGAATTGAACAGCAAGTAAATAGGCAGTATGCAAGCCAACCACGACACACACATTGTTCAGATCGCCCTGCCAGTGCCGCTGCGCCGGGCGTTTGACTACCGAGTCCCGGCCGGGGAAAAACCTCCACAGCTGGGGCAGCTCGTTCTGGCCAATTTTGCGAACCGCGATATGGCCGGCGTTGTTGTTGGGTTCGGCCCATCAAGCGAACTCGAAGCCACAAAAATAAAAAACTATCAACAAACCCTGCCGAGTAAATTTAAGCTACCCGCAGAACTCTTGACACTTTGCCAGTGGCTGAGTGATTACTACCTGCACCCCCTCGGCGAAGTCCTGCAAAGCAGCATCCCGCCGTATTTGCGCCAGGGCAAAGCACTTCCAGAGAATAATTACTGGCAACTTAGTCGCGAGGGCAAAGGCCTGAACCACGATGCCCTCAAACGCAGTCCCAAACAGCAGCAGATACTGCGCTACCTGCTTGAGCACGGCTATTTTGACTCAGAACAGCGCAAGCAGCTCGACTTCTCTGCAAGCACAATTAAAGCATTGGAGCAAAAAGGCCTGCTAGAACGCACTGACACCGAACCCGAGCAGAAGCAAGCCCAAGCCCGAGTAAGTGAACTGCTAAAACAAAAAGCCCTCGAACTCAACGGCGAACAGCAGGCGGCGGTTGACGCGGTGCGCTTTCATCACTTTGCCTGTTATTTACTGCACGGAGCGACCGGCAGCGGAAAAACAGAGGTGTATTTACAGCTCAGTGAGCGCGCGCTCAGAGCTGGGCAGCAAGTGCTCGTGCTTGTTCCCGAGATAGGCCTCAGCCCCCAAACAGTGCAGCGTTTTCGCCAGCGTTTTAATGTGCCGCTGATCGAACTGCACAGCGGTGTCAGTGAAGCTCAGCGCGCGCGCAACTGGTTGCAAGCCCTAGATGGCAGCGCCCAAATAATTATCGGTACGCGCCTGGCTGCACTCAGCCCATTAAAGCACGCCGGCCTGATCATCGTGGATGAAGAGCACGACCTGGCCTACAAACAGCAGGACGGCCTTCGCTATTCCGCCCGCGACCTCAGCATCTACCGCGCCAACCAGCTCAAAATCCCCATTGTGCTCGGCAGTGCCACACCGAGCTTAGAGAGCCTTAAACAGGCGCTCGACAAGAAATATCATCACCTCGTACTCAAACAGCGCGCCAGCGGCAGTGCTGCGCCGCTGCTGCAATGTCTCGATCTGCGCGACCAAAATATGCACGCAGGTTTAAGCCAGGCCGCCCTAGGCGCCATCCGCTCCTGTCTTGAACGCGGGGAGCAGGCCTTAGTTTTTCAAAACCGGCGCGGCTACGCCGCCGTGCAACTGTGCCACCACTGCGGCTGGATGAGCGAATGCCCGCGCTGCAGCGCCAGCATGACCCTGCACAGCCGCCCTGCGCGACTTCACTGCCATCACTGCGACTGGCGCAGCCGCGTTTACCAGAGCTGCCCAAACTGCCAGCAGAGCCAGCTCGAGAGCCGGGGGGTCGGTACTGAACAGCTCGAGCAGGCCCTGCAGCAGAGCTTTCCTGAAACGCCGGTCCTGCGCGTAGACCGCGACAGTAGCCGCAGTAAAAAAAGCTTTGCAGATAAGCTCGCGCAGGTGCAAAGCGGCCAGGCCTGTGTGCTGGTCGGCACCCAAATGTTAGCCAAAGGCCATCACTTTCCAAATCTAAAACTGGTGATTGTCACGGATGCAGATCAGGGTTTTTTCAGTTCAGATTTTCGCGGCATGGAGCGCATGGGCCAACTGCTAATGCAAGTTGCCGGGCGAGCCGGGCGCGAAGGCAGCCGCGGCCTGGTATTATTGCAAAGCCACCGTCCGGACCACCCCTTGCTGCAACTGCTGTGTCAGCGCGGCTACTACAGTTTTGCCCGCCACCTGCTCAGCGAACGGCTTCACAACGAACTGCCACCCTACAGCTTTAGTGCGCAATTTAGGGCTGAAAGCAAGCGCGCGGAGAATGCCAGCGCGCTGCTCGAAACACTGCGCAGTGCTTATTCACGCCTGTACCCACCATCACAGGAGCACAGCTTGCTCGGGCCGATGCCCTCAAGCATGGAAAAAATTCAAGATCGCTACCGTTTTCAGCTCAGTGTCAAAGCCAACAAGCGCAGCACACTCAAAAGCATCGTCAAAGCACTCGTTGACGAGCTCGAGCAGAGTGCTCTGAGTAAACGCGTGCGCTGGAGCCTCGATATCGACCCTTTGGAAACAGCTTAAAACACAAGCCGTGTATAAACTCAAGCAGCAACAAAACTTTTATGCGACGGCGATTCACATACGCCGCGGCTTGCGCTAGCATGCGCTCAAAATCCGCTGCGCCGCCGTCGCACCTCTTAAACTAAGTACACCCTTAAAATACGCCCGATGAGTAAGCGCCAACACCACGCCCGCCGCAACAGCACTGAACGCCAAATCCCCGGCTGGCTCTGGTTACTCACCGGCATGGCTCTCGGCGCCTTTATCATGTTTATTGCCCACCTCAGCAAACTCAAAGAAGAGGGCACAACAAACAGCGCGCCAGCACAAAACAAAACCGAACTGCCAAAACTCAAAGTGCCCGAGGAAGTAAAAGGCCCGGTATTTGAGTTTTACGACAGACTCAAACAACAGCAAGTTGAAGTACCAGAGTACGAAGCGCCCACTGAAGCGCAAATTGAGCAGGCTGCCACCCACGAGTATTTTTTACAGGTCGCGTCGTTCCGCAATGAAAATGACGCAGACAAACTGCGTGCACGCCTGATCTTAATGAATATGAACACCAGCATCGAAAGCAGCAAGATGCAAAGCGGTGAAACACGCTACCGGGTGATTGTCGGCCCGTACCTAAACAAAAGTAAACTCGCCAAAGCTCGCCAGGACCTGGTTAGCGAAGGGCTTGAATACCTCACCTTAAAACGCAAGATAGAAAAATAAATTTCACACGCTTGAAATAGAGCGCTTGCACCCCAATTTTCACAGCTTTCGCCAAGCACAAAAGGTCAAGCTGTGGAGCAATATCGCGGTACCACCATTCTTTCCGTTCGCCGGGGCAACAAAGTTGTGATCGGCGGCGACGGCCAGGTCAGCCTGGGCAACACCATCATGAAAGGCAATGCACGCAAAGTGCGCCGCCTATATCGAGATCAAGTTATCGCGGGTTTTGCCGGCGGCACTGCCGACGCTTTTACCCTGTTTGAGCGCTTTGAAGCCAAGCTCGAAGCCCACGGCGGGCAGTTAGTGCGCGCAGCGGTTGAACTCGCTAAAGACTGGCGCAGCGACCGCGCTCTGCGCCGGCTCGAAGCCCTGCTCTGCGTTGCAGATAAAGAAGCCTCGTTAATCATCAGCGGCAACGGCGATGTCATTCAACCCGAAGACGACTTAATGGCCATAGGCTCAGGTGGCAGCTTTGCCCAAAGTGCGGCGCGCGCGCTATTTGACAATACCGAACTCGACCCGCGAGACATTGTTGAAAAAGGCCTGACTATCGCCGGCGACATTTGCGTTTACACCAACCACAACTTCACCATTGAAGAACTGGAGTTTTAACATGAGCCATATGACTCCGAGTGAAATCGTTCACGAACTCGACCGACACATCGTCGGTCAGGACAGCGCCAAAAAAGCCGTCGCCATTGCGCTTCGCAACCGCTGGCGGCGCATGCAACTCGACGAGAGCCTGCGCAACGAAGTCACACCGAAAAATATACTGATGATAGGCCCCACCGGTGTCGGCAAAACCGAAATCGCCCGCCGACTGGCCAAACTTGCCAACGCGCCATTTATCAAAGTTGAAGCCACCAAATTTACCGAAGTCGGCTATGTCGGCCGCGATGTCGAAAGCATTGTGCGCGACCTGGTGGATCGCGCCATTAAAATGCTGCGCGAGCAAGAGATGACAAAAGTTGAATTCCGCGCCCAGGAAGCGGCCGAAGAGCGTGTACTAGACGCCCTGCTGCCACCGGCTCGCGGCGCTGAAAACGAAAGCGACAACAGCACTCGCCAGGTTTTTCGCAAAAAGCTGCGCGAAGGCAAACTCGACGATAAAGAGATAGATATTGAAGTCAGCGCCACACCTGTTGGCGTTGAGATTATGGCCCCTCCAGGCATGGAGGACATGACCAATCAGCTGCAAAATATGTTCAGCAACCTCGGCAAAGACAAAAAACAAAAAGCCAAGATGACGGTTGCCAAAGCCTTTAAAAAAATCAGCGAAGAAGAAGCGGCCAAGCTGGTCAATGAAGATGAAATTAAGGCCCGAGCCATTGAGGCGGCCGAGCAAAATGGCATCGTCTTTATCGACGAAATCGACAAAGTCTGCAAACGCGAAAGTGCCAGCGGTGGCGATGTCAGCCGCGAAGGTGTGCAGCGCGATCTTCTGCCGCTGATTGAGGGCTGCACGGTCAGCACCAAACACGGCATGATTAAGACCGACCACATGCTCTTTATCGCCTCGGGCGCTTTCCACCTGGCCAAACCTTCGGATCTGATCCCCGAACTGCAGGGCCGCCTGCCGATTCGCGTTGAGCTTGAAGCGCTGAGCCCAGACGACTTTGAACGCATACTCACGGAACCTAAAGCCGCGTTAACCATGCAACACCAAAGCCTGATGAAGACCGAAGGTATCGAGCTCGACTTCACCAAAGACGGCATCCGCAAAATTGCCGAAATTGCGTTTGAAGTGAACGAAAGCACCGAAAATATCGGCGCCCGCCGCCTGCATACAGTATTGGAAAAACTGCTCGAAGAGATCAGTTTCCAGTGCTCAAGCAACGGCGCGCCTGTCGTTATCGATGCGAAGATGGTTGAAGACCAGCTCCAGGTGCTTGCTAAAAACGAAGACCTGAGTCGATTTATTCTCTAACTCATTACCTGATAGGCCCATGCTTATCGTTAGAGACCGCCACAATTACAGGCGGAGGCCCTCAGGGCACACTCAAGATATCCTGTGCGGTAAACGCTCGGGCATCCTGCCCTCGCCCCTTCGGGCGCGGGCGGCCGTTCAAAGTTTTTCTAAATTTTGTGACTTGCCGTTTCATGCGGCGCTAACGCCTTCAAAAGAGCGCCCTTCGCATCTCTCCCTGTATCACGGCCCAGTGCCAACCCACAACGTTCACCCCATTTGGCTCAGACTTAAATGAAACCCACTCAAATAAAGCTAAGCAATGAAAGCCAACAGCTCGAGTTACGTTACGGCACCGAAACATTTACTCTCAGCGCCGAATTATTACGAGTCCTCAGCCCTTCCGCCGAAGTTCAAGGCCACGGGCCCGATCAAAAGAAAGTCCCACTCGATAAACAGAGTGTGCGAATCACCGGTATCGAGCGTCAGGGCAACTACGCCCTGCGCTTAAGCTTTGATGACGGCCACGACACAGGCATCTATAGCTGGCCCTATTTTCGCGAGCTCTGCCTCAAGCAAGATGAACTCTGGGAAGAGTATCTCGAAGAGGCCAAACAACGCCGCCTCGAACTTGATGGTGTTCAGCCATTGAAGTGGCAGCCCTAAATTCCGAACCTTGAGTCTCAAACGCTTACGTATAGGCGCTCATAGCTAAACACTGGCACATAGGTAGCCTAGAGAGCTCTTAGGGGTTGAGCGGGTCTCTGCCGCATGGATGCGGCGGCGAAGTCTACATGGAGGTATTCACGACGTCCCGCGATGCCCCTAAAAGCTCTCTAGGCGAAACTCTCGCACCACATGAAGCCCATGCAGATCAAACGCTAGCCCTGTACCTAAGCCGCGTCTGCTCTTAAACTATCGCCCTTTATATTTGCCGATAAACGCGAGCGCAAAGCAGCATGAAAGATCAGGAAAATACCCACTTTGGTTTTGAAACCGTCAAAGCAGGAGACAAAGCCGCTAAAGTGGCCGATGTCTTTCACAGCGTCGCGGCCAAATACGACATTATGAACGACCTGATGAGCGGTGGTGTGCACCGCTTGTGGAAAATGTTCACTGTTGAAAGCTCCGGCCTTCGCCCCGGCAACAAGGTTCTTGATATTGCCGGCGGTACCGGCGATCTCAGTGCAAAATTCAGTAAGATTGTTGGCCCCAAAGGCCGGGTTGTGCTAGCCGACATCAACGAGAGCATGCTCAAGGTTGGGCGCGACAAATTAATTAACAAGGGCCTGGTCGGTAACCTCGACTACGTTCAGGCCGACGCTCAATACCTGCCATTTCCGGATAATTATTTTGACTGCATCAGCATTGCCTTTGGCTTGCGCAACGTCACCGACAAAACACTCGCGATAAAAAGCATGCTGCGCATACTCAAGCCCGGCGGGCGGCTATTGGTGCTCGAGTTTTCTAAACCCCAAAATGCCCTATTAGAAAAAGCCTACGACACTTACAGTTTCCGACTGCTGCCGCTTATGGGTAAAGTCGTTACCAACGACGCCGACAGTTACCGCTACCTTGCCGAAAGCATACGCATGCACCCAGACCAGGAAAGCTTAAAAGAGTTAATCCTCGATGCCGGTTTTCACAGCTGTACTTACCACAATATGACCGGGGGCATTGTCGCCCTGCACAAGGCTTTAAAAGCGTGAGTGTTAAACTTGGTGGCATGGACCCAAGCTTGTTAGCGCTGGTTGCAATTTGCCTAGAAAAAGCACTGAATGAAAGCTTGCAGTATGACCCGGCAAGCAAACAACGCTTAACACAGCTAGAGCAAAAACATATCGCTATCTTATTTAGCGACCTAACTTTAGTTGTGCGCCTGCGCGTCGAAAACAAACACGCCTATCTGGCTTTACTGCCGGAGTCTGAACTCGATGACAACAAGGCCGATTTAACACTTCGCGGAGAGCTGCAGCAATTTAAAAACTTGGCTAGCGATAAAAAACACAGCCTCGCCGGCAGCGGCATCCACGCCGAGGGTGAGCTTGCTTTATTGCAAGCACTGGCGGATATCGCCTCTGACGTCGATATCGATTGGCAAGACATGTTAAGCGCAAAAATAGGTCCGGAGCTCAGCAGTGCCGCGAGCATAGCATTCAAAAGCTTAAAGCAGGTTTTACCTTCATTTAACAAAAAAGAAAGCCAGGCCCACCTTGAAAATCTGTTGCACAGCGAGTGGCGACTACTCCCCCACCCAGAAGAAGTACTTTTTTTCCAAGCCTCCGTCCAGGAACTCCGGCGCGATAGCGAACGCCTCGAGGCCAGGTTACAACAATTAAAAAACACCGTTATTAAGGACTAGAAAGTGAGCTCCTTGTTACGCTTACTGCGCATCGCTTTTTGCTTGGGCAAGTACCGGCTGATCGACTTATTACCCCTGAAAGCCCCCTGGCACTGGCGCTTGCTGCTCTGGCCTTTACTGTTATTTCCCAAACACAAAGCAGAGCGAGCCGTGCGCCTGCGTATGGCGCTCGAAGAGCTCGGGCCAATTTTCATCAAGTTCGGTCAACTGTTGTCGACCAGGCCCGATCTACTGCCCGCCGACCTTGTGCTTGAACTCAGCAAACTTCAAGATCAGGTCGCGCCATTTGAACAACAGCGCTTTAAACAGCTGGTTGAACAGGCGCTCGGCGCGGATATAGATGATTTATTTGACGACTACAAACACGAAGTACTCGCCTCCGCCTCAATTGCTCAAGTACACGAAGCAAAACTAAAAAACGGACGCGAGATAGTCATTAAAGTTGTTCGCCCTGGCATACAAGCTACGATTGAACGCGATACTCGCTTACTCGCCCAACTCGCACACTGGCTTGAGCGCTTCTCCAGTGAAGCCAGGCGTTTGCGCCCCGTCGAAGTAGTCGCCGATTATCGAATGACAGTGCTCGACGAGCTCGACTTGATGAAAGAGGCGGCCAACGCCTCTCAACTTCGCAGGAATTTCGAAAACAGTGACAAGCTTTATATCCCCGAAGTTTATTGGGATTTTTGCCGCAGCAATGTGTTGGTAATAGAGCGCATTGATGGCATACCGGTAAATGACCTCGAGCAAATTAATGCGCAGAGTACCAACTTAAAGCTTCTCGCCGAGCGCGGTGTAGAAGTATTTTTTACTCAGGTTTTTGAACACAATTTTTTTCACGCCGATATGCACCCGGGCAATGTATTTGTTTCACGCAAAAACCCGGAACACAACCCGAGTTACATTGGCATCGACTGTGCAATTTGCGGCAGCTTAAGCCGTGAGGATCAATATTATTTAGCGCGCAATTTAATTGCGATGTTTCGGCGCGACTACCGCCAGGTTGCCGAACTGCACATAAGCAGCGGCTGGGTTCCGGCTGACACCTCGGCCGGAGCGTTTGAGAGCGCCATTCGTGCAGTGTGCGAACCGCTATTTCAAAAACCCCTGCAGGAAATAAGCTTTGGCGAAGCCCTGATCAGTTTATTTCGCACCGCTCAACGCTTTAATATGCCTGTGCAACCGCAGCTAGTGCTGCTACAAAAAACCCTGCTTAATATTGAAGGCCTGGGCCGCCAGCTTTATCCAGAGCTCGACCTTTGGCAAACCGCCCACCCATTTTTAGAAAAGTGGCTTAAAAAGCGTTACAGCTTGCGTACGCTATATAAAGAGCTTAAATACAACGCACCGGAGTGGTTAGAACAGGCCCCAAACCTGCCAGCGCTTACTATTAACAGTATGAATAAAATTCAGAGCCTGGCAGATATAGCTCCAGAACTTAGACACTTTAGTGACGAGCTAAATAAATCCAGGCGCAGACAAAAAAAGCAGCGCCTGGGTCTCAGCGCATTGCTGTTCACCGCCGCTGGAGCAAGCTATTTTTTCTTACCAGGGCAATTTGAGCTAAATAGAGAGCTCACGAGCCTTGGCCTTGCTACGCTCGCATTCTTAGCAATGCTGCGATAGTTTTGTTGCCCGTATGAACACCGGTAAGCCCTAATACAAATTTATGCCTGATTGTATACTTGGCTTATGGCCATACCAATCTTTAAACACCACATCAAAACCAGCTTGCCTTAAACTGGCGGCAACCTCCTCGGTTGGGCGTTGATCACAAATTTCAAATTGCTCCAAAGCACCAGTGTCGCTATAAGCGCCGGGCGAGGTCCGCGCACCAGCGCTCATATGTGTCACGCCCAGCGGTGCCACATTTTTTCTAAAATTAGCACTCTCACGAGTTGAGAGGTTTAGCTCCACAAAAGGGTTGCAAAGGCGATAAGCGCACAACAATTGCACAAGTTGTTTGTCGCTGATTTCATGATCGGCAACGTAGCCTTCAGCATTTCGCAAACGTGGGAAACTAATACTAAAACGGCTGCGCCAGTAACGATTTTCCAAATACTTCAAATGCAAATAGGTAAAGGCGCTATCCACACGCCAATCATCAAGACCGAGCAGTACACCGAGACCAAGTTTGTGCACACCTGCAGCGCCAGTTTTATCATGGCTATCTAAGCGCCGCCAGTAATCTGCTTTATTTCCTCGCAGATGATATTGTTGATAGCTACCTAAATTGTAGGTTTCTTGATACAGCGTAACCGCATGCAAACCTTTGTTTCGCAAGCGCTGGTAATCACACAACTCAAAGGCTTGAGTTTCAATTGCAATGCTCGAAAACAGCGGCGAGAGTAACTCAATAGCCTGCTCAATATAAGCCACACCTATTTTTGAAGTCTCACCGGTAACCAGCAATAATTGCTGATGCCCTTGTTCAAGTAAAAATTCCGCTTCTGTTAGAATTTGCCCAGGAGTTAAAGACAGGCGTTTGATTTTATTTTTAATGCTAAAACCACAATAAGTACAAAAATTTGCACACTTGTTCGATAAATACATCGGCACATACACATGCATGCAGCGACCAAAATTCTGTAAAGTAAGCGCGTGACTTTGCTTGGCCATTGCCTCGAGATAAGGCTCAGCTGCCGGCGATAACAAGGCTAAAAAATCTTGCCACGTCCTATTTTTCTGGGCCAGAGCCTGCTCAACATCTAAAGCTGTTTTGGCATAGAGCTGTAGCTGTACTTCCGCCCAACTGTATTTTTTAATTTGCTCGCTAAAAGCCACCGTCGCAACCCGCTGTCACTGCAGCTCTAAAAAAGAAGTAAAGTCGCTGGTTGAGCGGGCTTGCTGAGAACGCCCAGCAAGGCCAGCGCAGTACGCCGAGCGACCAGCTTGAACCGCTTGAGAAAATGCAGCAGCCATTAAAACAGGCTCCGCACTTGCCGCGATAGCGCTATTAACTAACACCGCATCAGCACCTAGCTCCATGGCTTCAGCAGCATGAGACGGTGCGCCGAGACCTGCATCAACCACAACCGGCACCTGACTTTGCTCGATGATAATCTCGAGCATGGCTTTAGTTTTAAGCCCCTGGTTACTACCTATCGGCGCCGCCAGCGGCATGACCGCCGCCGCACCAACTTCTTCAAGGCGCTTACAAAGTACCGGGTCGGCATTCACATAAGGTAAGACAGTAAACCCCTGTTGAACGAGTAAGTCGCAGGCCTTTAGGGTTTCTACAGGGTCCGGCAGTAAATAACGCGGGTCCGGGTGAATTTCCAGCTTCAGCCAAGAGCTGTTTAATAACTCGCGAGACATATGCGCCAGCATCAGCGCCTCATCAGCCGTTCGCGCTCCCGAGGTATTCGGAAATAACTGGAGCTTTAGTTTAAGCAGCTCAGAGGCGAGATCAAAGTCTGGTTGCGCGGGGTTTATTCGCCGCAGGGCCAAAGTGACCAACTGAGTCTCAGACGCCGCGATGGAACGCGTCATCTGGGCGAGAGAAGAAAATTTACCGGTACCGAGAAAAAGGCGCGAGTCAAATAACTTGTCGCCTATATGTAACTTGTCCAAAGCATCTGCACTCAAAATATAAAGCGCGTAGCTTACGCAGCTGCATCAAGGTTTATTTTGCTTTAATCAATAAAAGTTAAAATCGCGCAGCGAAGTTTAACCAGGAAAATTATGCGGCATTATCTGAACGCTGTACAAAACTATCGTAGTTTCTCAGCAAGCGTCTGTAAAAGCGCTGCCAGCGGCGCATTATCTTTCGTTTAGCAAAAAATCCGAAGCGGTTTGGCCACTGCACAAAAGTCACTTCACCAAGACCGTCAATCACCACCAACTTGCGCCGGCCTTTTTTGGTAATACGTACAAGAATATTACCCTCGTACATATCGTGATTAAATATGACTTTGTACTTGAGAAAATAACGACGCAGGTTTTTCAGCTGGCGCTTGAAGTCTTTAGGGCTACTGCCATGCTGCAAATACCATTTTAACGATTTAGATACCTGACCATCGGCATCGCGAACAAGATCAAACACATAACCTGTGCCTAAATTTGTCTCAACTGTGCCGTAATACGCAGGAATACGCTTGTAGGGTACAGCTTTGTTCTTATTCAGGTATTCATAAATACGAATCTCGCGCTGCATCTGTGTGCTTTCATCACCGAGCAATACCTTCACCGCTTTGGAGCTGTCGTCCGGGTGTACGTAACAGGCTCGCTCCTTTCCCTGGCCCACTTTATCCGTTAACTGCAACAATGTTTTGACTCCTTCAACAAAGGCAATTTTCTACTGAGCCCAGAAGTAGCGTGCCAACAAAAAACTGACCGAGAAAAAATCGTTGGTTTCTACCAGCGGGCTGTTTTTAGAAAAGTCCGTGCCGCTTAAGTTATCGTAACGTAGTGCAACGCCGTAACGCCAATCACCGCGGCGCTGAGTCAGTGAGCTTTTAAAATAACTGCCGCTAAAACCCGCACGAGCATCGTAATAAGGCCTATCGGGCAAGACAAACTCTTCATCGACCTGATAATAATAATCGTGGTAATTTTCATCGGCCCAGGTAATACCCAGAGAGCTGGATATACGCCAATCTCGTTCATTTTCCTGTTCGTGACGCCAGGTAATCTTTGGGTTAAAAAGGTAACCGACATAGTCGATACCGCTTAAACTCGCACCAAATACCGCGCGTACAGGCATGCGCAATACCCAGCCGTCGTCGTTAACATTGCCATCGAGGGCAATATTTAACGAAGGCCCAAGTTCAAAGGTTGAATCCAGCTCGGGCATGCCCCGGCGCAAATAATTGTCGTCGCGCCCACCACTTAAGGCAACCTCGCCACTGACATTAAACTCCCAGTACAGGGTTTTAACGAGCTCGCCACTGAGACCTTTTCTGTCGATTTTGATCCTATCTCCGCGGTAAATCAAAAACGGAACAGGTAAGGCTTTGGCCCCGTATTGTTTAGAGCCGCGATAATCGGCAAGGTACTGGGCTCCCAGCGCCACACCGAGTTCAATTTTGGGTTTCTCTTGCTCTGCAGCACCGGCGCTTATCGCTAACAGCGCAAATAGCAATAAAAAAACTCTCATAAGGTTCAACTTCAAAAATATCAGACACAAAAAAGCCCGCCTGAGCGGGCTTTTTATTCAGCAACTCAAACGGCTTAAGCTTGTGGCTCTTCACCTTCAGCTACATTGCCATTCGCATCGTCAGACGCCTCTGGAGCTGGTGGATCAAGCAACTCTTTAATTGAAAGCTTGATACGACCGCGGTTGTCGACGTCAAGACACTTAACCTTAACCTCTTGACCTTCTTCGAGGTAGTCACTGACGTTTTTAACACGCTCGTGAGCAATCTGGCTGATATGAACCAAACCATCTTTGCCCGGCAGGAAAGTAACAAAGGCACCGAAGTCAACGATACGGGCAACAACGCCGTCGTAAACCGCACCAATCTCCGCTTCTGCGGTAATTTCGTCAACCTTGTCGATCGCTGCCTGCAGTGCATCACCGTCCGGAGCGTAGATCTTCAAAGTACCATCGTCTTCGATATCGATAGAACACTGAGTCTCTTCGGTAATAGAACGGATGGTCGCACCACCTTTACCGATAACGTCGCGGATCTTGTCCGGGTCGATCTTGGTCTGGTAGAACTGAGGTGCGTTTTCACTGAGCTTCTGACGCGGCGCATCGATGCACTTGTTCATTTCCGCGAGGATGTGCAAACGTGCCTGCAAGGCCTGATCAAGAGCAATGCTCATGATCTCTTCATTAATGCCTTCGATTTTAATGTCCATCTGCAGTGCCGTTACACCAGCAGAGGTACCGGCAACTTTAAAGTCCATATCGCCGAGGTGGTCTTCATCACCGAGGATGTCAGTCAATACTGCAAAACCATCATCTTCTTTCACAAGCCCCATAGCAATACCGGCAACAGGCGCTTTAACAGGTGCACCGGCGTCCATCAAAGCCAAAGACGTACCACATACAGAGGCCATTGAGCTCGAGCCGTTAGATTCGGTGATCTCGCTGACAACACGCATGGTGTAAGGGAACTCTTCCTGGCTAGGCAGAGTTGCAGCAACACCGCGACGGGCCAAGCGACCGTGGCCTACTTCACGGCGGCCAGTGGCGCCGATACGACCGCACTCACCAACCGAGTACGGAGGGAAGTTGTAGTGCAACATAAATGGATCTTTGCGCTCGCCTTCAAGGGCGTCGATGATCTGTGCATCGCGCGCGGAACCGAGAGTCGCAACAACCAAAGCTTGAGTTTCACCGCGGGTAAACAAAGCCGAACCGTGAACCTTGGGCAAAACACCTACTTCAACGGCAATTGGGCGCACGGTAGAAGTGTCGCGACCGTCGATGCGCGGCTCACCATTGATAATGGCGCGGCGCACGGTTTGTTTTTCAAGCTTGCTGAAAACTTTTTTAACTTCGTCGGCGTCAACGTCTTCACTGGCCAGCGCTTCGGCTGCGGCATCGCGCAGTTCACCCAAGCGAGTGTAGCGGGCCATTTTGTCAGTGATACGATAAGCTTCGGCAATATCTGCGCCGTAGCCATCAGTAACCGCGTTAATCAACGGCTCGTTGGCGGCGGGAGCTGTCCACTCCCACTTGTCTTTGCCGGCTTCGGCAGCGAGTTCATTGACAGCTTGAATAACAGCCTGCATTTCCTGGTGAGCGTAGAGTACGGCACCGAGCATAATATCTTCAGGCAACTCTTGAGCTTCAGACTCAACCATTAATACCGCTTCTTTGGTGCCGGCAACAACCATGTCCAGCTCGCTATTTTTAAGCGCACTGTAAGTTGGGTTCAGCAGGTAACCAGCTTCCTGGTTGTAACCAACACGCGCCGCTCCAATTGGGCCGGCAAACGGAATACCAGAAATCGCCAGCGCAGCTGAAGTACCGATCATCGCACAAATATCTGGGTCGATGTCTTTCTCAGAGCTGATCACGGTACACAGAACTTGAACTTCGTTTAAAAAGCCGTTCGGGAACAGTGGGCGAATGGGGCGGTCGATAAGGCGGCTGGTCAGAGTCTCTTTCTCTGAAGGGCGGCCTTCACGCTTTAAAAAACCACCGGGGATTTTACCGGCAGCGTAGTATTTCTCTTGATAGTGCACAGACAGAGGGAAAAAATCCTGACCCTCAGAAGCACTTTTTGCAGCAACAACGGTACACAGAACAGAGGTCTGACCAACACTGGCGATAACAGCACCAGTAGCCTGACGCGCGACACGTCCTGTCTCTAAAGTTACGGTTTGTCCACCGTATTCGAATTGCTTTTTAACGGGATTCATTGCCCTTCCTATACTTTTCTTTTCTTCATCAATATAAAAATTCTGTCAGGCAACACAAAAAATGCCCGCACAAGGCGGGCACTTTCAGGTTCCTTAACGGCGCAGGCCAAGCTTTTTAATCAGCGCAGCGTAGCGGTTGAGGTCCTTACCTTTAAGATAGTCGAGCAACTTACGACGCTGGTTCACCATGCGAATCAGACCACGACGACTGTGATTGTCTTTTTTGTGATCTGCGAAGTGGCCTTGCAACTTGTTGATGTTTGCAGTTAACAAAGCGACTTGTACTTCAGTTGAACCAGTTTGGCCACCGTTGTCGGCGACAATTGCTTGTTTCTCTTGAGCGCTCAATGCCATGGAGCTATACCTCTATTTACTATGAATATGCCCTGCTGCAACTTAGTAAAAACCAAGTTTCAGCCTGATACGGCCCCTGCCGTGCATATTTACAGCGGGGGTCGGTGTTGTATAAGCAGCCAAAAACTAACTTAAGCTACTTAATCTAGACCACAAGGCGCTTTGGCGCCAAGCAGCCATCATCCGTTATCTCGGCAAGCCCAAGAAAACGGCCTGATTCTTCGAAAACGCGCACCGTATCACCTTCGTCGGCAATTTGATAGACCCGCGTATCCATAACTCGCTGACCGCGACAAAAATAAAAACCGCTGTCGTCGTCGATCTCTATTTTAGGCAGCGAGGCCACCGGCGCATCGGTTGCATGCAGGTGGTGGTCGAGTACTTCTGCGCGCTCTTCACCGCGCTCTTGTTCAAGTGCCTCGAGATCAAGCGCCATGCTTTCATCAAAAGCACCGCTTTTAACGCGGTGCAACTTAAAGACCCTGGCACCGCAACCGAGTTTTTCACCTAAGTCCGCTGCCAAAGAGCGCACATAAGTACCCTTGGTACAGGCGATCTCTACTTCGACATAGGCGCGCTCGCCAGCTTCAAAACTCAGCAGCTCATATCGGTAAATCGTTACGCTGCGAGCCTTGCGTTCAATCTCTATACCCTGACGAGCGAGTTTATACAGGGGCTGGCCATTGACCTTTAATGCCGAGTACATCGGCGGCACCTGGGCTATCTCGCCGCGGAAGCCGGCCATTGCCGCTTCTACGTCACTCTGACTAATAGCCGCTGCACTTTGTTCCTGAAGAATTTCGCCATCGGCGTCGGCAGTATCGCTGACCACACCGAGCTCAAATACCGAGCGATAGACTTTATCTGCGTCGAGAAGAAATTGACTGAACTTCGTTGCCTCGCCAAAACACAGAGGCAAAACACCTGTTGCGAGTGGGTCTAACGCCCCCGTGTGGCCGGCCTTTTGCGCAAAAAACAGGCGCTTAGCGCGCTGCAGCACGGCATTTGAGGTTTCGCCTGCGTGTTTATTTACAACCAGAACACCGTCGAGCTTGCGGCCAAATTTACGTCTGCGGCCCATCAGTTATTAGAGCCCTCAGCGGAATTACCATTAGCCTCATTAGATTCATCATCATTGCGCTTATCGGCGGCGATGGCCTGATCAATTTTGTGGCTAAGAATCTGGCCTTCGACAGCAACTTTGTCGTAGACAAAAAAGATACGCGGAACAACGCGCATTTTTACATCTTTAGCAACCTGGGTGCGGATATAAGGCGCAGCCTCATTCAGCACATCAATCGCGGCGTCGATGTCTTTTTGTTCATAGAGCCCGATAAAGGTGGTGTAAACCTTGGCAGAAGTCAGGTCGTTAGGCACTTTTACCGCATTGATGTTCGGCATACCTATGCGCGGGTCGCGCAGCTCAGCGCGCAGTATCTCGGCGATACTGCGCTGCAGGGCGTCGGAGACGCGATCGGCTCGCTTAAACTCTCTGGGCATTAAAGCTCACGCGCAACTTCTTTGACTTCAAAGACTTCGATCTGGTCGCCGACTTTAACGTCATAGTTCTTAACACCGATACCACATTCCATGCCGTTGCGAACTTCGTTGACGTCGTCTTTAAAGCGGCGCAAGGATTCGAGCTCGCCTTCAAAGATAACAACGTTATCGCGCAGAACACGGATAGGCTTGTTACGCATAACCGTACCTTCGGTGACCATACAGCCAGCAACCTGACCAAACTTCGGCGAACGGAATACGTCGCGCACTTCGGCGTAACCGATAAATTCTTCAACGCGCTCAGGCTCAAGCATACCGCTCAGCGCCGACTTAACTTCGTCGATCAGCTGATAAATGATGCTGTAGTAACGAACCTCGATGCTCTCAGCCTCGGCAAGTTTCTTCGCAGCGTTGTCGGCACGAACGTTAAAGGCCAGGACAATAGCGTTTGATGTCAGCGCGAGGTTGATGTCGTTGGTGGTGATACCGCCGACACCGTCACCGATGATGTTGACCTGAACTTCGTCGTTGCCCAAGTCCATCAGGGCTGCAGAAATAGCCTCGAGTGAACCGCGCACATCGGTTTTAACCACCACAGGAAGTACTTTCTTGTCGGTGCTGCCGTCAAAGCTGGCAAACATATTTTCAAGTTTGGCCGCTTGCTGACGCTTGAGCTTGTCTTGGCGCTCTTTCTCGGCGCGGAACTCAGAGACTTCACGCGCTTTGCGCTCATCCGTTACCACCAGGAATTCATCACCCGCCTGAGGTGGTGTATCAAGACCGAGCAGCTCTACCGGCGTTGAAGGGCCTGCCTGCTGGATGGTTTCACCGCGCTCGTTAATCATCGCGCGCACACGGCCAAGGCTCTGACCTGCCAGCATAATGTCGCCGCGCTTCAGCTCACCGCCTTGTACAAGCACGGTTGCAACCGCACCGCGACCTTTATCCATACGCGACTCAACTACTACACCGCGAGCAGGAACATCAACTGGAGCGGTCAGCTCAAGCAGTTCCGCTTGTAGGGCAACAGCTTCTAACAGCGCGTCGATGCCTTCACCAGTGTGAGCAGACACAGGAATAAACTGCGTATCACCGCCCCAGTCTTCAGGGATCACGTCTTTCGCTGCCAGCTCGTTTTTAACACGATCCGGATCAGCAGTTTCTTTATCGATTTTGTTGATCGCAACAACCATAGGCACGCCTGCAGCACGGCTGTGCTGAATCGCTTCTTCGGTTTGCGGCATTACGCCATCATCGGCGGCAACAACAAGAATAACAACGTCGGTACACTGGGCACCGCGAGCACGCATCGCGGTAAAGGCGGCGTGACCCGGAGTATCTAAGAAGGCCAGCTCACCGTGGCTGGTGCCAACGCGGTAGGCACCGATGTGCTGGGTAATACCGCCGGCTTCGCCGGAGGCAACCTTGGCTTCGCGAATGTAGTCAAGCAGTGAGGTTTTACCGTGGTCAACGTGGCCCATTACGGTAACAATCGGTGCGCGATGCACAACTTCACCTTCAACAGCTTTCACTTCTTCTTGCAGCTTGTCTTCAACCTCGGTTGCACTGACTAACTTAAAGCTGTGCCCCATTTCTTCAACCACCAACTGCGCAGTCTCTTGGTCGATGCTCTGATTCATCGTGGCCATGGTGCCCATCTTCATCAGAGCCTTAACCACTTCACCGGCTTTAACGCTCATGCGCTGAGCCAGATCACTGACGGTAATCTCTTCAGGGATTTCAACTTCGTGCACAATTTTACCCGTGGGCTTTTTAAAGCCGTGTTTGTTGGCTGCCAGCTTAATTTGCTTGCGCGGCTGCGGCGACGTGACTTTTTTGTGCTTTTCTACATGCAGTACGTCGAGTACTTCTTCACTATCTTCGGCGTAATCAAGCGCAGACTTAACTTTCTTCGGCCCGTTAACCTTTTTGACCGCCTTGCCAGCTTTTTTGTGATGCTTGGCTTGCTCATCTTCGCTGTCGGCAGTGGTCGTCGGTGCAGCTTTAAAGTGCTTAGGTTTCTTATCCGCCGTTTTAGCAGCGGCTTTGTCTTTCTCGGCCTTTTCTTTCTCGGCTGCAGCTTTTTGCTGGCGAGCTTCTTCGGCTTTCTTGCGCGCTTCATCGGCCTGCTTCTGCTCTTCTTTTTTGCGAGCAGCAGCTTGTTGACGCAGAAGTTCTATATCATCGCTGTAAGAGCTGACGATAGGCGCAGGCTTTTCTTCGACTTTAGCAGGCTCGTCGACACTCTCTGGCTCGACTTCTGTTTGAGCTGCTTCGGCTTCAACCTCAGCTTCAGCATCTTGTGGCTCTTGTTCGGCAACAAGCTCTTCTGCTACCGGCTCGTCTTCGGCTTCAGCCAGTTCGCTCTCGGCTTCTTGCTCAGCAACTTCTTCCAGCTCGGGCTCGGCAAGTGGCATTTCCTGCTCAACTTCGGCCACTTCTGCGACAGCCGGCTCTTGCTCTTCGACGGCAACAACTTGCTGTTCTTCTTCAAGTGCAGCCTGAGCTTCTGCTTCTTTTAACAACTCAGCAGGGTCGCGCTTGACATAAGTGCGCTTTTTGCGGACTTCAACGTTAACCGTTTTACGCGAACCGCCACTGCCGGTTTTTAAAGTGGTAGTGGTTTTTCGCTTCAGCGTGATTTTTTTTGGCTCTGCAGCGCTTTGGCCATGACTGGCTTTTAAAAAGCTGAGCAGAGTCTGCTTTTCTTCATCGGAAACCAGGTCATCGGAGGCGCCATGATTTAAGCCTGCCTGCTTCATTTGCGACAGGATGCGCTCGACCGAGGTGCCGACGGATTTGGCGAGTTCACTTACGGTTACTTCAGCCATAGATTCTTTCTTACCTGCTCTGGGTTTGTTCAGTTAAAGGTCGTTCTGTTGTGGATTTATTCAAACCACGGCTCACGTGCTTTCATAATCAATGCGGATGCACGCTCCTCATCCATGCCGTCGATCTCCATCAACTCGTCGACACTTTGTTCTGCCAAGTCTTCCATGTTGCAGATACCAAGCGCTGCCATCGCAAAAGCGGTCGCTTGGTCCATACCTTCCATATTCAATAAATCTTCAGCTGGCTGGCCACCCTCTGCCTGCTCTTCTTGAGCCAGCGCCTGGGTCAGCAGCGCGTCTTTGGCGCGGTTGCGCAGTTCTTCGGCAATGTCTTCGTCAAAACCATCAATCGCCAGAAACTCTTCCATTGGCACGTAGGCCACTTCTTCCAGAGAAGTAAAACCTTCATCAACCAATACTTCTGCAACATCTTGATCAACATCGAGCGCCTCCATAAAGGTCTCGATCATATTGCCACTTTCAGCCTGCTGTTTTTCTTCCCAGTCTTCAACGCTCATGACGTTGATATCCCAGCTGGTAAGCTCTGAGGCGAGGCGCACATTCTGACCGCCGCGACCGATGGCCTGGGCCAGGTTATCTTGCTGTACGGCAATATCCATCGAACCGGTTTCTTCATCCATAACAATGGATTCGATTTCCGCCGGAGCCATCGCATTAATAACAAACTGCGCTGGGTTGTCGTCCCACAATACAATGTCGATGCGCTCGTTGCCGAGCTCGTTGGAAACCGCTTGCACTCGCGCGCCGCGCATACCAACACAGGCGCCAACTGGGTCGATGCGACCGTCGTTGGTTGTCACCGCAATTTTTGCGCGAGAACCAGGGTCGCGGGCGGCGCCTTTAAGGGCAATAACTTCTTCAGATATTTCCGGCACTTCAATTTTAAATAGCTCGATCAGCATCGCCGGTACCGCACGGCTCAAAAACAGCTGCGGGCCGCGAGCCTCAGGGCGCACATCGGCGAGCACAGCGCGAACGCGGTCGTTCATGCGAAATACTTCGCGCCCAACCAACTCTTCTCGAGGAAGCAGGCCTTCGGCATTGCCGCCAAGGTCAACAATAATATTGTCGCGAGTAACTTTTTTGACGGAACCGGCAAGAATTTCACCAACTCGCTCACGGTATTCTTCCACCACCTGAGCGCGCTCTGCTTCGCGAACCTTTTGCACAATGACCTGTTTGGCGGTCTGCGCGGCAATTCGGCCAAAATCGACGTTTTCAACCACTTCGCGGTGAATATCACCGACCTTTAATTCCGGGTCTACTTCTGCCGCTTCTTCGGTCGTCAATTGGGTACCGAGCTCAGCCAACACGTCATCGGCAACAACTTCCCAGCTGCGTACTGTCTCGTAGTCACCGGTTCTGCGATCGATGTTTACTTCGATATTGCTCTCTTCGTCGTAGCGCTTTTTGGCTGCGGTAGCGAGGGCCAGCTCAATCGCCTCGAAAATAATTTCTCGATCGACACCTTTCTCATTGGAGACGGCGTCGGCAACCAACAGGATTTCTTTTTTCATCGAGCGTCCTCTAACTCCTAGTACGTGGGAACAACGTTGGCTTTTTCAATTAATTCAAATGGCAGCAGATACTCTTCGTTATCCACTTGCAAAACAATTTCGTCGCCCTCAACACCTTTGAGCAAGCCTGCGAACTTTCTTCGCCCCTCAAAAGCAATGCGTAAACGCAAACGAATTTGCTGACCAGCTAAGCGCTGGTACTGTTCTAGTTTATAGATCGGCCTATCCGTGCCCGGAGAACTAACCTCAAGGGTATATTCTCCGCTAATAGGATCTTCAACATCCATAACTGCACTAACTTGGCGACTGACTCGTTCGCAGTCCTCAAGCTGAATGCCATCTTCTTTATCAAGGTAAATTCTAAGCAGCACTTGCTGACCTTGGGTCTGATATTCAAGACCCCAAAGCTCACAGCCAAAGGACTCAGCCACCGGTGCAATCAATGCTTCAAGTTCAGCTTGTTTAGAGCTCATAATTCGTCTTTTACAAACAAAAAAAGGGCGCAAGGCCCACAGATACTTTTGAAAGGTTGGCCGCGAGGCCAAGCTCCATTCTAATACAAAGCGCTCGCTGTGCACATTTTGAACAAACCTTCGCGCAGATACAAAAAAACCCCATAGAGGGGCTTTTTCGCCGCGCTTATAATGCGCTTTTGTCCGCAGCGAACTCCGTTCCGGGCTGTTCGGTGCCTGAACCGAACGCGAGCACTCATCCGTGTTGCTTGCTTTGATTAATTGCATAACGCAGTTAATCGAAAATTGGTAGCGGGGGCTGGATTTGAACCAACGACCTTCGGGTTATGAGCCCGACGAGCTACCAGGCTGCTCCACCCCGCACCATCGCCAAAAAGGCAGTCTCATTGAGACTTCGCTAGAGAACGTCTCCCCAAGCGAGGCGCGCATTATAGGGAGAGCCCCAAAGCAGGTCAAGGAGAATTTAGTGAGTATTTAAATATTATTGCGAAGGCCTAACTCTTGAGCATAGGGACGCAAATACGCCGAAGCGCGGATATAAGACGAACCGAAGCGCTCGAGGTATTGTTCAAGCATTGTTGCCGGCACCGCAAGGTTGACGTGACCGCGGCGATACGCACTGATCGTTTGCTGCAAACCCTGGCGCAAATCAGCATCCAAGTTTCGCTTGAGGTAACCAGCAAGGTGCTGCAGCACATTAACATGGCCCCGGCGAGTCGCCGGCTTGCGCAGGCAGAGCATAAAATCTTTTATATAAAGCGACTTTAATTCATCAAGCGCCAACCCCTCGTGGTTGGCAACAAGGCGGCCGAGCTGACGATATAAGGGCTGGCTGTGCGCCATCAACAAATATTTGTAACGCGCATGGAAATCAAGCAGGGTTTTTATTGAGCTTGCGGGCTTAACCTCACTTAGCCAGCGCGAATAAGCATAAACCCTGGCGACAAAATTCTCTCTCAATACCGGGTCGTGCAGGCGCCCCTCCTCTTCCATCGGCAAGAGCGGCTGCACCGACTTTAAACCGCGAACAAACATGCCCTCATGCTGCCCAGGCTGAGGCATGCCGCCTTTAAACAGCTTGGCGCTAAGCAAAGCGCACGACGGCGAGCCTTTTATCAAAATATAACCGGCAAGCTCGCCCGCCTGCTGGCCAACCTCACAACCGTAGTCAAAGAGTTGCTGGGCAACTTCGAGCTCGGGATTTTTATTGCCGCGAACCTTTAGCTGGCCATCCTCGTCAACCAGGCGAATGGTTTCTCTCGGCACGCCGAGACCAATAGCCACTTCCGGGCACCAGCCCTGATACTCAAACACCGCAGCCAAAGGCCCAAGACAGTATTTTGATCGTTTGTGCCCCGCGTTGTAGCGCACATTTTCACCAAGCAAGCAGGCGCTGATACCGAGTTTGATTTTTTTTTGCTGACTATCAGCTATTTCCATCACAGATTTGCTCCCTCTCCAGAATCACTATTAAGCAGTAACTACGAAACACTAGAAATATAGATCACTGAGCGACACGATTAACAACACGCCAACCGCTAACCGCGGGATTGCCAATGCCCAGGTGGCGCAAATAGTCATTGAGCTCGCCCGTGCGCCGCATCCTTGCCAAAACAGTATTTAAACGCTGCTGCAGAGCCTTGCCGTGAAGCGAGCGACGAGAAATAGCATAGTGGCGCGAGCTGGGCATCAGTACTCGCACACCGGGCAAGGGTTCAAACTCACCACCGTAACGCTCAACAGTTAAAGCGGCGCTGTTAGGAAAGCTGAGCAAGGTAAAGTCAGCGCGGCCGAGCTTTAACAGCTCAAAAATGCTCTGCTGCTTAACAACCTGGCGCGAATGCGCACTGAGCTCGTCCAATACCATGCGATCTTGCCGCCAGCCCGCAGTGGTAATAGCGCTCAAAGCGCGAATATCAACACTAGTGGCGCCGAGCGCGCGATGCCCTTTTGGTAAATACAGGCCCTTTTCACTCTCACCTATCAGCAATAGCGGCTCGGAAAGCCAAAAGCTATCCGGATTAGCATCCTCAAACCAAATTGTTTCAGCGGCGATATCTGCCCGCCCCTGCTCGAGCAGCTTCAGGGCACGCGCATAATTTGGCGCAAGCACAAATTCAAACTCTAAGGGCCCCTCTCGCAGCAGCGCTTTACACAACAAAGCCAACTCCACCGCACCACTCGGATAGCTGTGCTGCTCGGGCAAGCGCCCATCACCGCAGCTTCGCCCTCGGTTTAATGCGTTAAAACTTTCAGCGAGATAATAAGGCGCAGCAATGCGAATCTGCGCTGAGACTTCAAGCGCCTGAACGGCAATGCACACTATCAGCAACAACACACAACGCACTCGCGACATAAGCAATCCCTACTCAGTTACAAGTATTATCGCGCTAGCACAGCAACAAAGAAAATAAGAAAAAATGTAGAGTCCGCGCGGCGCTTCAACACCAGGAGCCCGCTAGCCCTAATAGCTAGAGACCACGACAACCTGGCAAGCCAAAAAGAAAAATCAAAGACGAGAAAATAAAAAAGCCCCTGACTTTCGTCAGAGGCTTTTCAGGTGGTGCCCAAGGCCGGACTTGAACCGGCACGGCTTGCGCCACTACCCCCTCAAGATAGCGTGTCTACCAATTCCACCACTTGGGCAAAACTTTGCGATGATTGCACTCTGAATGAGGAGTTCAGAGCACTACGCGAAATCTGTACTGATTTATTTACTGTCGCTATCAGCTGCAGTGTCGTCGACAACAGGAGCTGTTTCAATTTCCAGTACTGGAACATCATCAACGGGCGCAGACTCAACTTCGAGCACAGGCACATCAACCTCTTCAAGTACAGGCAAATCGAGATCATCGCCAACAGTGCTTTGTTTTTTTGCAATGATCGCCAGGCTAAAGCTGGTAACAAAAAAGACAAAAGCAAATACAGCAGTAAGCTTTGCAAAGAAGTTGCCACCACCGGTAGCACCAAAAAGCGTTTGCGAAGCTCCGGCACCAAATGAGGCGCCCATTTCGGCCCCCTTACCTTGCTGCATCAAAATCAAACCAATAATGATCAGAGCAACAATTAAGTGAGCCAGTAAAATTAAATTTTCCATCAGTACAAACCAATAGCTTTATTCAGCTGCGCGACAGATGGCTAGAAAATCTTCTGCTTTTAAAGAAGCACCACCAACCAGTGCGCCATCAATGTCTTGCTGAGCAAAAAGTGCCGCGGCACTTTCTGGTTTCACACTACCACCGTAAAGAACAGCAGTGTGCTCGCCTTCGGGCCCAAGCACCTCACGAATATACGCGTGAACTTCCTGAGCCATTTCTGGTGTAGCTGAACGGCCAGTGCCGATCGCCCAAACAGGCTCATAGGCAACCACACCCTTAGCAACACCTTCCAAACCAACGCGCTCGATAACCGCTCGCAATTGGCGACCGACCACATCAAAAGTTTTTTCTGCCTCACGCTCTTCGAGGGTTTCACCAACACAAAGAACAGGAACCAGACCTTTTTTTGCAGCCGCTTCAAATTTTTCTGCAATCAAGGTATCCGTTTCACCCTGATATTCGCGGCGCTCACTGTGACCAACAAGCACGTATTTACAACCGAGATCGAGCAACATATCGGCACTGACCTGACCGGTGTAAGCACCGCTGGCGTGCTGGCTCAAGTCCTGAGCACCAAAGGCAATATTGCTTTGCTCAAGCAACTCGGCCGCTTTAGCTAAATAAGGATAAGGAGGGCAAACGGCCACTTCAGCCTGGTGAACTCCAGTCCAACCTTCGCTCAAGCCAGCAAGTAAGTCAGCTGTCTGGGCAAAGCTTGCATTCATTTTCCAGTTACCAATAACTGTAGGACGACGCATATTTGTTCCTTATCTCTTTCTCAGGGGCACGCCCCTGTTCAAGCGGGCGGCAATTGTAGGGGAAGCGCTTGCGACTTACAAGCGCCAAATAAAAACTATTTCTCAGTGTCGGCAACGGCCGTCTTACGCGAGCGCCTGCGCTACAACATCGGCAAGCTCGGTACACAACGTGTGCACCTGAGACCGGTTTTCGCCTTCGACCATGACACGAATAACCGGCTCGGTCCCGGATGGCCGCAATAACACGCGGCCGCGCCCGGCCATTGCCGCCTCGACTTCGCGTATCGTCTGTTGCACACCTTCGTGCTTGTCGAGATCAATGCGATTATTGACCGGAACATTAATCATATGCTGCGGAAACATGCTCATTTCTGCACAGGCATCAGCGAGGCTCTGGCCGCTGTCACCGAGCGCCTGCAATACTTGCAGCGCAGAGATAATACCGTCACCGGTCGTGGTCAGGTCTTTACAAACAATATGACCGGAACTCTCACCGCCAATCAACCAGCCGGTTTTGGCCATGCGCTCAATAACATACCGATCGCCGACTTTAGCCCGCTCAAAACCGATACCGCGCTCTTTCATTGCCAATTCAAAACCGTAATTAGTCATCAGTGTGCCGACGACACCTTCACAGCCTTGCTCAGAGCGGTGACGATAACTCGCAATAATAAAAATGAGTTGATCACCGTCAACCTCACGCCCGCGATGGTCAACAAACAGCACCCGATCGCCATCTCCGTCAAAAGCGATACCGAGATCTGCGCCGCTTTCAAGCACTTTGGCACCGAGCTGAGCGGTATGGGTTGAGCCGCATTCAAAGTTGATGTTTAAACCATCTGGCTTGTTTGCTATCACCTCGACTTTGGCACCGAGCTCGCGGAACACCTTTGGTGCGATGCTATAGGTCGCGCCGTTGGAGCAGTCGAGCACAATATGCATGCCCTCCAAGCTAAAACCCCACGGCAAAGAGCCTTTACAGAATTCAACATAGCGCCCCTCGGCATCATCAATGCGCCGAGCCTTGCCTAAAGCCGAAGCCATCACCATCGGCTGATCTATCTGCGACTCAATCGCCAGCTCCAGTTCATCGGCAAGCTTGCTGCCAAAGGTGTTAAAGATCTTGACGCCATTGTCGGTGAAGGGGTTGTGAGAGGCGCTGATAACCAGGCCGGCCTTGGCCTGAAAGGTACGTGTCAAATAAGCAATGCCGGGAGTTGGCATCGGCCCAAGCAGGCCGACATCCACACCCGAGGCAATCAAACCTGCCTCGAGGGCCGACTCAAACATATAACCGCTAATGCGCGTATCTTTGCCGATCAACACCATGCCTGGCTTGCGAGAACCGTGCTGACCGAGCACCTTGCCAACGGCCCAGCCCAGCTGCAGAAAAAATTGAGGGTTGATATGACTGTCACCCACACGGCCGCGTATGCCGTCGGTGCCAAAATATTTTCTTGCCATTGTTATGAGAACCTTAACCCGAGTTAAGCTCGGTGTAATAAATTAAATAGGCGTATTAGATCGGCCGTTTCTTCGACATCGTGTACACGCAAAACTTTTGCTCCGCGCATTAATACATCGTAGGCGAGCGCGAGCGAACCGGCGAGGCGTTGCTCAGGCGGCCGTCCAAGCAAGCGCCCGAGCATGGATTTGCGCGAGACGCCGATCAAAACCGGGCAGCCCAACGCAACAAAATCTGCTGTCGCCCGTAAAAGCGCGAGATTATGCTCATCACTTTTACCAAAACCAATACCGGGGTCGAGAATTAGCTTGTCCCGGTTTATTCCCGCGGCCTCGCAGATGGCCATGCGCTCTTTAAACCACTGCTGAAGCTCGTCGACAACATTGCTGTAAACGGGGCGCTGCTGCATCGTCGCCGGTTGCCCCTGCATGTGCATCAGGCAAACGTGCAAACCCGTCTCGGCTGCGGCCTGCAGCGCACCTTCGCGGCTGAGCGCACGCACATCGTTAATTAACGCCGCGCCAGCTGCCGCCGCTTCCGTCATCAATTGCGCATTGCTGGTATCGATCGACAGCGGCACATCAAAACGAGCATGCAACGCTTCGACAAGCGGCAATACACGATCGATCTCTTGCTGACTGGAAACCTCGGCCGCACCGGGGCGAGTAGATTCACCCCCGATATCAATGATATCGGCCCCAGCTGCGAGCTGAGCCTCAACCCTGGCCAGCACCAAGTCCAGCGCAGCGGTCGCCGAGCCGGGAGTGTAAAGCTGGCCGCCGTCGTAAAAAGAATCAGGGGTAACATTGAGCACAGCCATCAAACGCGGATGCTCAAAAAAATTAGCGTCTATCTGTTGGGGCATAAAAAGAAAGGCCCGGCAAAGCCGGGCACTTAACAGTTATTTTTCTTCGGCGGGACCGCCAACGGGGCTTTCTGTTTTTTCACTGTCACCGACCGAAGCACTGGCGCCGTCGTCGTCTTTGCCCCAGTGACCGTCACCCCAGTCGCGCGGCGGCCGCACTTTCCGGCGCTTCATCAGATCTTCAACCTGATCGCTGTCGATGGTTTCGTACTCCATCAGCGCATCTTTCATCGCCTCAAGAATATCCTTGTTTTCTTCGAGAATATCTTCAGCGCGCTTGTAAGTCTCATCAATTAGGCGACGCGCCTCTTCGTCGATGAGCTTTGCGGTTTCGCCGCCGTACTGCTGCGTGCCCGTTCCGGGGTAGGCACCTTCGTCCTCGCCATAGTGCATGGGCCCAAGTTTCTCACTCAAACCCCACTTGGTTACCATATTGCGGGCGAGCTGGCTGGCGCGCTCAATATCGTTAGAGGCGCCGGTGGTTACGCCGTCAAAACCAAGTGTCATCTCTTCGGCAATACGCCCGCCAAACAGCGAACAGAGCATGGATTCGAGCGCACGCTTGCTGTGACTGTGCTTGTCTTCTTCGGGCAAATACTGGGTTACACCGAGGGCTCGGCCACGGGGAATAATACTGACCTTGTGCACAGGGTCGTGCTCGGGCACCAAATAACCAACGATTGCGTGACCGGCCTCGTGGTAGGCAGTATTTTCTTTTTCTTTCTCGCTCATCACCATGGACTTGCGCTCGGCGCCCATTAGGATTTTATCGCGAGCGCGCTCAAACTCTTCCATCGTTACCAGGCGTTTGTTTGCACGCGCGGCAAACAACGCAGCCTCGTTGACAAGATTGGCAAGGTCCGCACCGCTAAAACCAGGTGTGCCTCGAGCGATGATCGACGCCTGCACATGATCTTCAAGCGGCACTTTGCGCATGTGCACTTTTAAGATGTGCTCGCGACCGCGAATATCCGGCAAGCCAACAAACACCTGGCGATCAAAACGCCCAGGGCGCAGCAGAGCTTTATCGAGCACATCCGGGCGGTTGGTGGCAGCGATAACAATAACACCTTCATTCCCTTCAAAGCCGTCCATCTCTACCAGCAACTGGTTTAGGGTCTGCTCGCGCTCATCGTGGCCACCGCCGTGGCCGCCGCCGCGGTGACGACCAACAGCATCGATCTCATCAATAAAGATAATGCAGGGGCTGTGCTTTTTGGCCTGGTCAAACATATCGCGTACACGCGAAGCGCCGACACCAACAAACATTTCAACGAAATCGGAGCCGGAGATAGAGAAAAACGGTACTTTGGCCTCACCGGCAATGGCTTTGGCCAGCAGGGTCTTACCGGTACCCGGAGGCCCGGCCATCAATACACCGCGGGGAATTTGACCACCGAGGCGCTGGAAGCGACTAGGGTCTTTGAGGTACTCAACCAGTTCCTGTACTTCTTCTTTGGCTTCATCTACACCGGCAACATCGGCAAAAGTGGTTTTAACTTGATCCTCGCCGAGCATGCGCGCCTTGCTTTTAGCAAAGCTCATCGGCCCGCCCCGGCCGCCACCGCCGCCCTGCATTTGGCGCATAAAAAAGATAAACACTGCGATAAACAGCAAAATGGGGAAGCTGGCAACCAGCAGCTGCTCCCACAAACTGTGCTTTTCTGGTTCTTTGCTGACAATTTCAACGTTGTGATCGAGCAGCAACGGCATCAGGTCGAGGTCGGTAATCTGTGGGCGCACCACCGAGAATTGCTCGCCGCCGTCACCGGTGACACGAATCACCCGGTCGTCGACATCAACTTTATCAACCCGGCCCTGCTCAACCTGGTGGATGAACTCGCTGTAGCTCATCTGCATTTTTGCCTGCGGCTCATTAAAGTTCTGAAATACCATGAACAAAATGGTCGCGATCACTAACCACAGAATTAAATTCTTAGTCATATAGCCTTTTACCTGAAGCCCCCAAGGGCCAATCTAAATTCCCAATGCTGCTTATTGTGTGCTGCTACGAACAGAGTATACGCTCGAGCGCGCAAAACTGACCAAGCTTTTACGCTTTAAAGCCCTTGCCAAGCACGTACACCTCGCGCGAGCGCGCGCGCGATGAATCCGGCTTGCGAATAACCACGGTTTTAAAGTGCTGACGACAATTTTTGACGTAGTCGTCAAAACCTTCACCCTGAAACACCTTGCAGGCAAAACTGCCATTGGCCGCCAGCGTTCGCACTGCAAAATCCAGCGCCAATTCAACTAAATACATGGCAGCAGGCTGATCCACAGCACTTACTCCACTCATGTTGGGGGCCATATCCGAAATTACAAGGTCACACTTATTATCACCGAGTGTTTGCAGCAGCTTTTCGTAGACTGCATCCTCGGTAAAATCACCCTGCACAAAGTCGACACCGGCCATGCCGTCCATCGGCAGAATATCCGAGGCGATAACGGAGCCCTTAGCGCCGACCAACTCAACTGCCACCTGCGACCAACCACCGGGCGCGGCACCGAGATCGACCACACTCATACCGGGACGAAACAATTTATCTTTTTTGTTCAACTCCACCAACTTGTAACTGGCGCGCGAACGATAACCGTCTTTTTGGCTTTGTTTTACATACTGATCGCTAAAGTGCTCTTGCAACCAGCGATTTGAACTTTTGGATTTGGCCATGCAATACAGACCGACGTAGATCAATAATAAATAAGCGCTTAAAATAGCACATTTCCCCTGCCACTACTTCTGGAACTCACTGTGCCCCTAAGCCGCGACACCATAAAACGCTACCGAAACATCGGCCACGACCTCAAACCCGTTGTCACCATTTCTGAGAACGGCCTCAGCGAGGGGCTGCTTGCCGAACTAGACAGGGCGCTCAACGATCACGAACTTATCAAAATAAAACTCGCCATTGGCGATCGCGATGCGCGCAAAAGCATTTGCGCCGAAGCCTGCGAGCACGCCAAAGCCGAAATTGTGCAAGAGATAGGCAAAGTAGCGCTGATTTTCCGCGAATCTGCGAAACCCAAACTAAAGACGTCAAATATTCGCTAAGGTTCGCTCCCTTAGCGGCAAATGTGAAAAAAAGACGCAACTTAAGGCCGCTGGCTTGCACCCCCGGGCGCCCTGCCCTAGGGTGGGGCTGAATTCAAACCCGGGTTAAGACGTGTCTCTTTTTCGCAGCCTGCGCTTCAAACTCTGGCTCGCCATCGCCCTGCCGCTGCTTATTTTGCTCGGCGCGCAAGTCGGCCTGAACTACCTGCAGTTAAAGCAGCGCTTTTTAGACTTCAGCCAGGAAAGCCTGTACGAGCAGCTACCGCAGCTGTCCGAGCGCATTGTCGACATCTACCAGCGCCGCCAAAGCCTGGCGCCATTAAAAAACCGCGACCGCCTGTGGCAGCGCCTTGTCGCTCGCAGCCTCAACCTTGAGCTTGCGGGCCCACCCCGCCCCGGTGATTTCAATAAACACGAGAAGCGCCCCGAGGCACACAGCGCCGCGCCAAACCGAGCGCAGATGCAACTTATCCGCAGCTTAAGCCTCTACGATGCCGAGCGTCAGCTGATTGTCGGCCGCGATCACCGCAGCGGCGACAGCGAGTGGCTGCCAGTCTACGACGGCGCCACTACAATAGCCTGGCTGCGCTACAGCAAACCGGAAAAACTCGTGCGCCACAGCGAACAGCGCTTTCTCGAACAACAACTGCGCTATTTGTTAAGCGCCGGCGCCGCCATCGGCCTGCTGTCATTTGTCCTGGCGGCGCTAATCGCGCGCTGGCTCAGTGGCAGCATCGTCTCGGTGCGCGATGCCGCTGAGCGTGTCGGCCGCGGCGATTTTAGTGCGCGCATCAACAATGACAGCCAAGACGAGCTCGGCGAACTGTGCCGCAGTTTTAACGCCATGGCAGTCAAGCTCGAGCACAGTGAACAGTTGCGCCGGCGCTGGTTTGCCGATATCAGCCACGAGCTGCGCACCCCCGTCGCCGTGCTCAAGGCTCAAATCGAAGCCATGCTCGACGGCGTGCGCCCCTCGGACACCGACAACCTCAATATCGTCAGCCGCCAAATCGACGATATGAGTCGGCTAATTAACGACATCTTTGAACTGGCCCTAAGCGATGCCAAGGCCCTGGTACTGCACAAACACAGCTGCGAATTAGCCTTACTGCTTGAAGAGTTTCACGACGATCACCTGCAACACTGCCTTGAGCGCGGCATGGAATTTAGCCTGCAAATAAGCGATCGCGACTGCCTGGTCAACATAGACGACAAGCGCTTTAAGCAGGTGCTTAGCAACCTGCTCGAAAACAGTCTGCGCTACAGCGACAAACCCGGCAAAATTCAGTGGCAGTTGACCAAGCGCGGCGATGTGTTTCAACTGAGCTGCGACGACAGCGCCCCCGGCGTGCCCGCGAGCCAGCAGCAACAAATTTTTGAACGCCTTCAGCGCCTTGAACACAGCCGCAACCGCGCCAGCGGCGGCGCCGGCCTTGGCCTGGCACTGTGCCGCAGCCTGATCGAACAGCATGGTGGCAGCATTTACGCCCAGAGCAGCCCACTTGGCGGGCTCAGAATTGTGATCGATTTGCCCAACAGCGGAGCCCAAACGTGAACAAAGCTATCGCCATTGTCGAAGATGAACAGACGCTTGCAGCCCTGGTTAGCGACTACTGCAAGGCCGCCGGCTACGACAGTGTTGTTTTCCACAACGGCAGCGAGGCCAGCACATGGTTTCAGAGCAACAGCGCTGCGCTGGCGGTGCTCGACATTATGCTGCCCGGCCAAGACGGCCTGAGTCTGTGCCGAGAAATAAAACAGCACAGCCCCAAAACCGGGATCATTATGGCCACCGCCAAAGTAGAAGAAGTCGACCGTTTACTCGGGCTCGAGCTCGGTGCCGACGACTACCTGTGCAAACCCTACAGCCCCAAAGAATTAATTTTGCGCATCAAAGCCATTTTAAGGCGCACCCAGGGCGACAGCACAAAACAAGAAGTTCAACTCGACAAACAGCGCCTGTGCGTCAACATACACGGCACTGAAGTGCAGTTAACCGCGATCGAGTGCGCACTCTTTGCACTGCTGTTTCAAAGGCGCGGGCATATTTTTTCCAGGGCCTATATCATGGACAATATCTACAGTGACTACCGGGTAGTCAGCGACCGCACGGTCGACAGTCACATTAAAAAATTGCGAAAAAAACTAAGTGAGGCCGCCCCCGAGCTGCAACTCATTCACTCGATTTATGGGGCCGGCTACAAATATGAATATCAGCAAAACAACAATTAAAGCCACATTTACTGGCCTTAGCTGCGCACTCGCCGCCTGTGCCAGCAGCCCCAAACCCGCCTACAGCGAATTTTTAACACGCATGAGCGATTCGGGCCTCAAGCACTTTGAACTTCGCTTTATGCCAGAGCCCAAAGCAAAAAATAAAAAACAAGCCGGCCGCGGCCAGCGCCCATCCAGCGGCAACCCCAAAAAAGCGTACCGCAAAGCCAGGGAACAGATGTTAAAAGAAGCCGACAGGCAAATTGCCCAAAACCACTATTGCCGCGAAGGCTTCTGGGTCATGAGTTTTGAAAGCAGCGGCCGCGCACACCGCTTGCGTGGCGAGTGCAACGAACTCGCTTCAGCGGCGGATAGAGAGCAGTTCCCGCAAACCCTTAAAAACTGGTAGCCGTGCTTCGCTGCACAACAAAACCTAGCCCGGTTTTGCCGCCAGCGCCCCCTCTAATTGCACGGCCGTCTGAGGAACAGCCAAACGCATACCGTGCTCGGCAACAGCTTCAATCACGGCCATATTGAGCGCCTCTTCGAGCTGCTTAAAGTGATCAAAATCGACGACATCGAGGTAGGCATTCACTACCACCACAAAAGCATCTTGCTCAATATTCTCAAGGTGTACCCGCCTGGCTACTTCAAGCACTTTGTCGTTTTGTTCAAGCAAGTTCAGAAGTGCGGCAACCAGGGCAGAAATTTTTTCCGGCGGGCTGTCGAGCGTCAACCTCAACAATTTGCGATAGTGGCGCCTGTCGATGGATGCAAAATTTTCGAGGTGTTTTGCGGAAAACTCGGAGTTGGGGATATAAACAATCGTGCGATCGAGCTTGCGAATCAAGGTAGAGCGCAAACCAATTTCTTCAACCGTACCGACAACATCGCCAAAACGACAAAAATCACCGGGTTTAATCGGCCTTGCCACATACAGTGTAAATGCACCAAAAACGTTTTCGAGCGTTTTTTGCGCTGCCAGCGCTACCGCCAGTGAGCCTATACCCAAACCCGCCAACACCGCACTGATATTAAAGCCGGCACCTTTCATCCACATCAAAAACAATACCAGTACCAGTAAGATTTTTAGGGTTGTGGCTAAGGGCCTGGCGACGGCAACACTGAAACGCTGCTTGTCGCCCTTTTGCATGTATATTGCGGTAGCAAGCTCTATCAAAGCAATGCCAAACACAGCTACACCACAATAATGTAAAAGTGCGGGATTAATAATCGCCTTGGCGCGAATGCTCAAGCCGAGATAGTTAATACTGAAAGCCAACAATTTAAAGTAGATAAAATAGCGCAGACCAAAATCAATAAAATAGCGGCAGGCTTTGGCGTAGGCAGCGGGGAAAGGCAATCTCAGCAGCGGCCAAGCCAGAAGCTTTAGCGCCAACCACAGAAAAACAAGCAACAAGACAAAAACCAATAACTGCCAATTTTTCATATAAAACATATGAATATCAGGCAGTATTTGCTCAAGGCTATCCGCCCACGGAGGATAACCAAATTCTTCCCAGAGTTTTGGCACCTTAGAAAGCGATGCGTTTGAAATGCGCCAGACCTTGGCGCCCGAGCCGTCCGGCACACGCTGAATATAAATAGGCACTTCGCCCATTTTGCTTTCAATGGTGCCGAGTAAATCCCGGTACGACGGCAGGCCGTCGTCCAGATGCCCTTCGGGGCTATCGCTCAAAGACGAAAGATCGATAATGCGCTGCTGATTCCAAACCAGAGCCAGGCGGCGAACTAATTCCGGCCCGCCGATGGCCGCGATATCTTTATCGAGATAACGCGTATCGGCATATTTTGCCGCCTGCTGCCAATCTTCGGCAATTGCCGCCTTGCGCAAATTCAACATTGCTGTCAGCGGGCTGCGCCCCACATTATCTTTGGCATCCAGTTTCAGCTGCTCAACCAAGGCTTCCGTGTCGCCATCTATGCTGCTTACTTCGGCAAGATTGACCTGCTCGTCCGCCGGTACCTGGGTTGGGATTATGCTGCACAGCGCCAGCATACAAATTACAAGCGTTCTCACTCACTGTCCTTAGAAGGGGGTTGGGCTAATATTTGCACAAATGCTAACAGACTATAGCCGCGAGGGGCAGAAACTTGCCGGCTTAGCCTTTTCGCCGGGCTCTATTAAAAGAAAGGTGACAAGACTTAGCGCTTATTAAAGCTTGATCGCACTGTGATACTTGCGGGCAAGCTCGCGGGCGAGGTTCATCATCAACATCGCAAACAGCTCAAGGTCGTTTTTGTGTAAATCCATTAACGCTTCACGACTTAAGACTAACAGGCGCGAATCACTGTTAACTTTCGCGCTGCAGAACTGCGGCTGAATACCAATAAACGCACTCTCACCAAAGGCCGCGCCGTAAGCCAGGCTGGCTTTTAAGGTTGGCAGGCCCTGGCACAAAGACAAACAATCAATGCGACCATCAAGCAAGATGTAAATAGAAGAAGGGGGCTCGTTTTCACTAAACACTGTCTCGCCAGCTTTGCGCTGTTCAAGCTCAAGATAGGCGCACAAATCATTCAGCTGATTTTTATTCAGAGCCCCAAATAACGAAATACGCTCAGCATCAAAATCATCCACACTGAGAAACAGGGCACTTTGGGCATGAAGGACTGACATAGTGTACTCCTTAGGCCTTAAGGCAAAGCGCAAAACCGAGTTTACAAATCGAGCTTTATAAACCTGGCACCTGCCAATTTACCATCATTCAAACCAATTCAGTTTAAAAACTGCAATCTACAGGCCACATAAATTTAGACCGTAAACACACTTTATAATTCCTACGTTGAACGATGCCTGAACGATGAACTTATTTAGTTATTCGACAAGTAAAGCAAAGCCTTTAATTGCGGTATAGCACATTAAGAATGCCTGTAAAACTTTACGGATATATAACTACAAAAAAGCCCGCATAAGCGGGCTTTGGAAAAATCATTTCGCGTTTAAAAATCTTCGTCGACGCAAATGAACAACCAGCAATAAAAACATCGTCAGTAATAAATAACTATCCAAACTACCGCCGCCGCCTTTTTTCTTATTGCCACCGTCATCTGAACCACCTGGTGACGGGCTCGGCGATACGGCCGGGTCTGGAGATACAGCCGGGCTCGGAGATACAGCCGGGCTCGGAGATACAGCTGGGCTCGGCGAGGGCGAAGCACTTGGCGATGGGGAAGGCGACGGCTCTGCTTTTTGCTCAATGCGCAAATCAACACTTACTTCAGCCGAGCTAAGCGCCGGAACACCGCTGTCTGTCACTACAACACTAAGTGCATAGGTCTCACCTGCAAACGGCTCTGGATCAAAACTAAAGCTCGCAATATCATCTACAGAGATGGCTAGCTGGCCAAGATCCCAGCTGTAGCTGTGCGTATCCGTGTCATTTGCATCATCAACGAAGGCGCTAACCGTTACCAGCCCCGCTTTAGCATCAATCGTATCAACCTCCATACCAGCCTGTTGCAGCTCAATTTCAACCAGCGGTGCAACATTGCTATCGGTAATGGTCAGCGTGTGGCTGCTCTCAGTATCAAGTAACAACAGCTCGCGCGGTTCAATATCGCCAACCGTTGCAGAATGTATTTGAAGCTCAAGCAGCTCGTCACTTTCAACAAGTGAATCATCAATCACATTAAAGAATAAACTGGCTTCTTGTTGGTCTTGCTTAAACTCAACTAGCAGAGCCGCCAGATCAAGCGAGGGCTCCGCCAAAAAATCATCAACAGTAACCGTACTTGTAGCATCGACCCGGTTTAACTGCACAGATATTGGATACTCTGGCGCAGGGCCAGTTAAAGCTATTTGAATTTCAGCCATACTGTTTTCACCCGAAACTGAAATCGCATCAACAAATTTTAAACGAGGATAAATAGTTACTCGCTGAGTGACGGTTTCAGAGCGATTGCCCGCATCGTCAATAGCCACCCAATTAAGAGCTAAAGACCCACTGGGCAAGCTGACTTTATTTTCTTCATCAAGAACAAGTAACTCTCCGTCCAGGCTGAGTTCAAGCTCCAGTTCAGAGTCAACCATATCCGAAGCCTCAACAGCATCTACAGCAATTTCAACAAGCGTCAACTCAGCCGTCGCGTCGAGAACAAGGTCTGCACCAACGGCGCGAATTTCCGGCGCACCATTATCACCGCCGAGATCGTCATCTTCCGAATCAAGCACACCATCGTTGTCATCGTCGGTATCAGCGTTATTACCTATGCCGTCATTGTCGAAGTCTTCCGTTTCAGTAGCATCATTCGGAAAGCTGTCGCTGTTATCCCCCAGGCCATCGCCATCGGAATCAGTTGTTTCTGAAGCATCATTTGGAAACGCATCAGCATTATCACCGGTACCGTCACTGTCACGATCTGAAGACTCTGATGGGTCGTAAGGAAAAACATCTTCTGAATCTGCAACACCGTCATTGTCATCATCTGGGTCAAGCTCATCAAAGGTATAGTCTAAATCATTATCTCTATATGTCTTTCCAGAGAAGCGTAGAGCTGGAACTTGCTTCGAACCACCAAAGTCCCAAAGAGCCTCACCATTTCGATTAAGTTCTTGCCCCCAATCAGCATACAAGCTTGATGGAAAACAGTGTTCGTCAGCGGCAGTTATCGGACACATTAACTGATCCAGAGATAACCCCTCTCCACATGCAGAGTTAGAACCATTCAGAACGAAATAAACACCAACGATCGTCATGCGCTCACAAATAGCATTAAAAGAGATCCCACCTAAAACATGACTCTCTGCACGCCCGAGTAAGCTCAATACATTTCTGAATTCAGTATTCTCATCCCCTTGAATCTCCCCAACCAACTCTCCAACCATAGCCCGGCTCGTGCTACTGATTGTAAGCTCTCCAGTAACAACAGCATTCTGGATTAGTACTTCAGAGCCAATTGCACCAACCAACCCCCCAATGTGCCGACTAGATGAAGACTGATCTTCAATATTTACGACAACATATACTGATTCAATCGACGTTTTATCCGCGGAGGTTATTAGGCCGCCGATTTGAAAAGCATTACTCTCACCAATAATCGGTACCGTACTCCACACCTCACGAACAGAAGAATTCGCAGAGTAAAAACTAAGCACTCCTTGATATTTAGCCCCTTTTATCAAAGCTAACGGGCCATCAAAACCGACCCCTGAGATTTTAGCTCCATCGAGATAACCGAAAAAGCTCAAGTCGTAACCCCGATCGAGATGCATATAGAGGTTTGAAATCCGGTGACCGTTTCCTTCAAAAACAGCGCTAAATCGCCCTCCGTGCGTAAACCCAGATAATGAATCCCAGCCCTTACCATCATTCCAATATGTATCAGAGGCATCCATTACCCCGTCTCCATTTGTATCAAAATCAAGAGTTTGTGTTAGCTCATACCCCCTACAGCGCTGCTGCAGGCGGCCGAGATAAATAACAAACGGGCAACCGGAACCATCTGCATCAGACGTCGAATCTAGTTTTTGAGCAGCCCCGTCTAACGCAAAACGTATCGCATCCAACTCAGCCAAACTAGAAATGTCTATCAAACCATCACTATCGGCGTCAACATCAACAATGCCATCATTATTGTCATCATTGTCCTCAGCATCGCTAATGCCGTCATTGTCTTGATCTCCTGGGTATGTATCTACCATTAAGCCAGAAGATAACTCACAGGCATCATCGCAGTCTTCAGGGAAGCCATCTAAATCAGCGTCTAGATATACCTCAGCGTTGTAAGGAAATTGATCTAATTGAATAGTACTATTTGAAATACAGTCGCCATCACAGGTCAGAGCGTAGGTATCAGCATATCCGTCCCCATCACTATCCGTATGGGCACTCGAGTCGAAAGGCCAGGCATCAAACGCGTCTATATAAGTATCGCCGTCAGTGTCACGCCAAACCACACCACTTAGGCGCATGCCTGGCAACTGTTCTTTTGTACCAAAATCCCACAGAAGCTCACCCTCACTATTTCTGGCAGAGGACCAGCCTTCGTATAACGTTTTATCACTACAGGAACTATCGTCAGCAACCGCACAACGTAATTCACTTAGGTCTGCTGATACGACTCCGTTTGAGGAGCTGCCACTCGCTCTCGCAAAATGATCCGCAGGCCAATAGCTTGAGCTAAAACTTACCGTACCTGAATGATACCCCGTGATCGCGGCAAGACTAGAGCTAATACCTGAAACATAAACTCGCTGCACAGATACATTTGCCTCCAGACGTCCGAACCCCCCTCCTACAGCTGAGCCATCACCAAAAACAGAAACCGACGCATAAGCATCACTAATAGTGTTGTCATCTTCGACTGAGCCAATTAAACCACCAACATAGTTACCTTCGGCCCGCAACATACCACTAACAAATACGGCTTTGACATGGCTCGAATCAAGCGTACCAATTAAGCCCCCCGTATAAGCACCACCTGAAAGTGCTGAATAAATATCTACAAACGCCCACGTTTCTTCGATTTCTGAGTTATCTGAGCGCCCCGCCAGGGCTCCAATGCTCTGCCTAGCCGCTATCGAACTCAGGTTTCCACCTAAGCCTAAGGCGGAGACCTTAGCCCTGTTTATAAAACCAAAAAGCCCCTGATAACTAGACTCAGGACGGTTGATATATAGATTGTCAACCTGAAAAGAGCTGCCATCAAACACTGCAGTAAAGGGGTTTGATGAATTTCCAATAGGTAACCAACCCTCACCGCCATTCCAGTAGCTGTCACTTGCATCCAACTGACCATCGCCATTTGTGTCAAAATCGAGACTGGTTGTTAATTCATACCCCAAACAGCGTCGCTGGAAACGGCCTCGATATATGACACTAGGGCAGCCGGAGCTATCTGCATCTACCTCTGCACTTAATTTTTGACCGGCGCCATCTAACATAAAGCGCACGGCATCAAGCTCAGTCAGACTAGCAACCTCTATCAAGCCATCACTATCCGCATCAACATCAACGACGCCATTATTGTCATCATCATCATCCACAGCATCACTAATACCATCATTATCTTGGTCGCCAGGATAGCCATCTGCCGTTAAGCCAGAGGCCAACTCACAGGCAGCATTGCAGTTTTCTGGCAACCCATCTAAATCAGCGTCCAGGTATACCTCTGCATTGGAAGGGAAATGATCTAGTTGAATGCTACTGCCGGCAATACAGTCATTCCCACAAGTCAGGGCATAGGAATCAGCATAACCATCCCCATCGCTATCAGTGTGCGCACTGCCATCAAGCGGCCAAGTATCAAGCGCATCAGCACGCGTATCACCATCAGAATCACGCCAGAGTACACCGCTCAAATATAAGCCTGGCAGTTGTTCAGTGCCGCCAAAATCCCACAACGGCTCACCATCGCTATTAATTACGCTGGCCCAGCCTTCGTATAAGATATCATCGCTGCACGTGCTGTTATCAGCTTCGGCGCAACGCATCTGGCTTAGACTTGCCGATGTAACTCCACTTACGCCGCCGCCCGCATCGGTAAATTGTTCGAGCGGCCAGTAACTTGAGCTGAAACTTGCATTGTAACCCCAGCCTGCAACGGCTGCGCCAGTTGAACTTGAGCCCGTAACAAGCATGCGCGTTAGAGACGCGTCGCGGTTCACCTGGCCAAATAAAGCGCCAACATATGAGCTGTTGGTACCCTCGTCCACCACAACCGAAGCAGCAACATCACTGATGACGCTATCACCCTCAACAAGAGCGGCAACGCCTCCTAACCGAAGACTGCTACTGCCTTGCACCGTGCCACTAACAAAAGCCCTCTCTAGCTGAGTTGAGGACAAAGTACCGATTAGGCCACCTGCATCACCCGAAACATAAATATCAACAAAAGCCCAAACCTCTTTAATCTCAGAGCGCAAAGCATAACTCACCAGTGTTCCAACGGTACTGCCGCCACTAATCGAGCTCAAACGACCACCCAAACCTAAGCCAGAAACCTTCGCCCCATTGAAAGCAGCAAAGAGCCCCAGATGATCTACATTCGGGCGATTTATAAAAAGGTTCAGTACCTTAAAACTATTACCCTCAAGTACCCCGGTAAAGGAACTGACAATCGGAGTCCCAGCCTCAGCCCCAATAGGCAGCCAACCCTCTCCATCATTCCAATACGTATCCGAAGCATCCATCACCCCATCAGCATTCGTATCAAAATCTAAATCCGTAGTTAGTTCAAAACCCACACAGCCATCAACCGGACAACCGGTCTTAGAACCATAAAGGCTAGAACCATCGAGGTTATTCCTAATTTCATCAAGGTCAGCAAGATCGTTAATTTCGATCAAACCATCGTCGTCAAGGTCGTAGTCGGCGCGGCCGGATTCGGCCAGTGAAAGGCTGCTGCAAACGAGCAGTACAAATAAGACAAGTGCTCTTGCCATAGTTATCTCCCTATTGCGCCGGCCCTTGCTGGCGCATATTCCAAAACAAACAGGCGCACTATAAGTAGGTTCAGGGAGATGTCACTGACAAAAACGTTCAAATGCATGTGCAAAATCGATCAAAGTAGAGAAACCGTAAAGGCCCCCGTCTTTTTTTTCGAGTAGCTCACAGAAAACGCATACACAACAGACATAAAAAAGCCCGCATAAGCGGGCTTTGGCAAAATTATTTCGCGTTTAAAAATCTTCGTCGACGCAAATGAATAACCAGTAATAAAAACATCGTCAGCAATAAATAACTATCCAAACTACCGCCGCCTTTTTTCTTATTGCCACCTTCATCTGAACCACCTGGTGACGGGCTCGGCGAGACGGCCGGGTCTGGCGTTACAACCGGGCTCGGCGTTACAACCGGGCTTGGCGTTACAACCGGGCTTGGCGTTACAACCGGGCTTGGCGTTACAACCGGGCTTGGCGTTACAACCGGGCTTGGCGTTACAACCGGGCTTGGCGTTACAACCGGGCTTGGCGTTACAACCGGGCTTGGCGTTACAACCGGGCTCGGTGATACAACCGGGCTCGGTGATACAACCGGGCTTGGCGATACAACCGGGCTCGGCGAGGGCGAAGCACTTGGCGATGGGGAAGGCGAAGGCTCTGCTTTTTGCTCGATGCGCAAATCAACACTTACCTCAGCCGAGCTCAGCGCCGGAACGCCACTGTCTGTCACTACAACACTAAGTGCATAGGTCTCACCTGCAAACGGCTCTGGGTCAAAACTAAAGCTCGCAACATCATCTACAGAGATGGCTAGCTGGCCAAGATCCCAGCTGTAGCTGTGCGTATCCGTGTCATTTGCATCATCGACGATGGCCCTGACAGTTACCTCACCCGCTTCAGGGTCGACAAGACTTACTTCTTCCCCAGCTTGTTGTACGTCGATAGCCACTAAAGGTGCAACGTTGTGATCGGTAATGGTCAGCGTGTGGGTATTTTCACCGTCAACCAGCAACAAAGCGCGCGGCTCAAGCTCACCGGAACTTGCAGAAAGCAGTTGCAATTCAAGCAGCTCATCACTTTCGGCCAAAGCATCGTCAACAACATTTAGCGCTAAGCTAGCTTGCAGCTCATCCTGCTCAAAGCTCAGTTCTAACATTGACAGATCAAGCGCAGGCTCTGAAGCAAAGTCCGCGGCACTCGCTGTGCTTTGATCTTCAAGCTGGCTCAGCTGCACATTCACCGGATACTGTGGAGCAGGCCCTGTTAAAGCCAAATAAATCTCAGCGACACTGTTTTCACCGCTGATTGAAATAGCCTCAACAAACTTAACCCGAGGATAAATCGTTACTTGCTGAGTCACCGCTTCAGAGCGATTGCCCGCATCGTCAATAGCCACCCAGTTAAGAGATAAAGCACCACTTGGCAAGCTGACTTTATTTTCTTCATCGAGAACAAGTAACTCACCGTCCAGGCTGAGCTCAAGTTCCAGTTCAGAGTCAACCATATCCGCAGCTTCAACAGCATCTACAGCAATTTCAACAAGCGTTAATTCAGCCGTCGCATCGAGTACAAGGTCTGCACCAACGGCGCTAATTTCCGGCGCGCCATTATCACCGCCGAGATCGTCGTCTTCCGAATCAAGCACACCGTCGTTGTCATCGTCGTTATCGGCATTATTACCTATGCCGTCGCCGTCGAAGTCTTCACTTTCGGATGCATCGAACGGGAACAGATCCTGATCATCGGCAACGCCGTCGTTGTCGTCGTCATTGTCGGCATTGTTGCCCACACCATCGCCGTCAAAATCTTTCGATTCCGTTGGGTCATAGGGGAACAAATCCTGGGCATCGGCAACACCGTCGTTGTCATCGTCGCTATCGGCATTATTACCTAAGCCGTCACCGTCGAAGTCTGCGCTTTCCGTTGCATCGTTGGGGAAGGCATCAGCGTTATCACCAACACCGTCTGCGTCGCTGTCAACACTCTCAGATGCATCGTTCGGGAAGACATCACTGTTGTCACCCACACCATCGCCGTCAGAGTCGTGTGTTTCACTTGCATCGTTCGGAAAAGCATCGGCGTTATCACCGACGCCATCGGCGTCGCTGTCAACACTTTCAGAGGCATCGTTCGGGAAGACATCACTGTTGTCACCCACACCGTCGTTATCGGCATCGCTGGATTCGCTCGCATCAAATGGAAAGGCGTCCTCGCCATTTAACACGCCGTCGTTGTCCGCATCCTCATCTTCAAAGTCAAACAACTTATCCGAATCCGTGTCTCGCCAGACAACTCCGTTCAGGCGTAAACCAGGTAGTTGTGTAGCTGTACCAAAATCCCACAGCGGCTCATCATCGCTATTGGCAATTGCAGACCAACCTTCATACAGGGTGTGATCACTGCAGCTGCTGTCGTCAGCCACCGCACAGTGCAATGCACTTAAACTTGCCGGCGTAAGACCTGCCACTTCATCACTGCCCGGGTCGTCGCTGTTTATATAGTGGCTGCTGTTAAACTGATCCTGCGGCCAATAACTGGCACTAAAGCTTATACCACCAGGGTAAGTCAGCATTGCAAAACCGCTTGAGCTAGAGCCTGTCACGTAGCTGCGTGTAACCTGCAGAGCGCTTGAGGTCACACGCCCAAGCAGCGCCCCGAAATCTCCGGAACTCTCACCGTTGTCAACAACAACTGAAGCAAAGGCATCACTGACAGAGCTAGTGCCTGCAATCTGGCCAACCAAACCACCTATCGCCTCATCGGCGCCTTTCACCGTACCGTAAACAAAAACAGCACTTAAGTGACTTGAACGCAGCTCGCCAACTAAACCACCGGCATACGCATAAGCAATTCCCTGTGATTCAACGTCAGCAATAGCCCAACTTTCTTTAATTTCAGAGTACTCTGCCCTGCCCGCCAAGCTGGCAATACGGCTGCGAGCGGTAATCGATGCCGCGCGGCCGCCGAGGCCCAAGCCCGATACCCTGGCATTTTTCAGGCGGGCAAACAGCCCCTGATCATTTGCACTGGGGCGGTTGATATAAAGGTTGTCAATCTGCAAACCGTTGCCGTTAAACTCTGCGTAAAACGCTTCAGGCGCACCTTCGTCAGAACTGCCGCCAATCGGCATCCAGCCCTCACCGTCATTCCAGTACTCATCGTTTGCATCGAGCTGGCCGTTGCCATTTGTATCAAAATCGAGCGACGTCGTTAATTCATAACCTGCACATCGCTGCTGCAAATAACCTTGATAAACAACAAACGGACAACCGGAGTCAAGCGCATCGGCGTCAGCGCTTAGTTTTTGCGCGGCACCACCCAAGGCAAAACGCACCGCGTGCAATTCCTGCAAGCTGGCAATGTCGATCAAACCATCGCTGTCGGCATCAACATCAACAATACCGTCGTTGTTGTCGTCGTCATCAAGCGCATCATTAATACCGTCGTTGTCTCTGTCGGCAGGGTAGGCATCGGCCGTTAAACCCGAAGCCTGCTCACATGCAGCATCGCAATTTTCAGGCAAGCCATCTAAATCGCTATCGAGGTAGACATAGGCATTGTCCGGGAACTGATCGAGTTCAATCGTGCTGTTGGCAATACAGTCTTGATTACAGCCTAAAGCGTAAGCATCGGCATAACCATCGCCATCGCTGTCCGTGTGGGCGCTGCTATCGAGCGGCCAGACATCAAACTCATCGATAACACTATCGCCATCCGAATCGCGCCAAATCACTCCAGCCAAACGCAGGCCCGGCAGCTGTTCACTATTGCCAAAGTCCCACAGCGGTTCACCCTCACTATTTGTAGCGGTGGACCAACCCTCGAACAAGGTTTTATCAGTACAGCTGCTGTCATCGGCCACCGCACAGCGCAGCGCAGCGAGGCTTGCCGATACATCACCCGTTACGCTGCTGCCTGCGCGCGTAAATTGATCGTCGGGCCAGTACGTCGAACTGATGCTTTCGCTATAACCATAAGATGTCAGAGCATTGCCGCCCGAGCTATACCCGGCAACATAGCTGCGTGTAATAGAACCGCCCGAAGATGCTCCAAGCAAGGCTGCAATCGCAGGGTCACCGCCTTCTCCGACAACGGAAACCGAGGCAAACACATCGCTGATGGCGTTATCACCGTCACCATGACCAACCAAACCACCAATGTGATCTTGGCTGCCCTGCACCGAGCCACTGACAAATACAGCGCTTAATTGGCTGTCTTCCAGCTCGCCAATCAAACCGCCCGAATGTGCATCGTATCCGCGCGTAGAATGAATGTCGGCAATGGCCCAGCTTTCTTTGATATCCGTGTATTTCGCAACGCCGGCCAGCGTGCCAATTCTGTCTCGCGCAGTAATGGAACCCAAGTTACCGCCCAAACCTACACCCGCTACCCTGGCGCCGTTAAGGTAGGCAAATAAACCCTGCCTTGATGCAGTCGGGCGGTTGATATACAGGTTGTTAATCTGCAGGGCGTTGCCGTTAAATTGCCCGCTAAAACCGTAGTTTACATCGCCAATTGGCTGCCAACCCTGACCCTCATTCCAGTACTCGTCGTTCGTATCTAACTTGCCATCGCCGTTTGTATCAAAGTCGAGCGAAGTTATTAGTTCATAACCCACACAGCGCTGTTGCATACGGCCCTGATAACGCAGCACCGGGCAACCGGAATCGTCGGCCATGGCATCGGCACTAAGCTTTTGCGCGGCGCCATCCAACGCAAAGCGCATCGCATGCAGTTCTTGCAAACTGGCGATATCAATCAAACCGTCGCTGTCGGCATCTACATCAACAACACCGTCATTGTTATCGTCGTCATCAAGTGTGTTGTTGATGCCATCGTTGTCGCTGTCGTTGGGGTGGGCATCGGCCGTTAAACCCGAGGCCAGCTCACACGCGGCATCGCAGTTCTCCGGCAAACCGTCCAGGTCACTGTCGAGGTAGACCGCGGCACTGCTCGGGAACTGATCAAGCTGAATGCTGCTATTGGCAATACAATCGTCGTCGCAATTGAGCGCATAGGCATCGGCATAACCATCGCCATCGCTGTCGCTGTAAGCACTGCCATCGAGCGGCCAGGCATCGAGCGCATCAATACGGGTATCGCCGTCCGAATCGCGCCAAACCACCCCAGCCAAACGCAGGCCGGGCAGCTGCTCATCGCTGCCAAAATCCCACAGCGGCTCGCCGTCACTATTACTAGCTACCGACCAGCCCTCGTAGAGAGTTTTGTCGCTACAGCTGCTGTCGTCGGCCACCGCGCAGCGCAATTGGCTCAGGCTCGCCGATACGTTTTGTGCCGTATTGACATTGCCTGCACTGGTAAATTGATCTTCGGGCCAATAATTTGCGCTAAAACTTACCCCGGCAGCATAACCCGCCACAGCAGCGCCATTTGAGCTGGCGCCGGCAACATAACTGCGCTGTACGGACACACCCGAGGACGAGACCCCAAATAACACGCCAAGATCTCGTTCCCGGCCACCGCCGACAACAACCGAGGCAAACACATCGCTGATCGAGCTTTGTACACCCACGCGACCAAAGAGCCCGCCGAGACCTGTCTTTTCGCCGCGGACCGAGCCAGTGGCAAATACCGCCTTAGCATGGCTGACAGAAAACTCACCAACCAAACCACCGGCATAGGCATTTTGTAGATCTACCGATCGTACATCGGCAATAGCCCAGCTCTCTTCAATATCAGACTGCTCGGCAAAACCCGCCAGGCTACCTACATAGTTGCGCGCGGTTACCGAACCCAAGCTACCGCCAAGCCCCAGGCCCAACACCTTGGCATGGTGCATACGCGCAAACAGGCCCTGGTATTGTTTACCCGGTCGGTTTACATAGAGGTTGTTAATCTGCAAGCCATTGCCCTGAAACACAGCGCGAAACGAACTTGCAGAACCAGTAATACCGGCGCCAATTGGCAGCCAGCCTTCGCCGTCGTTCCAGTACTCATCGCCGGCATCTAATTTGCCATCGCCGTTTGTATCAAAGTCGAGCGATGCGCTTAATTCATAGCCCTGACAGCGCTGCTGCAAGCGGCCTTGATAAAGCTGCACCGGGCAACCAGAATTGTCGGCAGTGGCACTCGCACCGAGTTTTTGCGCGGCGCCGTCTAAGGCAAAGCGCACCGCATGCAGTTCTTGCAAACTGGCGATTTCGATCAAACCGTCACTATCGGCATCAACGTCAACAACACCATCGTTGTTGTCGTCGTCGTCAAGGGCGTTGCTGATACCGTCGTTGTCGCTGTCACCAGGGTGGGTATCGGCCGTTAAACCCGAGGCCAGCTCACAGGCCGCATCGCAGTTTTCCGGCAAACCATCCAAATCGGTATCGAGGTACACAAGCGCACTGTTGGGAAATTGATCGAGCAGGATGCTGCTGTTGGCAATGCAGTTGTCATCGCAGTTCGGTGCGTAGGCATCGGCGTGGCCATCGCCATCGCTGTCGCTGTGCGCACTGGCATCGAGCGGCCAGGCATCAAAGGCGTCAACGCGTGTATCGCCGTCTGTATCTCGCCAAAGCACACCAGCCAAACGCAGGGCCGGCAATTGCTCGCTGTTGCCAAATTCCCACAGCGGCTCGCCGTCACTATTGTTAACAGCCGACCAGCCCTCGTACAAAAGCGCATCGCCGCAACTGCTGTCGTCGGCGACTGCGCAGCGCAAATCACTTAACAGCGCAGATACGCTGCCATTTGTGCCTGCACTCGAAAATTGCTCTGCCGGCCAGTAGCTGGAACTTAGCTTGGTGCTAGAAGCTCTGCCTACCAGTGCTTTGCCGCTTGAGCTAGAGCCGGCCACATAGCTGCGTGTTATTTCTACATCGTCAGTATTACCAAACAGGGCACCGACCGATTCGCGGCCGCCCTCAACAACAACCGAAGCAAAGGTATCGCTGATGGAGCTGTCGCTAACCGAGCCTGCGACCCCACCAACATAGTCATGCAGGGCCCGCACGCTGCCACTGACGAAAACGGCTCGCAACTGACTCGAGTACAACCGGCCAACCAAGCCGCCCGTAAGCGCATTGGGTGTTGATTTCAATGAATGAATATCAACCGAGGCCCAGCTCTCTGTGATCTCGGATTCCCGGGCCAAACCTGCCAGTGCGCCAATGCCGCTGCGGGCGGTAATTGAGCCAAGGCTGCCACCGAGGCCTAAGGCCGTTACTTTGGCATTGCGCAGGTACGCAAACAGGCCCTGGTATTCTGAGCTCGGGCGATTGATATACAGGTTGTTAATCTGCAAGGCATTGCCGTGAAATTCGGCGCTGAAGTCGTTAGATGAACTGCCAATCGGCAACCAGCCTTCACCACCGTTCCAAAATTCATCGTTTGCATCTAACTTGCCATCGCTGTTGGTATCAAAATCGAGCGAGGCTGTTAGCTCATAACCTGCACAGCGCTGCTGCAAGCGGCCTTGATAAAGCTGCACCGGACAACCTGAATTGTCGGCACCGGCATCGGCGCTGAGTTTTTGCGCTGTGCCGTCTAAAACAAAACGCATCGCGTGCAGTTCTTGCAAACTTGCGATATCGATCAAACCGTCGCTGTCGGCATCGACATCGACAACACCATCATTGTTGTCGTCGTCGTCCACTGCATCGTTAATGCCGTCGTTGTCGCGGTCATTGGGATAGGCGTCGGCCGTTAAACCCGAGGCCAGTTCACACGCGGCGTCGCAGTTTTCTGGCAAGCCATCTAAATCAGCATCGAGATAGACAGCCGCATTTGCGGGAAACTGATCAAGTTGAATACTGCTGTTGGCAATACAGTTGTCATCGCAGTTTGCCGCATAGGCATCGGCATAACCGTCTGCATCACTATCGGTGTGCGCACTGCCATCGAAAGGCCAGACATCAAACGCGTCAGCACGCGTATCGCCGTCAGAATCGCGCAAGAGCACATTGTTAAAATACAGGCCCGGCAGTTGTTCAGCACTGCCAAAATCCCACAGCGGTTCACCATCGCTATTGCTCGCGCTGGCCCAGCCCTCGTATAAAATTTCATCGCTGCAGCTGCTGTTATCTGCCTCAGCACAGCGCAGCTGGCTTAGATTTACCGCTGTAACACCCGTTACGCCGCTGCCCGCGCTGGTAAACTGCTCTAGCGGCCAGTAACTTGCACTGTAACTTGCGCTGTAACCACTGCCAGTCACGGCTTTGCCAGTTGAACTGGCGCCAGTAACAAGCGCGCGCGTTAGCGAGGCATCGCGATCCACTCTGCCAAACAAAGCGCCAATATTGGAGCTGTCAGCGCCGCCGCTAACCACAACCGACGCAACAACATCGCTGGCTGTGCTGTCGCCGGCAAGGCGAGCGGCAATGCCACCTACACTAGTATTGTTATCGCTTTGCACCGAGCCACTAACAAAAGCAGCTTCCAGCTGACTTGCACCCAAAGTACCGACTAGGCCACCGGCCTCACCCGAGACATAAATATCAGCAAAGGCCCAAACCTCTTTTATCTCAGAGCGCAAGGCATAACCCGCCAAGGTACCAACGGTACTGCCGCCAGTAACCGAGCCCAAGCGACCACCCAAACCCAAACCCGAGACTTTGGCACCGTCGAGATAAGCCCAAAGACCAATAAACGAATGCAGGCGCTTGATATACAAATTGTCTATCTGCAGGCCGTTGCCCTGGAATACAGCGGTAAAACGATTATTGAGGCCGCCAATTGGCTGCCAGCCTTCACCGTCGTTCCAGTAATCGTCACTCGCATCTAACTGGCCATCGCCATTTGTATCAAAATCGAGTGACGTCGTTAATTCAAAACCCGTGCAGCCACCAGCCGGACAACCGTTGTTTTCGCCATACAGGCTCGTACCATCGAGGTTATTTCTAATTTCATTGAGATCGGCAAGATCGTTAATTTCGATCAAACCGTCGTCGTCGACGTCGTAGTCAGATCGGCCGGACTCGGCCAGGGTAAAGCAACTACAAATGAGTAGTACAAATAGGACAAGAACTCTTGTCATATAAATCTCCATGTTGCGTTTAAGTTATAAAAAGCCTTTTCCAAACAGCCCGCGCACTATAAGAGACCCACCCCCACAAAACCGAATCGAACATGTAAAGAAAATCAACACAAATGACACAAAAACCCAGGTCAACCAAATATTTGGGATACGCATCACAAAAACACAGCAATTAATGAATGCATTAGAGGCGCAAAAAGACGAAATCCGAGATTGGCTAGATAGCGCAGGAATTTAACGGTAAAAAAATGGCGTGCAATAAAAGCGTCATCGATAACACATAGCATTTATGATGGAGTTAATTGCGCCTTAAAAAAGAGCAAAAACAAATAACGCAGACACAAAAAAGCCCGCATAAGCGGGCTTTGGCAAAAACAGGCTTAGAATGTTTTTTTAAAATATTTTAAAGGTGCTTAACCTCGGCGATCTCGTAATAGATCTCGCCGCCGGGAGCGTTTACAACCACTTCTTCGCCCTCTTCTTTACCAATCAGCGCGCGCGCAATTGGCGAGGTGATGGAGATTTTATTGCTCTTAATATCGGCTTCATCTTCGCCGACCAGCTGGTAAGTGATTTCTTCTTCGGTATCGCAGTTGATCAGATCAACCGTTACACCAAAGATCACCTTGCCGGTTTGCGGCATAGACTTAACATCAATCACCTGGGCGGTGCTTAGCTTAGCTTCAATTTCTTGAATTCGCCCCTCGCAAAAACCCTGCTGTTCCCGGGCGGCGTGGTACTCGGCGTTTTCTTTTAAGTCGCCGTGCTCACGCGCCTCGGCAATGGCCGCAACAATTTTCGGTCGCTCAACTTTTTTTAAGTTTTCAAGTTCGTCACGCAGGGCTTTTTCACCAGCGACGGTCATCGGAAACTTTTGCATGTATCTCTCTCCGTGTTGTGTACGCTGGTGTTATACCAGTTTATGCAGTTCTTGCAGTGGGCGCACGGTTTGCTCCTGGCCAAAACGCAGGGCCATACAAAGTGCATTACCGGCAGCAAGTGTAGTGGTGTAATACACGTGGTTAGCCTCAGCGCTGCGGCGAATGCTGGCTGAATCCTGAATCGCCGCCTTGCCTTCAGTCGTGTTAATGATCAGTTGGATTTCGCCATTTTTGATCATATCCACTGCGTGAGGGCGACCTTCGGCAACCTTATTGACGACCTGAACGGCAATGCCGGCCTCTTCAATCACCTTGGCGGTACCGCGAGTGGCAACAATATTAAAGCCGAGGTCTTTGAGCTCTTTGGCTACAACAACAATGCCGTCTTTATCAAAGTCGCGCACACTCAAAAAGGCCGAGCCCTCTGTCGGTATCGCCGAGCCGGAACCGACTTGAGCTTTGGCAAACGCTTCAGCGAAGGTGTCACCAGTGCCCATTACTTCACCGGTACTCTTCATCTCGGGGCCGAGAATCGGGTCAACCGCAGGGAACTTGTTGAACGGGAAGACAGATTCTTTCACGTTCATAAAGCTCGGTACGATTTCTTTGGTGTAACCGGCCTCTTCCAGAGTCTTACCGGTCTGACAACGCGCCGCAACTTTGGCGAGGCTGGTGCCGATACACTTGGAAACAAAAGGAACCGTACGAGAAGCGCGAGGGTTGACCTCGATCACGTAGATCTTGCCATCCTGGTATGCGAGCTGAGTATTCATCAGCCCCACTACGCCAAGCTCAACCGCCATCTTGCGCACTTGCTCACGCATCTCGTCCTGCACATCTTCCGGCAGTGAGTACGGAGGCAGAGAACAGGCCGAGTCACCGGAGTGAACACCACACTGCTCAATGTGCTGCATGATTGCACCGATAACTACGTCTTTACCGTCACTGACCGCATCGATATCAACTTCGATCGCGTTGTTAAGGAAGTGATCTAACAAGACAGGAGAGTCTTCACTTACTTTTACCGCTTCAGTCATGTAGCGGCGCAGTTCTTTTTCGTTGTAGACAATTTCCATTGCGCGGCCGCCGAGTACATAAGACGGGCGAACAACCAGCGGGTAACCCACTTTTTCAGCCTGGTGAATCGCTTCTTCAGTCGAGCGAACAATGGCGTTTTTAGGCTGAAGCAGACCGAGGCGGTTGATCATTTGCTGGAAGAGCTCACGATCTTCTGCGCGGTCAATCGCTTCAGGGCTGGTGCCGATAATAGGTACACCTTCAGCTTTCAAAGCGTTAGCCAGCTTCAATGGCGTCTGACCACCAAACTGAACAATGACGCCTTTGGGTTTTTCTTTGCGAACGATCTCGAGCACGTCTTCCAGAGTTACCGGCTCGAAATAGAGGCGGTCGGAAGTGTCGTAATCGGTTGAAACGGTCTCAGGGTTACAGTTAACCATGATGGTTTCAAAACCGTCTTCGCGCGCAGCCAGAGCCGCGTGTACACAGCAGTAGTCAAACTCGATGCCCTGACCAATACGGTTGGGGCCGCCACCAAGCACCATAATCTTGTCATTGTCACTCGGGTTGGACTCACACTCTTCGTCATAGGTGCTGTACATGTAAGCGGTAGAAGTTGAGAACTCAGCCGCACAGGTATCAACGCGCTTGTAGACCGGGAAGACTTCCAGATTCTGGCGCAGTTCGCGGAAGTTCTTTTCACTAACACCCAAGAGCTCAGACAGGCGCTTATCGGAAAAACCTTTGCGCTTAAGCTGCTGCATGATGTCTTTATCGATGTCACTCATGCCCATCGTAGACAGAGCGGTTTCAGCTTTAATGATGTCTTCGATCTGAACGAGGAACCAACGGTCGATGGCACTCTGCTCAAACACTTCGTCTACGCTCATGCCGGCGCGGAAAGCATCGGCCACATACCAGATGCGCTCGGCGCCTGGCGTGCTCAGGTCGCGGCGAATGCTCGCCAGCGCTTCATCATCGTCAAGGTCAACACGCGGTTCAAAACCGGCCGAGCCAACTTCGAGGCCACGCAGTGCTTTCTGCAGGCTTTCCTGGAAGTTGCGACCGATAGCCATCACCTCACCGACAGACTTCATCTGCGTGGTCAGGCGGGCATCGGCGTCGCCGAATTTTTCAAAGGTAAAACGGGGAACTTTGGTAACCACGTAATCAATGGAAGGCTCAAACGAAGCCGGGGTCGCACCGCCAGTAATGTCGTTTTGCAGCTCATCGAGGGTGTAACCCACAGCCAGCTTGGCGGCGACTTTTGCAATCGGGAAACCAGTCGCTTTAGAAGCCAGAGCAGATGAACGGCTTACGCGCGGGTTCATCTCGATGACAACCATACGGCCGTCTTTAGGGTTTACCGCAAACTGTACGTTTGAGCCACCGGTTTCAACACCGATCTCACGCAGTACCGCCACCGAGGCGTTACGCATGATTTGGTATTCTTTATCGGTCAGAGTCTGGGCAGGCGCTACGGTGATCGAGTCACCGGTGTGCACACCCATAGGGTCAAAGTTTTCGATCGAACAAATGATGATGCAGTTGTCGTTTTTGTCGCGAACAACTTCCATCTCGTACTCTTTCCAGCCGAGCAGGCTTTCATCGATCAGCAGCTCGTTGGTTGGGCTCAGGTCGAAACCACGAGTACAGATTTCTTCAAACTCTTCCCAGTTGTAAGCGATACCACCACCGGAACCACCCATGGTGAAACTTGGGCGAATAATGACCGGGAAGCCGTATTCTTTTGGCGCTTCCAGGGCTTCGTCCATGGTGTGAACAATACGCGCACGAGCACACTCAAGGCCGATGTCTTTCATCGCCTTGTCGAAACGCTGGCGATCTTCAGCTTTGTCGATGGCGTCTTGTTTGGCGCCAATCAGCTCACAGCCGTATTTGTCGAGCACGCCGTTGTCGTGCAAAGCGAGAGCGCAGTTCAGTGCCGTCTGGCCACCCATGGTCGGCAGGATCGCATCCGGGCGCTCTTTCTCAATAATTTTCTCAACCGTTTGCCAGGTGATTGGCTCGATGTAGGTCGCATCGGCCATAGACGGGTCGGTCATGATGGTGGCTGGGTTGGAGTTAACCAGAATGACACGGTAACCCTCTTCGCGCAGGGCCTTACAGGCCTGAGCACCACTGTAGTCAAACTCACAGGCCTGGCCGATTACAATCGGGCCAGCACCAATGATCAGAATACTTTTAATGTCTGTACGCTTTGGCATGGCTCTGTTAGTTCTTCTCGTTCATTAATTCGATAAAGTGATCAAATAAAGGCGCGGCATCGTGTGGGCCAGGGCTCGCTTCAGGGTGACCCTGGAAGCTGAACGCAGGCTTGTCGGTGCGGTGAATGCCCTGCAGGGAACCGTCAAACAGAGACTTGTGAGTTGCCTTCAGGTTTGCAGGCAGAGTCTCTTCATCGGCAGCAAAACCGTGGTTCTGGCTGGTAATCATTACCGTGCCTTTCTCAAGGTCCTGCACCGGGTGGTTAGCACCGTGGTGGCCAAACTTCATTTTTACCGTCTTAGCGCCAGAGGCCAGAGCCAGAATCTGGTGGCCGAGGCAGATGCCGAAGATAGGAATGTCTTTCTCAAGGAAAGTTTTAACCGCTTCGATCGCATAAGTACAAGGCTCTGGGTCACCAGGGCCGTTACTCAGGAAGATGCCGTCCGGATTCATCGCCAGCACGTCATCAGCTGGAGTCTGCGCGGGAACGACCGTCAGTTCACAGCCGCGATCGACCAGCATGCGCAGGATATTAGCTTTGGCACCGAAGTCGTAAGCTACAACTTTGAAGCGCTTGCCTTCAGGCAGGCCACCAAAACCTTTACCGAGCTGCCAGCTGCCGGCATCCCAAGTGTGTTTTTCGCTGCAGCTTACTTCTTTGGCGAGGTCCATACCGGCCAGGCCGCTGAAACCTTTGGCCAGCTCAAGTGCTTTTGCTTCGTCGATGTCGTCACCGGCGAGGATACAACCACTCTGCGCACCTTTGTCTCGCAGGATACGAGTCAGGCGACGGGTGTCGATGTCGGCGATGCCGAGGATGTTGTTGTCCTTCAGATAGGCATCCAACGCTTGCTCGCAGCGGAAGTTCGAAGCGAGTGCAGGCAGGTCGCGGATTACCAGGCCAGCGGCCCAGATTTGCTCGCGCTCTTCGTCTTCCTTATTGACGCCGGTATTGCCGATATGAGGGTAAGTCAGGGTCACGATCTGACGTGCATAGGATGGGTCAGTCAGGATTTCCTGATAGCCGGTGATCGCGGTATTAAACACCACCTCACCTACGCTCTGACCATCTGCGCCGATGGCGGTCCCACGGAAAACGCTGCCGTCGGCCAGCACCAATACTGCTGGACGGCCCTGCGAAGCCTTAAAGTAACTGAGATCTACTTGCTCTGAAGCCAAGTAATTATCCTCCGCGCCGAATTTTAGAAAGCTATTGCCAGTGCCGTGCTTCACGCGCCCGATAAAATCTTAAGAAAGGAGTAAAAGCACTTTACAGTAGGCCGTACGAAAGTGCCGCGCTGCTTAGCCCTGCTCGGCTGAGCTGGGGTAGTCCTAAGTTAAGCACGCTTCTGCTGGAGCAGTGGCGGATTCATAAGGCAATTGTAAAAAAGCGAGGAGAAGCTGTGCTTCACCTCGCTCGATACTCACTTAAACAAGTGGGGGCCCGTATACCGTTGTGACAGCTTGGAGCTAAAACAGGCTTCTACAAGATATCGAAAACGGTGGGCATATGCACATTTGGCTGGGGGCGCATTTTAGACAAAAAGCCAGCGTGCGTCTATGCAAATTAGTGCCTTTGTCCGAGCGACTTTATCTTGGCTACTAATCCAAGCTACTGATCCAAGCCACTTAGCTCACCGGGCAAAGCCCCAAAGAAAAAACGGCCCATGGCCGCAAATGCGGTGCATGGGCAAATGAGAGACAAACGAAAACGATGTCTATTGGAACAACTTTCAAGAGCATGTATAAACATGCGCAACAGCACTCGCGAAAGGCGGGCGCTATAAACAAAAACAACTAGGGCTGGGCAAACTCCAGAAAGAACTCTCGCGAGCGGGTACTTTTTTCACAGTTGCGCCGTTTAGCGTCGTGCCATACCGCTTCAACCGCAACTCGGAACCAGTGGTGCTCATCAGACATCAGTTCCAACTGTAATGGCTGAGCCCAATCAGCTTCCAGCAGGCGCTTGTCGCCCGTTGGCGGCTTAAGCCGGTAAGTTTCTTTATCCGAGCGCAGGTTTAAGCGGCTGTCACTTTGGGCATGCGGCGCCGTTTTACTCAATTCAGCATATTTCTGACTGGCGCCGTGAGCCGCAACACTGAGCTCCAGCGATTTTATTCTCAGAGCACTGCCACCGACATTGCTTAATTCCAGGCTGGCCATGCCACTGCGCTGCCCTTTTGGCTGTTTGACATTGAGCACCTTAAGTTGCAGTTGAGGTTCTCGACTTCTCAGCCAGGCGGCAATCATCGAGTTCACCCGCCAAGCAAGTAGCAAAAAAGCAAGCAACAAACACAGCACCGCCAGCAGCACCAGCACCTGCCACAGGGCCGCCGAACTGCCGTGTAATGATTCAACTAAATTTTGCAAAGCGCCCCCCTGACCTAAATTAGCTTTTGCCAGTATAAAAAACGCTCAACACGCAAACAGGGCCCAGCTCGCAAAAAGCGCCGCCGCCGTGTGATCAACATCGCGCTTTAAACAAAGCCGTGCTTAAGTAGCAAGCGCTTTTACTGCGCGCACAACAATTGCCGGCACTGAGCAATGGCGCTAATCTAGGGCCTGTTAACAGGCCCCAACACTAAGTGCTAAACGACAAGCAAGGAAGTCGAACAATGATGCTAAGTGAAGAAGAGATATGCGCACGAATTCAACGGCGCGAATGTTTTAAGGCCAGCATAGAAGGCGGCGGCTTTAGCATTAAAATTGACAGCTACCTCCCTTGTATTGCAGCGGCCATTCACAATGGCACGCGCCTGCGCGAAGAGCTCAAAGAAAACTGCCTGCTCAGTCACGCCGAACGCTACTTTGAAGAAGACCCGCACACCGGCACCTTTATCGACGACCAACAAATAACCTTAATTGCCAACGACAGCCGCTACGAATACGACCTCAACCGGGCAACGTCAAACTGCGTTTACGACACAGCCTGGGGCAAAGATTGCTGGAAACAAGCGCTGAGCGAAACACAAAAACAAACCAGCCTGGCCAAACACGCTCAGTTTTACCGCATAGTCTCGGTACTTTGTGAGGCCCTTATCGAAGACTTTGGTGCCGTTTTAGTAATCGATACCCACAGTTACAATTGGCGCCGTTTTGAAGACAGGCACACGCCAGTATTTAATCTCGGCACAAGCTCAGTAAAAGGTGATTTATGGCGGGCAAGTATTGACTGCTGGCTAAACGAGCTCAACAACATCAGCGTTGACGGCATAGATATTGACGCAGCTGAGAACGATGTATTTTTTGGCAAAGGTCAGCTCGCCGCCCACTGCCACGGCCTTTACGACAATGTTTTAGTACTGGCGACAGAATTTAAAAAAGTATTTATGGATGAACGCAGCGGCGAAGCCTACGACAGCATTATCCAACAGTTGAAACTCGGCTACGGCCAAGCCATTCAAAAAACGCTGCTGGAGTTTTCCAAATTAACTAAAAGCAGCTAGGGCCCGACATAACCATCAAATACGCTCTTTGGGTGTACAGGCCTCACCCTGTTAGCGGCCTGAACTTGATAGCAGCAGCTGAGACTCGGCGTATATCCATCCATGGAGCCTCAACAGCAGCATCCCTGCTGCTGATGGTCTCATCTACTGCTATCAAGTCCATGCTTGGAGCCTGGTAGTGCCCCACCAGCCAGAATTAACAAAACCTTAGCTATCAGCAAAAGGCTGAGGCGGGGTGGTATCGTTATTAGACGGCGGCAAAATCGGCAGCACAATTTTGGGCTGTTCACCGGTCAGTGTTTTCAAAAACGCAACAATGTTTGCAGTCTCTTCGCTTGTAAACTCTTTATTAAGCTGTAATTTACCCATCAGATTTACCGCCTCTTCCAGGGTAGCAACTTCACCATCGTGAAAATATGGATAGGTCAGCTCGATATTTCGCAGCAGCGGCACCTTAAACATATTTTTATCCTGCTCTTTACCGGTAACATCCATACGGCCTTTGGCAGTGCTTTTGGTTTTATACTCAGCAAAAACACCGAGCTTCTGATACGAAGTGCCGCCGAGCCCCATGCCACTGTGACAAGCAACACAGCCCGAGTTTTTAAATAGCTCATAGCCTTTGAGCTCATGTGCTGCCAGCTGCGACTTGTCACCCTTTAACCACAAATCAAAACGGGAATTAGGCGTGATTAAGGTTTTTTCAAATTCAGCAATGGCTGTTGTTGCCCTATCGATGGTGACCCCGTCGCTGCCAAAGGCTTGTTTAAACATTGCCCGATACTGAGGCATCGAGTTAATGATGCTGATCGCAAGCTCATGATTGCTGGCCATTTCTTTCGGGTTCTCAATAGGGCCACCGGCCTGCTCTTTTAAATCAGCTGCGCGGCCGTCCCAAAATTGAGAATTATTCAAACTGGAATTCAGTACAGTAGGAGAATTAATCGGCCCCTGCTGCCAGTTGTGACCAACCGATGTTTTGATGTTATCGGTGCCCCCCATGCTCAAATTGTGACAAGTATTACAAGAAATAACGCCCGACTTGGAAAGGCGCGGGTCAAAGTACAAAAACTTGCCAAGCTCGGCTTTTTGCTCGTCAATATTCTTGGGTTTTTCAAGAGGCGCGTACGGCTCGTAGGCGTGGGCTCGCATCACTGCGGCCATACTGATAAGTAAAACAGTCCACGTCAGTTTTACTGAGTTCATCTGGTTTTTCTCCGCTTAGTATTGTAATTGGCTGGGCTGACATTCCTAAATTCGGGATTATCATAACGACTCAGCGCATACATTAATGCGGAGAACTTGGCATGTTATAAAAATGTGATAATTGCTTTTAAGCGGCGCCACAAAAAAATAAAAAACGACAGCTTTGTTATTAAACCGTGAGAATTAAAATTAAAACAGGCGCAGCAGCCGCGATAACCACACTCTCGAACAACCAAGCCTTTGAATAACCAGGCTCGCGACTGCCTTAAAACACTTTAGTGATATTGGTGCTTATAAACCCCAGCCCAAAACATCTTCAGCAATAGACCAGCGGCGCTTATCTTCTTGCGGGTCGTCACCCAAAATCCAGTGGTTGTAGACAGGCGCAACCTCGCCCATATCCCGCTTAAGCTTCAGCCAGGTATTCATATACAAAGTCCAGTCTATCTCACCTTTCGGCAAACCAAAGACGACCGGCGCCTTCATCGTGATACCTTCGGGGATAACAACGGTAAAACTCGGATACAGCACAGTCCAGGCTGCGGCTACTTCGGCGGAATAAACAAAAGCATCGACGTTTTCAAACTCACCTTTAAAAAACGCGCGCGGACTTTTTACATGCACCAGTTCAGCATTGGGAAACAGCTCGTGCACCGGTGACTCAAAATAACGCGACTTAGACAGGCCTATCTTTAGTTGCTCCATATCGACTATGTCTGCGCGTGTTTTAAACTTGTCGCGGCGATAGTCTTCTACGATCAAGCCAATACTGTGGTAAGTATACGCATCGGTATAGTTCACCTTGGTTGCCCGCAGCGGCGTAATGGTGTTGCCGCCGACGATAATATCGACGGTGCCATCGGCCAGCATCGCCGCCGTCTTGTCGAAGTTACCCGGCAGGCGCTGCACAACCAGCTTTACATCTAAGTCGTAGGCGAGCTGATGCATCAACTCCATATCAAAACCGACCACCTCACCAAGCTGATTGCGAAAAGCAAAAGGTAGGCGATCGGCAAAATAGGCGACTCTCAAGCTGCCGCGCTCACGAATGACATCCAGCCTGGGGCGAGCCTGCTGCTCAGGGCTCAAAGCCTGAAGCGGCTCGTCCAGCACTTCGACCATGGACGACGACAAACGCATCGCTTCAAAGCTTTTATCGCCGGTATATTGGTAGGGAATCACCTTGGTCATCACAATGCCGGCGCCGATCATCAGCGCCGCCGTCAGCCCCAGGTGCAAGCCCATTGCCTGAAATAAATTTCGCCACTTCAGGTGTTTTTTAACCGCTGCGGCAACCAGCAGCGTCACAACAAAACCGTGCAGCGCAGCCAGCGCCGTGGCAAAACGCGCGGTGACAACCGAGCCGAGCAAATAGAGCTGGAACTGATCCGCCGGCAGGCCAAAATAGTCGAGCAGAAACGGTATCGCCACGGCCATCGAGCCAAAGGCCGATAGCGCCCCCATCACCACAAACGATGCGTACTGATCCAAACCTAAAGGCGAGCCGACATACCAGGCGGAAAACAAAATAAAACCCAGGCCCATAAGGGTGCCGGCGCTTGGGAAACTATAGGCAGTTGGCACTAATACATCGACGGCACTGTCCGTTTCCTGATTCTGCAGGCCCTTGCTCTCGATCATCTCCTTGCAGCGCTCGGCAATCATCGGCAGTACAACTAAAACGGTGCCTGTGGCCAGCGCTGTGATCATCGCCTCACCGGCGTTGCGCATTAATTCGCGGTACGAAAACGGTGTCGACCATTTCACCAACAGTGGCATCGCGATCAACGCAAGCATTAACCAAGCTAACAAATAGACCCATAAAAAGACCTGTAACTTGCCAAGTTCATCTGGGTCCAGCGTACCTGCTGCGGAGGCTGAAATTGCAAAAATACCAAACGGCGCCAGCTTGGCGACAAAAGAGGCAACCTTCATCAACGCATCACTGACGTTGGCCATTAGATCCAGCAATACCACTTTTTCTTTTACTTGAATAAGCGCCGCACCGAGCAAAAGGCAGAACAGCACCACGGCAGGCACGATAGTATTAGCCAGCGAATAAAAAATATTGGCGGGAATATAAAGATCGAGAAAGTTAAATTCCGACTTCGGTGCGAGCAAACTGGCACTGAAAAAACCGGCCGTCTCCCAGTCGGGGTAGGCGAGCGGCAACAAAAGCAGCGTCAGCATGGTCAATAACCACAAAAACAAGATAACCAAGCCGCCGCGTATACCTATCTTCTGTGCGGTTGTCGCATCGAGCCGGCCGAGACCTCCGATAATACTCACCAACACATAAGGCAATACCGTCATCTGCAGAAGACGGATATAGGCGTTGCCGAATATCGACAAGCTACCTGTGATTTCACCAAAAAAGAGCCCGGTCAAAATACCCAAGACCAGGCCGGTAAGAACACGCTGAAACGCGCTTAGATTCTTAAAGAAGCGTAAGATAGCCACCTTGCTACTCCATATCCCAAAGCTGTAATTACTGTAGTAGTTATTAACGACAGCGAAGATTCTACAAGAGAAAGCAAACAAACACCTACGCAAAAACTCGCCCCAGCGCGTTACTTTAGCACTTAGATCAAAATAGCTCTGAAGGCAGAAGCGAGCCCTAGGCCCAGCATCGACCAAAACAGCCAGGACGATACTGGGGCCTGTTAACACTAATTAAGCCTTTTTAAACTGCCCGACAACGTAGTCCCCCGCCGGAATAGCAAAAGCCCACATCAGCGATGTCCAGGAGAGTATGTGCGCAACCGCACCCTGTTAGTGGCGGGCCCGGGCTACCTACAAAAATTTGGCCAACCAACATCACCCGAACAATTAAGCCAGCACCGCTGCCTCTACATCGGCCCGAAGCGGTGCGTATTTCAAGAAAAAAGGCGCGCTGTAGACAGCGCGCCAAGTACAGCTTTAGCTGTTCACTGTAATAACTTTAATACCTTCCATACGGATATTAGTTTCCACGGCTTCGGTAATTTCTTCCAGAGGGAACGAGTGAGTTACCAGGCGCGTGATTGGCAGGCCCATTTCTTTGATGCTTTTCATACAGGCGATCGCATTGGGGTAATCTTCCGGAGCATAAGCCCAGGAGCCAACCAGGGTAATTTCTTTATTGCAGATATCGACATGAGGGTTGACCGCAGCCTCACCGTTGTCGACAAAAAAGCCGAGCTCACACAAACCGCCACCGCGCGCAATTAACTTCCACACACTGGTTGCTGCAGCCGGAACACCGGTACACTGAAACGCAAACTTAGCGCCGCGACCATTAGTCAGTGCTTTAACAGCATCCGCCAGTTTCTCTGGCGTTTCAAATTCGGTGAAGTTCAACGTTTCGCTGGCGCCAAGCTCTTTGGCAATTGCCAGCCTGTCACTCTGGCCGTCAACAGCAATGATGCTTTGTATGCCCATCGACTTAAGCACAGCAATAATCGACAAACCAATTGGCCCACAGCCTTGAATCAGCACTGGTGAGGCCCAGTTCAGCAAGTTTGTTGTTTTGGCTCGCTCAACTGCATGCACGGCAACCGCAACAGGTTCAATTAAGATGCGCTCTTCAAGGCTAAATTCGCTGACATTAAAAAAGGTCGAGCCGTTTTTCAGAACTAAATAATCGCCAAACCAGCCGTTAAATTTATTGTCTTCTTGTTCGCCCATCAAACCGTAACAGCCCATGTTTTCACACATATTTGTGCGGCCGGGCATCGATACGCAGGGCTCACATTCGCCGCAGGGGATAATACTGGTAATCAGCTTGCTGCCGAGCTCAACTTTATTGCCAACCGTATCTGTGGTGACGTTTTTCCCAAGTTTGACAACTTCACCCGTGCCCTCGTGGCCGAGCACGATAGGAATCATCTTAAACGGGTCATTTTTATATTCGTGTACGTCGGTACCACAAACACCACAGCCCTCCACTTTTACTAAAATCTCATCGTCGCCTATCTCAGGCAGCGAAAATTCTTGCAGTTCAAACTTTCTCAGTTCAGTTAAAACAGCAACGCGGGCAGCTTCAGGTAAATCTACGGTCATGGCGCTCTCCTGTAATTAAAATATTGACTTGTTACTTTGTACAGACACATATCAGCTAAGCCCGATGCAACTGCAAAAAGCGACATAAAATCAAAGATCAAATTCACTATATCAACGCCTGACGCGACAATTTAAATACAGAACCAGACCAAATATGTACTATTTTTCCCCACAGAAATTTATTTGACCTAGGTTAAAAACCGCCCGTGCAACACCAATGCTTATCCACCTAAAAAGCTATAAGACCGGGTTCATCGACAAAAGATCTTGCGCTAAAACAAAGCGGCTCTGATCTACATCAATACCAGCTCAACACAAAACAGCTGGCGCGCCATTCATTGCCGCATTCAAAAAGGCATCACAGAAGCATCATCTAGCCGTCATCGCACAGTCACCTGCTCACCCTAGAGTCTTGTCTCCTAGTCGCACTTGATCATTCAACGGAAGAAGCTCATGTTAAAAAATAAGTGGTCCCTGGCTCTTAGCCTTTGCAGTATTTGTGCACTCAGCCACAGCGCTTCTGGCGCTGACTATCAATGGAATTACCCGGCTCCGGTAAAGACACCTAGCGCCACTAGCAACAACGGCAAGATTGTATTATTTGATGTGTCGCACGGCGGCGTAGAGGGCAATGCCGACTGGGTGATCGACGGTGCGTTCTCAGACTTTGCCGACGCCCTGGTCAACGAAGGTTATCGGGTTGAGGAATACAGAGGCGTCGACAAAAACGGCGACGGTCTGATCCAGTTTGTCGACGACTACAACAACCCCAGCGCAAGCAATAGTGCGCTTAACGAAGCGCAAATTAATTTCCAGGCTATCTCCCACGCCGACGTCTTGGTGCTTGCCGAAAGCAACCGGCCTTTTACCCTGGCTGAACAAACAGCACTTGAGCAATTTGTTGCCGCGGGCAAAGGCATTTATTTTATCGGCGATCACTACAACGCCGATCGCAACCTCAACAGCTGGGACAGCACTGAAGTTTTTAACGGCTACAACCGCTCCGATCTCAGCCAATTTAATGTCGGCGGCGTTTACGGCGATCTGCGCCACCCCGGCGCCGCCGGGGGCGGCTGGTTGGCACAGAACTTCGGCATTCGCTTTCGCTTTAACGCCATCGACTATATCCCCGGCGCGAGCTTGTTAGTCGACGCCCAGCAGAGCGAGGGCATTACTGTCGGCGCAGGTCCCGTGCTTATGGCCGGCGGGGCAACACTTGCCATTACCGATGCCAGTCGCGCAAAAGGCCTGGTTTATTTTGCCCCAGGCGACAGTCCCAGCGCCTGGAATCACGCGGTGGATTCGGGTTTGTATCTCGGTGGCAGCGATGAAGGCCCCTACGTGGCTATCGCCAAATCTGGCGCCGGTAAAGCCGCTTTTATCGGCGATTCCAGCCCGATTGAAGACGCCAGCCCCAAATATCGGCGCGAGGACAACGGCAACACAAAGCGCACCTACCCCGGCTGGACGGACGCGGGCAACGCAGCCCAGCTGTCCATCAATATCGTCAACTGGCTGGCGACACCGGAATCCTATACCCACTTTAACAGCAGCGCCCACCCGCCAGGTTTTGTCACCCCGCAGGCGCTTTTTGTTGAAGAGCTGAGCGACCCCGACAACGGCCAGCCCTGGAACACTCCCAGCGGCGGCTACCAGCCCTGGGATAAATCGACCTTTGCCTACGGCTCTTACGGCGCACCGCAGGGCCCGGGCGGCAGCAGTGGCGGCGGCGACCCCAGCTCTGATGCACTCTCTGTTGGCGAGGCCCTCGCCCTGGGCAACGGCAGTGCCGTCACCGTTCGCGGCGTCGTGACACAGGCGATCAACGGCGAATACGCACTCGAGATTGCCGACGCGACAAACAGCAGCAACAAAATTTTTATCAAACTCGAAAGTCAGTACCGCGCCGAATTCAGCCCGCAGAACAACCCTGCCATCATTGGGCGCAGTATCGAAGTCAGCGGTGTACGCGATGATTATATGAGCTCACCGAGCGTCGAATCGGTCAGCGCCATGATCCTTGTCAGTGACAACAGCAGCGGCTCGCCCTCCGCACTCAGCGTTGGCGAAGCGCTCAATCAAACCAATGGCAGCGACGTCAGTGTTATCGGCGAAATTAGCCAGGCCATTAACGGCGAATATGCGCTCGAGCTCAGCGACTTAAACAACCCCAGTCAAAGCATCTACGTCAAACTCGACGCCGCCTACAGAGCTGAATTTAGCCCTCAAAATCAGCCCCAGCTGATCGGCCAGCAACTTCAGGTAAGCGGCCGGCGCGACGACTACATGAACTACCCCAGCATCGAGTACGTCACTGCCATGCAATTAGTCGGCTCCCCGGGTGGTTCGGGCAATGCACCCTGCTCCGTGCCCGGTGCCGTCTCGGTCGCAACGGTAAAAGCAGCCGATGTCGGTACCGCGTTTACCACCGTCGGCCTTGTTGTCGCCGGTGTCAATGACCCTTACGCGCTGGAACTTGCCGATATCAACGACAGCACCAGCAGTATTTACGTGAAGTTGGAATCACACCAGCGCAGCGATTTCAGCCCGGCGCTGAACCCCTCCGTGCTCGGCACTTATCTTGAAGTCAGCGGCCGCCGCGACCTCTACATCAGCTACCCGAGCCTGGAATCCGTCAGCCATTTGCAAATCTCTACCAGCTGCCCTTAAGGGCAGCTTTTTTTGAAAAACACCAAGGAACTTAAGTTCGATGAAACACTTTAAAAAAGCCGTACTCAGTCTCGCAGCAGGCTCAGCTAGTCTCGCCCTGATTAGCTGTGGAGGTGACGATGACAACAGCGCCAAAGTCAACTTGCGGCTAATGGAAACCACCGATATTCACGCCAATGTTATGGATCACAATTATTACAGTGGCAGTCAGAGTGAAAAAATCGGCCTGGTGCGCACCGCAACATTAATTAACGAAGCCCGCGCGGAACTCAGCGAAGCCGACAACCACGTTTTAGTCGACAACGGCGATCTGATCCAGGGTAGCCCAATGGGCGACTGGCGCGCGGCCGAAGGCATAGAAGCTGGCGAAGTCCACCCTGTTTATAAAGTTATGAACGAGCTCGACTACACTGTCGCCAACTACGGCAACCACGAGTTTAACTACGGCCTGGCATTTTTAGCCGAGAGTGTTAACGACGCCAACTTCCCCTATATCAGCGCCAATATTTTTAAGCACGACAGCGATAGCGACGACAGCAACGACGAGCTCTACTTCAAACCCTACCACTTAGAAAACAAGCTGCTGCTAGACGAGAACGGCCGCGAGCGAGAAATCACCATTGGTTTTATTGGTTTTGTACCACCCCAGATTATGCAGTGGGACAAAGCCAAACTTGAGGGCCAGCTAAAAACCAAAGACATTAAACAAATGGCCGAACGCTTTGTACCCCAAATGCGTGCCGAAGGCGCCGATATTGTCGTTGCCATTCCCCACTCAGGCATCAGCACCGAAGCATATAGCGCCGATGCCCTGCCGGAACACAGCGCCTGGTACCTGGCCGATGTCGACGGCATCGATGCCATCATGTTTGGTCACAGCCACCTGACATTTCCATCGGCTGCTTTTGCTGATACTGCAGGCGTTGACCTTGAAGCCGGCACCATTAAAGGCGTGCCGGCCGTTATGCCCGGATACTGGGGCAGCCACCTAGGAATTATCGACCTTGAACTGGAATACAATATCGACAAAGACCGCTGGCGCGTGAGCGCGAGCAAAGTCGAAGCGCGCGCGATTTACGACAACGAAAACAAAATGGCTTTGGTTGATGCCGACCACAGCCTGGTTGCCGCAGTTGCCGATGACCACGACAAAACTCAAGCCTACATGGGTACACCGATAGGTGAGGTCAGCGATAATATTTTCAGTTTTCTTGCCCTGGTAAAAGATGACCCGTCTATTCAAATTGTCAGCGACGCGCAAAAAGCCTATGTTGAAGACCTCATTGTTGGCGACGTCAACTTGCAAGAGCTACCGGTACTTTCTGCAGCTGCGCCGTTTAAAGCCTGCGACCGGGAAGGTATCTGTGCAGATGAAACCAGCTTTACCACTGTGCCCAAAGGCCAGCTAACCTTAAGTGATGCAGCGGATTTATATCTGTACCCAAATACTCTGGTTGCAGTAAAAGTCACCGGGGCCGAACTAAAAGGCTGGCTGGAATGCTCTGCATCTCAGTTTTTCCAAATTGATACAAACACCAGCGCGCGCCAAGAACTTATTAACTACGCTGGCTTTCCGACCTACAACTTTGATGTTATCGACGGCGTCACGTACGAGATCGACGTCAGCCAACCCGCTCGCAATGACGGCAAGTGCCAGGAGCTAAATGCCGATGCCGAGCGCATCGTCAATTTAAAATACATGGGCAGTAAGGTCAGTGACGAACAAGAATTTATTGTCGCCAGCAACAACTATCGCGCCAATGGCGGTCAATTCCCCGGCACTGGTGCCGATCATGTTGTCATTAACTCACCCGATGCCAACCGCACCGTATTAGCAAATTATATTCGCGACAACAGCCCCGTCACACCAACGGCTGATGGCAACTGGAGCTTTAAGAAACTCGATACCGACACCGATCTGGAAATTGTATTTCGGGTACCAGATAGTGAACGCGCCCGCAGCTTTGTAGCAGAACAGTTGCCAAGTGCTGTTGAGCTGGAAATAAACGATAAAAAAGAAGTCATCTACGAATTAAATATGCAATAACTGCGCTTGCTGTCGACAGGCCCCAATAAAGCAATAGAGAGCAAAGTAATAGAGAATAACGTAATAAAGAGTAAAGCAATAAAAAAGCCCTGTTAGCTTAAGCTCAACAGGGCTTTTTTCTAGGGCCAGTTAGTGGCAGTTTTGTCTTCGTGACCACTCTGTGCTCTTGCACTTAAAAAAATCAGGCCTTTTTAATCAAACCCACAACAAACAACAGTAGCGCTGCGCCGACTGTTGCCGTGATGATCGAACCAACCAAACCACCGGCAGAAATACCAACAAGGCCAAAAACAAAACCGCCGATAACCGCGCCAACGACCCCGACAACGATATTGCCCAACAGGCCAAAACCACCACCTTTCATTAAGTTCCCTGCCAACCATCCTGCCAATGCTCCGATGGCCAAAAATACTAGCAAACTGACTATGTCCATAACTTCACCTTTAATGCTGAGTGTAGAGTTGATTCAATCGACTGATAAAAATCGCAAGCAAAATAAAAATCGCAAACTTAGGCGACAATACGCCAACATAAATCAGTCGAATTAGACGCTAACACATAAGGCTTTAGCTTGCGTTACACTCAGCGCCACTTTTTTATTGAAGCTCAAACACAAAAAAAGGCGCCGCGTTTTAGCGCGGCGCCTTTATAAAGCTTTAATAAAAAAGTTTACGCTGCTTTTTCGTTTTTAATACTATTAACAGCACACAAACGGTCATAAACCACATCGGCAATTTTAGGAATCACCTCTTTCATCAAGAATGGAGGATAAGCCGCAGCAACATCTTTACTTATTTCTTCATAAGTCTCACGCATGTAAGTAGTGTGCACGATGGTGCCAATATTAATCTTGGCTATGCCCATGGTGATAGAGCGTTGAATATCTTCATCGGGGATACCGGTACCACCGTGCAAAACAAGGGGCGCCGCAACGGCGTTGGCAATTTCCTGTAGCCTGTCAAAGTGAATTTTAGGTGTTGTCGGGGTAAAGCCGTGAGCGGTGCCTATGCCCACCGCGATGGAATCCGGGCCGGCCTCTTCGGCCAGCGCTTTAACATCGGCAACCGCAGCAAGATAATCGTCTTCAGTTTTGGCAACAACATCGCGGCCCATAATCTTGCCGATTTCGGCTTCAACCTGAACCCCGGCACTGGCGGCGTAGTTCACAACTTCTTTGGTACCGCGGATATTATCGGCCAGCGGCATTTGCGAACCATCAAACATAACCGAGTCATAACCATCGTCAATGGCCTGCTTGCACATATTGACATCGGAGCAGTGATCCAGGTGCAAATACAACTTGTTATTCGCCAGCTTTTCAAAACCATCGACCATTTTGCGGCACATATAGGAGCTATTTAACTCCACTACCGGGCCATAGGTCATCAGCATCGCGGGTAAATCTAGGCGATTAGCTGCATCGACAACCGCGTGAATATCGTAGATATCGTTAATATTAAAACCAGACAGGCAGCGGCCTTGTTGGCGATACTCTTTTAATAAATCTGCAAGTGCTTTAGCCATGATGCAGCTCCTTAGAAGTTCATGTTTTTAGGTTGACTGCGACCGCTGGTGACGCTGTCTAAAATGGGTAATTCGTCTACGCCTATCCAGTGATTAAATTCGCGCAAATCTTCAAGCAAGTGTCCACGCGCAACAATCCAATGGTGGTCAAGGCCGTTAGTCAGTACAGTGTTAATAACTGATTTAGTTGTGCAGTTTTTAGGGTCTACTTCGCCATAAGAGCCGCGATAGCGCATTTCTGAATCGACAATATCGCCTTCAAATGCCATAACAAAACTGGCGTGAGGGTACTGGTATTTAGCGACGGTAATTGGCCCGGTTTCCTGCAAAAATTCAAGCATCATGCCGCAGCTGCTTTCTTCATCGAAGTTGTCGAGTATGCTGTGGTTGCGCATCTGGAACTTAGTGCCCCGACGCATCAGGCGAGTTGCTGTGCCACCGCAGTGCCACATACCAACTTTGTTGTCGTTAGCGTTCAGGTAACTCAAGTCCATCAGTGTTGGCAGGCCCGCACCTTCGGTTAGCTCATTAAAGGTCACCATGGTCAGCAAACCGCCCATATCACTTTCGTCGGCAACGGGTATGCCCAAATCCTGCACCAGGCCACCTGCGCCGTCACCGGCAATGCCATAGCGGTCAAATAATTCGGGCCAGTTTTTCAAAGCGATGCCTAAGTAACCGCCGCTGCGAGTGTAATCGGCAATCGCCAGCGCAAAACGCACACTTAAATACAGCTCGTTTTCTTTTACTTCGTTCTCGTCACAAAGCTCTGAACTAATTAATTTTTGTACAATCGGGTTAATTTGCTCTTCGGTAAATTTGTCTCCGTGCTGCCACAACTCTTCTAGATCGACCCTATCTATGCTCAGACCAAAATGGCGCGCAATGCTCATTTCATTGAGTTCACAGTCGTAAAAACCCGGCACACGCATGCCGCCAATCATTAAGAGCTTGCCCTGATTTAAACGACTTTTTGCCAGCAGAGATCGGCAGTAGCGGCTTAAGGCCTGATTCAAATTTTCGGTGCCGATATCTTCAAATACCCAGCTGTATTTAATCTGCATATTGTTAAATACATTGAGCATAAAGTTTTGCGAACAAAAACGATTGGCGCGCAGGTTGCCGCCAGTCATTTCAGTGTGCGCCCAACTTAATACCGGCATATTGTTATCTTTAAGCCAGGTCGCAACCGCCAGCGCTACCGCACCGTCAATAAACGATGCGTGGTAAATAATCAAACCGGTCATGCCTTTACTTTTGTAGTTATTCAGCATCGCCAGTACATCGTCTTTAGTTTGCACAGGCTCGGCATCGGCGAGCAGCGAAGCCGCCTCGGGAACCAGAGCCTCGGTTGCAGCTACCGCTTCTTTATAGGCTTTTTTACAAAGCTCCCAGTCGAAGTGCATTTCCAGGCCAAGACCAATTAAACCAATCGCACAATCACTTTTGTTCTGTGCTGGCGCAACCAGCTCGTCCATTTCTTTCTGTACAACACCAACTCTTTCGAGGAAATTAACGCTCATAGTTCTACCAACTTCAATTACAGTAATTCGTTGTTGTTAATCACAGCTTCGACTTCGGCTGCACTCGGGTGATACGTTCTACCACCGACATGCCTGGCAACCAGCGATGCGTACGCGCTGGCAAACTGCATGCGCTGCTGTATGTCCATGCCCTGCAATAACGCGTAAGCGTAAGCCCCGTGATAACTGTCGCCGCAACCGGTGGTATCGACCACCTCAGTTTTAAAGGCGCCCTGATGCACAACCTTGCCCGCAAGCCAGGCCCAGCTGCCATTGGCACCATCGGTAATCACAATTTGTGCATCGCTTAATTTGGCAAGTTCAGGCAGTGCCAAACCGACTTCGTCTTCACCGGTGATGGCCTGCGCAGCCTCCAAGGGCAAAATGGCGTGAGAACCTAAGCTAATCATTTCAATGAGCTCTTCTCTATCGCCGGCTTCAACGTCGAGTACCGAGGGCACGCCGAGCTCTCGCGCAAGCTTTAACAGCTGGATATTTCCGGCTCGGTCATAACCGTCGACAAATACAAGCTTGCTGTTTTGCACCCATTCGCGCTTTACGTCGGCCGGAGCCAGCGCGCGATAGTTGTTCAGACTGTAAAACACCGTGCGCTCGCCGTTATTGGCATCAATCTCAACCAGGGCAACAGCTGGGTTGTGCTCGGGCTTGTTGAGCATCAGCGAGCTATCAACCTTGCAACGCTGCAATTCGCGCTCGGCAATATCACTTAAAACGTTGTCACCCCGGTTGCCCAAAAATGCGGTTTTCAGCCCCAACATAGCCATTACACTGGCGGCATTTCCGGCCGGGGCGCCGCCCTGAATTAATATCTTGTCGACTTCGTGTTTGCTGTCCCTCTTTACCTGTTCGGGCAGGGTGAACAACAGATCCACAACGTTCAGACCACTGACAATGACATCAAAGCTCATCTCTTATCTCTCTCGTTTTTGCTGAGTTCAGCTTACGCCAGGCTAAGACAACAGCGGCAATACTCAATTTGCCTATTTATGTACTATTTTTCCCTATAAACATAGAATTTGATTTTGATCAAACCTTTTAGATACACATAAGCCACTGTAGTCGCATGAAAGCCGTATTAGAGAAGATTCCAGAACAGGCGCGCCAGTCGTTCTATTTCAGCGACTACCGCCAAAGCCGCTTTAACAGCCCGTGGCACTACCACCCACAGTGGGAGCTAACCTGGATAGAGCGCGGAGAAGGCATTGCTTATGTTGGCAATGTCATACGCCCTTTTGTCGAGGGCGAGCTGGTCTTGCTCGGGCCCATGCTGCCGCACTGCTGGAAGAGCGACGCCAGCGACGGCGCTGTGGTCAGCTATTTTGCCCAGTGGGACGACAAGCTGCTCGGCAGTCACTGGCTGCAGGGGCCGGAGTTTGTTGCGCTCAACAAATTGCTGCAGGCGAGTCGCCGCGGCCTGCTATTTGACGCGCAGGTAAGTCGCGAGCTTGGCGAGAAATTAGTTCAACTTGGAGAACTCGCCCCGTTTGAGCGGCTGTTAAGCTTACTTAGTATTTTAAATACGCTCAGCGGCAGCAAATTTACGACCCTCTGTGAACACGAGGCGGTGCAAATTAATACGCTTGCAGCCGATCGTATCGAGCGCATCATTCACTACGTCGAAAACCACTACAGAGAAGAAATTACCGCCAACCAGCTAAGTGAACTGTGCAGCATGACCACAAGCTCGTTCGCCAAGTTCTTTCGCAAAACCTTCAATAAAACCTTTACCCAGTACCTGAATGAATACCGCATAAGCCGCGCATGCAGTTTGCTGCAGAGCAGCAAGATGAGCATTGAGGACATCGCCTTTGATGTCGGCTATCGAAACATGAGCTTTTTTCACCGCCAATTTAAGAACCAGTGCAGCAGCACACCCGCGGCGTGGCGGCGCGCCTTTCTCGCCCTGAACGAGAGTTAAAAAGCATGGACAACGGCAAGCCTTGCAATGCTATAGTTGTCGCTAAGACGAATTCTGACGACAGGAGGCCCGCTGTTTGTGCGCCTGTAAAGCTCAAGCTCAGAAGCTGTTTACCACGGACGCTGCAAACATCTTGACTGGGCTCAAGCTCATCCTCGGTGTTGCGATGATCTTAATCGCGGCTATTGTTCTCGCAACTATTGGGCTCGCGACTATTGTGCGCGCCGAGCCACCCGCATTACACGCCTCAGAAACTACCGGCAAACAACGTCTAAGCGCTGAAGATCATCGCAATGTTAAGCTCACCATTGCCATCAACAGTGTCTCCGCACGCAAGCTTGGGCTGAACAGTTTCAACAATGTCTGTGAACAACTTGATCAAAAACTGTCACTCAAACCTCTTTTTGACCGCGCTGGTGTCGAGCTTTTACTAATTTGTCGCGCCCTCGCTGCCGCTGGCATCAACGCCGACATTAAGCTTGTTGAAGCCCCCAATTATTGGCGCGCACTTAAAATGCTAGAAAGCGGCAAGGTGACCAGTATCGCCGAAAGTATCTGGAATACAGACGCCAAAGCAGAGTTTGTCTACCGCAGTGAAGCCGTGCTGCGACTCGGTGAATTTGAAAAAGGTATTTACACCACCGCAAAGCACCCACTGCAAAACACAGCCACCACCGAACAACAACTGCGGCAGTTTACTGGTGTAACCATGAAAACCTGGGATCACGACTGGCGCATCTTAAACGAGCTCAGCCCCCATACCATCTCAACCATACGCTACGAGAGCATAGTGAAGATGCTCGAGGTCGGCCGCGGCGATTTCACTTTGCACGCCTTCCCCAACAAACAAGATCTGAGCCTGGATGTCGCCGGACTCGAATTAAGGCCGCTGCGCGGCGTTAAAATCGTCATCCCCGAATCGAGAGTACTTGTTGTCTCGCGCAAAGCGCCGCAGGCCAGAACCATTGCCGATGCGTTGAACAAGGGCATTATTTTGCTGCGAAGCCGGGGTGAGATTCGCCCACTCTACGAGCAACACGGTTTTATTAATGCAAATACTCGGGATTGGCAGGTGCTTAACACCGTGCCCAAAGGGCTGGGACCAAGCGCTTTACTCGAAGCAATTGAGTAAAGCTTAACGCTGGCTTCTATAGTTAAAACAAAGCGTTTTTAACTATCGTCAGCATGCGCCAAACCACATCGCCCCAGCTACAATTTTTGCTCAATTTAGGGCTTATGTCGGCAATAGCTGTGTTTTTTATTGCCGCCAGCAGCCGCGCCGAGCCTTCAGCCGCTTTGCTGCGCGTGACTATTGACCGCACCATTGTGCTCAACCACCCCGAGCTGCTCGACGGCGATATCTGTGAACAGCTAACGCTGCACAACAACACGCTTGTCCGCCCTCCGGTCGACTTACTGCTGATTTGCTTAGGCCTGCAACAAAGCGGTGTACAGGCACGTATCGAACTGGTCGAATCGCCAAGTTATCAGCGCTCTTTGCGTATGCTTAAAAACGGCAAAGCCGATCTAATGGGTGAGAGTGTCTGGAATGCCGATGTCGACGAAACCCTATTTGCCGTATCTCAACCCGTGCTTAAGTTTGGCGACTTTGAAAAAGGCATCTACACACTCGAAGATCACAGTTTGCAACAGAGCTGGAGTGAGCACAGCCAACTGAGCGATTACACTGGTATTACCTTAAAAAGCTGGCACCAGGACTGGCGCATCATCAATGAGCTAAGCCCGAAGGTAAATTCCACCGCGCGCTACGACTCCCTGCTAAAAATGCTCGCCGCCGGGCGCAGCGACTTTACCCTTCATGAATTCCCCCGCGGTACCGATTTGATTGTCGACGCCCACGGGGTCAGGCTCGCGCCGCTGCCCGGCATTAAAGTGGTCATTCCCGATGAACGGGTGTTGGTGGCATCCAAACAACCCCATGCACTCGTCACTAAGCTGTGGCAAAGCCTTGCTGAACTTGAACAGCGGGGGGAAATTCGAGCGCTGTATCAGCGCCACGGCTTTATGCGTAAAAAAACAGCCAACTGGCGCGTAGTTAACAAGCTCTTTATAGAAATAAAAGCGGCGCCCGTGGCGCCGACAAATAGTTAAAATAAAAACCGGAGCAAACGCTTTAAAACAAGATTAACGCAGCTCAAGTACATCTTGCATATCGTAAAGCGCGGGCTCCTTGCCGGCCAACCAGCAAGCCGCGCGCACCGCGCCGCGGGCAAAACTCATACGGCTAGACGCCTTGTGCGTAATCTCAACACGCTCGCCGTCGGCGAGAAAACTTACCGTGTGATCGCCAACAACATCGCCGCCGCGCACCGTCGCAAAACCGATGGTGTCGCGCTCGCGCGCACCGGTCTGGCCCTCGCGCCCATAGACAGCAACTTTTTTCAGGTCGCGATCCAGAGCATCGGCAATAACCTCACCCATGCTCAAAGCCGTGCCTGAAGGTGCATCAACTTTATGGCGGTGGTGAGCTTCGTAGATTTCAATATCACTGTCTTCGCCAAGCACGCGAGCGGCAATGTCGAGCAATTTAAAGCACAGGTTTACGCCGGTGCTGTAGTTAGAAGCAACAATGGCCGGGATCTTGGCCAGGCTGGCATTAAATTCGGTTTTTTCATCGTCGCTAAAACCGGTTGTACCAACCACCATGGCCTTGCCGTGCTCAGCACACAAAGCGGCGTTGGCAACGGTCGCAACCGGCGCAGTAAAGTCGATCAGCACATCGAAGTCATCAAGCACAGCAGCTAAATCGCCACTAATAGCCACTCCGAGCTTGCCCAAGCCAACCACTTCACCGGCGTCGGCACCAATTAAAGAACTGTCTGGCCTATCAATAGCAGCTGCGAGAACTGCATCGTCATTATTTTGTACCGCTTCAATCAAAATGCGGCCCATACGACCGGCAGCGCCGGCAATTGCGATTTTTGTGCTCATCTTTTTTCTCTACTAACTTTGCAGCAGTTAGTTTTATTTAGGCGTGGTTTAGGTGCTTCGGAGCAGTTCCGGCACAGCCTGTCGGGACACGCCGTGAATATATCCCTATAGGCTCGGCCGCCGCATCCATGCGGCAGACGGTCCCGACAGCCTGTACCGGAACCACTCTTTGTAAATTCACTGCCACTTCAGAAAAATCTAAAGCATTGGTGAGAGTTAATTCAGAAGGTGAATAATAACGAAAAGCTGAAGCTCCTGCGCTCCCCCCCTCACCACTAGGTGATATATGTTGGAACTGGCACGCAGGTCCGAGCGAGTATTCGATAGTACTTAGCGAGACCATCTGCGCCATGGATGGCGCTGCTGAGCCCCCAAGGATGGGTTCACGGCGAGTCTCGATAAGTACTATCGAATACTCGCCTGCACCAAAGCCGAATTACAACTTCATATCACCGAAAAAGTTTTTCATGCCTTCAAACCAACTGTGCTGACGAGGGCTGTGTTTTTTGCCCTGCATTGAATCGCGCAGCTGCTCCACCAGCTCTTTTTGATCTTTGCTCAAATTCACTGGCGTCTCGAGTACCACACGACACATAAGATCACCCGTCGCGCCGCCGCGAACAGAACCGACGCCCTTGCCGCGCAGGCGGAACATCTTGCCAGTTTGAGTCTCTGCCGGAATACGCAGTTTTACCCGGCCATCCAAAGTCGGCACCTCAATTTCGCCGCCTAAGCAGGCATCAAAAATAGAGATCGGCACTTCGCAATACAGGTTGCGACCATCGCGCTGAAAAAACTCGTGCTCACGCACATGCATCTGCACATAAAGATCACCCGGCGGCCCTCCGTCGGCACCGGCTTCACCTTCACCGGCCAAACGAATACGATCACCGGTATCAACACCCGGCGGTACTTTAACACTGAGCGTTTTGGTTTCCTCTACGCGGCCCTGGCCGTGACAGCTTGTGCAAGGATCACTGATGATGGTGCCTTTGCCGCGACAAGTAGGGCACGTTTGCTGCACGGCAAAAAAGCCCTGCTGCATACGCACCTGACCGTGGCCGCCACAGGTATTACAGGTAACCGGTTTCGAACCGGCCTTTGCACCGGAGCCATCGCAGGCACTGCACGAAACCAGCGTCGGTACTTTAATTTTTACAGTCTTACCTTTAACGGCATCTTCAAGGCTTAAATCGAGGTTGTAGCGCAGATCGGCACCTCGGGCCGGCCCACCGCGACGACCACCGCCACCTCCGGCACCGCCAAAAATATCGCCAAAAACATCGCCAAAGATATCGCCAAAACCGCCAGCTCCGCCGCCGCCAAAACCACCGCCCATTCCGGCTTGGCCATCGACGCCGGCGTGACCGTATTGATCGTAAGCCGCTCGCTTCTGATCATCGCTCAGAATTTCGTAGGCTTCGTTGGCTTCTTTAAATTTCTCTTCCGCAGCTTTATCGTCGGGGTTACGATCCGGGTGATATTTCATCGCCACGCGGCGATAGGCTTTTTTCAGATCTTTTTCCGAGACGTCTTTGCTAACGCCGAGAACTTCGTAATAGTCGCGCTTGGACATAGGTGTAACTAACTTTCAGTGACTTTTTCTCTCAATACACAAACATCATCTGTGATTAAGAACTCTGCTTTCGTTGCCGCTTAAGCTCGTGCCTGCCGTATTTCAGCTCGCACGCTGTATTGCTCAAAGGCTCTCCGGCATCCGACGCGGGACTGAGGGAGCCTGACGGGACCGTCGATAGCAGGGATGCTATCGTCGAGCCTACAGGGAAGTATTTACGGCGTGTCCCGGCAGGCTTCATCTGTCCCGCTGCTGGCACCAAAGCCAACAGCCAAATTCCAGATACAACAAAGCCCAGACATCTCTGCCCGGGCTTTTATCAACAATAATTACTTATCGTCTTTAACTTCTTCAAACTCAGCATCAACCACGCCGTCATCGGCTTGTGCTTGTTCAGCACCTGCATCAGCAGCGCCTTGTGCAGCTTCGCCGGCTTGAGCTTGCTCAGCGTAAAGTTTCTGTGCCAGTGAACCAGAAGCGTCAGTCAGCTCTTTGGTTGCAGCCTCAATCGCTTCAAGGTCATCGCCTTTTACGACTTCTTCCGCTTTTGCGAGTGCAGCTTCGATGGCAGTTTTCTCGTCTGCTGTAGCTTTATCACCCGCCTCTTCAAGAGTCTTCTTCGTTGCATGAATCAAACCTTCCAAGGTGTTGCGCGCAGAGACAAGCTCTTCGAACTTGCGATCTGCTTCAGCGTTAGCTTCGGCATCCTGCACCATTGAATCGATCTCGTCGTCGCTAAGGCCAGAAGAAGCCTTGATAACAATGCTCTGCTCTTTACCAGTGCCCTTGTCTTTAGCGCTAACGTTCAAAATACCGTTGGCGTCGATGTCGAAAGTAACTTCGATTTGTGGCATACCACGTGGCGCTGGAGGGATATCAGCCAGGTCAAAACGGCCCAGAGACTTGTTACCAGAAGCTTGCTTGCGCTCACCCTGTACAACGTGGATGGTTACAGCATTTTGGTTATCTTCAGCGGTAGAGAAAGTTTGCGATTTCTTAGTAGGAATCGTGGTGTTTTTCTCAATCAGTGGAGTAGCCACACCGCCCATGGTCTCAATACCAAGTGTCAGTGGTGTTACATCCAACAGCAGAACGTCTTTAACGTCACCGGCCAGTACCGCACCCTGAATCGCAGCGCCCATGGCAACAGCTTCATCGGGGTTTACGTCTTTGCGAGACTCTTTGCCGAAGAAGTCAGAAACCGCGCTCTGAACCAGAGGCATACGAGTCTGACCACCAACCAAGATGACTTCGTCAATTTCAGAAGCAGACAGGTCAGCATCTTTCAGAGCAGTCTTAACAGGCTCAAGTGAGCGGGTAACCAGGTCTTCAACCAGAGACTCCAGCTTGGCGCGAGTCATTTTAACAACCAAGTGCTTAGGACCAGTTGCATCAGCAGTGATGTACGGCAGGTTCACTTCGGTTTGCTGGCTTGAGCTCAGCTCGATCTTGGCTTTTTCAGCCGCCTCTTTTAAGCGCTGCAGAGCCAGTGGATCGTTGTGCAGGTCGATGCCGTTTTCTTTCTTGAACTCGTCCGCCAAGTATTCGATCAAACGCAGGTCAAAGTCTTCACCACCGAGGAAAGTATCACCGTTAGTAGACAGTACTTCGAACTGGTGCTCACCGTCGACGTCGGCAATTTCGATAATAGAGATATCGAAAGTACCACCACCTAAGTCGTAAACAGCGATAGTGCGGTCGCCTTTGGCTTTATCCATGCCGTAAGCAAGGGCAGCAGCGGTTGGCTCGTTGATAATACGCTTAACGTCGAGACCTGCGATTTTACCGGCATCTTTAGTTGCCTGACGCTGGGAGTCGTTAAAGTAAGCAGGGACGGTGATTACCGCTTCAGTTACAGTCTCACCGAGGTAATCTTCGGCGGTCTTTTTCATTTTCTTCAGAACTTCAGCAGAGATCTGAGGTGGGGCTTTTTTGTCGCCTTTCACTTCAACCCATGCGTCACCGTTGTCGGCAGCGGCGATGGTGTAAGGAACCATCTTGATATCTTTCTGAACGACGTCGTCTTTAAACTTGCGACCGATCAGGCGCTTAACCGCAAACAGGGTGTTAGTTGGGTTGGTCACAGCCTGGCGCTTAGCGCTCTGGCCGACCAAAATTTCGTTGTCGTCGGTGAACGCAACGATCGAAGGCGTAGTGCGATCGCCTTCAGCGTTTTCAATTACTTTGCTTTTGTCGCCTTCAAGTACCGATACACAGGAGTTGGTGGTACCGAGGTCGATGCCGATGATTTTACCCATTTTGCATTTTCTCCGCGTTTAAATCAGAGCCCAGGCTCTGAGGCAATTCAAATTCTGTTGAGCTCAGCTTTAACTGTTCAGCTCTGTTGCCTTCTATATAAGTGCACTTTTGTGCATTTCAAGGCTTGTATTTGCTCGTTGCTTTTCGGGCTTGAGCTTCACTGTCAGGACTCGCCGTCAACCCTTCCATGGGGGCTCAGCAGCCGCATCTCTGCGGCAGATGGTCCTGCCAATAAAGCTCAAGCCCTCCAGAACCACTGTGCCAATTCAGGTTTGGATTAGCACGCAGTTGTAGGAGAGGTTTTGGTGCTTGCTGACGGAACCGTCTGCCGCAGGGATGCGGCTGCCGAGCCTACATGGATGTATTCACGGCGTGTTCCGGCAGTAAGTGCCAAAGCCTCAGTGGCACATAGTCGTGTTAGCCTGCTTTGCTAACTACAACCATGGCTGGGCGCACGAGGCGGCCGTTTAAGGTGTAGCCTTTTTGGACAACGTTTAATACCGTATTAGGCTCTGCTTCCGGGCTTTCAATAGCCGAAATCGCCTGGTGCAAATTCGGATCAAACGGCTCCCCCTCTGGTGCAACCTGATCAATTTTGTGGCCCTGCAGCGCGTCGATAAAGGTCTTCAAGGTCAACTGCACACCCTGGTTGAGCGACTCGGGGTCAGCACCTTCCGCGGCGGCAGCCTCGAGTGCTCGCTCGAGATTATCAACCACAGGCAACAGGCTGTTCACCAGCTTCTCCAAACCAAATTTATGCGCTTTCTCGACATCCTGTTCGGCACGGCGGCGAATATTTTGTGCTTCAGCAGCGGCGCGCAAGGCATTTTCCTGCGCCGCGGCAAGCTGCTCTTCCAGCTCAAATACTCGCTTATTTAAGTCGCCCTCTGGCGCTTCGCCGGGCTCTTGCTCGGTCGTTTGCTCTTCAGTGGCAGCCTCTACCGACTCCTCAACGGCGTCGTTTTTCTGATCGTCGTCGCTCATGTTTACTCCAAATGTAGATCGCATAAGAAATAGCTTTGGCGGCTATATGGGGCCGCGGTTGCGCCGCTTCAAGGGTCAAATAATACAAAGCCGACAATTAATTTAGTCGGCGGGCTTGGCAATACTGGATAAACTACTGTATAAATACAAGTACTGGTTAAACATACAGCGGTCAAAGCAAAACTTGGCCAACGTCCAAACGAAAGCCAGGCAAAAAACCAACCCAAAACCCAAAACAAATAGTTGATGTAGCCCACTTTAGACGGACGCCAATATGCTCAGCCACCTGCAAATCAGCAACTTCACTCTTGTAGAGCAACTCGAGCTCGAGTTGCACAAAGGCTTAAGTGCACTGACCGGTGAAACCGGCGCAGGTAAAAGCATCCTACTTGACGCTTTGGCCCTGGTTCTGGGGGATAGAGCTGATGCCGACAAAGTGCGCCACGGCGCCGAACGCGCAGATATTCAGGCGAGCTTTAATTTGGCGGCGCTGCCGTGGGTTAGCAAGTGGTTAAAAGAGCAGGACCTTGGCGAAGGCGACGAGTGTTTGCTGCGACGAGTTGTCACCCAGGAAGGGCGCTCACGCGCTTTTATCAACGGCCAAAGTGTCACCCTGCAACAGCTTAAATGTCTCGGCGACATGCTGGTTGATATTCACGGCCAACACGAGCACCAAAGCCTGCTAAAAAACCGGACTCAATTGCGCCTGCTCGACGCCTTTGGCCAGCAGCGCAAATTAGCCAAAGAAGTTAAGCGCGCTTACTTTCACTGGCACTGTTGCAAAGAAAGGCTTGAGCAACTGCAAAATCAGAGCGACGAAATTAACGCCCGTTTTCAACTGTTGAGTTACCAAGTAGACGAACTTGAGCAACTTGAACTCGGTGAGCACGAAATAAACGAGCTTGAAAACGAACAAAAACAACTGGCCAATATTGAACACATTCAACACAACTGCCAGCACTTAAACGAGCTGTGCAGCGACGACGAACAGGGCTTAATATCTCGCCTGCACAGCGGTTTGAAATTATTAAACGAACTTGGCGACACAAAAAGCACAAAACTACAAAATGTTGAGAGCCTACTAGAGCAGGCATTAATCAATGTTCAAGAAGCCCACAACGACGTAGAGAGAGAACAACAAAACCAAGAGCTCGACCCAAAACGCCTGCAAGAAATTGATCAGCGTTTGAGCCGTATTTACGATGTCGCCCGCAAGCACCGAGTGATGCCGGAAGAACTCTATGCGCTGCAGCAGCAGCTAAATGGCGAGCTACAACAGCTGCAAAGTGGCGATAAACAAATAGAAGCGTTAGAAAGCGAGTTGGCCGAGTACCTTCTGCACTACCGCCAACTCGCCGATCAGCTCAGCCAGGTGCGCCAACAAGCGGCCGAGCAATTACAGCTGGCCGTCAACGGCAAACTTGCGCAGCTGGCGATGGGCCATGCCAATTTTGTTGCCAGCTTGCAAAGCTTGAGCGAACAGCCTCACAGCGACGGCAACGAGCAGGTGCAATTTTTAATATCAACCAGCCCCGGCCAAGCGCCCAAAGCCCTTGCAAAAATTGCCTCCGGCGGTGAACTCAGTCGCATTAGCCTCGCGATTCAGGTTGTTACCGCGCAAACCTCAACCATACCGACGCTTATTTTTGATGAAGTTGATGTCGGCATCGGCGGCACCACCGGCGATATTGTCGGTGAATTACTGCGCGAGCTCGGCGAACAAGGCCAGGTGCTTTGTGTGACGCATTTAGCCCAGGTCGCAAGCAAAGCCCACCATCACCTACGCGTTGAAAAAACCATAGAAAAAGACGCCGTTAATTCGAGCTTAAGCCAGCTTGGAGGCGACGAAAAAATTATGGAAATCGCGCGCATGATGGGTGGCGCCATCGACTCCGAACAGAGCCTCGCCCACGCGCGCGCAATGCTGGCAAACAACTTACATTAGGGCCCGACACCAGGCAGACAAAAGAAACTCGCGCGGGCCTCGCTTAACGCCCACCACTGACATCAATCAAACTGCCCGTGACATATGAGGCCTGTTCAGACAGCAACCACGCGACCACGTCGGCCACTTCTTCAACCCGGCCACCTCGCTTCATCGGCACCGACGGGCTAATACGCTTTATGCGATCGGGTTCACCGCTGTCGGCGTGCATGCTTGTATCAATAATGCCCGGCCTAACTGCATTCACACGCACACCGAGTTCGGCAACTTCTTTGGCCAGGCCAATTGTCATCGTATCAAGTGCACCTTTGCTGGCCGCATAGTCAATATATTCAAAAGGCGAGCCGAGGCTAGCTGCCACCGAGCTCACATTTACAATCGCAGCATTGGCGATATTTTTCTGCAACTGCCGGCGGCGCAAATATTCTCTGCAGCACAAGAATGTGGCAAACACATTGACATCAAAAATGCGTTTAACGCGCTCGAGGCTCATTTCAACCAGCGGCATTTGTTTAGCTAAAATTCCGGCGTTATTCACCAGGTGAGTCACCGGGCCCAGTTCGCTTTCACACTGATCAAAAGCTGCGTTTATTTGCTGTTCATCGCTAATATCGGCGGCGATGCAGCTTGTCTCGGCGCCGAGAAACTCAAGCTCCTGCTGCAGCGCCAAGGCCTTGTCGTGACTTTGCCGATAAACCAGAGCAAGTGCATAACCCTGTTTGGCCAGAACCCGCGCGCAGGCAGCGCCGATACCACGTGTAGCGCCGGTAATAAAAACAACCTTTTTTACATGCTCTTGCTTATCCGTTTTTTTCTTTGCGCTGTCAGCGGCATCCTTTTGCTCATCGCGATGCTCACTTGTCGAGCCAGAGGACAAACTCATACCGATATGAATAACCATGTAATTTCCCCGTCGAAGCCTGAATGTTTTGCAGCACTAAGCTGAGCCCATATACACAGCTACTCGGGATAAACCTGCAGCCAGTCATGTTTCATATCAACCAGCGTCCAAGCCTTAGTGCGGGCCTGATCCCAGGCTTGATCGAGGCGACCGATATTTGAATGTCTATCATAGGCCCATTCGCGCTCACTATCGGTGTGGTGCACGAGCGCCTGAAAACTCAGATACTCGGGGTTAGCATCGGTCCACTGCAGCATTTGCAGATCGCCGTCCGAGTTGCCAAAAGCAAACACCGGGCGGCGACCGATAATATGATTAATGGCCACAGGTTTACCCTGTTTATCGTTGTAGTGTGCCAGTTCAGCGTCGCGAATCAGCACGGGCTCGGCGCCGCTATCATCCCAGTGAGTTTTGAGCGATGAGCCAATCACATACTGCGGCTCAATGCCGTAAACCTCTTCGGCAAAAGCGCGCATAAACTGCACACCACCACCGGAGACTATGTAAGTTTTAAAGCCATTGGCCCGCAAATAAAAAAGCAGCTCGAGCATCGGCTGATACACAAGGCTGTCAAAGCGGCGCTTAAACCGCGGGTGCTCGGCACTTTGCAGCCAGCTTTTCACCTCTTGTCGAAATTCAGTTTCACTCATGCCGGCATGAGTTTGCATCAACAGTTTTATCAGCGCCTGTTCACCCCCAACTTGCAAACTTTGCATATCACCTTCAAGCGCCGCTTTAAACGGCTGCTCTTGCAGCCATTTTTCTTTTAGCTCAGGGTCGGCCTCCGCCATCGACTTCACACGTTTTAATACAAAAAACAATTGAAAGTACATCGGCTGCTCGGACCACAGCGTGCCGTCGTTATCGAATACGGCAATGCGCGCCTTTTTGGGGATGTAGTGCTCGGAGTTAAGATCGGTGACACTTGCGATATAGTTTTGAATCGCATTTTTTACTTCGCCATCTCGCCAAGAATCTAAGCCAAGCCTAGGCGCAGTGTCACTTTCAGCATGCCCTGCCGAATCTCCTGTCGTCGATAGCGGTGCATCTGAACACGCAGTAAAAAATCCACAAACAGTCAAAAAAGCCAAGGCCATTAGACGCCTAGGGCAAAACAATCCATTAAACATAAGCAGCCTTCCCTAAAAACAGCAAAGAGTGTGAGCCGATGCTAACAAACTTAGACCTGCGGCCATAGTAGACAATACAGAAGCTCTGCGCACCGTATAAATAAGGCTCTGATTTTACGGCAATCAGGGCCGGCTATTTATTATTGAAAAACACCTGCTGGCGGAGAGCTTCGAGCTGCTCAGCGGTTTGATCAACATCTAAGTGCACAATAAAGCTCACCAAAATAGCGGGAACTTCTTTTGCAAAGGAAAAATTGGTGTCGCGATCGAGATACTGGATACCACCGGGGGAATTTCTAATCGCCATTTGCATCGTTCTTGTCAAGCGATCACTTGAGGCGGCGGCGTTCCGGTTTGCCGCGGGCCGGGATATAGGCTTGTTAAAAACAGCTTGAAAATCTTTGCCGGCGATCCAGCGAAGCACCTGTTTTAATTCGTCGCTCATCTGCACATAACTCGGCACCATAAACACATTAACAGGCGCCACGGTATAAAGCGGTAAATCTGGATTTATCTGCGGGAAGGGTGCGATATTAATATCGGCGCGCATCGCACTGTTAATACCCTGAGGCACCCCGTCGATCAAACTCAGTGCCGATTGAGCGTGAAGCAGACGCGGAAAGCTTTGCCACAAGTTGTAAGACGCGTGGTTTTTATTAAAGCAGCCCTCGTCAAACATTTGTTTCCAGACCCTGAGTACGGTTTTAATTCGCTCATCGGTATAGGCCACTCTGCCTGCCAGCACCTGGCGATAAAAACCCAAACCGTGAATGCGCAAGTTCAAATAATCAAACCACGCGTGTGTTGACCAGGCGGTCTGGCTGCCGATAGCAAAAAGATCGACATTCTGCTTGCGCAACTGCCGACAGCTCGCAAGCAGCTGCTGCCAGTTTTGGGGTACGGAGATGCCAAGCTTTTTTAGGCTCGGCTCGTGATAATACAAAGCCCAATAATAATAAGTGATCGGAATGCCGTAGATACCGCCTTCGACAAACACCGTATCGCGAAGCGCCAAGGGAAACTCTTTATCCATCGCCGCCGGATACCAAATATCGTCGAGCGCTCGCACCGCACCGGTTTCAACAAATTGATTCAGGCGTTGACCGCCGTACCAATAAACGATGTCGGGGCCGACACCGCTTTGCATCCAGTTTTCAACCTTAAGGTTGTAATCATCGATGCCGCGCATCGCCAGCAGTTCAAGATCAATATGTGCGTGGCGGCGCTCATAGGCGGAAACAATATTGCGCAAAGCCGCGCGGTGAGCCCCCCCATCGGCGTAGACGGCGATCTGAATTTTAACTTCAGAGCTGTGCACAGTGGCAGAAAAGACGCTGACAGCAAGCGTGGCAAACACCAGAGTGCAGCCAACAAACAGTCGCTGTACAGCTCGCCCCCCCTGTTTACTCATTTTGTCGCCTTTAATCCCGGTTAGCTCAACAAGTATAGGCAGCAAAACTCGCTTGAGCTGGCCCTCGGCACCGGCAATAGAGATAATACCTGCTTATCGCCACCACTGCCCCAGAGAAACCCATGGAAACAACTGCAAGCGCCCCGTTCGACGGCCTCGGTATCGACGAAGTCATCAATGCAGTTGAGAGCCTTGGCTACCTTAGCGACCTGCGGGTGTTTCCGTTAAACAGCTATGAAAACCGCGTATATCAGGTGGGCATAGAGGATGAGCAGCCTCTGATCGCCAAGTTTTATCGCCCCGAGCGCTGGAGCCGCGAGCAAATACTCGAAGAGCACCAGTTCAGCCTTGAACTGGCGCAGGCCGAGATCCCCGTTATTGCGCCGATACAGCGCGACAATCAAAGCCTGTTCGAATACCGCGGTTATTGCTTTAGCCTCGCTGAACGCAAAGGCGGCCACGCCCCGGAGCTCGACAATCTCGATACGCTCTACAGCCTTGGCCAGCAGCTAGGCCGCATCCACGCAGTCGCGTCGGCAAAAGATTTTGAATACCGGCCCGAACTCAGCCTAAAAAACTTTGGCGAAGACAGTGTCGACTTCTTGCTGCAAAGCGACATGCTGCCACAGAGCTTGCTGCCCGCTTACAAAGCGGTGGCCGAACAGCTGCTCGCCAAACTGGCCGCTAAGCTTGAGCCGGCCAACTACCGCCGCCTGCGCCTGCACGGCGACTGCCACCCAGGCAATATTCTCTGTCGCCCCGAATCGCTGTTTATTGTCGATCTCGACGACTGTCGCAGTGGCCCGGCCATTCAGGACTTGTGGATGCTGATCAGCGGTGATCGCATGCAGCAAAGCAGGCAGATGCAAGAGCTGCTCGAAGGCTACGAGGAGTTTATGGACTTCGACCGCGCCGAGCTGCGCTTGATTGAGCCTCTGCGCACTTTGCGTTTAATGCACTATGCCGCCTGGCTGGGCAAGCGCTGGCACGACCCGGCCTTTCCCCAGGCTTTCCCGTGGTTTAACAGCGAGCGCTACTGGGCCGAGCACATCAACGAACTCAAAGAGCAGTTGTATGCCCTCGATGAAGAAAGTTTACAGCTGCAGCCCTAAACCTGTTTATAACTAAGCGCTCAGCGTTTAAGCTCAAGCAGATAGAACAAATTAGTCGTGGAGCCGAGCCATACATTCGGCTATGCTGCGCGCCCTTTTCTTCCCGCCAACGAGAGATACTGTGAGCACTAGCTTCGAAGACTTAGGCCTGCGCGCTGAATTATTACAAGCCGTCGAGGCTCAGGGTTATCAAACACCGTCGCCGATTCAGGCCAAGGCTATTCCCGTTGTGCTCGAGGGGCGGGATGTACTCGCCGCAGCGCAGACAGGCACAGGCAAAACTGCAGGCTTTAGCTTGCCCATCCTGCACCGGCTCAGCCAGGGCGAAAAAGCCAAAAACAATCAGGTTCGCGCTCTGGTTTTGTGCCCAACACGAGAGCTCGCCGCTCAGGTTGCCGACAATGTAAAAGCGTACAGTGAACACCTGCCTCTGAGCAGCGCCGTGGTTTTTGGCGGTGTCAAAATCAACCCTCAAATGATGCGCTTGCGTCGCGGTGCCGATATTTTGGTTGCCACACCAGGGCGCTTGCTCGATCTTTACAATCAAAACGCGCTTAAGTTTAAGCAGCTTGAGGTTCTGGTTTTTGATGAAGCCGACCGCATGCTCGACATGGGTTTTATTCACGACATTAAAAAGATACTCGCAATTTTACCCAAAGAGCGCCAGAGCCTGCTGTTTTCAGCGACCTTCTCCAAAGAAATTCGTGAACTTGCAAAAAATCTTGTCCGCAACCCGGTTGAAATCAGCGTCAGCCCACCGAATGCTGCCGCCAAAACAGTTAAGCAGTGGCTGGTACCAGTCGATAAAAAACAAAAGGGGCATTTGCTGACGCACCTGATCAAAGAGAATCAGTGGCAGCAGGTACTGGTATTTTGCCGCACCAAGCACGGTGCAAATCGCCTGACCCGCCAGTTGCAAGAGCGCGGTATTGAAGCGGCCGCCATTCACGGCAACAAAAGTCAGGGCGCGCGCACCCGCGCGTTAGCTGAATTTAAAGATTTGAAAATACGCGCCCTGGTTGCCACCGATATCGCTGCGCGCGGCCTAGATATCGATCAACTGCCACAGGTTGTCAACTTTGACCTGCCCAATGTTGCCGAAGACTATGTACACCGCATCGGCCGCACCGGTCGCGCCGGCGCCGAAGGCCAGGCTGTGTCACTGGTCGCCGCAGACGAGCACAAACAACTGCTCGATATCGAACGCTTGATCGGCAAACTGATCGACAGAGAATATGAGCCGGGTTTTGAGCCCAGCCACGAGCTGCCAGAATCAACGGCCAACTTCAAAGCCAAGAAAATTAAGAAACCCAAAAAAGCCAAAGCCCAACCCCCCGGGCGCTCAAACAGCAGTGCGGCTAGAAATAGCGAAAATAAAGCTGGCGGCAATAAAACACGAAGCCGGAATAATCAAAACAGAAACGCCGACAACAAAAACGCAAAACCGCCGGCTAAAAGAAGAACAGGCAAGCGCAATACAAGCAATACAAATAGCTCCGTAAAGCCGCGCCAAAAACCTTTATAAGTACTCGCTGCTAAGCGCTAGTAGGTATTTAATACCAGGTATCGAGCGCTGAGATACTGGCTGCGCGAGCGCATCATCGTTAGCTGTCTGCCTCTGGCAAGCAGCTAACGATGATGCGCTCAGCACCTTGTACAAACACACGCAGGCTAACTTAGCGGTGTTTTAGAAGGTGTTTTAGAAGGTGTTTTAATTCGCCGCGACCAGGCCGTGAGCACGATCAACCTTGAGCTTAAACTGCTTTGCCCAGCCTTCAATTGCACTTTTAACCTGCCCCCACGTCGCACCCTGCTGCGCTTGCTGATGAGTATTTTTGGTTTTTTGCAAACCCTTGTACGCAGCGAGTAGCTCGCCTGTTTCGCTGTTGTAAAGCCCTCCGGCCAGGGTTGCACTGATAATATAGCTATTTTTCTTTTCTATTTTTTCCCTCGATGGCGCATTGGCCCCGGAAACTTCTTTGACACCGTAAAACAGGGCGCCAATGGGAATATAGTTAATGGCTTTCATCGGCTGGTAGCGTTTCATCTGCGTAATCGCCGCGCGAATTCTCAATACACCGGGGCCTGGCTGCTCGACAATTTTATAATTTTTGCTGAGCTCAGTTATCAGGCTGTTTCTAGTGAAATCTGAAATCGCCTTTAGCTCATCGGGAAAAATCCCCTTGTAGTCACTGTCGTCGGCATACCAAATCATTACCGGGTCAACAATAAAACTATCAACCTGAGCCAGCTGCTGTTTAGTAAAACCCGGGGCAACGTAGAGCTCCTCGATGCCATCAGCGCTGGGCTTAAAAAGCAAAGCATCGCCTAAAAAACTACTGTCGTGCTCACTGTCAGGTGTATTTGCACAAGCAAATAACAAACACAACAATATGCCCAGTGAAAATCTTTTCACAGCGTAAAGCATCGAAACATCCCCTGTTTAACATAAATGAACAGCTAAAAAATCACGCAAGGCACAACTAAAAACACCCTCGTTATGTATGCGCAGTGATTTCACTGTATCGCCGTCAAACTGGCAAGCAAGCTTAGTTAAGGGGAACTGACCGCGGGGACCAAGTACAGGGCCTCGCTATCTGCCAAATATGCATCATCGGCTCCAGCCAAGTGGTTGTAGCTAATCATCGAATGCAATAATTCGACATAGGCTCGGCCTTTCTCACTGTATTTATCCAAGCCATTAGCCAGCTCCGTGCCACTGGGTTCCAGCCCCTGTTGACGCATCTGCAGACGAATATCGCGCAGCGCCTGATAGGCCCTGTGGGTATTGAGGTTATGCATGTAGGCAATCACACTTTGCAGCGGGCTTTCATAGGCCTCCAGGCCGTAATTGCCCAGGTGCTTGCGCTGCTCGGCTGGTTTCATGGCGTGCTCGCCCCAGGCCCACTGGCCAAACAGCGCATTGCCTTCGCTGGCAAAACGCGATGTGCCCCAGCCGCTTTCAATCGCGCCCTGAGCGAGCGCCAGCGAGACGGGAATAATATCAACGCGCTGTTCAAGCAGCTCAAATTGCTGCTCACTCAATACCGTGTCATCGGGCCCTATCACCTTGTAGCTGCGCGCCAGCGCCAATAACCACTGTTTTTCTTTTTCTGGCAAGAATTCAAACGCCTGCTGCTGCAACTCAATTAAGTGCTCGCGCTGCTCGTAGATCAATTCGTTACTGCGCAAGACCAAAGGCGCCAGGCCGCGAAAAAACAAACGCTTTTTATTAAGCACCGACAACTGCTTACTTGCAGTGCTCGACCAAAGCTTGGGCACACTGGTGAAATAAAGCCTGGGCACCTGCCTGAGCCCGGCCTGCCACGCTTCGGGTGTGTAGTTGTACTGGGCAAACAAGTCGATCAGGTCCTGATAACTGCTGTAGACAAAACTCTGATGAGCGGCGTGCAGGCTCTGCAGCGGCTGGTTTTTAATATCGGCAAGCGGCGAAGGCGAGCTGCGCTCAAGCTCAGCGTCAGAGCTCTCCTGGCGCTGGCAGGCACCTACTAGCAACAACACAGCAACACATAGAGATTTAACAACAGCCGGCACCGGGGCTCTAAGAGCCCGGTGCGACACAAGGTGTTTGCACATCAAAAAACTAACCGGTAAAGAATGGGTTTAACAGGGCTTCTAATGAGCTTAGAGCCTGTTAGTCAAAACAAGCGGGATTTAAAGGAATAAGCAGAACTTCACTTAAAGCCGCCTCAGAACTGAGGCAGGCAAAGACAACAGAAAGCTTTGAATTCAATAAAAGCTTGGCAACAAAACGTTACTTAACCTTGGGTTTTACATATAACACCAAGCTGTGACCGGTAATTTCGTAACCGGCTGCACCGGCAATGTCGTGCTGAAGTTGCTCGATATCTTCACTGTGAAACTCGATGACCTTGCCGCTCTCTATGCACACCATATGGTCGTGATGATCGCCGCGATCGAGCTCAAAGACACTGTGTCCGCCATCAAAGTTATGGCGCTCAACCAAACCCGCGCCCTCAAATTGCGTCAAAACGCGGTAAACAGTCGCTAAACCTACGTCTTCTCCCGCATCGAGCAGGGCTTTGTAGACATCTTCCGCGCTCATATGGCGGTTATCGGAACTTTCAAGAATCTGTAGTATCTTAACGCGAGGTAAGGTTACCTTCAGGCCTACTTTCTTTAGTTCTTGGCTTTCTGCAGCCATCCGGGCTCTCCACGGGCTTCAAACTGGGAATAAAGCCAAGTATTATCGTCGCCCTGCATGATTTCGGAAAGCCCTTTAATGAAAAAAAGACTCAGCCTCGCCCTGCTCAGCCTCGCAGTCCTTAGTAGCAGTGCCTGCTCCAACCTGAAATTCCCCTGGGTGTATCAGGTAAAAATCATGCAAGGAAACTTTATCGAACAGGATATGGTCGATCAGTTAGAGCTTGGCATGAGCAAAAACCAAGTGCGCTACGTGCTCGGCACCCCCCTGGTTGAAGATAGCTTTAACCCAGATCGCTGGGACTACTTCTACAACGTGCGCCGCGGTGACGAAGATTTTGGCCAGTGGCACTTCACGGTGTTTTTTGAAGAGGGCAAGCTAGCGCGCTGGGAAGGCGACGCCGAACCGCGCAGAAAGGCCGAGAACGACAAAGACGAACAAGACGAAGCGCTCGAAGCCACCCAGAAAAAGCGCGACGCCAAGTTTTAAGAACAGCAAAAATAAGTTCAGCGCGCTGGCCCGCTTAAAAGCCAGCGCAAGCTTAAAACAGCGCTTAGCAACGCTAATCAGCGCTTGCTCCTCAGAGTTGCTTACGCACGCTTACTGCTCACAGCGGCTTACTCACTCTAACTAAAGCCCAGCTCGCTCCGCCCCCGGCAGCGAACGCACTTTAAACCAAGCCAGGTACAGGCCAATCACGGCAATAATCGCCGAACCTATCCACATGCCGATGAAAATGCCAACCGGCCCCGCCAGCTGAGCGCCTATATACGCAAAAGGCATGGTGAATATGGTGGCTTTAGCGAAGTTAATAACCGTCGCCCAGTGCGCAACTTTGAGGTTGTTAAAAAACGCATTGGAGCAAAAGGTCAGGCCATTAAAGACAAAAGCCGTCGACAGCCCCCAGCAGAACCAGCGTATCAACTCGGCCGCCTCGCCCGAGGCATTAAATGCGGCAACCAAAAATTCAGTCAAGGCAAACAGCAGCAGGCAGGCAACTAGGCAGTAACTCAATACAAACACCACACTCTGTTTCAGCGTTTCCATAATCCGTGAAATCTGGCCGGCACCGAGATTCTGGCCAACGATCGGCCCCACCGAACCACTCAGAGCAAACAAGCCGGCAAACGCTAAGGCTTGCACCTTGCCAACAATCGCGTTGCCGGCGACGGCGCTGTCGCCAAAACCAGCCATCACCGCCGTCACATATGCAACACCTACCGGTGTGCTCAAGTTCGTCAGTGCCGCCGGCAGGGCAACCTCGGCAAAGCGGCGAAAGTCGCGGGCAAAGAGCTCGCGCTTTGGTCTGGCAATCAATCGGTGTTTGAACACCAACAGGTAAATGCCGTAAGCCAGCATCGCCACCCGGCACAAAACAGTCGCCCAGGCGGCCCCTTCGATGCCGAGGCCGAAAGTAAAAATAAGCAGCGGGTCGAGCGCGGCATTGACCGCACCGCCGAGCAAGGTCAGATACATCGCCTCTTTGGCGTTGCCAAGTGCGCGCATCACCCCGCTGGCCGCCATCGCCCCGGCCATCAGCGGCATAGACGGCAACACAATCACCGCGTAGCTCAGGGCCAGCTCATGCGCGCGCCCCTCGGCGCCGAGGTAGCCGAGCAGCACCGGCAACAGCAGCACCACCAGTAACATCACCGGGATACTGATCAAAACAATGGCAACAGCGATATTGCCGACCAGCCTGCGCGTGGCGTTTCTATCCCCGCCGCCGACACTCTGGCTGACCGTAGCGCCGACACCGATGCTAAGGCCTATGCTCAAGCTCAAGGTAAAAAATAAAATCGAACCGGCATAACCTATGGCCGCGGCAAGTTCTATCTCCCCGAGCAGGCTCAACCAGTACATATCAACCAGGTCGACCAAAAATAAACTCAGCAGCCCGGCCATCGATGCAAAAGTCATATTGCAGATATGACGCAAAATGGAGCCTTGGGTAAATTTGGATTGCATACAGCCAGAGGAGCAAGAGGGGAAAAGGCGCTAGTTTACGGCAACTGGCAGCTCAGCGAAATTGCAAAAAGAAGTTAGCCGTTAGGCGGCCACTGACGGGGCATGCACTGACATTCTTTTCAGCATCGTCAATATAAGCTGAATGCAACAACCTGCTCGGGTAAATAAGCAAACGGTTTGCCTTGTATTCAACCTTGTGGATACGCTCGTAAAGCTCGGTAGAGTCGGTGAAATAACACGCGCTGCTGCGGCCACCGGAGTCAAAAAAGGTCTTGTTTGCCTGGTGATACTGCTCAACCCGGTCTTGCTCAATTAGCTCAAAGCCAGTGCTTTTGTGACGATAAAACGCCGTACCGCCAAAGTCACCGGGGTTTAGATAATGCAACACAGCAAACAGGTACGGAAACGGAGCATCGTAGTGCGGAAGGGTCTGCAGCCTCGACAGCTTATCTTCAGCAACCGTGATCAGCGCAAAATTACCATCGACAGGATACAGGCCCATGCCCCGTGGAACTGAAAAATACTTGTGAAACAGCGGCGCAACGGCGCGAATCAGTGCATTGCCATAGCCGGCAGCTATGGGCGCGTTCAAGCCCGGGTAAATTAGCTCTGTGCGCGGCGCTTGAAAGTCCGCTTGCTGAGCCTCCTCTCTTACCGCTTGTATATCTGAATGAAAGTTATCAATAACAAGCAGCGGTGTTTTTTCATCGCCGATGTGAAGCAGCTGAATATCTTGCTCTTCCATAGAGTCCATCAATGCTTTGGGTGCAGCTAAGCCAAAACACAGGGTGCGCCTGCGCGGTTCGGCTTAGCTGAAGTAGGTGAGGCGCTATTGCGGAGGGAAAGTCTTCAGAATAGAACTGGCCACTTCATCAATCAGCTGGTCTCTATCGCCCTTGTTGACCATATCCGGCAGGCGGCGCTTGCCAATGCCGCGCCACAGCAATTTATTGCTATCGGCCTTGAGCACATCAATAATCAACACGCCCTCGCGGTAGCTGTCGATTTCGGTCTCGGTGTACTCTTCGCGCGTTTTAAGAAAGTGGGCGCCGTCGTCGCGATTCCAGGTAAAACCCGGAGCATAACCATCGTAGACCTGATAGTTATTAACGTCGGTTCTGTCTTCGGCATTAACACTGTAGTTTAACTCCAGCACGCCATCTGCACTTTCAGTAAAGCCTTTTGCCGCCATCTGCTTATCAATCGCCGCTTTAATTCGCTGGTGCACAATATCGCTGACACCGGGGTGGTGAATAGTATCGTCACCGTCGTACCAGTGATACGTTTTAGCCGAGCTGTAGTCAAAAGGCTGGTAATCGGTGCTGACTTTGGTCTGCTCCGACGTACAGGCCTGCAATAACAAGGCAATTAAAAATAAACCAAAATACGTAAGCTTTTTCATCGTTGTACTATCTAATTGTCAATTAATATGATTGGCCGCGCGCTGTTAATTCGCTGCGACGGGCATGCTCGAAACCAAGCGCTGAATAAACATTTCAGTGCGGTCACGGCTTTGGTCGGCGCTGATTTTGTCACCGAGCACATAGGCCTGAATGGCACTTCGCCACATAAGTGAGTTAATTGTCTGATAACCGGGCTTGGTAATCACCATCACCAGTGAACCTTTGTGATCCATGCCACTTTGGGTATTTAAGTGGGGGAACATATGGGTCAACTCTTGCAGGCGATCAGCCTCGTGACTGTTGTCGAGAATAATCGCCGCGGCGATAAAATAGTCGGCGTCATCTTTATCTGCAACGATGGTATAACCGCGCTTTTTGACTTCTTCACTCAAACGCTGCTGTGCCCATTTGGCCTGCTCGGGTTTAACTTTTACATCACTTAGCTCGTCGGCAACAATAATGTCTTTGAACCAGGCGACTTTAGTTCCGGCTGCGGGTTTGAAGTCGGGGTTACTGGTCGAAACGGCACTGTAATCGGCGGCGTGCGGCGGCGCACTGTCGACACTTTCAGCACTTTGGCTGCACGCGGCAACAACAAGACTCAGCGCCACAAGCGCAAATATTTTTTTAACCACTGACATATTTATTCCTCTAATTCCTGTTCTGCATCGATATTGCGCTGCCATTGACCGTCTGGCTGCTGACAAAAAACGTAGGAGCCACTGGCGTGGCGCCCCTTGGCGTCGTAAATGCTCAAAGCTGCCCGGCGACAACTCAAACTCTGCCAGCGAATTGTCGCTTCAGGCACAAGCATGCCGCCGGAACCTCGCTCGGGCGTACTCCAACTATTGGGTTCACCGGGCAAGCTGTGGCTGAGCGCCTCATCAATGCTCTGCTCCATCAGTGTCAGTTCCTGCTCGTTAAAATAGCGCAAAGGCTGTTCGCGGTACTTCCACTGACCATCTATCTGACACAGGTCGAACTGATATCGTTCCCGCTTTTGAAACTCATTGACAAATAAAAAGCGCACCCGCCGGCATTCGTTGCCATCACTGCGGTATTTAAGCACAACTTTCATTTTGCCCTGCAGGTCTTTTTCAGAGTTCCAGTAGTACACCTGCTGCTCTTTATCTTCGCTGAGCATAGTGCCGACGGCCTGGCGCAAAGAGTCGGCGTCAGTTTTACTCATCGAGCCAAATACCGAGCGATTTAAAAACTGATACTTGCCATAGGCCAGCGCCTGCGAACAGGGCAGAACACTTAGAAGCAGTACAAACGCCAATTTCAACTTCATAATATATGCGGCCCGGCGACTAGTTAGCCTGTGTAAGCAAAGGCTTTACAGGGTATTTGTTAAAGATACGCTGCACGGCATCGGTGGCTTTTTCCTGAACCTTGCCCCGGTCGCTCTCGCTAACCGTGCCGATGGCCAGGCCTTCCCAAACCAAATTATTCTGCGCGGCATCAACCAGGTCTATGTTCAGAGTTCCCTCGGTGTACTGGCGCACCGTGGTGTCTGTACCGTAACCAAAACCGTAGCTATAGCCATAGCGACCGCGATAACCGTAATAGCCCATGCTCATAGACGGGCTGGTTGTCGAGCTTACTTTTTCTTTGGTGTGAATATAAAAATTCACCAGCATATCCGGGTTAGTCTCATCTTTGCTCATGCCGCGAGCGAGCAGTTCTTTCTCGATCGCATCGCGCAAAAATCGCTCGGTGAAGCTCTGGTACTGCTCAGTTTGCTGGCCCGGTGGCGCAGGCATGAAATTAAACGTTTTATACTTGCTAAAATCCGCCTTGGGGTCGCTGTTGTAATGAATACGCGGGCCAATCGTACAAGCGCTAACCAATAACAGCAGCAGCGAAACTAAAAATAAACGGGATTTCATCATCATTAACCTCTTTTCACTCAAGCGCTTTTGACGCGGTAAATCGTTGCATAGAGCACCGGCACTACCACCATGGTTAATACCGTTGCACACATCAAACCAAAAATAATGGTGACAGACATCGCCGAGAAAAACGCGTCAAACAACAGCGGTATCATACCCAAAGCTGTAGTCAGCGCCGCCATACTTACCGGGCGCAAACGGCTGATAGCAGAAAATACAATGGCTTCATACAGGGGTTTGCCCTCAGCCGTTTCAATATTGATTTGGTCGATTAACACAATGGCATTTTTAATTAGCATGCCCATCAGGCTCAAGAAACCAAGCAGGGCCATAAAACCAAAAGGCTGGCCAGTTCCGAGCAGGCCATAGGTAACCCCGATCAGCGCCAGCGGCACACACATCCAGATAATTAGCGGCTGACGCAAGCTGTTAAACAGCGCCACCGTAATCACCATCATCAACAAAATAAATACCGGCAATTTTGCCGCCAGGCCAGATTGCGCTTTGGCACTGTCTTCGTATTCCCCGCCCCACTCCAGAGTGTATTCCTGCGGCAATTCGATCGCTTCAATCTGCGGCCGCACTCGCGCAAACAAATTACTCGCAGGGCCAGTTTTCGGGTCGGCAAATACCGTTAAAGTCAGTTTTCTATCTTTGCGATAGAGCAGCTCATCCTCCCAGGTTGTTTCAAACTCAGATACAACCTGGCGCAGAGGAATCATCTTGTGCGCGGCATTGGAATAAATTTGTACATTATTTAAGTTGGCAACATTGCTGCGCCGCTGTTCAGGTGCGCGGAAAATAATCGGCAACAGCAAATCGCCGTCGCGATATACACCGGTTTGTACGCCGTCAAAATTTTCTTTAATGGCCTCGGCAACATCCATACGGGTAATACCGTTAAGGTTCGCCTGCTCTTCGGCCACCACCGGCTTAATCACTTTTACCCGCTGGCGCCAATCGCTGCGCACAGATTTTGATACCGGGTCAGCATGCAAAATCGCTTCGGCCTGCTGAGCCAGGTCGCGTAAGACATTTGCATCCGGCCCCGAGAAACGCGCCTGAATTTTACCCGTAGAGCCCGGCCCTAACTGGAACTTGGAACCGTAACCAAGCAAGTCGGGAAAGCGATCGGCCAGATGCGCTTCGATTTGAACAATCAAAGCATCCATATCGGTCTCCGGCTCAACATCGACAATCAACTGAGCATAGGCCGAATTTAATTTTTCCGGAGCGTAAGTCAGCAAAAAGCGCAGTGCGCCCTGACCAATCATCGACGAAACGTGGGCCACCTCGTCAAGTTCAAGTAGGTATTGTTCAACTTCGGCGGTGGTATCGCGGGTGGTATTGATATGAGAGCCTTGCGGCAACCACAGGTCAACCATGATTTGCGGGCGCGTCGACGGCGGGAAGAAACTCTGCTCAACAAATTTAAAGCTATACAAACTCGAGGCAAAAACAAGAATAACGGAAAAAATCGTCAAGCGGCGACGCTTTATACAAAACTCTAAGAAGCTGCGGTACTTTGCATAAAAACCACCGCCGTAAGCGTCGCCACTCGCTGACGGTTTGGGCGCATCGAGAAACCATACGCAAAACAGCGGCATAATGGTTACCGCCGTCACCCAGCTCAGCAGCAGCGATACAAACACCACCTGAAATAAACTTCGGCAAAATTCACCGGTACTGTCTTGCGAGGTACCAATCGCGGCAAAGGCTAAGATGGCAATCAGGGTTCCGCCGAGCAGCGGCATCGCATTTTGCGCCACGACTTGCGATGCCGCTTTGCGCCGGTCAACGCCCTGCTGTAATTTCATTAACATGCCATCGACAATCACAATCGCGTTGTCGACCAGCATGCCGAGGGCAATAATTAAAGCGCCGAGCGAAATTCGTTCAAGCGCAACACCCCACGGCGCCAGGAAAATAAAACTGCCGGCAATGGTGACCAACAAAATTGCACCGATAAGCAAGCCCGAGCGCAGGCCCATAAAAAACAGCAGCACCAGCACGACAATTACGACAGCCTGCAGCAAGGAGCCGGTAAACCCCTTGATAGCGGTGGTTACCGCATCACTTTGCAGCGAGATTATGCCAACTTCGATACCCAGAGGAATGCGATCTTGCAGCTCCATGGCCCGCTGTTGCAAAGCCTCGCCCATAACCACAACGTTGCCACCGCTGACAGTACTAATGCCCAAGCCAATGGCCGGCTGACCATCGTAGCGAATCATATTTTGCTGTGGCTCTTTATAGCCCCGGCGAACTTCGGCGATATCTTTTAAATAAATTTGCGCTTCGTCTTCCGAGCTTATCAGGATATTTTCAAAATCCTTGATCGAGCGAATGGTGCCCGTCGGCTGCAGCGCAATATACTCCGAACCAACACGCACACGCCCGGTATCAACCACCAGGTTTTTACTTTTTAAACTGTTGGTCAGCTGCCCGGGGTTAATACCGAGCTGGGTCATGCGCTCGCGGTCGAGTTCAACGTAAATAACTTCCTGGCGCTCACCAAAGGTTTCAATTTTGGCGACATCCTGCACCAAAAGTAATTCTTTGCGCAGCATGTCGATGACTTTTTTAAGCTCGGCGTAGCTGTACTCCTGACCGTAGACCGCAACAAAAACTCCGTAGACATCGCCGTAATCATCGATCACCGTCGATTCGATAACGCCCGGGGGCAAGTCGCTCTGAGCATCGCCAACTTTGCGGCGCAGCTCATCCCAAACCTGCGGCAATTTGTTTTTATCGAACTTGTCTTTCATGGTCACGGTGATGGTGCTCAAACCGCGATCGGACTTTGACACCACCTCGTCAACCTGACCCATTTGCTGAATGGCTTTTTCGAGTTCGTCGGTAACTTCCTGCTCAACCTCCTCGGCCGAAGCGCCTGGATAAGGTGTGACGACTAAGGCATCTTTAATAGTAAATTCAGGGTCTTCGAGGCGGCTCATACCGTTAAAGGCATGCAAGCCACCGACGATCATCAACACCGCCAGCACCGAAGTTAAAGTGGAATTGCGTATGCAAAAATCGGCAATATTCACGGCGCTCTCCTTATTTGAACTCGCGCACTTTCATGCCTTCACGCAGGTGACTAACGCCGGAGCTCGCCACCTGATCGCCATTTTGCAGGCCTTTAAGCACTTCAATACTGCTGCCGCTCATCTGCCCCACTTCAACTTCGCGCTTAGTCACCGCCGTTGCCGCCGGCTCGTAGATCCAGACAAAAGCCTTGCCTTCATCGTCATAACTTACGCTGTTAACTGGCACCATCAACGCAGAGCCGCGCACCTGGGCCGGCACTTCAACAAATGCCTTGGCGGTCATACCCGGTAAAATTACTTCGTCGCCTTCAACCTTGAAACCGAGCTTAATTTCGTAAGTGCGCGTGGTTGGGTTGGCAGTGGTGCTGACCTCGCGGGTTACCGCTGGAAAACTGCGCCCCGGAAAACCGGCAATTTCAACCAGGGGGTTTAATGCATCCTCGTCGGACGAACCCATGGTTTTTGAGCGCGCGCGGCTGACTCTGGCCCAATCCGATTCGGGAATATTGATTACAACTTCGAGATCGTCGAGGTTGTGCAGCACCAGCACCCCCTCTTTTGCCTGCACATTGTTATAAATATCAACAAGTTTTCTGGCGATTTTTCCGTCAAAGGGGGCTCTCAGGGTGGCGTCGTCGAGCGCTTTTTCGGCTCTGTCCATATTGGCTTTCGCCTGGCTGCGCGTAGCTTTTAAAGTGTCGTAATCGGCCTGCGAAACAAAACCGCCTTTAATCAGTTCTTCAGCGCGCTTGAAATTGCTTTCGGCCCGCTCAAATTCACTTTTTGCCGCGTCAAAATTGCTCTGGTAATCGCGCATATCCAATTGCGCCATCAATTCACCGCGTTTTACATCCTGGCCTTCAACCACCGGGAATTTAACAATTTTCCCCGAGACCTCAAATGCCTGCACCGACTCGAGGGTCGCCGAAACCTGGCCCGGATATTCAAGGCGAATGGTATCGCCGCCTACCACGGTATATATTTTGATCGGCTTGATGACTGGCTCTTGCGGAGCCTCTTCTTTTTTGCCACAGGCGCCGAGCGCTAGTAAAAAAGACGCGGTAAACGCGAGGGAACGGAAACGCAACATTGGAACATTCCTTTAGCTTTGAACTGATGGCTCGGGCCTGGCCCTCGACGCGGGTCCAGATTCCATGACTCGAAAGTAAGGTGCATGCTAAGCGATAGCCGCGGCACTGTCACCATTTGCCCCCGGGCTAATTTAACAACAGAAAAAGTCAAGCCAGTGAACACCGGGGCATAGAACAGCCGGCGTTGAATATCTGGCATTGAGTATCTGGCATTGAACAAAGATAGAGCACAGAGCTAAAAAACAGTAAGTGGCGCCCAGAGGCACATCCGGCTTTATCCCGGCCAACTAAAGCTCCTATTATGACCGGCACTACTGTTTTATAAACTGAAGTAGTCGCTATGGCGTATCTGCGCAAAGTAAAAAATACATGGAGTATCAATAATGGCCACCCCCTCTTTTTTTTCAAACAATAGGCTGCTGTTTGCCAGCCTCGTGCTCAGCTTCGGCTTGAGCGCCTGTGGCGGCAACAAGTCAGCCGAACCGGAACAAACAGCACTCGGTACACCAGCGACTGAAACAAAAGCGCAAACAAACGACAACAAAACAAGTGGCGATAAAGTCTTTGAAAAAGACGGTATAAAAATGAAAACCGTCGAAGGCTTTAAAGGCGTTATTGCCGAACGCTACCAAGATTCAAAAGAGTGGTGGGCGCCCGAACCCGAAGCCCCGAAAGACGCCCCCAACGTTATTATCTTTTTACTCGACGATACCGGCTTTGCCCATATTGAAAGTTTTGGTGGCCTGATTAAAACCCCGAGCATCGACGCACTGGCGGCCGACGGCCTGCGCTACAACAACTTCCATACCACGGCACTTTGCTCGCCGTCGCGCGGCTCACTGATGGCCGGGCGCAACCCGCACAGTATTGGCCTTGGCTCCCACGCGTTAACCGCGATGGGCTTTCCCGGCTACAACGCCATCATGCCGGAAACAGCCAAATCCGTGGCCAACTACTTAGGCGAGAACGGCTACGTCAACTACGCGCTCGGCAAGTGGGATCACACCCCGCTGTACGAAGTCAGCCAGGTTGGCCCCTTTGACAGGTGGCCAAGCGGCGAAGGTTTCCACCACGCCTACACATTTATGGCGGCCGATGTGCACCAGTTTGTGCCGGTCATGTGGAACGACCACACGCCCGAACACTACCGCAAAAGTGAACACCTGGATAAAGACCTGGCCGATCGCGCCATTCACTACATCACCGGCCACAAGAGTATTAAACCCAATTTGCCATTTATGATGCTGTGGGCCTCTGGCTCCATGCACAGCCCCCACCACGCCCCGGATGACTACCTCGACAAATACAAAGGCCAGTTCGACATGGGTTGGGACAAAGCCCGCGAGCTTATTCACCAGCGCCAACTTGAGCTCGGCATTATTCCCGCAGGCACCTTGCTCAGCCCGCGCATCGATCAACTGCCCGCGTGGGACAGCCTCAACGCCGACGAGAAAAAACTCTACGCCCGTCAGATGGAAGTATTTGCCGCCCAGCTTGAATTTGTCGATCACCAAATCGGCCGTGTTGTTAAAGAGTTAAAACGCATTGGCGAGTACGACAACACTCTAATTTTTGTCACCTCAGATAACGGCGCCAGCGGTGAGGGTGGCCTCGCCGGCACCTTTAATGAAACCTATGTGCTCAACGGCCTGCAAACCCCTTTTGAAGCCAATATGCGCCACTTAGAAGACTGGGGCCGTACCAATACCTACCCGCACTATCACGCAGCTTGGGCCATGGCCGGCAACACGCCGTTTAAATATTTTAAACAAAGTGAACACCGCGGCGGCCAGCACGACGCGCTGGTAGTCAGCTGGCCCAAAGGCATTCAGGCACGCGGTGAAATTCGCAAGCAGTACCACCATATCAGCGATATCGCGCCAACCATTATGGAGGCGGTCGGTATTGAAGTGCCCGAAAGCTATCACGGCGTTGAACAGCAGCCGATGGACGGCACATCGATGATGTACAGCTTTAACAACGCCAGCGCGCCCAATGCCAAAAAGCGCCAGTACTACGAAATGTTTGGCAACCGCGCAATCTGGGTAGACGGATGGAAGGCGGTCACCCTGCACGCCAATCGCATGCCCTGGGAATTAAATGTCACCCTCGATTTTGACAAAGACGTGTGGGAGCTCTATCACGTTGCCGAAGACTTCAGCGAGAGTAAAAACCTCGCCGATCAAATGCCGGAAAAACTCGAAGAGCTCAAAGCCATCTTTGAAGAAGAGGCCTGGAAATACAATGTCTTCCCACTGTACGACGACATGATTCAGCGCCTGGCCAAACAACAGGACAGACTGTTTGGCGATCAAAAAGAATTTACTTATTTCTGGCCCGGCGCCGTGCGCATTGCCGAAAAGGCCTCGGCACCGGTCAAAGACCGCAGCCACAATATCAAAACGAAGCTTAACTACAGCGGCAGCGAAGAAGGTGTGATTGTCGCGGTTGGCGGCATGACTGGCGGCTTTACCATGTTTGTTCAGGACGGCCGCCTGAAATACGACTACAACTACCTCGACGGCGTTTATTACCAGATGAGTTCCCCCAAACTCAAAGCCGGAAACAACGAGTTTGAATTTAAATTCACCCGCTCCGGGCCGTTTGCCGGCACCGGTGAGCTCTATGTTAACGGTGAAAAAGTTGATGAAGTAAGCATGCCGAAAATGCACATATCAACTTACTCGCTGGCAGAGACCTTCGACATCGGCCGCGATACCGGCACCCAGGTCAGCAAGCTCTACAGCGACCCGTTCCCGTACAGCGGTGAACTCGATCGGGTAATCATCACCCTAACCGACTAACACCCGGCTCGATAACAGGCCCGCTAATAGCTTGGCGGGCCTTAACCAAAGCTGCTCCTTCCCTAATTCGGCCTGCCCTAATCCAACCCGCCCTGCTTCGCTCCACCCTGTTTCACTCTGGCCTTTTATAAATTTTCACAAAGCTGCCTAAGCTGCGCCCTTCAACAGCTGCGCCCTTCAACAAGCTTTGGCAACTTATGCTGGCGTCACTTGTCTTATTTTTTAGTTTAAACAACAAAATAATCCCGCCGGGGCGCATACTTCAGATTATTTCAGTGTTAGCCTCGCACGAGAGATACTCGCGCCAGCCAAACAACACTTAGGCTGACAGCGCAAAAAACAAGGAGCACCCTATGAAACGCTTTTATCTTTTCCCCATTGCCGTGCTGAGCCTGACACTGATCGCCTGCGCCAGCCCCAAACCCGAGCTAGGCAAAACTATAAAAGACGGCCCCTACGCCGGTATGACCGAGGTAAACAGCACGCCGTTCTCAGTCTTTTATCTGCGCGACGGCGAAGATCTGAGCCGCTTTAAAGCGGTCAAGTTTGACCCTTTGCAACTCGACAACTTAGAGCTCGACACGCGCCGCCTTGAGCCGCGCGATCGCAATAAGTGGGAAATTACCGACGAAGACAAACAAAAAATGCAGCAGCGTTTTGCCACCCGGGTCGACATGGCCTTCCCCGCCAATGGCAACATCAAGCTCGTTAATGAAGACGGCCCCAATGTGCTCGCCGCGCGTTTTGCCTTTAATAAATACATGCCCAACGCAACCCAGGACAGAGGCAACAACCGCGCAATTCGCGGCAGCGTTTGGACATCGGGCATCGGTTATCTAGCCATTGAGGCCGCTCTGTACGACAGCGAAAACGGTGAGCTTGTCGCCTACCTGGCCGACGCCCGCGAAGTCGGCGATCAACACCAGATGCGCCGCAACGACAGCGTCAATAACAGCCGCTACATCAACCTCGAAATTGACTCGTGGTTAAATAAACTTAAAAACACCATGGGCTCCTTAAAAAGCCAACAACAGCAATAAAAAGCAAAACCAGGCGCTTTAGCAGCGCCTGTTGACACCCGGCAAGCGAAAGCCCAAGCTTGTTTTTTTATTTGCTTTGCTTAGACAAGCACTCGCCTATGCACTACTCAAATGCTGCACGCTTTGCCCTGGCTTTTGCGATTAGCATGCTGGCCGCGGCGCTGGCTTATTTTGGCTGGAGCCTCGATCGGGTCGCCAGGCAAATGCCAGCGATATTACAGGGCGTCGACAACAGCAGCGGCACCATCGATGCTGTGGTCGAACAAGTCAAACACATCAACCAACAAGTGCCCGATATCTTAAAGCGCGTCGACGATATCAACGAGCAGGTCCCCGGTATTCTTGCGCAAGTCGACAAAGTCCAACAACAAATTCCCGACATACTGCAGCAAGTGCAAGCAGTAGAAAAAAACATCGCGCCAATGCTCGCCGAAAGCGCCGCCCTGCGCGCAGAATTACCGGCAATACTGGCCGAAGTTGAAGCGGTGCGAAACACCGTGCCGTCGGTGCTCGATGAAGCCAGCGCTTATCGCGAACTGGTGCCGAGTGTACTCGATGAGAGCGAAAGAATTCGCGCCATGGTACCGCCAACCTTGAGCCGCGTTGAAGGCATAGTCGCCAGCGCCGATCAAGTCGGCAAAAACGCCAGTGAAGCGGCGGTACAGGGTTTTTTTACCGGTATTATCAAAACCCCGTTTAAAATCGCCAAAGACATCAGCACATCTATGCTGCCCGATGCCGACCTGAGCAAAAGCGATAAAGACGCAATTGCCAGCGCCTTGCGCGAATTAATTGAACACCCGGAAGAAGGCGCAAAAACCAGTTGGTACAACCCCAAAAGTGGCAAGCGCGGCGAAATAGTACTGCTGAATATCTTTACAAAAAATGGCCTGGAATGCCGCAGTATAGAACTGCTGCCACGCGAAATAATGAAAGGCAAGGGCCCCGTCACCCTCTGCAAAGATAAAAACAATACCTGGCAAGTGCAAAACTAGCCGTTAGATATCGTCGATACACAACACCAGGTCTGTTGCTCCGTAGTCGAGCTCAAACAGCGAAAATAATACCGACAACTGGCCGCGGTGATGGCTTTGGTGGTTAAACAGGTGCAACACCAAATCGCCAAAGTTTTTTCTTACTTTGTGCCCGGCGACATTAATATACGCTAAGGGCACACGGCAGTGCGCGTCGCTCAGTTCAGCGGCAAAAGCAACAATAATGGCGTCGAGCTGTTTGCGCCGCCGGCTCAGTTCGGCAAAATCAATATAGAGTATCTGGTTTAAGGCTTGAGGCTGAGGCCAGCTCTCTAGTAGCTCTAGTGCATCAAAACGGGCCTCGTGTTTGGCAAAGCGCTTCAACCAAAGCAAATCACCAACCAGTAAATGGTTCAAGGTTGCGTGCACCGACGAGAAAAAAGCGCCTTTATCCTGGCGCCGCTGCGCATCGCTGAGCTTGTCTGCCAGCGCATAAAAACTGGCGTTCATATCCTGGTTGTACTGCGCAAGCAGGCGCAATCGATTTGCGTACATAACTTCCCTTGATGTGAGATCGAGCCTCTTAGGCGATATTCATCCAGCTTAAATCGCGGGCTCGGAATCATCCTTGAATTTAAACACAGGCTTAAGCTTACTTGGCTAGCGGCCAGAAGGCTATATAATCAGCGCCCCGCCACCAACGAATCTTTAGCATGGCCCTGCAAACTATCAACGCTCAATTTTTTAACCGCACCCTGCCAGACAGCCCCGCCAAACTCGAACTTCGCGACGACTGGCAGCTAGACGGTCGCATCGACGAGCTGTTTCGCGAACTTAAACAGCAGCTGATCAAACGCAGCGGCAAACTCTACGGCCGCTTAAGTGACGACAGTGCCGTACACCCGTGCAAAGCCTGGGTAAAGGACTGGCGTGAAGGCAAGCAGAGCTTTAACAGTTTTAGCCACAAGCTTATGCAGCAGCTCAAACACGAGTTTGACGAAAGCGAGGCCCTGCTTGAAGGCTATGTTATTTTTGCCCATGAAAAGCTGCAAAACGAAGAGCTGTTTTACGCCTTTGTGGTCCAGCACCAAAGTGCTCAGTTTCTCAACAACGAGCTCAAGCTCGAATGCTGTCACTACCTCGATACCGGTAAATTGCTGCTCGCTGCCAAGCTAAATCTGAGTGAGTTCGAAGATGATGAACAAAGCAGCGACAAAGAACTGCTGCTGCTTCGCAATCGCGGAGAAAAAGACATCAGTGATCACTTTAGCAATAGCATCGGTTTTAGTGACAAGCGCGATATAAGCAAAGAAACCGAAAGTTTTCTCGAGGTGGTCAACGAGTTTGCCGACAAACTGCCAGCAGTTGAGGCCGCCGTCACCCGCAAACAAGTTGTCGATTATTGCTTAAACCAAGACAAAGTCGGCAAGCCGGTTGAACTTAAAGACCTGAGCGAAGAAATTGAGCAGGGGCGCAAACAAGTCGACAGCTACCAACCCGGCCCGCGCTTCGACAGTTTTGCCAAAAGTGACCAGCGCATTCAAAAAACCGAATTAATTCCGGATAAAACTCAATTGCGCAACTTTGTGCGTATCAGTGGCCGCAACGAACAAATGAGCATGAGTTTTTCTTCGAGCTGCCTCGGCGAGAGTGTGGTCTACGATGCGCAAAGCGACAGCCTGATTATTAAAAGCATTCCTGCATCGCTTAAAAACCGCTTAATGAAACACACTAAAAGCAGTGACAACACAAGCAGCGAACACTAAAACGATACTCAGCAAATAAAACTCAGTGGCGGGCGTCGTGCATCTTTTCGTTGAGATTTACAATTTGCCTGGCACAGTATTCGGCCTCGTTATCCGAGGCCGTATCGGCGTCACGGCACGCCGACATCAGCAAGCTAAACTCCTGCTGTAGCTCCTCCGGCAAATCGGCTTTGGGGCTAATATGATTAAGCTGGCTTTTGATGGCACCGTGTAAACGAGTTTGCATGGTGCCCGGGCCAACCAAACTGATCAGCGCCAAGTGCATTTTTTTCCTGGCGTATATGTAGGACATCTCGCTACCCCTCTGGATCTTCCACATCCATCGAACTTAAGTCTAGATACGCAGCCTCTGACTGCCCAGATCAATAAGCAATAATGCGCGCCAGGCCTTAGAGAAGCCGACGATAAAAATAGTTACTTTTAAAAAGTAATCACAAAGCCAAAACACGACAGCAAATATAAGGCGATAGACAAGAACCGTAACGCCCGAACAGACAAAGGCTTAGAGTAGCAGGCAGACTCAGCGAGCAGCCTATCCGCACACGCGTAAACCCATCCATGGGGCTCGACCGCCGCCTCCCTGCGGCAGACGGTCCGGCTAGGCTGTTCGCTGAGCCTGCTTCAGATCCGCTGCCAAACCCAGGCACTTACTTTGCCCAGAAGCAATACGATAAAACTACAACCACTTAATGGAAAATAATTCCTTTAAACCCGACATCACAAAAGTCGGCAATGCCGCAATCATTAAGGCCATTAATAAGTGCTTAAACGACAGCGGCACCGTGCCAAATAAAAACGCGCCGAGCGGTGAATAAATCACGGCGAGTGTGGTTCCCGTGGTTAATAAAATCACCGGCAAGATCAGCTTGTTACCAAAGGGGTTTAAACGGAACAGGCTTTTAAAACTACGCGCATCAAACAAGTGAATACTGAGAATAAACATCAACGTCACAAACGCCAGCGTCTGGGCGTAGGCCACACTCGCGCCCCGGCTCAGCGCCAAATCAAACAGCGAATAAACAATCCAGCCGTGCACCAGGCCGCGAATAATAATGCGCGCGCCGAGGCCATCGGCAAAAAAGCTTTCGTTTCGCTTGCGCGGTTTGCGCCGCATAATGTCATCTTCGTCTTTTTCCCAGCCCAAACACAGGCTCGGCAACGCATCGTTAAACAGGTTGATCCACAAAATCATAATTGCGGTTAGCGGAATTAAAGGGTCGTCGCCCATTAACAAAAACGCAAACAATACGCAGCTAACCTCCGAGACGTTTGCCGTCAGCGCGGCGCGCAGGTATTTGCGCAGGTTGTCGTAAATGCGCCGGCCGAGGCGCACTGAGTTGACGATGGTCGAGAAGTTGTCGTCAAGCAAAACCAGATCGGCCGAATCTTTGGCCACCTGGGTGCCAGCGATGCCCATCGCCACACCGATATCGGCATTGCGCAGCGCCGGTGCGTCATTGACACCGTCGCCGGTCATCGCCACCACTTCTTCATTGGCCTGCAATGCTTTGACAATGCGCTGCTTGTGCTCGGGGCTTACGCGGGCAAATACACTTGCCTTAGGCGCGAGCTCAACAAGCTCTCTATCGCTGATTTCTTCGAGCTCGGGGCCGGTAATTACCAGCTCGTCTTCACTGCGGCGTATGCCGAGCTCTTCGGCGATGGCCTGCGCAGTGGCGGCGTGATCGCCGGTAATCATAACCGTGCGTATGCCGGCATCGGCACACTGTGACACCGCGTCGACCACCTCCGGGCGCGGCGGATCAATAATGCCGTGCATAGCGAGAAAACACAGGTCTTGCTCGTGTTCCTGCTGGCTTTTGTCGATCTCGGCCGCGTCGATTTCGACATAAGCCAAAGCCAGAGTGCGCAAAGCCCGCTCGGCAAAACTCTCAAGCCCGCGCTCAACTTTGCTGCGGTAAAACTCATCGAGCACTTGCTCTTCGCCCTGCCAATAAATGTTTGCACTTTGATTGAGCAGTACATCGGGCGCACCTTTGGCGATTAACCAGTAGCGCCCGGCGGGCCCGCGCACAATGGAGCTGGCCATTTTGCGCTTGCTATCAAACGGAAAACTCTTGATCAGCTCAAAACCGTCTTCGAGCAAGCCCTCTTTATAAATGCCGACTTTGGCCCCGGCGACAACCAGCGCGCCTTCTGTTGGGTTGCCCTGAATGCTGTACTGGCCCTCTTTTTCTTGCAGCACGGCATCGTTGCACATGGTTGAAATAATCAGGCCGTACTTCAGCGCATCGTGCTCATCGAGATGCAGCTCTTTGCCGTCTTCATCGAGAAAGCGCCCCTTTGGCTCAAAACCCTGGCCGGTGACATCAAAGCTGCGGCCCTCACTCCAGTAGGCAACTACTTGCATTTGGTTCTGGGTCAAGGTTCCGGTTTTGTCCGAGCAAATCACCGTGGTCGAACCGAGGCTCTCAACCGAAGCTAGCTGGCGCACACGCGCATTGCCCTGCACCAGTTGTTTGGCGCCCAAAGTCAGCACGATGGTTACAACGGTTGGCAGGCCTTCGGGAATTGCCGCAACACACAGAGAAATACCGGTGCGCAGCATTTCAAACCAATCGGCGCCATTGTATAGGCCGATGCCAATTACACAGGCGACAGCTGCAACCGCCAGGCCAATAAGCGCCTGGCTCAAGGCGTGCAGGCGCCTTTGCATGGGGGTATCCACGGCCTCGGCGTTTTGCATTAAATCGGCAATGTGGCCAACTTCCGTCTGCATGCCGGTATCAACAACCACACCCAAACCGTTGCCGGCGGTGACTATGGTGCTCATAAAGGCCATATTGTTGCGATCGCCAATGCCGAGCTCTGGCGCGTGTAAAACTTCGCTGTGTTTTTCCGCCGGCTCACTTTCACCAGTCAGCGCCGACTCATCAATATTTAACTGGTTTGTCGTTAACAGGCGCAGGTCTGCACCGACAACATCGCCGGTATTTAATTTAACGATGTCGCCCGGCACCAGCTCTTTAACAGGCAGCTTGCCAAGTTCGCCGTCGCGCAGCACCATCGCATTGGGTGCGCCCATTTCACGTAGTGAATCAAGCGATTTCTGCGCGCCGAGTTCCTGCACAAAGCTGATTAGCGCATTGGCAATCACAATCACAATAATGGCTACGGCATCGATCATATGGCCGCCGACGCCCGATAAAATGCCGCCGAGTGCCAGCACCACCAGCATCGGGTTTTTAAACTGCTCAACAAACAGTGCCAGCGCCGATTTCTTTGCCGCTTCGGCAAGCTCGTTATATCCGTATTGTTGACGGCGCGTATTGGCCTGCTCCGCACTTAAGCCCCGCTCAGCGTTGCTCGTCAGCTCATCGAGTAATTCAGCCTCACTCTGTCGATACCACTTCATGTGCCTTCCTTTTTTGCTTACCGTGCTTTTGCCTTGGGATCCAAGACTTAGGGTCCTGGATTTAGGGACCGGAACCTGTGAACAGCCCCTAGCCTAAGCCAATTAAATGAACATTAAAATGCAGCTCGATGCATTAAAGCCAAACACAGCCGCAAGCTTGCGAGCGATGTACTCGGCCGCGTTTACAAGCCTGTCTGATCTGAGCGGTCCCAATTTGATCCGACGCAAAAAGCTTGCCCGCGTCACAGCAGAAAACCAAAAACAAACCGCCAACACAAACGATACAAATTCCCACTTGCATAAATAAGTCGAAACACTACAATTGCTTTCGATTCGAAACTTAACACTCAACAAAACTTTCGTTTATGCCCAAGCGCAATACCCAACAGCGCCGTCACCAAATACTCGAAGCGGTAAATAATGAGGGTGAAGTGAGTGTTGACCAACTGGCCAGGCTCTACCACACATCAGAAGTTACGGTTCGAAAGGATTTAGCTGCGCTGGAAGAGGCCGGTTTGCTGCTGCGTCGCTACGGTGGCGCTGTTAGCCTGCCCAAAGAAATTGTCGACGAAAGCCCCAGCATAGAGCCATCACAGGGCAAACGCGCCATTGCCGCGCGCGCCGCCGAGCTGATTCGCGACCACAACCGCATCATTATTGACAGCGGTTCCAGCTGCACAGCGCTGCTGCCGCATTTAAGCAAGGTGCAGGGTTTGGTGGTGATGACTAATAGCCTCGCTGTTGCCGCGTCGCTGCGCGAACTCGAAAACGAGCCAACCCTGCTGATGACAGGCGGCACCTGGGACAAACGCTCGGAAAGTTTTCAAGGCCTTCAGGCCGAACAGATGCTGCGCCACTACAACTTTGACCAGCTATTTATTGGCGCCGACGGCATAGACCCCGAGCGCGGCACTACAACCTATAACGAATTTACAGCGCTGAGCCGCTGCATGGCCGAGGTCGCACGCGAAGTGATTGTGCTCGCCGAATCCACTAAAACCGAACGCAAAATTCCCAACCTGGAGCTGCCCTGGGCCGAAGTATCAACATTTGTTACAGACAGCAAACTTAAGCAGCAGCAAAAATACGCCATTGAACAACAGGGCGTGCGCGTTATGTGCGCCCAGCTAGATTAACTATAAGGAGCGACTATGTGTGGCATAGTTGGAGGCGTCGCCCAGCGCGACGTAGCAGAAATATTAATTGAAGGCCTGCGTCGCCTTGAATACCGCGGCTACGACAGCGCCGGTTTAGCCGTTGTGCACGACGGTGAAATCACCCGCCTGCGCCGCCTCGGTAAAGTTAAAGCCCTGGCCGAAGCCGCCGAGCAGTGCGACACCAGCGGCGGCACCGGCATCGCCCACACCCGCTGGGCCACCCACGGCGAACCGAGCGAAGCCAACGCCCACCCGCATATGAGCGGTGAAAAAATTGCACTGGTGCACAACGGCATCATCGAAAACCACAGTGCTCTGCGCCGCCAGCTGCAAAGTGAGGGTTATCACTTTAGCTCCGATACCGATACCGAAGTGATCGCCCACCTTGTCGATCTCGAACTTAAAAACAGTGACTCTTTATTAGAAGCGACACAAAAAGCCGTCAGCCAACTTGAAGGCGCTTACGGCACCGTTGTTTTTGATAAAGACAACGCCGATAAAATTGTTGTCGCGCGCTCGGGCAGCCCCCTGGTAATTGGCCTTGGCATCGGCGAAAACTTTGTTGCCTCAGACCAATTGGCTTTGCTGCCCGTTACCCGCCGTTTTATTTTCCTCGAAGAGGGCGACGTGGCCGAAATCAGCCGCCGCGACGTCAAAATCTTTGACGAGCACGGCAAGCAAGTTAAGCGCGATATTCACGAAAGTGATGTGCACTACGACGCCGGCGACAAAGGCCCCTACCGCCACTACATGCTCAAAGAAATTCACGAGCAGCCACAGAGCATTAACGACACACTCGAAGGCCGTTTAAATGATCAAGGTGTTGTGCTGCAAAGTTTTGGCAGCAACGCCGAGAGCCTGTTAAAAGAAGTAAAAAATATTCAAATTGTTGCTTGCGGCACCAGTTATCACAGCGGCCTGGTCGCGCGCTACTGGATAGAAGCGATGTGTGGCCTGCCCTGCCAGGTAGAAATTGCATCGGAGTTTCGCTACCGCCAAACCGTTGTGCCTGAAGATTCACTGCTGATTACCATCAGCCAAAGCGGTGAAACCGCCGATACCTTAGCCGCGCTGCGCAAAGCCAAGGCCGAAGGTTTTCTCGCCAGCCTGGCCATTTGTAATGTTGCCGGTTCGTCGCTGGTGCGCGAAAGCGACATGGCCTTTTTAACTCGCGCCGGCACAGAAATTGGCGTCGCATCAACCAAAGCTTTCACCACCCAACTTGTGGCTCTGGCGATGCTGGTCAGTGCAGTAAGCCAGGTTAAAGGCAGTGGTGACTGCAGCCACCTGCGCCGCGACCTTGAACACCTGCCAGCATTAATCGAACAGAATTTAAAACTGGCAGACAGCATCGAAGCACTCGCCGAAGAATTTGCCGACAAACACCACGCTTTATTTTTGGGCCGCGGCGACCAGTACCCCATCGCGATGGAAGGCGCATTAAAACTCAAAGAGATTAGCTATATCCACGCCGAAGCCTACGCGGCCGGCGAACTAAAACACGGCCCACTGGCACTGATCGACGCCGATATGCCGATTATTGTTGTCGCCCCAAATAATGAACTGCTGGAAAAACTGAAAAGCAACGTCGAAGAAGTGCGCGCTCGCGGTGGTGTGCTGTATGTATTTGCCGACGAAGACGCCGAATTTGAAAGCGACGACACCATGCGCGTTATTACCGTGCCGAGCATGAACAACTGGCTGAGCCCCATTGTCTACACGCTACCGCTGCAACTGCTCAGTTATTATGTCGCAATTATCAAAGGCACCGATGTCGACCAGCCACGCAACCTTGCTAAAAGTGTTACTGTGGAATAAGCACTTTTATTAAGATGACAAAAAGCTAAAATGACAAAAGCTAAGGTGATAAAACATCACCTTAGCTTATACTGCTGTAGCTAACTCGCGGCTACATTATCTTAAATTATCTTAAGTTCAAACGAAGCCCTACTCCATGTCATACAGTGTTGAAATTATCGACAGCGATGCAGATATCATGCTTTGTTTTCAAGCCTTTAAAGAGTTAAGGCCCAAGCTAGACAAACAACAGTTTATTCAGCAAGTTATTCGCCAGGCTCAGCACGGCTACTGTATAGCCGCAATAAAAAATAACGCAGCTGTAGTAAGTGTCGCTGGTTTCCGCATCACTGAATTTCTCGCCTGGGGCAAGGTGCTTTATGTCGATGACTTAAGCACACTTAAGCAGTATCGAAAACAGGGTTATGCCGCGGCACTGATGGATTGGCTGATTCAACACGCCAAAGCTAATAACTGCGACGCCTTACACTTAGACAGCGGCCACCACAGGCACGCCGCTCACAAACTGTATCTAAAAAAAGGCCTGAGCATTAGCTCTCACCATTTATCGCTTGAAGACCTAAAACACAGTTAATTTTCGCTCTCACACCGGGGACTATTACTTTGTACAAACTCTTCTATTACCCAAGAAACGCAAGCTGGGCCCCGCACCTAATACTAAAAGAGTTAAATCTTGATTTTGAGCTAATACTGGTAGATAGAAAATCTAACTCACAAAAATCTTCAGAATATATGCAGCTAAATCCCACCGGCCGCATACCAACATTAATTGACGGCACGCAGGTTATTTTTGAAAGTGCAGCCATCGCCCTACACCTGTGTGAAAAACACCCCGAAGGCCAGCTCTTGCCAGAACAAACAAATGCAGAAAGAGCACTGTGTTATCAGTGGTTGTTTTATTTAAGCTCAACACTGCAGCCCGAACTGATGCTGTATTTTTACCCAGAAAAACATATACAGCACAGCGAACAGACAGCGAACATCAGCGGCAGTACCTCTGCCAATGTCGCCGCTAATATCGGGGCCAACATTAAGGCCAAACAAGAACAGCGCGTCACCGACATGTTTTGCCTGTTAGATAAACAGCTCAAAAACAACACTTATCTACTAGGTAAGACGTTTTCAGTGTGCGACCCGTTTTTATTTATGCTCTGTCACTGGGCAAGTGAATTTAGCTGCCCGCCGTTGGCTTTTCCCGAGCTTTCGCGCTATTTAAAAAACTTAGCTAAAAGAAAAGCATTTCAGGATGTCTGTGCTCGCGAAACAACAAGCCTACAACTTTACCAATAATAGGCCCCAATCTAAGCAATAAAAGACGAAACAATTGAAATCGAAGCGATAAAAAACGGCGTACTAGGGCCTGTTAACACTAATACAGTTTCTGCGGAGTTTGCCAATGACCTACGATGAATTTAATAAGTTCTGCTCTTCCTTTGCCGGTAGCTCTTACGTTGTACAGTGGGGCGGCGCCCATGTTTGGAAAGTCTGCGATAAAGTTTTTGCAATTGGCGGCTGGGAAAAACAAGAGCAAGAACAAGAAAAAGCACAACCAGCGTCGAAAAAAAGCCAGCCCGCTTTTTCCTTTAAAACATCTGAAAACAACTTCAACATACTCAAAGATGAAGCCGGTTATCGGCCCGCACCGTATATGGCCTCGCGCGGCATGAAGTGGATTCAACTGTACCTCAGCAGTGCTCACAACGATAGCGAACTAAAAGCTTATATTGAAGACTCCTACTTATTGGTAGCTAAAGGCTTAAGCAAAAAGCGCCAACGAGAAATTGGCCTGCTAGAGCCTATTGACAAAAAAACAAGCTCAAAAGCCTAAGGACTAAAAGCTAGCAACTAAAACCCAGGAGCTAAAGCCTAGGAGATACAAATGAATAAAATACTTGTTATTGGCGCCAATGGAAAAATCGGAAGAATTTTATGCACAAAAATTGCCGAGCGAGGCCTGGCCTGTAAAGCCATGCTTAGGGATATTCACAACACAGATTTTTCACCTGAGGTCGAGCGAGTCGAGGCCGATTTAGAAGGCGATATCAGCCACGCAATGAAAGATTGTGATTGTGTGATTTTCAGCGCAGGTTCCGGCGCACAAACCGGTTTTGATAAAACCTTACTGATAGACCTATGGGGCGCAAAAAAAGCCATAGACTGCGCAAAAGACAACAACATCAAGCACTTTATTATGGTCAGCTCGCGCGGGGCAGATAACCCAGACAACGGCCCGCAGCGAATAAAACCCTACCTGGTGGCCAAGTACTTTGCCGACGACTACTTGCAAAAACAGCAAGGATCAAAGCTAAACTACACCATCTTGCGCCCGGGTCGCCTCACCGATAGCAAGGCCTGCGGCCTGGTTCGCACTGACAGACCAGCTTCACAAGAGCTGCAACAAATATCCCGTGCCGATACTGCTGATGCGATTATTCACTGCCTGAACAATCACAAGGTTCACAATAAGGTATTTGAGCTATTCGAAGGCGACCGGCCAATTAGCGAAGCACTTGGCTAAATACAAGCCAAACTGTGCTCGGGGCAAAACAATAGTGGTGTCATTGATCTGACAGCTTGAATAATTGCAATAAATAGCTCAACCTTGGCTGACACGGTGCTAAGCTCGTAAGCCATTTTTTATAAAGCAAGCGCTATAGAGCAAAAGCTATTAACCAGGCTCAATGGCCCCAAGCTAAGGGCCCATGCGTCAAAACCAGACAGGAGATAACATGCGTATTATTGCCTTAATTGCCACACTGCTGGCGGCCAGCCCGGGCTTCGCGATAGAAGCGATGGATTCAAACAAGCTCAAGCAGCTTTGCAGCAAAGAAAAAGCAAGCGAGTGCCAGGCATATATCCAGGGTTATCTAGGCGGCGCCCTCGCCTCAGAGCGCGCGGCTTTTGAAACTGAACGCAGTAAATTCGAAGAGCGCGCCATGCGCACACGTCTCGGCAGTAAACGAGCCGTCAATCAGAACTCATTACTTCAATACTGCCTTGCAACAGACTCAAGTATTGAAACACTGACTAAATCGTTTCAGCAATATTTAACCGAAACCAAAGACATGCCCGATGAGGCCAACAAATTATTAAGCACATTTTTGAAAAGCGAATTTCCGTGCAACGAAAAATAGCGCGTTAAATAATTTAAAGCCAATAAACTCGCATTAAGTTATTTCATTTCCACTTAAATAAAAACCCGCCGCTGGAAACAGCGGCGGGTTTTTATTTGGGTTATTTTAGCCACATGCAATTGCTGGGTTTGAAACAACATTGTCGACTTTCATGGCCTCTGGTCCTTTGATTCTCAACAACCAAATAGCCATCAACTTGACCGCATTGTGACAGCCCTATACCATTATATACCCAATTATGGTACACAAATGGTACGCCTTATGCCTAAGAACACCAGTATGACACTTGGCGAACACTTTGACGGTTTTATAGCCCAACAGATTGCCGCAGGCCGCTACGCCTCTGCGAGTGAGGTAGTGCGCGCAGGCCTAAGGTTACTTGAGGATAAAGAGGGCAAGCTTGCCACGCTGAGACAGCTACTTATTGACGGTGAAAACAGCGGCACGGCGGAATACAGTTATGAAGCGCTGATGAGTGAGCTAGACGACGAACTAGGTAAATGAGCCGTTTTACATTAACAGTAAAAGCTTTGGCCGACTTAAAATCGATTGCCAGGTACACTCAGCTGGAATGGGGTACTGAGCAGCGCCTAATTTACTTACGACAGATCGATGACAGCTTTCACTTACTTGCAAAACAACAAGAACTAGGCGCGCCTTGTGACTATATTCGTGCCGGTTATCGAAAACACCCAATATCCAACCATTTGATTTTTTATCGATCTCTTTCAGCAGATAAAATTGAAATTATTCGAGTCCTTCACAAACGCATGCACGTGCGTTCGAACCTAGTTGAGCCTGGTGTTTCCCCAAAAAAATAAACCCGCCACTGCTTACAGAGACGGGGTTTTATTAAGCCCTAGCGCCTGTTATTTACAAGCGCTATTTTTTAGCACTACTTATTTAGCACATTTTAATTACAACCAATCGCCTGAGTTGATACAACAATATCGTCGACCCACATTTCAACACTATGGTTGCTAAAGCTGTGCCAGCCAAACATTGCGTAACCCATTTTATCGGCAAGCCAGTTTGCGCTGACGCTGTCGACATGCCAATCGGATGCGCTGCGCACGGCGTTTACTTCTTCACCGTTTAAGTACATAACCATGCTGTCGTAACCACCGCTGGTGCTCAGTGGGTTTAAGTGCGCTTCTATGCAGTACCACTCGTTCACCGGGGTTGTCGGGCCGGAATACCAGCGCTCCATCGTTGGTGAAATAGCATCGCTATTGGGCACCACATTAAAACCAAGGTGGCCTTTGCCCTGGCCGATACGCGCTTCGTTATTGGCAGAAAAAGAGCTGTTGTCGGCGCCGCCCTCGTACTGTTTAACACCCATCATATGCTCGTGGTTGTCGCTGGCATCGCTGCCGATGGCGATATCCATATAGAACCATGCGCGCATATAAATCTCGCCGGGGTTTTCCGGCAGGCGTTTAACAATTTGAGCCGGGCCATTGCCGCCAACTTTAAGCGCCATGCTGCCGCTGCGCGCTTGCTGATTGTCGACCAGCGCGTAGGTATTGCCGTTGCGGTTGTTGTTGCCATTGGGCACATAACCAACAAAGCTGTGCCAACCGGCGGGCACCGTATCTAAGCTCTCGCCTTCAAAGTCCATGCTGAACAATACGCCGGGGCCGTCGCTGCCACCGCCCGGTGGCGCTGTCGGCATAGCGCTAGGCACAGGGCTTGGAATTGCCGAAGGTGTCGGGCTTGGCTGCGGCATCATCGACGGTGTTGGCTCGGGGCTGGGCTCGGGCTCGCCGGGCTCAAAATCACCACAGCCAATTTGGCTGCTGCTTAATACCACATCGTCGATATAGGCGTGGCGCGCTTTGGCATCACCGTGGTATTGCTCAAAACCAACAAACACTTGCTCAAAGCGCTCGGGGCCATACCACATCGAGCCCTGAGTTTGCGGATTAAGGCACTGCCCGCCGCCACCGAGCATGCCGATATCGTCAATGCGCTCGCCGTTTAACCAGTATTCAAGCTGATCGGCTTCGGCATCAAAGTGCCATTCAAGGCAAGACCAGGTTTCATGCGGCATGGTGAACTCAGAGGTCAAGGCGCAGTCGGTGAGCCAGTCGGTCTGGCCGTCGCTATTGTTGTCGAGCCAGGTATCGTAGTTTGACATCAAGCGGTCACCCGGGCCGCGGCCCTGCACACGGTAGCGGTACATGACATTGGTCTGCGCCGGCGCGCCGCTGGCGACCTTGGGTTTACCTTCGGCCTGCACAAAAGTGAAATCGCCGGCCTGGCCCTCAGGTTTGTCGAGCCAAAACATCATGCGCCCGTAGTGCGCCTTCTGAAACTCTGGCCGCTGATCGAGCTTGTAGCTGATGACATTGCGATTGTAGCCGCTGCCGCGCGCGTTAACTTTTAAGGCTTGGCTGCCGCTGTAGCTGCGTTCGTTGCTGATCATCGTCAAACCTGCAGCCTGCCAACCGGCTGGCGCCGTGCCCGAGGCCTGCTCAAAATCTTCACACAGCATCGACTGCGTATCGCAGTTTAACGGCCCGGGGGCATCGGGTGTGGGGCTGGGCTCAGGCGTCGGTGACGGGCTGGGCTCTGGTGTTGGGCTCGGCTCCGACGTCGGCGACGGGCTGGGCTCTGGTGTTGGGCTCGGCTCTGGCGTCGGTGACGGGCTAGGTTCAGGCGTTAGGCTCGGCTCAGGAGTCGGCGACGGGCTCGGTTCTGGTGTTAGGCTGGGCTCTGGTGTCGGCGACGGGCTCGGCACGGGTGTCGGGCTGAACTCGGGTTTTGAGCTCGGCGCCGCGCTGGGCACGGGGCTGGGGAAAACAATTGGACTCTGCTGCGGGGAAGGCTGCACAGACGGAAGCGGCAGCGGCGATATCTGCGGCTCAGAGCTCGGCGTCGGCATGGGCGTCGGCTGAGTACTCGGTTGCGGGCTCGCTTCGGGCGCCGACGATGGAAAAACGATCGGGCTGGCTGTTGGCGAAACTTGCGGAGACGCTTGTGGCGATGCCACGGGTGAAAGCTGCGGTGAAGGCGCAGGCGACAAACCGGGCCCAACAGGCGCAGAACCTGCTGCACTTCCGCCGCAGGCACTCAAGCTAAAAGCCGCAGCCGCCAGAGCGGAATAAACGACGGGCTTTGCAGTAAAAAATGTGGTGAATCTGGTGACAGGCACTCGGTATCCCTCTATCGATATAAACAGCCAACGCCCGGGCCAACAAGAAAACTCGGGCCGCATCAAACTAAGCGTGGGAATGGCGTCAAAAATAACCTATAGAGGGAATGCATACATTGTCGCGAGTCACAGCCTGCGAAGCAAAAACGCTTTTTGCTGAAAATAAAAACTGCGCAGCGCAACAAAAACTAAACAGGCACAACCAAACAAGCACAGTTAAACAAGTACAGCCAGCATCAGATAAAAGCATGAGCCTTAAGCAAAACCCAATACAAAAGACTGATCTTATTTGCACTCCCCTGATCGGCCTTTCGCTGCAACAGTAGCGTCACACACAAATAATCAAACACAACTTAATATTGTGTTTTATAGTAATTCCGGTCAGCTCGACCCGGGCTGCACTTCAATGACAGCGAGTCATAACAACGACTAATTAAAACAGGTAATGGCAGCGGATCATGCCAGCGGAATATTTACCGCAACAGCCGTTAGTAAATTAGGCCATTAGGCTTACATAAAAGCCGCTAAAAGCTGCGCAACTTTTTATTCGTAGCATTTTACTCGTAGCTTTTAACCCATAGCCTTAAACACGTAGCTTTTAACCCGTACAAGGACGATTTTGATGCACGTTGACGCAGGGGTATTACTGATTTTAACCGTTGTAGTTGCTTTGTTTGTTGGTGTACTTACCCGCCACGTACTTAAACAAAGCCACCTGCCCTACACCGTCGCCCTGCTTATTATCGGCCTGCTTGTTGGCCTGGTTGAGCGCTTCTTTTACAGTTCAGGGCCAAGCTCACCGTTCCAGCAGTCGGTCGACTTTCTCACTCAGCTAGACCCGCATTTAATTTTATTTGTGTTTTTACCGATACTTATTTTTGAATCGGCCTTTTCTATTGAAGTGCATTTATTTCGCCGCCTATTTTCTCAACTGTTAGTTTTAGCGGTTCCGGTATTTATTGTTGCAACCATCGCCACCGCGGCGTTTGCTTTTTATTTTTTACCCGTCGAATGGAGCTGGCCCGTCGCTTTATTATTTGGCGCGTTAATTAGCGCAACCGACCCGGTTGCGGTGGTTGCCTTGCTCAAAGAGGTGTGCCCACGCAAGCGCCTTGAAACTTTGATTGAAGGTGAAGCGCTGTTAAACGATGGCACTGCGATTGTGTTATTTAGTTTATTTGTCACCCTGCTTGCAGCAGATGCCGGCTCAAGTTCGCTTTTATCTGTCAGCGGCAGCTTTATTTGGGTGGTCTGCTTAGGTTTTGTCAGCGGCTTGGCAATTGGTGGCCTGGCACTGATGTGGATAGGGCGTGTATTTAATGACCCGCTGCTCGAGATCTGTATCAGCATAGGCACGGCGTATCTGGTTTATTTTGTCGCCGAATATGTTTTACACGCATCGGGCATTGTTGCCCTGGTCACCGCCGCGCTATTATTTGCCGGCATAGGCCGCACGCAAATATCGAGCGAAGTTGCCGAGTTTATGCACAAGTTCTGGGAACTGATGGCCTATGTTGCCAATACCCTGATTTTTCTTTTAGTTGGCGTACTTATCTCTAAGCGCATAGATTTAGGCTCACCACAACTGTGGTTTGCGCTGTTTGCGCTCTATATCGCCCTACTAATAATTCGTGCGGCATCAATAGGCCTGTTTTTACCCGTGCTCAAACGTATAGGCATAGGCATTAACCGCGATAAAACCCTGGTGTTAATTTGGGGGGGCTTGCGCGGCGCCGTGGCCTTGGCACTGGCCTTAAGTTTGGTTCAAAGTAAGTTGCTCGAGCCCCATATCGCCGATCAGATTTTGTTTTTATGCGCCGGGGTAGTGGTGTTAACCCTGCTTATTAATGCTACCTCTATGGTATGGCTATTGCGCAAGTTGGGTCTCGACAAACTGCCGTTGGCCAAACAGGTAACCTTAAACAAAGCCCGGCAACAGCAGCAGTTTGAACTCAATACGTTTATCCCCCAATTACAGCAAGAAGAGTTTTTAACAAACGCCGACTGGGCCAATATTTATAAAGACTATTGCGGTGAAGCGCCCGATGAAAACGCTGAAATACCATCGCTCCATACTGAAGACAAACAAGTAGTAAGCGCCAGCGAAGACGAAATACTGATTGCTTACGAGCGGCGCCTGCTCGAAGCTGAACGCAAAAATTACTGGATCCAGTACCACGAGGGGCTGTTAGATAGGGAATCGACACAACACCTGATTGAATCCATAGAACTTGCGCTGGACGGCAGGCCAAAGCTGCACCCGCGAGAAAAGCTTGATGAGTACTGGCAATTGCCTTTATTTTCTCGCCTGAGTAGAAAGTTTAAACTGCTCGATAAGTTTGTGCTTGCTTTATATTATCGGCGTATGTCGCTGGGTTATGAAATCACCTGTGGTTTTTTACGTGCCCAACTCGAGGTTCAAAACTACGTCGACAAACTCGCCCCAAACGCCGCTGCGGTAAAGCTGGTTAATGAAAAAATCCAGCGCAATATTAACGACGCCCACAAACGAACAGCATTGCTGCGCGATACCTTTCCCGAACTGATAGGCGAACTTGAAAGCTCATCTGCGCGCTGTTTGGTACTGCGTCGCAAACGCGCCATCGTCCAGCGCCAGCTTGATCACGCCGTGCTCGACAAAGCTGAAGCTCAAAAGATGATCGACGATATCGAAGCGGAGCTGGCGAAAAACCGCAGCAAGCACGCACATTTTTCCCTGGCTCCGGCATCTGAGCTGCTGCGCCAGCAGGCTTTTTTCCAAGAGCTAAGTAACGAGCTACAAAACAAACTAACACGCTTAGCTAAACACCGGGTATTTAGCGCAGGCGATAGCATCTTACATTTTGCTGATCACTCCGGTTCTCTTGTGTTAATACTCCGAGGCAACGCCGAAATACTGACGCCACGCGGCGAAAAACAGCAATTGTTAAAACCCGGCAGTTGGATCGGCGCCGAAGCTATTATCGATGGTGAACTGAGTTATTCGCTTGTCGCCTGTTCACCTGTCGACTGTTTAAGCTTACCCGGTTCCGCGCTTAAGCAGCTAGATGAAAAACACTACAACGAGTTAAAAAGGCAACTTAAAAAACTAAGGCTTCCATAGAAGCCTGCCTACGCAGCTACTACAAGCACACTGATCAAATCGAAGTCGAGCCAGCAAAGGCTGGCTAGTTTGGCGCTATCGCAATTGGGTTGTATATATCTATGACTGGTAAAAATGCACTGCAACAACAGCCTCAACAACAACTTCAACAACAACGTCAAAAACAGAAGCAACATCTATTTTTAAACGGATCTATCGGCAAGGCGCTCTACAGCTTAGCCCTGCCAATTATTGCCGCGAATATTCTGCAATCGTGCTATCAGTTTACCGATGCTTTCTGGGTTGGCCGCTTGGGCTCATCGGCTGTGGCAGCGGTATCTGTTAGCACACCGGTTACTTTTTTATTAATTGCGATAGGCTCCGGCCTGGCGATGGCCGGCACAACTTTAACCTCACAATATATGGGCGCGGGCCAAGGCGACAAAATCAATCAAGTAGCCGGGCAAACCCTGTTAATGGTGCTTGCTTTATCTATTGTATTAGCCGCGCTCGGTTGCTTACTCGCGCCACATATATTAACGCTGATGGGTGTGGATGCCGATGTTTACAAAGATGCAATTAAATTTATGCGTGTATCGTTTATTGGCGTGGTCTTTGTTTTCAGCTTTTCAATGTTTCAATCGCTAATGCGCGGCGTCGGCCATACTACGGTGCCGCTGCTGATTGTCTTATTTACCGTGGTGCTTAACCTTATTCTCGACCCATTGTTTATTTTTGGTTACGGGCCTATCCCAGCCTACGGCGTTGAGGGCGCTGCTTTGGCGACTATTGCCACACAAAGCCTGGCCGCTGTTGCCGGCATTGTTGTTATGTTGCAGGGCAAATACGGTATACGCCTGCGCCTAAAACACTTAGTGCCGCAGCCGCAATATATGAAAAAAGCAGTACTGTTGGGGTTACCCGGCTCACTTGAATTATCAACTCGCAGCCTGGGTTTGATGCTGATGTCATTTCTGGTGGCAAGCATGGGCACGATGACCATTGCCGCCTACGGCATCGGCGCCAATATTATTCAATTGGTTATGATTCCAGCGATGGGCCTGTCTATGGCCGTATCAACTTTGGCGGGCCAGAATATAGGCGCAGGCAAGCTGCGCCGCGCCGAACAAATTACCCAGCTGGCCACACTGTACGGTTTTTTAATGCTCACAGCTGTAGGAATTATTGCCTACATCTTTGCAGAAAAAATCCTTTGGTTTTTTGTTCCCAACGAAAGTGAAGTCATTGAGCAGGGCGCGCATTTTATCCGGGTCATGGCGCTGTCGTGGGGTGGCATCGGTATTCAGCTGTGTATACTCGCGGCATTCCGAGCCTCTGGCAATATGGTCAATGCAATGGTGTTGGCCATGGTATCGCTGTGGCTGCTGCGCTTTCCTTTAGCCTATGTATTATCCAAACACACAAACCTGGGTGAAGAAGGCCTGTGGTGGTCCTTCCCGGTTTCAAACATTATCACTGCAATTATCGCCCTTGCCTGGTTTGCACAAGGTAGCTGGAAACACACCGTGTTGATTGATGAGCAACAGCAGCAGAGCATGAAAACCACCGACGAAATCCTCTGTGAAGAAGGTTATCGACACTAACCAAATCATCTACTTTCCCTTGGGCCGCGTATAAGCAGCAGCCCAAGGAGATTCTATGCCTCTTTCAAACGCCATCATTGAGATTAAACAGCTGCGTCTTCGCACCTTTATCGGTTTCAACCAAGAAGAGCGAAACAAACAGCAGGATGTTGTTATCAATATTGAAATTCACTACCCGGTGAATGCGCAGATATTTGAAGACAAAGTCGAAGCGGCTCTGAACTACAAGACCATCTGTAAAAATGTAATCGAACATGTCGAAAACGGTAAATTTTTATTGCTCGAAAGGCTCGTCGCTGACGTACTTAAAATTTGCCGGCAAGACAGCAGCGTCAGTTATGCCCGGGTCAGTATCGACAAACCCCACGCCCTGCGCTTTTCCGACTCGGTCAGCTTAACCCTGGAACACCGCAGCTGAGTTATTCAGCAAGGAGCCCATTTATGTCATTTGAAACCACAGTCAGTGAAACCAAAGCCAGTCAAGTCATACACGAACACGCCCTGATGGTTCGCCAGGCGCTAGCAGAGCACGGCTTAGAAACACCAATGCAAAGCCAGGTATACAGCGAGAATGAGCAACAACTTAACTTAAGCCATCAACAAAAGTATCAGCGCATTAAAGCTATGATGAGCGAAGTTTTAGTTACTCTGGGCCTGGATCTTAAAGACGACAGCCTTGCACAAACGCCGCACCGTATCGCCAAGATGTATGTTGATGAGATTTTCTCAGGTCTTGATTACGCAAACTTCCCCAAGCTGTCTCTTATCGAGAATAAAATGGGCGCGGATGAGATGGTAAAAGTCAGAAATATTAATCTAACCAGCACCTGTGAACACCATTTTGTTGTTATCGACGGCACAGCCAAGGTTGCCTACATTCCAGAACAGCGCATTATTGGCCTGTCAAAGATCAACCGTATTGTCGATTTTTTTGCACAGCGACCTCAGGTGCAAGAGCGCCTGACCAGACAAATATTAGTTGCCTTGCAAACCCTGCTCGGCACCGAAAACGTCGCCGTGAGCATCGACGCCAAACACTACTGCGTAAAAGCCAGGGGTGTGCGGGACAGCAGCTCACAAACCAGTACGACTGCTTTAGGCGGCTGCTTTAAAGATAATATTCACACCCGCGCAGAGTTTTTAAGCCCGTGAACAAACACAGCAGCATTGTTATCAGTGGCGTGGGTCAGCGCCTGGGGTTTTTTCTCGCTCGAGCCTTTTTAAACGAGGGTTACCACGTTATTGGCACGTATCGAAAACAGCGAGATGAACTAAAACAATTAAGCTGCCTCGGCGCGGAACTGTACTGCTGCGACTTTTATATCGGCGATCAAGTCGACGGTTTTATTAGCGCTGTACAAAAACAGCATCAACAACTTCGCGCCATTATTCACAATGCTTCAGAGTGGTTAGATGACAGGCAGCCCTGGTTTGAAGTTATGGATAAAATGATGAAAGTGCACGTCAGTAGCCCTTTTCAAATATCCATGCAGTTGGCGCCATTATTACAAGCCAGCGACAGCGACTTTGCCGATATTATTCATATCAGCGACTATGTCGCCAGCACCGGCAGTAAAAAACATGCTGCTTACGCTGCAAGTAAAGCCGCTGTTGACAATCTGAGCTTATCGCTTGCAGCCAAGTTTGCACCAAAAATCAAAGTTAACAGTATTGCCCCATCACTCATTCAATTCAACAACGACGATGGTGAAAATTACCGCGAAAGGACTCTAAAGAAAAGCTTGATACCGAGCGAAGCGGGCTATGCTGAGATAAAAAACAGCGTGTCGTATTTACTTGGCAGCGCGTATATCACCGGCTCCATCGTAACGGTAAACGGCGGTCGCCATATATGCCGGCAAAGCTGTTAAACTTATAGGTTTTTCCATGTCGTTGAATTCAGACAGACACGTAGATCAAATAAAAGCGGAGCTAACCATCTTCTTTGATTCACAGTGCCCACTGTGCGCCATTGAAATAAACGAGCTAAAAAAAAGAGATACAGAACAAAAACTTGATTTTGTTGATATATTCTCTAAAGGCTTTGCCAGCGACTATAAACAGATAGACAAAAAACAAGCACTTCGCATCTTACACGGGCTAACAGCAGACGGACAGCTCTTACTCGGCTTAGACGTTAGCCACCGAGCCTGGTCTTTGCTTGGTAACGCTCGCCTTACTGGCTTTTTACGCTGGCGGCCAATTCGCCCCTTAAGTGATGCAGCCTATCGATTTTTCGCCAAACACCGCTACAGTATTTCAGCTTTGTTAACCGGTCGCTCCAGAACAAAAAAATGCAATACATGCGCAAGGCCAGATAACCGTGCCCGCTAGTTTAGTAATCGGAGCATCAAGCAGCATCGCAACCGCACTCATTGCTAAGCTTCGCGCTGACAGAGGGAACAAGTTCAGCAAAAACAATGTCGACAACAGCGAACCATATTTAGTTTGCATCAGCCGCCAGCGCTTAAAAATACATCATCCGGGTGAGATTTTTTTACACTGTGACTATAGCGAAAGCAGCATAAGCCAGCTATGTGACGAACTTTCCGAGCAAGGATTAGTATTTGAACAGGTCTTTATATTTAACGGCGTATTACACAAGCACGATTTTATGCCCGAAAAACGTCTGCAAGATATAACGACAGGGCAACTAATCCAGAGTTTTTCTGCAAACACGCTGATACCACTTTTGTGCTTAGCTAAACTTGCACCGCTATTAAAATCATCGCCGCATCGATCTCTGCCAAAGATTACTATCGCCGTGCTAAGCGCGCGCGTGGCGAGCATAACAGACAACCAACTCGGTGGCTGGTATAGCTATCGGGCAACAAAAGCTGCATTAAATATGGCATTAAAATGCGCCGCCATTGAGCTTAAGCGAAGCCATAAAAACGTAAAACTTATTGCCTTTCACCCAGGCACAACCCAAAGCCCTCTTTCACAACCCTTTCAAAAAAACGTCGCCGAAGGCAAATTATTTCAACCCGAGTTTGTTGCCAATCAGCTACTGGAGATATGCAGCAAAAGCAAGGTCGATGGAAAGCTTAGTTATTTAGACTGGAATAACAAAGAGATTCCGTGGTGAAGCGGAAAAAATGGGCGCCAAAGGCGGCGCCCATAACAAGCTTAGTTTTAGTCCGCACTGTGAACAATGCTATCAATCTGAAAAATAGCCGTCGTACCGCTGACCTCATTGCCAACAAGTAACAGAGCCTGATTATTTGGGCTATCTGCAGCCGGGATAAAATGAATGCTTTCGGGGCCCAGATCGCCTGCCGCAGAAAAATCACCTTCATCAACAAGCGCCTCGATATCAACATCGTGATTTCGAGTCGATACAAACTGCACAAACTCAGCCGCTTCCGGGTTACTAATATCGTAAACCATCAGTGCGCTGACACGCTCAAGACCAATAAACGCATAGGTTTTGCCATTTAAATTGGCAATTTCAATCGCTTCAGGCTCAGGCCCCTTGTCGTCAGACCTGTCGTCGCTGCCATTTTCATCGTTGCTTGCATTAAAGCCATCAAGGCCGAGACGAGCTGCACTAATGCGCTCAAAATCGCTGCCGCTATTATAAACCAGCGCTCCCGTTTCACCGTTCCAAATACTGAACGAGCGCGTGCCATAACTGTAGAGCGCACTGTAAGTACAGCTGGCATTTGGCTGGCCCGTATTTTTCAAGCTGCTATCGTCGTCGCAGTCAACGCCCATATCGGCGACGATTTTTAGACGGCCAAGAAAACTGTTATCGGCCAGTAAATCTATGCTGCTGGCGTAGAGGCCCATGTTCTCGAGCTCAACACTCGCACCCGCCTCATCGGCATCAACAATATCTTTGAAGCGAATTTCATCGAGATAAAACAGGCAATCACCGTCGTCAAAGTCAAAACCACCCGCAGCCGAACAGGTATCTTCATCGTCACTGTCGCTTAAATATTCGCGCGCATCGCCTTCGTTAGCGGTAACAACATAGGTCATGCCATTAAATTCATAACTGTCGATGGAGTCGGGCATAAATAAACCGCGCACAGGCCAGTTGCGAATATTGACACCTCCGTCTTTATTGCTGGCATCAAGCTCGTTGCCGAGCACTTCGTGAGCGACGTAACCCAACGCTAAAATCGTATCAATACTGTCGTTGCTTAAATCGAGCACAGCAAGTGCATTATTTTCCTGTAGGGCCACCCAAGCTGTCTGGCTATCTGCGCTAACAGTGATGTATTCAGGTTCCAGGTCCTGAGCAACTGATGCGGCTTTTGCAGATATACGCACATCTTTAGCTAAATCGTCTTCCCGGCTTGCACCTTTATTAAACTCAACAAAACTCAGCTGCGTAAGGTTTGCCTCACTGAGAGACTCCACACCGGCGCTGATATCAATAATCGTAATACTGCCTTCAGGGTCATTGCTGTAATCTCCATTGGGTTCACCTTCATTGGCCACCAGGACTTTTTTACCATCCGGGGTAAAGGTCAGCATGTCGGGCAGCGCACCGGCGGGCACAGCAGTAATAAAACTGCCGTCGGTTTTATAAAAAGCGACAAAACCTTGATCCTGTTTAACAGCGGCTTCAACTGCAACCGCAACAACATCGCTATTGACCGCCAAGCTATTGGCAGCACCAAAATCTTCTTCACTGAGCTCGCTATAAAATGCAGCAAGATCGCTCGTTAATTCTAAAGACGTCACCAAGCTTGGCGCGGCAGGATTCTTAATGCTGAGCACATCGACTTTGCCAGAGTTGGCGTTGACAACAAACGCCTGCTCACTGCCAGCGTCGTAACTGACAATCTCAGCAGCCGACTCGTCAAATTCACCCGTTGCATAACGACCGAGAAACTTAAGTTGAATCAAACTATTTTGCGCATCTTTGCCCGCTGGACCCTGGGCCCCGGTTTCTCCCTGGGCCCCGGTCTTGCCTTGATTTTCTTCTTGCTCAGAGTCTTCATTGCTGTCAAAACCTCCGCAAGCACTCAAAGCAGTGACCACTGCCAAACTTAAAGCCAATTTTTTAAAATCTAAGTCCATGTCGTTTTGTCTTCTTTAGTTTGATGATGCGCGACATTCTTTCCGCGCCAAATGACAGTATCGCTACATTTTTATGTCACAAAGATGAAAAACAACAACAAGCAAAAGCTTAAGCCCGCGAGCCGGTGGTATCATAAGCCATGCGCATACATTAGCCATTAAAGGGCCTAATGCTGACTTAAACGCATCAATGGCAGTAATTATTTTCTTAAGGATTAGAAATGTCGGCTAACAGTGAAATAAAACATCAAAAAGACGACGCTAGCCCCTCTGCCAAAACCGTCGGCACCCTTGGCGCGATGAGCATAGGCATTGGCGGCATGGTTGGCGGCGGGATTTTTGCTGTACTCGGGCTCGCTGCAAGCATGGGCGGCGGCGCAACGCCGTTGGCCTTTCTAATCGCCGGTTGTGTGGCGCTGTTAAGCGCTTACAGCTACGCAAAACTTTCGGTGGCCCTGCCGAGCCGAGGCGGCACCGTTATTTTTATAGACCGGGCCTTTGGTGTGGCTTGGTTTTCTGGCACGATAAATAACTTGCTGTGGATAAGTTACGTTGTCACTTTGGCGCTGTACTCGGTTGCTTTTGCAAACTACGCATTGACCTTTTTCCCCGACATCAATGGCAATGATAAAAGCTTGTTTTTACACGGGCTAATTAGTTTAGCTATTGTTGTACCCACCTTACTCAATTTATTTAGCGCTGAGCTAATCAGTAAAACCGAAACAGCTGCCGTTGTTTTTAAACTCGCCATCCTCGCCCTTATTATTGTGGTTGGCATCAGCGGTGTCGACAGCAGCCGTTTTGCCGCGAGTGAGTGGAAAACATTCCCTCAAATTGTTGCTGCGGGCATGATTATCTTTGTCGCCTACGAAGGTTTTGAGTTAATCGCCAACGCCGCTGAAGATGTACGCGATTATAAAAAAACGCTGCCAAAAGCCTTCTACGGTTCAGTAGTGCTGGTAATTTTGCTGTATGTGCTTATCGCCATAGTCACCGTTGGAACACTTAGCGCCGCCGATATACAAAAGTACGCCGACTTTGCCCTGGCCGTTGCTGCAGAACCTTCACTTGGCCACGCGGGTTTTGTGCTTGTCGCTGTTTCGGCAGTACTCGCGACCTTCTCTGCAATTAATGCAACGCTCTACGGCGCCGCTCGCTTGAGTTACGTTATCGCCACCGAAGGCGAACTGCCGGTATTCTTAGAGCGGAAAGTGTGGAAACAACCGGTGATGGGCCTGCTGATCACCGCAGTGCTTGCATTAATACTCGCCAACGCCTTTGATTTGAGTAGCATCGCAACCATGGGCAGCGCCGGTTTTTTGTTGATTTTTGCTGCGGTGAACGCCGCAAATTTTTGTTTAGCTAAGCAGGTCAACAGCAATCGCGCTTTAGCCTGCCTCGGTGTGGCCGCGTGTTTGATCGCACTTGGCGTACTTATATGGCAGAGTTTACAAACACAGCCGTGGCAATTAATGACCTTAGTTGTAATGCTTTTAGCGGCGGGCCTTATTGAAGCGCTATACCGACTTAGCGGCAAAACTCACCACTACCGAGCTAAGTTTCATTCCAGACACAAACTTAAAGCCAGTCACGCTGCAAAAACTAGAGAAACAAAAGCTGATGGCGATTCGGGCTAAGTCTTGTTTAAGCTAAGTCTTGTTTAAGCTAAGCCCTGTCCATATCAAAAGTGATATAAACAGAGCCTGTGTGCCTTAGGGCCTGCTAACACTAATTAAATGCACTCTGTTGCGCCCCTCATTCTGCTATCAAGGCGTTTGGAGCGCAGTTTGGTTGTTCCAAATAAGCGACAAACAACACAGAGAGCGGGATGAGGGGCACAACCCGAAGGGCTGGGCCTGAATATCCGCCC
>NZ_NKQJ01000007.1 GCF_002312815.1 Agaribacterium haliotis
GATTGATGAAGCGCGTTCAGGTATATTTGGTTACATCGAAATATTTTATAACCGCAAGAGAAGGCACTCTGCGAACGACGGGCTTAGCCCCGTCGATTTTGAGGAGGCAGCAACTATCGCTGCTTAAGTAAGGTGTCTACTTTTTGTGGGGAACACCAAATTGATAAGGTTCGGCTATTGCACTTTGAAGATCTTAAGAGCGGGTTTGGTGACGTTTATCTACCGGATGCTTTAGATCGTAAGTATCCTGGTGCAGCTAAAGAATTTTGCTGGCAGTTTTTGTTTCCATCATCTCGGATAGCTGTTGATCCACGATCAGGTGTAAAACGCCGGCACCATTGCCATCCATCAACGTTATCAAAAACGGTTCGCCAAGCTTTGAAAAGAGCTGGTATTCACAAGCCCGCTCGCTGCCATAGCTTTCGCCACAGTTTTGCTACTCATCTACTTGAATCAGGATACGATTTGCGCACGATTCAAGAGTTGCTTGGTCATTCGGATATATCAACCACTGAAATTTATACCCACGTCTTAAATCGCGGCGGGCGCGGCGTATACAGCCCTCTGGACGCATTACTTTAATAGCTTGTTTTTTGCCCTTTTAATTGTTGATAAGAAATAAAAAAAGGCCTCCAAGGAGGCCTGCAAGTTACGGGGTTAAGCTGTTGTTCTCTATTCGTTTGCGCCTTGTATTTCACCTGCGATTACTTTGGCGCCGCCGCTAACCTGGGGCATGGCGCCAATATCGGCGGAGCCCTCAGTGCGGGTTGGCACCGGTGCGGCGGGCTCTCTGATACGCATGCTGCCGCACTGACCGTTGGCTGGCGCCATGCGCTGTTCAATATCGCGGGCTTTTATTACATATTCGTTATTCGCGCCTACACTTGCACCGTCGGCGATGCTAAACAGGGCTTGGTGCCTGTCGTTTTCCCGGCTATGAGGAATGCCCCAGAAGTCGCCGTTGCCGCCGTAGTTCAGCATAAATACCTGGCCGTTAAAGTCGCCGGCGTCGCCGCTGCGGTCGTTAGCATCGCTGTGGGTGTAGCGAACTTGAATTGGTTTATCGAAAGCAAGCATGTTGCCGTTTTCGTCTTTAACGGCGCTGAGTTTGTTCCAGTTATGCGCGCCGGTTTCCCATACGTAGAAAGTGCTCACTAGCGTTGGCTCGTATACGTCCCAGCTATTTTGCAAGCTTGCTGCTGTGGCGGCGTCTACCAAAATACCTGAGCTTACGCCCCACTGGTGGGCGCTGTTATTCAGGGTGCTTTCGCTGATGCCGTCGGCAAATTTCACCGGCTCGCCGTTGTCGTTGCGAACTAAAGTCAGGGCGTTGGCGCCGCTGTTGCCGAAGCTGTAAGTTACAGCGCTTTCACCTTGCAGAGAATACGGGCTGTCGTAGTCGGCAAGGTCACCCGCATCTAAAGTACCTATCGGGCAGCGATCAAAGCAGTGCAGTTCAAGATCACCGTTGGCAAACAAATCGCCCGAGCCGTTAAGCACTTCTTCGCGGTAGAAACTTAAGAAATCTGAGCCGCTTTGGTAGCGCACTTCGCCGCCGAGCTGTTCGCTGTACATGTACAGCGTTTCATAACTCTCAAGAGTGATGGGCATCGGGTCGAGCTGAACGATTTCCTCTCCATTTTCACCGTGGCGCAGGCCGGCAACAACATAAAAGCCGTTGCTGCTGTAATTGACAATCAAGTTGTCGTAGCCGAGTTCGTAAGCGCCGTCCCAGCTTCGAAAATCAATGCCTGCTGCGTTGCTAAGCGGCAGAGCTTCAACGGATTTTTTAATTAACTTACCTGGGGCACTAACAATCCTGAAACTCTCAGGCGTGCCGCCCTGGCCAAAGTTTTCTTTGGTGATTTCGCTTCCGCTGGGCAGGCCGTTTTCATCTTCGGTCCATACCCCCCAATAACCTACATGGCCGTGGCTATCGGCTGCGCCATTACCGTCACTGTCGTAGCGAAAAGAGAAACCCGAGTTCACTTCAACACGGGCACCAGTTGTAGCGTGGTAAAGGTCATAGCGGTGAACACTGTCGATAAATTCGGTGCGGCTCAAACACATGCCTTCGTTGTCTCCATTTTGGAAAGCGAGGCTGTCGTAGTTGTCGCCAGCTTGAATTAAAACATGGTTATCGTTAAAGGCGAGGGCATTGGCGCGGCCAAAGTCACCCCATTCGACGGCGGTCAGTGCGAAGCCTTCGCTGCGGTCAGCGCTCATCACTACGCTGGCACTTTGTGAACTGCGATGGCTGCCACGTTGATCTTGTTCGTAAAGGGTGAAACCAATATGCTCTTCGATATCAACGGTTTTTAATTCACCGCCACCGCGACGGCTGCTGTCAGAAAAACTGTTATAAAAGTCGAAGTTAAAGGTAAATTGTCCGAAGGGGTTGCTGTCGCTCGCGCCTTCATAAATTACCGCTTTAAATTTAATCGCCTGTGCAAAATCGTCATCGCCCATATCCGGCATCCAGGCGCTAACAATTAATGGTGAGGTGTCGCTTTCGCGAGTCGCTTCAACAATAACTTCTTTATAAGCCGGGCTGCCGCCGCCTTCGCTGTCACTGCCGTTGCTATCGTTGGAAAAACAGCGATCTTCATCTGCGAGTACAATGTAGGCGCCGTCGTTTACAAAGTCGGTTACGCGCATTTGTTCGGTGAAACAAAGAATACCGTTAACCAGCTCCAGTGGTTCGAGCGCTTCGTTCCAAACGTGGCTGCGTTGTTTGTCGGTATTAAAGTCGCTAGTGCTGTCGTGAATGCTTTGGGCAAAGGCGCCGCTGCTGCAGATGGCTGAAATTGCCAAAGAAAGTTTTATGCTGGTTTTAGTTTTCATTGGTAACCACCTCAAGCTTGCTGGGCAGAGTCAGTGTTTCGGTGGCAACAGCTTGTTGCAATTCCTGGCTTTCGTTGCCGTCTATTTGGTTGGCGCTGTCGCCTGCTTGATTGGCATTGCCGCCGGAGCCGTCGCCAGCCGAGCCGCCTCCACCACAAGCACTAAGGCCGGGGCCAACAAAAATTACAAATAAAAGGCTTAAGAAAAATTTACGCATTGCTTATCTCCGCCGTGTTTTTATTAGGTCAGTTGCTGAAACACAGTGGTTTAAGTTGCAAGGGGCGTGACAGGAGATTAGAAATAAACGAGATTAAAATACGCCAAGTACAACGCCTAAGCTAAGTGCTTGTTTTGTAAGCCCGCTTTTGTTGTTGCCGAGCCCGCCGTACTATGTGATGGATGTCTCAGCACTTCGTGTTATAAACAGAAGTTCGGCTTAGCTCTGATTCAACTAACTGTTTACTACAGTGGCGCCAAATACCACGCGGACAAAATCTGTCAGGCCCTGACGACTTTGGCGCACAAAACAACCTTGACTATTTTTATTGAAATAAAACGGCCGTTTGTTTTTTCTGGCCGTGATAGGCCGCTTATATTGCAAAAAATATAAAACACAAAGTATTTAAAACTGGATCACAGGGTAGGGTATAGTTAGCCAATATAGGCAGCTAGCCAAGATCGCTCTTGGGTACAGGCTGTTAAGACTGCTGTTATGAGAAGGATGAAGGCTAAGCGGGCCTTGTTAAGGAAACATTATGTTGGACTATTTTGCACTCGGGCTTCTGATTTTTGTGTTTGTCACCCTTTTTTATGGTGTCATTGTTATTCACGATATTCCCTATGATATTGCCAAAAAGCGCAATCACCCTCAGCAAGATGCGATTCACGTTGCCGGTTGGGTCAGCTTGTTTACGCTGCATGTGCTGTGGCCCTTTTTGTGGATATGGGCAACACTCTACCGCGACGATCGAGGCTGGGGTTTTATCAAAGAGGACGAAGCCAAGCTGGCTGAGCTCGAAAAAAACGAAAAAAAGCGCGAACAGCAGCTAAGTTTGCTTCAGCAAAACTTGGCTCAGGCAACTGCAGAGCTAAATACCGTAAAAACACGCTTAAGCGAGCTTGAACAGTCATCACAAGTGGAGGCCGACTAATGGATCTGCTTCTTATATTGACTTATGTTGCGCTGTGCACAGTCGTATTTAAAGTTGCCAAAATTCCTTTGAACAAGTGGACGGTGCCCAGCGCAGCGCTTGGTGGAATTTTTCTTATCGGTGCGCTGATTGTGCTGATGAACTACAACCACCCGTATTCAGAAAAAAGCCGCGAGTACTTTGTCAGTACGCCCATTATCCCGGCCGTGCGCGGGCGTGTTGTTGAAGTTGCCGTTGAGGCAAACCAGGTTGTTGAAGCGGGCAGTTTGCTTTTTCGCATAGACCCGGCACCCTTTGAAGACAAAATTGAAAGCCTGGAGGCAAGGCTTGTGGCAGCGCGCGCCGATCAGCAGCGTGCCGAGGAGCTGATGCGGCGCAAAGTTGGCATTCAGCGCGACCTTGATCAGGCGACAGCCCTGGTTGAACAGCTTGAAGCTGATTTAGAAGTCGCCGTCTACGACCTGCAGCAGTGTGAGGTCAGGGCGCCGAGCCGCGGTTGGGTGACGCAGCAGTTCTTGCACGAGGGCATGATGCTGGTGCCTATGCCGCTGCGCCCGGCGATGGTGTTTGTTCACGACGAAAATTATGTGCTGGTTGCCTGGTTTAGGCAAAATAGCACCATGCGCCTGGAGCCGGGCTTTGAAGCCGAAGTGGCCTTTGACGCGCTGCCAGGCGAAGTGTTTTCCGGCAAGATTCGCTCGGTATTGCCGGTGCTTGCTCAGGGTGAGTTACAAGCCAACGGCCGTTTGCTCAGCAGCGAAAACGATCACTACCCCGGGCGCATACCGGTGATTATCGATATTACCGACGCTGCGTTTCTAAATTACAAGGCCAGTATACCTGGTGGCGCCTTTGCGCAGGCGGCGGTGTACAGCGATCACTTTGAGCATGTGGCGATTATGCGCAAGGTGCTACTGCGTATGAATTCCTGGATGAATTATTTGTTTCCATTTCACTAAGTGGATGTTTTAGCTTATTTGTCGCTACAGCTCGCCGTTGCTTTTGCGTACCATAGCGGGCTTAAATTCTGGCCTTTTTTAATTTGTGTTAACAGGCCCTAGAGCACCGCTCTATCGTTTAAGGCCCGTCCAACGGCGATACAAGATCCATGACTCAGACAGACTTTGTTGTGCAGCCCTTAGGTTTTGTACACAGTTGTTTTAAAGAAAAATTCGGCATTCCCCGCCAGCCGGGCCTGGTCAGCGAGGCCAAAGCTAAACTTGTCTTGCAGCCGCCGTTTAATCGCGCCGAATGTGTTGAGGGTTTAGCCAGCTGTTCACATCTGTGGCTGCATTTTATTTTTCACGGTTTTGCTGAAAACGCATGGAAACCGACAGTTAGGCCGCCGCGCCTGGGCGGCAATAAGCGCATGGGGGTATTTGCAACACGCGCGCCGAACCGGCCAAACCGGCTAGGTTTAAGTGTTGTCAAACTTGAGTCGATCGACCTTAGTGACGGTGTCTGTTTAAACTTAAGTGGTGTTGATTTATTAGATGCGACGCCGGTGGTCGATATTAAACCCTATGTGCCTTATGTCGATGTGGTCAACGAGGCAAGCAATACTTTTGCCGATGAGCCGCCGCCGGTGTTAGCGGTGGTTTTTTCCAGGCAGGCTGAATTAGCGCTGGCCGAGCGCGAAAAGCTGTATCAGGAACATCAGGGCATCAAGCTTAAGCGCCTGATTGTCCAAGTGCTTCAGCAAGATCCGAGGCCGCGTTATCAGCACTATGATCCGTCGCGCATTTATGCCATGCACTTGCTCGACTTTGATTTAAAATGGTCTTATCGCCAGTCAGCCGAGGCTAAACTTGAGCTTGTTGTTGTATCGCTTGACGATAGATAAAAAATCCCGGCTAGGTTCGCACTTCGTCTGTGAATAAGTCACTGGTCCTCCGGCTCGCTGCCTGCAGTGGCTTTCGCGGGATGCCGTGAACCCGTCCCTGGGGGCTGCGCCGCCGCATCCATGCGGCAGAGCCCCGCTCAAACCACTCCAGGCACCAAGCCTAGCTACGAGCAAATAAAAGGCTCAGCAAGCTTGCTCACAGTGTTATTGCATTGTCTGACCATAGCCGGGCCAGGGTTGGGAGCACGGGGAGAGCTCCTAATTTCTCCTTAGTTTTTGTTCCAGCGGCGCTGGTACATCTCAGCGTGAACTTCTTTTGCCGCCTGAACTAAGGGCGCATAGGGAATGTCGGTGACCGCAACCATGCCGTTGTTGTAGTTTTCACCGTCGTAGGCGCGACCCGGTATTGGGCTATCCATATACTGGAACATATGGGCACCGATAAAACTTGGGTGATCAATAACGCTGTACATATAGCTTTTATACATGCGGCCCCTGTCTTCTTGATCGCTGCTAATAACAATGCCCGGGTGCACGTGGCCGGCATCAAACGAGCCAAAGCTAAATTCGCCAATGAGCGCCGGCGCGTCGATGTCTTGCATAAATGCCCATTCGCTCGGCACCAGGCCTTCTTCGTATAAGTTAAACGTAATGATGTCCATGTGTTTGCTGCCGGATTGAACAATTTCAATTGGCATGCCCCACACAGGCAAACGAGAACCAAGGTAGAGGTGATTGGGCAGGCGCTGCTTGAGTGCGCGCTTGACGGTGCCAAAATACTGGTCGCCGTAGGCGTAGAGCATGGCAGAGTAGTCTTGTTTTTGCTGTTTGCTGTTAAAGCTCGGCTCGACGCCTTTGGCAAATTCATCCCACGATGCCAGGTTTTTCCCCCAGGCTTTATTTAGCTTGTTGATGTCGCCGTATTTATTTTTCATCATGCGGGTAAATTCCGCTTTGGCGTAAACCTTGGCGGCGTCTTCTTTTAAGGTGTTATAGACAATGCCGTAGTGCAGCTCGTCGGTTTCGAGGCGGCCAAAACTTTGCTCGTTGTCGAGAAAAATACCCATGCACCATGGGCTGTTTTTAATTTGTTTGGCGACGCCGTCAACAGCGGCTTCCGCGCGCGTTTTAAACAGCGGGTCCCACGGGTCTGGCACACCGTGCCAAAAATCAAAACCGCTGCTTAAGGTGCCGAAGTCGCCGATGATATCGGCAAAGGCGACATAGGGCATTTTGGTATTGCTGTAGAACTCTTCCTGAGCCCAATTGCCGAGAGAGCTATAGCCCCAATTTTGCATGCGTTTTAGGGTGATTTCTCGCCAGCTTTGTAAATAACTCTCCGGGCTACTCTCACCGTATTTTCGTTCGAGGTTGGCGCTGTAAAAACTGTAGGTTTCGCCGTGTTTAAGCGGCCCGCTTTGGGTTTCGCGGCGGTAGCCAAAGTGGTTGCCGAGCTCATCGTCGTAACTGGGCAGCCACTTGAAAATATCCGCGCGCGTTTGGCTAACCAGTTTGCGCGAAGGCAAAGCATCATCGCTAACGCGGTTAAGCGGTTGGTCGTCTTCTGAGATCAGCATTTCGCCGTGGCGCTTAGGGATAAACTTTTGATCAAAATCGTAACCGGTTAGGGTCGATGAGTTGGAAAGGCGCAGAATGTCGATACCGGTGCTTAGGTATAAATAACCTTCCGGGTCTATTAACCACCATTTTCCATTGATTTTTTCAGTGCGGAAGTTGCCAGTAGCCTCATAGCGCGGGCCGTCGGCCCAGCCGTTGAATTTACTGCGCCCAGGGAAGGCTTGATCGCTGAGCTCGGCGAGCTCTTTGTCTCTTGCCTGATGCAACTGCTCTAGGCTGTGAATCTTGCCTGGGTAGTCAACTTTATTATTTTGGCCAAATTCATCAATTAAGCCGCTGAGAAAGTTTTTATCCATTTTCGGGTTGGGGCGCAGACGCAGGTTGTCGATGGTAAATTGCCTGTCGCTGAGCATGCCTTTAACCGAAAAACTGATCTTGGTAATGCCTTTTAAGTTCAGGTGTTTTTTGCCCCACAGCGAAAAAACCTGGTGATCGCCCTGCCAGGTGGGTGGGTTTGAACGCAGGCCGCTTTCAAAATTAAATTCATTGTCACTGGCCCAGGCCGGCTCTTTTTGATCGTGGCCATCCATTTTGGCATACCAGGTCCAGGTCACTCCGACCGGTGCAACAAAGGCGCGGGTATAGGTATTGCCGTCGATATCGCTGATATCTAAGTTGATATCGACACTCTCGTCGCCAAAGTTGGCGATATCAAAGGCCAGATGAAAATCCTGGTATTGGCTCCAGTCCCAGGCCTCATTGGGTTCAAAGTTAAGCGCCGCGCTGTTGTGATCGCGCGTCTTGGTGTGAACCAGCAGGGATTTTTCCCCACTTATGGCCTGTTTGCCCGAGACTATGCTTGTTGTTGCGTTGTTGCTGTTAATCGCCGAGCGCAGGCTGATATTGTCAAAGTCGGCGAGCATTTTTTCGCCGCTTAGTTTTTTCGCTTCGATATTGGCGTCGGGACTGTTTTGTACGTTGTTTGGGGCACCGTTGTTAGTCTGGGGCTTAGACTCGCTGTTTTGGCAGCCAGTTAAACTTAAACCGGCGGCGGCAACCATAGCGCTTAAAGAAATACCGGCTAAGGTCGACGGTAAACGGCGAATGTTGGGGAAATATAAGTGACTCATAAGTCCTTCCTTATTCATACTTATTTAAGGTCTTGTTAAAATTTGTTATTCATAGCGAAGGGCGTGCACGGGTTTGCGCATGGCGGCGCGGGTGGCGTGGCTGGCGACGGTTAACCAGGCAATTAGCAGGGCGAGCACCGCGGCAAAAATAAACACGGAAAATGGTAAACCAATATTTTGTGAAAAGTTTTTAAGCCAGGCGCGCATTGCCAAGGCGGCAATGGGCCAGGCAATCACATTGGCAATCAGTACCAGTACCGCAAACTCTTTTGTTAATAAAACTACGATGCTAGGTACCGATGCGCCCATAACTTTGCGCACGCCAATTTCTTTTGTTCGCCGTGCAGTAGTGAACGATGCGAGACCAAATAAACCGAGACAGGCGACAGCAATGGCCAGGCTGGAAAAGGCAATAAACATGGTTGCCTGTTTGTCCTGGCTGTTGTACATCGCCTCAAAATTTTCGTCGAGAAAACTCAAGTTTACTGCGCGGTTAGGCATTAATTCTTGCCAGCTTGCATGAATAAACGGGATTAATTCATCGGTGTAGTCGGTATCAATTTTAACCGAAATATTTTGGCTGCTCTCTTCGACAAGGTGATAAATCATCGGGTTTTGCTCTTCGAGTAGCGAGCCAAAGTGAACGTCTTCAACAACACCAATCACCTCGAGTTGCATAAAAAAGTCGTTGCCATTTTGAGTCCCGGTGGGTGCGCTCAATACTTTGCCTATCGCTTCATTGGCCTGGTAACCGAGCTGCTTGGCGGCGCTGCGGCTGATAACGGCAACTGTTTTGGTAACCGGTTGTTCTGCGTCGGGAAAAACACGAAACGGGTCGTTGCGCTTCTCTGAAAAACTGCGGCCAGCGAGCAGCGGGATTTCGTAGTGTTCAATAAAGTTGTAACCGACATTGAGAATGTCGAGCGCAACCATATTGTCTTCGTTTCTCGGTACACCTTCGGCGTAATACACAGAGCTGTTAAACAGTGTGTTTGCCGGCGCTTGATTGGAGCGAGTGACACTGAGCACGCCGGGGTGAGCGCTAAGTTTTTCGCGCATGGCCCGATATACGGCGTTCATATCCTGCAAACCGGCGGCGTAGGGCGTATCCAAAATAAGGTTTTGGGCCTTGTTGTAGCCGGGGTCGAGAGTGCGCGCGTACTGGGTCTGCAAGACAACCACAGCCGTACAGATCAGCAGCACAATTGAAATTGAAAACTGAAGCACAACCAGGCCTTTGCGCAGGTGGCTGGAGCCGCCAGCTTGGGCCAGGTCGCCCTTTAAAACTTGCGCCGGCTTAAAACCCGAAAGATAAAAGGCAGGGTAAGAGCCCGCGATACAGCCCACCACAGCAACTAACAGCAATAAAAAGCCCAGGTTCTTTGCAGTGTAGAGGCTTAAGCTTGTTAGCGGTAGCTCTACAAAGGCGGTAAACCACGGCAGGATTAACTCAACTAACGAGCATGCAATAAGCATGGCTATTGTTGTCAGTACCACCGCCTCGCTTAAAAATTGAATAATAAGCTGGGCGCGCGACGCCCCGGCTACTTTTCTTAAGCCGACTTCTTTGGCCCGCAAGGTGGCGCGGGCGGTGCTTAAGTTCATAAAGTTAATGCAGGCAATTAATAAAATTACAAAGGCGATGGCGGAAAAGCTAAGTACCATCACATAGCTGCCGGGTTCGCCGAGTTCAAACATCAGGCGGCTGTGTAAATGAATATCGGCAATAGGCTGCAAATACAGCGCGTGATTTTCATCCATATCCGGGAACTGTTCCTGTAACAGGGCAGGGAACTTTTGTTCAAGCCGCTTGGCGACGTTTTTGTCGGCAACTTTAATAAAGGTGTAAGTACTATTGTTGGACCAGTTTTCCATCGCCTGGGGGTAGGCGCGCTGCACACTGCTTAGCGAGCCGAGCATGGGAAATTGCAGGTGAGTATTTGGCGGTAAATCTTTGATAACGCCGGTTACTTCAACCGGAAATTGGCCCATCATCAGCAAGGTTTTGCCTATTGGGTCTTCGTTGCCAAAGAAGCGCTTAGCCTGAGTCTCGGTCATCACCAGCGTGCTGTGGCGTTCAAGAGCGGTGTTTTTATCGCCGGCGATAAATTCGAGCTGGAAAAATTCAAAGATATTTTTGTCGGCCCAAAGAAAGTTCTCGACATTAAACTGTTTGTCTTGCCAGCTAAGCGGCATGGTCGAGCCCATACCTATGCGAACGATGTCGTCGATCTCGGGGAAACGCGCTTTTAAAAGTGGGCTAAATGGCGGCGCGATACTGGCAAGGTGAGAAAACTCGTTGCCAAAATCGCGGCTAACGCGATAGATTTGCTCGGAGTTTTGCCAGTGTTGGTCGTAGCTGCTTTCGTAGCGCACGTAGAGCACAATTAATATGCATACGGCCAGGCCAAAGGCGAGGCCAAGAATATTTAGCGCACTAAATAGCCGGTTGGCGGCGATATTGCGCAGAGCAATCAGCAAGTAGTTTTTAAGCATGCTCGGCAACCTTGGCCAGTTGGTTTTCGCTGACAACTTTGCCATCAAATAAGTGAATTAAACGTTTGGCGTATTCGGCGTGGTACTGGCTGTGGGTCACCATCAAAATAGTTGTGCCTTCATCGTTGACCTGTTTAAGCAGCTCCATCACTTCATCGCCGTGTTTTGAATCGAGGTTGCCCGTTGGCTCATCGGCTAGGATCACCTCCGGTTTGCAAATTAATGCGCGGGCAACGGCAACGCGCTGCTGTTGGCCGCCACTGAGCTGCTGCGGCATATGCTTGGCGCGGTGTGCGATATTTAGCCGTTGCATGACTTCGTCAACACGTTGTTGCCGTTCCGCGCGGGCAATGCCCTGGTAAAAAAGCGGCATTGCGATGTTTTCAGCCACGCTTAACTCATCGATTAAGTTAAAACTTTGGAAAATAAAACCGATATGGCCTTTGCGCTTTTGCGCAAGCTTGCGTTCGCTGTAGCGGCTGATCTGTTCGCCGTTAAAAAAGTACTTGCCATCGCTCGGGCTATCGAGCATGCCGAGCACGTTAAGTAGGGTTGATTTGCCACAGCCCGATGGCCCCATGATAGAAATAAACTCGCCGGCCTCGATATTTAGGTTGATATTATTCAAGGCGGTGGTCTCGACTTCGCTGGAGCGATAGACCTTAGTAATGTTTTCGAGACGAATCATGCTTGCTCCTGTTAGCTTACCTGCGTGGAATTGGCATTTAATAATTAGTGTTCAATAAAAAGGCGGTCGACATTGCGGTAGTTACCGTAGCTCGACACAATGATTTTTTCCCCGGCTTCAAGGCCCTGGGTAATTTCAAGCTGGCTCGGGTTGCGGCGGCCAAATTTAACGTCGCGCTTATAGGCAACTTGCCCGTCTTCGCTCAATACAAAGACCCAAGCGCCGCCGCTTTCCTGAATAAAGCTGCCGTTGTCGACCAGCAGCACCCGCTCTCGTTTACTGAGCATTAAACGCGGGCTTAAGCTCTGGCCACGGCGTATAGACTTGGGTGCGGCGCCGACAAAATTTAAATCCACTTCAAATTCGTTATTGCGAACTTCGGGGTAAATCTTGCTCAGCTCGAGCTCGTAGTTGTGGCCGTGAATCTCGACTTCGGCGCGCTGGCCGAGGCTCAGGCGGTTAAGGTAGTACTCACTTACCATGCCGCTTGCTTTATAGCGTTCAACATCGTCGATCTGACCGAGGCGCTGACCCCGGTTGCGGGTTTCTCCAAGCTCGACATCAAAGGCGGTCAGGCGGCCCGAGCGCGGCGCTTTGACAATTAAGTTATCGAGGTTGGAGCGGGCGATCACCAGGTTTTTCTCAAGCTGAGCGACGCTGGTTTCGAGTTGTTCTATCTGCGCCAGGCGCATCTGCTCTTCTTGTTGCTGGCTCTCCAGCGTCAGTGTGCGGCGGAGCTCCATATAGTGAAGTTCGTCTTCGAGGGTATCGATTTCCTCTTCGCCGACATAGTCGGCAAGCTTCTGGCGTCGCTCAAGGCGGCGCTTAAGGCGTTTTATCTGGTAATCAATCTCAATTAAATCCCGCTTCAGGCTCAGCCGATTTTGTTCAATCGCCAGTTTGGTATTGCGCAAGTTGTTTAACTGTTCGCTAACTTGCGCCTCGCGCGAAATCAGATCGAGCTGCAGTGTTGTATTACTGAGTTCGAGCAGCTTTTGGCCTTTTTCAACCAGCTCGCCTTCTTCGACAAAAATTTTCTCAACCCGGCCGCCCTCAATCGCGTCGAGGTAAACCGTTTTAAACGGCTGCACAAAAACGCGCAGTGGCAGGTAGTCTTCAAACAGCGATTGTCTGACCTCGGCAATGCTTAGGCGCTCGCCTTTTACACTAAAACTCTGGCCACTTCCCGGCCCGAGCGCGACGATGGTCGCGGCAACAACAACACCGAGGCCGGCCAGGGCCCAGTACCAATAGCGGCGCGGGCTTTTTTCAATTTTTTTATCCATCGTCTTTTATTGTGCTCTTCGCGTTTTCGGTAAGCTTCTTGCGTTTTCTTGGTTACTTGTAGAGCCAGGACTGTGCCAAAACAAAATGTCTATATATTTCAATGGCTTAGTTCCGCTCTTGTGCTGATGTGTGTGCGCTGGCTATACACGAGGTGTACGCATGCGTACACTTGCCTGAGTTTGTCATTGCGCTGGAGCGGCTTTTTATAAGCTCGCTTAACAAAAAATAAGGAAGCTCTATGGCTAAAAAAAATGCCAAGATTGTTGTTGTTGACGACGATAAAGACGTACTGATTGCCGCCGAACTTTTATTAAAGCGCCACTACAGCGAAGTCAGCTGTTATAGCCATCCCCAAAAGCTGCTGGACGCCTGCCCACAGTTGCGCGGCGATGTTTTTTTACTCGATATGAACTTTGCCCTCGGCCGCAATACCGGTGAGGAAGGCCTGGCTTGGCTTAAGCGCATTCAGGAAATAAAGCCCGGCGCGGTTGTGGTTATGATGACGGCCTACGGCGATGTAGAGACCTCGGTAGCGGCAATTAAAAATGGCGCGGCCGATTTTGTGCTTAAGCCCTGGCAGAATGAAAAGTTGCTGGCGACCTTAAATTCGGCGCTGCTGCTTGCCGATAGCCGCGAGCAGGTGCAAAAGCTAAAACAGCAGCGCCGCGAGCTGCAGCAGCAAAATAAAGCGATCATCGCCGAAGCTCCGCTGATGAAACAGGTACTCAAACTCGCGCAGCGAGCCGCGCTGACCGATGTCAATGTATTGATACTCGGCGAAAACGGCGCCGGTAAAGAAGTGATCGCACAGGAAATTCACCGCCACAGTGCGCGCAAAGATGAGTTGATGCTCAGTGTTGACCTCGGCGCGATACCCGAGAGTTTGTTTGAAAGTGAGTTATTTGGCCACGTTAAGGGCGCCTTTACCGATGCCAACAGCGATAGGGCCGGGCGCTTTCAAGCGGCCAGTGGCGGCACCTTGTTTCTCGATGAAATAGGCAACCTGCCTTTGCATTTGCAGGCAAAATTGCTGCGTGTGCTTGAGAGCCGCGAAGTCAGCCCGGTTGGCTCAGACAAACATATCGCCGTTGATGTACGCCTGATTTGCGCAACGAATATGCCGCTGCAAACCTTGGTGGATGAAGGCAAGTTTCGCGCAGATTTATTTTATCGCATCAACACGGTACAGCTTGAATTGCCGCCGCTGCGCGAACGCCCCAGCGACATACCGCTGCTGCTTGATTTTTACATACAAAAAAGTGCCGCCAAATACAAGCTGGCTCACAAGTCTTTGAGTGCGGCGGCCATTAAAAAACTCAGTGCCTACGCCTGGCCGGGCAATGTGCGCGAGCTTGCACATGCGGTTGAGCGCGCATTGATTTTAAGTGAGGGCGACGAGCTCAGTGAACACGACTTTTTATTGCGCCCGCAAGGCGGCGGCAGTACCGCCTTGTTTGATAACTGCAACTTGGAGCACGTTGAACGCCTGGCCATTGAACAGGCACTTAAAAAGCACGCGGGCAATATTAGTCACGCGGCCGAGGAGCTGGGTATTACCCGCACCTCTCTTTACCGGCGCTTAAAAAAATACGGTTTATAGAGCTTATGAACGTTTCGTTAACCCTGCGTTTTCGCTGCCTATTTTTACTGCAGCTGCTGGTTTTATTTATTTTATTGTTCACCTGCGTATTTGTGCTAAAGCTTGAACAGCAGCCGTTGACGAGTGTGCTGTTTGTCGGCTTGGCTGTGCTGCAGTTGCTGTTGTTACTGTCTTTTGTCGAGCGCCACTTTCGCCTTGTTGCGCAGTTTTTTCGCGCGGCACAAAGTGGTGATTTTTCTCAAAGCCTCGGTGACGGCGCCTACAGCAATGAGCTAAAACAGAGCTTTAATCAGCTCAATCGCCAGCTGGCAGAAAAACGCCACCAGAAAGAAGCGGAGAACGACTTTCTACGCGCCTTGGTGCGCCAGGCTCCGGTGGCAATCTTGGCCTTTGATCAGCTTGGCAATATTAGTCTATTTAATCTCGCTGCCAGCCGTTTGTTTAATCAGGCAAGCCCCGTCAATATTCGCGAACTTGAACACAGCTTTAGCGGATTTGTCGACGCGCTAAACAAAAATACCGGGCAGAGCCGGGCCTTGTGCAAGGTTGTGCGCGATGGTGTTGAATACAACTTGATGTTGGCGCAGAGCTCGGCCGTACTCGATGATAAACAGCAAAGCCTGGTAACCATAGAAAATATTGGCCGGGAATTAATGGATGCCGAATATCAGGCGTGGCGAAACCTGATTAGTGTGCTGACCCATGAAGTGATGAATTCGGTGACGCCGGTGGTTTCGCTGGCGACAACCTGTCGCGATATTCTGAGCCAGGATGAGCTTTTATCTATGCCGCCGGAGCAGTTAAATGCGGAGTTACACGATGCAAAACAAGCGGTGCGAACCATCGCCTCGCGCAGTGAAGGCATTGTCAGTTTTGTTCAGGCTTACAGGCAGCTGGCAAAAATGCCGGCACCTGAGTTCGAATCAATAAATATGGTGGATTTTTTTGCAGAGCAAAAACCTCTGTATATGAACTTAGGTGCAAGCGAGCGGCTCGAGCTCAGCATTGATATTGAGCCTGCGAGCCTTGCGCTGCGCGCCGATAGGCAGCAATTGGCTCAGGTCTTATTAAACCTGGTGAAAAACGCCATCGAAGCGATGGAAACAAGCGCCGAGGCCAAGCTTAATATCGAATTACGTCTGCGCGCCGCCAAGACCGTGCTCAGTGTAAAAGACACGGGCTGTGGCATTGAAGCTTCAATGCTCGAGCAGATTTTTGTGCCGTTTTTTACCACAAAACGCCACGGCTCGGGCGTGGGTTTGGCCCTGACCAGGCAGTTTATGCACGCCCACGCCGGCCAGTTGGCTGTGCACTCAAACGTAGGTGAGGGCACAAGAATCGAGCTGATTTTTAATTAGTGTTAACAGGCCCTAGTGTTGCACAAGCCAAGGCCAAAACCGAATCGCGATTATTCTGTCTCGTATATCATCTTTTGGGGCTACCATTCGCCCGGAAACTGTGAAAAACTTTAAATTCATGTTTTCACTTGTTTCAACGTATTGAAACGACCTGCTGTAGTTTACGGCACGCTTAGGTGTGGGCGAAACCTAGGGGATTTTATGGATAATACGATAAAGCATGATATCGCGCTGCTTGATTTTATTCGCGGTTGGGCGGCGCTGGTGGTGTTTTTTGCACACGCAGCGTTATTGGGTTTTGGGCCCAGCGTGCTTGCTGCGGTTTTAGCTCACGAAGCCGTAAACGCTTTTATGTTGGCCTCGGGTTTTTTAATTTATTTTCAGTGCTCTATCAGTAAGTCGTATGAAGGCTTACAGACCCGCTCGGGTATAACAAACTTTGCTATTCGCCGCTATTTTCGAATCGCACCTGCCTATTACCTGTGTTTACTTCTGGCTTTTTTGTTTTCTGATTTTCTCGGCCAATGCCGCGAGTCAATTGCCGAGGTGTTGCCGCATGCCAGCACTGATATGGCGCGTTATTATTTCGCCAAACCACTAGAGAACTTTCTTGTTCATATTACTTTTGTCTTTGGTTTAATCCCCTCCTATGCCTTTACTACGCCGCTTCCCGATTGGAGTTTGGGGCTGGAGATGCAGTTTTATTTTATGTTTCCGTTTCTTTATTTTTTCTATAAAAAGAACTTTGCTTTATTTTTAACCCTGTCTTTGTTGCTGATGTCTTTTATTGCCTATGCCTTAACATCGGCCGGCATTGAGTATGCAATGCCTACTTTGTTAGCGCTTAAGTTTCACAATTTTGCTGCGGGCATGGTGATTGCGCATGTACTGATAAACAAACAGGCGAGGCTGTCTAATGCGATTGCGGTGCTTGTCACCTTGTTGTTCTTGGTTGTGTTAAACGACAATGTGCTGATTGCGTTGATGTTTGTTTTTTGTCTGTGGTGGATTTGTTATGCCGACCACTTTGCCAAATTTGGTTTCTACAAGGCCTTGGCTTATCTTTTTAATGCTCGCCTAAATAAGCTGTTGGCTGAAATGTCGTACTCCGTCTACATTTTCCACCTGCTGCTTATGCTGCCGTTTTTTGCTTTTGTACTAAAACACGGGCCTTTAAGCGCAAGCACGTGGCTGCTGTTATCAAGCTTGCTGTTCTGCATAGTGCTTGTATTTGCCTACTTTATTTATCGATATGTCGAGATCCCGGGTATTAACTTAGGTAAGGCGCTGATCGGCCGGCGAAAAGCGCTCGGGCCAAAAGGGCTCTCTGTGTGATGGCGCTAGATGCTTAAGTTTGCGCTATTGTTCGTTGCGATCAAAAATCAAACACGTTGCAGGCGCAGTTTCATCCACAGTTTCTGTGGATAAGTTGTAGAACAAGTTGCCGGTAAGTGGCAAATACCGGCCCCAAGCTGCATGTTTACTGGCTTGAGAATTATTGCAGTTTTTTTAAGCACTTGCTGGCTGTGCATGGTGATAGCAATGCACAGCCAGTACCCGCGCCAATACCCACACCAATATCAACACCAGTACCCACGCCAATACTTGTGCCTTCCGCCAGTTCCAATGCTTACGCCAGCACCATTGATAAGAGCCATGCATATCTGTAGCTCTGCAGCGTTGTCAGCTAAGGCTTGCTGCTAGTTAGAGTGATAGAGATAGGGGATTAAAATAGTGTATTGCGCGGCCTCGCTTGCTGGAGGCCGCGCAATACAGCTTCTTGTTACATAAATGCACCGTCGCCAAAACTTACACGCACGGGTATACACCAGATGCTGATGTAGTCCATATCGTCGAGGGTTTTGTCTTCTGGCAGTTGCACACGGAAGCTGCTGTTGCTGTAGCCGCTGTTATTCACCAGGTTGTCGCCCATTGCAAAGCCGCCGCTAAAGTTGGCGCCCTGGCCGCCGTAGGCGCGCACGTCGATGCCGCCACCGTCGAAGTCAAAATTGCTAAATTCGATGGTGCAGTCATCGATAATCGTAGCCGTGCCGCTGACTCCGTGGGCGCGTTCGGTCAGGTTTGCGCTCTGGCCAACTTTGCTGTGTGTTGTTGCACACTGGCGCTGCTCGCCGGAACTGCCGCCATTATCGGGCAGGTTGTTAAAGTCGCTGGTAATTAAAAACTCGATGACATTGCTTAAGTTGGCATCGCTGATTCGGTCTTCAACCCAAAACGGCATGCGCCCGCCAATGCCATCGTTGTAAACATCGTGCTCGGTCGGCCCGCTCAAGCGCACCTTGCGCGCGATATAGTTGGCGGCGCCTTCGTACTGCAAACGCCCGGCGAGGCTCGGGCCTCTAACGGTGCCTTCGGCGTCTTCACCGTGGCACATTGCGCAGCTGACATTAAAAAATAGGCGGCCGTCGTCGGCGCTGCCATTCACAGCACTGTTGCTGGCAAATTCCAGCGGCGTGGCTTTGGCAAACTGCAGTAAGTCAGCCGGGCCGGAGCCTTGATCTTCATTTTCTAAAAAGTCGACCAGGGCAATATAGCGCTCGCTCTGTTCCGTCCACGGGGTATCGACGGCCATCCAGGTGTCGAGGCAGACATTAACAGCGTCGACCAGGTTGTCGAGTTCGCCGTTTTTAAACATGGCCCGGCGCGTGGCATCGCCGATGGCGTGGCCCGGGCGATAGAAACTGTCGCTGGCCGGTTCCGTCAAGGCGTGGCAGTTTGCGCAGGCAAAACTATTGCCGTCAGCTTGCGGCTCCATATATACATCAACACCGCTGATTTGAGCTGCAGGGCTGCTAGATGGCGACGGCGACGGGGCGGATGACGGAGAAACAACAGGCGAGGGCGAGCTGACAGGGTTGGCCTCGGCGTCACTTGAACCGCCGCCGCCCCCGCCGCACGCGCTAAGCAGCGCAGTGGATAGAGTCAAAACGATTAAGCGCTGCTTAGTAAGCGGCTGCATTAAAAAATGCTTTACGAAAGAACGACTGAAGCTGAACATAGGGCCTCCCCTTGGTTTTTTTATCTTGGTCGCAGCAAGTTTAGGATTCTTACAGCCGGGCCCGCGTTTGTTGAGTGCTCACAGATGAATGTTTTATGACAAGCTGCTGTATGATGCGTTTTACTTGAGCTTGCGTGATTTATTGCAATTTTAGCTAAGAGCTGCAAGGCGCTCTTTGCTAAAGAGCTGTGCAGCCGGAGGCTTGAAAGCAGGCACAAGACCGGCGCAAGAAAAATTAAGGCACAAGCAGTTAAGGCGCGAGCAGTTAAAGCACAAACAAAAAGGAACGTGTATGAGCACCAACACCAAGGCCCAGAGCAAACGCATTGCCGCAATCGACTGGATGCGCGGTTTTGTGATGATCTTAATGGTGCTGGACCATGTATCGATGGTCTACGATGTTGGCCATTTAAGCACGGATTCGGCCGCCTCGTATGAGCCCGGCACGGCACTGCCAGAGTTTGCGTTTTTTTCGCGTTGGATCACTCATCTGTGCGCGCCGACCTTTGTATTTCTGGCCGGCACGGCACTGGCTATTAGTGTTGAGCGCAAATTACAAAAAGGCGTGAGCCCGGCGCTGATCGACAAAGACATTCTTTTGCGCGGTTTATTTATTGCCGCACTGGATTTAACCCTGGTATCGCTGGTGGCCGGTAAGTGGACGGTGCAGGTGCTCTACGCCATCGGAGTGGCGATGATGTGCATGGCCTTTTTTCGCCGTCTGAGCACTCCGGCACTGATTGTTATTGCCCTGGGCTGGATGCTGGCCGGTGAAGCGCTGACGGCCTTGTTTTGGCCGCCGGGGCAGGGCGCCGAGTCGATTGGCGCGGCGCTGCTGTTTAGCAAATATTCCTCCGATAACCTGAGCATTAGCTACGCGCTGTTGCCGTGGCTGGCGGTGATGTTGCTCGGCTGGGTATTTGGCCGTTTTATTCTGGATTTTAATGCCGGTAAAACCAGGCTCAGTCCGGCGCAGCTGTTATATCTGCTTGGCTTTATTGCGCTGGCGGCGTTTGCGCTTGTGCGCTACGTCAACGGTTACGGCAATATGTTTTTACTGCGAGACGATATGAGCTGGCAGCACTGGTTGCACGTTAGCAAGTACCCGCCATCATTGAGCTTTATGTTATTAGAGCTCGGCCTGATGTCGATTATCCTGGCGATGATGATGAACCTTGAAAAAATAATCGGCGTGCGCCCCAACGGCGTGTTACTTGTCTTTGGCCAGACAGCGATGATGTATTATCTTGTGCACCGTTTATTGCTGGTTGGCAGCGGCAATTATTTGGGTTTAAAAGACTTTACCGACTTGGGTACAAGCTATTGGATTACCCTCGCTTTGTTGCTTTTACTCTACCCCTTTTGCCTGTGGTACCGCGGGTTTAAGGCGCGCCACAGCGATAACGCCTTGCTTAAATACCTGTAAAAGCTGGTGTGGCTCTGCATTAACGCAAGCAACTAAAAACAAGCAACTAAAAACAAGCAATTAAAATAAGAAGCAAAAAAGATGTTAATAAATTTACTTATAGGTGTACCGGTAATGGCGCTGTGCCTGGTGTTTCAGGTGCGCCTGCTGGTTTATGCTCTGCAGTATTACGGCCGTCAGCGCCAGGCCTTTTGCACGGTTCGGCGCAGCTCGCGGCTGTTGATTATCTCGTCGGTGATGCTGATTTTAGTGTTTGGCAATTTATTACAAGCCGCACTGTGGGCGCTGGTATTTATGTTATTGGGTGAATTTAGCAGCTTCTCTGAGGCTTTTTATCACTCCCTGGTTAACTTTGCCACGCTCGGTTACGGCGATTTTGTTATGTCGGATACCTGGAAATTACTCGGCCCGCTTGAAGCCTTAAACGGTATTTTAATGGTTGGTGTGTCGACTTCGGCACTTATGTGGATTTTGCAAAACGCCTTTACCGCACTTGCCGAGCACCAGGCTGCCAATCAACAGACAGTAAAACAACCGGCTGAAAAGTAACGGGCTGAAAAGTAACGGGTTAAAAGCAACACAAACCGCAGTTTTATAAATTCACGAAGCGGTATTCGCTCCGTGAATTTAGTACTAGGCCGTGTAAAGCGCGCTTGTTATTTGGCGCCGTCGTGGTGATCAAAACTAAAGCGGCCGATGTAGTTGCCCCACTGATACCAGGCTTTGCCTTCTATTGGCACATACTGATGGTACAGGCCCCAGCTTAGCGCCGCGCCCGGTGCACTTTCGCGCTCTAAGGATTCGACCAGGCCAATCGCGTGGGGGATCTTGGCATCGAGATACGCTTTAATTTCAAAGTTTATGCCGTCTGGCGACCACTGCATGGTTAAGCGCTCGGGGCCATCCTGGGTGGATATCATGGCCATGCCGCCCTGGTAGGGCCAAATCAACAGTTCGTGGCCACTTTGGGTAATGGGGTTGTATTCCGATTTCACATAGGGCCCTTCGGCTTTATCGGCAATGGCAACACCCCAGCGAATTTCGCGGCCGCCGGCTGTCAGGCGCTCACCCATGCGCTCACCTTTGTAATACAAATAAAACTTATCTTTGTAGAACATTAATGTGGGGTCGTGCACTTTGTGGCTGTCAAAATCACCTTGTTTAATTGCTTTGTAGTGGTCGTCTTCAGTGCCTTGCCATATGCCGTTATCCGCTGGCAGCAAAATTGGCTGCTCGAGCTTGCGCCAGGGGCCGCGCGCGTTATCGGCGATGGCCATCGCTACGGAGTTTTTAGTGCGCAACAGGTACGGCGCTTTGATGGCTTGATAAACAAGATAAAACTTGCCCTCGTGCTGCATCACCTCGGGGGTGAACACGGAGCGATCGTCAAAGGCGCCGGCCGGGCCGCGGCCAACGGCCAGGCCTTCTTCTTTCCAGGTCCAGCCATCTTTGGATGTGGCGTACCAGATTTCGGCTTTGTCCCACGGGAAGACCTTGTTTTCAACTTTGCCGGAATTAAAACCGTAGACCTTACCGGTTGAGCGTGTGTACCAGGTGTAATACAGGCCATCGACCAATAATACCCGCGACGGGTCGCGGCGCCAGATCTTGGCATCGTAGGCAAAGTCACCTTTGAGTGGGCCCATGCTAAAAAGGCCAAACCAGTCGGCATTGAGGTGGTAACCGCGCTCAAGCGCACGCATGGAAGAGGCGCTGAGTTTGCCGTCGCGACTGAGCGCGAGCTTGTCGAGATCCTCGTCACTGTAGCGGCTTAAATCGAACTTTTCTTCAGCGCAGACACTGACACTGCAAAACAGTAAAAACAGCGCGGCGCGCACAAGATACACTGCGTTGGGCATGGGGCTTTCCTTGCTAACCGTTAATGGTGAATAGCTGGTGGTTAATGGCTTGGCAGCCAAGCCGTGTTTATTGTTATCGTTTAAAGTTGCTATTAAATGTTAGCGGGCAGCATTTGGCAAATAGATCAACCAAATAGCCCGGGCCTGCGTACAACACAGTTCACTTAAGTGAACAATGTTGCGGGCCTGCGTATACTTTTGGTATCAACGGCCCTAGTACAACAATGCCCTAAGTGGCCTCAGCTTGGGTTTAGTTAGCTACCTACTATAGTGAGAGTCGAGTCAGCAAGAGCGCTGTTGCAGCGAGTACCGTGAATGAGGGTACTGTGAATGAGCATACAGATAACGAGCATAGCATGCGTATTTTAATCACCGGTGGCACGGGCCTGATCGCCCGGCACTTTATCGCGGCTTACCCCGACTACCACTACTGTATTTATACCCGCAATACAGCGCTGCGCTCGAGCGAAACGCTTGCTTATATTCATTCGCTCGATCAGCTTGCCAACCTGAACGACTTTGATGCGGTTATCAACTTAGCTGGCGAGCCGATTGCCGATAAGCGCTGGACTCAAAAACAAAAAAACAAACTCAGGCACAGCCGCCTGCACACAACAGAAAAAATTGTAGAACTGATGCAGCGCAGTGATAAAGCGCCGCTGGTTTTTTTAAGTGGCTCGGCCATTGGTTATTACGGCTCGGGCCTTAACAGCGCAGTCGATGAAAACTACGGCCAGATTCAGGCAGACTTTGCCCACGAGCTGTGCCGCGACTGGGAGGCGGCGGCTTTAAACGCGCAGGCCAGTTGCCGTGTTGTCTGCCTGCGCACCGCGGTTGTGCTCGCCGAAAACGGTGGCGCCTTAAAAAAGATGCTGTTGCCGTTTAAGCTTGGCCTGGGTGGCCCGATTGCATCGGGCAAGCAGTTTATGTCGTGGATTCACATTCACGATATGGTGCGAGCGATGCATTTTCTACTGTGCGAATCGACCCTCAGTGGGCCGGTGAATATGGCCGCGCCGCAGTCACTGCCCAACGCTGAATTTTGCAAAGCTTTGGCCAAGCGCTTAAAGCGCCCGGCATTGATGCCGATGCCCGCGGCGCTATTAAAAATACTGATGGGCGAGGCGAGCAGTTTGTTATTGGAGAGCCAACAGGTACTGCCAACCAAACTGCAAAAGGCGGGTTTTAACTTTAGTTATGCCGAGCTGGATAAAGCCCTGCAGGCGTTAAAACTTTAGCCTGTATCAGCGGGCCTGCAGCACCACTGTTGAAGGCATTGGTTAAAGGCATTGGCTAACGGTAATAGCTAAAGGCAGTAGTTAAAATAATAGTTAAAGGCAATAGCTAGAGTAGGGTGTTCATCCGGTGCGCTTGTTTTGGCGTATTGTTTGGCTCGGCTGCTTATATCAAAGACAGGTTGTATAGACATTTACATGCTTAGAACCGGGCTTTAGACTCGGGGCTATAATTTTGGCATCTTCTGATAAGGATTCACTCGATGCGTGCTTTTGCTTACTTTCCAATGCTTGTCGGTTTTATGCTGGCTGCCCCGTTGAGTTTTGCTGAAGAAAAAACCTTTTCGCCCTATGTCAGCAAACATGCCACCAACGTTTATTGGGGCGATTCCCACCTGCATACGGGGTTGTCTTTGGACGCGGGTTTGTTTGGCAATACCTTAGGCCCGGATGACGCTTACGCCCTGGCTCGCGGCAAACAAGTGGTTTCGTCACGCGGTTTGCCGGTAAAACTTTCGCGCCCGCTCGATTGGCTGATCGTGACCGATCACACCGACCTTATGGGCATCGCTACGGATATCCAAAGTGGTGCGCCAAACGTTGTGGCCGTGCCTAAAGGTAAAGAGTGGCACGAAGGTTTTAAAAAAGGTGGCAAAGCCGCCGGTGAAGCCGCTTTTGATCTTATTCAGAACTTCTCGCAAATGACCCTGCCAGAGCAGTTAGTAAAAGACTACAGCCCAGGCTCTGAAGTGTTTGAAGGTGTCTGGCACGAGATTGTCGATTCGGCTGAGCGCAATAACGAGCCGGGTTTGTTTACGGCTTTTATTGGTTTTGAATGGACGTCGGTGCCCAAGGGTTTTAATTTGCACCGCAACGTGATTCTTCGCGATGGTGCCGATATCGCCAAAAAAGTGCAGCCGCCAACAACGCAAGCACCCTCTGGCAGTACCGACCCAATGTCTTTGTGGCAGTGGTTGGCAAATTACGAAAAGCTCGGCGGCAAGGCCTTTGCGTTTGCGCATAATGGCAATTTATCCAACGGCTGGATGTTCCCAACCGAAAGCACCTATCACGGCGGTAAGGTCGATAAAAACTATGTTGAGCTTAGAGCAAAGTGGGAGCCGCACTACGAGATTACCCAGATAAAAGGCGATGGTGAAACCCACCCCTATCTTTCCCCCGAAGACGAGTTTGCCGATTACGAAAACTGGGATGTCGGCAACCTGGATATCAGTGAGCTTAAAAAGCCCGAGATGTTCAAAGGCGAATATGCGCGCGAAGCCTTAAAGCAGGGTTTGTTGTTAGAGGCCCAGCTTGGCACTAACCCTTACAAGTTTGGTGTCGGCGGCGCAACAGATAGCCACACCGCTTTGGCGACTGCCGCAGAAGATAACTTCTTTGGCAAGTCGACCTCTGTTGAGCCAGAAAAAGACCGTATTAGCCACTCGTTTATCGCCAACGATATGGGCCGCATTGAAGGTTATAAATTGGTTGCCTCGGGTTATACAGCTATCTGGGCACATGAAAATACACGCGAAGCGCTGTTTGATGCCATGCAGCGAAAAGAGAGTTACGCCACCACCGGGCCGCGTATGACGGTGCGCTTTTTTGGCGGCTGGGATTACAGCGACAAACACCTGAACAGTTCGCAAGCTGCAAAATTTGGTTATGAGCTGGGTGTGCCAATGGGCGGCGATTTAACAAAAGCCAAACGCGGCCAGGCGCCTAAGTTTATGGTGTTTGCCCAGCGCGACCCGATAGGGGCAAACTTAGACCGCATTCAAATTATTAAAGGTTGGCTGGATAAAAATGGCCAGCTGCATGAAAAAGTCTACGACGTTGCTGTATCGGATCAGCGTGAAATCAAAAATGGCAAGGCGCTTAGTGCCGTTGGCAATACGGTTGATGAAAAAACCGCAAGCTGGAGCAATAGCATTGGTGATGCAGAGCTTGCGGCACTGTGGAGCGACCCGGACTTTGATAAAAACGAAGCGGCGTTTTATTACGCGCGTGTTCTCGAAATCCCGACCCCGCGCTGGGTGCTGTATGACAAAGTTCGTTTAGGTGCAAAAATTCCGAAAGAAGCCGAGTTGCTTGGCCAGGAGCGCGCTTACACTTCCCCTATTTGGTACAGCCCGCGTTAATAAAAGCTGCGAGCCATTGCCATTGTCTATTACTTATAATGCAGGGCCTTAAGGCCCTGTATATCGTTAAATTTGTATGCTGCTTAAACTAATTAAAGACCCCTTAGTACACTTCTTATTTATTGCCGCCGTATTTTTTCTACTCTTTGGCCTTATTAACAATAACGAGACGCTGAATTCAGAGGCACTGAACTCAGAGATTCGGGCTTTTGAGGCAAAAAGCACAGAGCCGCGTATATATATAAGCGCCGAGCGCATCGAAGCGATTAAAGCCAACTATGTACAGCGCTGGCAGCGAGAGCCCCTGCCCGAAGAGCTGGATAAAGCCATTGCCCACTACGGCCTTAACCAAATGTATTTGCGCGAAGCGCGCAATATGGGGCTTGATATTGGCGATCAAATTATCGACAGGCGCCTGCTGCAAAAAATGAACTACATGCTCGACGATATGGCGGCCGTGCGCGAACCCGATGAACAACAGTTAAAACAGTTATACCAACAGCAACAAGATCAGTTGAAAACGCCCGCGCGCTTTAGTTTAACCCAGCGCTTTATTTCAACTGAGCGCAGCGATAAAGAGTTAGCAAAGCTGCTTACCAAGCAAAGCGCGCGTATAGCGCAGGGTTTGGCGCCCGAGGCAGAGCGCTCGACCTTGCCCGAGCAATTTATTTTGGCCACAGCCGCGCAGCTGGTTCAGCAGTTTGGCCCGGGGTTTAGTCAGCGTTTATCGGCCTTGCCTTTGCAAAGCTGGTCTTTGCCGCTGGATTCAGCTCTGGGTAAACATTTTGTTTTCATCACCGAATATCGCCCTGAAAGCCAGCTAAGTTTTGAACAGGCAAGGCCCGAGCTGGTTAAGATTTGGCGCAAACAAAACGAAATAGAGCTTAAGCAAAGTTTTGATCAAAAGCTGCTTACGCAATATACGCTTGTACTGGCTGAGTAAGGCTGAGCATGAAAAACACGCTTAGCATGCCAAGCACTCCAGTAGCTCTAGTAACCCCAGTAACACAAACCACACCCACCACTTCAAACAGGCTATGGCAAGCTGTGTTGGCGGCGATAATAGCGATAATGTTAGCTTTTGTATTTACGCCCAGCAGTTACGCCGATGACCTGCGCCCGGCGGCGCTGTTTATCGATGCCGATGGTGAAAATTTAAGCCTGCAATTAAAGCGGCCTTTTATTAAGTCTCAGCTAATGCCACTGACATTAACGCTTGATCACGGCGCCTTGCCTTTGCATGGGCCTAAGTTAGAGGGCGAATTAAGAGGAGTGTTAAGGGGCGAGCCAAGGCGAGAGTCGGGCGCGCTGATTGAAAGCTGGCAGCTACAAAGAAAAGCCGGCTTGGCAGGTTTACACCTACAACTAAGTGATATGAGCGACGCTAGTGCCGGCGTCATTGTACACGTAGCCAATAGCGACGGTATTTTGCTAAATACCGTGTTAAGCCCAGAAAAAAGCTCACTGCGCCTTGGCGATAATTTGCAAAGCTCGTGGTTAAAAACCGCCTTAGATTATCTGTGGCTCGGCATAGAGCACATTCTAATAGGCTGGGATCATCTGCTTTTTGTGTTGTGTTTGATGATGATTGCCACATCCATCAAAAAATTATTGTGGGCAATAACAGGTTTTACCCTTGCACACTCACTTACCTTAATTTTATCTAGCCTTGAGTGGGTGCAGCTACCGATTGCGCCGGTAGAAGCCGTTATTGCTTTGAGCATTGTATTTTTGGCAAGAGAGATTTTAGTAAATAATAAAAACAACCTGAGCTTGCGCTTCCCGGTATTGGTATCTTCGAGTTTTGGTTTATTGCACGGCTTTGGTTTTGCATCCGTATTAGCCGATATCGGCCTGCCATCTGGCGCAAAATTTACCGCCTTATTAAGCTTTAACTTAGGGGTAGAACTGGGCCAGCTAATTTTTGTTGCCGCGCTGTTGGCCTTATATGCACTGGTGAATAAATGCCTGCCTAAAGCGGCTGCACTCTGGCGCATGCCCACCGCCTATCTCTGTGGCGGTTTGGCGTGTTTCTGGACTTTGGAGAGGTTGGCTTCGTTTTAGGCTTAAGCAAGCAGCAAAAAACGTTAAGCTTAGAGCATTTAAATACAAACTAATCACCCGCTTCTACTTCCTTTCTCAGTGCTTCATGGCCCTTAAAAGCGTAGATCGCTGCGATAATGTAAATTGGGTACACCAAAAAAAAGATTTCAATCGACGGCGGCGACATGATCGAATACCAAACTTCATCCGCTAATGCTGCGATAACATAGATGCGCCAAAATAGAGTGGGGCCTAGTTTTATTCCAAATGCCAGCAAAATCGCGCAGAAATATAGTGGCAAAGTAGTTGAAAATGTTAATAGATCTGATAGCTGAGCGTGGCCCGTACGTACGGCGACAAGCGTGTCTATCCATCGAATTGTATACAGCGGAAGTTTCGGAATCAGATAAATAAGAACGGCTAGTAGGGCGATTATCCGTAGTTTTTTTGTGGTGCCTTTTTGACGCTCTTCTAGTTCAGATTTTGGTGGGGTATAAATCGAATCGGTCATAGTTAAACGTTCAGCTTGCACACACTATGGCTAGTATTACTTAGCAGTCCTGTTCGAATCCTGATGGATTTTGAGCTTGGTTATCAATTGTAGTCTTGAACTGTATCACTAATCTCATGCCATTAACTATTTACAATGGATTTATTGGCTTTTTGGTGATTGATAAGTGCTCACTAGAGTTCTCGGTGTATTTATAGATAAAGGACTATATCCGTGACAGAACAGACGGTAGATGTATACGAACTGCAGCCTCAGGAGCTAAAACGTCACCAGGCTTTTAAGGCAAACTAGATCAGAACAGCAATGCAGGGCAGCACTTGAATCCATTGCTACACGCCTACAGAACGGTGAGTTTGAGTACTAAGATGAAGATCTATACGGTAAACCCTGACCCAGATTACAAGCTAATGTTTCCAGAAGATAAGGTTTATGACTCTGAGCATTGGTGCTTTCAAGGTGATGAACTGGCAGGAAGGCTGCCTCTACATTTCAGCGCTTACTTTCAAGATGATGACAAGCTTGCAACACCCGATATAGCTTGGTTGGGAATGAATACTTTTGCCTTCAGAGATGATGTCGCTTCAGCGTTACAACACATTCTAGAAGAGTTTGGAGAGTTATTGCCGTTTAAGGTTGGCGAGCAACAATGGTACTGTTTTAACGTTCTAAACAAACTTGTAGATGCTCTAGATGTTAAGGAAAGCCAATATGAAGTTGATAACGGCGAAATGCGTTTTGGCTTAACTAAAGCGGTTTTCAAGGCTAATAAAATTCCGAACGCTTCGGTTGTATTTAAAATTGAAGAAGACAACTACACCAATATCTTTTGTACTGACCTTCGTGATAGCGATGAAAATATTATGAGCAACCTCTTTTGTGCTATTGCTGCTGGTGAGTATACGGGGGTGGTATTTGAAGAGGTGGTTGTAGTTTAAAAGTTATAAATTGTAGTAGCTCAGACTTACAATGGGTCAGCTTTGAAGCTCTACAAATCAGATATTATTTTAATTTACTCTGTAAATTATTCTGTGTAATTCTCAGCTTAAAGATAGTCTAGCAGGCGATCTACGGGCCCGATCACAAATCAATTCAAGGTCTTTTTTTGTTTTTTAATTATGGTGCAGGTCGGGTTGCCTGAGTATTTAAAAATTTTAAGGCTGCGGCTCTGCATGATGTGCTAAGTATTTCAGCATCGGCCGCTCAAGTGGCAGCGCATTGAATGCCGGGTTTATTACAATGCCGTCATAAGTCTCGCCTTGAAGCGCAAATGCCCACGCTTGTTTACTGGGAAGTACCCACCCAGATACCTTTTTATCCGTATAAGCGGCTAGGGCTTTCCAGTCTGTGAAAAGAACAAGGAAGTGTTTACCTTCACTGCGCGACGATAAAACGCCAAAGCTACTGCCTTTTTCGATTGTGCTCTCGTTGTTTTTTCCATCTGAGATTTCTAGTTCGTCAGGAAATATCGCTGCAAGAAAATCGGCCTGTTGCAACTGTAAAAGAAGTGCATCTTTTGCTTCGTCAGAACCGTCTCTGGCCACACGCTCCATCGCTGCAAGTAGGGATGGGTTTTCAATAGGCTTATCTAAACTGGGTTTTGAGTTGCTTTCGGTTTTGCTGCTGGCCGCTTTGAAGCGAAGTGCTGTGCTTAAGCGTGATTTTATTTTGTTTAGCATGGTTGTCGAATTTATTGTCATCTTAGTGGAAGAAAGGCAGTTGTTGGGTGTGTCTTGTGTTTTGGTATCGGCTTGTTTTTTCTGGTATGAACTTTTACATTCAATCGGAACTTGAGGTGCAGCTTGCCTGAATATCTAGAAATTTTGATAGTAGGCAAGCCGCCGCAAAATTCTCACCTTATGCTTTAACCAAATACAGATATGTTGACGGTGCAGCTTTCGCCTTGGTTTGATACAACTTGAACCTGTGTGTATTGGCTTACGTCAGGGCCTTTCTTTTCGAAAGAAAAGTGACGAGGAGTGCCTTTCATAGGGCCTGGGTTGGGCGTTATGGTTAACTTCAGTAACAATATACTTGGGTTAATACCAGGGGCATCCGCTTCTTCGATTGTGACTTCAGTTTCAGTGGTGTAAACCATAACTGAACCATGAACATACAAGCCATTGGGCTGTTCTTTCAAATTTACGTTTGCGTTTAAAGCTAAATTACATTCACTCATTGTAAAATCCTTTTATCCAATCCATATTTTTACGATTTTTCCCGATTCCGACAATTCGATATTGACGCGATCAGGTATAAAGTCTTCGGTTAGCCTGTCTCCTGTTGTATAAACTCTAGAGGGTTTGCCGATCAGGGTTGATATGGCTTTGTCGTTTACTTCATTGCTCATGCTACTTTCCTTAGTTGTGGTGGAATGCTAGCGCCGCGAACAGCAGCTGATAAAGATGAGGGATTCGGGTGATGGTTTGGTCGATTGTCAAAAAAACAAAGTTCTGGTGATAAGTAAATTGTTCCTGAAGTTAGTCGATGAGATGGCTGTGGCTTGAAGCCAATGCTAAATGATTGTTTTGGCAATTTCGTAGGCCTCATGTGAATCAAGTAGCTCATCTGCTATACGTTTTTCTCTATTCTCGGTTTTTACGCCGTCTGTTATATCTGCGGAGTAACCTTTGATGAAGGTAGGTGGTAGGTTCGGGGCTTTGCGTTCGAAGCTAAAGACACCAATGCCCTGAAAAGTCGAATAATCTATGTGTGAATCACATGTGTATGTATATGTGAGTATGCCGTCGGAAGCATTGATCGAAGTTGCGACTGATGTCCATTGGGCATATGTTGTGCCATCTGTATTGAATGCTTCGCCTCGAATAGTTAATGAAGAGATGGTTTGCTCAAAATACTCTACAGTGATCTTCTCTTCTCCTTGCGTGTTTACGAACTTTCCTGCCCAAGTGCCAGCCAAATAACTTGGCCCTAATAAATGCCTCTTTAACCATGGCCATTTTCGGGCGAAGCTATTTAATGTCTTTGCAAATAGCCCATATAAACCAAATGCAGATAAAAGGCTTGCTAGAGGCATGAGGTAGGTTTTAGTGCTTTCATGGCTAATAATAACTGGCATCAGCTTAGAGATAATAAAGTACATGAAAAACACTGTTAATGTTGTTATATATGAGTGAAATTTATGTTCTGGTATCATCGATAGTGTTGAATTAAGCGTTAATTAATTGTAATGATTTTTATCTTGGGTATTAATCGACCCTGTAAATGATTCTGTGTGACTGATTGGGTTTAAATTAATAGACCAGTCATGGTCTTGAACTGTATCACTAGTCTCTACGGTCAACTATCTCAAGCTCTGTCAAGTAAGCCGTTCCCGAAACTATCCAACTGTTAGTTTCCGTAGTTCCTAATAATCGAATCTAAGTTCGACCTTCCTATTTCTGCTCGCATGTTATAGCGATCTTTTAAGCTAAAGATTAGTTTACTAAACCATTCCGGTGCTTCAGGGCACACTCGAACATCGTCAATAAAACTATTCCCGACAAGTTTAATAGCTGTGCCAAATGGGCTGTTCGTTCGCTCTTTCATTGGGTCTTGGTTGCTAGGGTAAACAATAATGCGCGCTTCATTCTCATATTTATATGCCAAATGCTTGTGGAAAAATGTATTTAGGCGATGAGAAGTTTGAAAATAGTGATTTTCATAGTCTATATAATCAACCCTAACAACAGTAACTGCTATATCATCAGGAATATTTAATGCGTCTAGCATTTTCCCAAAAGTTGTAGTAATGCAAATGGATTGTTGACTTTTTCCGTATATTTTCCACATCGCCATATTGTCCCGTGAGCTTTCTGGAAGATGCCAGCAACTCACATCAAGCCAATTCTTTTGGGCTCGAAGAATATCTCTATAGGTTCGCTCTTTGTTTGTCCCAATGTTGCCAAAAACTGTCTTTATGTTTTGGTTTTTTTTATCCTTATCATGTTTTTCAGATCTTTTCTGGGCAGCTTCAATAACGTCTGGTGGGTTTAGGTTTTTGCCGAATGAAGAGACAAGAGAGTTGTTTACGAGGTTGCTCAGTTCTGAAGCTCCACCACTTGAGAAAAATTCATTAAGAGGAGTGCTTGCCCCCTCCAGCTTGTCTTCAAAATGATTCATGTTGCAGAAAAATAATTGCTGGTTCTCAAGAATATCCATGTACTTACTGAGGTCCATGTATCTCTGAATCTGTGTTTTTCGCGTCAAACCACCAACATACTCGATCATACTTATCTCAAGATGATAACCGTGAATAAATAGAAGTGTTTTTTCTTTAACTTCCCAACTCTACCTCCAGCACCTAAAAAAATCCATAAGCATCAGCAGCTTAGCGCTTTTTTTGATTTGCTTATGTATGCATAATTTATTTTTACGCTACCGATTTATCGGCTTGATAAAACCGAATATTTATTACTTAGCTTTGTATATTTAGGCCGGTATTAACGATTTGTGTTTTTCTACGCGATTTTTGTGTAGCCGGTGCAAGGTGATTTGCCTTTGCTTTATCGCCGCTTTGCTAAGCAGTTTTAAGGCCATTCTGGGCGCCGCGCTGTATACATTGAGCTGTAATTACGATTTGGTCACAGTGCGAAATGTTTGTTTCCAAGAGCTTAATTTTCATGGCGGGGTGAGGAAAAAGACGTCAGAAAGTTTGCTATATCAACACCTAGTGTTATCAGAATTGTGCATAATGCTTCGGTCGCAAATATAACGAGCAGTATTGCGATGCGCCCGCTAGTTTGGGGGCTTAAGAAGGACACAACCATTGAAGGTGAAGTATGAAACGAATTTTTTTGGGATCACTGGCAGCGTGGTCTGCGTTTGCCGTTGCTGCAGATTGGGATACATTTCACGAGGTGCCGGCTGACCCCGGTGAGGGTTATAGCTGGCAGCTGCACCCTATGTCGGATGACTTTAATTACGAAGCGCCGGCCGTGGGCAAGAGCGATCTGTTTTATCAGCGCTGGGATGAAGGTTTTATCAACGGTTGGTTGGGGCCCGGGCCAACGGAGTATTACGCGCCAAATTCCAGTGTAACCGGCGGCATGTTGCGCATTGAAGCGACACGCAAGCCCGGCACGACTGATCGTTACCACGCCGGTATTATTCACTCGCAGCAGAGTTTTCAATTTCCGGTTTATCTTGAAGCGCGTATCAAAGGCATGAATATGAATTTGACCAATGGCTTTTGGCTGTTGAGCGCAGATTCAACTCAGGAAATTGATATCGCCGAACTTTACGGCAGCGATGATCCAAACGAAGTTTGGTTTGATGAGCGTGTGCATATCAGCCACCACGTATTTATTCGCGAGCCGTTTCAGGATTATCAGCCGCTCGATTTTGGCAGCTGGCATGCCGATGAAGCCGGCACGCGTTGGCGCGAGGATTATCACACCTACGGTATTTACTGGCGCGACCCGTGGACCCTGGAATACTACATCGACGGCGAGCACGTGCGCACTGTGCACGGTGTCGATATTATCGACCCGGTTGGTTATACCGGTGGCCAGGGTTTGAATCAGCCTATGGAGCTGATGATTAATGTTGAATATCAGGAGTGGCGCGAAGAGCAGGGCACAGTGCCGCCAACCGATGAACAGCTGCAAGACCCCGAGCGCAACCGCTATCACGTTGATTGGTTCCGCGCCTACAAACCTGTTGATGCCAATGGTTTGGGGCCGTATTACGCGGTGACCACAGAGATGGGCGATTTTCTGCAAACCGGCAAAAACGGTGAAGCCATTGAAGGCGACAGTGTTGTTGGTTTTAACCCGGCTTACGGCAATATCAACTTTAATACCGTTGGCGATTACGCCGATTACCAAGTTGTGATTGAGCGCGACGGTTTTTATCGTTTTGATATCACCACCGCCACCACGGTAAGCGAAGGCACAGGCGCAGATATCAGCATCGACGGCCAGTTTGTTGGCAATGTTGAGGTTGCAGCGACCGATGGCTGGGAAAGTTATCAGGTATTCAGCATGGACGAGCTGATAGAGCTTAGCGCTGGTAGCTACACCGTGCGTGTTGAAAGTGCCGGCAGCGCTGCCTGGCAGTGGAACGGCAACGACTTTACGTTTGTTAGGGTTGACCCGAATGCAATACCGAGTCCGAGCCCATCACCAATTGTTAGTCCGTCACCTGAAGTGAGCCCATCACCAAGTGTTAGCCCATCGCCGAGTCCTTCTCCGGAAGTAAGCCCGTCGCCAAGCCCAAGCCCGTCACCGAGCCCAAGCCCATCGCCGAGCCCAAGCCCATCGCCGAGCCCAAGCCCGTCACCGAGCCCAAGCCCGTCACCGAGCCCAAGCCCGTCACCGAGCCCAAGCCCATCGCCAAGCCCGGCACCGGGTGCACCTGTGCTGGTTGAAGGTGAAGACTTTTTTGCAACCGGCGGTACGCAAGATGGTTTTACCACGCGTTCGTGGTGGGGCGGCACCATTACCTTTGCCGATCATATCCTTACCGGCGGTTGGGCCGACTACAGCGTAGATATTCCGGCGGATGGTCAATACAGCCTGAAATTTACCGCGTCGAGCAACGAGCAGAGCGATTCAAACGCCAAGGTTTATATTGATGGTGTGGCGGTTGCCGAAGTACCGATTTACGCAAACAACCTGAATGTGTTTGTCGACTTCCCAATTGTTTCCGGCTTGAACTTAAGCGCCGGCGAGCACACCGTGCGTATCGAAGCTACAGGCTCAAATTTAAAGTGGCACTTTTTCTTAGATAGCTTCACCTTTACCGCGCAATAAATAAAGCGGCTGTAATCGTTCCGCCGTGAACGTGATATAAGCAACCAAGACCCTCAGCTGCTGTGAGGCGCCAGGGAAGGAACTACGCCGCGTCTTGGCTGCTTGTATGCCGTTTACATTTGACTACTCGCTTCAGTTTTTTTCAATAAATAAAGCGGCTGCGATGTTTATAGAATGAACTTGATTTAAGCAACCAAGATCATCAGCAGCAGGGAGCTGCTGCCCCGGCTCCAGGGATGGATCCACGCCGCGTCTTGGTTATTTGTATTCAATTTATATTTGACTGCTCGCTTCAGTTTTTTCCAATAAATAAAGCGGCTGCGATGTTTATGGAATGAACTTGATATAAGCAACCAAGACCATCAGCAGCAGGGAGCTGCTGTTGAGGCTCCAGGGATGGATTTACGCCGCGTCTTGGTTGCTTGTATCAAGTTCATATGTGGCTGCTAGTTTCAGTTTTATCGGGCTATTAACTCGAATGCGCTTGGCCAATATGCTTTTCTAAAAACTGTTCAATTTCTTGTAGCAATACTTGGCGAGTCGAGCCTTTATCTAAGTAGTGGCTTTCTTCTTCAAACTCCAGATAGCGCAGCTCTTTATTATTTTTCTCAAGCGCAGTTGCAAAACTTCGGCTCTGCACAACCGGAACAACGGTATCGTGCTGGCCGTGAAATAATAAAACCGGCATGGCGACATCTGCCGCATAACTAAGTGGTGAAGCCTGCTTCAGCTCTTTATTGCTTTTACCGACCATGGCCGCGTAAATATTTTTTTGCATAGTGTTATTCATGCGTGTGCGGTTGGCGACTAAATCCGATAGGCCGGCATAACTGACGGCGCAACTAAAGTGCTCTTTTTGTTGTGATGCGGCAAGCATCGCAGCATAGCCGCCATAACTTGCGCCCACAATGCAAATACGTTTTGGGTCTACTTGATAGCTTTCAGTCAGCCATGCTGCGGCGTCCGCCAGGTCGCTTTGCATGCTGCCGCCCCAGTTTTTAATCGCCTGCTGGCTAAAGTCAAAACCGTAACCGGTGGAGCCGCGAAAATTCGGTTGAATAACGGTATAACCCCGGCTGGCGAGAAACTCCGCCCACCAATCAAAGCCGCCCCAGGTTCTTGCCATCGGCCCGCCGTGGGGGAAGACAATAGCCGGCCCACCTTTTTTAACGCCGCCGTGGGGCAGGCTGATATAGGCTTCAATCTCAAGCCCGTCGCGGGCCCGATACTGCACTTTGCTTTTACCACTTAGTTTGCTGTCATCTAATAAGGGGTATTGTGAACCGAGCTGCTCAACCTTGCCGGCTTTTCTGTCAACCAGGTAAAAGTGTTTGGGCATGCCCGATTTTTGCGAGCTAACAATGAGGCGTGTTTCATCGTCGCTGAAACTTTCCATCACGTTAAAACGCTCGGGCAGGGCTTTGTCTATCATCGCTTGCAGGCGGTTGTAGTTTTCATCCCAGTAGGTCCAGCCGTTGCCGTCGCCGTGATGGGTGCCAATAGCATCGTTGCTAAGCGGGGAATAAATTAAAGCACCGGCAACGTCGTTATCTTCTGCGGCAAAAACAAGCTCACCTTGTTTGTTTTCAGCGCGAATATCGATTTTGAAAATCGCGGCATAGCCGTTGTGATCGGCCTTGTAATACAGCACATTTGGGTCGGCAGCAAAACCGAGCGGTGTAATCGGGGGCTGCTCAAACTGTTTGTAGCTCCACAGGGTGAACCAATCATTGTTTTCAAGGTTCAGCACCTGAATCGAAATTTCCCGGTCGCGCTCGCCTTTGTGTGCAGACTGTGCGATGCCGAGCCTAACCCGGCCCTGCCTGTCGGCCATCCAACGCCGCACATTGCTCATCGTGCGCTGGGCTTTTTTCTTGGCGCGCTTTTTATTTAGGTTAATTTCATACACAGCGGGCAAGCCCGGTGTTTTTAAATCCAGCTGCATCAGAATATGGTTGGGTTTTTCCGGCAGGGTAGAGACGATGCGATCGCGAAGCTGGGGGCGAAAGTCTTTTTTACCCGGTACAAATACCGGGCGAAAATCTTCGTTGTTGTTGATACTTACACGAATAAGTTCGGTCTCGCTAACTTCGGCCCTGGCCCAGCCCATGCGCTCACTGGGGTAGGCAATGCTTACCAGCATCACTTCATTATTGGCCCAGTGATAGCTGCGCATTTTAAACTTGCGGTTGTCGCTAACTAAGACATCCTTGGTCTCGCCGCTTTCTAAGTTGGTTGTACGCAAATACGTGGTATCGCCAACATACTGGTAAAACGCAAGTTGTTTGCCATTGGGTGAAAGGCTTAACGATGTGATTGAAGGGCGCTCGGAAAATGCCCGGATTGGTATGTCGCTATCTGCCTGGCTAAGCGCCAGCGACGACAACAGCGCAGTAACAGCGGCTAAAAAGGTGGCTAAAAAGGTGCTAAAGAAGGTTTTTGTAAATGTGGCAAAAAAGGCAGATAAAATACGGGGTACTGCTAGGGGAAATACAAGGGTTTTCAATACTTACTCCTGACTATTATTTTTATTTCCGGTGCGACTATTTATTTTCGCGCGACTTTAACATGGGCCAGCACGCCGGGATAATTATCGGCGAACATTTGGCTAAATGTGCTTTTAGTGCATACCTTGCGCTGGGCTTTGCCTGGTTTTTGATCGATGGCTCGGTTTAGCGGCCGCTTAATTCGTGTTAACAGGCCCTAGGGCGGCAGCCAAGCCTGGCTCTGCAACTGGTATCTGCGCCTGGAATTCTCGCCTTGAATTTGCGCGAGCATTGAGCTGGCTCACTATTGAGTGCATCCGGCTTGTAGTACAATTTCAACTTTGTGCCTGTAAGCTAGCGCCGCGTTTATTAGTGATCGGAGTTTGAGCATGTTGTTATTTGCCCGTTTACCTGTTGTATTGTCAGCCTTGCTGTTATTGCCGGCTTGCACAACAACTCGCGTGGATGAGTTGACGGATGACGAGGGCGGTTTGTTAGCCGGTAAGACGGTTACTTATTCGCAATATAATGAGCTGCCCGACTTCCCAATTAAAACGGCGGCGAATCTGCGCTCGGGCATGCTTGATATTGCCGGTGCCATTACCAGTGGCAACAAGATGATCAAGCGCGCAGAGGTTGGCGACCCGGCCTTTGATATCGCCCAGCTGCTTGGCCAACAGCTTGAAACACGCTACGGCGCAAGCATTGAGCAAGGCAGTGGCAAAAAAATAAGCTCAAAAAAATTGGATCATGTTGTTAAGGCGTATGACGACTACGACTTTGTGTTGGATGTACGCACTTTAAGCTGGTCTGCAGCGTATTTGCCGTCTAACTGGAAGCACTATTCAGTTCAGTATTCGGCCTTGGCGCGTTTGATTAATGTCGATAAAAAAACGGTGGTTGCCGAAGAGGTATGTGCGTTTAACACCAGTTTAAATGACCCCCAGGCAGCGCCGACTTATAAAGAACTGGAAGCCGGCCCGCGCCTGGCGCAGGAACTGGATGCAGCGGTGCAGTACTGCGTTAAACATATCAGTGAGATGGCCAGGTTCCATGTGCAGCAGATTAAGGCGGATATGGCCACAGATAAGCGCGGGCACTAAGGCGCGGCTTTAACTTAAGCAGGCCCTAGCTTATCACCAGAGCTTACCACCAGGCTTCAAACTGCGCGCCGATGGTTGTTGCTTCAGATTCGCCCATTTTAATCTGCTCGCCATCGTTGCTGTGTTGGTAAACCAGTGTTTCGACATCCATATTGGCGTAGGTGATAAAAAATCGAATCACGGGTCTGTCCCAGTAGCCGCTGCCAGCGTGCAGGTTTTGGCTGACGGTAAGCTTATAGCCGCTGTTGGTACCGTCTTGTGCCGGGTCGGTTGCGGTGAAACGAACTTGTTCGTAACCGGTTTCAATTTCCGTTGAGGTGCGCTGATTCCAGGCAAGGCTATTGCGAAGCACCAGAGAATTCCAGTGCGCATCTACCTGCTCGGTGTAATTTCGCTTGCGCGCGGCTTCGTCAAAGTGTGCATTTTCGTGTGACCAAATATAGGCGATGCGGTAGTCTTCGGTGATGTGTTTAAGGCCCTGGTAAAAAGCGCCAATCTGATAGCTCGGTGTTTGTTGCCAGGTACGCGTTATAGACATCGAGGTATTGTGGCTATAGCGCAAGAAAAATTCATCGTTGTTAAAGTAGTCGCCGCGATGCAGCTTAAAGGCCAGCTGATAGGCATTGGGGTTTAGTTCTCTGGCGTTGCTGTTGTCATCACTGACCGCCGGGCCCATAAACGTGCCGAAGTTGGCAAACACATCCAGCTCTATCTGCTTCGGTAAAACAATTTTTCGCAGTGAACTGGAAACGGCCACCATGTCGCCACTTTCTAAGTTGGTCTCGTTGTAAAGGTTGCGGGTAACGCCGATGCTAAACAGCCCGGCACCGACATCAAGGTCGTCCATGCCAAAACCTAAACCGTCACTCGAGAGCGCCTGCATATCGTTTAGCACGGTTTCAACACGCGCATAGTAACGTTTGCCGGCCCAAAAGCGCGCATTGCTGTGCTGGGTAAAAACACCGTCGGCCTGGGTGTAGAGCTCATCAAGCGCCAGTTCATCGCCGTAGACAATATTGGCGTTTAGACCCCAGGCCATATCGTGGTCGTGGGTGAAACCCTGGTTAAAATGCAGCTCGAGCCAGTTGGCCTCATTGCCCATGCGCCCGCCCGAGCTATCGGAATAGCGATTGCCGGCGAGGCGGAAGATATTCATACCGTTTGCAGCCCAATCGTAGGCTTCGGCATTAAGGATCGGGTCGTTGCTAATACCTAAGCCACCTTTGGCGTAGCCGTGGAACTCAAAACCCGGTTCGATCACCGAGCTGGCGTGGCTGAATGAACAAAGTAAGCCCAGCGTCAGGCTGTTGAATACAAAGCTGGTTTTTTTAGGCATCGGCAAGTTCATATTAGTTACGGCTGACGAACGCTTGCTTCTACAAAAGAGAAAGAGGTCGTACAAGGGCTTATACAAAAGCAAAAATTCTAACATAAGCCAAGCGAGCATAGGCTTGGGCTGGCGCTCATAGCGGCGCTTTTTCCCAAAATATTGATTTAGCACCATGATGCACAAAGCGGCTTTCGCAAAACAGTCATGTTTACCGGCGCCGCCTATGTTAACTTTCTGGTTTGCATCGCTAACTTGCACCGTTTTACTTGCACGGCTTTACTTGCAAGTCGCAAGCAAACTGCAACATAGATAAACAATGTGGCATTTATATTATTATCGAGTATGAGCGGGCTTATATTGACGCTGTGCCAGCATTTTGATCACTTAATGAAGGAGCCTAAGGTGAAGCTTATCTCACGTGAGTATGTCAGTTTTTTGTTTTTAATGTTTCTAGCTGTTGCACTTAGCTATAGCAGCCCGGCCAGTGCGGTTGATAGTGTGTATGTTAACGGCCAGGTCTATACCGTTGATGCCACCAAGCCCTGGGTCAGTGCCTTTGCTGTGGATAAGGGCAAGTTTGTTGCGCTGGGCAGCGATTCGGAAATTAAAAAGCTGGCGAAAAAACACACGCAGCTGATTGATCTTGACGGCCAGTTTGTTATGCCCGGCTTGATCGATAGCCATACCCACCCCGTGCGGGTGATTATGTTTGAAGATATCTTGTTTCGTAACGATAACTTCACCCACCGCACGCCGGATGAATTTGGCGAGATCTTAAAAACTTATGCACAAAAGAACCCGGATAAAGAGTGGATCTACGGAGCGGCTTTTTCGTGGAGCTATTTTCTAAATAGCGGCGTAGAGATGGATCGCCACTTTATCGATAAATATGTTGCCGACAGGCCGGTTGTTATCGAGGACGACGGTGGCCATGTTGTGGTCGCTAACACTAAAGCTTTGCAGCTTGCGGGCATCAACAAGGATACTAAAGACCCGGTCGGTGGCAGCATCGCCCGAGATAAAAACGGCGAGCCCACCGGTAGGCTAAATGCGTCGCCGGCGATTAAGCTGGTGCTTAAATATCATCCTCGTTTTGACTTGGCCGACGTCTATTACGCAGCAAAAAAATCGACAGCCATTATCAGCTCGTTTGGTTTTACTGGTATAAAAATTCTCGAGGGTGACGAGGTACAGATGCAGGCTTTTCACAAGCTCGATAACGAAGGGCTGCTGAAGATGGACGTGCGCATGTACCCGTATCAGGAGGACTTCTATTTTGGTTATCGCAACGATGATGTGATCTTAAAGCGCGATCAGTACCGCAGTGAGCACTTTGCGGTGACGGGGGTAAAGCTGTTTATTGACTCAACGCCCTTTGGCCGTGCGATTGCGGTAAAAGAGCCCTTTAAGGGCGACGGCAAGGATTTTGGTAAGACCTTTACTACCTATGAGCAGTATCGCGACGATATGCTGCGCTGGAACGGCCTGGGTTTGTCGGTGGCGACCCACACCATGGGTGATCGCGGTTTTGAACTTGAGGTCAACGCGATGGAGGAGTCGGCCCAAAAAAATGGCCTGGAAAAAGTGCGTGCGCTTCGCAACCACGTTGCTCATGCGATGATGATAGATCCGGCCGATTTGCCTCGCTTAAGGCATGTCGGCGGTTTTGTTGAGTTTTCACCGAATGTGTTTTTGGGTTTGCAGCTTGCCGACGCGGTAAAAGACGATATGGAGTTTGATCAGGTGCGGCGGTTTTGGCCAATTGCCGATGCGGTAAATGCCGGTGTCGGCTACACTATCGCCAGCGACTGGATTCAGGCACCGATGAACCCGTTTTTACATATCGAACAGGCGATGACCAGAAGCCCGGCTGGGGCGACATCCATACAAGATAAATTTGCCTATAGCCAAACGATTTCCCTGCCCAAGGCCATAGAGGGCTACACCATCAATGCCGCGAGACTTATGCATATGGAAGATAAAGTCGGATCTATCGCTAAAGGCAAACACGCCAATTTTATTGTGCTAAATAACAACCCCTTTGATATACAGGTCAATCAAATCCACACCCTGTTTGCCAAACAGGTGGTGTTTGAGGGTGAGCTTGTGCACAGCAATGAAAAACAAGTAAGCAGGGATTAATACTGCTGCAGCTTTTGCAACAATTTGGAGAAAATATGATGTTTATTTTATCAGCGAATACTTGCTTTCGTACGATGTTATTACTGGCCGCTGGTGTTTGCGCGACGGTCAGTCACGGCGACAGTGCTGATGGCGGCATTGATGCCTCGGACCCAACTAAAATATACAGCTATGCCGGTGCCGGTTATAAATTCACCGACTTTACCAATGGTGAAAGCCTAAGTGAGTTTAGAATCTCCGGCAATTTAGGTTTTAGTGCTACGGATATGGTGCTGTTTGAGCTTGGCTACGGCAGCAGTGGCCAGGTCGATGCCGGCGACGACAGCGGTTTTACTAACGCGCGTGCGCGCTGGTTTCATATATTTAATATGGATTACAGTGTTGCATCGGGTTATCGCGGTGTTGCGAGCCAGGTAGATATGCAGCTGGCCGGTGATATTGTTGGTACCGATGGCGCCAACAACCTTGCCTTAGGCGCGGTGCCGGCCTTTGGTTTATCACCGCAGTGGAGCTTTTTTCTGCCGCTAAGTGCGGTAATCAATTGGGATAAAGATTTTGACAAGCGCCGCGGCAGTGGTGTGGCGATCTCGCCGCTATTGGTTTATGTGCCGAATTGGTGGGCCGGCAGTTATGTGCAAATTTGGCCAACCTATACACGTTTTGTTGAAGGTGATATTGGCGGTGAAGGCGGCGCGAATCTCGATTTAACCATCGGGGGTGCTATAACCGATACCGTATTGTGGAGCATTACGGGCCAGAAAAACTTTGATCAGGATTTTAATGAATTAAAGCAGGGTGTTGAAACAGGTTACGGTAACGACTGGAATGTATTTGCAAGTATCAGCGCGTATTTTTAAGGCTGTGCTGTCGGCGGCTAAACAACATACTATCTGCGCTTTTATTTGTGTTGTGTTTGCAACAGCCGCTGCACCTGTTGCTGCACAGCAGCAGTCCGCTGCCGATAGGCGCGAACTTGCGGCAAACGAAGACCCGCTGCTAGAGAAAATTGAACAGAAAAACAGCGGGGCTTTGCACAGCAGTGTCGATGCTTACGGGGTGCTGTATTTGCGTTATCGGCGCGGCAACAACGAATTGAGCGCGGTTGAAGACAATGGCTCGCGCGCCGGTGTGGATGCGTATTATGAATATCAAAAGCAGCACTGGTTGTTTGCTCGTTACGAACTCGGTTTTAATGTTTTTGATGAATTAAATGTCGCGCGCTACGAGCAGGCTGAGCAGGCGCGTTTTTTAAACGGTGACTCGTTGTTTACGCGCCTGGCCTATGTCGGCATTCAGACCGAAGCGCTGACCTTTGCTTTTGGTAAAAATTGGTCGAGTTATTATCAAGTTGCAAGTTTTACCGACCGTTTTGACTCGCTCGGCGGCGAAGCGCACGGGGTTTACAATGCAGGCTCGGATGGCGGCTCGGCGGGCACCGGGCGCGCAGATAATGCGCTGCAGTCGCGGCTTAGCTGGCAACGTATAGCCGGGCTTAAATCGTTAAATGTGAATGTTCAGTTGCAAAATAACAGGCCGGTAAGTGGGCTCGAATCTGAACGCTACGGCCTCGGTTCTGGCCTTAGTCTGATTGCCGAGCTAGCTAATCGCCTGAGTTTGGGCCTGGCCTATAATAAGGCCGCGCTGCAGCCGGGCGGCGAGGCGCGTGCCGCTGGTATAACCGGCGATACTGAGGTGCTGCTTGTCGGCGCGCAGTGGTATAACTCACACTGGTTTGTCGGCGCGACCTATTCGCACAGTGACAATCTAAATACTGACGAAACGGGGCGCTATTTTAACGGCCGTGGTTCAGAGCTTTATATGCAGTATCAGTGTTTGCCCAATACCTGGCTGTTGGCTGGCTTTAATAAAATTCGGCCCGACTCTAAGGCCGATGTTGCTTCTTACCAGCTTGATTATTCTGTATTGGGGCTGCGTTACAGTTTCTCGGATTTTGATCGCATGATCTATGTTGAAAGCCGCCTGGACGATAGTTTTAGCAGCGACGGGCAGCAAATTGGCAATCAGTATATTATCGGGCTGCGCTGGAGGCTTTAATTTTTTCTGTAACCAGTGCGTTCGCAAGAGCATGTTCTTAAGTGCATGCAGAGAAAACTAAGCGCTTAACGCCGGCTGTATACAGCAAACGTTAAGCGCGCGATTGTGCTTTATTTTACCGCGGCAAGAATGCTGGGGATAACCTGGTAAAAAATCAGGTTTGCCATTCGCGGCGTCTCAGTTTGTGGATAACCGCCATTTAGGGCAATAATCACTTCTGATTCTTTATCAATGGCTAACACTTGGCCGTGGATGCCAATCATAACGAGCAGGCTGTGGCCTTCGATATTGAGCACCCGGTATTGGTCTTTATACCAGGCGTCATTAGCCAGGGCGTATTCTTTGCCTTTTTTCCAGGCCGCTTTCACCGCTTGGTTGCCGTTCCAGATATCATCTAAGAACTGTTTGGGGATAATTTGTTCGCCTTTGTAGTTCTTGCCACCGTTAACAATGACTCTGCCAACACGAGCCAGATCGCGTGTGCTCATATTCAGGCCACCAGATGCGACAACAAACTTGGCTGGGTCCGCCATCCAGTAGGCGTCGTTTTCTGCACCGATTTTTTTCCAGATTTTTTCTTCCAGGTAGTTCGCCAAGCTCTTATTAGTAACGCGCTCTACAACTTGCCCGAGTATTTCTGTGTTGGGGTCCTGATATTGATAGACCTCACCCGGGGCGTACTTTCGATCTTTAATTAACAATAGGTAGGCGTGCACGCCGTGTAAGCCGGAGTCGTTTTTGCCATGCCATTCCTGGGCCTGCGTTAATCTTGGGTCCCAGCTTTTGTGCGGCGGTGTCGGAATATTTAAGCCGCTGCGCATATCGGCGATTTCCTGAATGCTCACGCCTTCAAATGCGGTCTTCTTAAACTCGGGTAAATAGTGCTCAAGTGGTTTGGACATGTCGAGCAAACCTTCTGCTGCGGCAATGCCGGCCAGTGTTGCGGTAAACGATTTGGTGACCGACATATCCAGGTGGGTGGAATCCGGGCCCATGCCATTGAAAAAATGCTGGTGCACAACGGTATCACCCTTAAGCACCACCATAGAATGGTTTTTTAATCTATCCCTTAAAATTGTATAGAGGTCTTGCTCGGCGTCGGCGTCTTGGCCTTTAAGTTTTTCTAAGTCTAAGGCCTTGCCTTCTTGCCACTTCTCCGGGGGCAAAGAGCCTTTAGCAATTTTGTAGTGGCGGGTATATTTATAGGCGTTTGGAAAGGTAGCCGCAGCAAACTCGCCTTGGTCCCACTGGTCTTGCGGTACACCGAGTTTGGCTGCGTGATCAATAAATGTTTGATCGGCTGGGTGAAAGCTCGCAGCCTGGGCGTTTAAACATAGCCCAGCGCTTATCGCTAATAAAAAACAACGCATCGTTATGACTCCTTTTGGGTTACTGTCTATTTCGTAATCGTAGCGTTACATGACTGTAGGCCTAACAGGCCTTTGTTTTGTAATTGACCCATTCAATCAGCTCTCGCGGATCGCCCCAGGTTTTTAGCCAGCGGATAAAACTTTGGGGGCAGCGTGTTCCTAGGTTTAATTGGCACCAGGCATCCAGCGCTGCTTGTTTGCAATAACCCTCTTGATAGGCGTCGTAGGCGGCATCGGCTTTGCGCCAAAATTTGTGATCAATACGGCCGCGCTCGGCTAAAAAAGGGTGTGCGCCTTTGGGCGCCGTGTGGCGAGGCAGCTCACTGCAGATCGCACTGAGTAAGCGCTGCAGGGTTTCAATGCCGATATCGGCTATGCTCAGTTCGTCAATGGCCTCCAGGTCGTCGCCGGCCACTTGAGAAACGCGCTCTACCAAAAAGTCTAGCTTGAGTGACTTAGCGAGTTCATAGGCAAAAATATCCAGGCGAGCTAAGATGCGGTCTTGGTACTCTTCGCGGGTGAAGTCACCATTTTTGAGTGCCGCGCCGGGTAAATGGCTAAGTGCACTTAGCAGTTTATCCTGGTTGACCAGCAGCTTGCCGAGTTCGTGTTCTGCATCTGTTGATAACTTCACTGCGCTTCCTCTTTTATCAAGCCGTGTTTGAAGCCATGTCCGCGGCTAAGCCTAGTGGCTAATAGCCTTGGAAAAGACACTTATAATAAACACGCCAACGATGATAAATGCCATGCCTACAACTGCGGCGATATCGAGCTTCTGGTCAAAAACAATGGCCGCCACTATAGCAATGAGCACCATGCCCAGGCCAGCCCAAATAGCATAGGCCAAACCTACGGGTATAGCCTTTAAAACTAGGGAAAGGCAATAAAAAGTCAGCGCGTAACCGCCAATCACTAATAGGCTTGGGCCGAGTTTAGAAAAGCCCTCCGAGGCCTTAAGTGCATTGGTGGCGACAACTTCAGCAATGATTGCAATGGTGAGCCATAGATAAGCCATAGTTTTATTGCTCCTGATCAACAACTGTACATTTGCTGTTAAGCCTTGCAGTTTGTTTAAAGTACGCGCTTTATTTAACTACCGTACTTGCTTTAACTAAAGTACTTATTACATTGGGCCCATCGACACCGCGAATGCAAATGGGCCCCCGGCGTTTAGCTTTTGTGCACTGACAGTGCTTGCACAAGCGCTGGAACAAGCTGGTGAAATTGCATTGTGGCAAAGCGCGGTGTTTCGGCCATCGGGTAGGCGCCATTTAGCGCAATAACCGAGTTGCTCTCTTTGTGCATCACACACATCTGGCCGTTGACACCTACCATCGCCAGATAGCGTTGCCCGCCAATTTCAAGCATACGAAACTGATCTTTGTAATAGCCGTCTGCCAGGGCCGACTCTTTGCCTTTTTGCCAGGCTTTGCGCACCTTGGCATTGCCTTGCCACAGATCGTTTACAAATTTTTCTGGCAGCACTTGTTCGCCTTTTTCATTTTTGCCCGAGTTGAGAAACAAAAGCCCAACACGAGCGAGGTCTTTGGTGGCCATATTCATGCCCGTTGAGCCCATGGCCAAGCCTTTTTTATCCGACATAAAGTGGGCATCGGCGGCCACCCCGACCTTTTGTAACAGCTCTTGTTCAAGTATGTGGGTGAAAGACCTGCCTGTTGCCCGGTCGACAATTAGCCCTAGCAGTTCGCTGTTAACATCCTGATAGTCATATTTTTCACCCATCGCGTAGTTTTGGCGCTCGGTGATCAAAGGGAAAAAGTCCATGGTACCATTGGCGTAGGCTTTTGCAGCGTTTTCACCATAATAACCCTGGGCGTCGGATAAACGTGTATCCCAGTATTTTTCTTTGCTGCCGGCGGCGAGCACTACGGCCGTGCGCATATCTGAAATCTCTTCGACGCTGGCGCTTTCAAAGGCTGTGTTTTTCAACTCCGGAACGTATTTAATGGCTTTGTCATCCCAGTTTAACTGGCCTTTGCCAACGGCAATGGCCGCGGCCATCGCGGTAAACGATTTGGAGACCGACATGTCGAGATGGGTCGAAAACTCATCCATGCCATTGCTGTAGTGTTCGTGAACAATTTTCCCATCTTTTAAAATAACCGCATTGTGATTCTGGACACGATTCATTAAAAAGTCGCTTGCGGAAATATTTCCGTCATAATCTTGAATAACAAGCTCATCCAAGTTTAAGGGGCTCGCACTTTTTTTAAGCTCAAGCACAAACTGGCCTTTGTGCAGGGTGTAACTGTGAGCGAACTTATAGACATGGGGCATGGCCGACGCGATATACTCTGGTGTTTCCCAGTTTTCGCCGGTCATACCGATGCTTTGGGCTGCGTCAATAAAAGCTTGGTCGGGGCCTTTAAATGTCACTGCATTTGCAGCCTGGGGAAGAATGATGGCTGCACTTAATAAAAATACTTTGATGTTCATGGTGCCTATCCTTATTTAAAGTTTGTGTGCTTCAGTTAAGGGTATTCAGTTAAGGGCATTGAGTCTAGCCACGTGAAGCCTGGTGCAGTGCAGCACCGCCCAATATGGCGCGGCGCTGGCCTGGATGTTTAATAATTTCGAATCAGTACCTCTGGGTGTTTGTCGTCTGTTTCTATGTATATATCAACCAGGGCGCCTTGAATGCGAAAGTGGCTTGAGCTAACGGTGCCCATAAATTTGCCCCGGCCTTTCCACAGTGGTTTTTGTTTGGCAAACGCTTGTGCTTCAGCCTTGTCTTCATTGATGTCGGCGCTATTAATGTAGGCCTCGGCTGCTTCTTGCCTAAGCACACTGGCACCTGCAAAATGTTTGTTTACAAAAGGCTTGTGGGTATAGAGCGAGTGGTTTGCATGAGCCATTCGGTCTTTGGCACTGATCACTACTTTGCCTTCAGTTTGATTTTCGATATTGGTCACTAAACCAAAACTATCCACTAAGGTATAAGAGAAAAATGCCGTGTATTCGGAGTAAGCGGTGACCACATCAATCAGCTGCTCGGCCGATTCGGTATTGTAGGCTTCCCAGCTTAAATAAAAGGATGGCACCGCAGTTGCCGATATCACTTCGCCGCCGTTTCGCTCGCGCAGGCTGCCTTCGTCCGCCATGGTGTTCATCAATAAGGCTTGCCCGCCTTTGTTGACACCGCCGTAGGGAATTAGGCCGGCCCAGGTTTGAATAACACGCCGTTTGCCATCGTCATCGAGGTGGTTCAGCACAATTAAACCTTCATAGTTGGCGGCCATATAGTCAAAGTTGGCCTGGCCCCAGGCTCGGCCCTGTTTATCGCTGATGGCCATCACCGTGCAGCGCGACGGGGTACTGGCGGAATACGATAAGCTGTTTTGCATAAAACCGACGCCGCCGTTTTTTTGTGACTCGAGGATGGCTTCATCCGACATTGCGACTGCCAACAAAAAGTGCGGGTCGCGCTCGAGACTAAGGCTTAAACCCTCTAAGTAGTCGGCGGCATCGGGGGAAACTTGCTCAAGGCGCTGATACAGCTGCTGGGCCTGCATGGTGCGCGCAAGCTCAGCGACGCTCATGCCCGGCAGCATAAAGTCCAGAGTTTTATCAAAACGAGCGATGCCGTCTAATATTTGTTCTTTGGCGACTTCGCCAACGTGCAGGCCCAGCTCGTAGCTCGAGCCGCTAAAACGCACTTCGGCAATTTGCTCGCTGTGCTGAATAAGCTCGGCGTGGGCACAGAAGCTAAGTGCCATGGCAGAGCAAAAACTTACTACCTTTTTGATTTTCATCGTATTGTCCTCTCTTACATTAACGGGCAGCCACTTGTGGTGGCGGTGCTGGATAAATCGGCTGTGGGTAAAGCCAAAACCATGAGCCCATGCTAAGAGTGTGGGCATTACTAAGCATCACTAAGTGTTTTAATAAGCTTTAGTATTCAGCTGAAAAGGTAACAGCAAAGGCAGCAGAAAAGGGCAGTAGGAGGGCAGTAGGAGGGCAGTAGGGCAAAACACAAAGGGCTGAGCCGATGGAGAGCAGCAGATGGAGAGGAGCAGATGGAGGGAAGCACAAGTAGGGTGGAGCGGGCGAGGCCTAGACGAGGCAGCAGTACTCAACAACAAAACTCAACGACAAAGGCCAGAGGCTGCAACAATAAATACAGCGCCAGCCCCAGCAGTAACCACGGGCTGAGCACAGCCATTAGCGAACTTAATTTGCGATTGATTGTTTCTAAAAATTTTGTGGCCTTGGCGCCGGCAAACGCCGCTGCCAGGGGTACGGCCAAAAAAGGCAAGGCGTAGCCGATGTTGTAGCCAAGCAGCAATAAATAGGCCTGCTGCAAGCTGATATCCGCACTCGATACGGTGTCGATGGCGGCAAAATACGGTAGCGCAAACGGCGCACCGACAAAGTTGATGATGGCGCCGTATAAAAAATAGCTCAGGGCTGAAGCCTGGTCCGGCGTTGTGTTTTTGGCAGGCTCGGATGTTTTGTTTTTTGTAAAAGCAATATACGCAGCAAAAAGACAGGCTAAACCCAATACAGCGCTGATTAGCAAGTCGGCAGGTTTTGCTAGCTGCAAGCGCTGGCTCAGCGCCTCAAGCGCATACGAAGCAACAAGGCCAACACAAATATAGGCGCTGGTGTGGCCCAACAACAAAAACAAGCTGTTTGCCACAGGGCGTGAAGATGCAGCAGCGACAATCATTACCGCCAGCAAGACGGGGTTTAAGATGTCTAAAAGCAGTATCGAAAAAAGTAGCGCAACAAGATCTGCCATCGCTGTCCCTCTAAAACATCATTTACGGCATAACTCGCGGCATACTCTTTGGAAAAGCGCAGCCTTCAGTGCCAAAGCCTTAAGTGGTTATCATAAAACAAAGAAGCCCCAAGCGGGGCTTCTTAATGGCTGAATTGAGCGTCTGTATTAAGAGGTTTTAAGTGTGCTAACTATTTATTTTTTTCCAGGCTCTTAATCGCATCGCCAAAGGTGCGCTGGTACATATCGCTGTGCAGTTCTTTGGCCGCTTCAACCAGGGTTGGGTAGGGTGTATCGGTCACACTGACAAAACCGACGTTGTAATTTTCACCGTCAAAGGCGCGGCCGGTAATGGGTGAGTCGATGTATTGGAACCAGTGAGCGCCAACAAAATACGGGCTGTCGAAAATGGTATTCATATAGTCTTTGTACATTTCGGCGCGCTCTTGCTGGTCCATCGCGTGCACAAGGCCGGGGTGGAAGTGGCCGTTGCTGATTGAGCCTACGTGAAATTCACCGATAATGGTTGGCATATCGAGCTCTTCTAAAAATGCCCATTTCTTTGTTTGCAGGCCTTCTTTATATAAATTAAAACTGACTACATCGACGTGTTTGGCACTGGCTTTAACAATTTCAATCGGCATGCCCCAGTCGGCAAAACGCGCGCCGAGGTAGAGGTGATTTGGCAAGTACTTCTTCATCACTTTATTCACAGTTTTAAAGTACTCGTCGCCGTAGAGATAAAGCATGGCGCTGTAGTCGGCAAGCTGCTGCTCGTTAAGATCACTGTCGTTAATGCCCTTGGCAAAAGCCTGCCACGAGGCGATATTGGTTTCCCAGGCGGCGTTGAGTTTGTTGATGTCTTGATATTTTTCTTGCATCAACTCGGTAAACGCTTTTTTGGTAGGCACGTAGTCGGCGTTGCGGCCGAGGGTGTGAATAACGATGCCGTAGCGCGATTCAACAGTTTCCGGGCGGCCAAAGCTTTTTTCGTTGTCGACAAAAACACCCACACACCACGGGTTGTTTTTAACCTGCTTGGCAATTTCTTTGACTTTATCTTCGACAACGTCTTCGTAAACCGGGTCAAATGGGTCGGGTAGGGCCCACCAGAAATCGTTGCCGCTGGAGACGGTTTTATAGCGGCGGTCAGTGGTCCATACATGGGTAAAGAAAGGAATGCGTTTGTTGTCAAAAAAGCGCGGGTCCGTCCAGTTGCCGAGTGAAGTAAAACCCCAGTTGAGCATGCGATCGACGGTGACTTTTTCCCAGTCATCTAAATACGATTCTTTTTTCGTTTCACCGTATTTGCGTTCGAGGTTGGCGCTGTAAAAGTTAAAACTCTCACCTTGTTTTAACGCACCGGAGTGCAAACCGCCGGGTATGTAGCTGTAGTGATTGCTCAGCTCGTCGCCGTACTCGGGCAGCCAATAAAACATATCCTTGCGCATTTGCGAGGCGACAAAACGATGTTTCTCAGCTTTGGCGCTGCGTTTGGTGCCTTTGTCACTTTTGCTGTATTTGTACTTGCTGTTGAAGTCGTAGCCGGTGATGGTGCCGGTATCGCCAAGGCGGGCAGAATCGATACCGGTGGCTAAATAAAGATAACCTTCCGGGTCAACCAGGGCCCAGCGCTCGCCGACTTTTTGGGTGCGGAAATAACCCGTGCCTTTGAGTTTGGGGCCGTTTAGCCAGCCGCCAAATTTGGAGCGGTCGGCCATGGCTTTGCCGTTGTCGAGCGCTTTGAGTTCCTGATCGCGCTTGGCGTGTAAATCTTCCAGGCTGCGCACTTTGCTGGCAAAGTCGGCGCGGTAGTTCTGGCCAAACTCATCAACGATATTGCTTAAATAGCCGGGGTCTTCCGCCTCGGGCGGCAGCGCAATTAAGCGCAGTTTATCGATTTCGATGCTTTTGGCGCCGTGGCCGTCTTGCAGGTGGAAGTTAATCGAGGCAATGGCGCTGAAATCTAAGTTTTTAGTGCCCCACATCCAGATAAACGGCGTTGCTGCGCTCGTCCATTTCGGAGGGTTGCCGCGCAGGCCCGAAGCCTGGTTCAGTTCGTTGGCGACATCGGCCGTGCCTTCGGGGTTGATAAAGTCCGCAGCTTTAAGCTCGGAATAATAACTTGTCATCGGCCCGGGTTTAATGCTGACGCTGCGCGAGTGCATGGCGCCGTTTTTATCGTGAATGGTAAAAAACACATGCACGGAGCGCTCGCTTAAGCTGCGGGCATCAAGGGCGATGGCAAACTCGTCGTATTGGCTCCAGTCCCACGGTGTTTGTGGGCGAAAAACAATACCCGCGCCCTGGTTGTTGTCGGCGTCAAAATCGACGCGCAGTCGCCGATCATCGCCCTTATCAACCAAGCTGACTTGGCTGCGGTCGAGTTCTATCGTAGTTGGCAGCTCGGCGCCGTTAAAGTCTTCTATTTCGACGATGGGCTTGCTGAAATATTCGGCAAAAGCCGGCTGCTCTGCGTGAGCGGGGGTGAAGTTAAGGCCAGTTAAGGCAAAAACAGCAAACGCACTGCGCTTGTACAGGGAGAGTAAAGACATATTTATCATATTTAACCTTGGCGGTAGACAGGTCATGGGAAACTATTATTAGATCTTACAAGCGGCTAGCTTAGCTGCGCTTGGCGTGTTTGTCATTGTTTACTCTCGACGTACGCATTGCAGCTGCACTGCTTAACTGGGCGGATTTGTCTGGGGAGCTTTGTTTGGGGGAGGCACTGCTGGCTGCGGATGCTGCGCTAGTTGGCGTGGCTGTTGTAGCGGTTTTAGTTAAGAAGGGGCTAGTAGAGGAGGGCTTTCACCAGGTTTTCTTTTTCAATAAAACCTGGTGAAGCAGCGAGTACGGGGTTTATTTAAAACCGCGATACATCAGGTTTCTGAATCGCACTGGCGATACAAAAGAAACTTCAACCGCCTGGTGAGGCACAACACCAAACATGGTGGCGTTTTGTAAACGGTTGGCGTTACATACCAAACGGTAGTTTCGACTAAAGGCGTTTAATCGGCCTACGCGTTCGCCGAGTTTTTCTGACGCTTCCGCCAGGCGGCCTTCGACGTGCCATTCACCGATAATCTGGTACTGGTGGCCACCGTAGGCGTCGTCTTCTGCCGACGCGGTAGATAACAGGCCGACATTATTAAACATTACGTGCTGCTGGAACTGCATTGGATCTAGAAGCATGGCTTTGAGCTTTAGTCGCGCTCGCTGAAACAGCGCGTCTTCGTTCATGCCGGCACAGTTACAGCCAAGTTTACCGTTGGTTTTGTTATTGCAGGCCAAAAAACCGTCAAAACCACCGGCGTGGTGCTCAAGCAAATATTTGGGAACAAAGCCGCCGGTACTTCTCATTGTGGCCAGGTCTCTAGTATCCCCCCGGTAAGAAAACTGAACTCTCATTAAAAATCCCTCGTGTAGATTGTATGTAGTCCCGCTCGCTAATCCAGCAAGCTTGAAATAATGTCTGGTGGATGCAGTACCAGCCGATTCGAGCGGAGCATTTTACACGATTATTACGCCAAAGTATGTTTGAATACTCATTTGCACACATCGATATTTAGAACAAAAGCGTCTAGTTAAAATGCATTCTTTATGTATGCGTAATGACTGTTTGTTCGTCTTGCCTGTAGGGCTTTTTGCCTTGCTTAAAGCGACTTTGTTAAAAAGCCCTTTTGTTGATAAGCCACGTTGTTGAAAAGCCTGAAACATCTGTTTTAAAGCTTTGGCCAGAGTGTGCCAGAGTGCATCGACGTGCCGGCCTATTCCATGGCGCGCGCGGCTTATCCATGTTTTATGTGTGTTTATGCATGTTTATGCGTATTGATGCGTAGTTACGCGTAACTATGTATCTTATAAATGGTGTTGAGCCGCAAAGGCCGCGATCGAGGCGGCGCAGTTAAGCTGTTTTATTTGGCTTACAATAAATCTGCAAAGTCTAAACGCTGCAAACTTGCAAGTTTTCCAGGGTTGTTATTACCAGTTGAAATAAAGCTATTTAGTTCAACGGAGCTAGCGCCGTCAATAAATGGGTATACAAGCGTCAGTACCTTTTTATTGTCTTGCTTTGTATGCTCTGTTGTTATTTTTGCCACCGCGTCGTGCGTGACAGGCCTTTGGGGGTGCTGCTCAAGACGCCCGCCCGCCAAGGTATTGCCATGCTTATCATTTAAGAAAAATATTAAGTCAGATTCTTTTTGGTAAAAGGCGCTGCCGGTTAATGTTTTGCTGTCATCAAAATCGGGTGCAAGTATTTTATCTGTGACGGATTCGACTTCAATTTTTCTTAATATAAGCTCGGCTGAAATCAAGCTGAAATGATTGCCAACTTGCTCAATCGTTAACTTTAAGTTTTTGTGTTCATTTGCCTGAGCTTGCGCAACACCAATAATTAATAAAATACAGCCGAGTAAAAAGGTAAGGCATTGAGATAGGCTAAACATGTTTGCTCCAAAATATTATTGCTGTGCCAGCTAAGAATCAGCGCGCTTTTGTATTGGGCGGCCAACAGGGCTGGATTCGAATTCACAGTAAGCTTGGTGGGGCATGCTTGCGATCGGCCAGTTGGTGATTTGGGGTGTTTTTGATCTAGGCTAGCTGGTCATTGGCGCTGTATTTGTGACGGCGCTAACAACTTGGCTGTGAACGGCATCTAGGGCCTGTTAACACTAATTAAATACGCTCTGCTGGAGCCTGAGTATTCGCCCAGAAAGGCACTTTGAGCACAGTTTAGCAAGCTAAATAAGCGATAAGTAACGCATCTGTAGGTAATGGCCACGTAGCCACGGGGCTTTTCTTTAGTGACTTTAAGCTTAATAATGGCGCGCCCATAAAAATAAAGAGTGTTCACCGGCCCTGGCAAGGTGTTTGGCTGTCATTTGAGCGTAGCGAGCGGTACATGAGAGAGCATCGGATAGATTTATTGCGTTTTATCGGTCTGGCCTTGATTATCCTGGCCCATGTGTGGCCCCCAGCTTTAATCTTTAACTTGCGCAATTTCGATGTGCCGTTGATGGTGCTGGTTTCGGCAATGAGCTTTAGCCTGGCCTATAAACAAGAAGCTCTGGGGCCCTATGTCTGGAAGCGTATCAAGCGTTTACTGTTGCCCGTCTGGTTATTTCTTTTATGTTATTTTTTATACAAAACCCAGCTCTCGGCTGAAGACTTTGATACAAGCAAAATGTTGCCAAGTTTTTTGCTGCTACAGCAAGGCAGCATCGGTTATGTGTGGATTATCCGCGTTTTTTTACTTGTCGCTTTAATTGCACCGCTTATCTATTCGTTTAACCGGCGCATATCGTCCGATCGAAGTTTTTTTATACTCTGCGCTTTTGCTTTTATTGTTTACGAGTTGGCCCGCTATCAATTCAGGGCGTATTTCTATAGTGGCTGGACAGCTTATGTCAGCGATTTGCTTTTTTATATCATTCCCTACGGTTTGTTGTTTGCGATAGGCTTGCGTTTTATGGCGCTGTCTCAATCGGCAAGATTGGCACTGTCGTTTATCTCGTTGCTGGTTTTTTCTGCCGTGGCTTTGTATTTGTGGCGCGCAAGTGGTGCGTATGTCGCAACGCAGGCCTTTAAATATCCACCATCATTTTATTATTTCTCGTATGCGCTGGTGGTCTTGTGCTTGATCTGGCCCGTTGCCGGCAGCCTGTGGCGTTTTTGTGAACAGGTGCGTATAGCGCCGGCGTTAAGTTTTGTCTCAGCCAATTCGATTTGGGTGTACTTGTGGCATATCTGCTGGCTGCAAATGCCCTGGCAGATAGAGCACTACGCCTGGCGTTGGCTGGTGGTTTTACTGTTATCATCGCTAAGTGCTTTTGCCCAAGTTAGCTTGGTGAATTACCTTGCGCAGCGCAGTCAACCCGGCGCGGCGCGCTGGCTGCGCAGTTTATTAACCGGCTAAGCCTGTAGTTAAGCCTTTTTAAGCTTTGGCTTCAGCCGCCGTTAGAGCTTTGTTTGAGCCGCTATTAGGGCCTTGTTGTGTTTAGTATTCCCGCTCAGAACCTTTATTTTATCCTGGCCCCATTGGTATCGGCGCAGCTGTTGCTGATGGTGTTGATGTATTTTGTTTTTGTAAGCCGGCGGGTGCTTCGGGGCTTTTATTTCCACCTGTTGTTTCTGCTGAGTTTTAGCTGTTTTTTGCTCGGCAAGCCTTTGCAGTTTTACGTAGAGTTCGAATCTGCCATTGCCATACTCTATGTTCGCGTGGCGCTATTTTTTGCGTTGGGTTTGCCGGCGATGAGCTGTGCGGCGGCCTTACAGTGTGGCCTTAAGCTGGGCAAAATCCACTATACGGTAGCGTTTACAGTGGCGATGTTAACGGCACTGACTTATGTCATTGCTGCGGATGCGGCAAATTACCAATTATTTATTGCGAATGATGCTGTTTTTGCCTTAGTGCTGGATGACAATCTCGCTCAGTACGCACTGATGCTTAACGCGTTATTGCTAAGTGTGCTGCCTAACCTGTATCTGTTGTTTGTGTGCCTTAGAGCAAGGGGCAAAGTGGGTGCTTTAAAAACATCCGGGCAAACGCATTCTGCTTTGAGTTTTGTAATCGGCGCGGCGAGTTTTGGTGTATTGCTGCTGGCCAGTTACGCCGTCGGTGAAGCGTATTGGCTGTACTATATTGGTTCGCTGTTTATTGCCGCGTGTTGGTGTTGGCCTGCCTATCGCGATATGCGCGAGCTGAAAAGCCGGGCCCAGTGGCTTAACGAAGAATTGCAACTATTGGTCAGCCGCGGCGGCACAGAGTTAAATCGCCACAGTGTCAGCGCCGTGCTTAAGGAGCTTGAGCTCGCCAGTTGCGGCGATGTCAGCGCCTATAAGTTAAAGCTGCGCGAGGCGCTGGGGCGCTTGGTTGGCGCCAGTGTTGCCGCAGGTGCCGATGCGCCGAGCATGTTAAAGCGCAGCAATCACACCCTCGCCGAACTTGAGAGCAGTGACAACCGCGACAAACTCACCGATGTTGCTGCAAACGAGGCGCTTGCCCTTGCCGAGGTGATGGCCGATTTGCCCAAGCAACGCGGCGAAGCGCTTGTTGATAAGGCCTGCCAGTATCTTGCCGAACACTACGCCGAACGCTGTGATGTCGATAGTTTGGCCGAGCACGCGGGTGTTAGCCGTTCGTACATGATGCGCTGTTTTAAGCAAGTTAAAGGGCAGACCATCAAGCAGTATTTGTTGGTTTTGCGCATGGACAAAGCCAAACAATTTTTAGCGACAAAAAGCATTACCGAAACCGCGTTTGCGGTGGGTTTTAACGATTCTAACTACTTTAGTTCGGTGTTTAAAAAATACACAGGTCTAACCCCGGGGCAGTTCCAACAGCAGTGTTCTTTGTAAAAACCTTTCTATAAGTTGTTGAAACATATAGGAAAGATTTTTTTCTAGTGTGCTTGGCTTGTTTTTTAAAGGTTGTTTTTGACAGGGCTGTTAAGCTGCTTGCCGTAATAATAAGCAAAGTATCAGGCCCGTATGAACCGTGTTTTTATTGCCCTTAAGCGGTCGCAAAAACGCTTATCGGCAAAGCCCTTATTTTATTCTTCTTGGCGCAGTTGGCACCGCATTTGTGTGTGCGTGTTGTTGGGCCTGTTTGTGCTAGCGAGCGCCTACAGCCAAGCTAGTGCCTACAGTTTGGCAGATGCTAACAGCCCGGTTGAGATTTATAGCAGCGCAACAACACAGGCCGACAACAGCTCAGATTCACCGCCGCCTATGGTGGTTGCCGCCGCCACGGATTTATCGTCACCGCCGTTACTTACGCCATTTAATCAGCTCGATGCCTGGGCTGTGCGCCAGGACAGCATTGCAATGCTGATGCGCCGTGTTGCCGAGTACCAATTGCAGGCCTATGGTGAACTGCCCGGGCCGGGCTGGACAACCGGTACTTTTTTCTCAAGTTTTATTGCCGCATATCGCGCCACAGGTGAGCGCTGGTATTTAAAAAAAATGCAGGCCTGGGCCGGGCACCTCGACTGGGCGATTAACAACCCCGTGCACGCCGATGAACTGTGCCCGGCGCAGAGTTATCTCGACCTGCATTTTATTAAAAAAGATAGGGCAGCGCTTGCCGAGCTCGATCAGCGCTTGAGCCAGGCTTATTTTGACCGGCGGGAAATTAAGCCCGGCGAGCTGCACGACTGGGATCAAAACACCTATCCGTTTGACGGCGCCCATTTGTGGTCGTGGGCCGATGCTCTGTACATGGCGCCGCCGGTGCTTGCGCGCATGGGTAAAGCAACCGGCGATGCGCGCTATTACCAGACTTTGCACAAGCTGTACTGGCCGGCAGTTGCCAAACTCTACGATGCCGATGCACAACTGCTGTTTCGCGATCAGTTGCCGAAGTCGGCGCAGCTGCGAAGCCCAAGTGGGCAAAAAATATTCTGGGGGCGCGGCATGGGCTGGGTCATGGCTGGCCTTGCCCGAACCATCGACTATCTCGACGACAAGGACCCCGAGAAAAAGCGCTATTTGGCGCTGTTTCAGCAGTTAAGTTTCAGCTTGTTGCACTATCAGCAAAATGACGGCCTGTGGCGCAGTGCGCTTACCGAGCCGGGTTGGTATACAACAAAAGAAACCAGTGCCAGCGCCTTTTTTACTTACGCGCTGGCAAAAGGGGTGAACGAAGGCTGGTTGCCGAGGCAGTATTTTTTACCGAGCCTGCTTAAAGCGTGGTCTGGTTTGGCGGCCAGCATAGAGCCGAGCGGTAAACTCGGTTACAGCCAAATTGTTGCCGGCTCACCCCATGAAGTCAGGGCGCGGGACAGTGTTGATTACGCCGCCGGCGCGCTGATACTCGCCGGTGCGCAAATGCTAAAGCTCAATGCCCACAAAAGTTTGCTGGATTTAAGTTCGGCGCCGTTTCAACCGCGCTTTGTTGCCGCCAATGCCCAGTGGCCGGCGAGCAGCTCGCAGCCAGTTATTAAACAACAAGCCGTGTTTTTTGCTTTGCACAATACACTTAAAAAACACGAGCCGGCACAGCATGAGCCAGAAAGCGAGCTGCCGCAAACACAAGCCGCAATTAGCGCATTTACCGGCGGGCAGTGGCCAAATGTCAGCGCCTATGCACGTAAACAAAAAATATTAAATCAAGCTGCGGCCATGGATTCGGCTGCACTGCTTTCGACAGAGGATCAACAATTATTGGCTTTGTACAATGTGTCTTCAGGCAGTGGGGCTTCAGGGCAACTTTTACAGCGAAAAATCAAGTTGCCGACCTGGAGCCCGATGGTGCTGCAGGCCGAACAAGTTAGTGCCCGTGAAAGCCGGCGCTGGTTGCAGCTTCACTCGCTAAAAACGCATGCCGGTGAGCCTTTAACGCTGCAGTTTTTTATCGATGAGCAGGCTTCGTTAAGATCGAGCCAATCAACCGATGCTGGTGCAAGTTGGTCGAAAGGCGCCGCGTTAATACATACGGGGGCAAGCTCGGCGGAAAACGTTCAGTTAAACAGTGTTAGTCAGGGCGATATTCTTCACCTGTTACTAAGTGTTTACGATGGGCCGAACACGGGTATTTATTATTTGCGTTTGGCTGATGCACAGTTTGCCAGCGCCGATGGCACGCCGCTGGCAAATTTAAAGCTGCCAGCAGTAATAAATGAGCTAGCGCCGGCGGCCGTGCCGTATTTGGGCCAAAATAGCGTATCTTCTTTTAAGCTTGAGGATATGGAGCTTTATAATGGCAGGCCGCTTATTGCATTGGCACTAAGCTCTGCGAGCAGCCATCAATGGCAACTGCTTAGCTTAAACGAAACAGGCGCCTGGCAAACGGAAAAATTATTGGAGTTTGATGCAAAGCGGTTGGCAGAGAAAATTAATGCCAAAAACTTAGATGTAAAAGCCTTAGACCAAAACAGCTCAGACGGAAAAAAGGCAGCTGCTGAACAAACAGCGATGTTAATTAACGGTTTGAGTTTAGTGCCCGATTCTAACTCTACGCTGCTTGTATCGAGCCGCGTGCAGCTTGATTCACGCTCGCCCACCTATGGGCAAGCGCTTGCGCAAGATTTATATCAATTGTTTAAAGGCCAATTTAAGCAGGGGCGCTGGCACTGGCAGCAGCTGAGCTTTGACCCGCTTGCACATCAAGTCAAACCTCACATTGTTCGCGGGGATCAGCATGCTTTGTTTTGGCAGTGCAACCGTGTGCACAACAAAAAAATAATTCCGTCTTTACGCATGAGTGACCAGTTTTAATGAATATACATCTACCTTCTTGTTTGGCTGGCGCGTTTAGCGGCTGTTTATTGTTTTTGACGGCCTGCAGCTCTCGGCAAGCGCTGCACGACGTACCCGCCAATACAGGCCCTTATCCGCAAATGGATTTGATGCAAACAAGCTTTGTTGAGGATCTTGGCTGGTGTTGGTACCAAGACCCAAGAGTCATCATTCACAACGGCAAGTTAATTATCGGGGGCATCAGTGGTCAAAGCGGCGATATCCGTGTGGGTGTCTTTGATCTTGCCGGTGGCAAACTCGATGGTGTCGCCGTGCTTGATGCGGCGTTTGAAATAGACGATCACAACGGCCCGGTTTTTCACGTGCGCGATGACGGCAGTTTAGTTGCCGTGTGGGCCGAACACGGCAAAGAAGACAAGCACTATTACGCTATCTCGTCAAAAGATAATTACCTGAGCTGGTCAGAGCGCAAAGTTATGCAGCACGACTTTGTTAAAGACCCGGATAATTACTGGGGCGGGGTGACTTATATGAATTTATACAGCATAAAAAAGCAACACAGGTTGTATAACTTCTTTCGTATGGGCTCAGATTTAAATCCGTATTTTGTTTATTCTGAAGACGACGGCGCTACATGGGGGCATCGCAGTCACTTTGTTGCCGATGAGTTTGATGTACACCAGCGCCCTTATATGCGCTACAACCAGGTAAATGACAATCTTATTGGTTTGTTTTTTTCCGATGCTCACCCGCGCCAGTACGGCAACAGTGTTTATTACGCAGGTTTTGATGGAGAGGCGTTTTACAAAGCCGATGGCAGCTTGATCAACTACTTTAGTGACGGCCCTTTAGTTGCATCTGATACCGACAAAATCTATCAAGGCAGCGAGACAACAGTAAAACCCGAAGGTTTTGGCAGTGTGCCCAATGCTGCTTGGTCGACGGATGTGGAGTCGGACAAAAATGAACACCCGCACGTCGCATATAGCTTGTATTTGTCTAACAGTGATCAGCGCTTTCGCATGGCGCGCTGGACAGGCAGCGCGTGGCACGACAGAGAAGTAGCCTATGCCGGCCCGTCGCTGTATGAGATGGAGGCAAGTTATACCGGTTTAATTGCTCTTGACCCCGAGGACCCTGAAAATGTGGTGATTTCAACCAATGTTCATCCGAATACGGGTGATTTTTTATCTGAGCAGTACGAAATTTATATCGCTAAGGTCAAAGAGGCCGATGATGTGAGCAGTATTGACTGGCAGAGCCTTACCCAAAATTCTAGCGAGAAAAATTTCAGGCCAATCATTGTTAGCGCGGAAGGTTGGAAAGTTGTTTTGTGGATGCAAGGCGAGTTCCCGCACTTTGAAGATTTTAATACCCGCATCGTTGGCCATATTCTTGAGCGCCCTTAAACGGCTGTTTTAACGTGTTAAATAAATTAGGTAAGTTTATGTGGCTCTTAAGCGCGCTGCTTCTTATTGTTGTATCACTACACGCTTGTTCGTTCAAAGCCGCGAGCGTATCGGCTAGCGACAAGGCGCCGGTGCAAGAAAAAAGCGCAGGCTCAAATAAAAAGCAGCAATTAAGCTCGCCGATGTTTGCCCGTTTTGTGAGTGAGCGCGCCGATGACTTTGCGTGGGAAAATGACAAAGTGGCCTTTCGTGTCTATGGGCCGGCACTTCGCAACTCGCTGGAAAATGCCGGTGTGGATTGTTGGCTCAAGCGCGTGCCGTACCCGATTATTAATCGCTGGTACGATTTGGCCTTAAACCAGGGTCTGAGTTATCACCAAGATAGAGGTGAGGGGCTCGACAACTACAAGGTCGGGGATTCGCTCGGCTGCGGTTCGACGGCGCTGTGGATAGAGGGCCGCGCTTACGGCTTAAATACCTTTGTGAGCTGGAATGAGCCTGAGATAAGCAGCACACAGCTGCAGTTTTCACTTAGTTATGAACAGCGAATTAAAGGCGATCTCTACCGCGAAGAGAAAACCATCTCGTTAAAAAAAGGCCAGCGCTTATTTCATGTGAAATCGCGTTTTTATAAAAACGGCCAAGCCGCGGCCAACCTGCCCATCGCTGTTGGTTTAAGTGCTCACAGCCACGGTAAAATCAGCTTTTCTGACGATAAGCAACAAGCCAGCGTCTGGGAAAAATTAGACGATTCGTATTTGGGCACAGCGCTGATATTGCCTGATCGCTGGCCGGCAGAGCCCCTGATTAGTACACAGGTGAATACCAGCGCCGATAAGCACGCCTTACTTATTAGCCGGACGGATCAGTCTGCAGAAATTGAATATTGGGCCGGTTACGCTTGGCAAAAGGCCGGGGAAATTACTAGCCAGTCGCAGTGGTTGGCTTATCTTCAGGCCTTTAATCACTAGTATTAACAGGCCCTAGTCTAGATACGGCGATAAATATAATCGGGGCCTAGCGCTTCAGGCCCCGCAGTTGTTGTTTATTTATATTTTACCGAACAGCCATAGGGGCGGGTGATTGCAGGTTTCGGTAATTGCCCTTTGTCGAGTGCAGCCATGGCGCTGTCAACATAGTTCTGCGCTTTGGCGATATCGGCCGGGTTGGCAGACGGAATGCTGTCGATTGCGCCGTTATAACGCAAGATACCTTGTTTATCGATAATTGCGATCTGAGGCGTGGTTTTAGCGCCATAGAGTTTGCCAACCTCGCCGCTTGGGTCAAACAACACATGGCTGGGCTCGGCATCGCGTGAGGCTGTTAATTCGTTGGCCGTTTTGTTGTCAACATAACCTTGTTTGCCCGGCGCTGAAGAAATAATCGACAACCATACAACACCTTGTTGGCGGTAGTGTTTTTGCAGTTTTTGCATATTGCCGCTGTCGTAGTGTTTTTTTACAAAGGGGCATTCGTTATTGGTCCATTCAAGAATAACGGTAGAGCCCTTAAATTGGCTTAAGTTTACGGTATTGCTGTTGCTGTCTGTTAATTCAAATTCTGGCGCAGCTTCATTGATTTTCGCAGCGGCCAAACTGTTCGCACCCAAGGCTAATAATAAAAGTGCGGTGAACAAACGATAAGCGTGTTGATGTATCTTCATATTAGTTGTTGAACTCCGTTTTAAGGTTGATGGCAAATTCGAAGGCCTGCTGCTGGTCTAGTACCAGCACTGCGTGAATACGGTCCGGGGCGCTTTGATAATAATCGTTTAAAGTTGTGCTCCAGCGCAAAACATTGTGCTCTGCGTGTACGTCGGCGGAGGCACTGTAGTTCACCAGATCGAGCTCTTTGATAAATAACTCAATATCGCTTTTTGTGTGTGCGTTTCTGGCTGCGTTGGAGAACAGCGCCTGCTTAAAATAAACGTCAATATAGAGCTTGTCTGAGTCTGTCCAGTAGTGAGCCTGCATAGTTGCTAAGGCTTTGGGCAATTTAGCTTGTGCTTTTGCAAAATATTTACCGGCCTGCGCTGAGCTCGCCTGATCGAGCTGGTTTAAATCAAGGCTTAACGAGGCCTGGCCTGGCACGCAGCTTTCTTTGCAGACTAACCAGCTTAGCTCGGCCTGCACGATGCCGGGGCTGTTATTGTTGTGCTTGCTGTTATTGTCGCCTGTGCCTGCACTGCGGCTGAGTTCACTCCACAGCAGGCTAGTGCCGTGATAACCATAGTTGACCAAGTGGGCAACGGGGATGTGCTCAGGCATCGGCCACTTGAGTGGGCCAAATTTTAAACCCTCACTGCCACGCCAGCTAATATTGGGGGCCAGCCCGGTGTCGCCGGGGTTGAGCCAGTAAATATGCCAGCCCGGCTCGGGCTCAAATAAGATGCCGACACGGCTTTTGTGGGCGCTGATGTTCTCGGCAATAAGCTGCACTTGAATATGTGGCTGCTGGGCCTTGCTTTTATTATCAGTGGCAGCTTGTGCGGCGGCCTGATTTATCAATAGTGGGCTTGCAAATAGTAGCGCTAACAAAATGATATGCCACAGTAAAACGTCGCCAGCAGTGCTTAGCTTAAAGGCCGAAGTTATTTGCTGATCAGCATTTGTCGCGTTGGGCATAGGGTATTCCGGCTTTATTTGGCTGTACTGGTTTTGTTGTCGCTTAGCAGTGTGGACAATTATCTGCGCTGTTTGTTGCAAAACGCCTGCCTTTACCATCTTTCACTTTTGCCGCGTTGCTGCCGGCTTTAATAATAAAATTTTTCTGCAAAGTATCAATCTTATTGTCTCTGTATTTTTTTGCTCTAAGCGTGTTTTTTTGTTGCGACTTTGGGGTGGTTTTTTTTCTGCATCTCGATGTATTTCCTGCTTCTAAAGTATGGCTTTTTTTGGTGTGTGAACCGCCTGTCGTGTAAACGATTTCATCTGTTGCTTGCTTTGGCGCTAAGCCGCGTGGTTATTGCGCTGTGCTGAGTTCGCAAAGTTCCATTTTTGGCACACAAATAATGAAGAGTGCATCACAAATACTGAGCTTAATGTATTGCTTAAATTAGGCTGAAAGTTACTCTCGCCCTGCACCAGATTTAGAACATTTTGGCTCGCTATAGGACATAGTGGGCTGAAGCTGTTTTGCTGTTCTTGGCAAACATGTTCGATTTGAAAACTTAAAACTCTTACTCATAAGTGATTTTATGTTCTATTTAACAAAACGCTTCTTAATAGCTGTATCCGTTTCATTTGCGCTGGCCTCGTGTGGCGGAGCCGCTGTGGATGGTGGCGCTACCGGTGAGGCGAGTCCGTCGCCGGCCACAAGCCCGGTGGTAAGCCCATCGCCAACAACATCGCCAACAACACCTTGGCCTAGCCCGCAGCCGAGCGCCGATACTGGCCTGCCTTCGCCGCAGCCAAGCCAGAGCCCCGGTACGGTATTTCCTTCACCGCTGCCGTCAGCCGAGCCCAGCCCGCTACCTTCGGCTTTGCCATCAAGCGAGCCGTCTCAAAGCCCGGTTGAGCCTTCGCCGCAGCCGAGTTTGCCTCCGGTCGAGCCCGAGGGCGATATTGAAGCCGGTAAGCTTGCCTATAGCCAGCAGTGTTCGTTCTGCCACGGCGACGATGGTCAGAGCACAGGCTTTTCTGACCCGATTGATGCTGCCGAAGATTTCTGGGAGCACAGCTCCGAGCCCGGCATGCTCTACGATCAGGTTGAGTACATCGAAAAATGGATGCCTCACAACCAGGGGCAAAACTGTGTTGCCGACTGTGCGATCAATATTGCCGCTTACATCAAAAGTTGGGCGCCAGTGGTGCAGCCCTCGCCTGAACCGTCGAGCGAACCTAGCCCGGATATGGCCGTGGTTTATGCGATTAACGTTGGTTCCGAACAGGGCCTAAACTACGGCGATGTTCTTTATATCGCCGACGCCTATTTTACCGGCGGAACACCGTCAAGCGGCGACGATGCTATTGCCGGCACCACCATGCAGGCCCTCTATCAAACTAACCGCTGGGGCAGTTTTAGTTATGCTTTGCCTGTCGACAACGGCGAGTATGAAATTAGCCTGAAGTTTGCTGAAATATTTTGGCAAGAGAGCGGCAAGCGTGTTTTTGATGTGGATGTTGAAGGTCAGCGCCTTGTCAGTGGCCTCGACTTGGTTGCTGAGGCCGGCGCCAAACACGCGCTCGACAAAACATTAAGCTCTGTCTCTGTTCGTGATGGGCAGCTCGACTTGCAGTTCTCAGCTTCTGTTCACAATGCCAAACTCTCTGGCCTAGTTGTGCGCAAGATCGGCTCGGGTTCAACTCAGCCGTCACCCAAACCTTCGGTGATGCCTTCTACTGCGCCTTCGCCTGTACCGTCGATACAGCCTTCGGCGCAGCCGAGCATCGCGCCCGAGCCTTCACCTTTACCATCCGTGCAGCCGTCAACGCTGCCGAGCCCGATGCCGTCCGAACAGCCGACGATGCCGCCGTCAAATGATAGCGACAACGACGGTGTTTTAAATGCATCCGACAGCTGCCCGAACACTGAAGCGAGTGTGATGGTTGATAACGATGGCTGTTCATCTGTGCAGCGCGGTGAGGCCTTGTATGTATCGAAGTCTTGCGCGGCCTGTCACGGAGCTGAAGGCCAGGGTGGTGCGTACACCAAGATCAACAACTACGAATGTGAAAAAGTTGATGGCAACTGCGCCGAAGTTGGCCCGCTGGCCGCTTACCTCGATGAATTTATGCCGCTTGGCAGCGCCTCATCAAGCTGTGTCGACAGTGGTGGTTCAAGCTGTGCCAGTGATATCGCGCAGTTTATGGTCAAAGCCTTTGCGCCAGCCGGTAACGGCGGCAAGTGCGACGACCCGGCCAACGCCAACGATGCTGAGTGTCTCGACGCCGACGGCGACGGGGTAAATCTGCCGGACGATGTCTGCCCGAACACACCGGCCGATCAAGTTGGCTCGGTTGTGAACAGCGGCAATACCATGGGCTGTTCCGCCGAAGAGCGCGCGGTTGATAACGACGGCGATAAGGTGCCCGACGTGATCGACGCCTGCTTCTCTGAGCCGGGTGAAAGCGTTGGTATAACCGGTTGTTCCGGCGTTAAGGAGCTGGCGAACTCTGCAATTTTGTCACCGCAGTTCCGCCTGACCAACGTAGAGTATATGAACACCATTTACGATGCCTTTGATCTTGCCAATGCCTCGAGCGGTGCCCCGGTCGTGCCGGCCGATCAGTGTAACCTGACCTCTCAGTGTCGGGCGATTTGGCCGCAGGCAAACGACTGTAAAAACAGTGGTGCCAGCAACAGTATCTGTATGTGTGGTTCTGAGCGCTGTGATGTGGCCTTCCCGGTCGCTGGCGATGGCGTGAGCTTGCCGGAAGTTACCCTGTTGGCGGATACCACCGGTCCTTTTGCTGCTTATACCAACAACGCTGCTGAAAATACCTCTGACTTTTCCAACGCGGTGATTGCCGCTCAGTCGATCGCCAAAGAGCTGGTTAAGTTGTACAACAATCAATGTACTTGGGAGACCACGGCCCAGGGCTGTGTTGAGCAGTACTTAAAGCCGAGCATTGAAAAACTGTTCCGCGTACAGAGTTTGCCAAGCCAGGACGTTAGCGCCTTGGCGGCCATTATCGACAAAGCCTTTGACGACGGCGCCGAGGAAAGTGAAGCGGTGGCTGCCGCCATTGCCCGCGCGCTGATTGATTCGCGCTTCCTCTATAACATTGAAGTCGGTGAGGGCGATGTCACCAACAGCAACCTGAAACCCGAAGAGCTGGCGGTGCGCCTGTCGTACTTCTTGATCGACAGTATTCCCGACGAAGAGCTGTTTATGAGCATGTCGTCGACGAGCTCTGCAAGTGTTGCTGCCCACGCTGATCGTTTAATGGCAAGCGAAGCCTATAAAGAAGTTGTCTGGCGCTTTATTGCCGAGTGGTTGCATATCCCCGGCCAGGTTAGCGATTCGGAAGATCAACTGAAAAAAGATGCGGTGGAAGAGACCAAGCGTTTTGTCTACTACATTCTTGATCAGGGCCTGCCGATGGCTGAGCTGTTTGATGCTAACTACAGCTTTATTAATGCCAACCTAGCCGCACACTACGGTGTTGAGGCGCCGAGCAGCGACTGGGAGCTCTACACCTTTGAAGACGGCTCGTTGCGCCAGGGCATTTTGACGCACGCAAGTTTCCTTATCGGCAACGGTGAGCACGGCCGCGACGTCAACACCATCTTCCGTGGCAAGGTTGTATTTGAGCGCCTGTTCTGTAACGCCATGCCGCCTCCGCCGGATAACGCCGCCGACCAGAACGAAGGCACTGCTGACCGCGCCACGGCGCCGGGCTGTAAAGGCTGCCACGCAGTGGTTGATCCGCTCGGTCGCATGTTTGATATCTACGATGACACCGGCAAGTTGTTTAGCTCAGCCGAGCTCAGCGGTGGTGTGAAGATGGATTCGGACATCGACGGTGATTACAGCGAAGTGCCTGTCTTCTCGACGGCCGCCGCCTCGAGTGTCGCCGTACAGCACTGTTTTGCGCGTCAGCTCTATCGTTTTGCTTTGGGCCGCGACCCTAAAGCCTCCGAAGCGGCCAGCTTTAGCCAGGTTGAAGCCATGGCCAAAGCTGGAGCGCCAATCAACGACATCTTTAAAACACTGGTAACGAGCGAATCCTTTAGCAAGATTCACGCGACGGCCGAACTCGACTCATGCCCGGTGGAGAACTAATGATGAACATAATTAATTCAGAATTAAAACGACGTAACTTCATTAAAGCCGCCGTTGGCGGCGGCGCTTCGCTGGCGATGATGTCTCCATTTGCCCAGCGCGCGCTGGCCGAAGAAGCCGGGTTTAAGCGCCTGATTATTTGGTATGTCCCGGAAGGCTGTGCGCAGCAGGCCTTCTGGCCGGCTCAGACTGGGCAGTTGCAGATTAATGGCAATGCGTCGATCAGTGGCCGCAATCCGAAGAGTAATAACAATTCGATTCGCAACTATGTCGACAATAATATGGCCGGCTACTGCTTGCAGCCTCTGGCCCGTCACGTCAGCGATATCAGCCTTTACAGCGGTTTCCAGAATCGCGGTTCGGGCTCAGATAGCAGTGATGCGCACGCGATGGTTATCGATCACGCGTTAACTGGCGGCACACCTAAGAACGGCAGTATCGATCAGGTGCTCGGGCCGCTTTTAAAAGGCAGCTCGGCGATCTCATCAATTTATACGCCGGTTTACGGGCACCACGTTCACAACCGCGGTGCGGCCGACGGTTATATGTCGCCGGTGAGAACCGTCGGCGGCGGCAATATTGGCAGCCCAAACTGGAACCCAATGGACGTTTACAATCAGATTTTTCCAAACGGTATTGATTCATCCGGCGTGGTAAGCGGGCCTAAATTTACCGATCAGAAAGCACGTTTGGCGATTTTGAACTCGGCCGCGGCCGAGCTTGAAACAGTGCGTTGTATGGGCGGTGATGAAGCGCGCCAGAAGATGGAAAAAATCCTCGCGTCATTTGAAAAGCTTGAACAAGATACGCAGGCCATTGTTGACGCCGATGAGAAAGACAACAGCGGCGGCCAGCAAGTGGATGTCTCGTTTGACATTCCCAATGGCTGGACTAATACCGCGGGCTCGCGCAACGATTCAAGCAAGTACTGGAATCGTTCTGAAAACTTTGGCAAGTTGGTTGATATTGCGATTGATACCACGATCGCCGCGTTTGCACTGGACCGCACGCGTGTATCGATGCTGCAGTTCAGCGCCTCTGGCACAGACAAAGGCCCAGCGCAAAACGATCACTATAAAAAAGTTGGTATCAGCGATCTTGAGGGCGGCGATGTCAACGATCACAACCTCGGCCACAAACCCGATGCCAACCTTCGCCGCAATCAGGCACGTATTTTCCGCTGGTATTATGGGCGTATGGCGTACTTGATTGATCGTTTAAAAGAAATCCCGGACGGTAATGGTTCGCTGTTTGACAGCACCTTAATTGTTACGGCTTCGGAATTCAGTATGTATAACCACCGCAATGTGGATATGCCTTATCTGATTGCCGGTGGTCTTGGCGGTGTTCACCAGACAGGTCGTTATCTTGATGTTCGCCAAAATGGCAACTTCAGGCATTCGGCCGATTATTTCTTAGGTATTGCGCGTATGCTCGGCACTAACCTGAACCGCTTTGGTGAATCGACAACGCCTTATAGTTTTTAATGACTATTAATAGCTTTTAAGGCTGGCGAATTCGCAACTTCGCGATCAGCACAAAAAAAGGGCTTCATTATGAAGCCCTTTTTTTGTGTTTTAAAAACTGCTTTTGTTTAAACTTCAAATACAAAACCGTCTTTGGTTAGCCGCTGATAAACCTCTGCGTCAAAACGGTAAAGCTGGGCGGCGCGGTGGGGCACACCGGTTTGTTTTTCATTGCAGTCAACCAGCAAGTTCATTTTCATCATTTTTCTGCGGAAATTAGGTTTGTCGAGCTTGATGCCCAATATGCCTTCGTACAATTCTTGCAACTGCAGCAAGGTGAACTTTTCGCTTAATAAATTAAAGCCGATCGGTGCGCGTTTAATTTTGGCTTTTAAATAGTCCACGCCAAAATCGACAATGGCATCGTGGTCGTAAATTAAGCTGCCGCGCTCGGCCACTGCTTGCCACTTCACATCCGAGGCGGTAAAACCCGCAACAACGGGGTAATCTTCGGCGCGAATTAAAGCGCAGTAGGCAACCGTTACCACTCTTTCTCCGGGAAAACGCTTTACATCACCAAAGGCGCGCAGCTGTTCTAAATAAACATTTTCCAGGCCACTTAAATCTTTTAGCAGGCGGTAGGCGGCATCGTCGATGCTTTCATCCCGATAGATCCAGCCTCCGGGCAAACCCCAGTTGCCTTTGCTGATACCCTCGGCGTGTTTGACCAACAATACCTCTAGCTGCCCCTTGTTGAGGCTGAAAATAACGCAGTCGATACTGATGGCATCGAGCATTGGGCGGGAAGGGGAACTGGATTCTTGTTTCATCGCAATACGGTAGTTGTCGGTGGGCTTGGCACTTGGCACTTGGCGAGTGTGCAGGTGTTTGCGCCGGTATTTGTGATATTTAAAGCCCGCAGTATAGCGCAATGCTGTTCACTTAAGATGTAACGTTCCAGGAAGCTTGCACTTAAGTAAACAAGCGGCGCTTGTTAAGCGCTGAGCAACAAACCAGGCCGGTGCCAAATAAAAAACAATGGATGATAAGTTATGTTCTGGTCATAATAACTATATGTGCGCTGCCTGCTTACTGACAGCTGGCAGCGCTAAGCTTGGGGCAGCAGTAAAAGCAGGGGCTTTATGTACACATTGGGCATAGATCTTGGCACATCTTCAGTAAAACTGTCACTGTTTGATGCACAGGCGGGTGCGCAGATCGATGCACTGACAAGCCCCGAAACGGAGTTTGAGATTATTTCTTCTCAGCCCGGCTGGGCCGAGCAAGAGCCCGAGCTGTGGTGGCAGGCCGTTGAGCAGGGCATAACAAACTTGTTAGCGCGCAACCCCGGCGCGGGTGTTAAGGTGCGCGCCATCGGCATCGCCTATCAAATGCACGGTTTGGTGGCTGTAGATAAACAGCGCCGGGCTGTGTGCCCGTCGATTATCTGGTGTGACAGCCGCGCAGTTGATGTCGGTGCAACGCTTGGCAAAACGCTCGGCGAGCGCTGGTGTAAACAGAGGCTGTTAAATACGCCCGGCAATTTTACCTTAAGTAAATTGTTGTGGCTTAAACAGCACAAGGCCGAGACGTTTAAGCGCATCGACAAAATTATGCTGCCCGGCGACTATATCGCCATGCGCCTTAGTGGTCGCTGCACAACCAGTGCAAGTGGCCTTTCGGAAGCGACCTTGTGGGATTTTGTGCAAAGCGCTGCTGCGAGCGATACGCTGCAAAAAGCCGGCTTAAGTAGCGAGCTGCTGCCCGAGCTTAAAAGCAACCTCGGTATTGCGGCGACACTTAAAGCGGAGCTTGCCAAAGAGCTTGGGCTCGGTTCGGGTGCCGGCGATGATGTTGTTTTGAGTTATCGCGCTGGCGATCAGGTCAATAACGCCTTGAGCCTCGGCGCATTTAAGCACGGCGATATTGCCGCATCGGCGGGAACCTCAGGTGTTATTTACGGCGTTAGCAATACCTTGATTTGCGACGAGACTCAGCGTATTAACAGTTTTTTACATATTGCTGAACCCGGCGCCGAGCAGCCGCTTGGTTTGCTGGCCTGCATCAATGGTGCCGGGCGCATGTACAGCTGGCTAAAGCAGCTGCTAGATGAAGCCGGCTCGACGCTTAGTTATCAGCAGCTCTCCGAACTTTCGGCGACGGCGCCGGTGGCCTCTGAAGGGTTGATGGTGCTGCCCTTTGGCAATGGCGCCGAGCGCCTGCTCGGAAATCATGCCGCCCAGCGGGCACAGATTGAAGGTTTGGATTTAAATCGCCACGGCTTGGCACATATGGCGCGCGCGGTTCAAGAGGGCGTGGCATTTGCGATGGCCATGGGCATGAAGCAGCTCGAAAGCTTAGGCTTTGGCGCAACAAAGATAGTTGCCGCCCACGACAGTTTATTTCTCAGTGAAGTTTTCAGGCAGAGCCTCAGTGATTGCACCGGCCTACCTATACAGCTATTTAGTACCAGCGGCGCCGAGGGTGCTGCCCGGGCTGCGGCCTGGGGCTGCGCTTTTTACCAAAATGCAGAGCAGGCTTTTGTTTCGCTGGAGCCGGTCGGCAAGGAAATTCAGCCCTCAAAACACCGCACAGAACTCAAGCAGCAGCAACTGCGTTGGCTGCAGTTGTTAAAGACAAAACAGCCCGAATAAGGAGCATAGTTTATGGCAGCATTGATAGGCTCGACGGAATATTTCCCCGGCATTGATGAAATTAAGTTTGAAGGCACAGGCAGTAACAAGGCTTTAGCTTACCGCTACTACGATGAAAACCGTGTTGTTGCCGGAAAAACAATGAAAGAGCACTTTAAGTTTGCCGTGTGCTGGTGGCACAGCTTTTGTGGCACCGGGGCCGACCCTTTTGGCCCGGGTACCTTTGTTTATCCGTGGGCAAATATTAGTGACCCGATCGCGCGGGCCAAAGCTAAATTTGATGCGGCGTTTGAGTTTATTGGCAAGCTTGGTCTGCCGTATTACTGTTTTCACGATATGGATTTAGTTGATGAAGCGCCGAGTCGGGCCGAGACAAAAAAACGCCTGTGGGCGCTTGCCGATTACGCCCAGGAAAAACAGCAGGCCTCGGGTATTAAATTGTTGTGGGGCACCAGCAATTTATTTTCTCATCCGCGCTATATGAACGGCGCCGCCACCAACCCCAATTTTGACGTGCTCGCGCGTGCGGGCGCGCAGGTTAAAGACGCGCTCGATATTACCATTGCCTTAGGTGGTGAAAACTATGTGTTTTGGGGTGGGCGCGAGGGTTATATGAGCCTGCTTAACACCGATGTTAAACGTGAAAAAGAACACCTGGCGCGATTTTTAACAATGGCCAGAGATTATGGCCGCAAACAGGGCTTTTGCGGTAATTTTCTAATCGAACCCAAACCGATGGAACCGTCAAAACACCAGTACGATTTTGACAGCGAAACCGTAATCGGCTTTTTACACAAGTACGATTTGCAGCACGACTTTAAATTAAATATTGAAACGAATCACGCAACCCTGGCCGGCCACACAATGGAGCATGAAATGACCGTTGCCGCCGATGCCGGCATGCTCGGCAGCATAGACGCCAATCGCGGCGACTACCAAAACGCCTGGGATACGGATCAGTTCCCCTACAACCTAAATGAGTGTGTTGAAATGATGCTGGTACTGCTGCGCAGCGGTGGCCTGCAAGGCGGGGGTGTGAATTTTGACGCCAAGCGCCGGCGCAATTCGACTGATTTACACGATGCTTTTTATGGCCATATTGGTGGCATCGATGTTTTTGCCCGGGCTTTATTAATTGCCGAGCAGCTGCTGGAAAAATCCGAACTTGAACTTATGCGCAAACAGCGTTACCAGAGCTTTGATAGCGGTAAGGGCTTGGCTTTTGCCAACGGGCAGCTGGATCTTCAAGAGCTCGCTGCAATTGGCGATAAGTTAGAAGAGCCTTTGCCTATCAGTGGCCAACAAGAACGATATGAGAATATTATAAATCGCTTTATTTACTAAAGCTGTCGATGCTCTGGTGTGCAGGTGACGGGAGTTTTAGTGGAAAAGCCTGTGGGGCTTAGGTCGGGCGCTTGGCGCAAACGAAAGCTTTGTTTTACTAAAGCGTTAATATTTGCCAGAATCCGTCATCGTTTTTGTTAACCTGCTTGTTTTGTCCAGCAGAAATACAAAGATAGGTGAAAAGGAAATATAGCTGACAAATTGTTGGAATATAAAAGCGCTATAAAAATAACATCGCTCTAAGTGCGCTGTGTTTAAGGCGCCGATAACAACATTCTCAACACAACCTCTTTGGATTTAGGTACTGTATGTCTGATTTAGCTGGTGCAAGCTCTCAAGGTTCAGGTTCTCAAGCTTCAAAAGACGCAGGTTTTACTGCGTCAGCAGGGCCTGAGCAAGAACACAGTTTGACGGTCATTTTGATCAGTTGTATCGCAACGATCGGCGGTTTTTTATTTGGTTTTGATAGTGGTGTTATTAATGGCACCGTTGAAGGGCTGCGTGTGGCCTTTAATGCCGATGATATCGGCACGGGTTTTAATGTCGCTTCGATGTTGCTCGGTTGTGCGCTTGGCGCCTTTTGTGCCGGTTGGCTGGCCGATATCTTTGGCCGCCGCGTTATGCTTATTGTTGCCTCGGTGCTTTTTATTATATCGGCCTGGGGCTCAGGTGCGGCGGGCAGTTCAGCGGCATTTATTATATTTCGCATTATCGGTGGTCTGGCCGTTGGCGCCGCCAGTGTCATGGCGCCTGCCTATATCAGTGAAGTTGCGCCGGCGCGCTATCGCGGCCGCCTGGCTTCGATTCAACAGGTGGCCATTATCCTGGGTTTGACGGTGGCCTTTTTAAGTAATTTTTTGTTGGCTAAGTTATCCGGTTCGGCGCTTAACCCGTTGTGGTTTGGCAAAGAGACCTGGCGCTGGATGTTCTGGGTGGAACTTATTCCGGCAGTTATCTTTTTTGTAGCGCTGTTATTTATTCCTGAAAGCCCACGCTACCTTGTTGCCAGAGCTAAAAAAAGCAAAGCCGTAGCGGTATTAACAAAGCTCTATGGCGCGACGGCTGAAAAAAAATACCAGGATATTCAAGCGTCACTTGCCCAGGATCACCGCCCGAGCTTTCGCGACCTGATTGATTCAAACACAAAACGTCTGCGCCCGATCGTATGGCTGGGCATCGGTTTGGCTAGCTTCCAGCAGTTGGTCGGCATCAATGTGATTTTTTATTACGGTGCGGTGCTGTGGCAGGCCGTTGGTTTTTCTGAAAATGACGCGCTGCTGATCAATGTAGCCTCTGGCAGTTTGAGCATAGCGGCGGTGACTGTCGCACTGCTGTTAATTGACAAAGTCGGCCGCAAACCACTGTTGCTTATTGGCTCTAGCGGTATGGCTGTTGCCCTTACACTTGCCGCGTTTGCGTTTTCAACTGCAAATCTAGGTGCGGATGGCGCGGTCAGTTTAAGTGATAACATGGGTTTGTTAGCTTTAGTGGCGGCCAATGTCTACGTGGTTTTCTTTAACTTTTCGTGGGGGCCGGTGATGTGGGTGATGCTCGGTGAAATGTTCCCAAATCAAATACGCGGCTCTGGCCTTGCGGTTGCCGGCTTGTTTCAGTGGGGCTCAAATTTTGCGATCACCATGACCTTCCCAATTTTTGTGGCGGCGCTGGGCCTAGCCTTGACCTACAGCTTGTACGCGTTTTTTGCGGCACTTTCTATTTTGTTTGTATTTAAATTTGTGCGCGAAACCAAAGGTGTTGAGTTGGAACAAATGCAAGGTTAAAGCGTTTGTATGAGTGTTTTAATAAACATTAAAACACTCATTATTTGTACAATAAGCAAAAATAAGTATCGAGCTGTTGCAGTTTTAACGCCAATATCGGGCGCCGGCGCTTCCTGCTAAGCCTTTTTAACGTATTTAGCGGTAATCATCATTTCGCCGGCGCCGACAATTTTACAGTCGAGCTGGTGGTCTTTGCCGTCGACAATACGCTTAATGATGGCTTTGCTGCCAACTTTAATAACCTGAGAGCTGCCTTTTACTTTTAAGTCTTTAATGCAGGTGACCTTATCGCCTTGCTGCAGCGGCGCGCCGTTGGCATCTTTGACTGCAAAGCTGTCTTGATCGTCCGGATTCCACTCGTGTGCACATTCTGGGCAAACTAAGTAGTTTTGATCTTGGTAAACAAATTCAGAGTGGCACTGGGGGCAAGGAGGGTAGGACATAGACGGTAGTTGATAGTTGGTGGTTGCTAGATGATCGTTGTAAGTGGCTATCCGGGGTAAATAATGAATATGTTTAGCTCTTAAAACACAGCCCACTGTTGTTTGCCGGCAGTGCCTTGCTTTCTTGTTTCTTAAAGTGCTGGTGCAAGAACAGGCAAACGGCAGCGAAGGCAATGCAAACAATAGCGCCGAGGTTGGCGTGGCGAAAGCTGGCAAACTGGGCAATAAGGCCCATGGCGCTCGAGCCAAACATGGTGCCCATTTTAATCGCGTTTGAACACAGCGTCGACGTAAACGCGATGCGTGTGGGCAGCTGCTCTTGTAGGAAGGTCAGTGCCAGGCCGGCAAAAAGGCCGTAATAAATCGCGTTAACAGCCTGCAGTACAAAAAACTGCCAGACACTCTGCGCGTGGTAAATGCCAATGTAAAACAAGATCGCAAAGACAAAAGCAAAATAAAAAATGGCGGCTTTGCTCCACTGTTTGGCCAGCCGCGCAGAGATAAGCATCACCGGGATTTCCAGTAGCGCATCGCTCGCCATTAGCAAGCCCGGCAGCGCTGCAGAGAAACCGAGTTCTTGAATGGTGTACAGCGGCATCGCCGAAGCGTAGAGCACATTGGCCGATGCGCCGAGGGTGACAACCGCAACCAACAACCAAAATGAGCGTGGCGCCGCGTGTTTATCGCCGTGTTTAGCGCTGCTTGTAGCCTGATTGACTGCCGGCAACAGGCGCCTTGCGTAGCTAACGCAAGCGAGGCCGCAGAGCCCAGCGAGCAAAAATGCAAGGCTAAAACTTAACTGTGCGGCAACAAAAAAAGCGATGGCCGGGCCGGCGATCCAGGCGATGGATATGGCGGCGCGCATACGCGTATTAAACTGGGTGATATCGATGTTTTGCTGCTCGCTGCTCCAGGCTCTTGCCAGGGTCAGCATTTGCGGAATGGCGGCATTGCCCAGGGCCACGGCAAACACGCCTGTGGCCAATATATACAAAAACGATGGCGAATTGAGCCCGGCCAAAAACGCAAACACGACAAAACCTGCGCTCATACCGAGCACGGATAAGCTGTAGATATTTAAGTTACTGCCGCCGCGATCACTTTTGTTGGCCAGCCATTGACTGCTGGCAAGGCCGGCTAAGGTAACGGCGATGGTGTAAAAAGCAAACAGCGCGGGAGCCATATTCAGCTTATCGACGATAAATAAGCTCATAAGTGGGTGTGCAAGTGCACCGACCAAGCCGGTCAGGCTGCTAAGTATGTAAAAGAGTGCAACAGGTTGCTGCTGAAGGCGGCTGAACAAACGAATACCCGGATCTGTTTTTTACTGCAGTGCTTTTATCTCAGCGCTTTTAGCTCCTTGCTTTTATCTGCGTGCATTTATCCCAGTACCGTTCTATCAGTACCTTTTCTCAGTACATCCATGGGGTGATGGCGCCTAAAACCACTAAATTTGGGGCGCGCAGTCTAACACCTGTAGCGATCTCGAAAAACAGCCCAACGGCGCTATAGCCATAATATTAAGATTGTTGTTGATATTGAAACTATGATATTTATTTTTGTGTATTTATTGGTCTAATACCTGCGCTTACTATGCGCTTATCGAATCAGTGAAGACATTTAATGGAGCCCCTATGAGCAAGTTTCACGAATTTTTAAGTGCCGATAACGCAATCTTAGCGATGATCGATCATCAGACCGGCCTGCTGGTCAGTTGCCGCGATCAGGACCCCCACCTGATGACGGCAAATATCAAAGGCCTGTGTTCGATGGCTAAAACCGTTGGCATGCCCTCGGTACTGACCGCTAGCATGCCCGAGGGGCCAAATGGCCCGCTGATGCCGGAAATTACCGATATTCTCGGCTCTGAGGTTATCAATCGCGCCGGTGAAATTAACGCCTGGAAAAGCCCGGAATTTAAACGCGCTATTGAAGCGAGCGGCCGCAAAAAAATCATCATGGCCGGCATTGTTACCGATGTGTGTTTAATGTTCCCTGCGATATCTGCCGTGCAGGAGGGTTATGATGTTTATGCGGTTGTCGATGCTTCCGGTACCTGGAACAAAGACGTTGCCGAGGCCGCGATTGCGCGCATGACTCAGGCGGGGGTAAAAGTTGCCACCTGGGCTTCGGTATTGGCTGAGGTGATGGACGATTGGCGCAGCGAAAAGGGCCTTGAGCTCGGCGGCGTGCTCGGCGAGCACACCAGCTACCGCTGGGTTTATAACAGCTTTTTGCAAGCGGCAAATGCTAAAGCCTAGGGCCTGTTAACACTAATTAAATACGCTCTGCTGGAGCCTGAGTATTCGCCCAGAAAGGCACTTTGAGCGCAGTTTAGCAAGCTAAATAAGCGATAAGTAACGCATCTGGACGGATATTCAAGCCCAGCCCTTCGGGTTGTGCCCCTCATCCCGCTCTCTGTGTTGTTTGTCGCTTATTTGGAGCAACCAAACTGCGCTTCAAACGCCTTGAGAGCAGAATGAGGGGCGCAACAGAGTGCATTTAATTAGTGTTAACAGGCCCTAATATCATCTCAGCTCCCGGCCCGTATAAAGGGCTGGGTGGCGAATGGGTGCTTAATTGGCGGGTTGTTGGCGGTTAATGGGTGACTAGTTGAAGGCTAGGCCCTGGAAAATGGCAGTTAACAGGCCCTAGCTAAGGCATTCCAAAAAAGCTTAAGCTTTGAGCAAAATATGCTGACGTTTGCACGTTTTACTCAGGCATATGCTCAGCCTTGCGCCTTTTTAAAAATATTGTTGGCAATAGGCGCCTACCGTGTACGGGCCTCGCTTGCCATTCGCTGCTAATTCCTCTAATTTCGAGCCTAGTTTTTAATGTTGTGCTGTAAATAAACTGTGTTCGATCCATGTTAACGACGTACTTAAAACCGAGCTCAAAACCGCGCTGCAAGCCGCTTACAGGCGGGCTTTTGTTGCTTATGGCTCTGGCACTGCCTGGCTACGCCTGTGACAATCACGGCGCAGGCTACGGTATGCGTTATGGGCACCAGTCGTTTTCACCTTTGCGAGCGTCGGCAGCAACGCTAGGTGCCCGGGCTGCCTATATAAAACTCAGCGCCCCACTGACGGTGCGCACAAGTGCGAACCAAAACACAGAAATTGCATTTCAATACAGTGTGGTCGGCGCGCAAGCTGATGCGCCGGTAGAACTTAGTTTGAACTTTGATCCGGCCGAGGTCTTAAGTAGTGCAGAGCCGGTTGTTGTCAATCAAGCAAGCGGCAGCCACACTTTTGTGGTGCTTGCCAAGCAAGCGGGTACTTACCGACTTGAATTAAGTGCCCGCAGTTTGCAAGCTTCAGAAGAGCTAGTACGGCGCAAAACTGTGTATATTGCGGTGCAGTAGTGCCGCGAAGTGCCTGTTAAGTTTTTTGCGCTAGGACAAACACCACGTCTTAAACATCAATTAGTTGCTCTCTATTTCAACCGGCCCGTGATCGTCGCAGTGATCGCCGTGTACGTGATGTAAGCGCCCATCTAGCAAATAGTCAATATGATTGCCGTGAGGCCCAGCTTCGTGGCCCTAGACCAATCAGTAGTCAATGCACTGTCACGAATGCAAGAGTAGAGCATTAGCAAATCAGTAGATAAATGATACGTTGTATCATATCATTGCGGCCGCCTTGTTTATGTCGCTGTATTCGTATTGCTCCCTTCTATTGCTTTAGCGTTTAGCAAATTGCTGTGTGCCTTTGATATCTGCAGCCCTTTGTTGTAGCAGGCGTTTACAGCCGTAGATAAAAGCAGTGCGTTACTGGAGTTTAAAATGAAAAAAAGCACCTTGATAAAAAATGCCTCTATTGTGAACGAGGGCAAAGTGCAGGAAGGGGATCTTAGAATCGTCGATCAGCGCATTAGTCAAATAGATAAAAGTATTGCAGCAAAAACCTGTGATCAGATTGTTGATGCTGACGGTTTGTTTTTATTGCCGGGAATGATTGATGATCAAGTCCATTTTCGCGAGCCGGGGCTTACTCACAAAGGCACTATTGCCAGTGAATCAAAAGCGGCCGTTGCCGGTGGTATTACCAGTTATATGGAAATGCCCAATGTCAGCCCGGCGACAACAAGCATCGATGCACTTGAACGTAAATTTGAGTTGGCTGCAAATAGCTCCTTGGCAAATTATTCATTTTATTTGGGTGCCACTGAAGACAACCTGGAACAAATAAAGCGCTTGCAGCCTGAGCAACACTGCGGGGTAAAAGTGTTTATGGGGGCCTCGACAGGGGATTTGTTGGTCGAGCATCCGCAGGCGCTCGATAATATTTTTCGCGAAAGCCCAGGTTTAATTGTCACGCACTGTGAAAGTAGCCCCGTTATTGCATATAACCTGGAGGCCTACCGAAGTCGTGCTCAGTCGCCAACGATAGAAGACCACCCCAAAATACGCAGTGTTGAGGCCTGTTATGCATCGTCGTCGTATGCGGTGGAACTGGCCAAGAAGTACGGCAGCCAGTTGCATGTTCTACATATTACCACGCAGAAAGAGCTCGCCTTATTTGAGGCCGGCCCGATACAAAACAAAAGCATTACCGCCGAGGCCTGTGTGCACCATTTGTGGTTTTGTGATGACGACTACGCTCGCCTTGGCAATTTAATTAAATGTAACCCTGCGATAAAAAGCCAAAGTGATCGCGAGGCATTAATTAAAGCCTTAAACAGCAATAAGATCGATATTATCGCTACCGATCATGCACCGCATACCTGGCAGGAAAAACAAGGTGCTTATAGCCAGGCACCTGCCGGTCTGCCGCTGGTTCAACATGCACTTATAAGTTTATTTGAACATGTAAAAAATCAGCGCTTTAGTATTGAGTTATTGGTTGAAAAAACAGCGCACAACCCTGCGATTCGTTACGGAGTCAACGACAGGGGTTTTGTTCGCGAAGGTTATTATGCCGACTTGGTTCTGGTTAATACGAATAAGCCGACGTACGCAAGCCACGACAATAGCTATTACCACTGTGCCTGGACACCCTTTGATGGTAATGAATTTTCTTCAAGCATTGAAAAAACATGGGTCAATGGCCATCAGGTTTTTGATGGCCGTGTTGTCAGCGAGCAGGTGCCCGCGTCAATGCGACTTAGTTTTAACCGAAAATAGAGGAACAGTTTGTTGTTAATGCGCGCTTTACCCGATATTACTTCTGACCTGAGTGCCGAAACACCGATGTCTTTACAGTGGGTTGGTATGGAAGACATCGCTGTACCCATTTGCTTAACGTTTCAAGGAGTCCGGCAACAACATATTGCTGCAAAATCGAAGCTGTATGTCAGTTTGGAAAAAACCGATGCCAAAGGCATACATATGTCTCGTTTGCATCATGCTCTTAATCAGCTGGCCGATTGTGAACTAGATAAACAGGCAATGAAGAATTTGCTCGCTGAGATGATCGTGTCGCAAGCTGGCATTGGCCATAGCGCGAGAGCTGAGCTGAGTTTTGATGTGTTATTAAAGAAACCCTCATTGCTAAGTGGTGAAGCCGGTTTTCAAAGCTACCCGGTTTGTATTAAGGCAGAGCAGACACCGCGAGGCTTCTCCACTGAGCTTGAGTTAAGCATACCTTATTCCAGCACCTGCCCGTGCTCTGCGTCTCTGGCTCGCCAGCTGTATGCGGATGCGATTGATCAGCAGTTTTCCGCTAACCATATTGATAAAGCTGCGCTGTTGCAGTGGTTACAGTCTCCGGGGGCGAGCATTGCAACGCCTCATAGCCAGCGTTCCTACGCTTATATTCGTTTGAGCTTAGGGGACGAAGCCTGGCCCGACATCGCGGCGCTAATATTTCAGTTCGAGTCGGTCATTGCAACGCCGGTACAGACAGCGGTAAAGCGCGTAGACGAGCAGGCCTTTGCCAAACTTAACGCAGAGAATTTAATGTTCTGTGAAGATGCGGCCCGGCGCATCAAAGCGAAACTTGGGAGCTTGGTTTATGTAAAAGATTACTGGTTTAAAGTCGAGCACCAGGAAAGCTTGCACGCTCACAACGCTGTTGTAGTCGATAGAAAAACACCATAGATAAACAATGAATAAGCAAACAGCCACTATTGTAATTAGTTTGCCTGATGGCAGTAAAAAAACATTTCCAGCCGGCGTTTCAGCCTTAGATATTGCTGCGAGCATAGGCCCGGGGCTTGCGAAAAGCACCGTCGCGGCAGAGCTTAATGGCGAGTTGGTCGACGCCTGCGATGCGATCAATGCCGATGCCACGATACGTATTATCACCACTCGTGATAACGAAGCGCTGGCGATTATCCGCCACAGCTGCGCCCACCTTGTTGGCCATGCAGTTAAGCAGCTCTACCCCGAAGCCCAGATGGTGATTGGGCCTGTGATTGAGCATGGTTTTTATTACGACATTGCTTATCAGCGGCCGTTCACCGAAGAGGACTTGGCGGCCATCGAAGCGCGTATGAAACACCTGATCGCAAGCCATTACGATGTGATAAAAAAAATGACAGCGCGCGATAAAGTGATTCAGTGTTTTGACGAGCGCAAAGAACACTATAAATTGCAGTTAATCGATGATATGCCCAACGAGCAACAAATGGGGCTTTATTATCATCAGGAATACGTTGACATGTGCCGCGGTCCGCACGTGCCCAATACACGTTTTCTAGAGCATGTGAAACTAACCAAGATTTCAGGTGCGTATTGGCGCGGTGATGCCAAAAATGAACAGCTTCAGCGCATTTATGGCACGGCGTGGGCGACAAAAAAAGATCTGCGCAGCCATCTGACAATGCTTGCCGAGGCACAAAAGCGCGACCACCGCCGCCTTGGCAAAGAGCTGGGTTATTTCCATTTCCACGAGGCCGCTAGCGGAGCGGTTTTTTGGCAAAACAAGGGCTGGATTCTGTTTAGTCAGTTGATTGCATATATGCGTCGTCAGCAGCAGCGTTCGGCTTATATTGAAGTGAATACGCCCGATATGATGGATAGAGCCCTGTGGGAAAAATCCGGCCACTGGCAAAACTATCAGGATCATATGTATAGCACCCAAACGCCTGATGAAAAAAATCTGGCACTCAAGCCGATGAGCTGCCCGGGCAGTGTATTGATGTATCAGCACGGATTAAAAAGCTATCGCGATTTGCCTATTCGCATGGCGGAGTTTGGCAAGGTTCACCGCTACGAACCCTCTGGCTCTTTGCATGGCTTGATGCGTGTGCGCCACTTTACTCAGGACGATGCACATATCTACTGCAGCGAACAGCAAATGTTGCATGAGTGCATAAAAATTATTCGCCTGGTTTTAGATATTTATCAGCAGCTTGGTTTTGCAGATGTCAGCATTAAATTGTCGACACGCCCGGATAAGAAAATGGGCGATGACAAGCTGTGGGATCTACTCGAACAGGCGCTGATTGATGCCTTAGCCAGCCTGGGTTTGTCTTATCAGTTAAATCCGGGGGAGGGTGCGTTTTATGGCCCCAAGCTTGAATTTGTTTTGCGCGATGCAATAGGTCGCGATTGGCAATGTGGCACCTTGCAGGTGGATATGAATTTACCGTCGCGCTTTAGCCTGGAGTATGTCGATGAAAATGGCGAGCGCAAGGTGCCGGTGCTGCTGCACCGGGCGCTGTTTGGATCACTGGAGCGATTTATTGGCATTTTGATTGAGCACTACAGTGGCAAGCTTCCGGCTTGGTTAAGCCCTGTGCAGTTATCTATCTTAACTATTTCAGAAGCGTTTAATGAATATGCTGCGCTGCTTGAAGATCTGTTTTGCGCAGCTGGGCTTAGAGTGATTGTCGACAACAGCAAAGAAAAAGTAGGTTACAAGATTCGCCAGCAAACGATGCAAAAATGCCCGTTTATGATTATTGTTGGTGCCAATGAAGTTCAGAGTAAACAACTTAATTTGCGCCTTTTAAATGGTGAGCAACTTAGTTTTGATCGCCCGGAGGTGGCCGTGGCCTACCTGCAAGAAGCGTGTTGTGCACCGGATTTACTTGATCAACCTCAGGCGCTGTCCAGATCCATAGACGCCGTATTATCTTATTCACAAAACGATGGATAAAACTATGCAAAGCTCAATTATCCCTGAAACTTATGAACAGTGGCGGCACTGCATTATTGTTGAATGTGGTTTGCAGCTAGATGCTAGGGCCTGTTAACACTAATTAAATGCACTCTGTTGCGCCCCTCATTCTGCTATCAAGGCGTTTGGAGCGCAGTTTGGTTGTTCCAAATAAGCGACAAACAACACAGAGAGCGGGATGAGGGGCACAACCCGAAGGGCTGGGCCTGAATATCCGCCCAGATGCGTTACTTATCGCTTATTTAGCTTGCTAAACTGCGCTCAAAGCGCCTTTCTGGTCGAATACTCAGGCTCCAGCAGAGTGTATTTAATTAGTGTTAACAGACCCTGGCTATATTTCAGAGCGTTTGGCAGCGCTTCAGGACAACAAAGACTACTACACTCAACAGTTTGTAAAGCTCTATGGTGAGCAGTATCTACGCCAGGTGTTAGCTTGGTTTCAAAAGGCGCAACAAGCCTTGTAACGCGCATGGTGTTTTATGCTGTATAGCCAATAACTGTCATACTTGTGTCATGCTTTTGACGACAAGGGCTCGTATAATTCGAGCTAAACTACTTACAGCGCTTAAACTTTGTTTTTTTATATTGAAGCTACAGGTTTAGCGCAAGAGACAGCGGAAACAAGTATGGCCGATAGCAGCAATAAGTCACCGTGTTTTGAAAAAGTACTTGAGTCTTACCTTAACCGGCGGGCATTTATACGTTCGGGAGCTGCGGCGGCTGTGGCCGCTGTGAGCGGGTGTGCAAAAGACGGGGCTGCACTTGAAGGTGCTTCGCTTACAAAAACTAAAGCTGAGGCAAAAAAAAGTGGCACAACACCGGGTGTTGGCAGCAGTTTAAGTTTTAACGAGCTCGCACACGGTTTGGACAAAAACTTTGCTGTTGCCGAGGGTTACGATCATCAAGTGCTGATCTCTTGGGGCGATGCTCTGTTTGCCGATGCGCCCGAATTTGATGCGCAGCGTCAAAGCGAAGCCAGCCAGCTGCAACAGTTTGGTTATAACAACGACTTTATTGCTTTTGTGCCACTGCCCTATGGCAGCAAGCGTTCCGATCGCGGTTTATTGGTGGTCAATCACGAATACACGTCACCGTCGATGATGTTCCCAGGTTCACCGTCGGCGGCCGATGTCAGCCTTGAGCAGGCGCAGATAGAAATTGCCGCGCACGGTTTGAGCATTATTGAAATTAAAAAGCAGGCCGGGCAGTGGCATGTCGATAAAACATCCAGCTATAACCGCCGCATAACACCGCAAACGCCGATGATCATAAGCGGCGCTGCCAGTGCGTCTTCGCGTTTGCAAACGCTGATTTCTAAAGACGGTATACATACGCTCGGCACTTACGGCAACTGCGCCGGGGGGCTCACGCCCTGGGGCACTATTTTAACCGCTGAAGAAAATGTCGATGCTTATTTTCACGGCGATATAAAACACCAGCCGGAAGCGGAAAATTACCAGCGTTTTGTCAGCCGTACAGGGGTAAAAGCCTGGGCGAATTATTTTCCGCGCTGGAACCTGGATAAAAACCCGAATGAGTTACTGCATGTCGGTTGGGTGGTTGAGATAGACCCCTACGACCCTGGCTCCAAACCCAAAAAGCGCACATCGCTTGGGCGTTTTAAGCACGAGGGCTGCAATGTTTATATCAACGCCGACAAACATGTGGTTGCGTACAGCGGCGATGATCAGGCCTTTGAGTACATCTATAAATTTGTTAGTAAAAATAAATACGATGAGCACAATCGCCAGGCGAATTTAGATTTGCTCGATGAGGGCAGTTTGTATGTTGCCCGTTTTGATGCATCGGGAAAGCTGCACTGGTTACCGCTGACTTATGGCCAGGGCCCGCTGACCGAAAAAAATGGCTTTTCTTCGCAGGCGGATGTGCTTATTGACGCGCGCAAAGCCGGCGATTTAGTTGGTGCTACACCGATGGACAGGCCCGAGGATGTCGACGTGAACCCGGTAAACGGCCGGGTATATGCGATGCTAACTAACAATAGCCGGCGCAAACACGATCAGCTTGATGCCGCCAACCCGCGCGCCCACAATGCTAATGGCCAGATTATTGAATTTTGGCCTGAGGGCGGTGACCACACCAAAACGGAGTTTAATTGGGATTTAATGTTACTTGCCGGTAAACCCGGAGAGGTGGCAACAAGCTACCATGCGGATATCAGCGAAAACGGCTGGCTCTCGTGCCCGGATAACTGTGCTTTTGATCAACTTGGCAATTTGTGGATAGCCACTGACGGCGCAGAAAAATCCGGTATTGCCGACGGTGTCTGGGCGACGGAGGTCAATGGCCCTAACAGGGCATTGACGAAACGCTTTTTACGCACACCCATCGGCGCCGAATTGTGCGGGCCCTTTTTTACGCCCGATGATGAAAACTTTTTTGTTTCAGTGCAGCACCCGGGTGGGGGCAGCAGCTTTGATAAACCGACAACGCGCTGGCCCGATTTTGACAGTGCTGTGCCGCCCAGGCCGTCGGTGCTTGTTATTACAAAACAGGGCGGGGGCCGCGTTGGCAGCTAGCGCTGATTTATTGTTGATGTTAATAAGTTGCAAGCCTTAACCGGCCCCAGGCTCGGGCCGGCACAGCGCTTTTATTTATTGCCAGCCTTTGTCCGGATCCATTTTAAACAGGTATTCCAGGAAAATTCGGGTAACTTGTTTTTCTTTGTCGGCGCGGGCGTGATCGCGTTGTAGCTCTGCCGGCACCACGTTCCAGGTGATGCGCTCTACGCCGGCGGCCTGCATGCGGCGCATTCCGTTGTCGTGACTTAGCTGGCTAATACTGCCGACAGTATCTTCCGGTACAAACACGTCGTAGCCGTTCAGCTCGGCTTCAATTGCCGGGTAGGCCAAACATACATCTGTCCACAGGCCGCCCATAATCAGTTTTTTCCGGCCGGTTGCCTGCACAGCTTTAACAAATTCGGGCTCTTCCCAGGCATTGACGTTAGTTCTGTCAACAAAGACAGCGTTTGGCGCAAGTTTGCTGAGCTCTTCGAGCATGGGTTTCGAACCTTTTAGGCCGACCCCAACGTGGGAAAAAATAATTGGAATATCGTAAAGCACGGCGGTTTTAATCAGCGCTGTGGTGTTATTAATCAGCTCTTGGTGATCGATATTTTTCACGCCCATCATAATGTGGGGCTGGTAGTCGATAAGAATCAGCGCCGAGTTCGACGGCGATAAGAACGGGTCTTCATCGGCTTGTCGATGAGGCGTGCCGGGGTAGCCTTCTGGGTAACTGGCGACGCCGTTAACGGTTTTGATCTCCGTTGTTGCGAGGCTTGGCAAAGTTAAGCCAAGGCTGAAAAATGCCGCGGCTGCCGTCGATATAAATTTATTAATTGTGCTCATAAGATCCTCGTTGTGTGCGATGTAACTAACGAGGCGCAGTGTACGCCTCTAGTGAGATGGAATTAATAGGGGGTATGGAAAAGTATTGTTTCCATTTGGGGTTTAATAGGCGTGGCGCTATGTGTTTACCGCTTCGAGCATAAAATCGATAAAGCAGCGCACCTTGGCCGACATATGCTTGCGGCTAGCGTAAACCAGATACACGTCGATACTTGGTTTTTTATATTCTTTAAATAACTCAATCAGCTCGCCGCTGTGCAATCTGTCGCCGAGGAAAAATTCCGGCAGGCGGGTAATACCGACGCCTTCAAGGGCAAATTCCAGTTCCATATGGGGGCTGTTGGTGTGCACAACACTTTGCAGTTGCACATTGATCACTTTCCCCTGTTTGTCTTCGTACTGCCACTGGTCGGGCATTTTTATATGGCTGTAGGTAATGGTTTTGTGTTGCTTTAACTGCTCGGGTTTTGTGGGTGTGCCGCAGGCCTTTAAATAGGCCGGCGAGGCAACAGTGGCGCCGTAAGATGACAATAACTTGCGGCAAATTAAACTTGAATCGTTCAGTTCAGTAGTGGCTCGTATGGCAACATCAATGCCCTCGGCGATGACATCAACTTGGCGGCCACTAAAATCCAGATCGAGGCTTACCTTGGGGTAGCGCTTTAGAAACTGGGTAAAGACCGGGCGCAAATGAGAGAGGCCAAAACTGCTCGGGCAGCTGATGCGAATTTTCCCCTGGGGCTCGGGTTGTAGGTGGTTGACCAGGGCTTCGGCCTGCTGCGCCTCGGCAATAATTTGTTGGCACAGCGGGTAATAGCTTTCGCCTTCGGGCGTTAGGCTAACTGAGCGGGTGCTGCGGTTTAACAAACGCACACCGAGCCTTTCTTCTAACTTGTTGATTTCTTTAGATATATATGAAGTCGAGTGGCCGGTGGCCGCGGCCGCTTTGGTAAAGCTGCCGGTTGCGGCAACTTCGCTGAATACCAGCATGCCGTCGAACAGTTTTGAGTTAAAGGCCATTTGTGCCCCGTTTTTAGCAGAGTGAGCTGCCGCGATTGGCCACCATTTGGAAATAGTGAATGTCTAATTGCTGTATTAATTCACATTTGGGGCTTAATTATACTGGCAGGCATTCACCCTAGCTAGAGTTTTTGCAATGTCCCAGACAAGCCAAAGCCGTTTTGCCTACTGGTCTTTTATTAGCTTAATGGCGCTGATCTTCTCGCTGTCGCCGTTTGCGATCGATATGTACTTGCCGGCGCTGCCGAATATGGCGGCTTATTTTCAAAGTTCCATCGACGCAATGGAGGCCTCGGTGGCTGTGTATTTGATGGCTTTTGCCGCGGGCCAGCTTGTTTTTGGAGCCATCGCCGACAGTGTGAATAAGGCCAGGCTATTGCTTGTTGGCATGGGCGTATTTGCACTGGCGAGTATCATGCTTGCTTACAGTGAACAGTTGTTATCGCTTTATAGTTGGCGCGCTGTGCAAGCATTTGCCGGCGGCAGCGCCGTGGTGGTGCTGCCACTCATTCACCAGCACTTTGATGCGCGCCAAAGCAATAAAGTGATCAGTTATGTGATGGCCTGTGTGGTGATCGCGCCGATGATTGCACCGCTGATAGGCAGCCAGATTTTACTTGTCGCAGGTTGGCAAGGCATATTTTTTGTGCTGGCAGCACTTAGTGTCGCAACGATGCTTTTGCAGCTGCGTTTGCTGCCTTCGCGCGGTTTTGATTCAGCAAACAAAGCCTTTAGTTTTAAGCGTTTATTAGAAGGCTATAAAAGCATATTTAAAAACCGCCAAGCGCTGGCGCTGGTGTTAACCGGAGGCAGTGCTTTTGCTGGCATGTTTGCATTTATTTCCGGCGCGCCGTTTGTTTATATTGAATATTTTTCTGTTAGTCCAAGTCTATTTAGTGTGCTGCTTGCAGTCGGTGCACTGGCAATGATGCTGGCCAATATTGCCAATGCGCGTTTATTAAACCGCGTATCTGCGAGGAAAAAGCTACTGCTTTTCACGCCGCTGTTTGCGTTAAGTGGTGCGTTTTTAGCTGCGGTGGCGACATTAAACTTAGCTTTGCCCTATGTTGTTGCAGGCATTGTGTTGTATATGGCTGCGCTGGGTTTGATTAGTGCCAATGCGATATCGGCCGCCATGCAGGCGGCGGATGAGCACGCGGGTGTACTCGCCGGTGTCAGCGGTGTATTGCAGTTTGGCCTTGGGGCCTTAGCCAGCGCGCTGGTTGCCGCTGGCCAAAGTCAGGATGCAACAACCATGGCTTATACGATGGCCGCGTGTGCAGTATTGGCCGTGATCTGTGTTGCAGTAACTGGCACTGACTCGGAAAACTTAGTGGGGCAAAAGGCATGAATAAAAATTGTGAGCGCGGTGAAACAGCTGTGCAGGGTGTCCATGAAAAGCAAGGCAGTGCATTGCAAAATAAGGTACAGGTAAAAAGAATTATTAAAAAAAAGGCGGGCAGCCCGGCCTATATTCGCGCAAATACCGTCGACGAACTTAAACCTTGGGTGTTATTTGATGCCGGCACGGTGGCCAAAACAGCGATGGACATTGATTGGCACCCTCATTCGGGTGTGGCGACAATTACCCTGCCGTACGACACTGCGCTGATGCATGAGGATTCCCTGGGCAATAAACAAACGGTTCACAGCCGCGGGCTACAATATATGGCCAGTGGCTCGGGTGTTTGGCACAAAGAAAGTTACCGCGCGAAGAAAACAATTGGCGTGTTGCAGCTGTGGTTATTGCTTGGCCCCGAAGAAGAAACAAACGATGCAAGCTATATGGATTTACAGCCGCAGGATATAGCCGAGTGTGACGGCGTTCGTGTTTTGCTTGGTCAATATCGCGGCCTGCAATCGCCAGTACCGGTGCAGCACCCGGTAAGCTATCTTCATATACGTTTAAAAGCGGGCGATCATTTTAACTGGCAGCCACCGCGCAAGCAGAACCGGGGTTTTATTTATGTGTTGTCCGGCGAGCTTGAATTACAGGGTACAACAATAAAATCCGAAGAGCTGGCCCAGTTGCAGGCGTGGCCAACACAGGCTGCGCCACAACTGCATATGCGCGCTGTGGGCGATAGCGAACTGGTGCTCGCGTTGGCCGAGCCCTGGCCTTATCAGATGCTTCGCCACTACGGTCAGGTGCATACCAGTGCCGAGGCCTTAAAGCGCGGCAGTCAGACCATTCAAAAACTTGCCGGCAAGCAAAGTGCGCTGCGCTAATTTATAGACAGGGGCAACAAGGCTCTAAATATCAGATGGCTACGCAGTTGCAAAATGCGCAGTAGCGTCTGCCGCCCTAAGTTGCCAGTTAATGCCGGTTTTTTCTTCTGTCAGTGTCCAAAGCCTTGCGGCTATTTCGTGATCCAAAGCAAAATTTTCGAGCTTGCATTCGCCGACAGGGCCGACCCAGTTTAACGGGCCGGTCGGGCCGTAGTAGGCCAGCTGTTTTATCTTATCCTCGGTTGCACACATAAGTTCTGGATAACAACCTTTTTCGGCCGATTGCACCATCGGTGACATCGCCATAAGTGAAAACATAAGCCTGGAAAAAAAGCTTGCCTTGTGATTAATTAGCGACGTTTTTGAGGCGCCGGGGTGACAGACATAGACCTTAACCGCTTTGCCCGCTTTTTTAATACGCCGCTGCAATTCGTAAGCAAACATCATCTGCGCTAATTTGCTGTGACAATAGGTGTTGTTTGCGTGGTAGTTGGTATCCCAGTTTATATCGTCAAACTGTATGGTTTTGATTCCCATTTTATAGCCTTCGCTGCCAACCATTACAATGCGGCCAGCGCTTTTGTTAAGCCTTTCAAATAAGCGATTACATAAAATAAAGTGGCCAAAATAATTCACCGCAAGGTGGCTTTCAAAACCGTCAACGGTTATTTCCTGCTTGGCGACTTGGGCGATGGCAGCGTTGCAAATTAGTGCGTCGATATGCGGCAGAGTTTCGAGCACTTGCTCTGCAGCCTTGTGAACGCATGCCTGTACGGAAAGATCCATTTGTATAAAGCTCACATCGGCGCCTTCACCAAATTCCTGTTTTAAATCGGCAATGGCGATATCGGATTTTTCAGCACTGCGATTAAGCATCAGCACTTTTGCCGATTTTGAAAGTAATATGCGTGCAGCTTGAAAGCCCGCACCTGTATTGGCACCGGTGATCACATAGCTTTTACCTTTGAGAGAGCCGATTTGATCCGGCGTCCATCCTTTTGCTGAAAATGCTGTGTCGCTTGTCATTGTCGCCATCCTTTGTTGTTTGGCTTTTTTTACTATGCCGCTTATTTTATTGCGCTTTATTGTGAGCCTTGGCGCTCAATGCTAGCTGCGCAGCGCTTGCAGTTGAGTCAGGCCTTGGTAGTTTAGTTTGCGATTGTACGGGGCTTATGTATAGCAAGTTTACAAGGCGATTGTGAATAGAGCGCGGCCATCTTGTCGTCAATAGCTGTTTTACCTATCGGTTGTGGTGAAAAACTGATGCCGTTTGCCGAGCGTGTTGAAGAAGAAATGATCGCCGCTTCTCGCATGGTGGTTGGGCGCGAGGCAGATGTCTCAATTCGTGTGGCCAATGAAGTCAGTGATGATGTTGCCGGGAGGCGCCTTTTACAAATGTCACAAGCGGCTTATTGCAGCCGGGCTTACGCTGAGACGGTGCAGGATAACAGCGGAGAAGGCCTGCATTTTATTGGCTGGCACGAAGCGCAAGGCGAGCGATCCGCACCGTGGCTAAAAGAGAGTTATTACCCTAAAGCGACATTAAAACACCGGGTATCTGCGCTGGTACCACTTATTAACCTTGCGGCTTCTGGTTTAGGCATGGCGTATTTGGCTTGTAATCTCGGTGACCGGCACCCGAACCTGGTCTGGGCGCCGTTTCAAAAACCGCTGGCCTATCGCAGCCTGTGGTTACTGTTACACAAAGATCTTAGAAAAACGGCGCGCATACGCTGTTTGGTCGATTTTTTGGCCGAGCGTATTCAGGCCAGGCGCAGTGAATTTTGGGTTGAGGGTACGGTTAAAGTGCGCAGTTAAACTGTGTTTGTTATTTAGGCCCGAGCTGCTTTATTCACAACAAGAGCTTAGCGAGCGACTAAAGCCTTTTGTTAGCCCTAGCAGCCCGCTAGTGTTCTACTTAGCTTGCGAACTTGGTTTAAACACTGGCCGCTTATCCAGCTGTTTTTGATCAAAAGGTTGATTTTGAAAAAACTTCGGATAATAAAACGCTCTCAGTTCGGCGTGGAATGCACGCACTCGATCCTGGTAGTGAATACTCGATGTTTGATCTGTCTTTGCTAAAGCTTGAAGTGAACGTTCGAGAAAAGCGGGCGGTGATAACACAGATGCCCAATGCGCAATCTGATCGCGGCGTATCTTTCCATCGCGGTAGGCTTTGCTCAGCGTTTTTGTGCGCTGATCACCAACTTGTTGGAAGGCGTAGTACCACGGCCATTCGAATGAACTTTCGACAGCTTTATAGTCAGACCACTTGGGGTGCTCTGCAAAAAAAGCATTCATAGTTTCTTGTTTCGGTAAATCCCAGGCGTCATTTACCGTCTCGCGTTGCAGCATTAAAATATCAGCACCAGAGGGCATATCGGTGCTTCGGTCACTGATTAGTTTTATACCCGCTGGAAAAACAACCGCAAGGCACAGCCACAAGCCGATAAGTGACATTAGAATAAACGAGCTTGGTTTTTTTAAAGAGGAAAAAACGCTGCATAGCAGTGTCCAGATGGCTGTATTAATTAGAACAAATAACAGCGCCTTGCTGAGTGTTGCAGCTTTGGTGCCGGCGATAAGCCCAGCTATTAGCAGCGGCACAGCGATACATAAATAGGCCGACGCAGAGAGAATAAAGCTGCGTGTTAACCACAGTGAGCCGTTGGCGGATGTCAGCTGTAATAGTTCAAAACGCCCGGCGCTGCGCTCGCTGGATTTAATATCGTAAAGCAAGATAATCAGTAACAACGGAAATACAAAGGCGGCAAAAAATGCGAAATCAAAGCGGCCGATGAGTGCAACAACGGGGTTATCTGCATCGCGTTCATAAATTTGACCTTCCAGCGCAAGCATGCGAATTCGGTGTTTCCACGGTTGAAGCTCGCGCTGGCCCAGCGCCGCAAAGGCAAAGTCAGATGGCGCATCGTAAGTAATGTGAAAACTGTAATACGCGGCGCTGCCCCAGTCTTTGAGCTTTTCTGAGCTGGCGTTGCGATCTTGTTGGTCTGCTTTGAGCAGGTGTTGAATATCTGTTTTTTGCTGCTGAACCTCTATTAGGCCAGAGCCCAGCGAAAGGCTGGCAAGCACAACCGTAACCAGCATGTAAAAAGTTACAGTACGATCACGGCCTATAAATTTGGCTTCACGCAATAAAGCTTGCGGGGAAATCATGGTTTTAAGCTCCTGCTGGATGCGAATAAAACGCACAAAATAACGGCCAACCAGCTCAGCATGATGCTAATTGAGTATGACGCTTGGCGAAGGCGCGCGGGGCTATCTGCCGCATCAAACCTGAAGTTGTCGAGTACTTGCCAGTTGGAGGCATCAACGCGGGCGCGCAGCCACGAGGCTTTGTCTTTGTTGCGATTAATATCGTCTTGATACGAAAGCTTTTCAACATGCGCGCTGTTTAAGCCCTGAACAAAGTTGTAGCGCAGCTCTTCGGCTTGCCTTAAAAACTGGTGGTAGTGTTGAAGGTCTGTTGCTGAGATTGCGCGAGAGGCAAAGGCCACAGCCAAGCTTGGGCTTAGCCAGGCAAACTGTTGCAGTGTTTTAGCTTGCTTAAGCTCTTGCTGCATGCGCTGCTCTGCGTAGCGAACAAGTACTTCGGTGAGTTTTTCTTCCCCCTCTTTGGCAACAAGCCCTCTGAAATTTACCGGCAGCTGTTCAACGCTATCAACTTGATATTGCTTGAGTAGTTCATCACGTAGCCTTGCAAAAGCAGGGTCGTTGGCGTTGTGCCCGTCACCCAGTTTGCGAAGTTCTGCAAGCATGCTCAAATCTGTTGCTATCTTGCCCGGTAAGGGCGATGTTTGCGATACCACGGTGACGGCCATTGATGGCAAAACCAGTGCTACAGTCAGCCAAACAACGGTTAACGTGGTTAATATGCTCGAGCGTTTAATAATTAGCACTGATAACAATATTGAAAACAAGCACCACAGTACAAGGTAAACAAAATAAACGGCAATGAGAGCAACTACGGATAAAAGCTTCTCACCCGCGTATAGCGAATATAAAGCGCTTAATACTAGTGGCAGCAACAACAGTGACGCGAAGCTTAATAGCGCTAAGCTTTTGCCATAAATAATAGTTAGGGGCTTTAAACCTTGAGCTAAAAGTGGGATTAGCAGTTTTGCTTCTCTTTCACGGGCTATGGCGCTGTGGCCCAATAAAATAATAAGTAGCGGCGCAAACAGTTGGTAGACCAGCGCTGGTGTTAACCAGGCTAGACCGCCTAGGTTTGTGCTTGCATCCGAGTGGGCAAACATCGCGGTATTTTGGCGGTGGCCTTCTAAAAAAATTGATTGGCCGGTTACTGGGTCAAGGCCTGGGTCAAACACTGCTAGGGGCATGGTTGAACGGTAAACGTAGTGGCCGTAGTGCACCATGCGATGCGGGTGCCGGTCGGGCTGGGCTAAAAATGTTTGTTCAGCAAGCTGCTGTTGTTGCTCTCGCACTTGCTGTTCTGTTTGCATGCGTACTGCAGTAACAATGCTGGTTGTCACTAACAACAAAACAAACAGTGCAAAAGCGCTGACACTCAGTTGTGAGCGCAGCCAGTATCGCCATTCGCTGGCAGCAATGCTTAACACTTGTTTCATTGTTTACGATCCGTGGGCGAGCGGCTAAGTTGCTGCTGTGGGTTTGAAAAAGCCTGGTGCACCAATTCGGTATCGATGCTTTGGCCATCTGCCGAGCTGAACTCGCCAACTAAAACACCGTCGCGAAGCAGGCCGATTTTATCGGCAACCTGGCATGCGCCGTATACATCGTGGCTTACCATCAATATGGTTTTACCCCGGTCGGCAAGGTTGCGAACGATCGTGTGAAACTCATCAATTGCACTTGGGTCGAGGCCGGATGTTGGCTCATCAAGCAGTAAAATTTCGGTATCGCGCAATATCGCTAGGGCGATAGCTACTTTTTGGCGCATGCCTTTGGAATAGTTGCGCAACGTTTGTTGGCGTGCTGATGTAGCTAAAGATACCTGGTCTAGCGCAGCGTCGATGGCGCAGGCTTGAGCTTGCTTACCGGCAAGCTCGAGAAAATAACGAATATTTTCAGTTGCGTTTAAATGCTCGTACAGGGAGGCGGATTCTGGCAGGTAGGCAATCTTTTTGCGAGCTGTTACTAAGTCTTCGCTTAATTCTTTTTGGTCGACTCGCAGGTGCCCAGAAGTGGGCTGTAAAAAACCTAAGAAGCACAGTAAGGTGCTGGATTTACCTGCGCCATTACCTCCGAGTAAGGCGTAGACTTCGCCTTTGGCTACGGAGAAAGAAATTCCGCGCAAAACCTCCTTGTTTGCGCGTTTAAGATAAAGTGAATCGGCTTGTAGTTTCATAGCATTAAAACTTAAATGAGCTTGAAATTCGGAAGTTGCGCGGTGCACCCGGTTGAACCCAGGTATCGGAAAAAGAATTTGGGTAATAGGTTTCGTCAAACAGATTGTTAACTTCCAGGCGAAGCTCGATAGCCTGGGTAAGATCATAAGCGCTAAACAGGCGTACGGTGGTGTAGCTGGGTAACTCAAAATCCTGGCCAAAATAACCATTGCGTTCGCCGACATAGACTAAGCCGCCACCCAAATCCAGTGCTTTTCCGGCAACAAACCATTGCTGTACAAGTTGCAAACTGAGCTGGTGTTCGGGAATATTTAAAAGTGGGCTACCTGCGGTAATTTCGTAGCCAAAATTGGGGTCGTAGAAATCGTTGGTGGTTTTGGCATCAACATAGGCATAAGAAGCCCACAGGCTTAGATCCGATGTTAACTGGCCGTTAAGGTCGAGTTCAAAACCTTCACTTTCGGCTTGACCAATGGCCAGCGAGTTCCAATTTTCATCGACGGTTAGAATATTATCTTGTTCAACTTTGAAAACCGTTGCAGTCCCGACAACTCTGCCTTCATTTAAGTCAAATTTAAGTCCGGCTTCGATGGACGTCGATTGGTTGGGTTCGTGGCCGTTGCCATCGGCATCACCACCGGAAAGCGGGCGGAAGTTTTCGCCGTAGCTGCTATACAGGGTAAACGATGGGTTCAGGGCATAGACCAGCCCAAGCTGCGGGCTTAAACGGCTCTCTGTCTGTTTAGTTGTTGTGCTTTGCTCGTTTTCAAAATAATTGCCGCGGTTTTTGAGTGTTTGCGAATAGTCGTCGTAGCGCGCGCCGATGCGAATATCGAGTTTGTCACTGAGACTAATTTGATCCTGCAGGTAGATACCGTTGGACTTTTGCGTTTCCACCTGGTTGGTTTGGGTTTGATTCGGTTCTGGCAGCGGGTAGGCTCCATAGACAGGATTATAAACATTGATGTATTGATCGCCGCGAATGCGCAGCAGCAGCTGATCGTTCTCAAATTCATCGGCGTCGATACCGATAATCAAGCGGTGTCTTAAGCCTGCTGTGTCGAATTCACCGCTTATTTCCCCGCGCAGCACTTGATAACTCGCATCGTAGTCGCGGTAGCGTCGAAAACGATTAAACTCTCCGTCTTTTGAGACTTCGCCAAAGCCGTTTTCTGTTGCATAACCTTCAAGAGATGTATCTCTTAAATTCATGCCGAGCAGCGCACTCCAGCTGTCATTAAAGGTGTACTGATACTCAAGTTGATGGCCAAGCACATCGGTTTCAATCGGGCCATCGCCCGGTTCACCTAAAAAACGACTTTCTGGAAGTTTGCCAAGCTTGCCGTCAATGGCCACCACGCCCCGGTCAAAAGGAATTTCCTGGTGGCTGTATTCAAGCTCGTAATTGAGCTGGCTGTTGTTATTTAAGTGCCAGACAAAAGATGGGCTGAAACCCTGCTTGTTTGTTTCAATGGTATCGCGATAGCTCTTGGCATCTTCATAAAAACCGACCAAACGAATAGCGATGGCGTCACTCAGTGTTGTGTTCCAATCGATATCGCCGCGATAGGTGTCGAAGCTACCGGCGCTCAGCCGCAATTCACCGCCGCGCGCCATTGTTGCTCGCTTGGTGATTAGATTAATGGTTCCGCCGGGTTCGCCGCGGCCAAAGAGTGCGGCTCGCGGGCCTTTTAATACTTCAACGGCTTCGACACCAGACAGGTCTCGTGGGCCGCCAAAGCCGCGGCCGGCGTTAAAGCCGTTAACCAGATAATTGCTGGGTAGGTTTTCATCTCCAACAAAACCGCGAATGGCAAAACTGTTCCACAAGCCACCAAAGTTATTTTGGCGGGCGATCGAAGCGGAAAGATCCAGCGCGTCAGTTAAATCGACGGCCCCTGCATCAACTAGGGTTTTTGTATCGATTTTTAGTTCTGCCTGAGGAATTTCCAGCGGCGCGAAGTCCCCCTGGTAAGCTTGTCGTTGACCGGTAACAACGATGTTCTCAACTTTTTTATTTTTATCGGCACTATCTGTATTTGTTTGGGCTGTGCTGAGACCGGCTCCTAGTAGAGAAAAGCTTACGGTTGAAAACAGCACCGTTTGCTTAACGGCTTTATTCACGGGGTACTCCTAAATGTACGTTTTATTACAACTGCAACGAAAGTGTCAGCCTGATGTGCTTGTGCGCTATTTGTTTAAATTGGCACTGGTATGCGGCGCGCCCTGGTGGGAGCATTGAGAAGTGAAGACATCACGACGTATGCAATACAAATCGAGCGAATGATACAATGTATCATTTGTTTTTTGCAAATATTTACTGTGATTGAGGTCGAGTTTTTAAACCCTACTCATTTAAACGCTGTGGAGGGGGCAGCTGCGCTGTATTCGCCGGGCGCATAGGCCGGCTGATGTTTTTGTGCATGAGCTGCACCGTTTTTATGCGCTTGATGAGCTCGCGTATTGTTGAGTTAAATAGCGCTAGCCCCTTTTGAATTCCACCCACAGCGGGTAGTGATCGGATAGGCGAAATGAAATCGATGTTTTATTTAGGTTTTGATCGCTGTACACGTGTGGTAAAAAATCAAAACCGCCGGCAGAGATAAATTCCATATTTAATCGGGCTCGGTTTGAGCCGGATTTGAACCAGGCGATTTGATCATAAAATTTGTCTGCCATTGGGCTGTCATGATCGCCGGTAAAAATAGAGCGTTTTACATTGTGAAGCGCATTCGGCACGTAGAGCCCGGTTGAGGTAAACGCCTGCCAGAGATCTGAGCCGTGTCGGTCGATATTAAAATCACCGAGCAATAGTAAGTTTTGATGGTAGCGGTTGGTTTTTTTGGCCCAATCGGCCATCCACCTTGCAATCGCTTTGAGTTCGGGGATGCGATCGTGTGCGCTGTGGCCGTAGTCGATATGGGCGGTCAGAAGAATAAAGGTCTCTTTGCCCGCTTTGAAACTGACAGCGTAGGGCGTTCGTACAAATTGAGTATTGATTCTCGAGCGATCGGCGATTATTTCGGGCGGGATGACAATTTCACACGCTAAGCCTGAGGGCTGCACTCTTTTAGAGTTGTAAATATAAGCAAGGCGCTCTTTGTTGCCGGCATCGCCTAGGGTAATGTCGGTCATAAGAAACGCCCAGTCGTCGCCTAAGTATTTGAGCAGGTCTCTAAGCGCTCTTAGGTTGCCCATCACCTCTTGAACCGCACAGACGTCAAAACGTTTGATGATGTCCCCAATTGCAAGCAGTGCGCGCAGGTCTCGTTTGGGGCTGTCATTGCCTGTGGCTGTCCACTTTCTGCTAAGGCTGGAAAATGAACGCAGGTTCCAGGTGCCGATGATCAGGTTGTCGTGTCGCTGCCTGGCTACTTGATTATCTAACGCGCGATTAAGTTGGTTTAGATCGTCTTGAACGGTTTGGGGGGGCACGCCATATATAGTTTGCATTGTTTAGCTCGAATGTGGGCTTATTGGTTAACAATCAAAGTGCTATGAAATGCTACTAACAAATACCCAGTGTGGGTAGCGCTTTGTGCTTTAACCTTTATGCGCCGGTGGCTGGTTTTGGTTATGTTGCCGCTGCTGCTTTCTTGCTATATTCGGCAAGTCTAATTTGTGTGGTTTTTAGTGCATGCGCTGCTACCTCTGTAATTTTATGAAGGGCTACTTGATTTGCGACTAACTACTGCAAGGCCAACCATTGCAAGGCCAACCATTGCAAGGCCAGCTTCTAAAACGTTAACAATGGATTCCATAACAAGGATGTCGTATGAAAAATTTGCCCAGCGCCGTTGCTATTTTATTTGCCGTCAGTGCCTGTACGTCATCTAACGAGCGCGTGCCCGTTACAAGCTCAAGTCAAGCCGAGGCGTTTTCCATCAAGCAATGCAGCGCCTTAGCCGCTACTAAAAGCGGTGCGACTTGCGAGCTACAGCAGCTTAATTCTTCTGCGCCGAACAGCCTAATTGTTCGCGGCGACATCTTGATGCCGAACGGTGTTCTTGAAGGCGGTAGCGTTAAAATAAAAAACGGAAAAATTACCGCTGTTGCGTGTGATGTTTCCGGTTTAGATAGCATGACCGTGCTTAGTTGCCCCGGGGCGGCGATTACGCCGGGTTTAATTAATGCGCACGATCACTTGACCTACAACCAAAATGCGCCGGGCGATTGGGGGCAAGAGCGCTACGATCGCCGCAACCAGTGGCGAAAAGGTCTCGACGGCCACACCAAGATAAATGCGCCCAAAGCACAAGATGAGCTCCAGTGGGCCTGGGCTGAGACGCGGCATGTGCTGGCCGGCACGACATCGATCGCGGGCTCCGGTGGTTATTCCGGCTTTTTACGCAATGTTGATAGAGCCGAGCTTCAGCAGGGTCTTCACGGCGGTGTTGTCGACTACGATACCTTTCCCTTGGGCGACTGGAGTGATGTGCAGGGCCACGATGATAATTGTGATTACCCTCAGCTTGTGTCGGAAGAGGTGTTAGACAACCTGGTGTTTTTACCGCATGTGGGTGAGGGTATTGATGCCTACGCCAATAACGAAATTAAATGTTTAACCGGGCGCGGCTACCCCGGCTCGCCCGGCGTGAACATTGCTGCGAGCAACGACACCTTTATTCACAGTGTTGCCGCTACGGTGCCTGATGCGCAGGTGTTTAAAAGCAGCGACATGCATTTGGTGTGGTCGCCGCGCTCGAATATTTCCCTCTATGGCAATACCGCGCCAGTAACCCTGTACGATACCATGGGCATTGCTGTTGCGCTTGCGACGGATTGGACAGCTTCTGGCTCAATAAATCTTTTTCAAGAGCTCTCTTGTGCCGCTTCGTATAACGAGCAGTATTTAGATGGTTATTTTAGCGACTACGAACTTTGGCGCATGGTCACTATTAATGCTGCTGAAGCTCTGGGTTTTGCCAACCAGATTGGTGCGATTAAAGTCGGCATGTTGGCAGATATTGCCATTGTTAAATATCAGGGTGAAAGCTCCGCTTACAGCGCTGTTATTGATGCAAATATCGATGCTGTGGCGCTGGTTATGCGAGCGGGGCAGCCGCTATACGGCGATCAATCTCTGCTCGATCAGTTAATTGCCGAGCCAGGCCAATGTGAATCTCTGCAGCAGGCGGGTTTGCCACTGTGCGGCACTGAAAAGGCGCTGTGTGTTCAACAAGAGCTCGGTATCAGTTTGCAAGAATTGCTAGCGCACAATCCCAGCTCGGCGAGTTACCCGATGTATTTTTGTGAGGCACCGGCCGATGAGCCGAGCTGCCTGCCCGCAAGGCCGGGTCAATACTCGGGCCTTGTGACACAAAACGACGCCGATGGCGATGGCATTGAGAATTCAAAAGATAATTGCGCAAGTGTGTTTAACCCGATCCGGCCAATGGACAACAACACACAAGCCGATTACGACCAAGATGGTATTGGCGATGTCTGTGATGTGAGTCCGGCGGGTTAGTGTTAACAGGCCCTGGTTAAAGCCTGCTTATTCAATAAAACGCATCGGGTCAGTAGGGCATGAGCGCGTTACGGCTATGTAAATGAAGTTTGCTATTGCTGTTTAAAATTTTCGCTTAAGTGACCAACTTTTACATAAATGAGTGCCCCGTCTTCTTTGGTATAAGGTGTGTGCTCACTCATATGAGGGTTGCGAAGCCAACTGCCCTTCGGGTAAGTGCCGTGCTCGTCGTAAAAGGTGCCTTCAAGCACCAGTATTTCTTCCCCGCCCCAGTGTTTATGTGTATTAAACCGGGTGTTGGCTTGCCATTTCACCAGCGCCACATGCTCGCCTTCGAAATCATGTAGGGGTAAAACAAAAAGGCCTTCACTTACGCCCGGAAACCACGAAGCTGTTTGGCTATTTATATTAACCTGGCTTTTGTCTGCTTCAGAAAACTGATGTAGTTTGACAAAAATAGTCGCGCCTTTAGGGCCCACTTTAGGTCTGTGTGATGTGCCAATAGGGTTGCGCACATAGCTGCCTTTTGGGTAAGTGCCGTGCTCATCGGCAAATTCGCCTTCAAGCACATAAAATTCTTCGCCGCCACTGTGAGTGTGGGCAGAAAATTCACTGTTTGGCGCATAGCGCACAATGCTGGTTGCACGGGCTACTTCACCGCCTATGCGGTCGAGCATCATTCGATCAACACCGGGAATAGGCGATGCCCGCCACTGATAGTCTTTATTGCAGATAACCACGCGCTGAGTGAAGTCTGCGTTGATTCGTACATCGTTTTTCATCTGTGTACCTGCCTTAATTGCAATCAGTCCAAATTCTGTGTGTGAAAAATAATACGCGTTTGGCGTTAAGCATGCTTTTGTCGTATATCCGCACTGTGTTCTTCAGGGTTTGGCTCTTGCCCCTATGAAAATAGGCGATCGCACGGCGTGGCACCTATACGGGTAGGGCAATAGAAGGGCTCCTGTAGGGCCTGTTAACACTAATTAAATGCACTCTGTTGCGCCCCTCATTCCGCTATCAAGGCGTTTGGAGCGCAGTTTGGTTACTCCAAATAAGCGACAAACAACACAGAGAGCGGGATGAGGGGCACAACCCGAAGGGCTGGGCCTGAATATCCGCCCCGATGCGTTACTTATCGCTTATTTAGCTTGCTAAACTGCGCTCAAAGCGCCTTTCTGGTCGAATACTCAGGCTCCAGCAGAGCGTATTTAATTAGTGTTAACAGGCCCTAGTAGAGATAAAGCTTCGGCGAAACAAGCTCAGCCAAATACTGTTTTCTACAAGAAATTTAATCGTAGTTCCAGTCGGCGAGCCCAACAGTTGTGTAAGTTTTTTGCAGCGGTGTTGTGCGGCTTGTATTGTTGAGCAGCTCATTGAGAACCTTAGGGCTCAATGCCTGATCATAGCCAGAGACAGCATCGACGTTGATCAATGTGGTCTCATAGTAACTTAGTGTTTGCTCGGCAATGCTGTATTCAGCGGGCAAGCTGATATTGGGCAGGCTGCCGGTTAACGGTGCTATATAGGTGCGCTCTGAGCTTGTATCTAAGCCTGCAGACCAGGACTCGTAGCGAATCAATAGATCTTGTTCACTCGCGCTGAAGTCATAGTGTTGAGAGGGCGTTGTATGGAGCTCGAGTACAGTATTGGCATCAAGTGTTGGTTCTTGGTAATCCACAGAGCGAGATTGCCTGCTCAAAGGCACGATCACTTCCCAAAAGCGAACGGGCACACCGTAACCTGCAGCATCGAGTGTCAGATAACTTGAGAAATAACGGGGCTCAACGCGTTCGTGTACTAATATCGACGCGCTGTTTTGTTCCGGTGCTTGAGCATAAAAGGCGTGGATTGAGTCGGAAACGTAGTGAATTCGATTGTTTCTGCTTGAGCTGGGTGGCAGTGAAAAGGTGTCGCCGGGATCGCTGACATGAATCTGAATGCGCTTGTCGTTGTCTGCGACCTGGGAAGCAGTAAGCACACTGTAGTTTAATGTGTTTGTGCTGCGATTAAAGTCGTGGGCAACCAATATGTTTTCTTTTTCATCTTGGCCCTGGCAAACAAGCGTGTCTTCGTAGCTTGCTACCTCCGATGTTACCGATGCCGAGGCGTATTCCAGGTTAATCTTGCTGAGGCTGTGGTGGCTCGGCCTTACCTCTACCTGATAGCGCTCACACAGACAGCCTTCGGCGCTGTCGCTGTACCTGTACCAGGTGCCGTAGTCGCCAGCTTTAGGCTGAACAATAACAGTCGATTGGATCAAAGCATTGTTGTTTTCAACGACAACCAAGCTGTGTAATGACGGAGAAAATACAGCGCCGGCAAAGCCTCTGTCGTCTGCACGGTCGCGCTGAACTATGGCGCCTGCCTGGTCATACTGTATGAGCTCGAAGTCAGTAACAGGCGTGCTGATACCGCAGTAATTTTTTTGTATTAGCGAAAGGCTGATATCAAAATCTGGTGACGGTGACGGTGACGGTGACGGTGACGGTGACGGTGATAAAGACGGTGCCGGTGATACTGACGGTTCCGGTGATACTGACGGTGCCGGTGATATAGACGGTGCCGGTGATATAGACGGTGTCGGTGTCGGTGATTGTGCTGGTGTCGGTGCGTCGGAACCTCCGCCGCAGCTAATAAGTCCTAAAGGAAAAAAACCTATCACAAGCATTTTTCTCAAACGAGAACAACAAAATACATCCATGATTTTTCCAAAGCGCTGTTAAATACAATCAGCTAAACACCAGTGTAGTGTTTTGGCTGATTAAGGCTCAGAAATTCTGCATGATCACGGCTTTTAAAACAAGTGGCCTGGAGCCAGCATTGGAGCGAATAAAACAATTGAGCACTTATCTCTCTTATCTTTTAGTTTGTACAAGCTAATACTGCCCGAAACTTCTGGCTTTTGTTTTGATTTGGCCGCGTTTTGCTGAGTGTTAGAATGAATAAGCAACACTTAATAAATACTGCCTGCCGTGATAAGGCAGGTCATAAACAATGCCGGAATTCGCCGAGCTAGGCGCCCTGGCAGCTTCGTTAGTTAAATTTTCTGCCGACAACGATAATTCAGTTTTTTTCGTAGACTGCCACGTTAGAGCTGCCGTTACCCAGTTATAGTCTTTAATATCCGGCCTTGGATCGCCTTTTACGCGGCTGATATCCATGACACGCTTAAAGCCAAGATCCGTATTTAGCTGCTCTAGAACCTGCCAATTAAAGCCTGCAAAAACCATGTGCTTGGGTATATAAGGTTTGCTGTCATCATTACTTAACTTAACATCGTTATAACTTGCATTGAGTTTAACGCTTAGTCTATCCATAGAGCGCCAGGTAAGGGCCAGCTCAGCACCTTTGCCGCTATTACTTTCAATATTTTCATACTGCTTAATTGAAGGTGTATCTTCCAGCGCGACCTCCATCACTAAATCCGACGCTTCGAATTTATAGATGTTGGCCTGAAGTAGTAGGTTTTTTGTTGCTTGGTATGCCAAAGCAAACTCAAGTGTATCAATTGTTTCAGGTTTTAAATCTTTGTTGCCAATTAAAGAGGGGTTGTTGCGTATCTCCAGCTCTCCTTGCTTGGGCGCACGAAACGCAGATCCGTAAAACACACTGAGATCTAACTTGCTCAAAGGTTTGAAGTGCACACTGACTCGCGGGTTGCTGGTTGCTCCAAAATCTGAATAGTCGTCGTAGCGAATACCTGCAGAGCTCGACACCCAATCATTTATTTTCCATTCATCTTGAATAGATAGCCAATAATAGTTGCGACTAATTTCAGGCGGCACGTAGAGATAGGCGCCCGATACATCGACCATGGTCTGCGATACATAGGGGCTGCCATCCCCGGGGTAGTTAATATTATCAAGAACACCCGGCCCGAAGTTTTTTTTCTCAGCAGCTTTTTGTCTTTCATTGCTATAGCCAACCTGGCTTCGTAGTTTATGAGGGCCCAGATCAACTAAGTGAGTTAATTCAGCGATGTATTCATTTTCTTTATACGAAGGTGTGCCCCTGACTCCGTCGGGGAAAAACACCAAACCACCACCGGCTGTAAATAAGTTACCGTCATCGCCAACGGGGAATAAACTGTTCTGAGGGAAGACATCCCAGCGATTTTTTAAATAACCATAAGTGTGAATTAAAGTCAGCTCGGTGGAGCCGGGAAGGCTGATGTACTTGTCGAAATTAAAACGCAGGCGCGTATGCTGATTGGTATTTTCCAGCCAACCTCGCTCATCCATGGCGTTGGCCGCGCCGGTACCGGCCGTGCCTTCTGCGTGAACATAAAAAAAGTCTAATTTAAGTGCATGCCACTGGTAGCGAGCAGTGATATCGTATTTTTGATGTTCCTCATCTAAGCGCGTTGGCGCCAGAGAGGCCTGAGTCATAAAGATAGAATCAAACACCGTTTGTAAATCTTGCTCGACGATATTGCCGCTTTTTTCACTGGCTTCGCTGTATTCAAAACCCAAAAACCACTTGTGCTGATTAAAAGAACCACCGAAAGCTGCAATCAGGTCTTGATGGCCTTCGCTGCCAGCGCGCGCATTTATTTGGTTAACACTGCTATCGCCCGCTTCAGGCAGCACGACATTAATTATTCCGGCAAATGCATCGGCGCCGTAGACCACCGAACCAGGCCCTTTTACCACTTCTATGCGTTTGGCATTGCCTATGCCCGCACTTAAATGCCCCGAGCGCCCGCCGAGCTGAGCGTCCTCTATTGGCAAACCATCGAGCAGCATTTTAACGTTGCGGCTGGTAAAGCCACCTATACCTCGTATGCTGACAAGCGGGTTGCCCTGGGTTGCGTTATTTTTGCCTACGTGTACACCGGCAACAGGTTCAATGGCGTCTTCCAGTGTTGTTGCCCCCGACTGGCGCCACTGCTCTCGCGCAACAATCGTGACACTTGCCGGAGCATCACTTAGCTTCTGCTCATAACCTGAAGCCGCCGTCACCACCTGCACGTTTAAGAGCTCGGCAAGGCTCATATCGAGTAAATCAAAGAGCTCACCGTCAGCGGCCATGCTGTTAGCCGAAGCCAGAAGGCCGAAACTAAGCAAACTCAAACGAAACGAAGGCGGGCAAAACAAGCTGGGGCGGTGAGTAAACATAGGGCCTGCAATAAGATAGTATTGAGCTATACAGACGCACAAAACAAAAGAAAGGCCTGTGCCGGGAGTCAACGATTATTTAAGTATAGGCAGGCTTGGGCTAGGTGCCAGAAGGGCGGGAATAAAGCCCAGGCTTAAATGCCTGGGTACGTCATTTAAAGGTAGCTATAGAGCTAAGCAAAGTGGGGGCTAGGCTAGCGAGTACGGCCCCTTAGCTAAATTTGAGCAAGGTGGAGCTTAACTCCGAAGCTCTCTAGCTGCTCTATGGTCATGGTGTTGGGTGAATTTCAAGCGCTATGCACACCTATGGTTCGGGGCGGCGTGAAATGAGAGGGCTTTCATTTTGCATCGCAACTGCACCTTGCATCGCAACTGCACCTGCACCTGCAACTGCGATCGAAGGGCTAGGGCACTGAAAGTACAGCTGCGCTAAAAAGTGTAGAGCAGATTTTTAATGATCTGGGTGCATGCAATATTAAATAATTATTTTTATAAAATATTTTGTGCAATTTATAAAACGATTTGAAAAAACCTAAGTTGCCGGCCTTGGATATGCTCGAACTTGGCGATGCCATTAAAAATCACGGAAAGCGGTTTTGATAGAGCATGGAGCGACAAACTGTTTAAATACCCTTGAAATTGAAATACTTCAGCCTTGGTTATTTCGGTTGAAGTTAGATGGGAGTTAGATGGGCGTTAGATGGGCGTTAGGGAGGAGCCCGGTAACTCCGGGCTCCAGCAGGCTGAATTATTTCTTCTTGCAACGTATGGATGACGCCTGATCATTCCAGTAGGTCCAGCCCCAAAAGCTATGAATCATACCTACATTGGTCAAATTGAATGTTCCTTCACCGAAGGTACGATATTTACCACCGTAATTATCATGCTGAAATATAGCCAGGAGATAGCCTTCAGCAATTTTAACCGATGACGCCTCATCGTTAAAATTCAACGAGCTCAAGCTAGAAACATTTTCTCCACCCTCAAAGCTGTGTACTGTGCCACCGCCATTAGTGTGCTGGTAAATCCAGCATCCATCCTCAGCCAATGCTGCGTTAGCCATAAACAATGTGCCAGCTGTAGTAATTACCGCCAAAATTTTCTTCATGTTCATAAGTCTAGATCCCTGATAATTTGGTTTATAGGTAAATGCGTTCACACATTCAACAAGGCGTAGATTAACAATGAAATGTGGATGAATTGTGGTGAGCGAGCAGGCGGCATGAAAACTTGTCCATGCCCAGATCACAAGGGTATAGTCCGATCAATTTTTTCATATAGCCAATATTAAAATCGACCTGTTCGGGCCATGGAGTTACACAATGTTCATACGAAAGCGGCTTTGGCCTCTGATCATAATTGCAGTAATTTCTGTTGGGCTTGCTGCCTGGGCAGTGCTCTTAGGTGACAGCCAAAAGCTTGAGCTCACCGCCGATCCTGTGCTTAAAGAGCCGTCGCCTCGAGTTCCCGCAAGTATGCAAAATCGTGTCAGTTCAACTTCAGTACCCAGTAGGGGCAACGCCGCCGGCGAAAATCCAGGAGCGAACGCCGAGTTACACGCTCTTACAGAAGAAAGCTATGAACATTTTGTCGATGAGCTGCTGGCGCTCGAGCAGAAGTTTTTCGATTCTCTCAGCAAAGAACAGCTTGATGAACTGTTCAACTGGGGAGGCCCTGCCGCGCTTGCTGGTTCACACCGGCACATTGTTTACCGGAACTACGATAATGAAACGCTGACCCTCCTGTCTGACAGCAATGACTATATCGCCAGCCATCTGTTGGTCGATCGCTACCTGCAATCGCTGGCTCCCGAGCACCTGGACAACGCAGAAAGTCTGGCAATTCGCATGGCCGTAAACAGTGATATTTCGTCACTGAAAAAACTCGCCGATATCAATAGAAAGAAGTACAACAACCTCCAATCTTTCGGCGAACACGACAAGGCAAAGCGCTTTAGAGTTGAAAGTTTGGCTTGGGAGCTGGTGTTTCTAACGAGATCTGGCGAAGAATTGGGGCCGGAGTTTGAGTTACTTATGCAAAACGAAGGTGATTACACCCAAATCAGCGAGCGAGCTGACCAACTCTACCAAGTTCTCGAAGGCGAACGACAAACAGCTGGCCTTGGCGCTTTTAACAACCTGCGTCCCGATTATATTGATCTTTATATGGATCAATTAGAAAGACTGGAAAATAACATCGTTGTTTCTGAATTCATTGATATTGGCACTGACTAAGCCGCTCCTGTAAATCGGCTCAATAGCATCGAGTAAAACTTAATACCAGGCACCTCAGTTATGAGCAGCAAACCAAGTCATACAGATTCCCAGCTGATGCCCTCGAATGGGCGCCTGCCCCCGCTAGGCGCAACGCCCACACCGAGTAGTTCGATTGGCTCCGAACTATTTCGCAAGGTGTTTTCCCTATATGTAGTGATCGCTTTGTTAACAACCACTCTTCACATGTGGATTGAATTTAAAAATACCAAAAACGATGTGCAGCACGAGTTAAAAATCATTAGTGAGTCAATCGCACCGGGTATTGCTAAGGCGCTCTGGGATTTTCACGATGAGCAGATTTTGTCCATCGTTCAGGGGACCCTCAGCCATCCGTCGATTATTGCTACCAGGGTTCAAAATGAATATGGTGACGACGTGTATTTTCGTGCCAGCGACGAGGCCGATCTCTATCAGATACAAAACATGCAACGCACAGGTATCTGGGGAAACAGGATATACGAATACAGCTTAAATCTTGAATACAATAACTTTGGTCGTACTGAAAGCACAGGCAGGCTTACAGTGTATTCAGGGCGGGAAGTGGTCTGGTCCCGCATACAGCTTGGTTTCACTCTTATCTTGATTAACTCCCTGTTTAAGAGCCTTGTGCTTTGGGCTTTGTTTATCTTTATTGCCAGAAAAACATTAACCAAGCCAATGAATTCGCTTACCAGCTTAATTCATCGGGTGAGGGATGAAGGGCTTTTTGCAAGTGTCTCGGAAAGTATCAAGGCGCGACCAGGAAATGAGCTCGACCTGCTTGAAGCAGCATTTATTGCCATGAAAGAAGAGCTCAAACAGCAGCAAAAGAAGCTGAGAATCCACAATGATCAGCTAGAGGCAACTGTCGCCAAGCGCACTCAGTCCCTACGTGAGGCCTATAAAACTCTGGAAGAAACAAGAAAAAGTGAAGCCTCTGTACTCGAGAGAAAGAGGCGCTTTATGTCCGACATCTCACACGAACTTCGCACGCCACTGGCCGTACTCCGGCTTCAGGTTGAGGTGATGGAAAGCGGCATTGGCGATATCCCGGATCACTGCTCCAAACTACAGAGAAAAGTCAGTCAGATGGAGCGAATAATCGGCGATCTGTCCACTCTCGCACAAGCCGATTGCAATGAACTTCAATTTAGTTTTGAAAAAAACTGCCTGCATAGTTTGCTCGTCGAGATCTATCAAAGCTATCAAGCGCTTGCCGTAAAATCCAGCATCGCGCTCAATGCAGATTTTTCAGCCATGCAGGGCTTACAAATTAACTCAGACATTGAGCGATTGCGCCAGGTATTTAACAACCTGCTAAATAACGCCGTAAAATACACTGACTCACCAGGCGAGATTCTGCTAGGCGCCAAACTAAGCTCTGGAAATGCGGTTATTACGATAGATAATTCCGGGCCTGGCGTATCTGATTCAGCGCTGCCAAGGTTATTCGAGCGCATGTATAGAGAAGACGGTTCTCGAAGCAGGGATACCGGCGGAGCAGGGCTTGGATTAAGCATATGCAAAAGTTTGGTTGAAGCCCATCGGGGTGAAATTTCAGCTACACACAGTAAGTTGGGTGGTTTGAAAGTGGTGGTTACGCTACCTGTTATGAACAGGATTGAGTTAGGAGAAGGTCTGTGATTCAGGTATTAATTGTTGAAGATGAGGTCGAGCTCGGCCAGCTTCTTAAGCAACTTATTGAATGTTCAGGCATGCAGGCTCACGTGTTGCACAGGGGGGATACAGCCCTGCGCTGGATCAAAGACAATGAGCCTGACATTATAATTCTGGATCTTATGCTGCCGGGCCTCGGCGGCGCCGATATATGCCGTGCGGTTCGTCAATTTTCAGATGTGCCTATTATAATGGCCACCGCCAAGGTTGAAGAGTTCGATCGGCTCTCAGGCTTTGAGTTAGGCGCCAATGACTATGTTTGCAAGCCATATAGTTCAAAGGAGGTAATCGCCCGAATCCAGAATCTGGTGCGGCTTTGTTATCCCGAAACACGGGAGCCTTGCAGCGGCCTCAGTCTTGATAAACACAAACTGGAGGTATCAACGTCAACCGGAACGCTCTCACTTACAGCAGTTGAATTTCGCTTGCTTTCTCTTCTAAAGAAACACCCAAAGCGCGTATATTCACGAGAACAAATACTTTGCTTGATTTACGATGACGATAAAGATGTTTCTGATCGTGCCGTTGACAGCCTAATAAAAAACATTCGTAAAAAGCTGAAAAAGCTAAACCAAAACCACAATTACATTCGATCTGTTTATGGCGCAGGGTACCAGTTTGAACTCCCATCTGAGAACGGTGTATCAATGACCCAGGTACAGTAACCCAGGCACAGTAACAGCTGCACTAAGGGCTCGTTGTATTTAAAGTGCGCCCGGGTAAAACCTTTTAAACAGCGAAAGCAATCAATTGTTTGCGTGATTCAGCTCTCTGGTGAGCTCCTGGTACCGTCCGCTTCGCTTAAGCTCTTTCAGCCCTTCGTTAAACCACAGCACAATGTTATTTGCATTTTTACTTTTTTTTGACACCAGTAGCACCAAAGGCCCTTCAAATAGCGGCTTATTATGGAAAACGATTTGTGCTCGCTGCTGCTTGGTAAAATTCTTTTCTAACGCTTCCAGCCCTGCCTCAATGGTAATTGGAAACAGGTCAATACGGCCGTGAAGCAGTTTTTTCATATTTAGCAGGTCTTTTGGTACCCGGGCAATACGGTAATTGCCAGAGCGTTCAGCGCGCTCGAGCTCCGGGCCGTAATAGAGATCGCCTGTCACACCAATGCGAAAACGATGCAAATCTGAAAATTCAGCCCAGCTGAACTTAAGCTGCTTGCGGTGAAAAAATACTATGGTTTCATGAAATATTGGGTCGGAAAATAGGAAGTCGGATTTACGCTCATCCGTCGGCGTCCAGCCACCACTGATATCCCACTCGCCAGCCTTTACTAGCTCAAGGCTTCGTGAGGTAGGGAAAAAACCAAATTCCACCTCTACCCCCTGGGTGGCAAATGCCTCTTGAATTAAGTGGTTCATTAACCCAAGGTTTGGTAATTCTGTTGAGCTAAATGGCGCCCACTGCTCGCCCGCCACTTTGATTATCTGAGCCACTGCGACCCTGGGTACAGTGAGAACCAAGAGCAATAAAAAAAGAACATTTAAACTCAGTTTCGCCTGGCGCATGCATTGCCTCGCAAGCTTATATTCTATTTGTTACGAGCGCAGTATTATACCGCCGACCTAAAAGTTCCTATAGCAATTTTCTTGGCGTCGATTCCCAAGTCATTAATAGCTTGGTTATTTTTATTTCGGCTTTCAATTTCCCCAGAAAAGCCCTAGTCATCGGCGCCTAGTGTTCAGGAAATTAACCTTTAAGCAAGGTAGTGTTGAGACCGGTTATGGCAATAACTGGAACGCTTATCTGATTGTCAGCGCGTATTTCTAAGCCTACAGTCCTATTATTTTTTTGTCTTTTTAGCGGCACTTATGGTGCCGCTCGCGGTCAGAGTACATACAGTTAGCTCGAAAAAAGTTTAGGTGGATGCTTATGTCTAAGCGCGTTTTAGTCTCCGTTATTGCTGCTTTGTTATTCGCTCAGGCGAGCAATGCCCATATCTATAAAATTACTGATGAACAAGGCAATACTCGCTTTAGCGATGTCGCCCCAGCCAATGCAGAAAGTGTCGAGCTGAAGCAGACCAATGTTGTCGACCCTGTAGCTATCCCCGAGCCTAAGCCTAGCCCCTCACCTGTTGCTGCAGCGCCTGCCCCGCAGCTAAACATTAAATCGCCGGTGGATGGTGCGCATTTTAGCCCCCAGATCTCGAGCATCGTGTTTGAGTGGAGTAGCAATGTAGGCCCTGAGCAAGTAGCTTGGGTGCAGTTGTGGATGGGAGATAAGATTGTCGGCGAATACGCCTATGGTGAGGCAGTAGAGCTCGGTTTAACTGCCCAGCACCGCGGTAGAAGGCAGTTCCATATTCACCTGCTCGATGCCAAGCGCAGGGATATCGTATTTAGCGAGGCGGTAACTTTACAGATTGTCAGACCACAAACCGGTAAAGCGCTGCGTCCGATACCTCATTAAGCTTTAGAAAGCCGAAGCCCAGCAATGGGTTTCGGTGATTCCCCTTTAGAGCTGCCCTTCCGGTAGCAGCCTGAAAAACCTGAGTTTCATTCGAGTCCAGCGTGTCGTGCCGGGCTCTTTGTTGTAACTGAGCTCTTTGCCAGCCTCTATGCTGTGCCACTCGATCTTATCTTTTTCGTTGAGTTTGAGTTCGTATACCAGCTGCAAGAGCGCTTCATCGTCGGCTATTAACAACTCTTCCGCCAAGCCTTTGGATTCGATGCTCACGCCCAGCTCGGTATTGATATTAATCGAGCGCGGGTCGAAGTTGAGTGAACCGGCGAAGACCAGTTTTTTATCGATGATGACAAGTTTGGTGTGTAGGGTAGTTGTGTGTGAGGACGGATCTGCCAGGCCGGGCTGTAAGGTCGTTGCGGCATCGGGCCGAGCTTCGTAGAGCTCAACACCGAGTTCTAATAAATCTTTGCGATAGGAGCTGTAGGCCGCATGCACTGGCATATGGTTATTTGAACGCAGCGAGTTGGTCAGCACCCGAACTTTCAGCCCCTTGTTTATCAGACTCTGGATAAACTCCATGCCTTCATCACCCGGAATAAAATAGGGGGTGATAACAATGATTTCTTGCTCTGCCTGGGCCATCAGCTCGGTCAGGCCCATAATCATATGTTTTTCGCGCTCAGTGCTCGGCCGGTCGAGTTTTTCCGGGCTCTCTGTCATTTGTTGAATAAGTGCGCGGTAGCTCTTTTGTTCTATTAGTTCATCGAGTTTTAGTAATGCAGCCTCCTGACTCATATTGCCGCTATCTAGTTCGGCGATTTTTTGTTCTGCAAGTTTGAGTGCTTTTTCGCTAGGGCTGGTACCAAGCTTGTCTATCGGCAGTGCCTTGTGGAAATTCCAGTAATGGTCGAAGCTCTGGGCGAGCTCAGTGCTAATAGCACCGTGCATTAACAGGTCGACATCAAAAAACTCACCGCTGCTTTTTAAGCTGTAGTATTCTGCGGCGATATTACGCCCGCCGATAATGCTGAAACTGCCGTCAACAATGAAGGACTTGTTGTGCATGCGCCTGTTTGCATGCTCAAAGTCGGAGAGAAAGTTCAGGCTGTGTACGCCTTGCCGGGGCAGTGGGTTAAACAATCGGATCTCAATATTCGGGTGCTGGTTTAGGTACCACAGGTCGGCATCATTGGCGCTGGTGAAAATATCATCGAGCAAAAAGCGAATGCGTACTCCTCGGTCGGCCGCTTGAATCAGTTTTTTTGATACAAGTGCGCCCACCTCATCATCTTTCATTAAGAAATACTGCATGTCGATGCTGTGCTCCGCGGCATCAATCAGGGCAATGCGAATGGCGAGGGCGGGGTGGCCTTCGTCGATCAAGTGAACTTCTGAATAGCCCGGGTTCTCCTGGGCCCAGTTTTTGCTGTATTCGGCGAGCGGGCTGCCGGCCTGTGGCGGCAGGCTATAACTCTGTGTTTTCTCAACATCAAAGTTGACACTGGCGCAGGCGTACAAGAGGCTGAGGCAAAGGCTGCTCAATACAGCTTGGAATAGGGGCTTCATAAATGTGGAGGCTGGTTTAAGGTTTTCTGTACATACTCTATCTTTAATGCCGGTCAGATGATAGCGTTATACGATGGTTTGAATTGGCTGAACGCCGCATAGATTGGTGCCTTTGTCAGCCACCGTGATTGCTAATTATTTAACCTAAGCTGGTACATAGGATAAAACAATGAGACTGATATTTACTGCATTGGCGCTACTACTCGCCGCATGCGCACCAAAAGATGTGCCGGTGGCGGTTGAGGAAGTTCAAGCTGTAAACGCAGCCGACAGCATTTACCTGAACGGAAAAATCTACACGGTCGACACTGCCCAGCCCTGGGTCGAAGCGCTCGCGATTAAAGACGGTAAGTTTGTCGAGCTCGGCTCGAGTGAGGCGGTGCTTAAGCTCAAAGGCGAGAGCACTGAAGTTGTCGACCTGAACGGTGCTTTTGTTATGCCCGGTATTATCGATGAGCACATCCATCCTGATATGGGGGCCGATAACTACCTGAACTTGTTTGTTTCTGCGACGGACAGCTGGGACGAGATCACTCAGAAAATTCGCAGTTTCCGCGAGGCCAACCCAGACAAGAAGTGGCTTTATGGCGGCACTCTAAACTGGTTGGCCGATAATAACGGTCTGATTTCGGGATCAGATAAGCCTTCGAATAAAAGTGTGCTCGACGAAATCGTGGCCGACCGACCAATAGCGCTCTGGGATCAAGGTGCTCATGCCATGCTTCTGAACAGTATGGCTTTAAAAGAGCTTGGTATTGTTAAGGGGGCTGTTCCTCCTCCTGGCGGAATCTTTGTTACCGATGAAAGCGGTGAGCCGACGGGTGTAATTCGTGAAACCGCGGCAACCATGGTGCTAAATGCCCTGGATAATTACCCAGATGAGTTATGGACTGAAAAGGGCATGAAGGCCTTTTTAAATGAGATGCTGTCTTACGGTGTAACCGGTATGAACGATGCCTACGGCACCAAGAAAAACCTTGAGGCCTATACCCTGATCGAGAAGCAGGGCCAGTTAAATCAGTGGATGCATGTGAGCATGGCAACTCCTCTTGAATTTGCCGATGCTGAGCAACGAGCTGCGGCGGACGAGCTGATTCGCAGTGTCGGTAAATATCGCAGCCATTACATTCGCCCGAATGGTATTAAATATATTATGGATGGTTCAGCCGCGGGCCAAACTGCGGCGATGCTTGACCCTTTCCACGGTACCAGCCATCGCGGTGATCTGCGCTACAAGTTTGATGATGTGAAAGCCGATATGGCCAAGTACGCGCCGCTTGGTTTTGGTATGAAGGTTCATGGCATCGGTGACCGGGCTATTCGCGGTACCCTCGATATATACAGTCAGATCCCCAAAGGTTCGTTTGGTACCCCACACTCGGTAGCTCACGGTACCTTTATCGCCCCGGAAGATGTTAAACGTTTCGCTGAATATGGCGCAGTTTACGAAGCCTCTCCGGCCCTGTGGTTCCCGAATGATGGTGTGGATGTGATTCGCAAAGATATTGGCGATCGCACCGAAAACTCATGGCCGATCCAGCCATTAGTTGACGCCAATGCTTTGGTTTCTTATGGCTCTGACTGGACCGTTTCACTCACGCCGAGCCCGTGGCCCGGACTTGAATCGATGATTACCCGTGAAGTTGCCGGGGGTGGTGAGGAGAAGTTTATTCCTGCCTTTGCAGTTAGTCTCGAAACTGCCATTCAGATTTTTACTCTCAATGGTGCTAAAGCGATGGGCATTGCTGAGCAGACCGGTTCAATCAAAGTCGGAAAACAAGCCGACATGATCGTACTGAACCAGAACCTGTTTGAAGTGGATGTTTACGATTTGCACAAAACTGAAGTTGTCAGCACTGTCTTTAACGGTAAAGAAGTCTTTAAACGTTAATCGTGCGCAAGTCGGCCTGCTCCTGCGGCCTGACTTAACACCCCGGAGATTCAATCGTGAAATTATCTAAAGACGCCCAGCAGGAACTTGGCAGTCTACTGGTGAACCAAAGTGACTTGCTAGTTGTCCTGAGTTTTTTACCGGGTGGTGCGCTGGACGAATATCCGAGCCTGCAAAAAGAGTTACACCTCTCTCACCCGAAAATTAAGGCCTATCGTTCGGCGTTAAAAAACGGGGACTTCACCCAAGATGAATATGTTGATCGCATACTCGCTCGCCTTGATATATTTGCGTACGAAATAGCGAAGTCATTAAAGCTGGATTTCTTGGTTGAGCGTGTAGCCCAGCTTGTTGGTGATGAGCTCGAGGCTATTGATGAATTAAGCATTGCAGATATCGGAATTGAAAGTCTGCAGCGTATTTTAAGTGGCATTAGCAGCGAGTTGCCTAAGCGTGTTGCCCCGAAGGGCGATCACCCGTTTTTGGCCGAGCGCGGGCGTATTGATCACCGTTTTTGGCGCAAGGCCGATGCGGCTTACGATGCTTATAACGATGGTTATTCAAAACAGGCGGCACTGGATGCCTGGTGCCAGTTAAACCTAGGCACGCGCTGCCCTCAAAGCTTTATTCGCTGGTTAAAAGTTTGGGGTGACCCGAGGGAATTGATCGAGTGGGTCGACTATAAAACGGCCTAGTGGCTTTTAAGCTTGTTGTCCCGACAGTGCCATCTCGAAGGTCGAGTGTTCGTACTTGTCCTTCAATTGTGTCGCAATGAGTTCTTTAAGTTCAAAAGTCTTTTCTATGCCTGCTTCTTCTAAATAAATTCGCCCGACAAAAGCAATCACTAAAAACGAGCTACCGGTTTTTGAAATAAATAGCTCATCGAGGCTTTCGAGATCAATGTGTTTGTTAATGATGTCGCGAATACTGTTTTTGGTTTCTTCGTCTTGCAGAACGCCACCCGACATTTCAATAAATGAAGATCGAATCAGTTTAATTGGCTGGTAGATAACCAGTAAACAAAGTGCGATAACAACAATGGAGTCGCCAATTTGAGTCAGGAAACCCCACTGACTTGCAGTTGGGATCAAGGACATGCCGACCAACGAAAGCCCAGCGCCGGCGGACATCGCACCATCAATAAATGACTGAACGGTATAGGCCGATAGCATGGTGCTGCTATTGCCGATCTTTTTATTGCAGTACAGGAACAGCCAGGTTAAACCAAAACACAGCAGCATCATGGCAATGGTATAGATGCCGATAATACTGGTGTTGATCGCCTCAAAGCGCTCGCCCTCGATATAGGAAAAAATTTTCAGGCCGTTTTCTATCGATGCGGAAATTATCAGGCCGAGGGTTAATAAACCGATAAGTAAGGAATAGAGCGATTCAAATACATATTGGCCAAAAGGGAAGGTCGTGGTTTTATTCGCTTTGATCTTGGCGATTTTTAAACCTACTAATGTTGCAATCGCTCCGATAAGAGAGAAATTGCCATCGAGCAATAGCGCCTGGGATCCTGAGTAGTAGTAGGCTGTCCAGCCTGCGACGGCCATCAGCATGCTGACCAAGGCTCCGGTCAATATCGCTCTTTGTTCTATGGTGTTGCTGTTCATCAGAAAGTTGCCTTAGTGTTCTTTGCCCTGTGCTCTATCTCGTATCGCGGATTCTGACAGATTTTTTACTACCAAGCCTTACCAATACGGCTAGTGATGTTTGGTAATACAGCCTTTCTTATCATGCGCTCAAGGTCTCAGGGTTACCGACGCGAGCCGTAAAGCTTCCGAGCTTCTGTCGACACCCTGCAGGTCTCCTTAATACACCTAAGTAAAAAGGTAGAGCCATGAAACGAAAAATGTTTTATATCACTGATAACGACAATGTTCTGGATAGCCCGTCCCGTCGTTCCTTCTTTAAATCCGCCGGTGGCGCTGCGGCCTTGTCATTGAGCATAAGCCCCCTTGCTCAAGCTGTTAACTACGCTGCTGCAGACCTCGATGATGTATCTGATCGCCTGGTGCTTTATGTCAATGGCAAGGTTTACCAGGGCGATAAGTTTAAGCAGCACTGGGCGCAGGCCTTTGCCGTAAAGGCTGGAAAGTTTGTACAGGTTGGTACAAACAAAGAGATTCTGAACTTGTCCGAAAGGGGGGGGCGAATTGTCGACTTGCGCGGCCATACTGTGGTTCCCGGTCTTGTCGACGACCACATGCACCCAGAGATGGCCGTTGAGCAACACAACAACATCATTATTGATGAGCTTGAGACAACGTATGAAGAGTTTAAGGCCTTGGTGGAAACTGAATTGCGTGAGCACCCTGAGAAAGAGTGGGTCTTTGGTGGCAACCTAGATTATTTGTGGGATGACGGCAGTGATATTCAGATGTTTGGTCAGCCCTCACATAAAAAAATTCTCGACGAGCTGATTCCAGATAAGCCGGCGTTTTTCTGGGAGACCTCCGGTCATGCGGCATTGGTGAATTCAAAAGCGCTCGAAGTCTGCGGTATTTACGATGACAGCCCGGACCCTGTTGGTGGTCATTATGTAAAAGATAGTCATGGGAAATTAACCGGCGTCCTGCGTGAACTTGCGGCCCACGTCGTATGGGAAAAATTCTTGCTAACCTTGCCTTCACCGGAAGACATTGCCGAGCAGCAGCTAAAACCGATATTCAGTTATTTGAATAGTTACGGCCTGACTTCAATCACTGAACCCTGGTCGAGGGAGATGTATGGCCGAGCCTACAAACACCTCGACAGCAGAAATGACTTGAGCATTCGCCTTACAACTTATGCAACAGACATGGTCGATTTTGCTACGTCTGAAATGCAGCAAATCGCTAGAAACTATATCTACAACCATACACACTATAGTGGCAACATGGTGCAGCTCGTGGGTGTTAAATACATTCTTGATGGCGCAGCTGCAGGGCAAACGGCGATTGTCGTAGAGCCATATGAAGGCACTGACTACCACGGCCCTTGGCGCAATACACCGGAAGATTATCGCGAGGGTTTGCATCGTTACGATGAGATGGGCTTAGTTGTACATGCTCACTGCGCGGGTGACGGAGCGGCGCGTATGGTTCTGGATGCGGTGGAGGAGCTACGCAAGAAACCCGGTAATAACGCCGATAAACTGCAACACCGTATCGCTCACACATCGATGATTCATCCAGATGATGTGCATCGTATTGCCGAGCTAAATGTTTGGGCTGAGTTTTCACCGGTCTTCTGGTACGACATGCCGGCCATTCGAGTTGTTGAAAAAGACATTGGTAAACACAGGGTCAATAAATACATGTTCCCGATTAAACCCATTGTTGATTCTGGCGCGAGTGTGTCCATCGGCACCGACTGGGCGGTTACTCCCGTCAACCCCTGGGTTGCCCTTGAAACCGTGGTTACCCGACGAGGCCCCGGTATTACTGAAGGCCCTTCACTGAATGCCGAGGAGCACGCTATCCCGCTGGAGACGGCCTTGTGGATGTACACTCAGGGTGGTGCTGACAGCCAGAAGCAGGGCGATAAAATCGGTTCAATTAGCGCCGGTAAATTTGCCGACTTTGTGGTACTCAACCAAAATATTTTTGAGGTACCGATTCACGAAGTGCATAAAACCAAAGCGCTCAGTACCGTTGTCGGTGGTCGCGATGTGTATTTAAGTTCGCAGGTAGGCGACTTAGTAGACTTTACTAAGATAGAAGGAAAGTACGCAAATGAGACGATAAGTTATTCAAGCAATGGTCGCCAGTTCTGTTGACCGCTGTGTTAATTGCAAATCCCAGCAAGGCGCCTGACAATTTGTAAGGCGCCTTTTTTATGCGCTAGTTGGAGCTGAAATACTTAGACTGGGCAAAGAATAAACCGGTGTGGGTGCTATCGACATATTCAACCCGCCACCACCAAGCGCTTGGCCAATTGGGTCAACTACATAAAAGCCACCACCCTTGGTATAAATCTTTTGCCATAGGTATTACTCCACAATAGTGTGGAACTGGTGCTTGTCGACGGCCTCGATGAAACATTACTAACGACGGTCACATAGTGAAAGTGTTTTCCGTGAGCACTGCGCTTTTTCAACCACGGTAAGCTTTCATACAGATGGAGTTAGCTCTAAACCTTTGGGGGCTGACAAAGAAATAGATACGTACATATGACGAAAGACTTCGGGGTAGGGATCTTCATACGTCTTTGATGTACAGAATAATTACCTCCATATCAAGTAGCTGTCTCAGTGTGCTATTGGCAAAGGCTCTATCTTTAAATTCAGGCAAAATAGTTTGTAGATAGGGTAAGAGTTTTTAATTGATATAAATGCAGAAGCTTGTGCTAGCGGGGAGTGTCATGAAGAGATTTGTTAGTGAAGAGTCTAAAAAAAGAGCACCGGGTTTAATCGGTGCTCTGTAGGTTTATGCACTTTTTTAGTGGTTACGAATATGCACTTCCGGGTGCTCGTCATCAGTCTTGATATACATATCCACTAATTTTCCATTCACTCTGAAGTGAGTTGAGGTTACAGTTCCAACGTATTTCCCACGACCTTTCCACAGCGGTTTACTTTCAGCAAAAGCCTGAACCTTCTCCTTACTGGTATCGACGTCTGCGGTTTTCATATATTCCTCAGAGGCGTTTTGTCGATCAATGCTGCACTGTGAAGTAAAAGGTTTTACACACTCTTCCGGTTGATAGGTTGAGTGATTGGCGTGAGCCTGTCTGTCGCGCGAACTCAATATAGTCTGGCCGTTGTAGTGGTTTTCTATATTGAGTACGCGCTCATTCGCGTCGACCAGGGTGTAAGAGAAAAACGCTGAGTACTCGGGGAACTCCGCCATCATCTCAACCAACTCATCGGCCGATTCGGTGTTATAGGCTTCCCAGCTTAAGTAATACGATGGGGTCGAAGTCGCAGAGATAATTTCTCCGTCGAGAACCTCTCGCACCTTGCCTTCGTCGGCCATGGTATTCATTAAAATAGGCTGCCCGCCTTTGTTAACGCCGCCGTAGGGAATCAAGCCTGCCCAGGTCTGAATAATGCGGTGTTTGCCGTCATCGTCGATATGGTTCAGCACAATCAAACCTTCGTAATTAATGCCCATGTAATCGAAGTTGGCTTGTGCCCAGGCTCTACCCTGACCGTCGCTAATACCCATGACGGTACAGCGTTCGCTCGCGGGTTTATCCTGTAAAAAGCCCATGCCACCGTTTCTTTGCGATTCAAGTACAGCCTCATCGGACATGCCAACGGCGAGCAGTAGATGGGGATCGCGATTCAAACTATCGGCAAGGCCTTTAATATAGTTCGCGGCATCGGGGGAGACTGTTTTTAATCTGAGGAAGAGATTTTGCCCCTGCATGCCTTTGGCAAGGCTAATAACATTTAGGCCAGGTAGCATTTCACCGAGCATGTCGTTGTAGCGGTCTATGCCGTCGAGGATCTGCTCTTTGGCAACGGTGCCGACGTGAAGGCCGAGCTCATAACTACTGCCCTCAAACTTCACTTCGGCAATTTGGTCGGTGTGTTGGATCAGCTCCGCGTTCGCAGAAGCGCTGATGATAAGTGCGATGCATGCGTTTAATGCTTTCATAGGTAGTACCTCTTTTAGTTCGCCTAGCTGGCTGAAAGGCCGCAATCTGGCTTTGATCTTGTCTGCTGCGGTATGCGCTTACAGTAGCGAGAGTGGCTTTACCAAACATCACTAGCCGCACTGGTGAGCTTTAGTAGTGACAATTAAGAGGGGCGGGCATAATTCGGGTGAAACTTGCACGGGGAGTACATAGATTGAGCGCGATAGTGACAAATTGACTACTAAGCTCTGGCAATACACTTAGTAATGCTTAGTATGCGAGCGGGCTTTAGTATGAGCCTATGTTGTAGATAAATTCAGGTGGTGCGCCGCTATGTTAAAAATCTTTCTCAATCGTCCCAAATTTGCCGTGGTTCTCAGTATCTTTATGATGCTCGCCGGTGCCATCGCTGCAATTAACTCGCCGGTTGCCCGCTACCCCGATGTCGCTCCGGTAACTGTGCAGGTCTACACCTGGATGGATGGCGCCAGTGCCGAGGTGGTCGCTAAAGTTGTTGCGCCCAATATCGAAAAGCAAGTAAACGGCGTTGAAGGCATGGAGTTTATGAAATCGACTTCCGGCTCCGACGGAACCTACTCGCTCGAAGTGGTCTTTGCTGCAGGCACTGATGCAGACAGGGCTGTGAGTCTTGTGCAAAACCGGGTTAATTTGGCATTGCCTGAATTACCCGTCGACGTGGCCCGCAATGGAATCACCGTTGAAAAGTACACCAGCGGTATGGTGTTAGCGTTGGCAGTTAGCGACCCGGATGGAAAGGCAAGCGAACTTGAAATCAATGCGTTCTCTGGCGGAGCCTTAAAAGAAGCTATTCAGCGCTTGCGCGGTGTATCGAAGGTACAGATCGTCGGTGAAAAAAAGTACGCAATGCGTGTTTGGCTCGACCCGGTAAAAATGGCTCAGTTTAAGGTCAATATTGATGAGATTTCCTACGCCATTGCTCAACAAAACAAAATTGCCGGGGCAGGCCGCATTGTCGGTGATGAGCTTGAGTATTCACTTTCCGTTGATGGTGGTTTGGTCGAAGCCGATCAGTTTGGCAATATCGTAATACGCAATAAAGCGCTATCTAAAAAAGTGTTACTCCGCGATGTTGCCGAAGTTAGCCTGGGGTCGGAATCCTATGTTGCCAATGCCTACAGCGACGGTGGCATAGGCTCTTTGATTTTTATTTATCGAACTCCCGATGCCAATGCGATGGATGTGGGGGCTTCAGTTAAAGAGCTGATAAATAGTATGGATAGCTCCTACCGCATTGAAGCCGTCTACGATACAACCGAATTTGTTGCCGGGGCTATTTATTCCGTTATTGAAACACTGATCCTGGCCGTGGTCATTGTCTCGTTGGTAACTTTGTTCTTTATGCAGTCACTGCGTTTGACCTTGATTACCTGCACGGCGATTCCAGTATCGCTGATTGGCACTTTTGCGGTGATGTCGGCAGCAAATATCAGTATCAATATTATTTCGATGTTTGGTTTAGTGATGGCGATTGGCATCGTTGTTGATGCGGCCATTATTGTTATTGAGAAAGCTGAGTCGATTCTGCACGAGAAGAAAGACCTGAGTGTCAAAGGCGCTATCTCTGAAGCGATGGACGTTGTTGTTAGCCCAATTGTCGCAAGTGCGTTGGTTTTACTGGCTGTGTTTGCACCGACAGTATTTATGTCCGGTATGACCGGGATCATCTACGGTCAGTTCGGTATCGTCTTGTGTGCTGCAGTGCTTGTTAGCACGGTAGTCGCTTTAACGCTTACACCCGCGCTCTGCGTTTTATTTATGAAACGAGAAAACAAAGGCAGTGTTGCGCGCGTACTGGAGAAATTGATCGGCGCTAAAGTAAGGGGCTTCACTTGCTTAACTAAAGCTGCTGTTAAGTTGCCTCTTGTATCTATTATGGTGTTGCTTGCCATGTTGTATGCGACTTTTGAAGCAGCAAAAGGCATCCCCAGCGGTATGCTGCCAAACGAAGATACCTCTGCCGTATTTGTTGTCGGTTCATTTCCTCAGGGAAGCTCACTGGCCAAAACCGATGCGCTTACGACTGAATTGAGCAAGGACATTCTTCAGCTTGAAGGCGTTGCGAATGTGATGTCGGCCAGTGGTTTTAATCTGCTTACCCAAGCTGCTGAAATGAATTCATTTATGATCGTTGCAACCATGCCGCCACTTACTGAAAGGCAAGTATCGGATGATTGGTTGGTAGAACAACTCAATGCTCTGCTGGCGAGCAAAGAAGGCTTTTTAGGTTTCGCCTTTAAACCGCCCGTTATTCCTGAGCTCGGCATGGTTAATGGTGTCAATGTGGTATTTAACGATGCCAAAGGCCGAAGCCCTGCTGAGATGGGTGAGTTAATTGCTCAAATAGTGGCGGAATTAAATGCGAGTGAGGCTATTAGCTATGCCTCTACGCAATACAGTGTTGATAAACCTTCTTTACGTTTGAACTTAGATAGGCAAGCGCTCGATAACTACGGTGTGGTTTATGCCGATGTGGTTGCGAGTATCCAGGCTTATATGGGTGGCATGTATGTAAATACCTTTAATAAAGAGGGGCGCAATTACAAGGTGCTGATTCAGAATGATCCTTCGTATAGAAAAAATGCTGAGGCGCTTGAATTGCTTCAATTCGCACACCCGAACGGCAACACAATTCCGGCGACTCAGGTCATGACGGTTGAAGAAGTTACCGTCCCGGCTTTTATTAGTCGCTTTAATGTATTTCAGTCTGTGGCGGTGGACCTTATGCCTTCGGGATCGAGCGGTGCCGCGATTCAAGCAGTGCAAGCACTTGAACTGCCCGATGGTGTTAGTTATGAATTTACCGGAACGGCACTTGAAGAGGTCAAAGCGGGCAATCAGGTTTTGATTGTATTTGGCTTGGCTTTGTTGATTACTTTTTTGGTGTTGGTTGCTCAATATGAATCTTGGGTGATTCCACTAATTATTATGCTCACGGTTCCAACGGCTGTGATTGGTATTACTGGCGGAGTTTTGGCCCTTGGCTCAGAAATCAATATGCTGACCCAGCTAAGCGCGGTGTTATTGATTGGTATGACGGTACGCAACGCAATACTTATAATCGAGTTTGCTAAAACTTTACGTGAAGAACAGGGGCTTGGACTGAAAGAAGCTGCGATAGAAGCGATGAGGGCCCGCGCGAGAGCAGTATTTATGACGGCCTTTAGTTTTGGCGTTGGTCTGGTGCCATTAATGATGGCCAGTGGCGTGGGTAATGGTGGCCAAAAGGCCCTGGGTTATGCATCCTTTGGCGGTATTGTTAGCGCTACTTTTGTCGGCTGTATTTTTGCTTGCGTGTTTTTTGTTGTGATACAGAGCTTGCGAGAAGCAGTAAAAGCTAGGCTAAGCCCAAAACAATAGTTTGCTGTAGGTAGGAGAGTGCATGATCTATACCTAGTCTCCCCCGACAGTCCGCTATTGGCCGTTTTCGCCGAATGCACTACGTGTCCCAAAGCAGATGTTAGTAGCCTAGAGTCTAACTGAGAATGGTTTAGCTTCTGGGGGAGGGGCTGCAGGGGTACCGAAAGATTATATGAGAAAGCCCTGTACTCCAGGCATTACCTGATCTACAGGGCTTTCATTGGCGTTAACCCACTTTATTAAGTTAACCCACTCTCTGAAATCGTTAACCCACTTTATTCCATGACCTCAACAACTCAAACCTCATCCGCATAATTATCAATGCTCGGGCAGGAACAAAGCAAATTCCTATCCCCATAAACATTGTCAATGCGATTCACATACGGCCAGTATTTGTGATCGTGCAAATACGGCAGCGGGCGGGCGGCTTCTTCGCGGCTGTAGGGGCGGTCCCACTCTTCGAGCATGTCATCTAAGCTGTGCGGGGCGCGTACCAGGGGGTTGTTGTCTTGCGGCAACTTTCCGCTTTCAACGTCGGCGATTTCTTCGCGAATTTTTATCATCGCGTCGCAGAATCTATCTAGTTCAGCAAGGCTTTCACTTTCGGTTGGCTCGATCATCAAGGTGCCGGCAACCGGGAAACTCATCGTCGGGGCGTGGAAACCAAAGTCCATTAAACGCTTGGCAATATCTTCTTCGGTAATACCGCTAGAAGCTTTTAAGGGCCTCAAGTCGAGTAAACATTCGTGAGCGATGCGGCCCTGCTTGCCGGTGTACAGAATAGGGAAGTGCTCTTTGAGCTTTTCGGCCACGTAGTTTGCGTTAAGGATTGCGTAGCGGGTGGCGTCGGTCAGGCCTTCTTTGCCCATCATGCGAATGTACATCCACGAGATGGGCAGAATGCTGGCAGAACCCCAGGGCGCAGCGCTAATCACACCGTTCTCTAATTTAGTGCCTTTAACTTCTTGCAGTGGGTGGCTGGGCAAGAAGGGCGCGAGATGGTTTTTAACACCAATAGGGCCCATGCCGGGGCCGCCGCCGCCGTGAGGAATACAGAAGGTTTTGTGTAGGTTTAAGTGGCTGACGTCGCCGCCAAATTCACCGAGTGCGGCGAGGCCAACCATGGCATTTAAGTTGGCGCCATCGACATACACCTGGGCGCCGATACTGTGCATCAGGGCGCAGATATCGCGGATGTCTTCTTCAAATACACCGTGGGTAGAAGGGTAGGTGACCATGATCGCGGCGATGCGTTTGCCGTACTGCTCAACCTTGGCTTTTAAGTCTTCGATGTCGACGTTGCCGTCAATGGTGCAGGGGCTAACCACAACCTTCATGCCGGCCATGTGGGCGGTGGCCGGATTAGTGCCGTGGGCCGAGCTTGGGATAATGCAGATATCGCGCTCGCTTTCGCCGTTGGCCTTAAAGTAGTTGGCAATTGCAACCAGGCCTGCGTATTCACCCTGGGAGCCGGCGTTCGGCTGCAGGCTGATGGCATCGTAACCGGTACAGGTGGCGAGCATGGCTTCGAGCTGCTCGAAGAGCTCCAGATAACCCTGGGCCTGATCCAGCGGTGCAAAAGGGTGCATCTTGCCGAACTCGGGCCAGGTCACAGGGACCATTTCTGCGGTGGCGTTGAGTTTCATTGTGCACGAGCCGAGCGGGATCATGCTCAGGTTCAGCGCCACATCGCGGCTCTCCAAGCGCTTCATGTAGCGCAGCATGTCGGTTTCGCTGTGGTAGAGCTCAAATACCTGGTGTTGCAGGGCGTTCTCTTTTCGTAGCAGCGCTGGCGGAATGGCTTCGATGCTTGCGGCTAAGTCTTCCAGTTTCTCGAAAACGTCGCTAAAACCTGAACCTGCAAAAATGCTGAGCAGATCTTTGATGTCGTCTTCGCTGGTACATTCGTTCAGGCTCACCGCGACGGCGTTTTTGCCGACTGCGCGCAGGTTAATACCGCTGTCTACTGCGCGCTGCATTAAGGCCTGTTGGCGATCATCCACTTCCACACACAGGGTATCGAAGTAGCTGCTGTTGCGAATCTTGTAACCCTGTTTTTCAAGGCCGGCGGCGAGCACTTTGGTAGCAAAGTGCACACGATTGGCTATGCGCTTTACGCCTTCGGCGCCGTGGTACATCGCGTAGAAAGCGCTCATGATGGCGAGCAGTACCTGCGAGGTACAAATATTGGAGTTAGCCTTTTCACGGCGAATGTGTTGCTCGCGAGTTTGCATGGCCATGCGCAGGGCCTGCTTGCCGCGCGAGTCGATGCTGACGCCGATAATGCGGCCGGGGGTGGTGCGTTTGTGCGCTTCGCGGAAAGCAAAGAAACCGGCGTGTGGGCCACCAAAACCCATCGGAATGCCAAAGCGCTGGTTGGAGCCAACAACGATGTCAGCGCCCTGGGCGCCCGGGCTTTCAAGCAGCACGAGGCTTAAGATGTCGGCGCCGACAATCAGCTGCGCGTCTTTGCTGTGCAGGGCATCGGCAAGGCTCTTTAATTCGGGCACTTCACCATCGGTACCGGGGTATTGCACGTAGGCGGCAAAACAGTCGGTCTTGGCTATGTCAGAAATTGGGCCGATATGCAGCTCAAAACCAAAAAATCCTGCGCGCGTGCGCACGACTTCGATGGTTTGTGGGTGGCTCTGCTCGTCGACAAAAAAGACCGTGCTCTTGTTCACACGATTGGAGCGTTTGGCCATCGCCATCGCTTCGGCTGCGCCAGTGGCTTCATCGAGCAGGGAGGCGTTGGCCATGTCCATGCCGGTTAGCTCGATAATCATTTGCTGGAAGTTCAGCAGTGCCTCTAAGCGGCCCTGGCTAATTTCCGGCTGATAAGGCGTGTAGGCTGTGTACCAGCCAGGGTTTTCAAGCACATTGCGCTGAATAACCAGAGGCGTGTGGCAATCGTGGTAACCCTGGCCAATATAGTTCTTGTAGACCTTGTTGCGGCTGGCGATTTCTTTCAATTCAGCCAGCGCATCACTTTCACTGACCGCGCCACCGAGTTTCATTGCCTCGTTTAGGCGGATGCTTTCGGGCACGGCTTGTTCAACCAGTTGCTCGAGGCTGTCGAGGCCGAGCTGTTTGAGCATAAGCTCGGTATCGGCGGCATCGGGGCCGATGTGGCGGCCGATAAATTCATTTTGGTTACTCAGTTCTTGCAGCGAGGTCGCTTTGCTCATGTATGCTTCCGCTTAGGCGTTGAAAGGGCTTGAGTTGAGACGTACGTGTTTGTACTGTCTTCATGTTTTTTTGTGCGCAGGCGCAAAATTGGGGCTGGATACTTGCTCTTGCGTGAGTTTTTGCTCTCTAAAATAAAAGCTTTGGCTTAACAAGCTAAGGGCCCCGAGCTTATTTTTGCCCCGTTCTTCGGGCGCGCGATTTTAACAGATCGCGCATTGATGAGATAGTAAGCAATAACAGTGGTATAAGGTAAAAAAGACGTGGAAGATTGGCTGATTTACGCCGCGCTGGCTTGGGTGGGCTTTCAAGCCGTGCTCGGCTGGCGCCGCGGTTTGTGGAACGCGCTGCTTGGGCTTGTGGCCCTCGGTCTTGCTTATTTGGCTTCTATTTTGTGGGGTGCGAGCTTCGCAAAGTGGCTGCAGAGTTTGCCGCTATTTAGTGCTGAGTTGGCTGCCTATACCAGCTTTATTGCCTACCCGCTGATATTTATTGTTATTACCAGCGTATTTCCGATGCTGGCAAGGGCGCTGTTGCCGTTTCTTAAAAGTAAGAGCCACTTACTTCGTGCAGCTGGCGCTGTAGTCGGTGCCGGCATTGGTTCGGTAATGGTGCTGATCTTTATCTGGTTTATCGACTTTGCTGCCGAAGCGCTGAATAAAGATGCGAGCGTTGCCGTAGCTGGTGAAAACAGCGCTTTGAATCAAGTGGCAAAGCAGTTTGTCGGTGAACTCACCGAAGCCGGCTTGAAGCTTGCCGGCAATGATCCGGCGCAAGCTGAGGCTATTGCCGCGGTAATGAGTGAGCCGGGCACGGTGATTAGTTCCGTCAAGGCGCTTGGGCAGAGCGACAATATGCGCAAAGTTGTGCACAGTCAGCGTTTGCAGCGCATGATGGCTAGCAACGATGTTTCAAGTTTGAGTTCCAGTCGCGAGTTTCAAATGTTGGTTGCTGATCCGGCGGCCGAGCCACTGTTAAAGCAGCTGGAGCGCGGCGGCCGCACTCAGGCGCAGGCCGAAGACTTCCTTGCTGAGCAAATGACTTTTGTCTGGCGGCGCATGCTTGCGGTGAAACACGATGCCAGAGTGGCGCCCCTGCTTGAAGATCAGGCCTGGCGCCGGTCGCTCGCGGATAAAAACCCTGCACAGCTGATGGCCGATCAAAATTTTCAAAAATTAGTTAGCGTGATTATGGAAAGCCGGCCCGAGCTCGACACCGCTGATTTAAGCGCGTTATTAGACAAAGAATCCCGTGGCCGGCACTCAGATAGCTTGCCGTCTTCCGAAGCGAAGCCCTATATGCGAAGTACGGTTTACAAATGGGTCGATGACGGCGGCCAGGTCCAGTACAGCGACTGGCAAGATATACCCGAGCACAAACGCGCCAGTGCAGAGCGTTTTTTAAACTAATCGGTACGAGTTTTATTTATTTTTAATCGGCCGGTTTTTCTGCGTTTTATATAAAGCGATTAATCTGGCCGTTATAAGTGTTAGCGTAGCTAAAAGGGAGCAGGTAGATGATTGATCGCAAGGTGGTTGAAAAAGTTGGCGGCTGGAAGCGCCTGAGTAAAGAAGTAGTCTACGAAAACCCCTGGATAGAAGTCAGTCACGAGCAAGTGCTGCGCCCTAACGGTACTGAGGGCATCTACGGTTTAGTAAGTTTTAAAGGCTGTGCGGTTGCGGTGGTGCCGATTAGTGAAAACGGCGATACCTGGCTGGTAAAACAAAGCCGCTATGCAATGGACGAGATAACCATTGAAGTGCCCGAGGGCGGTGCCTCGCGCGATGAAGACCCAGCCCTTGCCGCGTTAAGAGAGCTAGAAGAAGAGGTGGGGCTTAAAGCGGAAAAAATTGAAAAAATCCTCGAGCTGCAAATTTCTAATTCGATTACCAACGAGCGCGCCCACGTGTTTGTGGCAACAGGTTTAAGTGAGGGCATGCAGGCACTTGAAGATACTGAAGATATTGAAGTGATCAAGCTGCCATTAAGCGAGGCGATTAGCATGGCGCAAGATGGCCGCATCACCGACGTGATGTCGGTAGCGGCACTGTTAAAAATTGCGCTTGATGGGCGGTATTTATAGATTATTTGTAGAGAAGTAAGTGCGCCTAGTTTACGGCGCACTTATGCTGCTAGTAGCAGGAAACTTCTGATAATACCGGTGGTCCGTATTGAGTTGGCGCATAGTATTGCCAGCTGCCGGTGGCACTGCTTTTGTAGGCCCAGCCAGTGTATTGAGTTTCATAAGGCGCTGAAACGCTTTTGTAGCTTGAATAGCGAGCCGGGTAACCTTCTGATGCGCAGAAGTAAGCTGCTTGTTCTGGTAAACCCATGATCAGTACAGCACCATTTGCTCTTGGATAAGAATAAGTTTTTGGCGCGGGTCCAGCGGGCTCTTTACAGGTCAGTTTATTTACTTTGACCTCGACCTGAGTTGGAAACGAGAGGGCCCAGGTATTGGATATACGAATAGCGACAGATTGATCCACCGCGGTTGATTTGCTGTTAATTGTATATTCAGTGTATGCGGAGTTTTTCTCTTTACAGAACTGCGCGGCAGTTTCTTCTGCGATTGGAAAGCCATTTTTTAGCGGCGGAGTATAAGTTTTGCTCGCCGCCATCAGTGAGGTGCTTGCACTTAAGCACAATAAGGCTAGCACTGGTCTGAAGCTTTTGGTTAATTTAACACTCATTATTATTTCCTTAAATTTCCATGTGTTATTGAGCAAGTACTGCCTGTTTCTTGCTTTTTTCGTGGCTGTCATTTTTCCACGAGCGGCAATCTAAGCACTGTTTAAATGAGTCTTCAATACTTTGGCGCGATTTACCGAAAATGACGGTTTTAAGTGGCTGTTCCGAAAAGATTTTGGTCAACTATTTTTCAAGTTTAAGCAATATTTTGCTTTGTTTGTTGTGGCCATTCCAAGTGATAAATCTAACGCTTCCAGTTTGGAAGTTTTTTATGTACGTGAATATCGTGCACCATTGCAAGTACCATCCACTCTTCGAGTGGGAAACTTACCTGGTTATTTTCGCTGCCGTATTTGGTTTTTAATGCGTCGGCGGTTTCGGTGTTAAAGTCAAAGACACCGATGCCTTTCATGCCCCATCCTTCAAAAAGGCGCGCATCAATGCAGCCAAAGCTGATGAGTTTGATATCCGAGTGACGCGGGTCGTGAATAATGCGCATAAATGTGCTGTTCACGTCTTCGTATTTGCCTTCAATAATCTGCAAAAAGTGGCTGGCGCTGGCGAGTAATACCCCGGAGATTTGTTGCTGTTGATTGTGCTCTTCGCTGCTGTGCATGATGTCGCGCATGCAGTCCCAGTCGACACTGGCGGCACTTTTGCTTCGGTAGATCAGTCGGTACATAACAGCCTCCTTTATTTCCTTTAGAGGATAGCTGAATTACGGCAAGTTAAGCCGAGAGGCACTGTGAGCTGTTGTTGCTGTATCTGCTGGGGAGGCCTTAGGCCGCCCTATAAAGTGGGCTGCTAGCGCTTAGCGGGAAGGGCGGCGGGCCCGAATGGGCCCGTTGTTAAAAGTCGGCTTGCAGCTGAACAATGGCGTTGGTATCGCTGTAGGCCAGCTCCAGTGGCTGAGTGATCTGCACATTTAGCTGAGTAAACTCGTTAAGGCTGATGCTGGTGCGGCTTGCCAGTTGCGCTTTGGGTGCGTCAGCCCAGTCAAACGCTGCGTAGTGAGCGCCGCGTTCAAACAGCCATTCACTTTGCACACCTTTGGAAGGCTTTACGCTAAAGCCTGCGCGGTAGGCGATGTAGTCGTTGCTGTGGCCGTCATCGATGTGCTTTTGGCTAACCGGGGCCATGCTTGATACAAACGCGAGTTCTTTTAAAAGCTCGTAGCGTGCGCTCAGCTCAAGTGCGCTGAACTCGCGCTCGCCTTCGGAGTTGCTGTCGTAGTTTTCGCTGAGCTGCTTGAGGCTGGCCGAAAATGCGTGGTACTGAACCTGAACACCGTAGTGCTTGCTGCGGTTGCGAATTTGCTCGAGCTCTTCGTCTTCTTCCATGCCCTGCAGTGGCGCACCCCAGGCCAGAGAGCCGGGCGCCTGGCTTTGGCGGTTGAGGGCGTAGACCGTCAGTGCAAAAGCACCGAGCTTTTCGTTGTAGCTCAGCTTGGTTTCGTTTGAGTTTTGCACCTGCTGCTCTTCGTTAGCGGCGTAGGCGATACGCGTTTGGTAGCTAAGCTTGCTAAAACTGCCCGAGCCGTTAAAGGCGGCAGCGTAAGTGCGGCGTGTGGCGAGTTCTTCGCTGCCGAGACCGCTGACCTTTTCAAGTTGATTTTCAGCGCGAAACTCAGCGTTTAGGTTTTTATCGCTGGCCAGCGCAAAGCGGCTGACACGAAGTTCGGTGTGTTGCTGCAAGGCCGCGTCGTCGCGTTGGACAAGCTGGCTATCAGATTGAGCTGATGTCGCACCACTGTCGCTGTTGTCGCTGGCAATAACCTGGCTCGCAATGGCCAGGCCAAGCAAGACAAGCATGACTTCGACGGTAAATTGCATAAAGGCGCGGTTCAACTCGGTGATCTCCAGGGTGTTTGTATTTGATGGCGCGCATTATGTGTAGTTGGGTAACACTTGTGAAATGATGTTTTGCTATTTCTTGGCGCATAAATCACCAAAAATGGAATTAGTGGTGGCTTTTTGATCTAGATTTGCTCTTATTGATAGCTGAATATGTTACTTGAGGTAGCATCTGGCTGTTGTGAGCTTATTGTTCAAGCCGTTTGCAGCTGATCGCGGTTGAAAAAGGGCGCGCGCAGCTATGTTACTATGCGCCGCCATTGCGCAGTTGGAGCCGACATCGTGCCTAGTTTTGAATCTTTTCCGTTGCGAGCTGAATTGCTGGCCAATCTAAAAAGCCTGGCCTATGACGAGGCTACGGCGATTCAGGCCGCGACACTGCCCGAAGCCTTAAACGGCCGGGACATACTGGCACAGGCGCAGACCGGCGCCGGCAAAACGGCGGCCTTTGCGCTGCCGCTGCTCAATGCTTTGCAGGTGAAGCGCTTTCGCATTCAGGCGCTGGTGCTTTGCCCGACGCGAGAGTTGGCGGCCCAGGTCGCCGCCGAACTGCGCAAGTTGGCGCGGCAGATTCACAATATTAAGATTCTGAGCCTTTGCGGTGGCCAGCCCATTGGGCCTCAGATTGCGTCTCTTGAACACGGGGCCCATATAATTGTCGGTACGCCCGGTCGCATCGAAGACCATTTGCGCAAGGGTCGCCTGCACCTGGCAGAGCTTCGCACCCTGGTGCTCGACGAGGCAGATCGCATGCTCGATATGGGCTTTCGAGACAGCATTGATACGATTGTTGAGGCCTGTCCTGCGAAGCGTCAAAATTTGCTGTTCAGTGCGACCTATTCGGATGCGGTGCGCAGTGTTGCTGCTTCTTATTTATATAAACCTGCGCAAATATCGGTCGAGGCCCAACATCAGCATAAAAATATCGAACAGCGCTTTTATCGCATACAAGATGGCGATCAGCGTTTTGAGGCCGTGTTGTTATTGCTGATGGCTGAGCATGCTGAAAGTGCGATCGTTTTTTGTCACACCAAAAAAGAAGTACAGGAATGCGCCGCGTATTTGCAGCAGCATGGGCTGGTTGCGCTTGCGCTGCAGGGCGATATGGATCAGCGCGATAGAGATAGAACCCTGGTGCGTTTTGCCAACGGCAGCGCGACGGTGTTGGTGGCTACCGATGTTGCCGCGAGAGGTTTGGATATCGACGATGTTCAGCTGGTGCTTAATTGCCAGTTAAGTCGCGATGTCGAAGTTCATACCCACCGGGTCGGGCGCACAGGGCGCGCCGGAGGGCAGGGCCTGGCGTGCAGTTTGTTTACCGACAAAGAGCGATATAAGCTCGAGGCTTTGAGCGAGGCGCGCGGGCTTGAAGCGGAGCTCTACGATTTGCCTGAGCGCGGGCTGTTACAGCAAGATGCGCCGCAGCCTCGCATGCATACGCTGCAGCTGGATCTGGGCAAAAAACAAAAGCTGCGAGCGGGGGATATAGTCGGTGCGCTGTGCAAGGACAATACCTTGAGCTTTGACGAGCTTGGCAAGATTGATGTTTTGCCTATGACATCGTTTGTAGCGGTGCAGCGCAACAAAGCTTCAAAAGCGCTGGAGCGCTTAAAGTCGGGCAAAATAAAGGGGCGCCAAATTAAAGTGCGCCTGCTTCGGCGTTAGTTAAATATGCAAGCGCTTGAGCTGTCTGCGCGGGTTTGCTTACCCCTTGCTGAAATTGAATTAAATGCGATTCGTGCGCAAGGCGCTGGTGGGCAAAATGTGAATAAGCTGAGCTCGGCCATTCATTTGCGCTTTGATATTCGTGCATCGTCTCTGCCCGATTTTTACAAAGAGCGCTTGTTAGCACTTAGTGATCAGCGTGTTAGCAGTGACGGCATCATTGTTATTAAAGCGCAGCAGTATCGCACTCAGGAGCAAAATCGCAGCGATGCACTCGAGCGCCTTAAAAAGCTTATTTGCGCCGCAGTAAAACAGCAAAAGAGCCGTAAGGCGACAAAACCGAGCCGCAGTTCTCAGCGCAAACGTGTCGATACGAAAGTCGCGCGAGGCAAAACAAAGGCCTTACGCCGAAAACCGCCTATTTAGGCGCTTTTTCTCGCCTTTTGGCCGCAAAAGGCGTTGACTGCCCCAGTGGTCGGGGGTTTATACTCGGCCCTGCTAGAAAGTTTGGCTTGTTCTTCCTTAGTAAGATCTGTTCGTACATCTGCTAGTTTTAGCCTTTGCCGCAATGGAGTTGCTAGGTCAGAAACCACTTCTTGCATTTTGTCCAGGAATGGGCGGGTTTTACGATTGTTTTATAGGAAACGCATATGTCCGAAAAAGTTACCGGCACCGTTAAGTGGTTTAACGACAGCAAAGGTTTTGGTTTTATTGAGCAAGAAGGTGGCCCCGATGTTTTTGCGCATTTTAGTGCAATTCAAGGCGACGGCTTTCGCTCTTTAGCCGAAGGTCAACAAGTGCAGTTTAAAATCACTGAAGGCCAAAAAGGTCTGCAGGCAGAAGAGATCGTTGCTATTTAGTTGTTTAAACTAGCCGCGAGTTTCGATATAAAAACGCCCGCAATTGCGGGCGTTTTTTTGTCTGTTTTTGGCGTTTTAGCTGAGCTTGTGGCAAAGCTCAAGCAGGTGGGGGTTGTAAGGTCGGGTCATATTTTCGAGTGCGTCGATAATATCGTGGTGCACAAGTTTATTTGCCTGAATGCCTATGCATCGGCCACCGTGTCCCTGCATCAAAAGTTTGACGGCATAGGCGCCCATGCGGCTGGCGAGCATGCGGTCAAAGGCTGTTGGCGCCCCGCCGCGCTGAATGTGGCCGAGAATGGTGGCGCGCGTTTCAAGCTCAGTAACTTTTTCTACTTTTTGAGCAAGGTCGTTAACGTCGCAGATTTTTTCAGTGACGCAGATGATGGCGTGTTTTTTTCCGTGCTCGACATGATCGCGCAGGTCCTGCAGGAACTTTTCTTCGTTGTACTCAACTTCCGGAACAATCGCAAATTCAGCGCCCGAGCAAATCGCCGCAGCAATGGTTAAATCGCCGCAGTAGCGCCCCATAATTTCAACGACAGAAATACGTTTGTGTGAGCTCGAGGTATCGCGCAGCCTGTCGATGGCATCGAGTACGGTATTTAAAGCCGTGTAAAAACCGATGGTGTAATCGGTGCCGGCTACGTCGTTATCGATGGTGCCGGGAATACCGATGCAGGGGAAACCCATCTCGGTAAGTTTTTTTGCGCCCATATAAGAGCCGTCGCCGCCAATGACAACCAGGGCTTCAATATCGTGTTTTTCGAGGTTTTTTATCGCCTCTTTGCGCACATTTTCTTCTTTGAATTCAGGGAAACGGGCCGAGCCTAAAAAGGTGCCGCCGCGGTTTACGGTTTCGGCAACGCTGCGGCGGTCTAGTGTTTCAATTTCGTCGTTGTACAGGCCGTAATAGCCGTTGTAGATACCGGCGACTTCAAGGCCGTGATAGATGGCGGTGCGAACAACTGCGCGCACTGCTGCGTTCATCCCCGGCGCGTCGCCGCCACTGGTGAGTACAGCGATTTTTTTGATCATCGTTTGGCTATCCCGTTAGCAGATGGAAGATGCGTAGTTCCGGCTCGTAGCAGCGCTCGTTAGGTGTGGGTACGAGCTGCCGCCAGAAAGCTAATAATAACTTCGCAAATTTTAACAGAATTTTACGCGTGGTCGTGTTTAAGTTTGTGATATGAAACAAACGAATAGAAGGGGGGAATTCCGCGCCCGTTCCTCTCTCAGCTGAGAGAGGGGGCGCTTCCCTTGACCGTCACTGGCCGGGCGAGTCGTCCGTGAGTACTTCCGTGTCATCATCCGTAAAAAAATTCGAGGCTTCCAAGCACTTCGATGCTTCCCAGCGGGTCTATCCTGACCTGTCCTTGCCATCCTTAGCAGTCCATGGATAGTAGTATGGACTGAATAAAATAAAAGTTCCCCCGAGCTTTGCTCGAACTTTTGTGCGATAAGGTGGCGGCTTTTTGTGAGGCATGTCTCACAATATTAGTGTTTGTTTATGTTTGCTTGTTGTCGGTTGTTAATGCCCTGGGACTAAAGGCTTAAGTGCTGCGTACTGCGCTGTGTGTCGCAATGTATGTTGTTGTGTAAATGTAGCTGGCAAGGGACTTTACTCTTGCCGAAAAAGCTCAGCGAACTCGCAATGTTGTTCTCTTAAGTACAAGCTTCGCTCCTACCATCTCGTTACATCATTAAGTGAGCAGTGTTGCACTTAGCTCGGGGTGTTTACGTAAGCGCATACGTTTGTGCTTCGGTAAATAACACTGGCCGTGTGTTTTGTAGACTATCGTGTCAGGCTATGGAGATTATTTAGATTTTTAATGAGCGCAGCTAGATAGAGGGTGTATGATTAGGCCGCTCTATCAGAGGCATGTTTTTCATTGTTAAGTTTGTATGAAAACTGTGCGCTCTGATGTTTTAGTTTTTTGTTTCTCTGAGTCTGTGCACAAGCTGATTCGGGGCGAATTATCACTCTCAAATGGAGACCACCATGGCGGTATTAGTTGGAAAACCAGCACCTGACTTCACTGCACCTGCAGTTTTGGCCAGCGGCGAAATCGTAGATGCATTTAACCTGGCCGAAACCATCAAAGGTAAAAAAGCCGTTATTTTCTTCTACCCTCTGGACTTCACCTTTGTTTGTCCTTCAGAGCTTTTGGCTTTTGATCATCGCGTAGCTGAGTTCGAAAAGCGTGGTGTTCAGGTTATCGGTGTAAGCATCGATTCCCACTTCACTCACAACGCCTGGCGTAACACTGCCATCGAAGACGGTGGTATCGGCGCGGTTAAGTACCCTCTGGTTGCCGACATGACTCATGCAATTTGTCAGGCTTACGATGTTGAGTCTGAAGGCGGTGTTGCTTTCCGCGGCTCTTTCTTGATCGACGAAGACGGTCTGGTTCGCCACCAGGTTGTTAACGATCTGCCTCTGGGCCGTAACGTTGACGAAATGCTGCGCATGGTTGACGCTCTGGCGTTCCACCAGGAGCACGGTGAAGTTTGCCCTGCCGGTTGGCAAGAAGGTGATAAAGGTATGGATGCAAGCCCAGAAGGTGTTGCTTCTTACCTGAAGGACAACGCAGACAAGCTGTAAGTTTGCGCCTGTTCAGATTTTAAAAAACGCCGGCTTTTGCCGGCGTTTTTTTGTTTGCTTCGGCTATTTGTATTTTGTTGCCATACTGTAAGAGTTAGCTTCACAGTAAGAGGGCAGCATGCCCCGGTTTAAGCAAGATCCCGATACAGCCTTGGTTCAGAACCTACTCAACGCCACACCTGTCGCTGCGCTACTGGTCAACGAAGAGCTGCGCATCAGTTTTTGTAATAAGCGCGCCGCAAGTTCGCTGGCCTGGACCCAAGACGAGCTCGAAGGCCAGAGTATTCTTAATATTATCCCCGAGCGTTTCCACGAGCGCCACGCTGAGCACACACTTGCCTATATGGCAAACCCAAGGCCTTTGGGTATGAAGTTTGATCGCAATGTGCTGGCAAAAAATAAAAGCGGTACTGAGTTACCAGTAGAAGTGAGTGTGCACCCTATCGCCTTAAAAAGCGGCAACTACCTGCTGGTAAGCATGCTTGATGTCAGCGACAAGCTGCGGGCGGAGGCCGTCGAAGCGCTCAACGAGCGGCTCTATGAAAGTGCTTCTATTGATTCCTTGACGGGCCTGCCCAATCGCAGTGCCATTCTTTCTGTGCTCGCCAAAGCGATCTCCGAGCAGCGGCGTAAAAATGACGGTCTCACTGTGGCTTTTCTGGATCTTGATGGCTTTAAAGCGGTCAATGATGAGCTCGGTCACGCGGCCGGTGATGAGGTGTTAAAGCGAGTCGCCCAAGTCTTGCAGCAACACGGCCGGCGCAGCGATGCGGTTGGCAGGCTTGGCGGCGATGAGTTTTTGTTGATTTTTCAAGGGCTGGGGGATGAAGCGGGCGTGCGCAAAGTTGGCGAGAGTTTACTGCGCAGTATTGAGACGATTAATCAGTGCCGGGGCGAGCGCATACATATAGGTGCCAGCATTGGTGCGCTCAGCCTTGATGTCGATGCCAAGCTCAGCCCCGAGCAAGCGGTACAAATTGCCGATGAGCTAATGTACGACGCCAAGCGCCACGGCAAAGCAAGGCTTGAGTACCTGCACTACAGCGGCGATTGTCAGCCCTGTTAAAATAGGCCTAAGCTTGCGGCGGCCAGCCGCCAAGTTGCTGCCACTTATTGATAATTAAACAAAATAAATCCGCAGTTTTTTCGGCGTCGTAGGCAGCGCTGTGCGCACTTTTATTGGAAAACTCTATTCCGGCGCTTTCACAGGCTTTGGCGAGCACGGTCTGGCCAAACGCAAGGCCGGAGAGTGTCGCGGTATCAAAACACGAAAACGGGTGAAATGGGTTGCGCTTGATTTTGTTGCGCTCTGAGGCCGCGTGTAAAAAACCTAAGTCAAAGTGGGCGTTGTGGCCCACCAGCACAGCGCGATTGCAGCCCTGGTGTTTGACTTCATCGCGCACCGCGCGGAATATTTCTTTGAGCGCGATATCTTCTTCAACCGCATCGCGCGCTTCGCAGTCGAGATCTATACCGGTGAAATCGAGTGCGCTTTGTTCGATATTGGCGCCTTCGAACGGGTCGATATGAAAAGCGACGGTATCGCCGCGCACAAGCAGGCCGCGATTGTCCATATGCACAAGTACGGCAGCAACTTCGAGCAGGGCGTCGGTGTTTTTATTAAAGCCGCCAGTTTCGACATCAATAATGACGGGTAAAAACTTTCGAAAGCGACTGGCCATATCCCTGTCGTCGCCGTCGCTGGGAAGGAAGCTGAATTCTTCTTCCATGTTGTGCATTAAGCCTGTTCCAGTTTCCAATTTAACTGCTCGCCGGCACAAAGGGGGCGAATTTTTTCGTCGAGGTAGTCAAACTCCTCGGGCATGGTCCAACTCTGGCGCACAAGTGTGACTTTATGGCTATTGCGCGGCAATTCGTAAAAGTCCGGGCCGTAGAGCGAGGCAAAGGCTTCGAGTTTGTCGAGCGCGCCGGCTTGCTCAAACGCTGTTGCATAGAGCTCGAGCGCGCTGTACGCGGTGTAGGAACCGGCGCAGCCGCATACATTCTCTTTTTTCGAGCGCGCGTGCGGGGCTGAATCTGTGCCGAGGAAGAACTTGCTTGAGCCACTGGTGGCTGCGTCGATCAGGGCCTGTTGGTGTTTGCCCGCTTTTAAGATCGGCAAGCAGTAGTAGTGCGGGCGTATGCCGCCGGCCAACATATGATTGCGGTTGTAGAGCAGGTGGTGAGCGGTGATCGTCGCCGCGACATTGGCGCCGGCTCGCTTGACAAAGTCGGCGGCGTCGGCGGTGGTGATGTGTTCAAACACGGTTTTTAACGCGCTGAAACGCTCAGTCAGTGGCGCAAGTTTTTTCTCGATAAACTCGGCTTCTCTATCGAAAATGTCGATATGGCTGTCGGTGACTTCACCGTGCACAAGCAGTTTCATGCCGACCTTTTGCATGGCCTCAAGTGCTGGGTAGATATTTTCGATTGCCGTCACGCCGCTGTCGCTGTTGGTGGTTGCACCGGCCGGGTAGAGTTTGCAGGCCACCACGCCAGCTGCCGCGGCGGCTTCAATATCGGCGGCGCTGGTGTTGTCGGTCAGGTACAGCACCATCAGTGGTTCAAATGTTGCGCCTGCCGGCAAAGCCGCAAGGATGCGCTGTTTGTAGGCCTGGGCTTGCTCAGCATTGCAGACAGGTGGCACCAGGTTGGGCATGACAATGGCTCGGGCGAAGCTGCGCGCGGCGTGCGGCACTGTTAAATTCAGCGCTTGATCGTCGCGCAGATGAATGTGCCAATCGTCGGGAGCGATAATGCTCAAGCTATCTACACTTGTATTCATGGGCCTTAGGTCACCGTGGCTTGTCTATTGCATTGCGGCGCATGCTAACGAATTTTGCTGCACTTTGCACTGAGTAGCGATACCGAGCTCAAGTTCTGTGCCGCCCGGTCGACAAATAAGTCACGGCTGTTGCGATTTATTTGCAGGTTTAATGCTTATTTGGCCGGCGCGTGATGCAGCTTATTGCTGTGAATACGTGCTGGCTCAAGCATCTTTCTGTCGACGTGGTTCTGGCTTGTTACGGAGTGATTCGGTTTGTCTGTGTGTCGAAGTACGCTTTTTGTTTTGCTGCTTAGCTTTGTTCTGCCTGAGGCGTTTGCGGCGGCTTTAAGTTATAGCAATGCCATCAATGACAGCAGTTGGCGCCTGCACAGCTCCGTGCACAGTTGCCGGCTCGAGCACAATATCCCTTTTTATGGTCAGGCCGTTTTTCGCACCCGCGCAGGTGAAGCCTCTGGTTTTTATTTGCGTTCGTCGACGGCGCGCATGCAGGACGGGCAGGCTGATTTATTTGCGGTTGCACCGCTTTGGAAAGCTGAGCAACTAGAACAGAAGTTAGCGAGCGTGCCGGTTAAGCAGGGGCGCCGGCCGCTGTGGTTAAATTCCGAGCTTACCGAGCGCCTGCTGGCCAAGCTTTACAGTGGCGAGAATATCGAATTGCGCGCAGCCACCTGGTTTGACAGTCAGGCAAGTCAGGCTCGGTTGGCGTTGAGCACCATCGGTTTTCAGCAGAGTTATCGCGACTATTTGCGCTGCGTAAGTGGCCTACTGCCGCGCAACTTTGATCAGTTGCGACGCACGGCTTTGTTGTTTCCGGGCGGGGATGTCGAAGAGCTGCCGCTGCGTTTGACCGCTCAGCTGGACCAGATGCTTAAATTGGTGAAGCACGATAATAAAATTCGTTATTTTTATATTGACGGCCACTCAGACAGTGTTGGCGATCGGGCCGACAACCTCGAGCTGTCAAAAAAACGAGCAATGTTAGTGGCGCAGTATCTCGAGCGTCGCGGTATACCCAAAGACTGGATTACCTTGCGCTGGCACGGTGAGCGCTATCCGGTTGCCTCCAACGGCAGTGTTGCCGGGCGCGCCAAAAACCGCCGCGTCACCGTGCGCATGGAGCGAGTCGAAGAGATTGAGGTATTGCCGCTTGCCGATCAGGCCGCCGGCCAGTGATCGCGCCGCTTTCTCGCGTTTTAACCTTCATAGCGCTGAATGCTGTTTTGTGCGCCCGAACTCGGCGCTTCGCTAAGCAGCTGGGCCCACCAGCGCCGCATGCTGAGATGGTTGATTTTTTCCTTACTTAGTTTGCGCATCTTGGCTTTAGCAGCTTCGATATCACCATTGTTGGCCAGCTGCAGAGCCTGATAATAACTCAGTTCATTTTTGCTGCAGGCTTCGCCGCTAATACTTTTGAGTTCGGCTGTCGGTGTTCGATAGAGCTCGCTAAGTTCAGAAAAGCGCTGGCGCTCAGTTGTGCTCAGCTGCTGCTGTGAATACTGAAAAATCTCCCGGTAGTCTCGCTCCGATAGCGCCAGTAAATAAAACGCGCTCAGATTAAAAACACTGCCGCGACTTTGTAGGTCGGCCACAAGAAAATTGTCGAGAAACTGCTCGGCCCGCTCCTGGCTTAAATCTTTTTGCCCCCGCAGTTCATACCAGAGTTTTAAGCTGCGATTGGCCGGGGTGTCGATGGCAGATTTTGGGTATTGATCAATTAATAAAAAAGCCTCGTCAAATTGAGACGAGAAAAACAAGGCGCTGTAGAGCGCGCGGACATTGTTGTTGTCCGGTTTTAGTTTATAGCTGCGCTGAGCTTCCATTAACGCCAGTGCGGGCATGCCGAGGGCGATGTAACTCTGGCTCGCCGCTAAACTGTAGCGGCTGTTTTGCGGCTGCTCGCGTGCGGCCAGGCTGAAATGATTGGCCGCTTGCTGCAGAAGTTGTTTTTCTGCGCCAGAGCAGCGCTTGGCAAAGGCCTGGCCGATATATATGCGGCCTTTTTCATAGGTGTATTGCGTGACCTTAGGGTTGAGATCTATGGCAATATCGATGCTGTGCAGGGCGTTGTTATACAGCTCTTGGCGTTTAAAGAGCTCGGCGCTGAATAGCCAGTTTTGACTGTTGGCCGGGTTTTGCTCGGTTGCTCTAAGCGCGTGCTCAAGTTGCGTGTCCAGGTTTTGCTGATTCCTCTGGGCTCGTCGGTAACTAACATAGGCCGGGCTTGCGACCTCAGCTCGTGCCGCCGGGTGTAAACGGCGATATTGTTCCAACAGCGCAGCTTCGCTGATGCTGCTGTCATTGAGCGCAAGATCCAGCAGAGCTTGATAGTATTCGAGTCGATAACGGGCGTTGTGGGGCTGTGCACTTGTGGCGTATTCAAACTCTTTTACCGCGAGTTTGAGCTCGTCGATCGAACCGCTTTGCCCGAGCCAGCGCTGGTAGTGTTTGGCTGCGGATTCGGCGTAGGCGCCCGCGCTTTTTGGCTGTTTCTGTGGCTGAAGCTGACAGCCGCCAAGCATTGTCAGTGCTGTCAGCACAAACAGGCACAGGGCTTTTGGCCTCAGCTGGATAAGCTCTCTACGCTGTATGAGTTGCATGAGTTGTACCGGTTGCATAGCTTGCATGAACTGCGTAACAGCTGTGATCGGGCGGACGTTGCGATACAAAACGTTCACGGCTGGTAACCCAGGTCCTCAGCCTTGGCAAATGACGTAGCGCTATTTTCGATCTGCGAGTTAAAGCCTTGGGTGAGGCCGAGTACATACCAGGCTTCGCCATTTTGCTGCTGCGTCGCAACGGCTTGTTCGGCGCTGTTAAGGGCTTCACTAAAGCGGCCGGCTTCAAGCAGAGCTCGCGCTTGGGCAATTAAGCCCGGCGCTGTTCTGACCGCACTCGGCAGGGGTTCTGCTGCTTCCGCAAAGCTATTGCTGCTGTCTTCGAGCATTTTTACCAGCCATACAGGGCGCTGATCCAAAGCTTGCACGGCCTGGTAGTAGTCGCGATAGTCGGCCGCAGATAAGTCGAGCTCGTTTTTGCGAAAATCAAGTTCAAGCTTTAGTTGTTGGCCCTGTTGTTCACTGTGGTGATCTAGCGTAAACCACGGTGTGGCTAATGTGTCGGCGCTTTGCACCAGCGCCGGCAAGTAGTTTTTATCGGCTTCAAAGTTCAGATGCATGCCGAGGCTGTAACCGTGCGGCTCATAAAACGGCCATCTGCGCGATTCGGGCAGCGGCAGGCTGCTATAGCTGGAGAATAAGCGCAGCATCTGCGCCATGCTTGCCGCGTATTCGTCGAACTCAGTATCCCTTGTAAAACTGTAAGTAGCTTTGATAAGTACCGGTTTAAATAGCTCGTCGCTGTAAAGCAGCTGCGTTTCCATGCTGTCGTAGTTTGAAAACAAGCTGCCCATATATTGGTTCAGCGCGTTTTTTTTGTCGGAGTTGTGCGTCCACCAGCTGCGTGTATTCTGTTCGAGACTGCCGCTGAGTTTGATTTCCACATCGACTACTTGTTTAAGTTGATCGCGGCGGTAGTGAGCGCTCAGCTCGGCGCGATTTTCGCCAAGTTCCGGCATGTTTATTAGCTTGCCACCTTCGCCGTTGACGATCAGCACGTTCTGGCCTTTAAGGTAATTGCTGACCCCCGGAAAGAGCGCGCGGTCGCCGGTGCTGTCCATCCAGCGCAGCGTCGCGCGTGCATCGCTAATGTGCACAATCATGTGATCAAAAATCAGTGCGACAAGTTCGGTGTCGGATTGGCCGGCGTTGGGTGTTTCAATCAGGGCAGGGTAGGCTTCGACACCGAGCTGTTTTAACAGCGCCAGCGCCAGTACGGTTTGATCTTTGCAGTCTCCGTAGCTCGCGTCGATTACCTTATCCGGGAAGTGAGGTTCGTAGCCGCCGCGCCCGAGGTGGGCAAATACGTAGCGCACATTGTTTTGCAAGTAGGCGTAGACGGCTCGTATTTTATCGTCGACGCTGGCGTTTTCGGCAATTCCCAACTGCGCGGCTGTCGCGCGCAATTTATCGCTGGGCGCAAGCTTGTCGGCGACCTTGTGCCAGGTCCAGGCATCGACCAGTGACCAATCTTTTTGGTTGCTCAGCGTCAACGCGGGAATGATGCGTTTGGACGGCGGCATCCAGTCTTCGGCTTTGATTGCCGCGACGTCGCTGAGTTGCCAGCGGTAGTGCGTAACAGCGCCGCGGCTGCGTTTTGTGTTTTTGCCATCAAAGCCCGCTTGAGTTTGCCAGTACAGTGGCTGATTTTTGGGCGCGCTGATATCGAAGTCGTAGTGGTGAACAAAGTCGGCGCGCCAGCTGTCGTTGCCGGCGGTGCTCTGAAACCAGTGCGGTGTTGCGCTGGTGGCATAGAGGCCCGGCAGAGCGATGATTTTGCTTTTGCGCGAATACTGGAACTCCAACACGCTGCCCGGTTTAATGTCGGGCAGGCTAAAAACCAGCTCACTGCGATCGGAATAAAAATCCTGGCCGCCGCCGGTCACACGCCGCTGAATAGCGTCTTTGGCGACGGCGCTGATAACGCCTTCGCTGTTGATGCTGTTGGCAAAGTCGAGCTCGAGTTCGCTGTAGTAGTGGTTGTAGGCAATAACGAGGCGGCCGTAGTCGCGCGCGGCATCTAAATCGTTGACACGCACACTGACATAACTGCGGCTGTGCCAGTGGCCGTCTTGCCCTAGCTCTACTTTATTAATGGCGTAAAGCACTTCCGCGCCGAGGCCTTTTTGCGCAATGTTTTGTTGTTGGGGCAGCGGCGGGGCCAGGCGCTCGTCTGCAACGAGCTGTGTTTGAGTGGCGGCAATACAGTTAGTCAAACCCAGCCAAAATATGAAGAGGCTTGAGACCAGTATGCGAATCATAGGACTTCTCGTGGTTAGCGTGTTGCAGATGTCGATGCCGCCGTCGTTGCGCTAGATGCTGGCTAAGTTGCTGTGGCTTACTAAGTTTTTGGGCTTATAAGTTCTTGGGCTTAAATGCTAACGCTGCCGGCTTGTTTAGTTTTTAGACCGGCGCAGACAATACCAGAAAGCATTGGCGTGACAAACTGTTGGCCTCGAGTCTTTCGACAGTGGTCTCAGAGGGGCTTTATCGCTATAATCCGCGCCGCATAAGACTTTGTACAATATTTGAACTTGTGGGGTGGCGATGTCCTCTTCAGTAAAAAAAGTCGTGCTCGCTTATAGTGGCGGCCTCGACACGTCGGTCATTGTTAAATGGCTTCAAGAAACCTACAACTGCGAAGTTGTAACCTTCACTGCCGATATCGGCCAGGGTGAAGAGGTTGAACCGGCGCGCGCCAAAGCCGAAGCGCTCGGCGTTAAAGAAATTTATATCGACGATTTGCGTGAAGAGTTTGTTCGCGACTACGTATTCCCGATGTTTCGCTCCAATGCCATTTATGAAGGCGAATATTTGCTGGGTACCTCCATTGCCCGGCCACTTATTGCCAAGCGCCTGATCGAAATCGCCAATGAGACCGGCGCCGATGCAATCAGTCACGGCGCAACCGGTAAAGGCAATGACCAGGTTCGTTTTGAACTTGGCGCCTATGCCTTAAAACCCGGTATTCAAGTGATTGCGCCGTGGCGCGAATGGGATTTGAGCTCGCGCGAAACGCTGATGGCCTATTGTGAAGAGCACAATATTCCGGTCGACTTTGCCAACGCAAAGAAAAAGTCGCCGTATTCTATGGATGCCAACTTGCTGCATATCAGCTACGAAGGCGATTTGTTAGAAGATCCGTGGAACGAAGCCGAAGAGGATATGTGGCGTTGGTCGGTGGCCCCTGAAGCGGCGCCGGACAAAGCTGAATACCTTGAGATCTCTTTCCGTAACGGCGATCCGGTTGCCATCGACGGTGTTGAAATGAGCCCGGCAACTTTGCTTGAGGCCTTAAATAAGCGCGGCGGTGCCAACGGTGTCGGCCGTTTGGACATCGTTGAAAACCGCTATGTCGGTATGAAAAGCCGCGGCTGTTATGAAACCCCTGGCGGTACGATTTTGCTCAAGGCGCGCCGCGCCATTGAGAGCCTGTGCTTAGATCGCGAAGCTGCACACTTAAAAGACAGCATCATGCCGAAGTATGCCGAGCTGGTTTACAACGGTTACTGGTGGAGCCCAGAGCGCAAAATGTTGCAGGCCTTGATCGACGAGAGCCAAAACGTTGTCAATGGCGATGTGCGCGTCAAACTCTATAAAGGTGCGGTCAGTGTGGTTGGTCGCCGCTCCGATGACAGTTTGTTTGACGAGAAAATAGCGACCTTTGAAGACGACGCCGGCGCCTACAATCAGAAAGACGCCGAGGGTTTTATCAAACTGAACTCGCTGCGCTTGCGTATTGCTTCGCAGAAAGGTCGCGATTTACTCGACGACTAACGGCGTAAACAGGCAGCAAGATGCACTTGATTAAGATCAAAAAAATCGAGTGCGTCTTATTTATAGTTGCTGCAAAATGGCGCCCGCTTCGTCGACCGCACTTGCTTTGCTTGGTGTGAGTTGAGAGGCTAGCCATATCCCACCGCTGCTGGCCGGGGCACGAAGCCCCGACGCTTAGGCCGCGGTTTATTTACTTTGGTGGCCGCAAGGCGCTTACAAAACAATTATTAATCTAAAACCTGGGAAGTTGATATGACGAGTGAAGCATCTGCTGCTCAATCTGAAGTCACATACAACTACGATGTGGTGCGTAAATTTACTGTTATGACAGTAATCTGGGGCATTGTCGGCATGGCCGTCGGTGTGCTGCTCGCCGCTCAGTTGGTCTGGCCTGAGCTCAATGACATTCTGCAACCTTATACGCACTTTGGCCGCTTGCGCCCTCTGCATACCAATGCAGTTATTTTTGCTTTTGGTGGCTGTGCGCTGTTCGCGACCTCGTATTATGTGGTGCAGCGAACTTGTCAGGCCAAGCTTTGGGGCGGCCCCTTAATCCCGTTTACGTTTTGGGGCTGGCAGTTAGTCATTGTTTTGGCTGCCATCACCTTGCCTATGGGTTATACCTCGGCCAAAGAATACGCCGAGCTTGAATGGCCCATCGACATTCTTATTACCCTGGTTTGGGTTGCCTACGCGGCCGTGTTTTTTGGCACCATCGTCAAGCGCAAGACTTCCCACATCTATGTTGCAAACTGGTTCTTTGGTGCCTTTATTGTCACCGTAGCCGTGCTGCACGTGGTGAACTCGATGGCGGTTCCCGTTGCCGGTATGTTGAAGTCTTATTCTATGTACGCAGGTGCTATGGATGCGATGATCCAGTGGTGGTACGGTCACAATGCGGTCGGTTTCTTCCTGACTGCGGGCTTTCTCGGCATTATGTACTACTTCGTACCTAAGCAAGCCGAGCGCCCGGTTTACTCTTACCAGCTGTCCATCGTTCACTTCTGGGCGCTGATTTCTATCTACGTTTGGGCCGGTGCTCACCACCTGCACTACAGTGCTCTGCCAGACTGGGCTCAGACCCTCGGCATGGTTATGTCGCTGATCCTCTTGGCGCCTAGCTGGGGCGGCATGATCAACGGTGTGCTGACATTAAGTGGCGCGTGGCACAAACTGCGCACCGATCCTACTTTGCGTTTCCTGGTTGTCTCGCTGTCTTTTTACGGTATGTCTACCTTCGAAGGCCCGATGATGTCGATCAAGACTGTCAACGCGCTGAGCCACAACACCGACTGGACCATCGGTCACGTACACTCCGGCGCCTTAGGCTGGGTGGCGATGATTTCTATCGGTGCTTGTTACCACCTGATTCCTCACCTGTTTAATCGCAAAGAGATGTGGTCTGTACCACTGGTTAATGTTCACTTCTGGTTGGCAACTATCGGTACTGTGCTGTACATCGCTTCTATGTGGGTAAACGGCCTGCTGCAAGGTCTGATGTGGCGCGCCTTTAACAGCGATGGCTCGCTGACTTACAGCTTTGTTGAGTCTCTGGAAGCGAGCTACCCGGGGTACTTTGTGCGCTTTGTTGGCGGTGCGTTTTTCCTCGCCGGTATGGTACTGATGGCTTACAACATGTACCGCACCATCGAAGACGACAAAAAAGAAGCAGCGCCTGCTGCGCAAGCGGCTTAAGAGGGAAGACTGATCAATGAAAAATCATGACATCGTCGAAAAGAATATCGGCCTGTTGGTATTGCTGACGGTCTTTGCGATCAGCTTTGGTGCCCTGGTTGAAATCGTGCCTCAGTTTTACCTGAAGGAAACCACTGAGCCGGTTGAGGGTTTAAAACCTTTAAGTGCGGTTGAGCTCGAAGGTCGCGATATTTACATTCGCGAAGGCTGCCACGTGTGTCACACGCAGATGGTTCGCCCACTTCGCGCTGAAGTTGAGCGCTATGGTCACTACAGTGTCGCCGGTGAAAGTGTTTATGAGCACCCGTTCTTGTGGGGCTCTAAGCGCACCGGGCCAGACCTCGCCCGTGTAGGCGGCCGTTACTCTGACACCTGGCACAAAGCGCATTTGTACAACCCGCGCAATGTTGTGCCCGAGTCAAATATGCCGGAATTCCCTTGGTTGTTTGATGCCGTGCTCGATGGTGAGCACACTGGCGCCAAGATGAAAGCCCTGCGCTCGGTCGGTGTTCCATATACCGATGACGACATTGCAGGCGCTCAAGCTGCAGTTAAAGGCACTACGGAGATCGATGCTCTGGTGGCCTATTTGCAGCAACTTGGCACCTTGCTGACTCACAAGCGTTAAGCATGGACATTAATACCGTTCGCGGCCTGTCGACCGTTTTTGTTTTTCTCGCCTTTATCGGTGTGTGCTGGTGGGCGTTTAGCCCCAAGCGCAAGAAAAAATTTGACGAGGCCGCAAATCTGCCATTTGCAGATGACGAACAATCACAACAAAGCGCTCGCAAAGAGAGCGAGCAGCATAGGGGCGAATAAACATGAGTACATTTTGGAGCCTGTGGATCATTGTCTTAACCCTGGCTTGTTTAGCCTTGGTTATCTGGGTGCTTTTTGCCAACCGCAAAGTCGCGGTGCGCGACGACCAAGATCCTGAAAACCGCACAACTGGCCACGTTTACGATGGCATTGAAGAATACGACAACCCGCTGCCGCGCTGGTGGTTCAATATGTTTATTGCCACCTTGATTTTTGGCGCGATCTGGCTGCTACTTTACCCGGGGCTCGGCTCGTGGAAGGGCCTGCTCGGCTGGACCTCGGTCGGCGAATTAAAAGCCGATCAGGAAAAAGCACTGGCCAGCTATGAGCAGAGCTACGGTGTGTTTAACCAAATGAGCGTCGAAGAGCTGATCGACAACCCCAAAGCGATGAAAATGGGCGCGCGCCTGTTCGCCAACAACTGCGCGGTTTGTCACGGTGCGGATGCCGGCGGTAACTTTGGTTTCCCCGATTTAAGTGACGGCGATTGGCTCTACGGCGGCAAGCCCGAACAAATTCGCGACAGCATTACCAATGGCCGCAACGGCGCCATGCCGCCGTGGGGTGCTATTCTCGGCGAAGCAAAAGTGGCCCAGGTTGCCGACTACGTGTTGAGCCTTAGCGGTGCCGAGCACGACGCTGCGTCAGCTGCTGACGGCGCCAGTGTTTTTGCGCAAAACTGTGCCGCTTGCCACGGTGCCGATGGCAAAGGCATGCACGCTTTGGGCGCGCCTAATTTAACCGACGATATCTGGCTCTACGACGGCAGTCGCGAAGGCATTATGCACAGCGTTCGCAACGGCCGCGCAAACCAGATGCCCGCGCAAAAAGACCTGCTGCGTGAAGATAAAATTCACGTGTTGACGGCGTATGTGTATTCGCTGTCTCAGGAATAAACAAGGTTAGAGATTGTCTGGGCCGCCTTATGCGGCCCTTTCTTGTTTAGGCTTATTCGTATCTCAATCAAGCCAAGTCTTGATTAAATAAGTCGGTCGCGTGCAGCGGCCACGCCCGCTGCGCCTGATCGCTAAAGCAACATGCAACACTCGGAGTTGTATCTGTGAGCGACACCAACGGCAAAGACAAAAAAAATACTGATAGTGAGATTCGTTACGTCAATGTTTACGAATCCGAAGCTAAGATTTATACCCGCAAAATTGGCGGTTTCTTCGCCAATATTCGCCGCTACACCGGCCTGCCATTAATTGCTGCATTTTTAATCCTGCCGTGGTTAGTTATCGACGGTCGCCCGGCGGTGTTTTTTGATCTTCCAACTCGCCAGTTTCACATCTTGTGGATGACCTTCTGGCCCCAGGATTTTATGCTGTTGGCCTGGGTTTTGATTATCGCCGCGTTTTTATTGTTCACGGTAACGGTATTGTTTGGCCGGGTGTGGTGCGGTTTTACCTGCCCGCAAACCGTGTGGACCTTGATGTACATTGCTGTTGGTCACTTTTTTGAAGGCGACAGGAACAAGCAGATCAAGCTCGACCAGCAGCCCTGGAGCTTTGAAAAAATTTGGCGCAAAGCCGGTAAACACTCAGTGTGGTTGCTGATTGCTTTTGTTACCGGCTTTACCTTTATTGGTTATTTTTATCCGGTTCGCGAATTGCTCATCGGTTTTGTGCCCATGCGCGATGCCGAAACCGGCATTATCGGTTTTTCAGCCCCGGCGCCGGCTATTTTCTGGACCTTGTTTTTCACCGGCATGACGTATTTAAACGCCGGCTGGCTGCGCGAGCAGGTCTGCAAATATATGTGTCCGTACGCGCGCTTTCAGAGTGTTATGTACGACAAAGATACGCTGGCGGTGCTTTACAATGAGAAGCGCGGTGAAAAGCGCGGGCCGCGCAAAAATAACAGTGATTATAAAAAAGAGGGGCTCGGCGATTGCATCGACTGCTCCTGGTGTGTGCAAGTGTGCCCGGTTGATATCGATATTCGCGACGGCGCCCAGTACGAGTGTATTAACTGCGGCCTGTGTGTCGATGCCTGCAATTCGGTAATGGACAAGCTCGGTTACGAAAAGAACCTGATCAGTTTTACTTCCGAAGATGCCATCGAAACCGGCCATACAAAAGTTGTGCGCCTGAGGGTGGTTGCTTACGCACTTACGGTAGTGGCGATGATCAGTGCCTTTACTTATGTTTTGGCCAATCGCAGCCCGGTTGGTGTGGATGTTATTCGCGATCGTGGTGCGCGTCTGTACCGTGTTCGCGGCCCCGAGATTCAAAACGTCTACACCATAAAAATTAATAATATGGATAACGTCGCCCACAGCTATGATGTTGAGGTCGAAGGCAAGTACCCGTTTGAAGTGCGAAAATACCGGCCAATGCAAGTTGAAGCCGGCGAAGTGTTTACCGTGCCTTTACGTGTGGTTGTGGCTAAAAACGCTTTAAAAAGTGAAAAAAGTAAAATGATGGTCACCGTTCGGTCGCGCGAAAACCCGGAAATAACTGCTCAGGAAGAGACCAACTTTATCGGCCCTGCGAAGTAGGCCCTAAGAGAACAATTGAGCATGATAAAAGACGAGATACACGAGGGCCCCTGGTACAAGCAGTTTTGGGCCTGGTTTATTTTGACTCCGCTACTGGTTGTGATCGCCGCGTCGTCGGTGATGGTAACTATTGCCTTTAAACAAAAGCAGGATGTCGTCAGCGACGATTATTATAAAATTGGCAAAATGATTAATCAGAGTTTTGACTCGCAGCAAGCTGCCAAGGCACTGGGTTTAAATGCTGAGCTGTATTTTGATAAAACGGCTATTGTTTTAAGCGCCTCGGGCAAAGAAGCGATTGCCGATGATGATTTATTGCTGTTTTTATCCCACCCCGTCGATGCCAAGCGCGACCACTATCTGACCTTGATACGCAGCGGTGAGAACACGTGGCAGGTGAATTTAAAGCAGGCATTAAGCGGGCGTTGGTATCTGCGCTTAAGTAGTCTCGATGATGCCGGTATAGAACGCTGGCGCATGCAGGGCGAAATAGATTTAGGCAATGCCGCCCGCGCCACACTGCATTAATTTTGAAGATGAGCGCTGAGCCTACGCTTGAACAATCGAGCTGTTTCCACTGTGGATTGCCCGCTGATGCACGCTATCACTGCGAGCTGGAAGGGCAGCGCCGCGAGTTCTGCTGCCACGCCTGTCTGGCGGTAAGCACGGCCATCGTCAGCGGTGGCCTCGGTGACTTTTATCGCTTTCGCGATCAGCAAAGTGAGCGTGCCGAAGATGAAAGCGAGCGCTTTGAAGCCTACGACGATGCCAATTTACAGCAGACTTTTGTCTGCGCCATCGACGAGCAGCACGCCAGGGTTGCGCTGCAGATCGGCGGTATTAGCTGCGCAGCCTGCGCCTGGCTTATTGAAAAACATCTCGAGCAGTTGCCGGGTGTGGATCAGGTTCGGGTGAATGTCAGTACTCACCGCTGTAGCCTGCGCTGGCATAAAAACGAGCAAAAACTCAGCGCTATTTTTACGGCATTAAAAAACATTGGCTACAAAGCTGCGCCGGCCAATGATGACGCCGCCGTCGCCCAGCGCAAAAAAGAGCGGCGCAATGCGCTGTTGCGCATCGGTGTGGCCGGGCTTGGCATGATGCAGGTGGGCATGGTGGGTTTTGCCCTTCACGCCGGTGATGCGCAGGGCATCGACGAGCATTTTCGTCACTTTCTGCGCTGGGTGTCTCTGATCTTTGCGATACCGGTTTTACTCTACAGCGCGCAGCCGTTTTTTCTCGGTGCCTGGCGCAGTTTGCGCTTAAAACACTTGAATATGGATGTGCCGGTCTCGCTCGCGCTCGGCCTGGCTTTTCTCGCCAGTGTGTTTGCGACACTTAACAATGCCGGCGAAGTGTATTTTGATTCGGTGTCGATGTTTACGTTTTTTCTGTTAATTGGCCGCTATTTGGAAATGCAGGCGCGCCATCGCAGTGCGCGCGAGACAGAAAAACTCAGCCAGCTGTTGCCGCTGTCGGTTGAGCGCCGCGCAAAAAATGGCGATCTGGAATTGCTGCCTTTAACTGCGGTTAAAGTAGGGGACAGGCTACACGTGCGCGCCGGTGAAGTTTTACCCTGCGATGGCAAGTTGCTGTCGGATTTAGCCATGCTCGACGAAGCGCTGTTAACCGGTGAATCTGATTTACAGACAAAAAACAGTGGCGCAAGTTTGCTGGCAGGTTCCGTGCTTGGTGAGCCATCCATTGATATTCAAGTCACGGCCTGCGCCGAGCAAACCCGCTTGGCGTCGGTGCAAGCGCTGCTTGAACAAGCGCTGAGCCAAAAACCCAAACAGCAGCAACTGGCCGATAAAGTTGCCGGGTATTTTGTCGCTGCGGTACTGCTGGTTTGTCTGAGTGTTTATCTCGGCTGGCTGTTTGTCGATGCAGACCGGGCATTCTGGGTGGCGCTGGCGGTACTGGTGGTGACTTGCCCCTGTGCCTTATCGCTGGCAACACCGGCGGCGCTCGCCGCCGGCTTAAATAAACTGCGCTCACTCGGTTTATTATTGATGACACCGGGGGCGCTAGAAACACTGCCGCAAATTAAGCATGTTGTACTCGATAAAACCGGAACCTTAACTCTGGGCCAGCCGAGCATTAGTGAGCTTCGGCTGTTGGATGCGCAGCAATACAGCGCGCAGCAGCTACTTGATATTGTTGCGGCGATGGAAAAACACAGCCGCCACCCCTTGGCCCAGGCGTTTAAACATATCGTCAGCCGCTGCGATGCTCGCGCGGTTAAGGCGTTTCCCGGGCAGGGCCTTGAAGCTGAGATCGATAACAAGCGCTTTCGTTTTGGGCGCGCAGATTTTGCCTGTTCAGCCGCGCCAACTGAGCCGGATCAGCGTCAGTGGCAACTGCTCAGTTGTGAAGGCCGGGCCCTGGCTTGGTTTGCGTTTGAAGACCCGGTGCGCCCCGGCTTAGGCGAGTTTGTTGCCTATGTTGAAAAACAGGGTTTGAAGCTCAGCGTATTAAGTGGTGACAGGCAGCGCCATGTTGATGCTTTTATCGATAAATACTTATCTGCGCATCGTTTTGAATGCCAGCTTGGCGATTTAAAGCCCGAGCAAAAACTGGCGCAGCTGCAACAATTGCGCCGCAAGGGCGAACCTGTGCTTATGCTCGGCGACGGTATTAACGACGTGCCGGTTCTCGGTGCGGCCGACCTGAGTGTGGCAATGCCGTCGGCGTCACAGCTTGCCAAAGTGAATGCCGATAGTGTCTTGCTTAACCCTCAGTTGACAACCTTGCTTGAAGCGATGCAATTTTCCGCGCGGGTAAAACGGGTAATTCGCCAAAACTTAAGTTGGGCGCTCGGTTATAATGCGCTGGCACTGCCTGCTGCGGCGCTGGGCTATATCCCGCCTTGGTTGGCGGCTATCGGCATGAGTTTAAGCTCGCTGGTGGTGGTGCTTAATTCACTGCGCCTGAGTCGCTAATATTCAAAGGCTCTATTTGTTACACCCGGTTTGTTACAGCCTGGGTGTTACAACCGTTTTAGAACACCCGGTTTATTGCGGCGGACATTGCAGCCAATTTATTGCGCCCAATAGCAACAAAAGCGGTGCGCCACAAAAGCCGGCGCTGAGCCTGTTGCATGCGTTACTGGATTCGAGATTAGGATAATGCAAAGTTTATTTATTCTTATTCCCCTGGCGATTGTCATCGTTGCAATTGCCGTTGGGGTATTTTTTTGGGCGGTAAAAAGTGGTCAATTTGATGATCTCGACACCGAAGGCAAACGCATTTTGTTTGACGACGAGAAAAAAGATAAGGAACAAAAATGAGTGTTGAGTTTTTGCTTTCAGCGCTGGTGCTCGGCCTGCTTGGCTCTGGGCACTGCATCGGCATGTGCGGGGGCATAGGTGCGGCGCTCGGTGTTGCCATCAAGGAAAAAAGTAAAGCAAAACACCTGCGACTGCTGCTGGCCTATAATTTTGGGCGCTTGAGTTCTTACGCACTGATCGGTGCTTTGATCGCGAGCTTGGGCATGTTTGCCGCGCCTCAGTACCTGCGTATTTTTGCCGCTGTTTTGCTGTTTTTAATGGCCCTGTATTTGGCCGGTGCAACCCAGGCTTTAAGCTGGCTGGAAAAAGCCGGCTCCGTGCTTTGGCGCCGCATTCAGCCGCTGAGCAAGGGCCTGTTGCCGGTGCACAACGACGCCCAGGCGCTGGCTTTGGGCATGCTCTGGGGCTGGTTGCCCTGCGGTTTAGTCTATTCGGCAGTGGCGATGGCTCTGGCTCAGGGCTCAGCACTTTCCGGCGCTTTGTATATGTTCTTTTTTGGTTTGGGCACCTTGCCGGCGGTTGTCGGTGGGGCGCTGGCGGCAACCGGACTCAACGCTTTTTTGCAAAAGCGCAAGCTGCGTTTATTTATGGCGTTGATGATGTTTATTTTTGCTCTGTGGACACTCTGGGGTAGCTTGGGCCACGGCGATCACAGCGCTCATGCTGGCCACGGCAGTCACGGTGCAAGCGATGCGCATCACGGCCATATGATGCACGAGGGGCACGAGACCATGATCGATAAACAACACTTTGAGCAGCTGGACAGCGAAGCGCAAGCGACGCACACTGAAGACCACGATATGGACCACGATATGGACCACGATATGGATCATCACAACCACCACTGAGGGTTTATTATGCGTTTATTACATACGATGTTGCGTGTTCGCGACCTCGAGGCTTCACTGAGTTTTTATACCGATGTGCTCGGCATGCGCCTGCTCAGAAAAAAAGACTATCCCGGCGGTAAGTTTACCCTCGCGTTTGTTGGTTATCAGGATGAAAAAGACGGCGCTGCGATTGAGCTTACTCACAACTGGGATGTCGATGACTATGAGCTCGGCAATGCCTATGGTCATATAGCCATTGCTGTTGACGATGTTTGTGCCGCCTGTGAGCGAATAAAAGCCGCCGGCGGTAAGGTGACTCGTGAAGCCGGCCCGATGAAAGAGAGCACGACGGTGCTCGCTTTTGTAGAGGACCCGGACGGCTACAAAATTGAGCTCTTGACCGAAAAAGAATAAAAAATAATAAAAAAAGAATAAAACAGGCGCTCACCATGGATCAGGTGTTTGTTGTAAACCCAAAGGGCGGTTGCGGTAAAACCACCATCGCCACCCACTTAGCTGCGTATTATGCCAATGCGGGCAGGGCGGTATTGCTGGCTGATCACGATGCGCAAAAAAGCAGCAGTGATTGGCTGGCATCGCGCCCTTCAAGTTGTGCGCCGATTCTTTGTGAAGTACTTGAAGCCGAGCAAGTGCCTCAAGTAAATCAAGCAAGTCTAATTATTCACGATATGCCTGCTGCCTATGGGCTTAAGGATTTTTCTTATATTGCCAAAGCCGGCGATCGAATTTTGATTCCGGTATTATCGTCGCCAACCGATATTAAAGCCTGCCTGCGTTTTATTATGGCGCTTAACCGCGAAGGTTTAATGGATGTCGGCATGCAGGTGGGTTTTATTGCCAACAAGGTTCGCCGTCACACCGCTTATTTTTCCGTTCTCGATGAATTTTTGCAGCGCGTAGACTTGCCCCTGGTTGGCGAAATATACGATAGCCAACACTATATTCGCCTGATGGATAAAGGGCTTAGTTTATTTGATTTAAAAACAGCTAAGCTGCGAGCGGAGCAAGAGCGTTGGGGCCAGATATTTAGTTGGCTTTCTTTGTAACTCGTTAGTTTTTTGTTCTTTGCGCTTTACTCACCGAAAGTGGGCACCGCGGGAGTTTGTACATCTATCCTTGGAAACTTCGCCGCAGTGCATGTCCGGTAGATTTTATTGTCACATTTAACTCAGCTTGCTGGAGACAAGGCGGTTTAAGCTTACACCTGACTCCGCAGCTTTTATTGCGAGCATGCGGTGAGTCTCGGGAGGAACACGAACCATGAACTTACCACTGTAGTGTTTAATTGAGATTGGCTCTGGAACGGCCTCATCGTTTGAGAGCATGTCAGATAAACAATCTTGAACTAAGTTTCTAATACCGGCCAGTGCAGCCTCAGGAGTTTCCTCAAGCCAGCTAAGACTTGGAAACTCCGCGCATAAACCAACATGTTCTTGGTCTTCTTCAGACCAAGTAACACGGTATGTGTAGCGATCGATTTCTTTAGCCATTTTCTACCTCTAAACGCTCGATGGCGGCCAAAACTTGTTTCACTTGGTAGGGCTTTGCCTTACCTTTTGAGTTTTGGATATTTACTCGCGGGTCGCCTTGCCATGGGGTCTTATAGACCCTATGGGTTGAACCCGATTGGCGAGCTTCGCTGAAGTAAGAGTCGCAGACCTTACATAAGTCATTGAATCTTATAGATTTTGGGTTGTTCCTCATCTGAATGAGGATGTCTTTGATGCTCGCCATGTTTGTATAGTATCACTAATGATATCAAGGGCAAGTTGTGCAAGAGGGCGCGAACGAAATGTTGCGCCCACGAATGGGGTCTCAGCGCCCCGTGATGCCCATGCCTGTAGTTTGAGGCGAAAATAAGGCAGCTAACTAATTTACACCTTGCCACATGCCTGATTCGCTGGAACCGCCACATCCATCAGCTTAGGGTTGGGTAAATTCAAATTGTTCATCAGTTCGATATAAGCTGCTTTATTTTTCACCTGCAGGCGCGGATTATTGGCTTTTTCTTTGCCGACGGTACTTTGCCTATTGCCGCTATAATCGTGGCCGGGGTAGACGATGGTGTCGTCCGGGTAGCTCAAAAGTTTGTTAAAGATGCTCTCGTATTGCGTGCCCGCATCACCTTGTTGAAAATCCGTGCGGCCACTGCCGTTGATTAACAGCGTGTCGCCGGTGAATAAACAGTTTTGCCCATTGTTTTTCACGTGGAAGCTGTAACTATCATCCGTGTGGCCGGGCGTGTGTAATGCGGTAATTGTTAATGAGCCGACTTTAATTTCAGTGCCATCGACAAATTTATGGTCAATACAGCTGCTTTTACTCTCTTTGCCGAGCCAGGTTTGGGCACCGATTTGATCGCGTAGCTGGCCGTTGGCGCTGATGTGATCGGCGTGGGTATGCGTATCGAGTATGTATTTAATCGCAAGCTCACGCTTTTGGCTTTCATTGATGTAAAAGTCACTTTCGCTTAAGACAGGATCAATCAATGCCGCGTCACCGCTTAGTTCATCGGCAATTAAATAGGTGTAGGTACTGCTTTCTAAGTCAAACCACTGTTCAAGTATCATACGAAACTCCTTCCTGATTCCAAACCTAGGAAAAAACAAACTGTTTGGCGGCTAACACCAGGCTCACCAAAATTAATAAGCAAGCGAATCCTTTCTGCAGGGCGGGGCCTGCGATAAAGCGAGCGAATCCTACGCTGGCTAACATGCCTGCGATGGCGGCGGCAATAATCGGCAGCGCCAACACTAAGCCTTTAGAGCCTTCAAAATACACATGGCTTATAAAACCCGCGCTGCTAATTAATACAATGCTTGCAAGTGAGGTGGCGACTGCGCGTTGCATCGGGATCGCACTTAAAAACAAAAACAGCGGTACGATTAAAAAACCTCCGCCAACGCCGAACAGGCCGCTTGCTAAACCTATGCTTAAACCGCCGATAAGCAAACCACTTATGCAGCGCGGTTTTAATTGAAACTGGCCGCTTGGGCTCATGCGGCAGGCCATGGCCTGTTCACCGTTAGTGTCTTTATCGCTCGCCGCTCGCACATGGCTGGTGCTGGCCGGGTCTGTTTGTACTTGCCGGAGCATGCGTATCGCGATGCTAATTGCCAATAAACTAAAGCCCGCAATTAACCAGTTTTCGTCGAGTTTTCCTGCGAGGCACTTACCGAGCGGGGCACTTAGCATACCGCCTGCCGCTAAGAATAGTGCTGGCCACCAGAGTACTGAGCGGCGCTGGACGACAACGCCAATTAGCGCACTGGCGGCAACCGCGGCCAGCGCGATCGCCATCGCATCATTGGCCGGTAAGCCGAGCAATAAAATTAGCAGCGGCACTGCAAAGATGGAGCCTCCGGCTCCGGTCAGGCCGAGCAGGGCGCCAATTAATAAGCCGATTAGTATGCTCATAACCTTGCTCTTACGTTAACGTTTAAACCCAGCTTAGACTGAACAGTTTTTGGCGCCTTTGCTGGCGGGGTTTTGGGAGCGGTTCCACGGCATAGCCGCAAGTAGCATCGCCATACCACAGGTATCGGTAATACCGGCAAACATTAAACCCGCACCGACAAAAGCACTCAGTGCAAAAAAGGCCGGAGAAAGCGTTGCCCCAAGTACAACACCAAGCACAACTAAAAAGCCGGCAGCGATGCGTACCTGGCGCTCGAGGCTGATGCTTTTGCGCCCGCTGCTTTGCAGCGTTGCGCCCGCGCTTTTGCACGCAGCAAGGCCGCCGTCGATAATAACGAGCTCACAGTTATCAGCACTGCCACCCAATTTATCGATCGCCATCTGTGCGCGCCGCCCGCTTTGGCAAAGCAGATATACCGGGCCTTGTTTGTGGCCAGCTTGTTCCAGGGCCTTATCAAAGCTTTGTTTATTTAACTTTTGAACGGGCAGGGCAATGCAGCCGCCAAGCGCCTCGCTCTCTACTTCAGCGGGTGTGCGAAGGTCGATAACGGTTAGTGTTTGCTGTTGTTGTGCAGACAAAAAGTCTGCTGCGCTGATGCTGCTCATGGAATACTCCTCGTATTAAGCTTTTTTACTGCGCTCAAAGTGCCTTTCTGGTCGAATACTCAGGCTTCAGCAGAGCGTATTAATGAGTGTTAACAGGCCCTAGTCAGGGCAGTAAATGGATTTTAAGGTTTGAATAATTTTGCCGACGCTGGCATCGGCAACACGGTAATAAATGGTCTGGGCTTCGCGGCGCGTATTTAAAAAACCGGCTTCACGCATTCTGGCCAAATGCTGGCTTAAAGCACTTTGGCTAAGTGGCACCAGCGCATTGAGCTCGCCGACGCTGAGCTCACCCTCGCCCAGGCAGCAAAAAATCATCAGCCTTTTTTCATTGGCCAGCTCTTTAAGTAAGGCCGTGGCTTCGCCTGCGTGTTGGGCGAGCTTTTCCAGGCTGTTGTGCTCATCTGAGTTGAGCGCGGACGTGTCTGAGTCGGTATTTAAAGGCATGGCTGCTCCGTTTGTTTTGTATTAGTAAATACTAATATTTCATTGCTGGCAAGTTTTAATTTAGCTTTTTCTAATTTATTCTTTTTTAATGTAGAGAGTTTTAAGCTTATTGTTATTACCAAGTGTTAGGTGCGCCCTCCTAAAGGAAACTTTGTGATATAAAGCACAGTTACAAAGATAAAGACTTGTGTTTCCACTAGGGGGTGGCTGTGGCTAGCTTGTGCTTTGGCAGAAGGTTTAGGCATCGAGGTATTTTGGCTGCGCTGTTTGTGCCCGCGGCATGCTTGTGTGCGCCGGTAAACGCCGCAGATATTTATGTTGTGCCGAATGTGTCGTATCAGTGGCTGGATGACAGTGGCCACATAGACTCTGCGCCCGCCGTGGGTTTAAGTGGTGGTTTGCGTTTGGGCGAGCGCTGGGCGCTCGAGCTTGGTGCACTTTATGGTGAGAGCAAAACGGTGTTTGGCGATGACACTTCGATGCGCCAATGGGCGGTTGAGGGCCAGTACTTATTCGAGCCTGGATCGCGCTTTCAGCCTTACGGGCTTATCAGTTTGGGGCGCTTAGATTTTGCCGCCGAGCAGGATGACGAGCTGACAAGCGCTATTGGCGCGGGCAGCTATTACCAATTGAGTGAGCGCGTAAAACTTCGCGCCGATCTTCGCAGCCGCTACAGCTGGGAAAAGCAGCTGGTTGATATCGCCGCGACCGCAGGTTTCAGTTTTTCGTTTGGCTCTGGTACGGCTTCGGCTTCAAAAACATATGCTACTAAATCCAGCGCCACAGCGCCGCAGCGCCCCAGCGCCCCAGCACAGAGTGCGGCGGGGCTTAAAGCCGGCGACGACAGCTTAATTTACCACTTCGAAATTCATTTTGAGTTTAATTCGGCGGCGCTGCTGCCCCAGTACCAGGACGATGTTGCCGGCCTTGCCGAGTTTCTAAAACAGCACCCGGATGCCGACCTTCAGGTAACAGGTTTTAGCGATGACCAGGGGCCTGAGGCCTATAACCTGACGCTTTCGGAAAAGCGCGCACAGCTGGTTGTCGATATTCTGGCTGAGGATTACGGCATTGAGCGTTCGCGTATGTCGGCCGTTGGCCGCGGCGAAGCCGAGCCAATGGCTTCAAATCGCACGGCGGCGGGGCGCGCAAAAAACCGACGCGACATCGCCATCATCAAAGCCCATGTCGGGCAGCGTTAACATTCAGGAAGCAACAATGAAGACTTATCTAAATTTTGCCGGCCTTGTTGTGCTGCTGGCCGGCCTTAGTGGCTGTGACTCAGGCGGTGAGAGCCGCATAGACATTGCACTTGAGCCAAGCCACTTCACCAGCATGCAAAGCGGCGCCGATGCCGTTGGCCTGAGCTGGCAGGCCATTGATCACGCCGATCACTACAAACTCTATCGCTGTGATGCAGACCTTGCGACCAGTTTCTGCCCGAGCGAGTGCTCTGAGCACCTCGATACGCTAAGCGGTACGGAGTATCAAGACCGGGCGGTGGCGCCGGGCCAGCTCGCTTGTTACAGCGTAAGTGCGTGCAACGAATTTGGCTGTGCGCCGCCGAGCGGGCAAATCCACGGTTTTCTTGCGCCGGTTCAAAGCATGAGCGTAAGCGCAACTAGCGCTGCCAAGGTGCTTGAGACACAAACAGCCGTGTTGCACGCATCGACGATCAATAGTGAAGGTACACTTACCTACGCCTGGAGCCAGGTCTCGGGGCCGGCCGTTGTGCTTGAAAACGCCGATAGCGCCAATGCGAGTTTTGTGGCGCCGGCCGTCGACAGTGCCGAGCGCTTGAGTTTTAACGTATTAGTACGCGATGCCAACGGCCCGGTTAGCAAAACCGTTAGCCTGATAGTCAACCCCGATCACGTCAGTGTGAACGCCGGTGTTGATAGCCTGGCCTTAGTTGGCCACACAGTATCGCTTCACGGCCGCGGCGCCGGAGAGGGCAGCCTGGCCGACTACCGCTGGCAGCAGTTAAGCGGGCCGGTGGTTGTGTTAGACGATGCAACAAGTTCCAACCCAAGCTTTGTAGCACCCGATATCAGTGCTCATCAACAGGCGCTGCAATTTGAGTTGAGTTTTAATGACGGCATCGCCACCGCCAAAGACACTGTAACCGTTGCCGTTGTGCGCCCAGCCCCCGATACGCCGGTATTGGTGCCGGGCTTAGCGCCGGTCGCGGTGCCTATAGCCACGCCAATCGCTGAGCCATCTTTGGGGCCTGCGCCATCGCCTTCGCCGGGTGCCATACCGTCGCTGGCGCCGGTGCCAACACAGGTCCCTTCTCCGCTGCCAACACTGGTGCCGTCGCTAGAGCCACTGCCTTCGCCGTCGCCAGACCCAGTGCCATCGATGTTACCAAGTGCAGTGCCGTCGCCACTGCCGAGCAGTGTGCCGTCGTTGGGCCCCGCGCCTTCACCATCGGCCCAGCCGGTGCCATCTCTGGCAGCCAAACCCTTAACGCCGAGCCTGGCGCAAAATAAAGAGCCTTTACTGCTATTGGCGCCCGCGCCGCTTAGCGCTGTCGGTGGCACGGATTTAAGCTTAAGTGCCAGCGCTCGGGGTGGCGACGGCGGTTACCAGTGGCACTGGAGCCTGAAAACAAAAAGTGACTTGGCTCCGGATTGGAGCTTCCCCGGCGCCACGGATCAGTCAGTGGTGGATGTGCACTTACCCAGAACGCCTTCACCTGCGCGCTATACCTTAACGGTTGAGCTTAGCGACCGCAGCGGTACAAGCATTAGTCGCGACGTTGAGATTTATGTTGGCGCCGAGCCGGGCGAAGACCCTTTGCGCATTTACGCACCGGATATGCTGCTGCACGAAGGCCCCGCCCAGCAATATTTTGCGGTAACGGTCGAAGGCGGAACGCCGCCTTATCGCTATCAGTGGCTGCAACTAAGTGGCCCGGACTTGCGCTTCGCGCCGGGTGCCGGTGCCGATGGCCACACGGTTACTCTGCAGCTGCCCGCTGTCGACGGTGATCAACACGCGGCCTTTGAAGTGGTTGTGACGGACGATCACGGCACATCCGTCAGCGAGATTCAGCACCTGACAATCTTTGATGCGATGGCGCCGCATATTGCCAAGCAGGCTCTAGCTATTCAGCCTATGCCGGCCTTAAGTGTTGTCAGTGGGCAATCGCTGCAGCTAAGTGCATTTGCCACAGGCGGTGAGGGCAGTTACAGCTGGAGCTGGTCTCAGCTTTCCGGGCCCACAGCTAGCTTAAGTGCGGCAGATACTGTGGCGGCCGTATTTACCCCGGCCGATACAACAACAGCCGAATCTGTACTGCTGGAAGTGAGTGTCACCGATGCTGCCAGCACCCGTGTGACTCAGCAGTTGCAGATAAATGTTGAACCGCGCGCCCCTGATATACCGTTAACGGTTGCGTTAATTCCGAGTGTCTTTGTTGACGAGGGCGCCGACGACATTACCTTAACAACGGCTGTTAGCGGCGGCACAGGTAATTATTCTTACGCCTGGCGTTATGCCGGCGGCGCAAATGACCCTGCGATTAGCTTTAAGCATGGCAGCGACCAGGCCACGGCCGTATTTGATGCACCGCTGGTAAGCAATAATACCGTGCTGCCGTTTGAATACACGGTTAGCGATGGTGTGCAGCAAATTAGCCATACACTCTATGTTGTGGTGTACGACCTTGCCGACAGGCTGCGCTTAAAAGGCATGAATAATTTAATTGTTAAGCCCGGCGATAAAGTGCATTTGCAAGGCGGCAAAGCAACAGGCGGTACCGCCCCTTATATTCTCGAGTGGAACCAAGTTTCCGGTCCCCACGTGTGGCTTTCCGACAACGGCACCGGCAATGCTTATTTTACCGTTGAGCCTGCGGACTTTACTGTTGATGCCGAGCTGCACTTTGAGTTCACGGTTACCGACGCGCTCGGCAATCGTTATTCGATAGATGAGCAGGTTACTGTACAGACGGAGCTGGTAGTTGGGCTTGATGTTACCCCAGCTGTAAATTATCGAGGCTCGCTGGATTTAAATGCTCATGTCACTGGCGGCACCCCGCCTTATCAGTATTTTTATGGCGGCGGTTTTTGGGCCGGCCGCCATTTTAGCCAGCGGGAACTTGCCTCTAGCAAACCGCACTTGGGTTTTATACAAGTATCGCCAGTGCACTCGACAATAGTTGCCGATGACGTGTTTGTTAAAGTCCGCGATGCCAACGGCCGCGAGGCCATCTCGCCCCTTCAGTCGATGGTGTTTTTAGCTCAGGGTGAATCGCTAGATGCGCAGGGCCATGTACTGCCAACAAAGGCGGCTATGTGTAAAGGTTTTCCACCAGCTGCGTCTGTTGATGATCAAGGCGCTGTTGCTTGCAGCTCCTCAGAAGCTCTTTTAGGGGCCGAAGAGCAAATGTGCCCACCGGATCGCCCTTACGCATTTACTCGTTTTATTCAGACAAGTCAGGGCTCAAGTATTCACAAAGGCTGTGCCAGTGCCCAGACCTGTTTAACAGAGTGGACTAACCGAAGCCAGCAGCTTCCGGGTTGCGGCTCTGGCAACTCGGCATCTTGGACGGGCGATACAGATTGTTTTGTTTGCTGCTCGGATGCCCCAGGGCATACAGGCCCTGCATGTAATTCCAAAAATGCAGTGCCTCAAGAGACCTGGTTTAAACCCACACCGGCTCAGACGCCTTAAAGCGCCTGCGCAAACTAAGTGTTCTGAATGTAATACAGCAAGCTTGCCTGCAAATAAAATACTGTGCGCTGCGTGACAAACAGCGCGCAGCGAGGCGTAAAATTTAAATGCGGCTATAAACAACGCGTTTTCATATTTTTATGGCCTTGTATGTAAGGGGTTTATATTTTTTGGCTTGTTGTATTAGGTGGGGAGTTGCTTGGGATTATGGGAAAGTTTTCTATTAATTAACTGTTAAGTTTCCAAGGGGGGGCTGTGTACAACGATATAGAAGAGGCGATGCTTGGACTTTCAGTTTGGAAAAAACACCTTAGAGCTTCGGTAAACCCTATTTCAAAAAATATTGCATGTAAACCAGCATTTGATGCCGACTATTACCGAGAAGCTGTATTGTATCGGTTTGTTGAGCTTACTGAATCCGCCTATTCGCTCTATAAGTCAAATTTTCTTGTAGGCGCAGTAACTGTAGCTAGAGCCTCGCAAGAGACTCTAGCTGTTGCTTGGTTTATAAATTCAAAGCTGGAGCATTTGACTAAAACTAAAGATCTTTCTCACTTTAGTGAAATCATGAAAAGATTAATCGTAGGCTGGTCAAATGACGAAGAATTTCCTGAGAAAATCAATGTGTTCAAGTGTATAGACTCTGTTGATAAAGTTATGGAGGGGAAGTTTAGAAGACACTATGAGATGTTATGTGAGTATGCTCACCCAAATTACAGTGGTACTTTTGGCGCCTATGGCAAACCCAATCATGAAAGGTTAGAAGTAACCTTGGGCAATTATCCAAGATCGAAAGATACTCTTAAAAAGCATATTGAATCAACGCTGATTATTTGTGTTTCTCTATTGGATTCAATACAAGAAGAATATGAGTCAGTAATAAACTCTGCACTAGATATATGTTTTGACCTTCATAAAGAAGGCAAACTAAAGGAGCAAATGCAGTGAAACTTAACAAGCCAAGCCAGCAGGGCTCATTTTACTGTTACTTTGCTACAAAACGCAAAATGAGCCTCTGCTTGAGGCGTTCAGGTTGTAGCAAAACTAAAATCGTGGGATTGTGCTCTATTTCGGCTGAAAAGCCACCAGAAAATTCGTCTCCTACGTGAATGCTGAGGCAAGAAGATGCTCAAAGAGCACTGAAATTCACGTAGGATTGCGTTTAATGTAATTGGAAATATAAGGCTGGAGTTTTGCTACAGCCTCGTTAGGTGAAAAGGGATGACTGAAAGCTTTTTGAGGCAGCGAAGAAATTTATTTGTTGTAAGCGGAATATTCCTGTTCTGCTATTTTGCAAAAGTAGATGTTTCGCAGTTAACAATTATTGGTGTGAGTTTCGAGGGGTTTGGTAACCCTGAAGCGGTATACCTGTTTTTATGGATTGGTTTAGGGTATTTTTTCTATCGTTTTTCAATCTATTTTTATGAGGATGAATTTCAAAAATTTAAAGAATATTTTGAGCGAGAAATGGAACTATCAGTTAATCCAAGGTTGCTAAGGCTAGTATCTGAAAAGTACTGTGATCTTAACGAAAACTGTTTGCATAGCTACAAATTTATGAAAAAACAAGGCTGGCTACTAAAGTATCAGATATATGTGGGAGAGGAAGAGCGCCGTACTGTGGAAAGCGTTGAAACTAGTGTGCGGCGTACCGAAATATGGAAGTATGAGGTGGCGGGTTTGGCTAGGTTTTTACTGTTTACGCCAGCAATTACCAATTACATTCTTCCTGCTGTAGTCACTATATATGTATTTTGGTTGTGTGGGTTTTCAAATTGGAGTGGGGCGTTTCGTGCAATATTCACCTAACAAAACAATCGTAGGGACATTTATTGCTACGTTCCGTTTTGGGGTGGCTGCGCCACATTACCCCAAAACTCCACCACAATCAAAACGCAACTGACAAAGGCGTTATAAGCTCACGGCTGTACTAATTTACCTGTCATTGACGGGCTGTATCACGGGGAATCCCTGGGAGCAGTTCATGACCAATGCGGAGCAAAACTTCTCGGGGAAAGAATTTTCAGAAGTGAAAACGCGACTTGAGGACGGAGGAAGATACGAATAAATGGGGTCAGATGAGCATTTCCCAATCAATTCAGCAATAACACGCTGACTACGCCCCCCAAAAAAATTGGCTTATGTTACAAGGAGGTGACGATGCCACGACTACTGCGTATATACCCGGTGGGTGTTCCACAACATATCATTTAGCGTGGCAATAAGAGACTGTAGATTAAGTAATCACTACAAACGCCATAAGCCCACCCCTTTTTCTTGTCACATTTTGTCTCGGTACCTCGTCTTGTTAGTGAACCCATAAGAGATATGTGCCCAAGATGAATACAACAAGTAAGCACCAACAAGCCATTGATGCATTTGAATCCCACTATCAGTACGATGGCAGCTACATGAGAGAGCTTCTGGCTAGCTCGCCTACAGCTTATCAGTTATTTAGTGATTTTCTGCCTCTGGCTCATTACCGAGAGCAGCTAACGCTAGAGGATTACTGGCTAGCTAAAATCGCAGCATTACAAACCGCTGACTGTGGCGCCTGCCTGCAGCTCAATATAAAAATGGCAAGAGAACAAGGGCTGCCGAACGCTCTGATTCGTATGGTGATTAAAAGCGATGCGGCCTTACCTGAAGATCTCAAACAAGTGGCAAGCTATGCGCGCCAGCTAGTGGGGCCTGAGGGGGTAGATAAGGAATTAATGCAACACATGCGCAAACGCTACAGCCAAGGCCAGTTATTAGAATTTGGTTTATGTGTTGCCAGCGCTACGGTTTTCCCGATGATAAAACGCGCGATTGGTGCGACTCAAAGCTGTTCTGTAATCGATACCGAACTTGCGTAAATGAATAAAAGCCTTGTTAAATTAACATCGCTTTTAACATAAAGCCTAAGCGGCCTCTATAAAGCTAGCTTTAAAAGAGTGGATGCACTTAAAACCATGCAAGAAGTTCAACAGTTTGAAGCCAATAGGAATAAGCTCTTAGGCATTGCCTATCGTATTACCGGCTCAGTATCGGAAGCCGAAGACATTGTACAAGAGACCTTTATTCGCTGGAGTAATGCCGATGCAACAGAGATTAAGAATCTTGACGCCTGGCTCTGTACTATAACCACACGACTGTCCTTAGACTTATTAAAAAGCGCGCGCCATAAACGCGAAAGCTATCTTGGGCCGTGGCTGCCAGAGCCCTTAATTGAAAGCAAGCACGAGCCAGAGGCCGCTCACGAAATAGATCAGACTGTCACAATGGCGCTGATGGTACTACTTGATCAGCTTTCAGCTACAGAACGAGCAAGCTACATCTTACACGACTTGTTTAATTACAGTTTTAACGATGTCGCAGACATATTGGGGCAATCTGTAGCCTCATGCAGAAAGCAGGCAAGTCGCGGTAGAGAAAAAATTCACCTGGAACCCAAGCACTCAATTGCCTCCGTCGACAAACACCAGAAGCTTATCTCGGCTTTTTTCAAAGCCACCCGTGATGCTGATAGTGAAGCTCTGCTAAAGCTGCTCAGTGATGATATTGTTTTTCATGCCGATGGAGGTGGAAAAGCCTCTGCTGCGCAAGATATATTAACAGGCAGGGGCGAGGTTATGCCGTGGTTCAACAAGGTCTTAAGCCCAGCATTTAAGTATTTTGAACAGAAAAATGAAAAACGCAGTATAGAGTGGTTTAACGGTTTACCAGGTTTGGTCTTGTGGCAAAATGGCAAGGCCGTATCTGCATTTAGCTTTACCATTGTTGATAACAAAATTCGCAAAATACACGCCCTAAGAAACCCAGATAAACTGAAATTTTTTTGCTAAAAAGTTAATTTCAAACAACAAGCAAGGCCGCGCACTATGAAAGATAAGATCCTGGAACTTGAAGAGCGTTTGAGGCTAGCTATGCTGCATTCGGACACCTCAGTTTTAGATCAGCTCTTGTCGTCAACGCTATTATTCACCAACCACCTTGGGGCCTTGGTAAGCAAAGAGCAGGATCTTCAGCTACACAAAAGTCAAGCACTTAAATTTAGCTCTATTGAACTATCAGACTCACATATACTAGAGCAGAACGACAGCGCCGTTGTATCGGTTAAAACAGATATTAAAGCCTATTACAACAAACAATATACAAGCGAGAGTTTTCGCTTTACCCGCTTGTGGGGCAAAACTTCGGGGGAATGGCAAGTACTTGCGGCACACGCAAGCATCATAAGTTAAGCCCAAGACCCACAAGAAAGCAGCACAAGAAAATAGCATTGTAGGTGGTATAGATCAGTATGAAATACTTCATTATGTTAACAATCGTTTTTTTGTCATCTTGTACAGGTGTGCCAAAAGGAATTAAACCGATTGATAACTTCAATCTCGACCGTTATTTAGGTGATTGGTATGAAATAGCTCGTCTTGATCACTCTTTTGAGCGAGGGCTAACGAAAGTAACAGCTAATTATTCATTGAATGCTGATGGTAGTGTAAAAGTAATCAACAAAGGCTTTTCTACAGAGAAAAACCGATGGAAAGAAGCCACCGGCAAAGCATATTTTGTACAGGAAGAGAATATGGGCTACCTAAAGGTTTCATTCTTTGGCCCTTTTTATGGCTCCTACATTATTTTCAAACTCGACGAAGACTATCAATACGCTTTTGTAACAAGCCACAACAGAGATTTTCTGTGGCTCTTATCGCGAAGCCCTGCTGTAAATGATTCTGTTAAAAAAGAGTTTATCAAAACGGTAACAGACTTAGACTTCAATGTTGATGATATTATTTTTGTAGAGCAGTGAAAGCTTTGATCTGCCGCCAATTCTTAATGCCGCTTTTCCAGAGTGTTTTGAGCCTTGCCAATAAGGAATTTTTTGTTGTTTTAAGCTAGGGGTGGGCTGACATTAATAAGCTGTGTTTAAATGGCGCACGTTAAGCCGCGCTGTTCCGGGCGACATCAAATTTAGAGCATTGATTGAAACATGAATACAGAACAACCAAATAACCCACTGCACGGTATTACCCTTGAAAAAGTGCTAACGCGTTTGCACGAGCACTATGGCTGGCATGGTTTGGCCGATAGAATCGACATTAATTGCTTTAAGAGCGAGCCGTCGATTAAATCGTCGCTGAAGTTTTTGCGCAAGACTCAGTGGGCAAGAGATAAAGTTGAGAGCCTGTATATCTCAACATTTGAAAAGAAGTCTCCGTGGGCTAGCCGTAAATAATGCCCATTGGTTTTGGCATTTATAGTGTAAAACCAGGGGCCTCAAACTTGGTGAAGACCCTGGTTCTAAGCTCCTTCTCCAGCCCCTAGCTCTAAGCGGCGTTTTAGCACCGCTACGCGGCCTTATTGCCACGGAATAAGCAGCGCCAGTGCCGTGGCCCAGCCGAGGCCTGCAATAAGTTGCCATACCAAAACCGGATTTTTCTCCATTAGTGGTATATCTTCTTTGCTGGTCCAGCTGGGGTTGGGCCTTTTTAGATCTTTTAGCCATTCGCTCATGGCGCTGTAGCGGCCTTGCGGGTGCATGCTTAGCGCACGTTCCAGTGCGTAATCCATCCACGGTGGTACCAGCGGGTTGTGTTTGCGCGCCGGTATGTATTTTAGTTTTTGAAAACCTTTGTAGTTCATCTGGTTTTCGTAGGCTTCGCCAAACGGCAGTTTGCCGGTGAGCATTTCGTATAAAATCACCGCCAGAGAAAACTGATCGCTTTTTTGGCTGATGCTCAAACCGCTGCGGTATTCCGGCGCGCTGTAGCGCAGCGTGCCGAGTATGTCGTCGCGCTGAAAAGGCGCGCCGGCTTCGGCGACGCCGGCAACCCAGCACGAGCCAAAATCGATAATTTTTGCGCCGTTGGTGCCGATAATAATATTTTCAGGTTTTAGGTCTTGGTGCAGGGTATCTTTGCGATGAAAACCGCGCACGCCTTTAATCATTTGTTCCAGTAACTCAACTGCGTCGGGAATATCAAACGGTGCGCGTTCTTTAATAAGTTTGCCAAGGTCGGGGCCGCTAATATACTCGGTTAAATAATATAAAAAGCTGCGCTCCTGCGGCGCCTGGACAACGTTTACCACGTGCGGGTTTTGAATGCGTGTGCCAACCCAGCTCTCCATCACAAAACGCTCAATATAGGCTGGGTCATCGTCGTAGTTATCGGATGGCGTTTTCATTACCGCCAGGCGTTGGTCGGGCAGCTCAACAATGTAGACTTGCGAGCGCTCACTTTCGTGAATAATTTGTTTAACTAACATGCCATCGATTTTCTGCCCAACTTCAAGCAGCGGCGGGAAGGGCAGTTGGCTCAGTACGTTTACCGCATCGCTTTGTGACGGTGGGCCAATATTTTCAATGCGCACAATCTGGCAGCTGATATTGTCTTTGCTGCCGGCTGCTAAGGCTTCGCTGGCGATCTGTTCACAAAGCGCTTGTTCACTTTTATCCTGCTGTAAAAGCCGTTCTAAATCACTGCGTTTTAACACGTCGTGCACGCCGTCGGTGCTTAAAAAATACAGATCGCCTTTTTGCACCTGTTTTTTTATCACATCAATTTCCAGGCTTAAATCGGCCCCGAGCGCGCGGCTTAAATAGGTGGTTTTTCTGTCGATGCGATTGGCGTGATCGCGGGTCAGTGGTTTTAATACACCCGCGCGCAAGCGGTATAAACGGCTGTCGCCGATATGAAAAATAAACGCGCTGTCGCCTTTTAAAATCAAGGTGGTGAAGGTGGTCAGCGAGGCTTCTTCGCGCACACTGTTGCGGCTTAAGCTCCACAGGTGGTTGTTAAGTGAGCGAATAACCTGAGACGCGCTTTTTTCAGTTGCCCAGGTATCGGGTGTGGCGTAGTAGTCACTCATAAAACCGACAACCGCCGTCTGGCTGGCCATCTTTGCCGCGCTGGAACTGCTAACGCCGTCGGCAATGCTGACAGCGATGCCCTTGCTGACCAAGGCGCTGCCATCGGGCACTTTTGCACCGACGGTATCTTGGTTCTCTTCTTTTATGCCTTTATCGCTGTACTGCCCGATACTGACCGCAAGTTCACTGTGTAGATGATCCATTGTTTTCTTTTTTCTTTTGTTTTCGAGGGCAGTTAAGCCGCAATTGCTAAGTACAAAGCGTGGTGTTAGCTAGAGCTTTTTCAGGGCCTCTGCGCCATGGAAGGCGCGGGGCAGCTCCAGGGATGGATTTACGCGTCCAGAAAAAGCTCTAGCTAACAGCGCGCGTATCGAAGCTGCCGCCCGATGTTATGGCTCAAAGTCATCGCTCGAAGTTACAGCTCAAAGCTACAGCTTTGTATTCGATACATAGTTTTAATAATGCAAACAAAAACGGCCCAATTAAGGGCCGCTTTACTTTAAGTGTTCAGATTGAGGCTGGCAATTAAGTCAGTTCAATTTTCTGAATGGTGCCGTCTTCGAGAACCTCAGTCATATGGCCTTCTGGCTCATCGAGGAACTGAACAATAGCAAAGACTGCCAGAGCACAGCCGCCAATAATCATAAAGAAGGTCGAGGCGTCTACAAAGCTGTAGATGGTCAGGAAGGTTACCGCACCAACGTTGCCGTAAGCACCGGCCATACCGGCGATCTGGCCAGTCATACGACGCTTAACCAGGGGAACAATCGCAAATACCGCACCTTCACCAGCCTGTACAAAGAAAGAACAGAACATAACAGCAACAACAGCCAAAGCGATGGGCCAGCTACCGTCAACCTGTGACAGAGTGAAATAACCGATGGTCAGGCCGATGATAAACACAGACATAGACTTGCGACGGCCGAACTTGTCAGACAGGTAACCACCGCCAGGGCGGGCGATCAGGTTCATAAAGGCGTAAGCCGAACCGAGCATGGCAGCGGTGGCCATGGTCAGGCCATCAAAGGTATCGAGGAAGAAACCAGGCAGCATAGATACAACCGCCAGCTCAGAACCGAAGGTGACAAAGTAGGCCCAGTCGAGAACCGCAACTTGCTTAAACTTGTATTTATCGTGCTCGGGTACTTCGGCACCTTTAAGCATCTCTTTGTTTACTTTGTAAATCTGGCTGAACTGGAAAGCACACAGCGCAACAAGGCCAACGTAGATAAAGTTAACAGCTGTATCGCTGAGCAGGCCAACACCTGCTGGGCTCAGTTTCCAGGCCAGTACCGCAAGAATGAGGTACATAGGCAGGTTCATAGCCAGGTAGAAAAAGAAGTCTTTCTTAGAGCTTACTTCCAGGCCGCCGCTTTTCTTAGGCTTGAAGTAAGTAGAACCTTTAGGTGTGTTGCGTGCGCGCCAGTAAAAGATGATGCCGTAGATAAAAGCAACCACACCAACAGAGGCAATCGCATAACGCCAGCCGTCTTCACCGCCGAATACCAACGATGCGATTGAAGGCAGAGTAAATGCTGCAGCGGCGGAACCGAAGTTGCCCCAACCGCCGTAAACACCTTCAGCAAGGCCTACCTGGCGAGCGGGGAACCACTCACCGACCATGCGGATACCAATAACAAAACCGGCGCCGACAAAACCCATCGCAAAGCGGATGGCGGCCAGTTGCTCGTAACTTTGCGCCGAGGCAAACGCGACACAGAGCACGCCGGCGGTAAGTAAGAGTATGGAATAGGTAATACGAGGGCCAAATTTATCAACGGCGATACCAATGGCAATACGCGCCGGAATCGTCAGTGCAACGTTCAAAATCAACAGTGCTTTCCACTGTGGCATGGTTAAGTCAAACGCTTCCATGATCACAGGGCGCAAAGGCGCGTGGGAGAACCAGACTACAAAAGTCAGGAAAAACGCAAACCACGTCAGGTGCAGCAGGCGAATATTCGCCTGCGAGAAGTCGAGCAAATTAAGCTTAGGGGAGCTCATTGGTTTTCCTCAGTAAGTTTTAAATTTAATAATTAGTAATGTTATGGCCTGAGCTAGAGCAATGACCGTGCCAGCACTGCTTGAGTGCGTAAATCTGGGCCTCGCAGCGCTTTTTTTATTGTTGAGGTTAAAATTTAATCGCTTATTTTGCTTCCGTGTGGCGCATTGGCACCACTTTGGTGCCTTTGTGGGGCGGTTGATACTGCTTTGTGCCAGTGGCTCACTTTGAGAAGGGGATTTGAGCGCTTGGTGGCGGAGCACGTATCATAGCGGCTTTGCCCAAAAAGTACGCTTGCCCAGAGGGAGGGCACGAAATGGCTTTATTTGTGGTCCTTCGGCCGATGTTATTTAAACTGCTTTATTCCTTGAGCATATTGCTTTTGAGCTTGAGTCTTGCGTGGTTGTTACTTGCGCCGCTGAATTTTCTCTACCCGCTGTGGCACGACTACGGTGTGATTGAGCAGGGCATCGAGCGTTACGCCCCTGAGAATCGCTACAAAGCCGGTTTTGCCGATACCTCGGCTGAGCAGCGCTATGAGCTCTTTGCCCAAATTAACCGCGCCATCCACCAGCACGGCGAGGGTTTGGCCCAGATTAGCTATGAAAGCGCAACAAGTGGCGGGCCGCAGCTGTTGCTTAGGGAGCCCGAAGTGGTGCACTTACAAGATGTTGCCAACTTAATGGATGTGCTGGCCTGGGTTGTCGCTGCAAATATTGCCTTATTTGTGCTGTTGCTGTTTTGGGGGCGGCGCACAAAAGGCCTGTTACCGGGCGTGAAGCAAGTACTCGCTTTTAACCTTGCTTTGATTGTGCTGTTAACTGCACTGGTGTTGATGATCGGGCCGACAGCGGTGTTTAACCAGCTGCATATATGGGTGTTCCCCGCGGAACACCAGTGGTTTTTTTATTATCAGGAAAGCCTGATGTCAACAATGATGCTGGCACCGGTGCTGTTTGCCTACATTGCCGGCCTTTTATTGCTGGTAAGTGTGTTGATCTTGCTGATGCTGGTGTTTGGCCTGCGCCGCCTATCTGAAAGCCGCCGCTGAGCGCGTGTTCAAGGTAAACTGTGGAGCTGGATCAAAGCTGCTCGCTTTTGATTGGCTACACTGGCCGCAGGCTATTAAGCCTGGTTGAGGAATTGAAGGCTAACTAAAGCTTCTTTATTTTGTATGCTGCAAGGGCTTTTGTGTGTCGCTAAGGGCGTTTGGCCCGGCTAAAGGCTTTTATATGTCGCTAAAGGCTTCTAGGCTCAGCTAAAGGCTTTAAAAGCTTGCTGGGCTTGGACTATTACAAAAGCTTGAGCTATTACATATAACAATGTGAGTGCCAAAGTTAGTACCAAAGTTGGAATGGACTAAACAATGTGTGCGCCAGTATGGCACAATATACCGTATTGGTGTGGTTATTAGCGCCATGCCATCCGGGCTTATTCTAAAAATGTATATCGGAGATTCCCTATGACTGCTCAGACCCTCAGAGCATTTTGCTTCGGCTTTGTTGCTTTGCTGGCTTCATCCGCTGTGCTAGCACAGCAGCCGGACCCCAATACCCAATACCTTCTTGACGGCAAAGCTGTATACCCTTGGGAGTTTTCCCTGCAGTTTGGTCAGGAAAAAATCATAAGCGGTAACGGAAAAACCACCAAAGGTGCTTTGGTTGCGTCGCCTGCAGGGAAAGAAAGCGACAACGATGCGGTGAACCTGAAGTGGACACCTAAAGATGTGCGCAATGAGTGGGGCACACAGAACGAGAATATTTATTATGTGACCTTGACCAATACCATGACGGCAATTGACCTTAGCGGTATTAAAGATCAGGCCGCCTTGGTATTTGACGTTAAGATTATTAAACCACCTAAAAAGCATGTAAACCTGTGGATGGAAGCGGGCTGGGATTGGAAACAGCGCACCAGCATCCCGCTGAAGGCGCCGCTTAAAAAGCTGCCTAAAAACAAGTGGATTTCTTTCCCTGTTCCCCTGCAGTGTTTTGACGATGGTGAGTTTGACTTCAGTAAAGTGACCTCGGTCTTTATGTTAAATACCATGGGTAAGATGGAAATCGAAATCGGCGACATCTACCTTTCAGCGTACCCGGCAGACAAAGTTAAGTGCGCTAACCGCTAATTTGTTTTTTTAAAAGAGCGAGAAATTTTCTCGCTCTTTTTTTGTTTCCGCTTCTTTTTCCCCTCTTTTTTGTCTCGGCCGCTTTTTAGTTGCGCCTGATCAAGCTTAATTCAAACTCTGTATTTGTCTTTCCGGCTGTGTGAAGCCGCTCTTCGACGCTCTTTTCTAAATTCTTAGAATCTGACTTTCTCAATTTGAGCCATATATTGGCAACTAGGGAAAGAAAGTGATGACGAAGCTATATCGAGTTTATGTGCTTGTTTGCCAATTAATTCTTGCGGCAACGTTGACGGCCTGTGGCGGGGCCGAGCCCGCTAGCGAAGGCTCGCCAACACCTTTACCGTCAAGCAGTGCTCAGTCTGACAGCCCTGAGCCGGTAAACAGCCCTGAGCCGGAAAACAGCCCTGAGCCCTTTAGCAGCCCTGAGCCAATTAACAGCCCCGAGCCCAGCCACCTTCCTCAGGCGTCGCCCAGTGCACAACCCAGCTCGAGCCCGCTCGTCAGTATTCCACCTTTGCCCATTGTTTCGCCTGCCGTCTCGCCACAGCCCATAGTCGATGAATGTGATGTAACCTCGCAGTGTAAAAAACGATGGGGTGAGCAAGCGAACGACTGTAAAAACAGTGCATCGGAGAGCAGCGTTTGCATGTGCGGCACTGAAAGCTGTAAAGATGTTTTTACATCTGGAGAAAACGGCGATGACGACTCAGGTGGCCAGGACCCTGGTTCAGATGAGGGTGTGTGTACGGTCGAAGGCGAGTTAAAACAGTGGCATCGCGTAAGTATTTTATGTGAGGGCTACCAGGCTAGTGAAAACAGCGACTTAAGTTTTACCAACCTTCGTTTTGATCTGCGCTTTAGTCAGGGGGAGCAGGTCATTTGGGTGCCTGGGCATTTTGCCGCCGATGCCGATGCGGCAAACAGCTCGGCGCAAAGCGGTGATGTATGGCGAGCGTATTTTATGCCACCGACAACGGGCCTTTGGCACTACCAAGTGAGTTTCCGCAAGGGCCAAAATATCGCCGTTAGCCTCGACCGTGAAGAGGGCGTCGCACTCGATGTTTTTGACGGTAAACACGGTTATTTTAATGTGGCTGCTTCAACGGCGACAGGGCGGGATATGCGCAAGCGCGGTTTATTGCGGCATGTGCCCGGTGAGCGTTATTTACGTTTTGCCGGGGATCATAGTGTTTTTATTCAGGCCGGCATGGATAGCCCAGAGAACATCTTTGGTTACGACGAATTTGATAATACAAAAAAGCACAACAATGTTGGCTCCTGCAAAGGCATCTTGCACAAATTTGATGCTCACAGACAAGATTGGCGCGCCGGGGATCCGACCTGGGCGAATGGCAAAGGTAAAAACCTCATCGGTTTGCTGAATTATATCAGTTCAACGGGCGTTAACTCCGCCTACGTAATGGCGATGACGGTCAATGGTGACGGTTGTGATGCGCATCCCTGGCAACAATATAGCGGCACACGCAAGCGTTTTGACATCAGTAAACTAGATCAGTGGGAGCTTGCCTTTAGCCATATGAACAAGCTGGGTTTAATGATTCATATGATGACTCAGGAAACCGAAAATGATCAGCTGCTAAATAACGGTAATTTAGCTTTGGAGCGCAAACTTTACTATCGCGAACTTGTTAGCCGCTTTGCCCACCACCCCGCCTTACAGTGGAACCTGGGGGAAGAAAATACGAACAGCGCAGCTCAGCAGAAAGCCTTTGCCGATTATATTCGCGCTATTGACCCGTATGATCATGCGATTTTGATGCACACCTTTCCGGGGGAGCACGATAAATACGAAGCTTTGCGCGCGCATAAAAACTTTGATGGGCCTACATTTCAATTTGGTGCTATTGCTGAAAGCCCGGAAGCGGGGGTGTATGGAAAGGTGATTGAGTGGTCAGAAAAAAGCGCAAATGATGGCCACCCATGGGTGATTACCATGACCGAAGCTTCTGGTGGCGATGCGCCCAAACCGAATACCGCTGTTAGCAAGCGCCAGCGCGTGTTTTGGATGTGGGCCAATATTATGGCCGGGGGAGCTGGTTTTGAATGGTATTTAAAAAATGACGGGGCTGGCCATGCCTATGATTTAGCGGTTGAAAATTTGCGTGAATTTGACGAGCACTGGCGCCAAAGTGGTTATGTCAGCGAGTTTTTTCGCGATATTTTTCAAGCGGAGCTTAAGCTCAACTTGCAGGCAATGCAGCCAAGCAATGAGCTGGTTTCAGGTTCACATGCTTGGGTTTTGGCACAAGAGGGGCAGGCCTATTTATTGTATTTGCGCGATGGCGGCGCAGTGAGCTTGAACGTGCGTCAAGGCGGTGAATACAATCAGCTTTGGTTTAACCCGCGCACCGGTGAGCGTTTTAATAAGGGCCCTGTTCAAGGCGGTGCGCAGGTGGATTTGGGGCTGGCGCCAGTCGAAGCAGATAAAGATTGGTTGGTATTGCTTTATAAAACGCCAACAAACCCGAGTTTGTATGTTGAGCGCGACGGCCTGGTGGTAATTGAAGCAGAAACCACCGAAAGTGCACTTGGCAGCTGGCTAAGGAAAACAAGCATTGACGGTTATAGTGGCTCGGCTTATTTGGAGTTTAACGGCAATAATGCTCAAAGCGGGCCCGCCGACTCACCACTGACTTATCGTTTCAAAGTTAATAAGGCAGGTTTGTATTATTTAGATATGCATGTAGCGAAAGTGGATATGGAACTAAATGGCCAGTGGCGCACAGATATTGCCAACGACGCTTACGTTCGGCTCGACGGTGATTTTGCTGCCGGGCCCAATGCGGGCAATGCGCACGGCAATGATGCCCCGTTAAGCAGTTTAAAAAAAGACACTAAATTTTACGGCGGCCAGAATAACAAGTTTGTCTGGGCCTTTGGCAATCGCCTGGATTTAGGCGGGCACAATAATAAGCGTGTGGCGATTTACGCTTTAAAAGCGGGTGAAACCTATGTTTTTACGCTTTCGGGGCGCTCCAGGTTTTTTAAAGTCAACCGCATTGTCTTTCGCCATCAAGACCTTAATCGCGATGATGCACATAACTTAGAATAAGTGTCGGCAGACCCTGGTTGATCCGCTTCGCTAAAGCTGGTTTTGCTTGCTGCAATAAAAAACGGGAGCCGAAGCTCCCGTTTTTTTGTCTAAGTACTTTGAATACAACTGTACTTAGAACTGGGTAGTTGCTTGCAACCAGATTTTCTGGGTATCAACATTCTTTTCTTCGTTAAGAGCGTGGTACTCGTCTGAGACTGAGTAGTCGGCATATTTCAGCATTAGGCCAACAGGGCCCGCCTTGCCTTTAATAACAAAGTCGATTTCAGAACCGAGGTCACCAACGCCTACATCGCTGTCATCGGACTCGAAGTCATGGTAAATGATGCCGCCGCTAACTGGGCCAAATTTACCCATAACACTGGCGTACAGGTCAGCCAAACCGCCAGCAGGAGTACCTAAGAACATATCAGCCCAACCGTTAAACTTGTGGTTGGTACCGTATTTGAAGCTAACGGCGCCATCTGCGCCGTCAGCGCCAAGTACTTCGTAACCGAGGCCGAGTTTAACTGGGCCGGTTTTCACACTACCTTTAAGGTGGGTGTAAAGTGCGCTGTAGGCATCGGTGTCTTGCTGAGCGACTTCAGCGCGGTAGTCAAACAAACCTGCTTTACCGGTGAAGCTTACACCCATGGTGTCGTTGTCACTGTTATCAACGCCGTCGTCGCTTAAGAAATAACCGTAACCGGTCAGTACAGCATATGGAGCAAATTTGTACTGAAGGTTAATCATGTCATCTTTAACATCGTTGATACCGCCAAAAATATTCAGACGGTTCATAACGTGGGCGTAAGTAACAGTGAAGTTGTCATTTTTGTAATCGGCTACAAACGCATCAAAGGTTTGCTCGTTTTGACGCCAGCCAACACCACCTACAAAACGCTGGTTGTCAAATAAAATACGTGTACGGCCGTATTTTGCTGAGGCGACATCGCTGCCGTATTTTACATAACCTTGGTTGAAGTCGGTGCCTTCAGGATCAGCAATAACACTGTAAGCTGGGTCGCCGCTGACAACTGCGTTGTAGTCAACGTCGGCCAGTTCGCTTACTTGATCAAACTCAAGGAATGCGCTCAGTCCGTTGTAAACACCAGTTTTATAGTTAACGCGAGTTTTAAGAGTGTTTGCCATTGCGTCTTTCAGGCTGTTGTCCTGCTCGACGCTCTCCATGCGGTAGCGAAAGCTAACGCTGGCTTCGCCATCGGCCATGGTTTCCATAAAGCCTTTCTCTTCTGCGGTCGCAGCCATCGATACGGCTGACGCTGCAACAGCAGTGGCGAGGAGAGATTTTTTCAAGTTAAGCATTAGGTACCCCTTAATGGTAAGTAAGTGCTGATAAAAATTTGTACAAATAATTAAGCTATTTCAGCTGTTTGCTCTTTTTCCACTTCCGTGTCCTGAGCTGGCTCTTCCGTGGATGTTGACATGGACGCGGCGACTTTTTTGTTATCGGCGGGTCCGTGTTCGTACTCTTCGAGGAAACTTAATAATTCCTCGCGCAGACGGTAATAATCTGGGTGTTCGAGTAATTGCTTGCGCGTGCGAGGACGCGGAAGATCGACTTCCAGAATCTTTCCGACTTTTGCATGTGGTCCGTTGGTCATCATAACTACTCGATCGGCGAGTAGAATAGCTTCATCGACGTCGTGCGTTACACAGATGGCGGTCACCTGAGTACGCTTCCACACTTCCATCAATACTTCCTGAAGCTCCCAACGAGTTAAGGAATCAAGCATACCAAAAGGTTCGTCGAGTAAAAGCAATTTAGGCGACAATGCAAAAGCACGGGCGATACCCACGCGCTGCTTCATACCATTGCTTAGCTCGCTGGCCTTTTTGTCCATGGAATCTGCCAAGCCTACACGACTTAGGTAATATTCCACGATTTCTTTTCGCTCTTTTCTTGATCCATGTGGATAAACGCGCTCGACACCCAGCTCTACGTTCTGGCGTGCAGTTAACCACGGGAACAAAGAGGGAGCCTGAAACACCACGCCGCGATCGGGGCCGGCGGTGGTTACTTCTTTACCGTCGAGAATGATGCCGCCATTACTGATATCGTTCAGGCCGGCCACCATGCTTAAGACCGTCGATTTTCCACAGCCACTGTGACCAATTAGTGAAATAAATTCACCTTTTCGCATTTTTAAGTCAAAACCGTCGACAACGGTCAGTGGCCCTTTAGGAGTTGGATAAACTTTATCCACCTGCGAGAACTCTACGTAGCGATCAAGTGCAATCGATTGCGGTTTTGCTGCTTCGGCTGCCGTTTTATTTGGAAAACCACTGGCGGTGTTTGGCAGAATATCCGGCAGTGTCATAGAGTCATCGGTATTCGCTGCCTCCATGCCGACTTTAAGCAGGTATTCAGTAATTTCTTTGCGCAGCTTAATAAATTTTTCATCGTGGTTCATCGCTGTGCGCTCGCGTGGCCTGGCGATATCGATGACAAATTCCGGGCCGAGGCTGGCTTTGGGGCCGGGCTTTAACGGGATAACCCGATCGGCAAGTAAGATGGCTTCGTCAACATCATTGGTAATCAGCAGAATGGTTTTTTTCTCAACCTGACTGATTTCTTCAATTTCATCTTGCAGCTTGGAGCGGGTCAGGGCATCGAGCGCCGACAGCGGCTCGTCGAGTAACAGCATGTCCGGTTGCATAGACAGGGCGCGGGCAACGGCAACGCGCTGGCGCATACCGCCGCTGAGCTCAGCGGGGCGGCGATCGACCGCGTGGCTAAGGCCCACCATGTCGATGTATTTATGTACATGGGCTTTGCGCTTGGCTTTGGGCCAGTCTTTGAAGGTTTCGTCTACGGCGAGGCTAATATTGCCAAAAACGGTTAACCAGGGCATCAGTGAGTAGCTCTGGAAACAAATAGCGCGCTCGGCGCTGGCGCCGACAACGGGTTTGTCTTTAAAAATTACTTCGCCTTTGTCGGGCTGGATCAATCCGGCGATGGCGCTGACCAGGGTGGTTTTGCCCGAGCCGGAAAAACCGACAATGGCAACAAATTCACCTTCTTTAATATCGAGGTTAATGTCGTGCAGTACTTCGGTAACATTTTTACCAGAACCGTAGTTCTTGCTGACATTTTTAAGTTGGCAGAAAGTCATAGTTAACTCACTTGCTGTAATTCAGTGCTTGGCTCGGCGCCGGTTTAAAAGCCCGGCGCCTTTTTAAGTGTGTATATCGGTCGGTTTAGCGTTTGTCGCTAAAGGTAAACAGGCCTTGCAGGGTGTACATGATTCGATCAAGCAAGAAGCCGATAATGCCGATGGTCAGTACCGCTACCATGATTTTTGCAAGTGATTGTGAGCTGCCGTTTTGGAATTCATCCCAAACAAATTTTCCAAGGCCCGGGTTTTGCGCAAGCATTTCTGCAGCGATCAGTACCATCCAGCCAACACCGAGGCTTAAGCGCAAGCCGGTAAAAATAAGTGGCAGTGACGAGGGCAGTACCAGTTTGGTGACTTTAGTAAACCAACCAAGTTGCAATACTTTACCGACGTTCATCAGGTCTTTATCGATGCTGCTAACACCCAAAGCGGTGTTAATCAGAGTGGGCCACAGTGAACACAGGGTTACAGTGATGGCTGAGTTTAAAAAGCTTTTACTGAACCAGGCTTCACCTTCTGAGGTGACATAGGTTGCAGAAACCACCATGGTGACAATCGGCAGCCACGCCAGTGGCGAGACCGGTTTAAAAATTTGAATAATGGGGTTAAATGCGCTGTTGACGATGGGGCTCAGGCCACAGAATATACCCAGCGGTACGGCGATGATTGTCGCAATTAAAAAACCCATAAATACGGTTTTAATACTGGTCCAGATTTGATCAAGGTAGGTTGGTGAACCGGTATATTCACGCCATTTGATCTTGTCGGTTTTACCCTGGGCTTCGTATTTGGCGTTGCGCTTTTCTTGGCGCTCGTAGAATTTATCTGCCTTTGCGCGCTGGGCTTTGTGATCTTCCCACAGGGCAACGGCTTGCTCTTTAACTTGTACAGGGCCCGGTATCGCACCGAGGCTGGTTTTTACTTGCGAGGCACCTGCGCCCCACAAAAATAAGAAAAACATGAAGGCCACGATGGGTATGCCCATGACCATCCAGAGTTGTTTGAGTTGCTCTTTCGGATCTTCCCCTGCAGCCAGACGCGCAAGCGGGACAAACCATGTCAGGCCCGAAAGCTGGAGAAAGTTAATAATCTTGTTGATCATGAATCTACCTATAAATCTCGTGTGCTAAGCGAATAATTCAATCAATTTGTTTGTTCAATTTTGTTGATTTGGGGCCTCAGTGAGGCCCCGTGTTTCCGTGTTAAGTCACTAAAGCCTTACTTGGAAACTACACCAGTTGCGCTGACGGTTTGACCTTGTTGAAGACCAATGGAGAACTTGGCCAGGTAGTCATTTGGTTTTTTGCCGTCGTAAACGATGTTGTCGATAAAGTGAGTCTGTGGATCGCGGTAACCATCGCTGCCGAAAGGAAAGTCTTCTTTCTTCACGTGGCCTTCTTTGATCAGCAACTCAGCGGCCTGCATGTAGATTTCAGGCTTGTACACTTTTTTGGCTACTTCGTGGTACCAACTGTCTGGCTTGTCGGTTTCGATTTGGCCCCAGCGACGCATCTGAGTCAGGTACCAGATGGCATCTGAATAGAATGGGTAGGTAGCGTAGTAGCGGTAGAATACGTTGAAGTCAGGTACTTCGCGCTTGTCGCCTTTTTCGTACTCGAAGGTGCCGGTCATTGAGTTGGCGATTACTTCGTAGTCGGCGCCAACGTAGTTAGGCTGGCTGAGAATCTTCACTGCAGCCGGGCGGTTGGCGTTGTCATTTTCGTCTAGCCATTTCGCTGCGCGAATAAGTGCTTTGACTACAGCAAGGTGGGTGTTGGGGTTTTCTTCAGCCCACTTAGAGTTCACGCCAAATACTTTTTCTGGGTTGTTTTTCCAGATTTCGTAGTCGGTTACAACTGGTACACCAATGCCTTTAAATACAGCTTGCTGGTTCCACGGCTCGCCTACGCAGTAACCGTAGATGGTGCCGGCTTCCATGGTGGCTGGCATTTGCGGAGGAGGGGTAACGCTGAGCAGGGTGTCGCCGTTAATTTGGCCAACCTGACCGGCAGCACCTGGGCCGTAATAACCCGGCTCAATACCACCGGCTGCAAGCCAGTAACGCAGCTCGTAGTTGTGAGTTGATACAGGGAAAACCATGCCCATGTTAAAAGGCTTGCCTTTCTCTTTATAACTGTCGACAACAGGCTTCAGTGCACTTGCCGAGATCGGGTGAACCGGCTTGCCGTCTTTGTCTTTGGGGATATTGGGTTTCATCTGTTTCCAGATGTCGTTGCTGACGGTGATGCCGTTGCCGTTTAAGTCCATCGAAAAGGCGGTGATGATGTGGGCTTCAGTACCGTAGCCGATGGTGGCGCCGAGTGGCTGGCCGGCGAGCATGTGAGCGCCGTCGAGTTTGCCATCAATCACACCGTCAAGCAGCACCTTCCAGTTTGCCTGGGCTTCAAGTTTTACAAACAGGCCTTCGTCTTCAAAATAGCCTTGCTCGTAAGCGACGGCCAGTGGTGCCATATCTGTGAGCTTAATAAAACCGAAGGTCAATTCGTCTTTTTCTACGTCGAGTTCTTCAGCGTAAGCAGTCGAGTTCAGGCTTAGCATTGAAAAAGCAGCGGCGCTTATTGCGGCGAGTTTTTTCAATGAAAAATTACCCTTAATCATTGTTGTCCCCTAATTGTTAGCAGTGGTGCTTAGAAAAAATGAAAATCTTTTGCATGCCTTAGGGGTATCGCAAAAGCCTTGCCAAATAAATTTTTCGTGTAAATACTTTTTTAAAAAGCCATATAAAACAGTAGCTTATGGCCGATGTGTGCCTGCTGCTGGAGGCTGTTTTTGATCTTGGGCAAAAAATGTTTACGCACCAGCGTGGGGAAAAGTGCACCTTTTTAGATGCAAAAAATAATTTTCGCGCAATTTTCGGAACAAAAAACATACAGCTGTTTTAGGCTGTGAACGCTTCTTTTGTGTGCCTTTGGTGCGAAGCTATAGGGCGTCTGCAAAAAATTGTCTTATATTGGGGCGCTTGCGATGCTGCTGGATTTTTACGGTGTTCAGCTTTAGCTCTTTTCACGCTGAGCAGCGCAGTCTGAAAATGCAGTGCACCAAGCTGGACGCGCTTCGCTGAGCTTATTCTGAGCTGCTTAAGTTATGCTCGGCGTGCACAAACGCCGTGGTTAAAAACAGGGGCACTATGCATTGGGCAGGCTGTTCTTGTCTGCTTTTCTTACCCTGAAGAGAATCTACTCAAGGCCTTAGCTGCGAGCAGGGTGAAAGAAGGCTGCTCAGAGTGAGGCGCGGTGTTTCGGGGGCTTGTGTAGCACGAACGTGTGTAGCAGCAACTTGTGTCGTGAGGGCTTGTGTAGCAGGGGTGTGTATAGCAAAGAGCGCACGCGGTACACGAAAGGGGTAGGCGTTGCAGTTAAATGCATTCAACTGCAACGCTGTAATAAATCTGTAGGCTGGGGCTTATTTATTTAACACGTCATCTTTTACACTTAATGCGATGGTGACGACTTCATCGATTTCACTTTGGCCGACTTTGAGCTCCGTTAAGGTTGCAACTAAGTTTTCAGCAACGGCGTTAAAGTGGGTTTCGTTTAAGTCCAGGTGTTTGTGTGCTTCGCGCATGCCTTTGCCGCTGAATTTTACCGGCCCGCCAAAGACATTGGTTAAAAAGGCTTTTTGTTTGCTGCTTTGCTGCTCCATATCGACACTGTCAAAAAAGTGTTTGATACGGGTATCGGCAATGATTTTTTCATAAAACAGGTCTACAGCTGCATTGACTGCGGCGCCGCCGCCGATACGTTCAAATAAACTGCTTGTTTCGTTTGTCTGGCTGTCGGTGTTGCTCATTTTTATTCCACAATAACTAAAAAGAAAAAATACAGGCCGGCTGTCCATAGCAATTTGCTGTAGACGAGCCATTAAGCCTTCACAGAATTAAGGCCTTCAATATAAGGTAAGCAAGAGCTTGGCCAGTATTAGTGTTAACAGGCCCTAGCAAGGCCCGGGTGGGCCCGGGCGCGCTTTTACCGGTGAGCTAGGGTTTAGCTTGGTTTTCGTCTGGTTTTGTTGTGTTTGTCTTTGGTGCAGTATCTTGTTCGGCTTGCGCCGTTCTGCGCCCCAGCTCGTAGCTTGGATCATAGAGATTGGGTGGGTAGTCGTCTCTGAGCAAGCGCACACTTGAGCTATTAAAGTCTCGATTGTAAAGCACGCGGGTAATCCACAAGGTGGCGGCGAGAAACAACCAGGGGTTTACAAACCAAGCCAGGGCGGCAATGCCGTAATAATAAGCGCGAATACCGCGGTTAAATTCATTGCCGGCTTGCGCATTAATTCTGGCCATGCGTTTGGCGCTGTTGCGCCAATAGGCTTCACTGGGCATGTATTTTTCACTCGGTGTGCCGCCTATTAATATGGTTAAGAAGTTAAACTGCCTAAGTGCCCAGGTGAATTTAAAATACGCAACAACAAAAACAACAATCAGCAGCATCAGCTTGAGCTCAAGCAAGGCGCGTGAACCGGTTGGTGCAAAGGGTAGGTCGGAAGTAAATACTTGCAGCTTGTCGACGGTGCCTATCAGGGCAAACAGGCCGGCAATAATGTAGATAGTGGTAGAGGCGTAAAACGATACGCTGCTCATCAAATTCGAGGCCAGCGACGCGCAGGCAACCGGTATTTCTCTGGTGGGGGTCAGCACTGCCCACTGCAGGCGGTATTCCTGGGTGATGCCGACAAGGCCGCGGCGGCCGCGGCTACCTGTTTCAGCAAAATAATAATATCCGGCCCAGCAGCTGATAAACACCAGCAGTGCGACAATATCAATCAGTGTTAGTGAGTTGTAGGCTTGAACTAAGTTTTTATCCATGTGACTTCCATCTTGATTGACTTCAGTCTAGACCGCGAAAGCACTGTGTGGTGATTTTCAAGCGCGGGGCGCTGCTCTATACTGGGCGCAATATGTAGGAAGAAAGTACTGAGTAGGGGATGAGGCTGAAGTTTTCGAGAATGCGAATTGCCACCAAGATTATGTTGGTGGTAGTGATGGGTATGAGCCTTGCTGTGCTGCTTACCATCGTCGCATTGAACTATTACGAACGCCGCGCCCAGGAAGAGCAGTTCTATAAACAGAGCCGCCTGCTGGCTGAGGTTGTTGCCCAGGGTGCGACGGCCTCGGTTGCCTTTCTCGATAAGCGCCGCGCGCGCGAAGAGCTCGACCCGCTGCGCCCGATTAATTCCATACGCTATGCCTGCCTTTACAGCACACAAATGCAAACGGTGCTTGCCGAGCTAAGCCGAGGCGGCGCAGATTTTCACTGTGATGTTCGCCACACTGATTTTAGCCTGGCAGAGACGCCGACCCAGCTGCAAATTTTACAGCCTATTCGCCGCAATGGGCTCACTGTCGGCGCCTTGTTTCTTGTTACCAGCAATGAAGAGCTGCAGCGTCGGCGACAGCAATTAATTTATATGTTGTTGCTCGCAGCGTTGAGCTCGTGTTTGGTGTCACTCATGTTGGTGAATTATTTTCAGCGCCGTATCTCCATGCCTATTGTGCGCTTGAACGCCGTCACCCGAGCAATTGCCAGCGATAAAGACTGGAGTCAGCGCGTTGAACGCTACAGTGAAGACGAGCTCGGTGAGCTGGTTGACAGTTTTAATGGCATGGTTGATCAGATCGAGCAGGATCAGCGCAAACTTGAGCAAATGGCTTATTACGACGCTCTGACCAAGCTGCCGAATCGGCGCTTGCTTGAAGAGCGTTTGAGCCGTGCAATTGCTCGGGCCAGGCGCAATGACAGCCAATACGCTGTGTGTTTTATCGACCTTGACGACTTTAAGTGGGTCAATGACACGCTCGGCCACGATGCCGGTGATTTGCTGCTGAAGCATCTGGCCGAGCGCGTATCGGCGGTTTTGCGCAAAGAAGATACCTTGGCGCGTTTTGGTGGCGATGAGTTTGTTATTGTCTCTGAGAATGTCCAGGATAAATCGCATATTGGCGCCCTGTGCAGCAAAGTACTCGAGGCGATATCGCAGCCGATGACCCTGGTGGACAGGCAGTATCAGTGTCGTGCAACAATCGGTGTTGCTTTAGGTGGGGCTAAAAATAACAGCATGATTACCCTGATGAAGCAGGCCGATATCGCCCTGTACGAAGCCAAAAAGACCGGCAAAAATAAATACGGTATCTTTGATGAAAAAACACATCAGGCGACCGAGCAGCCCGGCTAGTGGCAGCAGGTGTTAGCTGTTCTCTATTGCTTAATTTTGCGCGCTAAATGCAGCAGGTCAGCTTCTAAGAACAGCCCGGCTTCAAGGGCATTGCCGACATTAATATCAAAAGTGAGCTGATCGGTGGTGCGCATGATATTGATAATGCCGCCCCGGTCGGTAAACGCCTCTTGCTCGCCAACACTGAGCACATAATAATAATTAATATCGAGCCAAAACTCCGGCAGTTCGGCGTGTCTGTCCTGGCTGACAAACAGCATATGGCAACCACTGCGGATATCGTCGAGCTTTTGTGTCTGTTTAATGTTGAGTTTGCGCGAACCAATTAAGGTGCCGTCGACGGCATTGAGGTAGCTGCTAAATGGAATGCTGCCGTACAGGCACATCTGTATTGGTGCGTCGGCACTGGCAAAAGCTTCTTTGGGCCATTCAGCAAAATTGACAAAATTAAATAAAAACAGGGCCGTTAGCTGGTCATCGGCCTGCTGTTTGTTTTGCGCAAGCGCAGGCAGAGCACTTGCATAGATAATCGCCGCAGCGATCAATAGTTTGATTAACGCCTGCCTCACTGGTTGGCCTCCGGTAGTTCACCACCTATCCACAGCAGGCTTAGAAATTCTTTAATGGCTGATTTTTTATTGCAGCGTTTTATTTCTTCTTTGCTGTTCGCTTTGTCACATTCGCCCTGGTTCAAGCTCAATAGTTGATTGAGTTTGTCTGTGCTTTTAGCGGAGCTTTCGTTGTTTTCCGGCGCTATTTCGCTGTCGTTTTCATCGCGAGATAGCTCCTCGTTGACAATATCTTCGATATCCCTATCAGGGCTAGTCTCTGGTTCGGGGGTGGGCTCCGGTGTGGGCTCTGGTGTTGGTTCTGGAGTGGGCTCGGGTGTCGGTTCTGGTGTTGGCAGTGGCCCGGGAGGCACCTGCTGATCGAGGCGCACAATGCGGCCAGTCTCTGCGCTGATATTGGCACCGGTGGAGCTGGTGCTGTTGTCGATAACACTGCCGCCAGTGGTGCCCGCGCTGCTATTGTAAGTGGCAACTTCGGCAAAACTAAGCAGGTTTAGCTCGCCGACACTTTCAAGCAAAATATCGCCGCCCTGGGCGTGAATTTGGGTGCTGTCAGTGCCGTCGCCAACCGTAAAGTCAAAACCGCTGGCTGAGCTTGTTCGGTTGCTGATGCGAATACCGACTTGATTGCTTGGGCTCGAACCGAGACCGCCGTCGGCACCGGCGTCGGGGCTGCTGCTGAGTAGGCGTGTGCTGCGGTTGCTGGCCGGGTCGCCAATCTGGATATTGCCGTCGCTGACTTGAATGTCGATCAGGCCTTTGCGAATGCCGTCCGCGTTAAGGTCGTTCGCGCGCACGAGGTCTTGAATCGTCAGATTGCCATCGACGTTCAAACTGAAGTTGCCGTTGCTGACGTTGACAGACTGGTTGTTGCTAATGTGGTCAATCAGCAGCAAGTCGCCGCTGTTGTTGAGAGTTAAATCCCCGGGGCCGGTGAACTCAAAGCGCGCGCTATTAAAGCTTGCGTTGATGGTGGCGCTCTCGGTTGGGTTGGTAAACTTAACACTGGCAATATCGGCGGCAAGCTGAAGGTTGCGCGCTTCGGCGCCGCTGTCGCTGTCGTAGAGGTCGTCGACATTGATAATCAGTCGGCCCGGCACACTGATTCCCGACGCGGGAATAATGGCATCGGCCCCGCTTAAGACAATGCGAAGGTCCTCGGCGGCGCTTAACTGCTCAATGCTAATGTCACTGCTGCCGGTTATCAGTATGTCGTTACCCGCGGCGTTGATGTCGCTAAAACGCAGAGTTCGCCCGGCGGCGACGGTAATGATTTGGTTGGAGCCGGCGCCGATATGCAAGTCGAGGCGGGCGATGTTGTCGCCGAGATTCAGATCGACCGGGCCGGTCGGATTGCGGGCATTAAACAGTAAGCTGGCATCGTTTAAGGCAGAGTTGATATCGACGTTGAGGCTGCTCAGCGAGCGTATTTGCTCGGCCTGAAGTTGAATATTGCCGGCGCTGCTGAAGCCGCCGTCAACGAGCCGGATAAGCCCGGTGGCCGCGTTCATGCCAAGGCTGCTAACGCCGATATCGATATCTGAGCCGGCATCCATCAAAATACTGCGCCCGGCATTGACGGCAACATTGTTGTTTTCAACGCTGCTAAGGTCGCTGTCGATAATGGCGCCGGTGCTGGTAAAAATAATGTCGCGCTCGGCGTTAAGGTTGAGGCTGTTGCCGTTGGCATTGTTGATATCAATTGCCGCTTCGATGCTGATGTCGCCCGCGCCGGCACCACTGGCATTGGTGGTGTCGATTTGCACACTGCCAAGGGCGAGCTGTGTGTTAATGGTGGCGACATCAATAATTGAGCTGTCGCCGCTGGGGACCCAACTAATTGGGTTGCTGCCGCTAAAACTGCCACCGCTGTCGGGGCCGTTGCTGATAACGATATCGGTCGGGTCGATGTAGTAGAGGCCGTGCTCTGCCGCAAGTGCATGGGCGCGCACATCGACAAGGCCGTGGGCACTGACATGCTGATAACCCGAAACTTCGACAAAACCGCCGTCGCCGGCGACAAGACCTCCGCGCGCATGGATGTTCGCGCCTTTTTCAAACAGGGTATTTGTCTCTGAGATCAAGGTAACCTTGCCGCCATCTCCGCGCTCGCCGGCGCTGGCGCTGATATGGCTGTCGCCGGTGACAACCAGCGTTTCACCGGTGCGCACGCTGATATCGCCGCCGCCAGCGGTGTTGCCATCGGCGATGATACTGCCACTTAGCACACTGCGTTCGGCGTCGATACTGATATTGGCGGAGGTCGAGCCGTCAGCCGCTTCGCTGGCTCTCAGCTCGCCGCTGTTGATAACATCGCCGCCACTGGCGACCAGGCGCAACTCACCGTTTACGTTTTTTAAGCCGCTGGCGAGTACAACACCGTCGTTGTTGATAACGGAGCTGGTCAGTGCGTGTTTGGCTGCGGCGCTTAACACAATGCGGCCCGCTTTTAATTCGCCGCTATTGTCTATGCGCAGCTGTGCATTCTGTGCGGGGCTCAGCCCAATGCTGTCGCCAGCGAAATGCAGAACACGCTCGCTGTCGGCGAGAAACTCGATATGGCCGTCGCTGTGAATTTGGCCGCTATTGTCTATGTCGTGGCTGATAAAACTGACATAGGCCAGTTCGCCAGAGCTTTGAATATGGCCCTGGTTGACTATGCCTGCAGAACTTTGGCCGGCAAAGCTAAGCTGGCCTGAATCGATATCAAATGCCTCGAGTGGCAGGGTGCTGACGCCGAGCGAGCCAACTTGAATATTGGCACTTGGTGCAAATAAAACGCCGTTCTGGTTGATCAGAAAGACCTGGCCGTTGGCGTCTAAGCTGCCGAAGATTTCCGAGGCCTGGTTGCCGGTCACCCGGTTGACTGCAATGGCATTGGCGTTGGGCTGCTCAAACTGTACACGCTCGCCCTTGGCGATATTAAAACTGTCGTAGTCGATCAGCACGTTTTGGCTGTGTTGATGGATGTGCGTATCTTTGCCCTGTTGCTGAATATCAGCAGAGCCTGAGACAACGCGGCCGTTTTGCGGCGCGGCCACCGCCGCCGAGCTTAGACTCAAGGCAATTAGCAAGCTCAGTGTGCGGCGTTTGAGGCGCAGTTTTTGGGCTGGCTTTTGGCCTTGCTTTTGATACGGCTTTGTCATGGCCAGCGATACTCCAGTTCGGCAAGCAGGCCCGCACCTTCAACGAGCTGGCCGGAATCCAGGCGCTGCTGTTGATTGTGGCCGGCCTGCAGTTTGAGATTGAGCTTGTTGCCAAGCGCTGTAATTAAACCCAGGCCGAGTGAGTTCAAGCTTGCGCTGTCAATCGTGTTGCCGTCGAGATCGAGCTTGTCGCCGGAGGCGTAGTCAAAAAACACAAAGGGGCTGAGCCGCCACCAGTGTGCATTGGCGCCGTCTACACCGCTAATCATATAGGGCAAGTGCCACTCGAGGCTGTTAACTAAGCCGCGATCTGCGGCAAAGGAGCCCGCCTGCACCGAGCGCGCGCCCCAGGCACCGCCGAGTGCAATCTGGTCAAAAGAGCTGACACGCTTTTGGCTGTACTGACCGCGCAGCGACCAGCGAAAGCTCGAATACAGCCTGTGGCGGGCTTCATTTGGCCACGACCACCCCAGATAATACGCAAAACCGGTTTTGTCGTAAGCTTGATCGTCGATGTAGCCGTCGATACTGAACTGGCCCCGGGAATGCCCGATGAAAATAAAGTGCTGGGCGCGATCGCCCTGGCGCTGCAGTTGCCAGCGAAGCCCGAAACTTTGTGCGCGTTCGTCCTGCTCTATGCTCGGGTCGTCGACGATGGATTCGAAGTCGGTTTCTTTTTGCTGCAGGTTTAAGCTCCACTGCTGGCCACCGCGCCAGGTTTTGGCAAAGTCCTGGCTGAAACTTACCGAGTAGACGCTGGCGTCGCCGTTTAGCTCGAGCGATGCAAACTCATTGCCGACCCCAAAGACGTTGTTGCTGGCGCTGAGGTTGATGCGCAAAGCTGGATTCGACAGCGGGCTTGAATACTGCAGGTAGCCGTAGCTATTGGTTTTATCGTCGCCTTTGGAGGCGAGCACGGCGGCGCTGAGCCGGTCGAGCCGCCCGGTCGGGCTCAGCCAGCGCCCTTCGAGGGTCAAGCGCTCTTTACCTGTTTCGGGCGAGCCGTAGTTGTCGAGCTTGGCTGAAGCGCGAAGGCCGGACACTTCTGAGAGTTTGATGTTCAGGCGCACACTGTCGCGCTGGCTGCCGCGGCTGTAATAAGCAAAGGCTTTGATTTCTTCGGCGTTGCGAAGCTGGGTTAAGACTTTGTCGATATCGGGCTGATAGACGGGCTCGCCGATAAAACGCTTAAATTTGTTTAACACCAGCTTGTCGCTGACCGGGCTCTGGTTGTCCAGTTGCACATCGGAGAGATTAATGGTGCGGATGTTGATACTCACAGCGCCGTCGCTAACACCCTGCTCGGCGAGGTGGGCGTAGTGAAACTTGTAGCCGCGCTGGCGCATAAACGCGGTCAGTTGATCGCTGATATTGAGCAGGTCATTGTAGTTGACCGAGCGCGGCAGTGGGCCTTGAATCTTATCCAGGTAGCTCTTGAGCTCGGCCAGCGGCATCGGCTCGCGAAAGTTGTCAAAACGGCCGACAAGCGCGAGTTCGCGCAGCTCAAAGCTCAGTTCTTGCTGGGCGGCACTTAGCGGTGCTAAAACAAATGACAGGCATGCGGCCACGAAAGAGCACGCCAGCAGGAAAGGTTTGCGGCGCAAAGGGCGTTTAAGCCGGAGCGGGTGGTAGAATACACAAGTGAAAAAAACGGTGTTCACGAAATGCGCTGAACCTGTTTATTATTCTGATTTATTGTTGTTATTTTGCTCAATTTGAGCTTTGTGTGCATTCTCTCACAGTTTTTACTTAATTGTGTAATATTTCTTAGCTCTCTACTTGCTGCTGTGTTAGGCGGTTTGTTTGGCTGTATTAAGGAAATCAAATGGATAAATGTGTGCTTATTACCGGGGCCAACCGCGGCTTGGGTTTAGGTTTCTGTCAGCACTATCTGGCGCTCGGCTGGCGGGTATACGCCTGTTGCCGAGAGCCGCAGCTGCTCGAAGAGCGTTTGCAAAATCACAGTAAACTCTTAGCTGTGAGCCTGGATTTAAGCTGCAATAGCAGTATAGAGCAGTGCGTCAATCTCATACTGTCGTCGAGTTCTCAGTTTGACCTGCTAATAAATAATGCTGGCATTAGCTGCAATGCAGATTTTGGTCAGTGGTGTGCCGAGGACTTCGAACAGAGCTTTCGCATCAATGCCATCGCTCCGGCGCTGCTTGTTCAAGGTTTGCGTGAGACCTTAAAGCCGGCGGCCAAAATAGTGCAGTTAAGTTCAGGCCTGGCGTCGGCTTCAAATGCATTGTCACAAAAAGCGAGCGATGCCTTTGCGAGCTATGCGATGAGTAAAGCCGCGCTCAATATGCTAAGCGCCAAGCTTGCAGCGAACCTGCCTGAGCAGGTTGTGCTGAGTATGAGCCCAGGTTGGGTTCGAACGCAGATGGGCGGGGCGGACGCACCGGAATCGGTGCAAGAGCTTGTGCCTAAGTTTTGTTCAAGCATAGAGCGGCTAAGCGCTGAGCACAGCGGTGGTTTTTTTGACGAAAACGGCGAAGTTATCGCTTTTTAGTCTAGTTCTGCGATGCTTGTCGCGCTTGTTTGATGCATCTGCTTGTTTGGTGGCAGCGTATTCCGGTAAAACACAGCCGTGGTGAATGACCGTGCCATCAAACAATGCAAATTTGCTTCTAAGCTTATTTTTAATACTTTTTTTAGTGTGCGCCAGCGCCTGTTCAGGTGCTGGTGACAGCGGTGGTGACGTTCAAGTTAAAGCTGTCAGCGTTCCGTCGCCGGAGGCTGAGCTTGTCGGCGAAAGTGAGCGCTCAGCTAATACCGAACCCAGCCCAATACCGGATACAGTTATGCAGTCTGAACCAGTTAACGAGGCCGAAGATCAAGCTTCAAGCGATGCCGCCTTGCCCCCGGCGCCGGAACGTTTTTATTGGGGCAGTGGTGAACAGCAGTTCGCCGATCTCTACCTGCCAAAAGGCAGCGGGCCGTGGCCGGTAATCGTTATGATTCACGGCGGCTGCTGGACAGCGGCCTGGGGCCTGGGTTTGCAAGAGCCGTTGGCGGCAGCGTTACAGGCAGAAGGTTATGCCGTGTGGAATATCGAGTATCGCCGCCTCGGCAACGGCGGAGAGTGGCCGGCGATGTTTTTAGATGTTGCGGCGGCCAGTGATTTTCTTGCTGATTTGCGCCACGCCCAGCTTGATTTAAATCGTATGGCAGTGATGGGGCACAGCGCTGGTGGGCAGCTGGCGCTGTGGCTGGCCAGTCGCAAGCAGTTGCATCCCAGTTCTGAGCTCGGCTCGGTGTCGGCTTTGGCCCACCACGCAGCGGTGGATTTTCGTTTGGCGGTATCGCTAGCCGGTATTCCCGATATGACAACCGTTGCCTGTGGCAATGAACTGCGCGTAATCGGAGCTGATAGTTTGGCCGACGGAGAGTTAGAGCGCCGTCTGAGCGAGAGCTCGCCTTTGCATATGCTGCCTGCAGATTGTCCGACCCTGTTGATTGCCGGTGGCCGGGATGGGCTCTCTCCGCCAGATTTATCCCGCGCGTATGTCGATGCGGCCAATGCGGCCCAGTCTGTATCCCAGCTGCTAGTGTTAGACGACGCCGATCATATGTTTGTCAGCAGCGCTAAAATGCTCGGCCAGAGTAATCTGTTGGCGCATTTGCGCGAGGCACTTATGGGCGCTGCTAACGGCGCCGGGCAAGAATGATTTAAAGCCACCACCTGTACGCAACACAGTTCATTTAATGATGTAACGAGATGCTAGGAGCGAAGCTTGCACTTAAATGAACAACATTGACCATCTATTGGTATCTGTATGTTTTTCTGTGCACTGTTCTGCACGAATGCTGCTGGGTTGCCGGCTGTGAAAGTGTAAAAATACAGTGCCGGGCTTATGCATGCCCAGAGCAATAAATTGGTCCTACCTGCTTATTGCAGCAATTAAATAGCCGGGACAGGCATTTCTTAACAGGGTTTGGAAGACAAATAAAAGGAGCTAAAAATGGGGCAGCAGTTTGACCAGTTGCAGCAGCAACATATCGAGTTTATTGGCCAGCAGCAGATGTTTTTTGTTGCCACCGCCGCAAGTGACGGACGGGTAAATATGAGCCCCAAGGGGGCGGATAGTTTGCGTGTAATCGATGCAAATAAAATTGCCTGGATGAATTTAACCGGCAGCGGCAATGAGAGTGCTGCGCACGTATTAAAGCAAAGCCGCATGACCATAATGTGGTGTGCCTTTGACGGCGCGCCGCTTATTTTGCGCAGCTACGGACAGGCGCAGGTCTTACATCGCGCCGATAGTCTGTGGCCCGATTACATCAAGTTATTTCCAGCCAGCGCCGGGGCGCGGCAAATATTTATACTCGACATCGACTTGGTGCAGGCAAGTTGTGGTATGTCGGTGCCTTTATACGACTATGTCGAACAGCGCGCAGCGTTAAATAACTGGGCTGAAAAGATTGGTGACGAGGGTATTCAGCGCTACTGGTTAAAGAAAAACCAGCGCAGTCTTGATGGTTTTGATAGCGAAATAAAACAACGAGCTGCTATTTCTTACAGCGAATAACAAGTAAAGTGCTGCCTGAATTAGCCCGGTTGCGGGCGTGTACCAAGGGGAAATGGAAATGACGATTAAAAGCCGTGCTGCAGTGGCCTTTGCTGCGGGAAAACCACTGGAAATTGTAGAGGTGGATGTAGCGCCACCTAAAGCCGGGGAAGTGCTGGTGCGCCTGGTGGCGACCGGTGTTTGCCACACTGATGCGTTTACCTTAAGCGGAGACGATCCCGAGGGCATTTTCCCGTCTATTCTCGGCCATGAGGGTGCCGGTGTGGTTGAGGCAGTCGGTGAAGGGGTTAGCTCGCTTGCCGTTGGTGATCACGTTATTCCTTTGTACACGCCGGAGTGTGGCGAGTGTAAATTCTGTAAGTCGGGCAAGACCAATTTGTGTCAGGCGATACGCAGCACTCAGGGGCAGGGTTTGATGCCCGATGGTTCCAGCCGTTTTAGCTATAAAGGCGAAACAATTTTTCACTACATGGGCACCTCAACCTTTAGTGAATATACGGTTGTGCCCGAGATCGCTCTGGCAAAAATTAATAAGGCTGCGCCGCTCGATAAAGTCTGTCTGCTTGGCTGTGGTGTCACCACCGGTATTGGTGCGGTATTAAATACGGCAAAAGTTGAGCCCGGTTCAAGTGTTGCCGTATTTGGTTTAGGTGGCATTGGCTTGAGTGTGATTCAGGGTGCAGTGATGGCCAAAGCTGAACGCATACTGGCGGTTGATATCAATGAAGATAAATTTGAAATGGCCAAGGCGCTCGGCGCGACGGACTGCGTCAACCCCAAAAACTACGATGCGGCTATTCAAGATGTCATTGTTGAGCTGACCGATGGCGGTGTCGACTACAGCTTTGAGTGCATTGGCAATGTAAACACTATGCGCTCCGCGCTTGAGTGCTGCCACAAAGGTTGGGGTGAGAGTGTCATTATCGGCGTTGCCGGTTCCGGCCAGGAAATTAGCACGCGCCCATTTCAGTTGGTGACCGGGCGAGTCTGGAAGGGCACAGCCTTTGGCGGGGTCAAAGGGCGCAGCCAGTTGCCGGATTATGTAGAGCAATACATGAGCGGTGAAATTAAAATCGACCCGATGGTAACTTATACAATGGGGCTGGAAGATATCAATAAAGCCTTTGATTTAATGCACGATGGTAAAGCTATCCGTTCGGTCATCGAGTTTTAAGATGAAACAAATTGCTGAAAATTTGTGTTTTGGCGGCCGCCAACTGCGCTTTGAGCACGAAGCGCAGTCGACGTCTTGCACCATGACGTTTTCTGTGTTTTTGCCACCACAGGCACAGAGTGAAGCTTGCCCGGTACTTTACTGGCTGAGCGGTTTGACCTGTAGTGACGAAAACTTTGTGCAAAAAAGCGGCTTCCAGCGCAAGGCCGCCGAGCTCGGTTTGATTGTGGTCGCGCCGGATACCAGCCCGCGCGGTGAAGGTGTTGCCGATGATGCCGATGGCGCCTGGGATTTTGGCCTTGGTGCAGGCTTCTACCTCAATGCGACTAAAGAGCCTTGGTCTCAACACTATCGCATGTATGACTATATCGTCACTGAGTTGCCGGCTTTAATTGAAAAGAGCTTTGCAACAAACGGCCAGAAATCCATCAGTGGCCACAGCATGGGTGGTCACGGCGCACTGACAATTGCCTTTAAAAATGCTTCGGCCTATCAATCGGTCAGTGCTTTTGCGCCAATTGTCGCACCTATACAAGTGCCGTGGGGGCAAAAAGCTTTTGCCGGCTACTTGGGCGAAGATCAAACAAGCTGGCAAGATTACGACAGTTGTGAATTACTGCGTGCGCATGCTGCGCAATTAAAGGCGATGCCAATTAAAATTGATCAGGGCGCGAGCGATAGTTTTCTTGAGCAGCAGTTAAAACCTGATTTATTGCTGGCCGCTGCTAAAGAGCAGGGTATCGAGCTGAACTATCAGCTTCGAGACGGGTACGATCACAGCTATTTTTATATTGCTAGTTTTATTGACGAGCACTTGGCGTTTCACGCCGCTCAGCTGCGTAAATAAGGGCGTTGTGCTCACCGTATTGGTAAAAAGCCGAGCTTATGCTCGGCTTTTTTATTGCCGCCTTTAACGGCGGTGCTCACTGATTTAACTGGGCATTGTTTTTACAGTAAGTGATTCGCTTAGCGAATATTGTAGCCTTTGGTTTCCATGCAGGCTTGCATGGCGCGGTTAAAATCACTGTGTTGCTTGTCGAGTTGAGCTTGAGCCTGTTGGCGGATTTTTTGTTCGTGCGCACCGGCGCTGGCCTGTTTGTGTTGGTCTGCGGCTTTGGCCGTTGCTGCGGCACCGGCAACGGCGCCGGCAGCGCCGGCTTGGGTGCGATCATTGTTGTTCCAGCGGCCGACGGTCGAGCCGATAATGGCTCCGCGGGCAGCGCCGCGAGCGACAGCGCGATTTTCGCCCTGCATTTCTGGGGCTGGATTTTCTGCCAGCATCTTTTGAGCTAATTCATCGCTGCTCGGTGCTTTGTTTGGATCAAACTTGCTTTGTTCTGCCGCCCAGCTGTGGCATTGCCCTTTTTCTTCTTCAACCTGTTCAGGGCTTTGGTTGTTGGTTGGGAAATAAAAGACTTCACTGGCGTATGCGCAACTAAAAAAAGCCAGTGCGCCGTAAACAAGTGAGCTGTTGCTAAAAATTTTTTGAAAGATCTTCATTGCTGATTCCGCGGGTATTGTGCTGATCTGGCGTATTTGCCGATGCTTGTACCGGGAAATTTTAGGTAAAGCCGGGTTGAAGGTCTAGTATCAAGGCTTTTAGTTTTTAATCGTCACAGTCAAAGCCGATGCGCCTGTCTATTTCGCGCGCGGTTGCAACAACATCCTTTATCAGTTGTTGTTCCTGTTGTTTATCGATGCTGGCGCTAAGGCTGGCAACATTAACGGCGGCGACCAAACCGATACCGGCCTGGCCAACAAATGCCGAGCAGTTGCTGATGCCCGAAGTCAGTTCACTTTCGGCAAGTAAATAGCCGTGCTCTTTTATGTTTTCTAATTCAGCCAGTGTTTGTTGCTGCTGTTTTTTCCCCAGTTTATTCCAGTCTTCGCTGCCATCGAGCAATACCTTGCGCGCTTCTTTGGGGTAGTTGGCGAGAATGACTTTACCTGAGGTGGTGTTAAGCAAGGGGAACAGTGTGCCTTCGGCGATGCTAAGGCTAACTGGATGGGGGCTTTTTACCTGGCTGGCAATCATTAATTTGCCTTCGTGCGGCACACTTAAATAGCAGGCCAGACCGTGTTTTTCTGCAAGCGCCAGCATCGGCTGGTGGGCTGCGCGACGCATTTGTTCAACTGGGCTGTGGGCGTGACTCAAGGTGTAGAGTTTTAAGCTCAAACGATATTTGCCCGAGTTTTCGTCGCGGTGGATGTAGCCACGAGCTTCCAGTACAACAAGTACGCGATAGAGCTCGTTGGGGGTGCGCTCCAGGCCCTGAGCGATTTCCGCTTGGGAGCGAGCTTTGGTTTCGCTGGCCAGAAACTCGAGAATTTCAAGCCCTTTGTCGAGGGCGGGGGCGCTGTATTTGGCGGCTTTACTCATTGTTTTGTTTGTTTGGCTCATATCTTTTTTACCCCCCTATCTTAACCCGAAGCTCAGTGAGCTTGTGTGAGTTGGCGTCTGATTTGGGCTGTTTTTATCTATGCTGGTCCAATGAACAGCTTTAGCACTTAAAAACCTTGGACTTAGCGCAAAAAAATTGAGTCTTTTGTGGCTTTGGCTATTGTGCCATAGAAACTTTGCTATTTATAATTGAATCATTCATTCAAATATGAATTTTCTTGTTTGGCCTTACTTAGACAGGCAGTGCGCAGCAGGCGCTGAGTGCTAAGGGCAACAGGGCATTCATTTATCTAATAAAAGGTAGCGATGAGCGATGAGCAATAAGACGATAGAACTAAAGGGCATTACCTGGAGTCACACCCGCGGTTATGTGCCAATGACTGCAACGGCCCAGCGCTTTGAAGAGCTGAACCCCGGCGTGCGTATCAGCTGGAACAAGCGTTCTTTGCAGGCCTTTGCCGATGAGCCCATCGATCAGCTTGCTGAAAAATACGACTTGCTGGTTATCGACCACCCTTGGGCGGGTTTTGCCGCGCACACCGGTGTGATTGTTGCGCTGAATGACCACCTGCCAGCTGAGTTCCTGCAAGACCAGGCCGATAACACCGTTGGTCACAGCCACGAGAGTTATAACTACAACGGCAAACAAGTGGCTCTGGCCATTGATGCCGCGACTCCGGTTGCCTCTGCGCGCATGGACCTGCTTGAAGCTGAAGGTGTCGGCATGCCGCAAACCTGGGATGACCTGATGGCTCTGGCCAAAAAAGGCAAGGTTGCCGTTCCGTCCATCCCTCAGGACACCCTGATGAACTTCTACATGCTTTGCTCGACCATGGGTGAAGACGTGTGTCAGAGCGACGACAAAGTCGTCAGTGATGAGATCGGTATCAAAGCTCTGCAGATGCTGCGTGAGCTCAGTGTGAACCTCGACCGCCGCTGCTTCGACTGGAATCCAATTCAGGTATATGAAGCGATGACTCAGAGCGACGATTTTGCATACTGCCCATTTGCCTACGGTTATTCGAACTACGCCAAGCCGGGTTACGCGCGCAAGCTTTTGAAATTTGCCGATACCGTTAGTCTGCCGGGCACTGACCGTCTGTGTACGACGCTTGGTGGCACCGGTCTTGCGATCTCTGCGAAAAGTGCAAACAAAGACATCGCCGCTAAGTACGCTGAGTTTGTAGCGAACGAAGCTATGCAGAGCGGTTTTTATATCGAGTTTGGCGGTCAGCCGGGTCACCGCAAAGCCTGGACTTGTGACTACGCAAACGAGACCACCGACAACTACTTTAAAGATACTTTGCCAACTTTGGACCGCGCTTACCTGCGCCCTCGTTACCACGGTCACATGTTCTTCCAGGACAACAGCGGTGCACCGATTCGCGAGTACTTGATGAACGGTGGTGATGAACAAGAATTGCTGAATAAGCTGAATGAACTCTACGTAAAATCTAAAGGTATCACCCTGTGAGTTTACCCCTCGAAGGTTTAACCGTACTCGAGTTTAGTCAGTACCTGGCCGGCCCTTATGCCGGCCTGCGTCTGGCCGACCTCGGCGCGCGTGTTATCAAAGTGGAGCGCCCTAAATACGGCGACGCTTGCCGCTCTCTGGCCACTAAAAATATGTGGGCCGATGGCGACAGTGTTTTGTTCCACACAATTAATCGCAACAAAGAAAGTTACGCCGCGAACTTAAAAGATCCGGCCGATGTTGAGAAAGTTAAAAAACTCATTGCTCAAGCCGATGTTGTGACCCACAACTTCCGCCCGGGCATCATGGCTCGCTTGGGGCTCGACTATGACACTGTTAAAGGATTAAACCCCGGCATCGTTTACGGCGAAGTCAGTGGTTACGGTGAAGAGGGCCCGTGGAAAGACAAACCCGGCCAGGACTTATTGGGCCAGAGTGTCAGTGGCCTGACTTGGTTGACCGGCAAAGGTGACGCAGCTCCTACGCCTATGGGTATTGCTGTGGCCGATATGTTGACGGGCACCCACTTTGCTCAAGGTTTATTGGCTGCTCTGGTGCAGAAAAAGCGCACAGGCAAAGGCGCCAAAGTGACCGTCAGCTTGCTCGAAAGCATACTCGACTTCCAGTTCGAAGGTTTGACCGCGTTTTTAAATAACGGTCAGCAACTGCCTGAGCGCAGCGCGGTAAATCATGCCCACGCCTATCTCGGCGCACCTTACGGTATTTACGATACCAAAGACGGCCAGATTGCGATCAGCATGGGTGATTTAAAACTGCTGTGTGAAAGCATAGCCTGTGAAGGCCTTGAAGCTTATTACGATGTCGACAAACAATTTGTTGAACGCGATCTGATTAAAGCCAAACTTGCCGAGCACTTTGTAACTGCCGATAGCAGTACTTGGTTAAACAAGCTTGAAGACGTTGGCTATTGGTCTTCGCCTGTACTCGATTACAAACAGTTGAGTCAGCAAGAGGCTTACAAGGTTCTGGAAATGGAACAAAAAGTTAGCCGTGCCAATGGCGTCAGCGTGACAACCACTCGCTGCCCAATTCGTTTAAACGGCCAAAAACTGAGCTCAAGTAAAGCCGCGCCGGTCATTGGCTCTGCTAACGAAAGCTTAACAGAGGAGTTCGGACTATGAGTAAGTTATTAGATGGTCTGACGATACTCGATTTTACTCAGTTTTTGTCGGGTCCTGCGGCGACCTTACGTCTGGCTGATCTCGGTGCTCGCGTTATTAAAGTTGAGCACTTTGAAAATGGTGATCTTAGCCGGAGCATTTATGTCTCTCACTTTAATGTGGCTTCCGAGAGTGCGTTTTTTCAGGCGATTAATCGCGGTAAAGAAAGCCTTAAAGCTAATTTAAAAGATGTGGAAGACCTAGCTCTGGTTAAGCGTATTGCCGCTAAAGCTGACGTTGTTGTTCACAACTTCCGTCCGGGTGTGATGCAGCGTTTAGGTTTGAGTTTTGACGAGCTTAAACAAGTTAATGACAAATTAATTTACGCTGAAATCAGTGGTTACGGCGCCGAAGGCCCCTGGGCTGAAAAACCGGGGCAAGATTTGCTGCTGCAAGCCGTTAGTGGTTTGACGAGTTTGAGTGGCTCGGACAGCGATGGTGCTGTGCCGATGGGTTTAGCGATTGCCGATTATCTCGCTGGCAACCAGCTGGTGCAGGGCATATTGGCGTCACTGCTTGGTGATGAGGCGACTCTGGTTCAGGTTTCTATGTTGGAAGCGATACTCGATTTCCAATTTGAGCCTCTGACTTTGTTTTATCAAGACGGTGAGTTACCCGTACGCGGTGAGCAAAACTCTGCCCACTCTTTGGTCGGTGCACCCTATGGTTTGTATCAGTGTGCCAATGGTTATATCGCTTTGGCGATGGGTGCTGTGCCTAAGTTGGGCGAGCTGCTTGGCTGTGATCCGTTGTTGGAATACACCGATTCGAGCCGCTGGTTTGCTGAGCGTGATCAGATTAAGAAAATTTTGGCGGATCACTTGGTTTCAAATACCTGTGAGCACTGGCTTGGCATTCTTGAGCCTGCCGATATTTGGTGTGCTCAGGTAATGAATTGGCAACAGTTGTTGGCGCACGATGGTTTTAAAGTGCTGGATATGTTGCAAGAGGTAGTAGGTTCGGCTGGTTCTTATCAGACTACAAGATGCCCGATTCGTTTTGATGATCAGCTGATTAAGAATTCTGTTGCAGCGCCTGTATTGGGTGAACATAGCGATCAGATTCGATCAGAGTTTTCGTGAATACCGGCTAAGTGCCAAATTAGAGTTCGTATATGAGCGACATATTATTAGAAAAACAAGGTGGCGTTGCGACGCTGACCTTTAACCGACCTAAAGCCAATGCATATAACCTGGCTTTTTATCAGGCTTTTTATGATGCCGTTGTAGAGGCTGATAAAGACGAAGAGGTTGGTGCGGTCATTATTAAAAGCAGTTCGCCAAAGTTCTTTTGTGCGGGTGCGGATATTAAAGAGTTTCAGGAGAACTCGACTGAAGATAACCAGAAAATGGTTGTTAAGGCGCGTGAGACTCTGGCGGCGATTGAAAAAAGTGGCAAGATTTTTATTGCTCAGTTGAGCGGCCACGCCCTCGGTGGTGGTTTAGAGATTTTGATGGCCTGTGACCTGCGTTTTGCGGCTGAAGGGCAATACTTGCTAGGCCTTCCGGAAATTAAACTCGGTTTAATCCCCGGCAACGGTGGCACCCAGCGTCTTGTGCGTTTGGTTGGTTTGAGCAAGGCACTGGAACTACTGGCAACTGGTGATACTTTTAATGTGGTCGAGGCTGATAAGTGGGGTTTGATTAACCGCCTGCTGCCCGCAGATGAATTAGAAGGCTACGCTCAAGCTTACGCTGAGCGCGTTGCTTCTGGCCCTGCTTTAGCTGTTGCGGCGACTAAAAAAGCATTGCGTCAGGGTATTGAAGTGAGCCTGGCCGATGGCCTTGCTTTAGAAAAAGAACTCTGTGATCCGCTTTACGATACTCATGATGCGGATGAAGGTTTTAAAGCATTTTTAGAAAAGCGTGAGCCGGTATTTAAAGGCTGCTAACTGTTATTGAATTTGGCACTAAGGGTGGGGCCGTGAGCTGTGTTATCAGACCGTCGGCAGCAGGGTCGCTACACGGATGTAGTTTATTAGGACAATGCAGGAGCAATTGTCGAATGCTGTCGTCGAGCCCCCACGGAAGGGCCCCTCCTTGAGCGTAGCGAAAGCTACTAGGAGGGCGTGTCTGAGAATACAGCTCACGGCTTCACCCGAACCAACTACGAAGCAACAATTAAACAAATAAGATATTTGCTAAGAGGACTTAACTAATGGCAACTGATATCAAGCACTACCCTTGTTACATTGACGGCGAATGGGTTGAGTCCTCGTCGGGTGCAAAGTTTGACGTTGAGAACCCCGCGAACGAAGAAGTGTGGGCAACGGTTCCAGACTGTACTGTCGACGATGTTCAAAAAGCGCTGGCAAGTTCGCAAGCGGCTCAACTTGCCTGGCAAAACACGCCGGCAATTGAGCGCGGTCGCTGGCTGATGAAAATCGTTGAGGCTTTAAAGCCCAAGCGCGATCACTTTGCCAAATTGTTAGTTCAGGAGCAGGGTAAAACTTTGCCTGAAGCCTACGGCGAATTTGACGATACCCTGAATTATTTGACGTATTCTGCCGAAGCTGCACGGCGCATTGAAGGTAATATTTTCCCAAGCGATCAAGCAAATGAGCAGTTGTGGATTCAAAAAGTTCCCTATGGTGTAACACTGGGCCTTTGTGCTTACAACTATCCGCTGGCACTGATCGGTCGCAAAATTGGCCCCGCGTTGGTTACCGGCAATACCATGATTTTAAAAGCTCATGAGGCAACTCCGGTAACTGCTTCTGAGTTCTGTAAAGTCGTTGAAGAAGTTGGTTTACCAAAAGGGGTTATTAATTTAATTAGTGGCAAAGGCATAGAAACCAGCGCCGCGTTGGTGAAAAGCCCGACAACACGCCTGATCAGCCTGACTGGTTCAACACCTGCTGGTAAAGCTATTTTTAAAGCGGCCGCCGATAACGTTGCCGGCCTGGTACTTGAACTCGGTGGTAAGGCGAACTTCATCGTACTTAACGATGCGGATCTCGATAAAGCCGTCGAAGCTGCAGTTATCAGCCGCTATGCCAATTCTGGCCAAGTGTGTATTTGTAATGAGTTGGTACTGGTTGAAGAGGGTATTGCCGAAGAATTTACCCGCCGTGTAGTCGAGCGTACCAAGCAAATCACCTACGGCGATCCAATGGCTGATTTCAATATGGGCCCAAGCGTAACCGGCGCTTCTATTTCTCGCATTCACAAGTTGCTTGAAGACAGTGTTGCGATGGGAGCAAAAGTTGAAGTTGGCGGCGGCCGCCCAGAAGGCGCTGAATTTGAAAAAGGCCACTGGTACAAACCAACGGTTGTCAGCGGTGTTAAGCGCGACATGCCTCTGGCTGCTCAGGAAATCTTTGGCCCAATTATGCCGATTATTACGGTGAAGAATTACGAAGAAGCGCTCGATATTTGTAATGATCGTGAAGATGCGCTGTCGTCGTATATTTTTACTCAAAATGTAAAAACTATTTTCCATGCCATCAACCATATGCAGGTTGGTACGGTGTTTGTGAACAAGATGATTTGCGGTTACATCCAGGGTTACCACAGTGGCCATAAAACCAGTGGTACAGGTGGTGAAGATGGCGTTTACGGTATCGAAAACTACCTGCAAAAACGCGCAATTTATTTTAGTTACGACTAATTAGATATAGATCGTGCTGGGGCAGGGCTTGGTCAAGCCTGCTGGGACACGCCGTGAATACGTCCGTGTAGGCTTCGCCGCCGCATCCATGCGACAGAGAGTTCCCATCAGACTTGCCCAAGCCCAGCCTTTGTACATCATGCCAAGTCTAAATGGGCTCAGTTTGAATTTTATTAATTCTATATTGGTTTGACTTGGCACTGCGTACAGAAGGTGTTTCGGCACAAGCTTTATGGACCATCTGCCGCATGGATGCGGCGGCTGAGCGTACAGGGAAGTATTCACAGCGTGTCCAGAAAGCTTGTGCCGAAACGCCCCGAAGCACGATATAAAAGACTTTTAAAAGAATTTAATTTGGTTTTAAGCCCGCCATGTTCAGGGCTTAGTATTGAGGTGAAAAACATATGTCTCGCATCACACATAGTTTAAGTGGTACTCGTTGGCAAATGGAGCGCATGCGCCCTGGTCAAGGTGAAATTGAAGGTTTGCACCTGCTGCCTTCCGAATACCAAGGTACGCATTTTAGTTGGAACTTTGCCAAAGTCCCCGGTGATGTTTATACCGATCTGACTATGGCCAATGAAATTTCCGACCCTCTGTTTGGCCGCAATATGCACCGTGCAAAATGGGTGGCTGAATACGAGTGGTGGTACAGCTTGCGTTTTGCTGTGCCTGAAGAAATGAAAGGCAAAAAAATTCGCCTGATTTTTGAAGGTGTCGACTACAGCTGTGACGTTTGGTTAAACGGCACCAAGCTCGGCAGCCACGAAGGTATGTTCAGCGCATTTGAATTTGATATTACCGACGTTGCAAGCTGGGAAGACTGGCGCGACGGTTCCAACATGCTGATGGTTAAACTGAACCCTCCACCGAAAAACTATCGCAACTGCGGCGGTAAAAAGGTGAACTTCAGTGGTGACTACTTCTCTGGGCTTGTGCCGTTTGGTATCTGGCGGCCAGTGCGCCTTGAAGCTACCGAGCTGGTGCGCATCGACAGCATCCGTTCAGATGTGACTGTACAGGCTGAAGATAAAGCCACTGTTGAGGTGACTTACGATATTTTCAACCATACCAACGATAGCCAAAAAGTGCAGTTGAGTACTTTGCTCAAAGGCCACAACTGTGAGACTCACGAATTTAACCAGAGCCAGGAAGTTGTGGTTGAGCCGGGCCTGAATCAGGTGAGTACAACCGTGGTTGTCGCCGACGCCAAACTCTGGTGGCCGTGGGATATGGGGGATCAGAACCTGTATGAACTCAGCGGTAAGCTTGAAAAAGAGGGCGCTGAACTCGATTCCGCTTCTGAGGTGATTGGCCTGCGTGAAGTAAGCATGGCTTTCAACGAAGAATTTACCCGCGAAGAAGCGGAATTCCCGTGGACCTTTATGATCAACGGCAAGCGCCACTTCCTGCGCTCGGCGTGCTGGGGGGGGCAGCCTAGTTTCTTCTACGGTCGCAACAACTTGAAGAAGTACGAAGATCGTTTGGCGATGGTCAAAGAAGCCAATATCAACAACCTGCGTATCTTCGGCTGGCATCCACCTGAGATCCCTGACTTCTATCGCATTTGTGATGAGCTCGGTATCACCGTGTGGACCAACTTCACTCTGGCGACCCAAGCTTACCCTGAAGACCAGGAGTTTATCGATGGCGTACTGCACGAGTGTGTGGCGACTGTAAAAGAGCGTCGCAACCACCCGTCGAACATTTTCTGGATGGGCGGTGAGGAAGTGTTTTTCTCCGGTGCGCACGAGCGCAGTGGTAACAAGAAGCTGATGGAAGTGATTGGTGACACCGTTGCCGAGTACACCAATGTGCCTTATGGCCTGGCGTCACCGCTGAGCTCTCAGAGTGCGCAGAATATCGGCTTTAAAGCGCACGAGAGTGTGCACGCAAACGAGCACTATTATCAGGGCGGTCTCGAATTTATGGAGGAGTACTATCCTTCACTCGACGTCTGCATCATCCCTGAACTGACTGCTGCGTCTGCGCCGAGCATTCCGAGCCTGAAGAAGTTCATCCCGGAAGACGAGTTGTGGCCAATGGGTCCAAGCTGGGCTTACCATTGGGCGGATATCGACATTCTGATCAACCTGAACTACGAAGTCTTTGGCGACTACAAAATGGGTTCACTGGAAGAGTTTGTTGAAGCGACCCAGATGGCTCAGGCGACAGTTATTCAGTTTGCTCTGGAAACCTATCGCCGCCGCAAAGGCCGCATGAGTGGTGTCAGTCTCTGTCACTTCATCACCCACGTGCCTGACATCAAGTGGGGTGTGGTTGATTATTACGGTGAGAAGAAGATTGCCTTTGACTGGCTGAAGCGCACCTACGAGCCGCTGTTGCCTAGTTTGCATTTCGCCAAGCGTCGCTGGAATGCCGGTTCTGAATTCACTGCAGATCTGTGGATTCTCAATGACCGTCAGTACGGCTTCGACGGCTTGACTCTCGACTGGCAAGTGCTGAAAGACGGCGCGGTTCAGAAAGAGGGCAGTGTTGCCGCCGACGTTGAAACCGACAGTGCGAAGAAGTTCAGCGACCTGAGCTGGACCTTGCCTGCCGATGCTGAAGGCACTTTCGAAGTCGCTCTGAGTCTGAAAGACAAAGACGGCAACGAGCTGAGCAACAACCACTACACCCTGTTGGTTGGCGATCAGGATGAAGCCAAAGCGAAGAGCATTGAGTACTTAAATGGCGCACTGGAGAAGTTCTACAAGTGCGGCCACAGTATCTATCGCTTCTTCCCGGAAATGTGGGATATGGACTAAGTGGTAATTGTAGTGCTGGGGGAGGGTACTCCCCGGTTCTGCGCGGGGTGGGTTGCGGTGAAGCCTTTCAGGACTCGCCGTAAACCCTTCCCTGGGGGCTCCGCCGCGCCTTCCTTGGCGCAGAGGGTCCTGAAAGGCTTCACCGCAACCCACCTGTTGAGCGATGTGCTAATCCTCTTTAGCGCTTAATTGAATAGGTTGAGAAATAGAAGAATAAGGAGGCCAAGATGGCTAAGCATATTGTTATGAGTGAAAACGCCGGGGCGAGTGTTCTGGCTCAGCAGAATGCCCCTGAATTTAGTTCAGCAGACTTCCCGGAAGGATGGAGTGGTGCGGGGCTTGAGGCGTCGGGCGTGTTTATGTTTGTGCTCAAGCTCGAAGAGGGCGCAGCAGAATTCGACATCCATGCCTCAGAAGATCAGTGGTTGGCCTATGTTGTCAGTGGAGCCGGTACTTTATTTGCTGGCACGGCTGAGAATGTTAAAACTGAAGGCATGGCTTACGAGGCTGGTGACTTTATTACTTTTGAAGCCAACACCCCGCACGGTTGGCTTGGCGATGGCAATGAGAGCCGCCTGTTGTTTGTTAAGCAGGCTTAGGGTTGGCTTACTTAAGCTAGGAAACTAAGTCGCCAAGCATAATTTCTATGCTTTTAAGGCCTCGGGAACCTTGTTGCCCGGGGCCTGTCTGAGGTCTTGGCAGCAAGGCTTCAGACGTTCCCTCCATCTTTACTAAGTAGCTGATAACCTGTACCGTGACTGCCCATTTAAGTGGCGCTTCTAGGCTTTGCCCCAATTCAAAGCGCATAAGTATAAAACAGCGGATAGTCAGCGATGTATAAACGCCTCCCGGCCCTTGGTTTTCTTATTTTTAGCACTCTGTTCCTGCTTGCCTGTGAAGGTACCAAAGACCTCGAAGGCAAATCTTCGGTAACGGAAGATCTGCGCCTGAAAAGCATAGCTGTTACTGGCTATGAGCTAAGCCCTGCTTATGACCCCGACAATGTAGGGCCCTATAATTTAAGTGAAGTGCTGCCAGCGGACACTGACTCGGTTGAGCTTGTTATCGGAGAAGCTTTTGGTGAGGGGCTCGAGATAGTCGCCTACCGCTCGGTCTCCGGAGGGCTTGGCCAGCAGTTGCAAAGCGTAACACCCGGAACACCTCTTTCGTTCGATATTGATAAGGGCGATAACCTGCTGAACATTAAAGTGCTTGGCGACGATGGTAAGCAGTTTATTGAGTATCGAGTGAATGTTCATTTGTTAAGTGACGTTGCCGATTTGGGCGCGGTCACCTTTGACGACTTTAATACGAGCTCGAATGTTCTTGGTTGGGACACCAATAGTGATTTTGATCCCGATACAACTGAATATGAGTTGGATGCACCTTTTTCTTTGTGCTCGCTGGGTATTATTCCTTTTAAATTGGATCGTTATGCTTCTATCACGGTTGACGGTGTGCTTGCAGCCAGTGGTTCGCCGGTTTATTACAACCTTGAGGTTGGCGTAAACACATTTACCATTAGCGTAGAGTCTGAAGACGAGAGTGAGATAAAAGATTATCGTTTTACCGTTACTCGCGCCGAAGCTGGTGATGATCTTTCAGGTAATAATTTTTTATCTGACTTGGGTTTTTTAGATGTGCTGACCGGTGACAATATTCCTGATATTGATATTTCTGCATACCGCAGTTTGACATCTCGTTTATCCGGTGAACCGGCTTTCTCTAGCGGTTTTTATTGCATGGGGAGCACTTATGCTGTTCGAGTCAACGAAGGGCAAACTGAGCTTGATTTAAGGGCGGCGGCGATAGATCCTAGCCGCGTTCTCATGGTTAGTCAGGAGCTCGCAAGTAAAACTGTTGGAAGTACCAACTTTGTAACGTTAGTGGACCCTCAAGAGTGGAATCAAGCAGAGTTATATCGGCTGGATGATATAGAGGTCGGTTCAAATGATGTTCTTGGTATTAGTTTGGCCGCTGATTCTGACGGTGACTATATTGTCCATTATTTTGTTCAGGTAGTTCGTACCCCGAACACATGGGTTTATGCTGAGAGCGCGGCTGAGCTAAATAACGCATTAGAAAATGCAATGCCCAACCAAGAGATTATTGCTATCGGTGCTATTTCTGGTGAAGGAATTGAGACAGATGGTAATAAAACTGTATTTAGTTCTGCGGCTTCTGGTACGGAAGAGCAGCCAATCGTATTACGGGGGGTTGCTGCGACGTTGAGCCAGGCTAATGGTAGCGATGCTACGGTATTGAAATTAAGTGGAGATCACTGGGCTGTTAGCGGTTTGAGATTAACAGGTGGTGGGGTTGGCTTAGTTGCAGATGGGTTGAACAATAGCCAGCTATCCAATTTAACCATTGACACTATGGCAACTCGTGGAATGGTGTTTCAGAACGGGTCATCGAACAACAGCATCAACCGTATTAATTTGAGCAATATTGGCCTCGATGCTATTGCGGGGCAGGATCAAGGTGAGGCGATTGTTGTTGGCTCAAATCCGGATACATGGGGAGAATTAAATGCCTCTAACGACAATAATTTCTTTGGTGAAATAATAATAAACCCACCTGTTTATGGCGAGCTGATAGATATTAAAGAGGGCGTCAGTGGTAATCGCTTGATAAACCTTGTGGCCGATGCAAGTGCCGATGCCCAAGCAGCCGAGCAGGCCGGGATCGTGCTTATCAAAGGTAATGATAACAGTTTGCACAACAGCGCTGTTTTTAGCTCCGATACGAATGAGTTAACCGCGGCGGTGATTGTTGATAGTGCTGATCCTGCTTGGGGTAAGGGGAATAGTATTTTTAGTAGCTATTTTAATCTTAGTGGTGCTGAAACTGATATTGTGCACGCAACAGAAAATGCTGAGCGGGTTATTGTCGCCGATAATACTCGGGAAGATGAGGCTTCGGTTACATATAGCGGTGCTGCCATTGTAGAGCAGGAAGCTGCGCCTTATTTTCAATTGAAATGGACTTACTTTTACACTGATGATCAAGAGGAGCTTCAAAACAAGGAGTTATGTCTTGCTTACAGTGTTGTGAATACACTTGATAAAAATGGTAGCGTTACCGGCACAGCTCCGATAGTTAGTTCTGTGGAGTGTGATGAGCAGAGCAGTGTTCAAACATCTCAGAAGTGGCTTTTAGATTCTCAAGCTGACGGCTCTATTTTGATTCGCAATGCCTCAGAGTTGGAGCGCAAAGTGGGGCCCATCGGTGGAGGCTTTTTTACAAGTAGTGTTTCGGGCACCGATCCTTTAGGTTATTTCCCGGACAGCAGGACTGACCTTGAGCGTGCCAGCTTCTTGTTTTGGAGTATGCGATCAGTTTCCTCAACTGAGGTCGTGTTTGCTAATAAATTTAGTAGTGACTATGTGTTCAGTATGGTTGACCCGGTACTCAATTCTACCGGTAATGAAGATGACGCTTATAGGGCTTATGATACGGAATACCCAATGGGTTTTATCTCGCGTGACATTAATGGCACCCAGCAGGTTTTTGAACTTATCCAGTTAGACGACTAAAGATGAACTCAGGGCATAGAACACATTCTGCACCTTGTACCTGTGGTGCGAGGTGTTATGGTGCGAGAAGTTAAGAGGGATAATGGTGCTTAGTTGTTTCTCAATGAGCTTTGTTATAGCTGTTTATACACCCAATTTTGCTTAACATCGTCACATACAACCAGCTTTTCACCGAGCATCATGCACTGCGCTATAGATTGAGGGTGATTATTTCTATAGCGCGCTTTCACGCCGTTTTGACTTTTTTCGATTTTTAACTTGTTGTACATGTATTGAAATCGTTCGACAAAGTCCTGTTTGTCTTGTTTGCTTTGCCCATAAACCATTGCAAACTTGGTAAAAGACATGGTCGAATCCGCCAGGCCAATCATCAGCATCTTGTCAATATAGTGCGGATAGATATCGCTTAGGTACTGATGGTCCGTAGCCTGTTGATAGCTGGATGAGTGGCGCGCGGGGAAAATCAGCTGGTTGCCGGCTGAAAAAGCGTCGGCTTTTAATTGTTTATTTTTTTGGTTGCTTAGTAACTGAAAGCGAGCGTCTGGGCATCGGATTTGCGCTTCGTTAAGTTTGCAGTGTTCGAGCGTTGATGTTTGTTGGCGGTACTTTTTGTTGTGCTCTTGCTTGTCTTGTAATTTGTTATTCCGGTGCCGGTTAACAATAAGCTGTTCTGGGGCTGGTTGGCCCGAACGCGCTGAGGAAGGTGTAGTTAAAGGCGCTGCAGAGCTAGATGCAGAGGAAAAGCTTGAGCTTGCAGCGGTGCGCTTTGTGTTGTTCTTATACTGGCCTGTGCTCGATGTTTTTGTTAACGCCGGTTTCACTAACTCGATACCAAGGCGCCTGGCGTCACGTTTTAACAGCAGATACTGAACCTGCTCAGAGTTTTTCTTAAAGTCCTGAAGGCTCGGTAAACTGCTATTTGTGTTTTGAGCTTGAACTTGGCAATAGGCGTGTTCAAGCTGACTTTTTGCTTGTTGTTCACAGCTGGCAGCGCTTGTGGTTTGGCTTTGCAAAGCAAGCAGTGTGGTCAGCAGCTTGCTTGTCTTCACAAGTTTTGATTTGGCAACGCGTTTGATTTTAACGCTCATATACTATCTTTGCTGTCCGTTTGGCGCAGTTGCGCTTCGGCTTGATTGAGGTCTTCAGGGCTGTTGATATTTGTGAAAGCGCCTGCGTCTTGGCTGTTAAACTCAACGCCGCTACCGCCATATGTGCGGATAAATTTTCCAACAGCTAGTTGCCCGGATTTTAAGCTAAGTTCCAGTTTGTCGCACAGCTCGACGGACCAAAGTGCGCAGAGATAGTGATCTCTGCCGTGAAAACTTGCGTAGCTTACAGGGCTTTGGTGCTCGTTGGCGTGTTTGCCCAGCTGTTCTGCTAAGTCGAGCGGAACAAACGGGCAATCGACAGGGCAGCTTAATATATGGTGAAGCTGAGGGTGGTATTCGCGAACATGGCACATTGCACTGTAGATACCCGCGAGTGGGCCGAGGCGCTTTTGCCACGGGTCGAGAATATTTGGCAGGCCTGTTTCCGGATAGCTCTGGCGCTGGTTGTGCACACTAAGGAAAACTGAGTCCAGCTGGGCGCTTAATCGTTTTTGGGTTCTGTGCAGCAGGCTGGAGCCTGCGAGCTGGCACAGGGCTTTATCGGCACCGCGCATGCGCCGCGCTTCACCGCCGGCGAGAATGACCGCAGCGGTTGCGGTGTTAGAATAGCGAGTAGTCATGCCCCAAGAGTAAAGCGGCTTTAGTTTTGGCTCAAGACTGTTGCCTAAAGTTTTGGTTCAAGACTGCTCCCTAAAGTTGTGGTTCAAGACTGTTCCCTAAATTAAGTGAGTGTTATGGAATTAGAGAATATCAGGCGCGATTATATGGCCGAGGGCTTAAATCGTGAACAGCTCAGCGACGAGCCCATCGCCCAATTTGAACTGTGGATGAAGCAGGCCATCGATGCGGGTTTGAAAGACCCAACAGCGATGACCCTGGCGACGGTCGACGAGCACGGTTGGCCGAGTCAACGTATTGTTTTGCTTAAGCACTTCGATCAACAAGGTTTTGTGTTTTTCACTAATTACTCCAGTACCAAAGCTCGGGATCTCGAGCAAAACCCGCAGGTATGTATGCACTTTCCGTGGCACAGTATGGAAAGGCAGGTGAAAATTCAGGGGAGGGCTGAAAAAATTAGCCATGCTGAATCGCTGCGTTATTTTTTGAGTCGGCCGAGAGAAAGTCAGTTGGCGGCCTGGGCTTCTCAGCAGAGCCACCGTATTAATTCCCGGCAATTTTTGCTCTCCCAGTTTGATGCGATGAAACGCAAGTTCGCCTCTGGCGAGGTGCCGCTGCCTGACTTCTGGGGCGGCTATCGGGTAACGGCGAGCTTGCTTGAGTTTTGGCAGGGGCGAGAGAACCGACTTCACGACCGTTTTGAATATCGCCTGCGTAACGATGTTTGGCAGATTGAGCGCCTGGCGCCGTAATGAAAGCGGTTGTTGTTGATGCGCCCGGCAACGCGGAACAACTGAGCTTGGCCGAGCTCGCTGTGCCGAACCCCGGCCCTGGGCATGTGTTGATCAAAGTAGCCTATGCGGGCATCAACCGCCCGGATATTTTGCAGCGCCAAGGTGGCTACCCACCGCCCAAACATCACGAGCCGCGGCTTGGGCTCGAGGTTTCCGGCGAGGTTGTTGCCATTGCTTCAGATGTTGCTGAGCACTGGTTGGGGCAGCAGGTCTGTGCGCTGTGTAATGGCGGCGCTTACGCAGAATACGTCTGTGTACCGGCAGGTCAGATACTGCCGCGGCCGGCTCATATGACCATGGCTGAGGCAGCGGCGCTGCCGGAGGCGCTCTATACGTCTTGGCTGAACCTGATACAGATGGTTGGGCTTAAAGCTAACGAGCGCATCTTGATTCACGGCGGCGCAGGAGGGCTCGGTCATATTGCCGCGCAGCTTGCCCGCTGGCGGGGCGCGCGCCTGGCGCTTAGCGCAGGTGATGAGCAGAAAATCGCTTTTTGTTTTGAGCTGGGCGCCGAGTGGGTGATGAACTACCGTGAACAAGGCCCGGAGCAGTTTTGCAAAACACATTTGCCGGGCGCGCGTTTTGATGTTGTGCTCGATCACTGTGGTGGCAACTATTTGCAGCAGCATATAAATTGCGCTGACGATAAGGCGCGCATAGTTCAAATCGCTTTTCAGCACGGCGCGTTTGTCGAGCTCAACTTGATGCGTTTGATGCTAAAGCGTATTTGTCTAACCGGATCGACACTGCGAATTCGCAGTAATGCCGAAAAAGCGCAGATCACTGAGCAGCTAAAAACTCAGCTCTGGCCCGACATTAATCAAATTAATGTGCACATTGATTCTGTGTACGAGCTTGAGCAGGTGGCCCAAGCGCACCGCCGAATAGAAAGTGGCCAGCACTGCGGCAAAATTGTGTTGCGCGTTAACAGGGCTTAAAAGGCTGCCTAACTAGATGGGCAAACAAGCGATGCCCATTCACGGTATTTGTTGGCAATATTAGAAAAGCCAATGTGTGGCGCTTTTTATATTCCAAAGGCTTTCAAACGCCTTAGTATTACTGGTCTATAACTACATTAAGTTTGCAGATAGTTGTGCTGCCGCAGCGGTGACAGTCGTTGCTGAACACAGTGAGCTACATTTCCACTTGATGTTGTTATTCCATGTGCTGAAAGTTGACCCGCATTTATTGCGGGTTTTTTTTGCCTGCAGATAAGTTGGCTTCGAAGCTCAGGGCTATCTCGCTTAAATTGGCAGTTCGGTGGTGTATTTAACCTGCTTTAAGGCAAATACGGAATTGACTGATGCGACGTTGGGTAAGTGCACCAAGGTCTTTTTAAGTAAACTTTCATATGCTTCAACACTGCTGACAACAATGCGCAACAAATAATCTTTATCGCCAGTGATGGAGTAGCACTCGACAATTTCCGCTACGCTGTTGACGGAATTTTCAAAGCTCAACAGGCTTTGCTCATCGTGTTTTAAAATGCTGATATAGGCGTGCACACTGACATTGAGCTTGAGCTTTTTTGCGTCGAGTACGCTGATTTTTTGTTTGATATAACCCTCTTCTTCGAGCCGCTTTACCCGGCGCCAGCAAGGGGTGTGACTCAGGCCTATCTTATCGCCGAGCTCGTTCATGGAATAATCGGCATTGTGTTGCAAAGTGCGCAGAATTTTCAGGTCGTAATCGTCAAGTTGCTCAGACATATTTGCTTTTTGTGCCCCTGTCGTCATCTTGGCTTGGCTATCGGTATAATGCTGCGCTCTATGTTACTGAAGCCGCCGAGACTTACAAAGATGTTTGAGCAACTTACAACCCTAAGCCCCGACCCGTTACTTGGTTTGATCAAGCGTTTTGCTCAAGACCCGCGCCCGGAAAAAATTGATTTGGGGGTTGGTGTCTATCGCGACGACAGCGGGCAGACGCCGGTACTGGCGGCCGTTAAAGCTGCAGAGAGCCAGTTGCTGCAGAGCGAGAGCAGCAAGTCTTACGTCGGCCCGGCCGGCAACCTTGAGTTTTGCTCGGCGATGGCCGAGCTGCTTTTTGGCCGCGATTTGTCTGCAAAGCTGCAGGCGCGTGTGGCGAGCCTGCAAACACCCGGTGGCTGTGGTGCCCTGCGTGTGCTTGGCGAGACCATTGTCCGCGCCAATCAGAAAGCGCGCCTGTGGGCCAGTGACCCGACTTGGGCAAACCACTTGCCGCTGCTTGGCAGCGCGGGCCTGCAGATTAACAATTATCGCTACTACGACTTTGCCGGCCACGGTCTTGACTTTGATGGCATGATGAGTGACCTGCAGCAGGCGCAGGCAGGCGATGTTCTGCTGTTGCACGCCTGTTGCCACAATCCGTCGGGCGCTGATCTAAATCAGCAGCAGTGGCAGCAGGTTATTGAGCTGTGTCAGCAACAAAACTTAGTTCCACTTATTGATGTCGCTTATCTCGGTTTTGGTGACGGTCTTGATGAGGATGCCTATGGCCTTCGCCTCGCGGTTGAGCGCCTGCCGGAGGTGCTGATTGCCGTTTCGTGTTCAAAAAACTTTGGCCTGTATCGCGAGCGTGTCGGCGCAGCTTTTGTTATCAGCGAAAACGCCGCATCGGCGCAGGCCTGTTTTAGTCATATGGCAAGTATTACCCGGGCCATGTATTCAATGCCGCCTTCTCACGGCGCTAGTGTGGTCGCCGCGATTCTCGATGATGAAACCTTAGCGCAGCAATGGTTGTCAGAGTTAACGCAAATGCGCGAGCGTATTCAATCGTTGCGTTCGCAGCTGCGCCAAAGCTTGGCTGATGAACTTGGGCACGACCGGTTTGCCTTTATTGAGGCGGAAAAGGGCATGTTCAGCTTCTTAGGTTTAGATGCGGATCAGGTTCAGCGCCTGGCTGAGGACTTTGGCATTTATATGGCCGACAGCAGCCGCATTAATCTGGCAGGTCTAAATTCTGGCAACTTGGCGCACCTGGTGAGCTCGCTAAAACTCATGCTGTAGTTGAACGTGGCGCTATACTGGAGCTAAAGGAAGCTGGTCGGCGTCGGCGGCAACATACAGCAGGGTAATGAACGCTATGCGAGAGAGTACAAAAATACATGTGCACGATTTAAGGCTGGGCATGTATGTCACTAAGTTGGACAGGGACTGGCTCGATACACCGTTTATTATGCAGGGTTTTTTAATTGAAGAGCCTGAGGATATCGACATTGTCGCCGAGTACTGTGAGTACGTCTGGGTCGATGCTGAAGTCTATAAACGCAAGGGCGATAGCCACTCTTCCGATGTCGGCACGGCAAGCCAGGGGCGAAGTCAGCCTTATCAGTATCAGAGCGACTTACAAGAAGAGCACAAAAAGGCCTATAAGACCTTTCGTCACGCGCGCACTATTACCTTTGATCTGTTGAACGATATACGCCTTGGCGGCTCGATTAATACTGAGCTTGCCAAAGATACGGTCAATGATGTGGTGCAATCAATTATTCGCCATCCCGACGCGATGCTGTGGCTGTCGAAGATCCGCGAAGAGAGTACTTACACATCGGACCACTGTTTAAATGTGTGTGTATTGGCGGTTGCGTTTGGTCGCCAGCTCGGCCTTGATGAACAGGAGTTGGAGAAAGTTGGTTTGTGTGGCCTGCTGCACGACGTCGGTAAAATGCGAGTGCCGGAAGAAATACTTAACAAACCCACCTCGCTAACTCACAAAGAGATGGCCCTAATGAAGGCACACACGGTGCACGGGCGCAATTTGTTGTTGGCGGCAAAAAACGTGTATACGGGGTCGATTGATGTTGCCTACAGCCACCACGAGCGCATGGATGGCACAGGTTATCCGCGCAAGCTAAAAGGCGCGGGCATCGCGCGTTTTGCGCGCATCATTTCCATTGTTGACGCCTACGATGCGATGACTGCGAAGCGCTGTTATTCGCCGGCCATGACCAGTACCGACGCCTTAAAAGAAATTTACGCCGGGCGCGGCTCTCAGTTTGATGCGGATTTGGCGCTGGAGTTTATCAAGACCATTGGCTTGTATCCGCCGGGCTCTCTGGTTGAGCTTTATACCGGCGAGATTGGTTTTGTGTTTGAGGCCAACCCGGATCGGCGCCACCTGCCCAAAGTTTTGTTGTTGCTCGATCAAAACCGCCGCGAGCGCGACAGGCAAAAAGTACTCGATCTGGCGTTTATAGAGAGCGGCGAGCTGAGCCGTCAAAACTTGATTAAACAGGTCTGGCCCGATGGCAGTTTTGGTTTGTTTATCAAAGACTTCCAGGACAAAGGCCTGAGCTTAAAATACTGAGTCCAACGGGCCTTAAACGACACCTGTTTTGCGCACAATATATGTGCCGCGTCTTGTCTGCGGCACATAGCCGGCCGTTTACATCTTATCCATGACTTTAATGCCGAGCAGGTCCAAACCGCAGGCCAGGGTGCGCGCGGTGGCCTTGCTCAGCATGAGCCTCGAGTCGCGAAGCTCGCTGCTAATGCCTTCTTTCAAGATTGGGCAGGCTTCATAAAAACTCATAAACAAACTGGCGAGCTCGTACAGGTAGTTGCAAAGTACATGTGGGTAGGCGTCTTCGACAACTTGCTCGGCGACTTCAGAGAAACGCAGCAGTTTTAAAGCCAGCGCTTGTTCCTTATCGGCATCGAGTTCAATGGCGGCGTCAAAGCTGTCGAGCTCGACCCCGGCCTTGCGAAAGATGCTGGCAATGCGGGTATAGGCGTACTGCAGATAGGGGCCGGTATTGCCTTCAAAGCTGAGCATGCTCTCCCAGTCAAAGACGTAGTCGTTTGTGCGTGTCTTGCTTAGATCTGCGTATTTAACCGCACCGATGCCGACTTTTTGGCTGACCTGGGCCATTTCGGCATCACTTAGCTCGGGGTTTTTGCTTTTGACTACCTCGGCGGCTTTGTCGATGGCTTCATCGAGTAATTCCGCGAGCTTGACGGTGCCACCGCTGCGGGTTTTAAAAGGTTTGCCGTCTTTGCCGAGCATTTTGCCAAAGGCGCGGTGCTCGAGCTTAACCTCGTCGCTGACAAAAGCGGCTTTGCGGCCGAGGGTGAAAACCTGTTTGATATGCAGGCTCTGGCGATCGTCGGTAAAAATCTGGATACGCTTGGCGCCGAGTTTGCCGCAGCGGTAGCGAAGCGCGGCCAAATCGGTGGTGGCGTAAAGGTAGCCGCCGTCTTTCTTTTGCACAATAACCGGGCTCGGATTGCCTTCTTTATCGGCCAGTTCATCGAGAAAACAAACTTGAGCGCCGTCGTCTTCAACGGCCAGGCCTTTGTCTTGAAGCTCTTTTACCAGCACCGCCAGATCGTCGTTGTAGGCACTTTCACCGTGAATGTCTTTTGCTGTGAGGCTGACATTGAGTTTGTCGTAGATCGCTTCACTGTGGCTCAGGCTGACATCTCGAAACAGCTGCCAGAGTTTTAACACGTGCTCTTGCTCCGCTTGCAGCTTCACAACATAGTCGCGCGCGCGGTCGGCAAATTCGGATTCGGCGTCAAAACGTTTTTTGGCCGCTTGATAAAATAACTCAAGATCTTGCAGGGCGAGGCTGGCTTGCTCGCCTTCATCCATTTTGTCTTCGAGCTCGGCTATCAGCATGCCAAACTGCGTACCCCAGTCACCGACGTGGTTTTGGCGGATGACATCGGCACCGACAAACTCGAGGATGCGCGCGGTTGCATCGCCAATAATGGTCGAACGCAGGTGGCCAACATGCATTTCTTTTGCGAGGTTGGGGCCGCTGTAATCGAGCACCACCCGCTCGTCAGTTGAGGCTTCGACACCGAGTTTGTTGTGCGTTGCCGCTTGCTGGACTGCGCTGGCCAGCCATGCGGGCTGTAAATAGATATTGATAAAACCGGGGCCGGCAATCTCGACTTTGCTGGCGATCTCGCTAAGATCAAGTTGCTCGCAGATGCTTTGTGCAAGATCGCGAGGTTTCTGCTGCATGGCTTTGGCTGCGGCCATTGCGCCGTTGGCTTGGTAGTCGCCAAATTTAGCGTTTTTACTCGGCGCGACGTGGGCAGAAAACTCAGCCGGAACACCGGCCTTGGTCATTGCGTCGCGCACACGTTCTTGCAGCAGGGAACGAATATTCATGAACTATCCTCAGTCTATCGAGCGGTGGATTTTAACGGTCATCGTTGATGATGCAAGCGTGTTTGTTACGATGGCAGCCTTTGTTTTCACACTGCACTGCTGAGCTCAAAATTTATTAACGGATTAAGGACAGCACAATGTGGGATTTTTCCGGCCAAGTTGTGGTCGTGATAGGGGGCAGCAGCGGTATTAACCGGGCAATTGCCGAGGCCTTTGCCAGCGCCGGAGCCAAGCTCGCTGTTGCCAGTCGCAACCGCAATAAAGTCGATGCAACGGTCAAGGCTTTGCGCGAGCTTGGCGCGGATGCCACAGGCTTCTGCGCGGATGTGCGAGACCCGGAAGCGCTTGAGCGTGGCCTGGCAGAGGCAGCTGAGCGTTTTGGCAAGTTTGACGTTGTTGTCAGCGGCGCTGCGGGTAACTTCCCGGCGCTGGCCAGTGCCATGTCGAGCAACGCTTTTAAGTCGGTTGTCGACATCGACCTGCTCGGAACGTTTCACGTAATGCGCGCTGTTGAGCCGTATCTAACCCAGCCCGGTGCCAGCCTTATCAATATCAGTGCGCCGCAGGCTCAGTTGGCGATGGCCGGCCAGGCCCATGTTTGCGCAGCCAAAGCCGGCGTAGATATGTTGACGCGCTGCCTTGCGCTCGAGTGGGGCGGGCGGGGGCTGCGCGTCAACTCGGTGATGCCGGGGCCTGTTGATGGCACCGAAGGCATGCGCCGCCTGGCGCCGAGCGCCGAGTTAAGTGAGCAGGTGCGCCAGAGTGTGCCGCTTAAACGCCTCGGTCAAACAAGTGATATCGCTCACGCTTGTCTGTTTTTAAGCTCGCCTTGGGCCAGTTTTATCAATGGTGTGGTTTTGCCCGTCGATGGTGGCTGGTCCCTCGGTGGGGTCTCGAGCCTGGGGCCTGTGCTTGAGCAGGCGCTTGCATCTGGCAAGCGCTGAATACGCGCGCTTTTTTCCGTAAGGGGGCTTCTCACAATTTGCCGCATTGATGCGTTACAATGCGGCGCTTTATTGGCCTGCAAGAGAGAAAAGCAAGTGAGTGAGCGCGTCGAAGAGTTAATTTTAAAATTCAGCTGCAAAGATCAGCCAGGCATCGTTGCATCGGTGGCGAATCTTTTTAGCTTGCAGGGTTTTAATATTCGCGAGGCGTCTCAGTTTGAAGATGTGACCAGCAAGTGCTTTTTTATGCGCACGGTGCTTGAGTCCGTTGAGGGGCCAAAAGATCTCGATTCGATTAAAGCGGCGTTTGCACCGCTGGTTGAGCGCTACAACATGTGCTGGGAAATGCACAACGGCAAGCAGAAAATGAAGGTGATGCTTGCGGTAAGCCAGTGGGGGCACTGTTTAAATAACCTGTTAAACAGCTGGAAAAATGGCACATTGCCGGTTGATATTGTCGGCGTGCTCAGCAATCACAATAGCTTGCGTGATATTACCGAGTGGTACGGCTTGCCGTTTCACTATTTGCCAGTAACGCCGCAGAACAAGGCGGAACAAGAGGCGCAAATGTTGAAGCTTATGCAAGACGGCGAAGCTGAATTGTTGGTGCTCGCGCGCTATATGCAGATTTTATCTGACGATTTGTGCCGCAAGCTCGAAGGCCGCGCGATCAATATCCACCACAGCTTTTTACCCGGCTTTAAAGGCGCCAAACCCTATCATCAAGCCTATGATCGCGGTGTGAAGCTGATTGGTGCTACCGCTCACTACGTGACAGCTGAACTCGATGAGGGGCCGATTATTGAGCAGAGTGTTGAGCGAGTGAATCACGCTCAGACACCCGAAGAGCTGGTTGAAATTGGTCGCGACATTGAAGCGGTTACCCTGCAGCGGGCTGTGCGCTGGCACGCCGAGCAGCGCATTTTGTTAAATGGCCACAAGACTGTGGTATTTGGTAAATAAGCGCTCAGCACAAACCAGGCTGAAACCTTGCGTTTATTTTTCTAAATAAGCCTTTTTTCCCGTTGTTTTTGCGGTTTGACGTGCGCTTAGTTGCTGCGCTCAATCGGGCTAGGTATCTGCGCTGCTGCTATCGCTGAGCTTGAACTACACTTAGCTCAAGCTCGATGTAGCCGAAGGCGGGTGCCCGATGGAAACCATCTTAATTATCGATGACGATACACTGGTGCAAAAGCTGCTTGCGCGCCTGCTGCAAGAGCATTATCAGGTAAGCCTCGCCGGTTCTGGTGAGCAGGGGCTGGAACTTGTCGAGCAAATAAAGCCGAATATTATCCTGCTCGATATTGAGATGCCCGGCATGAACGGGTACGAAGTTTGTGCCGCTTTGCGGCGCATTCCCTGCTGTGCGACGGTGCCGGTAATTTTTCTCTCTTCTCGCTCTTCCGTCAAAGAGCGCCTTAAAGGTTATGAGGTCGGCGGTGACGACTACTTGCCGAAGCCTTTCGAAGAAAAAGAGCTGCTGGCAAAGGTAAAGTTGCTGGTTGAGTACAGTGTTGAACGCCAGCAATTAAAAGCGTGTGCGGACTCGGCTCAAGCCACGGCCGTCGAGGCGATGGCGACCAGTTTTGAACTCGGTAAATCGGTTCGTTTTGTTGAGCAAAGTTATTTCTCCAAAGGCTGTGATCAGCTCGCCGCACAACTGTTGAATTTTTGCAGTGATTTAGAGTTAAGTGCGGCATTAATGATAAAGACCCGGCGTGGGCCACACTTTTATTCGTCGACTCAGGGCAGTGCCGCGCCGCTTGAGCAAGAGATACTGGCGCTTTTACACAGCAATCAACGTTTTGTCGATTTTGGCCAGCGCACACAGGTGAATTTTAAGCAGGTAGCGCTGCTGGTTAAAAATATGCCGAAGCTTAATAGCAGTCGCTACGGGCGCATCAAAGACGTCTTGCCTTTTGTGCTCGGCGCCGCAGACGCCAAAACGCGTGTGCTTGACGCTGAGCGTGCGCTGGGGGTTCAGCGTGCGGAACTGGGTGCTTCAATTGCGACGGTAAATATGAGCCTTGAAACCTTGAGCGAGGCGTTTAACCGCAGTCTCGAGGCCGTTTCATCAACAATGTCTGCATTGATTGCACAGCTTAGTTTTGAGTTGCGCAATATGGGCATGGATGCCGATCAGGAGGAGTGGGTGCTCGATAAAGTCGAGGCGGCTGCAAGTCAAATCTCCGAGTGTATAGAAGGCAATGTCAATGCTGAACGAGTGCTTGCCGATGTGCTTAGTTTACTGAAAAAAATCACCTCAGAGCAGGATAGAATTTTACGCGAGAGTTTAAAAAGCGATTCGCTGCTTGAGCACAATAGCGCGCAGGATATTGAGCTGTTTTAATAGCTGCAGTTTAATTTTTTATATCGCTTTCGTGTTTGCCAAGTTCGCTCTGATGTTTTTTTAGTAGGGCTCGAAACTGGTGGTAACTGAGAGCCAGGCTTTCGGCGGCGCGACTTTGGTGGTGCTGGTTGTGTTCTAGGGCAGCTTTAAGTCGCTGTAATTCAAGTTGTCTGATTTCTTCTTTTAGATTGTGTTTAAAAATTTGGCTCGGGCTTCTTGTGCTGCCGTTTTTGACAGCGCTTTTTGTTTTGTTAATTGAGTTGTGAGCAGGTTTTTCCGCCGCCACCTCGCTTGCGATGGTGCTTGCAGGCAATACCTCAATAATTAGCTGCTCTAGTTTCTCATCTTTTTTGTCACTGCGAACGATGCTGCGCTCGATAACGTTGCGCAGTTCGCGAATATTGCCGGGCCAGTGGTATTGGTAAAGTTGTTCTTTGGCGTGTTCGCCGAGGCCTGCAAATACTTGCAGGCCGAGTTCGGCACAAAAACGTTTGGCAAAGTGCTCGGCAAGCAGTTCTATATCTTCACCGCGATCTCGAAGTGCGGGCACCTGAATAACATCAAAGCTCAGCCTGTCGAGTAAATCAGCGCGAAATTCGCCGCTGTTTACTTTATCGACGATGTCGTCGTGGCTTGCTGCAATCAGCCTGACGTCGACCTCAAGCAGCGTTTCCCCGCCCAAGCGCTGGAGTTCACCGTATTCCGTCACCCTCAATAACTTTTCCTGGCTGCGAAGTGGCAAAGTGGTGATTTCGTCAAGAAACAAGCTGCCTTTGTGGCTGCGCTCAAACAGGCCTTTGCGGCGCTTTTGGGCACCGGTAAAGGCCCCACTTTCGTGGCCAAAGAGCTCACTGTCGATCAGGCTGTCGCTCAGGGTTGCGCAGTTGAGTTTATTAAATTGTTCCTGCCAGTGAGCAGACAAAAAGTGCAGGCGTTCGGCGATTAGCTCCTTGCCGCTGCCGCGCTCGCCAATGATAAGCACGGGGCGTTTGATGTTGGCGAGTTTACCCACCTGATCAAGGCAGCTAAGTAGGGCATTGCTCTGACCGATAATGGTTTGCATGGTTAAAAAGAGTGGTTAATTTGATCGTAGTTTGGTGTATTTGGCCATCTATGTCTCCTCTTTTTTATAAATATTTAAGGGTTTTATAAAAAGTCGTTACTTTTCAATGGTTTGTAAAGTTGGCCTGACTTTTGTAATAACTTGCATAGAAAGACAACAAGATCGCTCAAGCTGCATGCAGACGACAGGCGGCTCGATATGCCGAGCGCAGTACTTGAGCTTCAGTAAAACCAGATAGAGGAATAGGTAATGGGAATATTTTCAAGGTTTGCCGATATTGTTAACGCCAATATCAACGCGATGCTCGATGGTGCAGAAGACCCTGCAAAAATGATTCGTTTGATTATTCAAGAGATGGAAGAGACGCTGGTGGAACTCAGATCGAGCTGCGCGCGCCTGCTGGCCGATAAAAAAACCTTGCAGCGTCGCAGTAAGCTGGTGCAAGACGAAGCGCTTCAGTGGCAGGACAAGGCGCGCCTGGCCCTGAGTAAAGACAGGGAAGATTTGGCGCGCGCAGCGCTTGCAGAAAAAGCCGAGGCGGAGCAGGCTGTTGCTGCTTTTGAATTGGAATTGCAAAGCATAGACGAGCAGTTAGCTGGCCTTGAAGACGAAGTTTCGCAACTGCAGGCTCGTCTCGATGAAGCAAAAGCGCGCCAGCAGGAATTAACGCGTCGCAGCGCGACAGCGGAGCAGCGCTTACGAGCCAAAAAGCAGTTGCACGAGCGCAAAGTTGATAACACTCTAAATAAGTTTGAATTGTTTCAGCGCCGCCTGGATGAGCTTGAAGGCAAAGTTGAAAGTTATGAGCTCGGCAAGCGCGATCTCGCCCAGGAAATCGAAGAGCTGGGCAAAGATGATGAGCTCAGTCGCGAGCTCGAGCGTTTAAAAAAGGAAATGCAGGATCAATAAGGAAAGACGATGCAGCAACTATTTGTCCCTTCAATACTGTTTTTAACCATCGTTGCACCGCTGTGGTTAATTTTGCACTACCGCTACAAAAGTAGAGCCTTAAAAGGCATCAGCGACGATGACCGCGGTGAGCTCGAGCAGATGCTTGTGGCGCTCGATACCTTGAGCGAGCGAGTGGAAAGCCTTGAGTCCATCCTCGACAACGATCACCCCGAATGGCGTAAGGAGCACAGTTATGAGCGTTAATGGCGGGCCGAGAGCCAACGGTTATGGAATGAATTTGTATCGCAATACACAAAAAAATTGGCTCGGGGGTGTCTGTGCGGGTGTCGCCGATCATTTTGATATCGATGCCAACATTGTGCGTGTGATTTTTATCGCCGCGCTTGTTTTAACCGGGTCTGCGGCCTTCTGGCTCTATATTATTGCCTGGGTGGTGCTGGCGCCTCGCCCGAGAAAAGCGCCGCAGGTCGAGATGGAGTACGATGAGAATGAGCGCTGCTACCGCAAAAAAAATATGTTTCGCTACCAGGCCAGTGCCCCGGATCGCTTGCACAAAGCCCAGCAGCGCCTCGATCGGCTTGCCCAGCGCATCGCCAATGTCGAGGCCTATGTGACCTCAAATAAATACAAATTAAACAAAGAGTTTAAGGATCTTGGTGCTTAAACAAGCTTGTTTTTAAGTTGGAAATAAAGCGAGTAAAGCCAGTCAAAAAAATCTAATGAGGAATTATGAACAGTTATAAAAGTACAGCCTACGATGTTGATTCGCGTTCACAGCCGAGCTCGGGCAGTCACAGCATCGTTGTTGGTTATCTTGCGTGGATCTTTGGTTTTATCGGCGCCCATCGTTTTTATTACGGTAAGCAACTCACTGGCACGCTGTGGTTTTTTACTTTGGGTTTATTTTTTATTGGTTGGATTATTGACCTTTTTTTAATTCCATCAATGGATAGAGAGGCCGATTGGCGCTATGAAGAGGGGCCTTTAGATTACAGCCTTGCCTGGGTGCTGCTGTTTTTTCTCGGTATTTTTGGAGCGCACCGCTTTTATCAAGGAAAGTGGCTGACGGCGTTGTTGTATCTATTTACGCTGGGGCTCTTTGGTGTTGGCCTACTGTGGGATCTTTGGACATTAAATAGTCAGATTGATGAGCAAAATCGCCTGCGAAAATATCGCAGTGCGTGAGTTTGAGCATTGAGCCTTAGCCTGTGAGTGCGTATGCTACTTGGCTTATTCTCAGGGGTGAGCACTCATGTTTGGTAAAAAAAAATTCGCGATACTTAGTTTTGTCAGTGTGGCTGTGTGTTTGTTGGCCGCTTGTTCTAAATCGTCTCAAGACAGCACTGACCAAGCCGCTAGCAGCGCAGCTGTCGTGCATGCGAGCGGTGCTGAGTTAAAACAGCAAGAACAGCTAAAACTAAAAGCTGAAACCGATAGCCAGCGCCTGGCTCGTATTCTCGAGCAAAATAAAGCAAGTCTCGGTGATCGCTATGGCGCGCGCCACCCGCAACAGACCATTGAGTTTTTTAATATCAAGCCCGGCATGACCGTTGTTGAAGCGCTTCCCGGTGCTGGCTGGTACAGCCAAATTTTGGCTCCGTACCTGGGTTCGAAGGGCAAGTTGATCGGCGCAGACTACAGCGCTGATATTTGGCAGCATTTTTCGTGGGCCAGCGAAAACTTTATCGAAAAACGCAAAAGCTGGCCGCAAACGTGGTCTGCTGATGTTCGCAGTTGGTCTGAAGGCGATGCACCGCAAGTGGTTGGTACCAACCTCGGTGCCATGGGGCCGTATTACGATGGCCAAGTGGACGTGGTGCTGTTTATTCGCGCGCTGCACAATATGTATCGCCTGCAAGCGCAGCAGCCGTTTTACAGTGATGCTTTGGCGCTGAGTTTTCGTGTATTAAAGCCCGGCGGTGTGGTCGGTGTTGTGCAGCATCAGGCGCCCGATAACTACAGCCTGGAATGGGCCGACGGCTCGCGCGGTTATTTAAATAAAGCGGCGCTGATAGAAAGCTTTGAAAAAGCAGGTTTTGCCCTGGTGGCTCAATCGGATGTCAATGAAAACCCCAAAGACCAGCCTTCTATGGATGACTTTGTTTGGCGTTTGCCACCGAGCTTGCGCGGTGATGAAGCAAATAAAGCTGCCTATCAAGCCATCGGCGAGAGCAATCGCATGACCTTGTTGTTTAAGAAACCCGAGCGTTAATAGACGATGGTTACCATCAAAGATGTTGCCCGTGTTGCCGGTGTTAGCACGGCAACGGTTTCGCGTGTTGTTCACGACGGCGGCAAAGTCGGCGATGCGTGTCGCGCGCGGGTAAAAAAAGTCATCGAAGAGCTCGGCTATCGGCCCAATACCAATGCCCGTGCCTTAGTCAGCAAAAAAAGCAATACTGTTGGTTTGGTGATGCCGCATATGAGCCCGGCGTTTTTTGGTCGCCTGACCTCGGGTGCGGAGCGCGCGGCGCGCGCGCAGAAATTTCGCCTGCTGGTTAGCAACAGCATGGGTCTGACCGCTGAAGAGAGCGAGGCCATTGCCTCGTTTGAAGAGCATGCCTGCAGGGCCATGGTACTGCACAGTAAAGAGAGCGACGAAAAATCGCTGTGTGACTTGGCTGCTTGTCACCCGGGTTTGGTATTGATCAACCGTTTTGTGGCCGATATTGCCGAGCGCTGTGTGTGGTTGGACTCGCTTGCTGGCGCTCGCCAAATTACTGAATTTTTACTTGAAAAAGGCCATCGGCGCTTTGCTATTGCAAGCTCGTCGGCACCGGAAGAAGACGCCGTTGCGAGGGTGGCCGGTGCGACGCAAATCCTCGAAGAAGCCGGCATTGTGGTTGAAGAAAAAGACATCGTGCGCACTGCAACCGATCTCGACGGCGGCGCCGAAGTCGGGCGTCGCTTGCTCGAGCGCGGGGTCGATTTCAGCGCGCTTATTTGCCACAACGATATGCAGGCGGTCGGCGCGATGAATGTGCTTCAGGATGCCGGTATTGCGGTGCCAGAGCAGCTTAGCATCGTCGGTTTTGACAACCTCTATGTCAGCAGTGCCTGTCGCCCCAGGTTGACCACAATGACCTATCCAATTGAAGAAATGGCCAACTATGCGATCGAGCTGGCGATCAAGTTGGCCGATGGTCAGCAGGCGCCGGCTGGGCGCACCCATCTTTTTATGCCGCGCATTGAAGAGCGCGATTCGGTCGCCGATCTTAACTGAGTTAAGCGGCGCGCTAAGCGCCGTTAAAAACTGATCTAAATCATAAAAAACTCGCTCTCACCAACTATATCTAGTTTCTGTCACCACCTTTGCCACTATATATAGTAAAAATGCCGCAGCAGATGATGAGAGAGAGTTATGGACAAGGTGGTTATTAAGCGCGATGGAAGTCGAACCCCGTTTGACGTTGGGCGCATAGAGCAGGCAATTTTAAAGGCTATGAAAGCCTGCAAGCGGGTGTCAGAGCCCGATGCGAAACATATTGCGCTGGCGGTGGCCGAGGAGCTCGACGGGCGCGAACAAGTCGCCATTGACGAGATCCAGGCTTTGGTCGAACGGCGCTTGATGCAGAGCTATTTTAAGGATGTTGCGCGCCGCTACATTGAGTATCGCCACGAGCGCGATCTAGAGCGCGAGCGCAGCAGCCGTCTTACGCGTGAGATTCAGGGCCTGGTTGAGCAAAATAATTCCGAGCTGTTAAACGAAAACGCCAACAAAGACAGCCGCGTTATTCCAACACAGCGGGATTTACTCGCCGGCATTGTCGCCCGCCACTTTGCTAAAACTCAGCTTTTACCCAAGGCGGTGGTCGAGGCCCACGACGGCGGTTTTTTACACTATCACGATTTAGATTACGCGCCGTTTTTCCCGATGTTTAACTGCATGCTGGTCGATTTAAAAGGCATGCTTGAAAACGGGTTTAAGATGGGCAACGCCGAAATCGAAAGCCCCAAGTCGATATCCACGGCCTGTAGTGTCACCGCACAAATCATTGCTCAGGTGGCAAGCCATATCTATGGCGGTACGACCATCAACCGCATCGATGAAGTGCTTGCGCCCTATGTCGAGCTCAGTTATCAAAAACATGTGGCAACGGCCGAGCGCTACAAGATTGCCGAAGCCGAGGCCTATGCCAAAGAGCAGTGTGAAAAAGAGTGTTACAACGCATTTCAGGCACTTGAGTATGAAATTAACACCTTGCACACCTCCAATGGTCAAACGCCCTTTGTCACCTTTGGTTTTGGTCTTGGCTCAAGTTGGCAGGAAAAATTAATTCAGCGCTGCATATTAGAAGTGCGCAGGGCGGGTTTGGGCAAACATAAAAAAACGGCGGTATTTCCCAAGTTGGTTTTTGCGATGAAGCGCGGTTTAAATGCCCACCCCGAAGACCCCAACTACGATATTAAGCGCTTGGCTTTGCGCTGCGCCAGCGAGCGCATGTACCCGGATATTCTTAACTATGAACAGGTTGTTGAGGTAACCGGTTCATTTAAAACCCCGATGGGCTGTCGCAGCTTTTTAAGTCGCCACGAAGAGCAGGGGCAAGAGGTGCACGAGGGCCGCAATAATCTCGGCGTTGTCAGTTTGAATTTGCCGCGTTTAGCGCTGTTGGCCAAAGGCAATATGGATTTGTTTTACAAATTGTTGCACGGCAATCTCGAGCTCGCGTTTGAAGCGTTAATGACGCGTGTTGATCGCCTGCGCCACGTCAAAGCCAAGGTGGCGCCGATACTTTATACCGAAGGTGCCTGCGGCATACGCTTAAAACCGGAGGACTCGGTGTTTTCGCTGTTTGAAAATGGCCGCGCTTCGGTATCGCTCGGCTATATCGGGTTAAACGAGGTTTGCAATGCCCTGCTCGGGCATACGGTACATGTCTACGACTGCGAACAGCGCAAAGCCCTGGTGCACGAAATTGTTGCCTGCATGTCGGCGACAATCGAAAAGTGGAAACAACAAACGGGTCTCGGTTTTAGCCTGTACGCCACGCCGAGCGAAAATTTATGCTCGCGTTTTTGCCGCATTGACTCCAAAGATTTTGGCTTGATTCCGGGGGTGACCGACAAGGGTTATTACACCAATTCCTTCCACCTGGATGTGCAGAAAAAGGTTAACCCTTTTGACAAACTCGACTTTGAAAAAACCTTCCCGCCCTTAAGTAGTGGCGGATTTATTTGTTACGGCGAGTACCCTAATCTTCAGCACAACCTCGATGCGCTCGAAGATGTTTGGGATTACAGCTACGACTGTGTGCCGTACTACGGAACCAATACCCCGATCGACGAGTGCTACGACTGCGGTTTTACCGGCGAGTTTGATTGCACCAGTAAAGGTTTTTGCTGTCCGCAGTGCGGCAACAGCGACAGTGCCCGTGTCTCGGTGACACGGCGGGTTTGCGGTTATCTCGGCAGCCCGGACGCGAGGCCGTTTAACGACGGCAAGCAGCAAGAAGTGCTGCGCCGGGTTAAGCATCTCGATGCCGAGCCGGCCTGATGCGTATTCTGCAATACCATCCGGTCGATGTGATCAACGGCCCGGGTACGCGCTGCAGCGTATTTGTATCCGGCTGTGAACATCGCTGCCCGGATTGTTTTAACAAAGCCTCGTGGTCGTTTAAAAAGGGCGAGGCCTACAGTGAGCAGATAAAACAACGTATTTTGTGTGATCTGGGCGATCAACGTATACGTAAAAGGGGGCTGAGTTTAAGTGGTGGTGATCCGCTGCATCCGCGCAACCTAGCGGCCGTTACCGACTTGGTTGAAGCGGTGAAAACGCAGTATCCAGATAAAGATATTTGGTGCTGGACAGGCTATCGTCTGGAGCAGTTAGAGGGCGCGCAACTGACCTTGCTAGATTGCCTGGATGTCTTAGTTGACGGGCGTTTCGAGGCCGAATTTAAAGATGCAAGACTGTGTTGGCGAGGCAGTTCCAACCAGCGCATTATCGCCTTGAGCCAACGCTATGCGAACGAGCCTTACAGTTGCACAATAGCCGATATCAGCAAGCGACAAACACGGCAAACGCAATAACAACCAGGGTGTTAGTTAACAAAATGTTATTACGTTTTTGTGAAATATTGGCGAAATGGGTGGTTTCTGGTTATCAGTTTTTGTACGATGCAGATGTGCTTTGAACTTTTTTGTGAATAAGCACTCAATAACAATAACACGTGAGATCGCGGGAAGCGTCACTCTTCCAAAACATGCGTCATTACGGACAGTCCCATGACGAATGAAGCCCTGGAGTCAATTATGCTGAAGTCTAAGGTTTTTTTCGGTGCTCAAATGGCACTTTTCTGTGGAGTTTACGGTTCACTGATTTATTCAGTGGTCGCTTAAAACTCTTTCTAGTTTATGCGCTGCTTATCCTTAGCTGTGCTATTACCCTGGATGCCCGGCTGGCCCGGGCATTTTCTGTTTCAGGCCTAAAATGTTTTGTAACTCGCGCTTAGTCTGAACTCTCTGCCGTTGCGGTAAATGCCGCCATCGACAAACCATATCGACGGCTCAATGTTTTTTCTGTCTAAGAGGTTGAAGATACCCATGTCGACAGACATGCGTCTGTATTCGTAGGCAAGGTTAAGATTGAGTTCGTGGAAGTCATCGAGTTTTTCATCGTCGGTGGCCAACGAATCTTCCAGGCGGTGGTATTTGCTGATGTGTTGCAGATCAAAACCCCAGTTGCCCCGCTTATAGCGCAAGCCCGCGGCAAACTTCCTGCGAGGGTAGAGTTGGTAGTCTTCGCCACTAATCTCGTTTTTGCTGTGGTTGTAGGCTCCGTTAATAAATACCAGTGTGTGCCAGCTTTGCACAAAGTAGTTGAGTTCGCTGTCAACGCCTTCGGCGCTGTTTTCCCCCTGGTTACTGTACTCGCCGTTTTTTCCCGCTTCGATTGCGGCGGGCGTGTTGGCAATGGTGATAATGCCGTCTTTCCATTTATTTCTGTAAACGCTTGTGGTCCATTTGAACGCATCAAACGTTAGTTGATATATAAGCTCGTGGCTGTACAGGCGCTCGCCTTTAAGGCTCGGATCGCCAACCCAGGCTCCGGCGCCGTGATACTCGGCTGAGGCCGGTGCACGGTAGCCTTCAGCGTAAATGTATTTGAAGGTGTTGGCGTCGTTGGCGAGCCAGATTAAACCGGCCTTTGGGGAAATTTCGTTTTGGCTGGAGTTGCTAAAGTAGTCGTAGCGTGCGCTGGCAAGGCCTAACAATTTGTTGTCGATTAGGTCGATTCGATAGTCAAAAAAAGCGGAGTAGATGTCTTTGCTAAAGCCACTGTGCTCGTTTTCTGTCGGCGGCATTGCCCCGCGATAGGACTCGCTTTTTCGATCCTTGCTGTGCATATATTCAAGGCCAAAGGTCAGTTCGTGCCTGCGCTGTGCCAGCCAATCTCCGTGTAAGCGCAGCGCATACTGTTCATCGGCCCAGGTTTCGTACTGGCCGGGCTCTGGCTCTAAAGCGTTAAAGTCTTCGTATAGAGAAAAATCAGAGCGGTTGTACCACAGTGCCGGGCGAAGTTGCAGCGTGGGGTAAATGTCCAGTTGATGTTTGTAATAGAGCAGTAAGCTGTTTGATTTGTCGATATTTGAATAATCACCTTTTAGCAAAAACTTAGGGTCGTGAAACATTGGATAAAAATCGTCAGTCTCGGCGTCGTGGTAAAGCAAACTGAATTGGCCGAAGGCGCTATAGAAATTTTGATTAACGCTAAGTGCTTGAATCTCGTTGTTGGGTTTGTGCGTGAGGTTGTCCGCATTGATATCGGCATTGAGTTGTTGGAAATAATTAATGTTGCTCGATGCGCGAATGTGATCACTAAGTTCGTAGGCACCTTTAATATTAAATTCGTTGTCTTGGCGTGAACCCTGGGAGATCGATGTACTAAAGCCGTTTGTATCGCTCGACCACGGATTAAGAGCAATTGCGCCGTGAAATGCGTCTGGCCCGTAATAACTTGAAATGGGGCCTTTAACAATCTCTAAGCTCGATATTAAATTTGCAGGCAGTGTACTGGTTTGGTATAGCGCCGAGCCAAATGCAAAACCGTTTAACGGTATGCTGTCAAACAAGACGGATTTCCCGCGTGCACTTTGTGTGGTGTGCGCAAAACCCCGTATGCTGACCATACGTGTACCACCCAAAGACAGCTGAGTATCAACCCCCGGCAGCACATCAAGTGCATCGTAAATCATGCGGCCTGAACTGGTATCCCAGGCTTGATTATTTAGCTGGTGCACACTGCCGAATACCCGGCGCTCTTGCCTTTTTTTGCCAGAGGTCACACTGACTTCGATTTCTATTAATTCTTTTAAGCTCAAGTTGATGTATTTGTCGAACTGCCGGGAATCCTGAGAGCTTTGTTGAGCGAGGGCAAACTTACAGAGCAAACTCAATAGACTAAAAAGAGCTAAACCACTTAGATGTGCTGCAAACCTATGTTTTATAAACGGCTGTTTAAAATTAAGGAGACAAAATAAAGAAGATGGCAAAGATTGCTGAGTCGCGGATGTCATAGCAATGCTCCACCATGCACAGTTTGAAATTCAGCTTTCATTATAGTACGCGCAGCTTAAGCTGCTGTGATGGGCTGTTATGGGGATAGTTGATAAGTATAAGGGCGAGCGGTCAATAATCGCGAAGCGGATCAAACCAAAGCTCTTTGCGTTCTAGCGGGGTTTTAGGGCTTAAAAATGGGTTGTCTAAATCGATAATAGTGCGAGATCGTAAATGGGCATTTTCCATGCCCATTTTAACTGCAGGGTCAGAAAAGAATAATTCATTATACGAACCATCCAGTAACATAGCTTCGAGTTCTGACAGAATCATTGTGTGCAAACGTGTATTGCCTTTTTTTACAAAAAAATATAGAGGCGCACGGTAGCGAATAAGTATATTGGGCTCGACGCTGAGCTCAAGTTCGGCGTGATCACGGATCTCATTCCAGGGTTCGTAGAGGCCGCGGGGAAAATAGTCAAAGCGCCCGCCCTCAAGCATCGGAAAGAGATTCTGGTATTTGCCCGTTTTAACAACACTTAAGCCGTTTGCTTCGAGTATCGCCGTATCTGCCCAGGTTCTGCCTTGGCCCGGTTGGAATTGTTGTAGGTCGCGCAAGTTTTTTACGCCGGCAAAGATTTTGCTGCGATCCTTGCGCACAAGTGCCAGGCGCATGCCGAGTATGCCCCGATATAAGGGGAAGTGAATAGCATCAAATTGCTGCTCCATGTCTAGCGAGCTCATGTCCCATATGACATCGAGGTCACCGCTGCTTAAATCGCTGCGGGCACGGGCGCTGGAGACGCGTTCGATGTCTTCATAGGGATGCTCGTAGTCCATGTTCAGGCGTTGAGCAACCTGGCGCAGTACAACAGCCGGCAAGGAGTGATCGCGAGAGTTACCTATCATTCTTATGCTTTCAGCCGCGGCTACATTGGGCAAGCAAAACAATAGGTAAAGCGGCACTATAAGTGAGCGGGCAGCAATCAGCGCGTTTTTTGAACGGGAAAGTCTTGGCGTGTTTGCGTTGATTGTTTTTGACATAGATGCTCTCACTGTCGCAGCAATGACTCCAGGCACCGATCACGTTGGTACTCAATAGGGCGAACCTGTTTAGAGCAGTATAGCCAATGCGCTAAGCGGCTAAGCACTATGCCCCGATCAACTCGCCCCCAATCATTTGCCTATATGGATGAGCTTTTGTTTGCGACGGACAACGGGCATGCGTTTACCGTGATTAGCTGGCCCCGCCACAGCTTTCGCGGACAATAAGTTCACCGCTAAGCTGGTGACTCTCTATGGTTTGTCCATCGATAAGTTCGATCAGCTTGTCGACCAAGAGTTGCCCTGCAAGCACAGTATCTTGTTTTACCGTGGTCAGAGACGGGCTTGAATAGCAAGCCTGGGCGATATCGTCAAAGCCAATTAGGCTAACTTGTTGGGGCACATTGCGGTTAACTTCGTTCAGCGCTTTTAAGGCGCCCAAGGCGATTAGGTCGGAAGCGGCAAAGACCGCATCAAATTCTGCGCCGCTATCGATAAGCTTTTTCATTGCTTGGTATCCGCTTTGTTCCGTGCTTTGAGCATTTTCTTGTAGTGCGGGGTCGATAATCTTTTTTGCCTCGAGCAGGGCACTGGTGTAGCCGTTGTAGCGCGCGCGAAATTCGGGGCTTTTTTCTGAGTTGTCACCGAGAAAAGCAATGCGCTGGCGGCCGAGTTTTATTAAGTGCTGCACCGCCGCGTGGGCACTGCCGCGGTTGTCGCAGCCAATAAAAAAACCCGGCTGCCCCTCTAGCACCGGCCCCCATGTAATAAAGTGAGCTTGAATTTCGTCGAGCTTGGCAATGCGCTGGGCATAGTTTTGATAATCGCCGTAACCTAAGAAAATAATGCCGTCGGCTCGATGGGTATCTTCATAGTCGGCGGCCCAGTCCTCGCTGTCTTGCTGAAAAGAAATAAGTAAGTCGTAGCCGCGCACGGCGCAGGCTTTTGTGATGCTGCCGAGCATCGCCAGAAAAAAAGGGTTGATAAGTGAGTCGCCGTTGCCGGGGTCTTCACAGATGAGCAGGGCTAGCGTTTTAGCACTTTGAGCGCGCAGGTTGCGGGCATTGATATCCACTTTGTAATTGAGTTCTTTGGCGATGGCCTGGACTCGTTCGCGCGTTTCTTTACTGACAAGTGGGCTATTGCGCAGCGCACGCGAAACAGTTGGCTGACTGACGCCAGCGCGATAGGCAATATCAAAAGATGTCGGTTTGCTGCCTTTCATGCCATCTAATCCCTGTTTTTATAATCGTTGTTTTGTTATTGGCTACGAATCAATAGATTATGGCATAGCGCCGAAGGGCTCAAGACCAGAGTCGAGCTTTGTGTATTCGTCCGCAAGTAAGAAGGGCAGAGTGTTGGTCGCGGCGAAGTGGAGTCGGCTCTCACCTGTGCCAACAAAAAAAGGCGTTTTTTGTTGGCAACAGCGGCTCAAAGAGCCGCTTTTATAAAAAAGGGCAAGACTAAGTCTTGTTAATATCGGCTAATAAAAATGCGTAGGCGGGCAGTTGCAGCGTATGCTTGTCAATCCGGGCGTTAACACAGCCCAAGTCGATTTTTTGTAAGTTATCTATTTGGCCATCAAGCTTAAGTTGTGCCAGTAAAAAGCCCAGGTCAAGCTCAAGGTATTGGGCGGAGAAATTAAATACACACAGGGTGTATTCACTTTCAAAGACCCGCACAAACGCAAGGCAGTCTTGCTTGGCTTCGGCAAATTCTATAAGCCCGAGCCTCAGGCTTTTTCGCTGCTTGCGCCAGTGCAAAAATTCTCGGTAGCGATTTAAGCAAGAGTTTTTTTGTTGCTGCTGTTGTTCGACCGTGTGTGCAAGGTGCTCGGCAGCAATCGGCAACCAAGGTGAGCCTTGGCTAAAACCTGCGTGTTGTTTATTTTTGTCCCACGGCATCGGTGTGCGGCAGCCGTCCCGGCCTTTAAACTCGGGCCAAAATTTAATGCCAAAAGGGTCGCGCAACTGCTCTTTGCTTAACTGAGCCTCGCCAAGGCCGAGTTCTTCGCCCTGATAGACACAGATCGTGCCGCGCAGGCAGGCGCACATGATCGATAACATGCTCGCCTGTTCAGGTTTTACTTGGCCGTCGTCAGACCAGCGCGATGCAACGCGTTCGACATCGTGATTGCTGATGGCCCAGCAAGCCATGCCGTTTTCAAGTTTATTTTGCAGTGTGCTAACCGTTTGCCGTACATAATCAGCAGAGCGCTCGCCGGCGAGCAATTCAAAACTGTAGCCCAAGTGCAGGCGCTGTTTGCTGGTGTATTCGCTGATCGATTGCAGCGAGTCTTCGGTATTAATTTCTCCAACGGAACTTATGCCCTGGTATTGGTCCATAAGCTTGCGCAGCTCTTGCAAAAAGTCGAGCATTTCCGGGCGGTTGTTGTCGTAGTAGTGATACTGTGCGGCGTAGGGGTTGTCTTCACTAAAACCGCGCGCCTTGCGCTGGGCCCTGGGTTTGAAGGGGTTATCTCGCAGCTTCTGATCGTGATAACAGTAGTTAATGGCGTCAAAACGGAAGCCGTCGACACCGCGATCAAGCCAGAACTTTACTTCGCCAAGTATCGCTTTGCGAAGTTCGGCGCTGTGGTAGTTAAGGTCGGGTTGGCTGCTTAAAAAATTGTGCAAATAATATTGCTGGCGTTGTTCGTGCCACTGCCAGGCGGACCCACCAAAAACACTCAGCCAGTTATTCGGCGCAGTGCCATCCGCTTTTGCGTCAGCCCAGACATACCAATCAGCTTTGCTATTGTTTTTATCCTGCTGGCTTTGTTGAAACCACGCGTGCTGGTCTGAGGTATGGCTTAGCACCTGATCAATCATGATCTTTAAGCCGCGCTCGTGAGCTTTTTTTGTCAGGCGATCAAAGTCTTCGAGCGAGCCAAACATTGGGTCCACTTGCCGGTAATCGGCAATATCGTAGCCAAAGTCTTTCATTGGGCTTAAAAAAAACGGGGAAATCCACAATGCGTCGACGCCGAGCTTTTCAAGGTAGTCGAGTTTTTTTTCAATGCCGCGCAAGTCGCCAATGCCATCACCGTTGGCATCCATAAAACTGCGCGGATAAATTTGGTAAATGATAGCGCCTTGCCACCAGAGTGCGTCGCTCATGACTACTCCGTTAATTATTCTGTTCAAACCACAGTTGCGCACGTTACAGCGACCAGGGGCCCAATCACAATAGCCTGCATACGTATGCGCGAGTGATTGTTCGCCGCATATAGCTCTTTCTCATGTAAACAAGGCTGCAAAATGCTCGCTGATTTTACAATCAGCTTTTTATTATCATTACTGTTATTACGGCGTCGCTGTTAATACCTCGCACGTTAGTGCGCGGCTGCTTTAAAAGCGTGTTACTAAGAGCTTGTAATTACTTTCTGCTGCAAAGTGCGGTACTACTATGTAAAGGGTTGACAGGTTTTATTCGCCAGAGTTTTAACGCGCTGACTTGCCTGCCTGGGTACTTGAGTACACGGGTTAAAACATACGTATGCAGCGATGGAAAGTCACTTGAATACGTATGCATGTGCTTGAGATCAAAAAAAAAAGAGGCGTACTATGCAGGCATGCCAAGCAGAGCATGAGAGAGCTAGTGGCGCGGGAAGAATGTCGTCACCACTGCTGATCTACAAATAATAATGAGGTCGAGATGATGAAAAAGACTAGGTTCCAGCCCTTGCGACTTTGGGCTTCCACTCTGGCGATGATGGCAGGCTCCCCACTTGTCTACGCACAGGAGTCCGCATCCGCGCCGGTTGCAGAAGAGGTAATGGTGACGGGCTTTCGCGCAGCTGTGGCTCAGAGCCAGGAAATTAAACGCGAAAATACTTCCATCGTTGAGGCCATCTCGGCCGAAGATATTGGTAAATTGCCAGATACCAGCATTGCCGAGTCACTCGGGCGCCTGCCGGGCCTGGCCGGCCAGCGAAAAAATGGTCGCACCAGCGGTTTAACGGTTCGCGGTTTTAGTGAAAACTGGGTCGGCACCTCGATGAATGGTCGCGAATTACTCGGCATGGGTGACAACCGCGGTGTTGAATACGATCTCTACCCTGCAGAAATTATTAGTGCAGTTGAAGTTTATAAAACGCCCGATGCGAGTTTGATTACTCAAGGGGTTGGCGGCACGGTTGACTTGCAAACGATACGCCCGCTCGATGCGAGCCCGGTCACGGCCATTAATGTCAGCTTAGAGCAAAACGGCTTGGAATCGGCCAACCCGGATTTTGACGACAACGGCCATCGCCTATCGTTTATCTATTCGGATAAATTTCTCGATGACACACTGGGCTTTTCTGTTGCAGTGGCAACGATGGAGAGCCCAAGCCAGGAGCAGCAGTTTCGCGGTTGGGGTTATCCCGATGCAGTGAACGGTGACGCGGCAGACGGTGTCGACTTAAACGGTGCCAAGGTGCTCGGTGGGCACGATAGTTTTGTGCGCTCGGCGATGATGGAGCGCGACTCGGTCACCGCTGTATTTCAGTATAAAGTCAACGAAAAACTCACCCTGACAGCCGATGCGCTGTATATCGACTTTAAAGAAGACAAAGTATTTCGCGGTCTGGAAGAAGCCGGAGCCGAGTGGGGTGCAGCAAATTACACCGCAACCTCGGTGGAGGATGGCCTGGTAACTTCCGGCTACTGGGATGGTTTTCACTCGGTTATCCGCAATGACGCCGAACGAAAAACGGCCGAGCTTACGACCTTCGGTTTGAACGCCGAATTTTATTTAAATGACGATTGGACTCTTGAGGCCGATCTCAGCAGCGGCAAAGTTGATAAACACATTACCAATGTTGAAAGCTACTCCGGTGTTGGCCGCGCGGGCAGCGCCTCTCAGGGTGACCCCGCTGCGCGTTCGTGGCGCATGACAGACAAAGGCGTGATGTTCAGTGCTCACCCCAGTATCTCGATGCCCGATTACACGGATAAATCCTTAATTAAACTAGCCGGGCCGCAGGCCTGGGGTGGCGCGCTGGCGCCGGTACCGGGTTTTGATAACACCGCGCAAGACGGTTTTGTCAACAACCCCGATTGGGATGAAAGCCTCGACTCATTTCGACTCAGTGCTCGCGGGCAAACAAACTGGAGCATCGTCAGCGGCCTTGAATTTGGTCTGAACTACAGCGACCGCTCTAAGACCAAAGACAATCGCGGCGCATTTTTAACCGCGCCTACTTATCCCGGTGATGCCGCGATACCGGAGCAGTATGTTGTGGGCACCGCTGATCTTAGTTTTCTCGGTGTCGGAGATATTATCGCCTACGACAGCATTAAGTTGTTTGAAGACAATTATTATATTCGCACTGCAGCTGAGGACTTAGAAACCAGCCGTAAAGGCGATAGTTATACCGTTGATGAAACTGTGTTGACGCTTTATGCCATGGCGGATTTAAGCGCTCAACTCGGCCCGGTGCCGGTTACCGGTAATGTTGGTGTGCAAGTGGTTGATACCGAACAAAGCAGCAGCGGCTGGGACAGTGTCACAGGTTCAGACGGCTATGTTGATGCAAGCCCGGTTGACGGCAGCGATTCCTATACCAAAGTATTGCCGAGCTTGAATTTAACTTTTGAAGTACACGACGATCATTTAATTCGCACAGGCTTGAGCAAAGCAATGAGCCGCGCGCGTATGGATGATATGCGGCCAAATAATCAGGTGAGTTTTGCCTTTAATGACTCCAAAGTACTGGAGCCGTCGGACCCTCGCAACAGCGCCTGGTCTGGGAGCTCGGGCAACCCAACTCTGCGCCCCTATGAAGTGGCGCAGTTTGACCTCGCCTACGAATGGTATTTTGCCGAAGACGGCTTATTAGGTGCGACGTATTTTTACAAGGATTTAAAAAATTGGCACAAGAAGGGTGACAGTATTGAAGACTTCAGTCAGTACTATATCCCCGGCTACCACGTCGCTGAAGACGGTGTCACACCTCCGGTGCTGTTTGAGGGTGTGGTCAATACACGCGAAGATGGCTTGACCGGCAGTACCAGCGGTTTTGAATTTCAAGCGAGCCTGCCTTTTCATATCTTCAGTGATAGCCTCGACGGATTTGGGGTGCTGGCCACGGCAACCTTTACCGATGGCTCGCTCGATGTCGACGAGGGTGAAGAAGATAGAATTCCCGGTTTATCCGAAGAAATTTATCAGTTGACAGCGTACTTTGAGCGCGCCGGGTTTCAGTTTCGCATCAGCGGTACCGATCGTTCAGAATTCTTGACCGAAGACCGGGGCCTTAGCCTGAGTTTGGTTGATGCCACCGATGACGGCGCAACATTGTGGGACGCGCAAGTTGGCTATGACTTTGGCGGCAGTGGTGTGCCGTACCTTGAGGGGCTTACGGTCACCTTACAGGCACAAAACCTCACCGATGAAGCCACAGCGATCAGTGACGAGCTGCTCGACGAGCGCCATATTACTCGCTATCAAAGTTTTGGCACCAATTACCTTCTTGGTTTGAACTACAAGTTCTAAACCCCACAGGCATTGCCGGATCCCAGTGCCTCTATAGCCCGTCTGCAGCCTTTGCGGGCGGGCTTTTTTTCTTGGCAGTGTGCTCAAAACAAACCAGAATAAGTTGATTGGCGAATGCGATTAAGCGAGTACCAGCGATGCGTGAGCAGTTACAACAAAAACAAAGTGATGCTGCAGCAACAGCAATAAAGCGCCTGCTTATTGTCGGCGGTGGCACGGCTGGCTGGATGGCCGCAGCACTTTTAAAAAAAGTACTGGGCGCGCAAGTCGAGTTGAGTTTACTTGAGTCCGAGCAAATTGCGCCGGTCGGTGTTGGCGAAGCGACAATACCGCAGATACAACACGTCAATCAAGTGCTCGGTTTTGACGAAGCGGAATTTCTGCGAGAAACCAAAGCAAGCTTAAAGCTTGCGATTAAATTTGAGAATTGGAAAAAGCCCGGCTCTGCGTATTTCCACAGTTTTGGTGCAGCGGGGCAGAGCCGCGCTTTCTGCCAGTTTCACCACTATTTAAGTCGAGCCCGCGCCGAAGGCATCTGTAGGGATAGCGTTTGGGACTACGACCTCAATTATCTTGTTGCCAGTCAAAATAAGTTCGCCAAACTAGCGGCCAATGCCCAGGGTTTACAATTGCCGTACGCGTATCATTTTGACGCGAGCCTATATGCACGGTATTTAAGAAAAATTGCAGAGCGCGATGGTGTTTGTCGCATTGAAGGCCTGTTTGTTGATGCCGAACGCGATGCCGATAGTGGTAGGCTCAAGGCCGTTATACTCGAAGATGGCCGGCGTTTAGAGGCCGATATGTTTATCGATTGCAGCGGCTTTAGGGCGCTGCTTATGCAAAAGGTATTAAATACCGGCTACCAGAGTTGGAAGCATTGGTTGCCGTGCGATCGCGCACTAGCGGTGCCGAGTCGGCGCCTTGAAAAAACACTGCCGTATACGCGCGCGATTGCCCATGGAGCAGGCTGGCAGTGGCGCATTCCGCTACAGCACCGAAACGGCAATGGTTTGGTGTTCAGCAGTCACTATTATTCACAAGATCAGGCCCGGCAGTTGTTGCTTAATAATATTGACAGTGAATTAGAGGCCGAACCGCGTCTGTTGTCGTTTGAGCCGGGGCGCTGTTTAAAACAGTGGCATAAAAACGTTGTGGCGGTTGGGCTTAGCAGTGGTTTTATCGAGCCGCTTGAGTCAACCAGCATCCATTTAATTCAAAGTGCGATTGTGCGTTTACTTAAATTCTTCCCGTTTCAGGAAATTGAGCAAAGTGCAGTCGATGAGTACAACCGCCTGTCAAAACTGGAATACGAGCAAATACGCGACTTTATTATTTTGCATTATCACGTCAATCAGCGAGACGATAGCCAGTTTTGGAAGGATCTTCGCCATATGTCTGTGCCGGAGTCGCTAAGCCGGAAAATTACCATGTTTCGAAATACTGGTTACGTTCAGCGCGAACAGGACGATTTATTTCACGATGCGAGCTGGATGCAGGTTTTATTGGGGCAGGGTGTTGAGCCCAAGGCCTGGCATCCGCTTGCCAATGCGCCCGATAGTGAGCAGCTAAAAGCCTGGCTGGAAAGCATCAAACAAAACTACGCGGAGCTTGTGCAAGCCATGCCCGGCCACGATGAATTTATTGAAAAATTTACCGCGGATTAAGTGTTTCAGGCCGGGGCTTAGCACGCATTTAATTCGTGTTAAGCGGGCCCGGGCTTGAATACGTATGTAGGTGCTTGAGCAAAAAGATGCTCGTGCATACTATGCAGGCAGAGAAAAGAGAATACGAAATGAATAATAAACCTCAGCTTAGTTTCTGGCATATCTGGAATATGTGTTTTGGTTTTCTCGGCATCCAATTTGGCTTTGCGCTGCAAAATGCCAATATGAGCCGTATATTCCAAACACTCGGTGCCGACGTTCACGATATTGCAGGCCTGTGGGTGGCGGCGCCTCTGACCGGGCTACTGGTGCAGCCTTTGGTGGGTTACTACAGCGATCGCTGCCGCTCTCGTTTTGGTCGGCGCCGGCCATTTTTTGTTGTCGGCGCGGTGTTGACAACCATTGCTTTGCTGTTCATGCCTAACGCCTCGTATTTGTGGATGGCAGCAGGCATGCTGTGGGTGCTCGATGCATCAATCAACATTACCATGGAACCTTTTCGCGCTTTTGTTGGTGATATGTTGCCAAAAAAACAGCGCGCCTTTGGTTATGCCATGCAAAGCTTTTTTATTGGCATTGGCGCGGTGATCGCATCGGCACTGCCCTGGATTTTAAATACTTATTTTGATGTCGCTAATACCGCCGAATCCGGTGTGGTCCCCGCTTCTGTGCGTTATGCATTTTACTGGGGCGCGGCGGTATTGTTTGTCTCTGTGATGTGGACGGTTGTCAGCAGTCGCGAATACAGCGATGAAGAGCTAAAGCGCTTTCACGGTGATAGCGGTAATGAAACACGCAACCAGATGTTTGGCGCAAACTGGGCCTATTGGATACTAAGCGGTTTTGTTTTTTTGCTGTGTATCGCCATGCTAGCGTGGCAGAGGGAGCTTTATATTATTGCCATCGGTGCGATGGCTTACGGTTGTTTGCTGTATCTGAGCCGACAAATGCAGGCCACTGGCCAACATCAGCGCGCGCTGTTTCAGATAATTTATGATTTAAACACCATGCCGGGAAAAATGCGGCAGCTGTCGCTGGTGCAATTTTTTTCGTGGTTTGCGCTGTTTTCAATGTGGATCTATGCCACACCAGCGGTGACCGAGCATTTTTTTCACAGCTCCGATGCCAGCTCCGAGGCCTACAATAAAGGGGCTGATTGGGTCGGAGTTTTATTTGCAAGCTACAACGGTTTTGCAGCGATTGCCGCCATTGCGATTGCGGCGTTGTCCCGCTGGAAAGGCGCAAAATTCACTCATGCACTGTGTTTGTTTATTGGCGCGCTGGGCTTTTTCAGCTTTGTTTTTTTGCCGGACGCACATCTGCTTATTATTAGCATGTTTGCTGTCGGTGTTGCTTGGGCCAGTATTTTGTCTATGCCCTATGCGATGCTCGCCAATGTTATCCCACAAAACAAAATGGGTCTGTACATGGGCATATTTAATTTTTTTATTGTGATTCCGCAACTGTTGGCGGCAAGTGTTTTAGGCGCGTTGGTTAAATTTCTGTTTGGCGGCTCGGCAATCTACGCCTTTGTTTTAGCTGCTGTGTTTTGGTTGGCTGCGGCCATTCTGACTTTAAGAATTGAATCGGAGTGATGTTATGAATAAATCTCGTATGCTGGCCGCCGCTTTTCTTTGCAGCCTGCTCTTTGCCTGTGCGGACAATAAAAATACTGAGCTAAAGCGCGATATAACACATGCTGGCGATGTCGCACCCGGCGCGCCCGGGCGGGCTTCAACCTGGGCTTACTCTGCAAAAACCGGCATAGGTACCTCGTATGAAGCCTATGTCGACGGCCAGCACAGCAGCGAAGCTAACACAGGCGCGGTGAGTAAGCTGTGGTTTTCAGTTGCCGAAGGTGTGTTAACTGAAACCATGTACGGCATGATCCACGAGGCGCAGTTAAAAGATATGCAGCTGGTGGTTGTCGGCGACGACTTTGTTGATGTTGAAAATACCGCGACGAATTCAGAAATAGACTACCTCTATAAAGATGCGCAGGGCCGGCCTTTATCGCTGGCGTATAAAATTGTTAATACTGACAAGCAAGGCCTGTACAGTATTGAAAAACATATCTTTACGGACCCTGAGCGCGATGTGCTCTGGCACCGAGTAATATTTAAACCCAAACAAGCGGGCCTGCGTTTATTTGTTTACGCCAACCCGCATATTGGCAATACCGGTGAGGGCGACCGCGCTCGCGTTGTCAGTGAAAAAAATACTCAAAGCCTGTACGCATCGCAGGGTGAGCAGGTGATGGGGCTGTATGCAGGGGCGGCGCTTGCTAACGCCAGTGTCGGTTTTGTCGGGGTCAGTGACTTACTGAGCGATTTGGCTGACAACAAGCTCGATTGGCAATACACAAGCAGCTCTGAGCAAAGCGGTAATGTTGCGCTTGCTGCTGAGCTGATATCGAACGATGATTTTTCATCGCCTATCGATATTTTGTTGAGTTTTGCAGGTTCTGAGCAGCAGGCCAAGTACGCGGCCGAGCAAAGTCGCCAGCGGGGTTATGAAAAAGTGTTGGCGGCCTACAACGGTATCGGTGACAGCGTCGGCTGGCAGGACTACCTGGTCAGTTTAGACAGTCTCGATACGCTTGCAGCCGAGAGCCTTGACGGCGGCGCACTGCTGTACGCCAGCGCCTTGGTGCTCAAAGCTCAGGAAGATAAAACACACAGCGGTGCTTTAATTGCTTCACTGTCGAACCCCTGGGGTGACAAAGTTAGCGCTGCGCAGTCATCGACCGGTTACAAGGCGGTTTGGCCACGAGATTTTTATCAGTGTGCGATGGCTTTTCTGGCCCTTGGCGACAGCGATACTGCCAAGGTGGCATTTAGCTATCTGAAAAAAATTCAGGTCGGCGAGCAGATGCCGGAAAATAAAGGCCAGGGCGGTTGGTTTTTACAGAAAACCCATGTCGACGGCACCATCGAGTGGGTCGCAGTGCAGCTTGATCAAACCGCCATGCCGCTGATGTTGGCGTGGAAACTCTGGCAGCTAGAGGTGCTCAGCGAGCAAGAGCTCGCGTATTGGTACGAGCAGATGTTAAAACCCGCGGCCGACTTTTTAGTTACTGGTGGCAAGGTAAATATTGACTGGAACCACTACGACTTGCGCCCGCCTTATACCCAGCAAGAGCGCTGGGAAGAGCAAAAGGGCTACTCGCCGTCGACGATAGCAGCGACGATTGCCGGCCTGGTTGCGGCGGCGGATATCGCCCAGGCGCAAGGCGATCTTGCCGCGCACAAACGCTGGCTGCAGGCCGCCGATAACTACGAGGCTTCGCTCGAACAGTTGACCTTTACCACCAGTGGCCATTTTCGTGAGCAAGGCGGTAACGGGCGCTATTATTTGCGCATTAACGCTTCCAGTGACCCTAATGACAACGGCCCGCTGGAAGATCGCAATGGCCGCGGTGTGATTTACGAAAAAAATATACTCGACGGCGGCTTTCTTGAGCTGGTGCGTTACGGGGTGCGCGCGCCAGACAACAGCTATGTCTTAGACAGCTTGCCCGAGCTCGACAACCAACAGCTCGAGCACAAATACCGGGTCAAGTATCTATTTGAGCACGAGGGCAAAGAGCTGCCCGGTTGGCGCCGTTATGGCGAAGACGGTTACGGTGAAGATACCACCCAGGGCATGGCCTATTCCGAGGGCGGCAAACACAGGCCGAGCCAGCGCGGCCGGGTGTGGCCTTTCTTTAGTGGTGAGCGCGGACACTACGAACTGGCAGCGGCTGGTGAAAATGCCGATATCACAGAGCTTCGCAATACCTATGTTGCAGCCATGGAGTTTTTTGCAAACGAAGGTTTGATGCTGCCCGAGCAAGTGTGGGACGGCGTTGGCAGCAGCGGCAAGCGCCAGTTTAACAAGGGCCAGGGCACCAACTCAGCCACCCCGTTAGCGTGGACGCACGCCGAATATGTAAAACTGCTGCGCTCTTTGCACGATGTAAAAGTATGGGATCACTATTCGATTGTTGCCGATCGCTATCAAAAGTAGCTTGTGCTGTTTGTCCTAGGGCCTGTTAACACTAAGGGGCGAATCTTGCTAAAATGCGGGCCTTTGATTTACGGTGAGCCCGCATGTTGCGAGACAAAATTCAGAATAAAAAACACGGCATTGTGCTGTACGGCATTGTGCCGCCCAAAGAGGGCACCGATGCACAGAAAATTCAGGCCATCGCTGAGCGCCAAATACACCGTTTAAGTAACAAAGCCATCGATGGTTTGGTGCTGTACGATATTCAGGACGAAGCTGAGCGCACAGATGTTGAGCGCCCATTTCCCTATATTAAAACGCTCGATAATTTTGCTTATGCCCGCGAACAGCTCGCGGCGATAAACACAGCCAAAATTATTTATCGCGCAGTTGGCAAATACAGCAAAGATCAACTGTCTGATTTTATTAACGCACTCGATAGCAACAGCGAAATGAGCGTTTTTGTCGGCGCCGCAAGCAAAGACCAAAAAGTGAGCTTGAGTGTTGATCAGGCCTATGCGCTGAGAAACAGTTTGCGCCCTGATTTGCTCTTAGGTGGTGTAACGATTCCAGAGCGTCACAGTAAAAAACACGATGAGCACCTGCGTGTTGCTCACAAGCAGCAAAGTGGCTGCAGCTTTTTTATTTCCCAGGGTGTCTATGATTTAAATGCGTCTAAAAACTTTTTGTCGGATTATTATTATTTCTGCCAGGAGCAGGCGCTTGAGCCGGTGCCCATTATTTTTACCTTAACGCCCTGCGGTTCAACCAAAACACTCGAATTTATGAAATGGCTCGGCATCAGTGTGCCGCGCTGGCTTGAAAATGAGCTGCGCCACGCCGACGATATTCTGGCAAGTTCGGTCGATTTTTGTATGGAAAACTGGCTTGAGCTGCTCGACTTTGCCCGCAAAAAACAACTGCCTATCGGCTGTAACATTGAAAGTGTTGCGGTGAGAAAAGCGGAAATTGATGCATCGATTCAGCTGTTGGATGCGGTTATTCAAAGCTTAAACGCCAACTAGGGCCTGTTAACACTAATTAAATACGCTCTGCTGGAGCCTGAGTATTCGACCAGAAAGGCGCTTTGAGCGCAGTTTAGCAAGCTAAATAAGCGATAAGTAACGCATCTGGGCGGATATTCAGGCCCAGCCCTTCGGGTTGTGCCCCTCATCCCGCTCTCTGTGTTGTTTGTCGCTTATTTGGAACAACC
>NZ_NKQJ01000008.1 GCF_002312815.1 Agaribacterium haliotis
GAATTATTTATGGGGCTGCGCAAAGACTTGTTAGCGGCGTAAACTAAAGAAAATTGCGGTTATTACTTGAAAGCGCGCAGTTAGAACAGCTAACTTTAAATGCAAATCAACAGTTGTTACCGGTCAAGCAATCTTTATCAGAAAAGCAGCAACTTGAAGAGCAAAAACTTGAGTTGGCTTTTAAGGATATACCTGCAAGCCAGGGTAAAACTGGCCGACAAATTGGTGCTGAATATCAGACTCTGTTAAAACAAATTGAGCAGATACGCCCTAAACAAACCACCTTGCAAGATCGCCAGACACAAATTGACGAATTGTACAACTCGCGAAAGAAGCTGCTTCTGGAGTTAGAACAACACACAAGTGCGCGTGCGAGTAGTATTACTAAATCTGTTAAAAGGTTAACAAGAAAACTGGAGCAGAAGGTACGGCTTACCCTACAGCCAGAAGGTGGCCGCCAAGAACTTGTGAATTTTCTGACTGGGTGCAATTTAGAGGGGGTTGGGCCTAAACGTCTCGCCTGGGTATTAGAAGGTAACTTCTCTCCAAGCAGTTTAGCCTCGACTATCCGTCAAGGAGAGTCGGAGCTAGGACGAAAGTTTGGCATATCAGGCACTGTTGTTTCAGCTTTAATTCGTCTTTCAGAAGTAAAACTAATGGAACTGGAAGAATTGCAGTTACCGGATACCATGGCGATTGAGTTAAATGTGACTCATGGAGAACGAGAAGCTGTATTTAGGTCAATTGATGAATTATCGACGGGACAGCAGTGCACTGCTGTTTTGCACTTATTGCTGTTGGATAATCAAGACCCATTAATCCTTGATCAACCTGAAGATAATTTGGATAACGCATTTATAGCTGAGAGGATAGTCGCAGAACTACGTAGGGCTAAACTGAGTCGTCAGTTTCTATTTGCAACACATAATGCCAATATTCCGGTTTTCGGTGATGCTGAATGGATTGGCGTTTTGAGCGTAGAAGATAATAAAGGGCTAATTCTTCCAGAACAACAAGGTGCGATCGATGTTTCCAATGTTCAGGCTTTAGCCGCAGATATATTAGAGGGCGGGAAAAGTGCATTCAATCAGCGTCGTGAGAAATATGGATTCGTGTAAAGCACAATCTTGGGATTAATCACTAAGAATCAGGTTCCGCACCTCTTTGAAACCGTGAAATTAGCTCGTATGTTATTCTTCTACATGAATTATCAATCTATCTAGCCATCAAGCTCAGAGTTGAACCTTCACACTATCGTGTCGGAGGTTCACTATGTTCAAAAACCTATTTTTTCAAACCAAAGCACTACCAGAACTGTCATCGCAACTGGATGCAGAAATCCCACGCTACCCGCCATTCCTGAAGGGGTTGCCAGCTGCGTCCCCCGAGGACTTGCAGTCCACACAAGACGAGCTAATTGCCAAACTGCGCCAGGTACTTGGCTTTAATCAGCGTGATTTTCAACGGTTGATTCAGCCCTGTATTGACCATCTGGCTGCTTACGTTCATTTGTTGCCAGCTTCTGAGCATCATCATCACAGTGGTGCTGGTGGTTTATTACGTCATTCGTTGGAAGTTGCTTTCTGGGCGGCACAAGCAGCTGAAGGGATCATCTTTGTTGCCAGTGGCACACCGGTTGAGAAAAAAGAGCTTGAACCAAGGTGGCGTGTCGCGGCGGCTCTTGGCGGTTTGTTCCATGATATTGGTAAGCCTGTTTCAGATTTGTCCATCACAGACGAAGATGGACGCTATCAGTGGAACCCTTTTTTAGAAACCTTATCCCAGTGGACCACTAATAACAGCATTGAACGCTATTTCATTCGTTGGCGCGACGGACGGTGCAAGCGGCACGAGCAATTTTCAATTCTGGTTTTAAACCGGGTGATGACACCTGAGTTGCTCGCCTGGTTAACCCAGCCGGGCCCTGAGATTTTGCAAGCCATGCTGGAGGCAATTGGCAATACTGATCCCGAGCATGTCCTGTCTAAATTGGTCATTGAAGCTGACCAAACCAGTGTCCAGCGAGACCTGAAAGCTCAACGAATTTCCGTTGACGACAATGCCCTTGGTGTCCCAGTCGAACGCTATCTACTTGATGCCATGAGGCGATTACTTGCCAGTTCCCAGTGGCTGGTCAATCAGCGAGACGCCAGAGTCTGGTTACGAAAATCGAATCAATCAACCCATCTTTACCTGGTTTGGAAAAGCGCGGCTAAGGACATCATTGAGCTGTTGGCCAAAGACAAGATACCTGGCATTCCAAGAGATCCCGATACCCTTGCGGACATCCTTATTGAGCGAGGATTGGCCACTAAATCCGCCTCGAATGAGCGATATGAAAGCCTTGCCCCTGAAGTGCTGATCAAAGACGACAAGCCCATCTGGTTACCCATGCTGCATATATCTGAGGCCGATTTATTGTTCAGCTCGAATGTACCAAGTAGTGTGAGACTGTTTAGCAAATCTGAGTGGGAAGCAACACAGCAAACACAAGCAGAGCCACAGAGTCGCTCCAGTGAGCATTCAGACTTGCCTGAAGCGTCATCATCAATCGAACATAGAAAATCGACTGAGTCACCATCGACAAACTCGTCCGAACAAGATGATGAACTTCGTCTTGCCAGTGATGTTAATAACCCCCAGGCAACTGAAAATGCTCCAGGTGATGGATGTGAAAAGCCTAACAATTCATATGATGGCGCTATCTCAAATAACGTAAACCAGCACGATGCAGAGGCATTGAATCTCCCTGAATCTTTGGCGTGGCTCCCAGAGGCCACCAGTGCGTTGGTTATGGTTGGTGAGCAAGTCCTGATCCGCTATCCCGATGCCGTAAGACATTGGTGTGCTCCCCGAAAACTGCTTGCTGAACTCAGTCGATTAGATTTGCTTGAATTAGATCCCGCAAACCCGACACGAAAGGCCAGAACTGTGACTACAAAAGGTGGCGTTCAGGAGCAAGGGTTGCTGCTGAAAGTATCGATTTCTAAAGGGCTTACTTCACTGATTGACCTTCCTAAACAAGACGCAGAATCAGCGGTAGCAATTCAGAACGAAGAGGCTTCACAGCGTCCGAGTCGAACTGAGACAACCAATGCCCAAGCAAGAGAGCCCGCCAAAAGAGCGGAGCGTAAGCAAAAGCCGATTGCGCCCAATGCGAACTCAAGTACAGACCCCAAAAACGCGCAGCGGCAACAGATGGTTAATTTTGTGAAAGATTTGCCCATCTTACTGACCGATGGCGATTACCCAGACGTGGATCATAGTGCCGATGGTATTCGCGTCACGATACAAACCTTACGCCAAGTCGCCAATGAGCATGGCATTCCAGCCGGACAGCTGTTTCGGGGGATCTCGGCCAGTGACCAATGCCAGTTTGATGAAGGGGAAACGGTTCTGTTTACCGCTCACTCTGAACGTTAATCCATTTGAAATTAATCAGATTGCAAACGGTTATTTTGCGGAGCATGAATGAAAGAAAACGCATACGAGATGCCCTGGCGCACGAACTATGAAGCCATGGCAGCAGCAGGTTGGCTGGTCGGAGCAACTGGGGCAATTGCCGCAGAAATGCTGACTGAGCTACCTCCTGAGCCATTTTGGTGGATGACAGGGATTTCCTCGGGCATGGCGTTGTATCGCCTGCCTGAGGCTTACCGTCTTCATAAGTTACAGAAGGGATTAAAAGGCAAACCTTTGGCTTTTATGGAGCTGTCGCATTTGCAAAAAGTGATGGCAAAACATCCTGATGAATTGTGGTTAGGATATGGCTTTGAGTGGGACCAACGTCATGCTCAACGCGCTTATGAAATATTAAAGCGGGATAAGCAAACCTTGCTTAACCAAGGTCACGGCAAACAAATGGGTTCGACCTGGATTCATGGTGTTGAGCCCAAAGAAGAAGATGTGTACCAGCCAGTTGGTCACACCGAGGGGCATACCTTAATTGTCGGAACGACCGGTGCCGGAAAAACCCGATGCTTTGATGCGATGATCACTCAGGCCATTTTACGCAATGAAGCCGTGATTATTATTGACCCCAAGGGAGACAAGGAACTTAAGGATAATGCGCAGCGAGCCTGTATTGCCGCCGGTAGTCCTGAGCGCTTTGTGTATTTTCATCCGGGTTTTCCAGAGCATTCAGTACGTCTTAATCCCCTGAGGAACTTTAATCGGGGTACTGAAATCGCCAGCCGAATTGCGGCATTAATCCCATCTGAAACCGGTGCTGATCCATTTAAAGCCTTTGGCCAAATGGCACTGAATAACATCGTGCAAGGTTTGTTGCTTACGTCACAACGTCCTGATCTGAAAACACTGAGACGATTCTTGGAAGGCGGTCCAGAAGGTTTGGTAGTAAAAGCCGTCACGGCTTGGGGTGAGCAGGTGTATCCGAACTTTAGTGTGGAGATCAAGCGCTTTACCGAAAAAGCCAACACATTAGCTAAACAAGCTATGGCGATGCTGCTTTTTTACTACGAACGCATTCAGCCCGTTGCCGCCAATACCGATTTGGAAGGCCTTTTGAGTATGTTTGAGCATGACAGAACCCACTATTCCAAGATGGTGGCCTCATTGATGCCGGTGCTCAATATGCTCACATCAAGTGAGCTAGGCCCATTGCTATCACCGATTGCAAACGATGTGGATGACAGCCGGTTAATTACGGATTCTGGCCGTATTATCAACAATGCCCAAGTGGCCTATATCGGGTTGGATTCCTTAACCGACGCCATGGTTGGCAGTGCCATTGGCTCGTTGCTTTTATCCGATCTCACCGCCGTGGCCGGTGACCGCTATAACTATGGTGTTGAAAATCGTCCCGTAAATATCTTCATCGATGAGGCGGCTGAGGTCGTCAACGATCCCTTCATTCAACTGCTCAACAAAGGCCGTGGCGCAAAAATGCGTTGTGTGATTGCTACTCAGACCTTTGCTGACTTTGCCGCTCGTACAGGCAGCGAAGCTAAGGCTCGCCAGGTGTTAGGTAACATCAACAACTTGATAGCCCTTCGGGTGATGGACGCCGAAACACAGCAGTACATTACCGACAATCTGCCTAAGACTCGGTTGCAGTACATCATGCAAACTCAAGGTATGTCGTCCAACTCGGACAGCCCCGCGTTGTTTACCGGCAATCATGGCGAACGCTTGATGGAGGAAGAAGGCGATATGTTTCCACCGCAATTATTAGGCCAGCTCCCCAATCTGGAGTACATCGCCAAGCTTTCAGGTGGACGCGTGATTAAGGGTCGCCTTCCTATTTTAACCAGCTCTACACAGGCAGCATAAGGAGTCTGTATGCATCATTCTGTCTGTCTGAAAATGACAACACTTACCAGTAAAGAAATGCTCGCTCAGTGGCAGCAACATAACCCTCAGTTCAAGGAAACCTTAAGACTGCTTGAAACCGACTGGCCTCATGCTTTGGCCTCGGTGTTTTGCTTGGCGGACTACTTAACGGATGCGTTCACGTTAGATGGTCATTCCATCTTTGATTTGTGTCTGAGCAATGGCTTGGGTAGTTATGAAGAAGTCAGTTGTGATGATGACAGTGTACGCCTTTGGCATTTCATTGAGGCACTGACCTGGACTGCATCCAGTGCTTTAACGGGGATTCGGCTGCGTGACCCTGATCATTTCGAGTGGGCTGCCGTAGATGGTGTGTATTTCTACTCCTGGATTCGTAATCGTCCAAATCGGATGGCGTATTTGGCTGAAGGACGCATCGATGTGCGTTATGTCAGTGGTCATACGACGACAAAGCGGCTTCAACAAGTGATTAAAGCCCGGATTATGACGCCAACCGTTGCAGCCATGCTGGCGCGAGCTGAAGAGGATGTTTGGCATGAGCAAGCATAAGTCGGTTTGGCTACTGTGTCTGGCACTGATGCTAGAGATTATTGCTATTGGCGTGTTAGTGCCCGGTGATTGGACTGGCCGAGTCATCAGTAAAGAGAAGCAGATGATCCAAAACCAAGTGGGCGCACAAACAAGCTATTGGATTGGTCAAACTAGCCATCGCTGGTATCAGTCATGGATTGTGGATACGCAGATGGAGCAATCTGTGCGTGATTTTCTAATCCCCACTGAAGAGCAGCGACTGCGCTCTAAAGGGATGGAGAACATGGGTGGCTTTTGGTTTGTGTGGGTAGAAGACCGTATTCAGGCATTTTTTGATGTGCTGTACCAAGTGTTCACTCGATTTGCTTTGCTGATGGTCTGGTTGCCCTTTGCGCTTATTCTCATGTTACCGGCGCTGTGGGACGGCTTGATGACCTGGAAGATTAAGAAGACAACCTTTGATTTTTCGAGCCCTATCATTCACCGCTACAGCATGATTATCCTGGGCTCAGGCGTCATCTTGCTGTTTATGGGATTGTTCGCCCCGCTGGCTATTCCACCGGTGGTACTACCGTCGCTGATCATCGGTTTAGCGTTGATGGCGGGGTTGGCGTTAAGTCACTTGCAGAAGAAGATTTAGTGTTCCAGATTTACTTCTTTCTGGTCGTCATTACACTTTTGGCTGGGGGCATGAGTATTTTTTAGTATAGCTCGTTCAATACCATCAAACTCATGCTCCAGTTTTTTATATTCGTTATACACCGAAGTTTTTTTAAGAGCCTTCTTCTTCAATGTTTTTAAAGACATCAAGTTTATCCAAAAGCAAGTTCATAAGGTTGGACGTGTAACGTTGCCTTTTTATTTCTGAGTACTGACAAGTCATAAGCGCTTTGCAGGCGTAACCAGTGGTCAGCAGAGGGCTTAGCAAAAGCCAGTTCCAAGCGGACGGCCATTTCCGGAGTTATTGCACCTCGACCGTTCAATACCTTGGATAGGGTTTTACGGCTTACATTTAAGTGCTCTGCAACATCGGTAATCGTCAACTCCAACGGCTCGATGACCAACTCTTTTAATATCTCACCAGGGTGAGCTGGGTTATGCATAGTCATTAGTGATAATCCTCGTAGTTAACAATTTCCGCATCACGTCCGTTGAATCTGAACGTAATGCGCCAATTACCATTAACAGTGACCGACCAAGTGCCTTTTCTTGAACCTGAGAGTTCATGTAAGCGCAGTCCTGGAAGGTCCATGTCATCGGCGATTTCTGCTTGATCAAGGTTAGATAGAATTAATCGAAGTCGCTTGGCATGAGTCGCCTGTATGCCCGCTGTGCTGCCTGTTCAATAAAACTTTTCCAGACCTTTGTGCTTAAAACTTTTTATCATAGCTCCATTGTAACCCTAAAGGTTACGATATCAAGGTGCTTGTAAGAACTGAATCGCTAAGCCACCTCAAAACCTTCAAGAATTCGGCGTCTAGCTGACCACTGAACCTACCAATCCCAAGGCATTCTTCACTTCTCAATTCAAACAACGAGGAGTGACTATGGAACCTGTGAGTATTCCGTCCTATATCGATGACCCGCCGCACTTCCTGCTTTGGAGTGCCGACGAGATGGCTCCCATTCTGTTGGGGCTAGTGATCGGCATTTTTACCGGTAATGCCTTGGTTTTATGCCTGTTGGGGTTGGTGACAACCAAGCTCTATCGGCGTTTTCGTGATGGTCGCCCGGATGGTTTTATTCTTCACGCCATCTACTGGGCCGGACTGTTGCCAACCAAAGCCAAGACGATCCCTAACCCATTTATCAGGAGCTATCTGCCGTGAAGTTCGACGTGTTTTTAAAATCATGGCAAGGCACGCAATTAGAGAACCGATGGCAACGGTTCCTGATTGCGGTGCTGGTGCTATCTAACTTGCTGCTTGCGGTTGCGGCATTTTCTCGCAATACCGTGATAGCCATTCAACCACCAACCTTGTCTGAAACGGCTGAAGTGTCACGAAACCAAGCCACTCAACCTTACCTAGAGTCCTGGGGGCTCTACCTGGCTGAGCTTATGGGCAACGTGACGCCGGGTAATGTGTCTTTCATCCGAGTTGCTATCGAGCCGCTGCTTTCTCCAGCGGTGTACCAGCAAGTGGTCGATGCACTGGAAATTCAGGCAAGGCAAATCCGAGAAGACCGAGTCACGCTCAAATTCCAACCCAGACAAGTGGAGTATGAGTATGAAACCGGCCATGTCTTTGTGACCGGTTATTCCTTGGTTTCTGGGCCATCTGGAGATGAACAGCGCCAAACTCGCACCTATGAGTTTGACATCGATATTGAGCAATACCGTCCAAAGCTCAGTTGGATGGATACGTATGAGGGGCAAGCTAGAACGAAACGCGTTCGTGAAAAGTTGACCCAAGAGCAAAACCGGAGGGTGAATGATGCGAACCAAAATTAGTCGATGGATGACACCAAGCTTAATCGCAATCAGCTTGAGTGGCGTCCTGTTATCTCAAGCGTCGTATGCAGACGTGGAATTGCCGATTGTGCCAGCCAGTGTGATGAAACAGTCTGCTACTGCAAATCCACCGGTTCAAACCAATACGGTTTCAACGGATGTGCCAACAACGCTGCTGATGACACCGGGGGTTAATGAACTGATCCCTGTAGCTCTTGGTCATCTGAATCGGATTGTGACGCCGTTTGAATCACCTCAGGTGAGAACAACCAGTGATGCTCAGACGCAAATCAAGGGGAATGTTGTATATGTGGCCACGGACAAAGAATCACCGGTTTCACTTTACATCACACCGCCTGGTCAGGAAGCACCCGCATTATCTGTCACCTTAGTACCTCGTCGTATTCCACCGCGTGAAATTACCTTAGCGATTGATGGTCAGCAGTGGCCTATTAAGGGCGTCGTGAACCGAAAAGCCGCCACTTGGGAAACGGCTCAGCCATACGTCGATAGCTTACGTGATTTACTCAGACGCCTTGCACTAAATGAGTTACCACAAGGCTATGACATCCGTTTAGCTGGCCAAACTGACACAAGCCCGAAATGTTTTCAGCCGGGCTTAAAGTTTGGTTTTAAGCAGGGGCAAATTGTGACGGGACATTACTTCACCGTCTATGTAGGACTGGTTGAAAGCTTTGCCGATGAGCCGATAGAAGCCAGTGAAATAGCCTGTCATTCACCAGATATAGTGGCAAGCGCCTACTGGCCTCGCAATATCTTGTTGCCAGGTGAAAAGACTGAGTTGTATGTGGTTGTTCGCAATCATCGTGAAGAAGCGGTTGAAAGTCAGCGACCTTCGCTTCTTGTGGGAGGTGAATAACGATGAAAGCACAATGGGAACAAATGAGCCCGAGCATGAAGCGGGGCTTATCGGTTGCTGGTATTGCTGGTGGTCTCATCCTTATGGTGATGGTGTTTTCACCTAATCCTGACGATGGCTCAAGCAGTCGGAACCGACAGGAAACAATCCGGCACATTCTTACGGATACCAATACTCGTGATGTTGGGGTCGATAGTTTGGCTGCGAACGTAAAACTACTCAGTGAGCGCAATGAACAGTTACGTCGTGAAGTTGAGCGCTTGCGTCGTGACGTTGATTCAGGACGGCTAAGCCCAGGTTCGCCTTCTATACCAAGTGAGGTCAATGCGGAGTTGGCTCGCCTTCGAGCGGAACTTGATGATGTTCGCGCTGGAGGTGATGCAGCAGTTGAAGGCACAAATAGCCGTTTCGAAGTGCCTTTATCTGCCATGGCATTGCCTAAAGAAGAAAAGCCACTGCCGTCTAACCCAGACGACTATTTTGCCAATGCGCCGCTGCCTGATCCGCTCTATCAGCAGCCAGCCAATGGCCAAGGTATACGAGCACGAGATGTTCCATTGCCGCCAATCACGATTCGTATGATTGAGCCTGAAGTGGTTGCTGAACCAGAGGTTGTTGTGCAAGAAGCGCCGCCTTTGTATCTACCGGCGGGCAGCATCATCTCAGGTACTTTGATCACAGGTTTGGATGCTCCTACTCACGAGTCCGCAAGACGCGAGCCTTTTCCTGCATTGCTGAGGATTCAAAAGGAAGCCATTTTACCCAACCGATTTAGAGCGGATATCAAAGAGTGTTTCTTGATCGCCGCAGGTTACGGTGATTTGAGCTCAGAGCGTGCCTATTTGCGAGGCGAGACCATTTCATGTGTGAGAGAAGATGGTGGCGTCATTGAAACACGACTGGATTCTTATGCCGTGGGTGAAGACGGCAAAGCCGGTATTCGTGGCCGATTAGTGTCGAAACAAGGCCAACTGGTGGCCAAATCAATGATGGCCGGATTCCTTCAGGGCTTGGCTGGCGCATTTGATGTAAATCCTGTTCCGACGATTCAGACGGGTAATGCCGGTGATACTCAGTTGTACCAGCAAGTCATGAGCCAAGAAGCATTACAAGGCGCTGCGATTAAAGGCACAGGTAAAGCATTGGATCGAGTGGCCAAATTCTATTTAGACATGGCTGAAAATATGTTCCCAGTCATAGAGGTAGACGCTGCAAGGAAAATTGAAGTCATAGTCACTCGTGGGGCCTCGTTGTCATTGACTACTTCGCAAGGGGGAGGTGCAAGAAGATGAAAAAATCCTGCATGTTGCTAACCGATCGAAGTCCGTTTCAGACAATAAGATGTGTATCCAGAGGAGAGTTAACCATGACGACACCAATGCAGAACAACCCAAAGCACCAGTCAAAACAGTACTCTAAAGCTGGATTACTTTTATTGGCAGTCGGCTCAACCTTATTGTCTGGCTGTAGTTCATTGGGTCTTGGAAGTAGTGAATATGGATGCCCAGGTATGCCTGACGGTGTGCGCTGTTTATCCGCTCGTGAAGTCTATGAGCTTACCAGTAATGGCGCTGCACCCAAGACGATTGATGCTGTGGCGACTCGAATTGGTTCTCCCTCTGGGTATTCACAATCTGATTTAGATACAGGACTGCTGAGCCATCCAGCATTACCTGAGACGCAGCAATCTGCACCTATTCGCATTCCTTCAAGGGTGATGCGGATTTGGATTGCGCCTTGGGAGGATGACCGTGGAGATCTGAATTTATCCAGCTACGTGTTTACTGAAATTGAACCGCGCCGGTGGGATCTTGGGGTGTCAGCACCTCGAACGGTTTCGCCAGTGCTACGTCCACTTCAGACTCAAAGCGATACAGCCTCAGCGGGAGCTGATGGTAAGCGCGATAACTTGAGTATCTACGGAGAAACTAACGAATGACAAATGCAGTTCGCACCATTCAAACTCAGCGCCTAATGACCATTGGTGCGCTTGGTTTAATGGCGTTAATGATTTCGGAGCCCTCATTTGCAGGCACCGGTGGTGATGCTTTCACCGATGTGTGGGATACCCTAAAAGATTGGACCCAAGGTACTTTGGGACGGATCGTAGCGGGAGCCATGGTTCTGGTGGGTATTGTGGGCGGTATCGCTCGCCAAAGCTTGATGGCCTTTGCCTTGGGCATTGGTGGCGGTATGGGTCTCTACAACACACCAACAGTCGTTGAAAGTGTTATGTCTGCAACTTTACCTGTCGTTGCCAGCACTCAAGAAGTCATTGGCACAGCAGTTCCAGCAATCAGCGCCGTTTTACTGGGCACCTGAATGTGAGCCATAGTAGTCAGTTCACTTAAGGCAATCAAACTTAGGTCTACACAACATCGGGTTATTGGTGATGTTGTGTAGACTTTTTCATTTCAACAACGCCACATTAGCGATTTTGGTTTACAGTATTTGGTATATTAACACCTAAAGTGTTAAAATCCCTATCGTAATAAACTAAATGGTTTATACTGTTCGTGATATTCACACTTGGGGTGTTAAAATGTCATCTAAGATAAACTGGCTTGTTGCTCATACTTCTCCTGGTGCGCTAGTACTTCAGCAATGGCTGACTGAAAACGGCGTGAGCTATTCCTTGGCTCAAAAGTACGCGCAGAATGGTTGGCTGAAGAAGCTTAGTTCTGGCGTGTACTATCGTCCAGATGCGCAGGGCGATATAAAGCCAACTTGGGTTGATGCCATTCAAGCATTGGATGTGCAATTGGGTGTTTCAGTTCATTTGGCTGGATTGAGCAGCTTAACTCACCAAGGACTGAGTCACTATTTGCAGCTGAACAAAGAGCAAGTTTGGATTTGCGTTAAAAACAAGTCGTCCTTACCGAAATGGTTTCGTGAATTCCCTTATCAGAATTGGTTTTACTGCGGAAACCATAAGCTTGAAGTGAATCCCGAGAAGGATTTGAAAAGGATCACGATTAAAGAGAAAGAGCTCACTGTCAGCTGTGCAGAACTTGCTGCCTATGAAGTGGTAGACGCGATTGGGAAGCTGATTTCATTTGAGCATGTCGCAGAATTATTTCAGGGTTTAGTCAATCTTAGCCCTAGAAAAGTACAAGATATTCTTGAACGAAGCAGCTCTGTTCAGGCAAACCGAATATTTCTATTTCTGGGTCGATACTACGATCACCAGTGGGTCGATCGCATAGATGAAACAAGAATTGAATTGGGTGCAGGAAAGCGGCAGGTGGTCGAAAAAGGGCGTTTTGATGAGCGATATCAAATCACAGTGCCAGAGATATTAAGCGTCAAAAAAGGTGAACAACATAATGGATAAAGATAGCCCATATTACAAACAGGTTTCCTTGCTCATAAGAATGCTTCCTGTGGTAGCAACAGAGACGTTTTTTGCACTTAAAGGTGGCACCGCCATTAATTTATTTGTGAGAGATTTTCCTCGGTTATCTGTAGATATTGATCTTGCTTATCTTCCACTTGAACCAAGAGATGAGGCTTTGATTAATGTCAGGGCTGCATTGCAGCGCATTACAGACAGAATCAATACTCAACCAGATATCAGAGCGGCATTTCAGGATAATAAAGCTGATGAACTGAGAATAGTTGTATCAAGTCCGGTTGCGACGATCAAAATTGAAGTGTCGCCCGTCGCCAGAGGTACATTGCATAGCGCAGAAATAATGCCAGTTCAAGAGTCTGTTGAAGACGAGTTTGGTTATGCTGAGATTCAGGTAGTCAGTCTTCCCGATCTGTATGGTGGGAAATTGTGTGCTGCAATGGATCGCCAACATCCTCGCGACTTATTCGATGTGCGTATGTTACTGGGCAGTGAAGGGATTTCGAGAGAGATTTTAGTGGGCTTTTTAACCTATACACTAAGTCATCCCCGGCCTATTAATGAAGTCATGTCGCCAAACTGGCAGCCTCTGAATGAGAAATTTCAGGCAGAATTTGACGGAATGACTTTTGTAAAAGTTGAATGCGAAGACTTAGCCTCTGTTAGGCCTATCATGTTAACTGCACTGCAAAAACATTTCACAGAAAGGGATCATGCCTTCCTCATGTCATTCAAAAGAGGGCAACCTGATTGGGCATTGTTTGATTGTCCTAGTGCAGCAGACTTGCCAGCGATTCGTTGGAAATTGCAGAACATTAACAAATTGGCAAAGAATCAAGCAAAACACCAAGAGCAATTAGATAAATTGAAGCAAGTGCTTGATGATTGGCTTGCTAACGCAAACGCCGAGTAATTTGTTTATAACAAACCTCAACGAGCTATAGGACCCCTAGTTAGATTGCGATTTCTTCAATCTATCTAACCGAGTCCACATAGGTGTAAAAAAACGGGCTCAGCTAAACCGGTTGGCTAGTAACGGCGCTTCTGTCATCGCTAGTAGGCGATTAAAGTGTTATGTCTGCAACCTTACCTGCTGTTGCCAGCACTCAAGAAGTTATTGGCACAACCGTTCCAGCAATCAGCGCGTTTTTACTGGGCACCTGATAAACAGCTTATAAATATATAAAGGCTTTAAGTCTACGGTCTACGGAGTCACTTCCTCTGTAGACCTTTATCGAATCAATACAGCTAATTATTTTGCTTAAATTGACAGAAAACAGATCGTCATTTAGCAGAGCTCAAGCTTATTATCAAATAATAATTGATAATAAATCAAAGGCAATCATATTTATACTCTATCAGTAACGCTCTAAGATAGACTCATCAAAAAGAGGCAGTTCAAAAAATCGCATTAATTATCATGAGGAAAATCTAATGAGCAAGCTTACTATTGTGGCTAATATCGTGGCCAATGAAGATAAAATCGAACTTGTAAAAGAAGAGTTATTGAAGCTGATTGATATCACTCGCGCTGAAGAAGGATGTATTAATTATGACCTTCATCAAGACAACGAGAACCCTGCACATTTTATGTTTTATGAGAACTGGGAATCTCGTGAATTATGGCAAGCGCATATGGGCAACACGCATTTAGCAGAATACATGACAGCAACCGAAGGTTGTGTGGCCAGTTTTACACTCAATGAAATGACACACATCGCTTAACAACAAGTTTAAAATTGATTTCTAGAAAGGCCTTTATGGCCTTTTTCTCTTTATATAGTAAAGACAATGATTACTGATATTTGGTTTTATTTATCTGCGATACCAGCAGTGTTTTTTTATGGTATGGGCAAAGGGGGGATTGGGGGTATTTTAGGGGTGCTGTCAGTACCATTAATGGCGATGAGTGTTTCGCCTGTCCAGGCAGCTGCTATCTTATTACCTCTTTTATGTGGAATGGATTTAATGGCATTGTTTTATCATCATAAAAATTGTAATTACGCCGAACTTAAAATAATGATGCCATTTGCTGTGTTGGGGGTGATTATCGCTTCATATTTTATGGAAAATCTTCCTCCTCATCTTGTCGAGTTGATCATCGGTGGATTAGCACTGATTTTTTTAGTTCAAAAACTATTGTTGAAAGCATCGGGTCAACCTAAGTTAATAAAAGGTTATATGCTCAACCTATTATCGGGTTTTTCCAGTACGATTGCTCATGCTGGCGGCCCTCCGGCTAGCATGTATTTGCTACCTAAAAAACTGCCTAAAGAGCAACTTATTGGCACCAGCGTTGTGTTTTTTGCTGGGCTTAATTTTGTTAAGTTAGTTCCATACAGCTATATGGGACAACTTGATGAACAAAATTTAATGACCTCACTCCTGCTTGTACCTATTGCATTTTTAGGGGTGAGAACAGGTGTTAGGTTAGTCAATATCATTTCTCAAGAGCTGATTTACAAGATAAGTTATAGTGTGCTTTTTATTACAGCTATAAAGATGTTGTACTCAGGTATCGTGACGTTATAAGTAACATGCTGCACCTTATATTGCTCCTTTTTCCGCTAATCGCTCAAGAATCGCATTAGCTTTTTCGCGAAATAAATCCTTCAATAACCGAACCGTTGGTGTTATCGACTGACGGCTCGGGCAGACCAACCAGAGTTCAGTTGCTGTTGGTTTGTACTCGTTCATCATACTTAGTAGTCGCCCCGAAAGAAGGTCATCAGACAGATCAAGACAAGATTTTATCGCAATTCCTTTACCGGCCACACACCATCGTCTGACAAGATCCCCGTCATTTGAAGCCCTGTTGCCATTCAGTTTTATTTTATGAGTTGTGTCCTCGTGGCTGAATCTCCATTCATTTTGTAAAACATCATGCAGTTGATAAAAGAGTATATTGTGTTCTAGTAAATCATTTGGATGTGTTGGTATGCGATGTTTAGCTAAATAGTTCGGGCTAGCACATATCACTCTAGGTACATCACAGATTTTAAAACCGTACATATTGGCGTCGGAGGGGGAGCCATAGCGCAGAGCCATGTCAACAGAGTCACGATAGAAGTCAATATTGCTGTCACTGATATTTGAACGGAGCGATACGGTTGGGTACTTAAGCAAAAACTCATCTAACCAAGGCGTTACAAGGTTTCGTCCTAAATCAGATGATAGTGCAATACGAATCTCACCATCAATGATGCCTAATTCTCCACGCATGTTCATTTTAGCCTGTTCAAGCATCTTTAGCGCTTCTTCACACTGAGGTAAATAGCGTTCTCCTGCAGGTGATAACCTTAAACTGCGAGTTGTGCGCACAAACAGTTCGGCACCTAACGAGGCTTCGACTCTTTTTACGGCGGCACTAGCTGTTGCAGTTTGCATATCCAAACTGGTTGCAGCAGCAGTAATACTGCGAAACTCAGCAACTTTCAAAATGACATGTAAATCTTCTATGAGCATAGTTAAGCTCCTAATCAAAAGTTTTAGGGGCGTTATTTTATCATTTTTTTTGATAATGATTCAAACAGAGTGCTGTTTTTGTTTGTTAATGACTAATCTAAGATAGACACGGTTGAGCAAAACTGTTTGAGCACAAGACTAAATAGATGAGTCTCGTGATTATCTATTTATTTTTGAAAAGGTTTAAAAAATAAATAGATAAAAAATATTTTGCTTTACCTAAACCTGGAGTATTGAAAATACTCAAAAATAGATTTCAAACCCGAGACTGGAGAAAGTAAGCATGTCTAAACTGACAATTGTTGCAAACATTGTTGCAAATGAAGATAAAGTTGAACTTGTAAAAGAAGAGTTATTGAAGCTGATTGATATCACTCGCGCTGAAGAAGGATGTATTAATTATGACCTTCATCAAGACAACGAGAACCCTGCACATTTTATGTTTTATGAGAACTGGGAATCTCGTGAATTATGGCAAGCGCATATGGGCAACACGCACCTAGCAGAATACATGGCAGCAACCGAAGGTTGTGTGGCGAGTTTTACATTGAATGAAATGACACACATCGACATCGCCTGATTTTAAGATTGGATTGGCATGAGCCTTTTCTATCCAACCATATTTACGTGTCTTCCAATAAGGTATAATGAATTAAAAGCATTAAATCACTTTTAGCAATTACTACGGCTTTAATGTTGAATACTGCGCAAGCCGCAGATATTGAGATTGTGGCTCAACTTGACGGTACTCGCCCAGGAAACATCACTGTTACCGAGCAAGGAAGAGTATTTCTTTCCATGCAGCCTCTTGATGGTCCAAAATATCGAGTTGTTGAGCTGATGAAAGATGGTTCAACAAAACCTTTCCCTAGCGAGGATTGGGCGGATGGTCCTGAAACGGGCAAGGTGGGACTTTCGTCAGTCATTGGTATTGATAGCACTGAAGATGGGGTAGTTTGGATGTTAGATATGGGCAGTCCTGAAGCCTCGGCTCAGATTGTCGCTTGGGATACTATCAACAACAAACTATTTAAGCGTGTGGAAATCAGCAAAAACGTGACTGTCGGCAACTCTTTCCTACAAGACTTTGCTTTAGATACTAAGCGTAATCAAATTTACATTGCCGACACCAGCCTTGGAAACTTGTTTGGTGAGCCTGCACCAGCTTTTGTTGTTGATTTGGAGACGGGCAAGTCTCGTCGCGTGCTTGAATCACACAATGCCCTACTCTCACCAGAGCATGACGTGGTTATCGATGGCTCTTTAATGGGGGCAAAGCGTGAAGATGGTAGCTCTGATGCACTTTACCTTGGACTAAACCCAATAACGATTGATGCCGCGAATGAGTGGATATATTTCGGTACGGTTAATGGCAGTGCAATTTACCGACTACCAGCGGCTGTCTTGGCAAACGATAAGCTAACTGATAAAGAAATTGCTCAATCCATCGAGTTCTACAATGAAAAGCGCCCAAGTGACGGTATGATCATTGCGGATAACGGTGATATTTACGTCGGTGACCTTGAGAAAAATGCTATAAGTATTGTAAAAAAAGATGGTTTTAAGACTTTTGCACAGGATGACAAGTTATTGTCATGGGCCGATGGTTTCTCAATTCAGGGGGGGTACCTTTATGTGACGCAAAACTCTCTGCATCTAAATCCAGCCCTTAATGAAGGTGAAGAGGGTGCAAGCAAACCGTACCATGTATTACGCATCAAACTAGATTAAGACGACTTAGATAGACACGTAAATATAAAGCGTATGTATTTCATCAATGCATACGCTTTTTTATTAACTGTAAATCCATATCTATCAATTTATTTTTGATAATAATTCAAAGTTTAGGCTATTTTTGATGGCTCTAATGCCTTGTATTATCAATCTATCAGAAACGATAAGAGTTAAAGAACAGTGAATAAAAAAATCACAATGGGTGTAACAGATTTATCATTTCATCGCACAACAGCATCATTGGTTAGCAATGTATTGAAAACCATGGGGTTCGAAGTTGAGCGAATCTTTTCCCCTCATCAGGAAAATTTTGAAAAACTGAAAACTGGTGAAATCGATATGCTCTCTTCTGCTTGGTTACCATCGAGCCATGGTATCTATAAGTCTGATGTTGAAAAAGTCGAACCATTAATCGAGCTTGGACTGCACTACGAACCTTATGCATTGTGGGGTGTGCCGGATTACGTACCTGAAAAGTTGGTCGCTGAAGTGGCGGATTTACTGAAGCCTGAAGTAATCGAGCAAATGAGACCTAAAATTCAAGGTATTAACCCAGGAGCTGGAATTACTCGCTTTTCTATCCAGATGATGGACGAGTACGGTTTAAGCAAGGCTGGCTACGAATTTTTTACAGGCAGTGAGCGCGACTGCTTTAGTGCTTTTGAAGATGCCGTCGCAAATAAAGAATGGGTCATTGTGCCGCTATGGAAACCGCAATTTCTTCACTATCGTTATGTTATTCGCGAGCTTAGGGAGCCTAAAGGACTGCTTGGAATTGTAGATAGAGCCGTGCTTTTACTAAGGGATGATAAGAAAAACCTGTTTACTGATGAGCAGCTTAACTCGTTAGATTCATTGCGTTTTTCCAACAATATTATTGCAGAGCTTGATTATAAAGTGTGCCGTATGGGTAAACCGCAAGATGAAGTGACGCATGAGTGGTTGGTTTCACAAGGTGTTATCTAACTGAGTTAGCAGATAAGTATCTCTACACTATTTAGTCGAGTAGTGTGATTATCAAAAATAGATTGAAATTAATTAAAGAATTGAGCGCTTTATCTAGGCTAAATGATCTCTATGATCGGGTGTTCAATCCAAGGAGAAATAATATGTCATTACCAACAACAATGAAAGCAATTGGTTTTACACGATCACTAGCAATTACAGAGCAAGACAGCTTATTCGAGTTTGAAACAAGCCTGCCAGAGTTAAAGGACAATGACCTGCTTGTGAAGGTGAGTGCGACCTCGATTAATCCTGCTGATGCAAAAATCCGTATTCGAAACGCAAAAGATAAAACTCTTGAACTGCCAAAAGTGTTGGGTTATGACGCTGTTGGTGAAGTGGTCGGCAAAGGTGACAATGTTGAAGGCTTCCAAATCGGTGACCGAGTTTATTACGCGGGTGATGTGACACGCATGGGGGCGAATGCAGAGTATCAAGCGGTTGATTACCGAATCACAGCTCACGCACCCAAAAGCCTTTCTGATGAGTCAGCAGCAGTAATGCCTCTAGCAACACTGACAGGTTGGGAGGCCTTGTTTGATCGCCTGCGCGTTCGTCCTGAGGAGAAAAAATCTATCCTGATCATTGGAGGCGCTGGTGGTGTTGGCTCTATTACGATTCAGTTGGCGAAACAACTAACTAACCTCAAAGTTATTGCAACAGCTTCAAGACCAGAGACTGAGCAGTGGGTCAGAGATATGGGCGCTGACCATGTCGCAAATCACCGCAATTTAGTGGAATCGGTACGTGAGCAGGGCTTTAAGTATGTTGATTATATCTTCAACGTTGCTGATACCAAAGGTCACTGGGATGCAATGGTCGAGTTGATTGCTCCACAAGGCATGATCAGTTCAATTGTAGAATTTGATGGTGGTGTTGATCTATCAAGGCTACAAGGTAAATCAGCAGGTTTTATTTGGGAACTAATGTTCACTCGATCACTGTTTAACACAGACGATATCCAGAAACAGCAGGATATCCTTTTCCAAGCTGCGAACTTGATTGATGCTGGCCGCATTAAGTCTACACGGACCACTACATTGAATGGCTTTGATGTTGAGACGCTAAAAGACGCACACCAGCGCATTGAAAGCAGCGCGTCAATTGGCAAAACTGCGATTAAATACTAATTCAGACTTATAAAAACGGGATTTTTGATGAAACTGTATATCTACGAGCATTGTCCATTTTGTGCACGTGTTGCTTATGTTGCTAATGCGCTGAAACTTAACGTTGAATACCAGGTTGTGGATTATGCTGATGCGCAAACTCTGATTGATTTAATCGGTCAGAAAATGGTGCCAGTCTTGGAGAAATCTGATGGTAACGTGATGGCGGAAAGCATGGATATCATTGCTTACTTTATCGAGCAAGCTGGTATTGATGCGGTAGCTGTACCATCGGAAGAAACATTGGCATTTCAGCGAGAGGTATTCCCTTTGATTCAAAGGATTGGCTACCCTCGCTGGACGAACCTGAATCTAAAAGAGTTCGCGACTGAAGCAAGTGTTACTGCATGGCAAGCGAAGAAAGAGACAGGAGAGCTGAACTTTGTTCGTCTGTTAGAAAACACAGAGCAGATTGTTGCAGATGTGAACGCACAGTTGGTTCAAGCTGAAACGTTGATCCAACCGAATGCGGGTAAATCGCCACTGCCTCTGGTTGATCAGGCTATCTACTTCTCGTTACTGCGTGGCTTCTTTACAGAATCTACCATTGAGTGGCCGCAAGAGCTTAAGTTATGGCTGGAAACAAACAGTAATGACATTGGCGCTAGCTTGCTGAAGACATAGCTTTCTGAACATTCGATATTACTAACTTCCAATTCCTGTGAAAGTTGGAGGTTAGTCATCACTTTACGGTACGACTAATTAAAAGGGAAATATCATCATGAAGCATCAAATTATCGCTGATTTAGAGCAACGCTACACAGCAAAACGCTACGACTCAAATAAGCGTGTTCCTCAAGAACAACTGAATGTTATTTATGAAGCCATTCGTTTATCTGCATCATCGATAAATTCACAACCTTGGAAATTTATTGTTATTGAAAGTGATGAAGCCAAAGAGCGTATGCACCGCACTTTTAGAAACAAACATCAGTTCAATCAGCCCCATATTAAGGCAGCCTCTCATATTATTCTGTTTGCATACAACCCTAACTATACCCGTGAAGATTACGCGAAGGTTGTTGATAAAGGGATTGCAGATGGGCGAGTCTCGCCAGAGAATCGAGAGCAAGCGTTTGGTAGCTTTGCATTTGCCGAGTTAAATACAAACGAGCTTGGGGATACCTCTTCGTGGACTAAAGCACAAACCTATTTAGCTCTAGGAAATACATTGCATGTGCTGGCTCGACTAGGTATAGATTCAACAACAATGGAAGGCGTAGATTCTGAATTAATCAGCGAAGAGTTTTCCCGTGAGCTTGATGGGTATCAATGTGATGTCGCACTGGCAATGGGCTATCACCATCAAGAGGAAGATTATAACGTGAATTTACCCAAATCGAGACTTGAACTCGATTCTGTTTTAACAGTTTTGTAAAAATTGAGACAGCCTAAAAAATTGAATTTACAATCTAAACACAACTAAACAACCTGAGATCTGCTTAAGAACTCAGGTTACATTAGCGCTAATAATTTAACCTCAGAGAAGCTTACTAAAGCAATCACGAAGCACTGAACAGTTTGAGAAACTGCTACACTCAATTAAAGATTATCGTTAAACCGCTAGAGTAAGCTATTCGTTGTTCGATGTGCTCTTCCTTGCAATATGCACAAGCATTTGCGGAGCTGTGGCTGTGGGGATTGAAGATTTTGGTGAAGTTCACTTAAACTGGATAATTGAAAAGGAAGTGATTACTTCAGTATCCTTTACTGATTTGGTCAATTCAATTAAACCACGTCACAGTTCTTCCAGTACACGATAACATTGCCCAACTGAAACTTGTTATTGACATAATTGTGTATCGATGAATGATCAGTTTTCAGTTGTAATTGACACTAAGCACCCTAGCAAGGCATTCAATTCTTCAATCTATCTAACTGAGTCCACATAGGACAACTGCATAGACTGGAGCCTCGATTTACATTAACGAGGACTCCTCATGCGAAAACTATCTCCAATCATTCTGGCGCTTGCGCTGTCTCCTTTGGTTCAAGCTGAACCTGTGTCTGAAGTGTCGCCCGTTGGCAAAATTGACGGCATGGTTTCTTTACCTGTCACGGGTATGAAAGCGGTCGAAAGCAATGGCCGTATTGTTTTCATGTCAGACAGTGGCCGGTTCGTCATTGATGGCACGCTCTATGACGCTTGGTCGAAAAAGCCGCTTACTAGCCTTGAAGAGATTCGTGAAGCGGGTAACACGCTGGACTTAAGTCGTCTTGGCTTAAAAATGGATGATTTGAACCCACTGACGCTGGGCGAAGGCAAAAAGAAAGTGGTGGTCTTTGTTGACCCACGATGCCCGCACTGCCATGAGCTTTTGAAGCAAGCCTTACCGTTAACCAAAGAATACACCTTCCAAATTCTCCCTGTGCCAGTGCTTGGTCCTGATTCAGAGCGTCAGGTTCGCCAGCTTGGCTGTGCGCGTGACAAGAAAGCGGCCACCGATGCATTGCTCAATGGCCGGATTGGTAACCTAGAACAGGATGATGCCTGCAACTTAGAGCCAATGCAGCGTACCTTGGTGACGGCTCAAATACTGGGCATTCAAGGTGTGCCTTTCATCGTCGCCAATGATGGTCGCATCAGTCGAGGCCGTCCTTATGATCTTTCTGCTTGGTTGGAGGGGCGTTAATGAAAGCCTCTCTGTATTCAGGGCAACGCGCTTCTGAGCTCTTGCCAGTATTGGCCTATTCAGACGATGAGCAACTGTTTTTCATGGAAGACCAAAGTGTTGGCTTTGGTTTTCTATGTGACCCATTGCCGGGTGGTGATGAGTCTGTTGCAGACAGGGTTAATGTTCTACTCAACAACGACTGGCCAAAAGACACTTTGCTGCAATTTGGCCTGTACGCCTCGCCTGATATTCAAACCGACCTTCAACGCATGATGGGCTTACGGCATCGTCAATCCGATCCATTGCTCAGGGCGTCGATACGCAAACGTGCGGATTTCCTCGATGGGGGCACGGTTCAACCGATAGAAGAATCGACCCAGACTCAGGTACGCAACTTTCAACTGATCGTCACCTGCAAATTGCCTTTGGAAAGTCCTATACCGACGGAGCGTGAGTTGAGTCGAGCATCCGCGCTTCGGGCTTCTTTCTCGCAGGCGCTGGCAACGGTTGGTTTTCGCGTCACTGAGATGACTGACCGAAATTGGCTCGCGGCATTAAGTGCACAACTTAACTGGGGAAAAGATGCTTCCTGGCGCAATCCATCACCAATCCGCAGTGAGGTTGATAAACCACTTCGAGAGCAAGTGTTGGATTATGACCGAGCTATCAAGGTGGATAGCCAAGGTCTGATGCTGGGTGATTACCGAGTTAAAACCTTATCGTTTAAGCGCTTGCCTGAGCGGATCTGGTTTGGTCATGCCGCAAGTTTTGCGGGCGATATGATGACGGGCAGTCGCGGTTTACGCGGCAGCTTTTTGCTAAATGTCACCATTCACTTTCCCTCAGCTGAGGCGATGCGATCTCGTTTAGAGACGAAGCGTCAATGGGCGGTCAATCAGGCCTATGGCCCGATGCTCAAGTTTGTGCCGGTGCTTGCAGCCAAGAAAAAGGGATTTGATGTTCTTTTTGAAGCTTTGCAAGAAGGTGATCGTCCTATTCGGGCAAATATGACTTTGACGCTGTTTTCACCAACGGAAGAGGCGTCCATCAGTTCTGTTTCAAATGCTCGAACTTACTTCAAAGAACTCGGATTTGAGCTGATGGAAGACAAGTACTTCTGTTTGCCCATTTTCCTGAATGCCTTGCCATTTGGTGCTGATCGCCAGGCAATGAACGACTTGTTTCGATTCAAGACCATGGCGACACGGCATGTGATCCCTCTGTTGCCTTTGTTTGCGGATTGGAAAGGCACTGGCACGCCAGTGATTAACTTTGTTTCCCGCAATGGCCAGATCATGAGTGTGTCCCTTTATGACTCGGGCAGTAATTACAACTGTTGCATCGCGGCGCAATCGGGATCGGGCAAGTCATTCCTGGTGAACGAAATCATCTCCTCCTACCTATCAGAAGGCGGGCAATGCTGGGTAATTGATGTTGGCCGCTCTTATGAAAAGCTGAGTGAAGTCTATGATGGTGAGTTCTTACAGTTCGGCCGGGACAGTGGCATTTGCTTGAATCCGTTTGAAATCGTTGAGGACTATGACGAAGAAGCGGATGTACTGGTTGGGTTATTGGCCGCAATGGCCGCACCTACGCAGTCATTAACCGATTTTCAGATGGCCAACCTAAAGCGTCAGACCCGTGAACTGTGGGAGAAAAATGGTCGTGCCATGTTGGTTGATGATGTGGCAGAGGCTTTAAAAAATCATGAAGATCGACGTGTGCAGGACGTGGGTGAGCAGCTCTATCCGTTTACGACACAGGGCGAATATGGCCGTTTCTTTAATGGCCACAACAATATTCGCTTCAAAAACCGTTTCACCGTTCTGGAGTTAGAAGAGCTCAAGGGACGCAAGCACCTGCAACAAGTGGTGTTGCTGCAGCTTATCTACCAAATCCAACAAGAGATGTACTTAGGTGAGCGTGATCGTCGCAAGATTGTGTTCATTGACGAAGCCTGGGATCTGCTGACTCAAGGTGATGTCGGTAAGTTCATCGAGACGGGTTACCGTCGATTTCGAAAATATGGCGGCAGTGCTGTAACGGTAACGCAGTCGGTCAACGATTTGTATGACAGCCCTACAGGTAAAGCCATCGCTGAAAACTCGGCCAATATGTACCTGCTTGGTCAAAAAGCTGAAACCATCAACGCGCTCAAAAAAGAAGGCCGCTTGCCACTAGGTGAAGGCGGTTATGAGTACCTAAAAACGGTTCATACCGTCACGGGTGTCTATTCCGAAATTTTCTTTATTACCGAAATGGGCACCGGGATTGGCCGCCTCATTGTCGATCCGTTTCACAAGCTGTTGTACTCGTCCCGTGCAGAAGATGTAAACGCGATTAAACAGTTAACGCGCAAAGGCCTTTCTGTTGCTGATGCCATCTCTCAGTTGTTGAAGGAGCGAGGCTATGAATAAGACCACGCTTTGGCCATTTATGGCCTCTATTACTTTGTCTATTGCTGGTAGCGGTTTAATGACCAGCTGGCTCTTAATGAAAACACTCGAACCCATCCACAGCCAGTTGGCGTTAAGTACGCCCATTGCAGTCGTGGATTTTGGAGAAGCGGTGTTGTCACTGGGTCCTAATGCCAGCGAACAAGACATCGAATCCAGGTTGCTTCAGACCAATCAGCAAATTGAAAAGTTAAAAGCAGCCGGTTTTATCGTGCTGGATGCCCAAGCGGTGGTGGGTGCAGATGATTCTGTATTCGTGCCAGTAGGCTCAAAGGAGGTGTCTCATGCAGATACTCCGTAAAAGAATGCCTTGGCGGCCATATCTCATCCGGTTGACCATTCTTGCGTTAATCATGGCCGTGGTAGGCACCTACGCCATGATGCGCTACCGAATAGGTATTGATACCCAGCAAGAGCGCTGCCTGCCTGATACCACGGTGTATCTGATTGACCTATGGAATAAAGAGCCCGTTAAGGATGGTTTGTATGCCTTCCACTCAAAAGGACTCGCTCCGTTATATAACGACGGTACTCGGATGCTGAAACGCCTAACAGGGATGCCTGGGGATGAAGTCAATGTGACGCCTGAGCATGTGCTGGTGAACGGTGCTGAAGTCTCTACCGGCATGGCACTAGCCCAGCGTCTTGGTGTGGCGGAATCACAATTTAGCCGCTCATTGACGCTGCAAGAAAACGAATATTGGTTTTCCGGTGAGGCTGCAACGAGTTTTGACTCCCGCTATTGGAATGTCGTCAAGCGCGAGCAGATTGTCGGTCGCGCTTGGCCGATTTGGTAGGAGGTGGATGATGAGAAGACTATGCCTCTTATTTTTGTTGGTTGCTCCATTGGCTTGGGTGCAAGTGTCCTGGGCACAAGAGCCTTATCCATTGTCTGACGAGGACAAAAAGATCGTCGAAATGAGCCGCAGCATTTTACAAAGTGTTGTGGATGGTTCATCTGAATTTATCGAGCCTTTTTCACCGATTGAACAACCTGCGTCGCTCAAACACAACGATGAATGGTTGATTTTTGCGTCGTCTTCACTGGGGGATTCCTCACTGAAGCAGCTATTTAAAGAGGCCAGTGCAACCGGCGCTATTGTGTTGTTTCGGGGAATTCCTGAAGGAAAGACCTTGGGGGCGGCTATCCGTGATTGGCATACGCTGATGGTGGGACTTGATCCTGTTCCTCAGGTTCGAATCGATCCGAAAGCCTTTGTGCACTGGCGGGTGACTAGCGTGCCTGCCATTTTCCGCATAGAAGATGACAAGGTGACTGCAAGTGCACTAGGGGTTTACAGCAAGGACTGGTTGCAGCGCCAAATTGAAACAGGCAATACCGGTTCATTGGGTCAACGCGGTCCTATTCATTCCATTTTAGAACCGGATTTGATGCAAGTGGCGATGCAGCGTTTACAGTCGCTTGACCTGGGCGCGTTAAAGAAAAAAGCCATTGAGCGTTTCTGGTCTCGCCAAACTTTCACTGACTTACCCAAAGCCACGCAGTATCGGATAAGAACGGTTGATCCAACCATCGTCATGCAGCGGCCACTATTGGATGCCAATGGCCGAACATTGATCCCAGCAGGAACGCGTATTAACCCGCTAAAAGCCTTGCCGTTTACTCAGCAGCTTGTGGTGTTTAATGCGTCGAACGCTGAAGAAGTGGACGCAGTTGCGCATTGGCTTGAGACGCAAGATAGGACACTGCGCCGCATTACGCTTATCACCACGCAGCTCGACCGTACTCAAGGCTGGAATCGCCTCAATGCGCTCGAAAAGACATTGGATAGTCCGGTTTACCTTCTCAATGCCTCGCTAAAGCAGCGCTTTGATTTGCAAGTCACCCCATCGTTTGTTCAAGCAAAGGGGCTCGCGTTTGAAATAGAAGAAATTCCAGCAAAGGAGCTTGTTCATGAAAAAGCTCAATAATACGTATCGTCTGATGCGGACTCTCGTTGTCATGCTTGTCCTGGGCGCATCTATTCCTGCAAAAGCCGAATTGACTTGCCCAGACGCGGGGTTATTGTCCGGCAAGTTGCTGACGGATGTTTGCTGGTCATGCATTTTTCCTATCCGGGTTGCCGGTCTTCCTCTTGGCTCTGGCAGTGTCCCAAGCGGCGCATCAAACAAGTCATTTTGCTTATGTGAAGACAACTTAGGTGTGCCAAGGCCAGGTATTGTTACCAGCATGTGGGAGCCAGCGCGTTTGATTGAACTGATCAGAACGCCAGGTTGTTCGCCTTCACTGGGAGGGATTCGCTTACCTTTAGGTGATAGGCGATTGCAAGGTGGTCATGGCGAGGGTGAATACGATACCGGTGATCTTGCTTTCTACCATTACCATTATTACGCCTTTCCGCTTTTGGTCATGCTCGATTTGTTCATGGATGGCAATTGCAATGCCGATGGTTACATGGACTTTGACTTGATGTATTTGTCGGAATTGGACCCAACATGGCTGAACGATGAACTGGCCTTTTTTACTCAGCCTGAAGCGGCTGCCGTTGCCAATCCATTGGCTATTTCGGCTTGTACCGCTGACGCTGCTTCATCAACGTTTGGTAAACCCATCGACCAGTTGTTTTGGTGTGCTGGCAGTTGGGGCCATCTCTATCCCTTATCTGGCCATACCTTAGCCTTTGGCTCATTAGCAGAAAACACCAGCCATTTAGCAGCGCGAGCAATCGCGGCTCAACACAGGCGTGGTCTTGCAAGGCGAACAATGGGGAACAGTGCGCTATGCCGACCTGTTATCGAACCCATGCTGCCGAAATCCCAATACAAGATGAGTATGTTCTTCCCTGTACCGGAAACTGAAAGTGCGCATGTCATCGGTGAAAGCACCATGAAATGGGGAGAGTGGCGAACGATCCCCGGTGCCGGTGAAGATGCGCTCTACATTTTGTGGCGCTGGCAAGACTGCTGTAACTCGGGAGGTTAACTATGAAACCAACACTTTTTACCCGAGTGTTAGCGGGTATTTTATCTATCACTATGGCGTGCTTGCCCTTACATGGTGTGGCCGCTGATGTGCAGCGCCAATCCGGCTTAAGCGGACAACAAGAAGGTAAGCAATTGCTGCAAAACTGGACGATGCCCGCACTCAATGGCAATACATTGTCGGTACCGAATGGCAGTGGAAATGAGACGATTAACTTGCAAGAGCTTTTCCCTAGTATGGATCAGTGTTCATTGGATGTCTTAACGGGCGTTTATGGTTCTGATGCCAGCATGAATCAATTGGGGACGCAGCGCCAAGAGAGCATGGCATCCGAAAGTGGCGCTACGGGTGAGGCGTTTCGCTCGCTCCAGCAAATCAAAGACAGGTCTCGGCCAGATATGGTCAATGATCCGCTTTGGGCATTAACTGATGCGGTTCAAACTGACCCCAACCTATTAACCCAAAGCTTCCCCGGCTGTGAGTCTCAAGGTGAAGGCAGCCCAAATTACCAGCAATGTGACAGGCTCAATACAGCGGTTAACAGCTGCACTATTACTCACGATTACACGGCAGGCATCATTGAGCATGTTTCAGGGCCGATGAACCTTCGCTCTTGTGGTGAGGGGTGCCTTGAAGTTTGGATTGGACGAATTGGTGACAACTACTGGAGTGGCAGTTGTAAAGTATTTGAACAGGCCATCACACTCAAAGTCGTGAACCCCGATGCGATTACCTCAGCCGTTCTTGAGTACGCAAAATGGGATGACTACATGCAAGTGTGGCTTGGTGATCAGAAAGTCTGGTCTGGGCCGAACAATAACTTTCCACCAGAAACGGCAGGTCGCTGCGAGCTTAGTACCAGTTGGGAACGCAATCCTAATACTGACCTCACCGCCAAGCTAAAAGCGGTAGAGCCCGGTTTAGAAGTGCCGGTAAAAATTCGCGTATCGGTAACGGGTAGTGGTGAGGGGTATGCACGCATCAAGGTGCGTTTTGATCCAACCAAGGCAGTGATGAATGATAGTTGGTCGCCACAGTCCTGTATCGAACAAGCCGCGGATATCCCGGCGAAGTTTTCAGACTACAGTATTCAATGCACGGATCAGCCGTCTTCAACCAACGGATGTACGGTGGTCAATGGTGTTTCAGTTTGTGAATCCTACTTTGCCCCAAGCCCTGTCGCTGGCATATCGCCTTTGTGTCGGCGTGTACAAGTCAGTGTGGATGATGAAAGCTATAAGGGGATTGAAAATCAGGCCTGCCAAGTGCTTGAAGCGAACCCTTCCTGTGGCTTCATGTCGTCAGAATGTGCCGAAACCAATGATAAAGGTGAATGCATTCGTTTTACCGATACCTATGACTGTGGATTGCAAACCAGCGATCCAAAGTGTGTGGTATCCAACCTTATGCCGAGTAGTTTTGAGGCCTGTGAGCCTACTCAGACGATCACGCCATTTACTGAAACCAAGCATGTACCGGATTACCAGGTGTGCGAGAAGATCAGCACGCTTACTCAGTGTCAGTTAGAGCGACGTGTATCCGCTGAAACCCATCAACAAAGCTGGTCCATTGAGCGTGGTTGCTTTAGCTCCGAAACGCTCAGTTTTGTTTCACAGCACAGCAGTACTATGCAAACTGGAAACGCGACGCTGAGGATTTTTGATAATCAAAATACTGAGATAAAAATCACCGAGTCGCCATCCAAGGCAAATGGTTGGAAAACGACACTCTCACTGACGGGCAATAAGGAAACGGTGACTGAGACGAAACCGTCCATTAAATACCCTGAAATGACCTGTCCAAAAGGAACCTTGGTTGGCTCATTGTGCAAGGTCGTTAATGGGTCGATTATTTCGTGGCATGAACCCAAGGAAGTCACTCGTTCCAGATGTGAGTCTGGCTGGAACAAAGTCGATTTCGATACTTGCAGCCGAGAAGTTCAGAAGTGTTTGGCTCCTGCGAAACTGAGCGCTTCATTGACCTTCTCTGGCAAGTACTTAGAGCAAGACGTTGTTCATCAATCAAGTGATCCGGGCATAGACCAATGCTTGATGCAAACGGATCAGTTCACTGCGGTGCAGTGGCAGTGTTTGGATACGGGCACAAAACGAATCGACGGGTTAACAGTTGGTAGTGGCGAGTTGGCCAATCTGGGAAGCCTTTATCCGGCGGTTGTTTCTTCTCCTGCTCATTTAACCAGTCGTGGCAGCTCTGATGGACTGGGGCTCTCATGCTGGAGGGCAAGAGCGACCTACAATGCTTCGACTGCTCACCCAGAGTTCAACATGGGCAGCTCAGATAGCTGGGTAGATGCCAATGGTAATACACAAACCATCGTCAATAACGGACAAAACACGACCACCAATACGTGTGCCGCGCTAGAGCAAAACCCGGCCTGCCAGTACGTCAGAACCGAATGCACTGAAGGCGGGGCTGGTCATGAAGGCTTCTGCTATATCCAAAGTTTGGTGTATGACTGCGGACAAAGCGTCGAAGTGCAAAATGCACGAATGGAAACTCAATTCAACTGTGAGGGGCCAGTTCGCTGCATGGGCACAGATTGTTTAGAGCCAGAGTCAATCAAGCAGGCTAACTTTGCAGAGGCCGCTGCGATGCTTAATGCGGCGCAGTTTATGACCAATGATATGTCATGCACGGGAGCTGATGGCCAAGACAACGTCGAGTGTACGGTCTTTAAAGGTAATGCTGGCCAGTGCAAAAAAGCCGTCGGAGGTATAGTGGATTGCTGTGAAAAGCCAAGTGGCGTGTCGTTATCGGACTACATCACGATGATAGTGGCGGTCAACAAGCTTGATACGGCAGTCATGGCCATGAATCCGTCTTCGGCAATCTATGGTTCGTGGAATACGCTCAGGGAACCAATCACCAGTACTTGGAGTGCGGTCAAAGAGCCTTTTGTGTCTGCATGGGACTCTCTCATGGGGGCTGGGCCATCAACGGCTGCTGGCGCGGGAGCGGAGCAAGCTGCGACTGGCTTCATGCAGGTGTTGACCAACAAAACGGCTGAATGGGTAGGTACGACCTTTGGTTCGGGGGCGCAATCGGCACTGTTTAGTAACGTTGGTGGCGCAGTTGGAGCTGATGGTGTCGTATCGGGTGGTAACTTTGCGCTGGGGGGCGCTGCGGGCGCGGTTCTGAGTACGGTTATGACGGCCTACATGATTTATTCAGTCACTATGATCCTCATTCAGCTTATCTGGAAATGTGAGCAGAGTGAGTTTGAAATGAACGCCAAGCGGGTATTGAAGAGTTGCCACTATGTAGGTTCTTACTGCAAGTCTAAGTTCTTAGGTGCCTGTGTTGAGAAACGGCAATCATATTGCTGCTTTACTTCGCCGCTTTCGCGGATCATTCAAGAGCAAGTACGTCCGCAATTGGGCCTTGGCTGGGGCAGTGCGAAATCTCCCAACTGTGAAGGATTGACCGCTAGTCAGTTAAACCAGGTGGATTGGAGCCAAGTCAATCTGGATGAATGGATAGGTATCTTATCGATCACGGGCAACCTACCCGAAGTACCGTCACTGGATCTGGAACGACTCACAGGCTCAGGAAGTACGCTAAACATTGATGGAAACCGTCAAAGTGCCGCAGACAGAGCTATTGAAAGGCTAAACGGAATGGATGCTCAGAAATTACGCCAGGAGGCGACGGAAGAAATTTCGGGGAATGAATGATTCGATAATTCACCATATCCGTGTGTGCTAAATTGTTGTTTGGTTCGGGATGGCCTGAAATAAGAGACCATCCTTTTTGCTCACAGGAATAGTTACTTTACTACTAGCTAAATATCGAGCCGCAAGTTTTCTTGTATTTCATCTATCAGTGTTTTTGGCACATCCCATTCCTCAGCAAGCTGACGCCAAGTTGATACGTGCTCAATCGTTGCATCAATAATATCGTCGATCTTTTTCTTGTTAAAAACAGGGCTAAGTTTCTCTAAACTATAGAAATCACTTCGTGTAAAGTTATCTCTTTTACCATTCAAGCTCATCCAATGGCTGTTCACCCATTTACTGCCAGGTTTATAGCTATAAGCTAAATCATAAGCTGGTGCGAGAGACCATTTGTCTTTTTTCAGAATAAAGGCAAAGTTCTTTGAGTGGTCGTCATGATTTCGAGCAATGATATTGAACGTCATGCGCTTGAATAGCTGCTCAGCTTCAACAGCAGAAAGCTTCAACTGTCTGGCAATGCCAAATAACTCTGCGTAAGAAAATGTCCCCGGCTTTTTATAATCAACGTGGGCAAGCCCGTTTAGCGTTTGTACGTGTACCTTGTTGTTTTTAATTCGATCAAACCGTTGTGTAATAAAGTGGCGTCGGTTGCCTTCTTGAAGTAAGCGGCATGGCATCATATCGACACCGCATTTGTTTGCCATTAGATGATAAACAAACTCCATTGCTCCATAGCCTAATGGATCACCGAAGGTTTCTTGATTTTTGTTATGCTCACTAACACCGTCAAATTTCATCAAATAATGAGTAAAACCACTTGGCACTTTGGCTTGGCCGGAGCGAACTTGAGTAAAATCTTCATTAAATGCTAATACGGCTTTCGGTCGTGCTCCTCCTGCACTCATGCCAACTGATAATAAAGACATCATTGCCTCTCTATCGTCTTGGCCATTTTGTTTGAGTTCTACTTCAAAATTACCTCGTGAATCTAAGATTTCTTGTGCAATAGAAACTAGCGATTGGATTTCTACTTGTTGTGAAGCATTTAAACTTCGTAACTTTGTAGCTGGCGTATACTCAAGAGCTCCCATGCCTCGCTTTCCCGTATATTGGAGGCGTTGAAGTGGTGTAATGTCACCCGGAGAACGACCTTGACCTGCAACCCATGCGTTGAGAACTGCGTTACCAAAATCATCAGGTAAGGAGTCAGCTATTAAACCTGGTAGTCCTTTAAAGGTATTGAAATCCAATTCGGGAAAGCTATAAATGCGATTCGATAATGGCATTTTGATTGGGGACAGCTCGACCCCTTTTTTTATGAATCCTGGATCATATTCAAATGATCCAAGTCCCTTTTCAGTGTCAAAACTCACTGCTCCAACAACATCGTCTTGGTATGTTATTGTAATGACTTCCATTACCATTCTGGTGCTTCCTCATCTTTGTTACTGCGCTGGCCAGAGGCTCTCTGCCTTTTCTTGCCTTGCAGTTTGGCCAGCTGTAAGGGAGAAATTTCTTGTTTAGGGAGAAAAAGATCAATCTGCTGTGTGAGGTCTAATGCCATTAATATAGCAATCATGATGTCGAGCTGAACTTTTCCCTTTTCTGCATTCAAAACCGTTTTGCGGGCAATGCCAGCAAGCTGTGCAACTTCAGATTGTGTTAGGTCTCTATTTAGTCGAGCTTGCTTCAATCTGTCGCCGATCTCTTCTGCTAATGCTGTAGCTGTCACGCCTTTCACTATAAAGTCCCACTTTGGTTACACTATGTGGGATACCCCCACTTAATGTTCTTAATTTAGGACTTTAATTTGATATTGTCAACTGATGGTTTTAGTGCGCCTAATTGGTTACATTAAGTGGGTTTTCATTCGTTAGAGTAACCATATGTGGACTTTATGTGATTTATATGAAGCCCCTTCAAGAGGGGCTGTGTGATGGGAGCCTAGTTGGCAAGTTGGCAAGTTGGCTAGCTGGCGGGGTTATCTGTTTCCTCTTCAGTGATATCGTCATCGGTAGAAGGCACCGCTTGTTCAACTTCAGCTTGTTTTCCCTTAGCTTGGGCTGATTTTCGTGCTCGAATTTCGATATCAATAATGCGTCGCGCCAGTTTGATGATGCGCTGTTGCCATGCGTAGTTACCATCAACACGTTGCTTGTTGCTAAGCACGCTAGACAACCAGAGTGTGTCCATTGAGATCATCAACGCATCGAGTTTGCGCACTAAGCCAACAAACTGGCCAACCTGAGGCGAGCTGATTTTGGCGTTGAAGGTAATCGGGTCGGTGTAGTCAGGTACTTCATCGATACCGTTGGACTCCATCAGTTTGTCCAAACGAGCTTGTTCGTTGTCTACCGCCTTAGCGCAATCCTCGATCAACTGGCTAATGATCTGCTCCACTTCATCAATTTCGTTATCATCGCCAATGATGCGCAGGATGACATCGATTCCGTAAAGCGCACTGACCGTCCGTCTAAAAACACGGTCAACGACACGTTGCGCCTGTAAGCTATTAATTGTGAATGATTGTTCAAAGATGGGTTTTGAGTAATTGGGTTTTGCTTGGGCCATAAGTTTGCTCCTGATATGACAATAATCAGTCCCTAGCCTAATCCTCTGTGAGGTAATGGCCTTTCAGCTAGGTGGAAGAATTGAGCATCTTTCTAACTATCCTGTCTGGATAAGACGGTTACACTGACTATCAAATATTGCTGATCTGTTTCAGTGATATCTGCGCCTGAGAGCATTAGCTCAAAGGAAGCCCGCCGCTGAGTATTATCAGTGGTACTAAGAGGTAGCTAGCCTCCTTAAACAAATAGCCTGCATGTTTTTACATGCTCAACCATGCGTTCCTTACGGTTCGCCTTTTCACCACCCAACTGGGGGAGTTTTCCCCAGTTGGGGGTGACTCCTTCACAACCAAATTAAGGAGTCACCAATGGAATATATCTTCGGATTTATTATCCAAATTGCAGGCATTATGTTGCTTGCAAAACTGAGCTGGTCGCTTTTGCGATTGCTTGCTCGTCAAAGCGTGCGCCCGTTTCGATTTGTACTTACTCAAATCAAGCGATTGCTCACACCAACATCAAAACGTCGTCCAATGGCAGTGCCTAAAGCTCCTGGTATGCCCCGTTTGACATCTGCGTTTTACAAAGAGCCACATCAGTACGACATGGCTTTACTCGAAATACCAACCTATCTGCGTCGTCAGTCTTCTTTGCCCAGTCGGGTAGAAGCAACTGTGTGCACAGAGTTCAACTAAGACGAGGAGAACATCATGAAAAACCAAGTAACACTCATAGGCTACGTTGGCTCTGAGCCAGAGACGCGAGCCTATCCATCAGGTGATTTAGTGACCAGCATTTCACTGGCCACTTCTGAGAAATGGCGCGACCGTCAATCCAATGAGCTCAAAGAGCATACGGAATGGCATCGGGTCGTTTTTCGAGATCGTGGTGGATTTAAGTTAGGGCTAAGAGCAAAAGATTTGATCCAAAAAGGAGCGAAGCTTTTTGTTCAAGGGCCTCAGCGCACGCGATCATGGGAGAAAGATGGCATTAAGCATCGATTGACCGAAGTGGACGCGGACGAGTTTCTGCTTCTTGATAGTGTGAACAAAGCATCTGAGCCATCACCGGCGGATGATGCGAGCTCCCAAGCTAATTGGGCACAAACTTATCCTGAACCAGATTTTTAACCGAGCAAAAACGCTTTAACCCAGCCGGGAGTACTTTCCCGTCAGGGTCAGACTCCCACTTTGATTGTCGGAGTCCACAATGGAAAAACCAAAGCTAATCCAACGCTTTGCTGAGCGCTTTAGTGTCGATCCAAACAAGTTGTTCGATACCCTAAAAGCAACAGCATTCAAGCAACGTGACGGTAGTGCACCGACCAATGAGCAGATGATGGCGCTTTTGGTGGTTGCAGATCAGTACGGCTTGAACCCTTTCACCAAAGAGATTTTTGCGTTCCCTGATAAACAAGCTGGAATTATTCCAGTGGTAGGTGTCGATGGATGGTCTCGCATCATCAATCAACACGACCAGTTTGATGGCATGGAGTTCAAGACTTCAGAAACCAAAGTCTCACTGGATGGCGCGAAAGAATGCCCGGAATGGATGGAATGCATTATCTATCGGCGCGACCGTTCGCACCCAGTCAAAATCACTGAGTACCTGGATGAAGTCTATCGACCGCCTTTTGAAGGTAACGGCAAAAATGGCCCTTACCGTGTAGATGGTCCATGGCAGACGCACACTAAGCGAATGCTAAGACATAAATCCATGATCCAGTGTTCCCGCATTGCGTTTGGCTTTGTGGGAATTTTCGATCAAGACGAAGCAGAGCGAATTATCGAAGGCCAAGCAACACACGTTGTTGAGCCATCGGTGATTCCACCCGAGCAAGTTGATGATCGAACCCGAGGGCTTGTTTACAAGCTTATCGAGCGGGCGGAAGCTTCAAACGCTTGGAATAGTGCATTGGAATATGCCAATGAACATTTTCAAGGTGTTGAGCTGACGTTTGCGAAACAAGAAATCTTTAATGCACAGCAACAAGCAGCCAAAGCGCTCACACAGCCTTTAGCTTCTTAGCGCCACGCATTCATTTTACTAACCCTGGCGGGATTATTCTCCCGTCAGGGGGAAGGTCTCGTCTTTTTTTTTGGAGATCTTCCATGACTAAATCAGCCTCACTTTTTCGCTTGGTATTGGTTGTTGCCCTTGTCTTAGGTTCGATTCAAGCCGGTAAAGCGGCAATTGATTCGCTTCAAGCAAGTGTTGTTCAGCACCAAACAGCTTTAGCAAAAGCAGCAAAGTAACCACTTAACCCTGAAGGGGAGTTCTCTCCTTCGGGGGAGTCTCCCCTCAAAGGAGGCAATATGAAGGTTATCGACCTATCACAGCGTACTCCTGCATGGCACCAGTGGCGCATTGCAGGGGTTACGGCATCTGAAGCCCCAATTATTATGGGGCGTTCACCCTACAAAACACCTTGGCGATTATGGGCAGAAAAAACCGGATTCGTATTACCGGAAGACCTGTCGAATAATCCTAATGTGCTTCGCGGTATTCGGTTGGAGCCTCAAGCAAGGCGAGCATTTGAGAATGCGCATAATGACTTTCTTCTGCCGTTATGTGCAGAAGCCGATCATAACGCAATCTTTCGAGCCAGCTTTGATGGCATCAACGATGCGGGCGAACCCGTTGAACTGAAATGTCCTTGCCAGTCAGTTTTTGAGGATGTGCAAGCTCACCGAGAACAAAGCGAGGCGTACCAGTTGTATTGGGTACAAGTACAGCATCAAATACTGGTCGCCAATAGCACGCGTGGTTGGTTGGTATTCTATTTTGAGGATCAACTGATTGAGTTTGAAATACAACGAGACGCGGCGTTCTTAACTGAATTGCAAGAAACAGCGCTTCAGTTTTGGGAGTTAGTACAGACCAAAAAAGAACCGTCAAAATGCCCTGAACAAGATTGTTTTGTTCCCAAGGGTGAAGCCCAATACCGCTGGACATCGCTGTCCCGCCAGTATTGCTCAGCACATGCCGAAGTGGTTCGACTGGAAAACCACATTAAATCTTTGAAAGAGGAAATGCGAGACGCTCAGTCAAAATTGGTCGCTATGATGGGTAACTACGCTCATGCCGACTATGCTGGGGTCAAACTCAGTCGCTACATGATGGCGGGCACGGTGGACTATAAGCAATTGGCCACCGATAAGTTAGGCGAGCTGGATGAACAGGTTTTAGCCGCTTACCGAAAATCGCCACAAGAGCGGTTGCGCATCAGCACCAATAAGCCAGATCAGCCCGTTGAAACACCAATCAAAATCAGTCTTGAGCAAGAGAACTTGGTTCTGCCAGGTGACTCGCCGAGCTCATTTTACTTTTAACGTTCACTTGGAGCCGATTTCGGCTCCTTTCTCATGCGCTTACATCGAGTGCATCAGAAAGCAGTTTCACTCGTAGCCAATGCTGGGTACGAATGATAGAGCGAGCTGAACTCTTATATACACAGCCATACCACAATCAACACACCACCTGACGGGGACTTCATTCCCTGTTGGGGCATGGGGCCTCGTCAAAACAGATGAGGTTTACCATGACTGAACAATCCCCATTTTTGGTTCAAGTGAATCAAGCGTTTAATGTCCCGGCTCCTGATGCTTTCGTTCTGGAAGGATTTGGTGCCGACACTACCCATCCAAACATTCCCGTTCGCAAGGACGAGTACGTTTTTAGAAAAGAAGACTTACGTGACGTATTGGCGTTCTTGTCTAACCCAGACGGTGACGGTTTGTATATTACTGGCCCCACTGGATGCGGTAAGACCTCGCTAATTTGCCAAGTTGCTTCTCGATTGAATTGGCCTGTTCAGCAAATTACTGCGCACGGTCGATTGGAGTTGTCCGATCTTATCGGTCACCACACGCTGGTTAATGGCAACATGACCTTTGTGTATGGACCGCTGGCACTGGCTGTAAAGCATGGCCATTTGCTGATCATTAATGAAATGGATCTTGCTGAGCCTGCTGAACTGGCTGGGCTCAATGACATTTTGGAAGGTGCCCCATTGGTCATCGCACAAAATGGCGGTGAGATCATCATGCCACATAACAAGTTTCGTTTTATCGCTACCGGCAACAGTGCGGGCAGCGGTGATCAAACGGGCTTGTATCAAGGTGTGCTCCAACAGAATTTGGCTTTTCTTGATCGCTTTAGAATCATTGAAGCGACCTATGCAGAGCCTTCTGTAGAGGAAGCCATTCTGGAAAATGTTGCGCCGGGCTTGCCAGAAGTCTTTCGCCAAAAAATGGTGAAAGTGGCTGGTGACATTCGTCGTCTTTTTATTGGGGGCGCGGATGGCGGTGCAGAACTCAGTATCACCATGTCCACTCGGACCTTGGTGCGCTGGGCAAAGTTAACACTTGCTTTTAAAGGCGCTCCTAACGCAGTGGAGTATGCACTGGTTCGGTCTTTGACGGCTCGTGCAGAGTTGGAGCAACGTGAAGCCATTCACCGTATTGCCGCTGATGTCTTCGGTGACCACTGGGAGGATTGATGATGGAAAAGTGCTTTGCTCTTTACCGTTACAGTCATTCTGATGGGACAGCCAAAGAATGGGCCATTTACGTTGGATCAGATACCCAGGAGATTGAAGTTCGGTTTGGAAAAGCAGGTCAATTGTCGCAGCAGCGATTGATTGACTCGACTGATCCTAAGGCTGAAGCAGACCGAAGAATCAATGAGAAAATCACCAAGGGTTATCGATTTGTTGGACATGTCGGTATTGATCATCAAGGGCGGCCATTTGAACTCTCAAATGCGCTAGATAGTGTCGCGTGCGCCAATAACGTCAGTTGGGAGTTTCGTACTCGCAAGGACGTCAATGGCCAAATCTCGCTGGCTCAAAAAGCGTTGTTCGATATGGCAAAGCTGCTTGAAGCCTATGGCTTGGCTGTTATTGATGATAACCAGGTCAGGATTGGAGAATGGTCATTAGGGTTTTGCAAAAGCGGATTACCTAGTACCAATCAAATCAGCATTGTGTCAGGTGAAGGCGCTGGCATTGTTAACACTGATGATGGCCCATGGCCATTGTTGCTGTTGCTGGCTTTTAAGCGTCAATTACCACCTCTGTGTTCGCTCACAGTAGCGAGTCCTGAAGGGATAGAAGTATCCGACCAACTGAAGTTGGAAAAAGATGTATTGCGGTTGCTAGGCAGTGATTTAGAGCGGGTTCGCCCGATAGCTGAAGCACTGGACTTAATGCCTGCGAAAATCGATCTCAACCAATCGTCGCCTGATTCGCAAAATTACTATTTCTGATAGTGGTGTTGCCATTAGCGCGTCAATTACTACCACCCAAACGGGGGCCATTGCTCCTGTTGGGAGTGGTGCGTCCCCATCTCGCATGAGGATGCACTATGAGTATTCAAACCCTCGACAAACTTTTGATTTGTCACATCGACTGTTCCATCTGGAGCGGTAGAAAAAAACTAAGGCCTGAAGATTTCAGACTAGCCAATGGCAGCCAACTTCCACCGAAGGATGTTGCCAGCTTAGGGAGTAAAAAAATTTGCGACCCTGAGGCATTGGCGAACTTTGAAAGGCTTAAGAAAGAAGCGCAGCGCTTGTGTGAGCAAGTCGGTGTGCGGTTTTTAGGTGGCTATGCCGTCCCTGAGGACCGAATTGATCAGATTGTTCCAGAGCTTGACCGGATCGGTCAGGAGTTTGCGCAGTGCAAGCAGTTGTTCTTGGACAACTATGATCAGGTGACGTTTGACTGGGTTGCAAAACACCCGGAATTTGCAGATGCAATCCGGCGTGCATTATCACCCATCGAAGACGTGGAACAACGGCTTCAGTTCGATTATGCCATCTATCGAATGCAACCTGCTGAACAAGCTGGTGGCTTAGATGACAAGATCAATGGTATGGGACACACCCTCTTTAGGGAGGTGGCTCGTGATGCCAATGAGCTGTTTGAGCGTTCCGTTGCAGGCAAGAATCAAATCAGCCAGCGAGCCCTTAATCCTCTCAAGCGATTAAGAGACAAGTTGGATGGTTTGTCCTTCCTGGATCATCGAGTTCAGCCAATGGTTGAAGCGATGGACAATTTATTTGTTCGTCTGCCGAAGACCGGCCCTGTGACAGACAATCTCTATCACGAACTGATGGCGACCATTTTAATTTTGTCTGATCCAGACAAGATGAGAATGCACGGTGAAGGTCAATTGGATATCAGACAACTGATACCCAAACCTGAACCTAAGCCCGCACAGCCGGTATCTGCTCAGGCAGATAACTTGCGTGCAATACCTCAACCAACCGTCAGACCAAACCTTGGTTCGACTGTACCAAACTCATTTTATTTCTAACGTCCTTGAGGGCATGTTGCCCTGAAGGGCGCATGTCCTCTGAACTATGTAAGAGGAAATTATGCAATCAACTATCCATAACCCCAGCCAACTGAACCAGTTTGAACCACATTTTCGTGGTGTGACTGATGCTGTTGAAAGCGAATCGATACCGGAAGTGGCGTGTTGTCGAGCGTTAGTACAACGGTCGTACTCAACACATAGTGTCGTGATCCCAAAGAACCCTGTGTTGCTCGCAGATGCGGACGCACAAGGAGCTTGGGTAACGGCCATGGTATTTGTTCCAAACATGGCATTGCAGCAAACCGCTCACGAGCGGGCCTGGCGGCAATATCAACACGAGGTGTCTACTCAGTTACAAGACCAGTACGGTCTGGCATTGGATGACATCCTGAGTTTAGACAAGCTTAAAACGTCATTTGAACAGCACGAGAGTCCAGCTCAATTGGTGGCTTGGTTAGGTCAAAAATACGACCTGGATAAGCTAAAAGCACAGGTTTAAACATCCACATTCCCAGCGGGGAAACGCTCCCGCTGAGGGAGTATTCCCCCTAATGATTAGGAGACTCCCATGAATCATCCATTAAAAAATGCACTGCCAATCGTTGCCGCCGCTTATGGCGAAAAGTTTGGTGTGAAGGTGCTTATTCAAGGACAAGATGCGTTTACCGATGGTGAGCGGATTGTGATCCCAACAGCAAACCCAGACGACCCACACTATCAACAGATAGCTTGGGGTTATCTGGCTCATGAAGCGGCGCATATTCGGCATACCAATTTTGACATGGTGCAGAAGGCGTCGTCCAAACAGATCCGTAAGGCACTTCTCAATATCATTGAGGACGTTCGCATTGAAAACGAATTGGCAAAGGATTACCCCGGAACCCGGCGCAGTATTTCGCAAGTGATTGAGTACATGGTAGACACTCAGCAAATGTGTGTACCGGAACAGCTTGAGCCTGCATCTAACTTGCAAGCCTGGTTGTTGTTCCGCTTGAGATGCCATTTTCTCGGTCAGAAAGCACTGACGCCTTTGTATCAAGCAGTTGATGAAAGAGTGAGACAACTCTTTCCTGCCGCAGCGATGAGCCGGTTAAGCGCCATGCTGACAGCAGTGCCTAGCTTAGGCTCTACAGGTGAAGTGCTGAAACTTGTCGATGCCATCGTTGCCATGTTGGAAGACGAATCTCGTCCACCACAGGATGAGTTGGATGCTGATAACGGTAATGACATGGGACAAGATGCGAGTAATGACAGCAATAACAGTAGTGACAGTCAAACCCCGGAAACTGGTTCGTCTGCAATGGGGGATGCTGCTGAAACGGGGGATTCAGATAACTCTGATCAAGCTGACAATTTGCGACAAGCCTTAGAGGCCAGTGCCGCTCAGTTTGAACCCGATACCTTTGCCAAAGTGGCAGAAGTGTTGTCGGAACAAGCTGAAGGACATCAGGGTGTCACTCCACTCAGTTTGCCCCAAGCAGAGCAAGCTATGTTGGGTGATGAGGCCATCTTGACCTTATCGGCGTCTGAGTCCGCTCAAATTCGAGCCCGACTTAGGGGCATGGTTCAGTCCAGTCAGGACAATCGGAATCATGCCAAAAGACACGGTCTTCGAGTTGCAACCCATCGTCTTGCCGCTTCACAAGCAGGTGAGTCGAGATTGTTTATTCAAAGGCAACCTCGCATTGCGCCTAATGCTGCTGTGCACTTGCTGGTCGATATATCGGGTTCAATGGGTAAACCCATTGGCGAAGGTAATCGAAAGTACTTTCATGTTGCCAATGAAGCCGCTTTGGCTTTGGCCATGGCACTGGAAGGCATACCGGGTGTTGTACCTGCGGTCAGTTATTTTCCTGGTATTCATCAGGAAGTTTCTATCGCGTTATTGCCCAAGCAATCGGTTCGACATCGGGCCGCCTGTTTTGACCAAAAACCACGAGGTTGTACGCCTATGGCACAAGCAATGTGGTTTGCGGCAAACAGTTTGTTAGCGCAAAAACAGAAGCGAAAGCTAATGATAGTGCTAACGGATGGTGACCCAGATGATTGGGCTGCCACGCATGACATTGTTGACCGGTGCAGACGAAGTGGCTTTGAGCTTCTGGGAATAGGGATTCAAACACGCAGTGTTGAGAAATTCTTTCCTCAAAGCATTGTGATTAACGATGTCAAAGATCTGAAGCGTGAGTTATTCGAAGTAACACAACAACTGTTAATTCAGTAACCACATCAACTTTACCACCCTGCGGGGACGATTCCGTCCCCGTCAGGGCATGGGTTCGTCTCCGCTTTTTTTTTGGAGACTCCTATGAAAAACAAAAAGTTCTTTGCTGGCGAAGAAACCGGTACTTATATCGTTCCTGAGCAAGTGACTGAAGCGGATATCTTAGATATGGCGCTCAAGCTTGCCCGTGGTCGATTAAGTAAAGGTCGAAAAATTGAACAGCCATCATCGGCGTTTTCATACCTGCAAACACTGATGCACGAGTATGAGCACGAAGTCTTTGGAGTACTGTTTCTTGATACAAAACATCGCGTCATTCGATTTGAAGAGCTGTTCAATGGCACTTTAGATGCGGCGAGCGTGTATCCAAGGGAAGTAACAAAACGAGCGCTAGAACTTAATGCGGCAGCAGTGATACTGGTTCATAACCATCCATCGGGTGATCCTGAACCCAGTGAAGCTGATAAACGCATCACTCATCGACTCCGTGACGCCTTGTCACTTGTTGATATTCGAACGCTTGACCATGTCGTGGTCGCATCCGAGGGCTGCGTTTCGCTTGCCGAACGCTGTTATCTTTAATGAATGGGCGCATTGCCCATTCTCCTTCATCACAAAAGCAGTCCCATCAACACACGTCATCACAGCTCGAATTTCTATTTGAGTTTGATGATGCCCCAGTCACTTGGTCTGACACGGAAATCTGGCAGTTACGCGAAGGCATTCTTTTGGATGCGATCCGTGTGTTGCTGGACGGTCGTGTCAGCACTCGGTTGCGCAAGGATGTGTTGTCGTGGATTCAAAATGACGAAATAGCGCCATTTTGCTTTCGTGTTTGCGCGATGGCTGCTGTTGTCGATCCTGATGTGCTTCGTGAGTCCATCATGTGGCTATTAAGACGACATGGTATCCAGCTTGACTAACGCTCCTGTATTAACCGAACGGCTAATGCAGGACCTAAGCTGACTTTTACCACCTGTGGTAGGAGTCGGCATTTTACTTAAGGAGGTTATATGGCGTTACCTTTACAGATTGAAACAGTGAGGCCATATCTTAATGGCCAATGGCTTCAAATACTGGCGGCGTTGGTGCCAGAACTTGATGCCGCTATTGCTCGAAAAGGCCGTCATGTGGCTTGTCCTGTTCACGGCGGTCGTGATGGCTTTAGGCTGTTCAAAGATGCTGAATATACCGGTGGTGGCGTTTGTAATACCTGCGGTATCTTTCATGATGGCTTTGAACTGTTATCTTGGATTAATGGGTGGAACTTTGCTCAGTCTATTGAAGCAATCGGCCAGGTTCTTGGTATTCAACCCGGACAAATACAAGCACCTTCTCGGGCAATAACGCGTAACGCTGTTGATTGGAAGGCTAGAAAGCAGGACGAGGACAAAGCGATTATCCATCGCTTGAATCAAACCTGGGGAGAAACGTTTTCTCTTGCAGATACTCGTGCGCAACCAGTTTGGAACTACTTGCATCGTCGTGGCATTGTGACGCGGCTTCGTCCTGAATGGGATTCGGTGCTGAGGTTTCATCCAAGCTTGCCTTACCATGATGAAGATGGTCTGTTTATCGATAGCTACCCAGCGCTGCTAGGTAAAATCGTTACTCAGCAAGGGCGTTCGGCCACGTTTCATCGGATCTACCTAAGTGAAGATGGATTCAAAGCGCCGGTTGAAAAGCCTAAAAAGATGATGCCGATACCAAGTGACAGAACAATCACAGGTGGTGCCATTCCTATAGGTGAGCCTGGTGAAGTACTAGGTGTTTCTGAAGGTATAGAAACGGCCCTAGCGGTAACCAGAGCAACGGGGCAAACATGTTGGTCGGTTGTAAATGCAACGCTACTGGCTAGGTTTGAACCACCAAGTAATGTGAAAATGCTGTACATCTGGGCAGACCACGATCTCTCTGAGACCGGCCTGAATGCAGCGAATGAACTCAAGAAAAAAGCCTGGCAAAAAGGCATTCTGACACAAGTCTTGATCCCTCCGATACCAACGTCACTCGGCGTGAAAAGTTGGGATTGGAATGATGTGCTGAATGTTTACGGTGCCATGGGCTTTCCGAAAGTTCATGTCTGATCCAAGGGGCTTCGGCCCCTTTTTTTGCGCCTTGCATATTTGAAAAAACATGGAGAATGAAAAATAGATAACAAATAGGAGAAACAAACATGATGGTATTAACCCTGTTAACAAAGCAGATTGATGGTGAGTTTACGGTTTACTGGAAGACCGGACTTCGAAGAGGTGGTGAGTTAAAGGTCGATTTAGGTGAGCAATACGACAAGCTACCTGAGCAGCAAAAGCCAATTGCAGCTGAGCTTTATGCTATTCATCACCTACTGTCAGTGAAAGAGGTGATGGGGAGTAACCGAAGCGGTAATGGGCTTCAAATCCGAGTCAGTAAAGGAGCTATCAAAAAGTTACAGAAACAACGCTCAACTCAGCATTCACTTTACAGCCTGACTAGGTTTTTGCTCACTCGATACCAGGAAGCACAGATCTCGGTAGAGAAGCGGGACGATTGGCTCTCACATTCCTTCGAAGAATACAGCGTCGATAATGCTACAGTGAGAGAAATCGATGAGGTCATCAACGTTCCGAACATTGGACCTGTCGTGGTGACTCGTCATGCACTGGAACGGTTTGTGGAACGGCTTTCAGACGGTGCTCCTAAGCATCCTTGGAAGGCTTTGTGCGCTAAATTGTGTAGCACAGAATTGGCAAAATCTTTATTGCCAGAATGTATAGCTTCAAAGAAAGCAAAAAAATATTTCGTACAGGCAGAGTTTTGGTGTCATGGGAGCTCTGGTATGCACTTTGTGATGGTGCCATCAGCTAACGTTCTTACGTTAGTAACAGTGTTTAATAGATAGTCAGAAACACACACGATTCCTTCATCTATCTGGCCAATCGCTCTTATGGGGATCTTTACCATGTAGCTCTATGAAATTTTCTGGAGCTGACAATGAGAACCCCCTTGTTACCTTGGTTCATCCTATGGGTGACCATCCCAATCATGATTTTCTTTCTATTCATCTTGCCCGCCCATGCCAGTGATGGCCCATTCTATCAGCGTGGTCAGGAAGGCTGGTTTTGGTATCAGGTCATTCCTGAACCTGAGCAGCCTGATGAGCTGATAGAGCCGGAAGCTGGTGTCGTGGAGTCCAGTCAGAGCGAACTAAAGCCCTTCAGTGCCGCATGGTTCCGAGAGCATATGCAATCGTTTATGGACAAGGCAATTGATGAGCCAACGAGTGAGAATGTCAGAGCCTATCTTTATCTTCAGCGCGTCATGATGGATAAGGGCTCACTATTTGCTGATGTTAGTCAGCAGGTGGTCATGGGCGATCCTGTTTTGGATGAAATCAGTCGCAGACCCTTGGCGACCTACGCTGCTAATCGGATGGACCGAGAAGCTGGCGCTCAACGGGATGTTGCTTTAGGTGAAGTAGCAAAGCGAGCAGGCTTGTTCTTTTTCTATCGTTCGGATTGCCCTTACTGCCACGCTCAAGCGCCTATCATCGAATCAATGGCTTTAAACTACGGTTTCGAGGTATTTGCTATTGCTGTCGATGGCTTGCCTTTACCGGGTGGAGAGTTTCCCAATTTCAAAGTCGATTCAGGACAAGCTCAATCATTGTCCGTTACGACTGTCCCTGCCGTGTTCTTAGTTGATCCACCTAATGTCATCACTCCCATTGGCCAAGGTGCAATGAGCCTTGATGAGCTCAATAATCGAATTATTCTCGCAGCCCATCAAGCCGGTTGGATTGACGATCAAATTTACTATGCCACCAGACCTGTTCAACCCGGCGTGTCACTCGCTATGTCAGCCCAAGAGCTTAACGAAAAGATATTACAGGACCCTGAGTTCCTTGTTCGTTATCTGCGTGCACAAGGAGGGTTATAACGATGAAAAAAGTATTCCGAGTATCGCTAATCGCCTGTGCGATTGGTTTTTCATCTATGAGCCAAGCAAGCTTGCAACAGGAGATGAACCAGTTGTTTGGTTCAATGACCAACACCACTGCGCCTGGTGTATTCGAGAGTCAACGGCGTGGTGTGATATCTGGCGGAAGCGTTGTTGTTCGTAACAGGATCATGAACGAAAACCTCGTCTCTATGGTGCCTCCGTCATTCCAAGCCGGTTGTGGCGGTATTGATATGTTCGCGGGAAGTTTGTCATTTGTTAATGCAGATCAGTTTGTTCAATTACTTCGTTCTGTTGCTGCAAACGCCAAGGGGTACGCATTCCAATTAGCGCTCAGTGCTATGTGTGAGAAATGCTCTCAGCACATGGAGACACTGCAAAAGAAAATCCAGCAGTTGAACGAGTATTTCGGCAATTCCTGTCAAATGGCTCAGGGAGTCGTGAACGATACCCTAGCTGCTTTTGGTAAAAAGGGGCAAACAGAAGCCAGCATGTTGAGCTCACTTAAAGGGGCTGGAGACGTTTTTACCAGTTGGAGTGAATCCAATGGTAAGAACCCATATGAGAACGCTTCGAGTGTCGCGGCATCTGATGTGAACAAAACGATTAAAGGTAATTTGGTTTGGCGAGCATTGAAACGTCACTCGGCATCAAGCTGGTTTGCATCGGGGGATGACCGTTTTCTTGAAGCTGTTATGTCGGTGACTGGTTCGATCATTGTTGGTGATCTTGCTAATGCCGCTGATGGCCAAGGTAAAGCCCCAAAACTGACCAGGCTGAATGGCAATAAAGTGACTATTGAGCATCTAATTCATGGCGGTAACGTCGCTATGTACCGATGTGACACAGTGACGCAAGACGGTTGTCTGAACCCAACAATCACTAACGTGACTCTTACCGGGTTATCAACTCAGGTAGAAAATTTACTTCTTGGTACAGGTTCTAGTAACGGCATTATTTTTAAGTTTGCTCGAAATACAGGGGCTGCTAGCACCACCGAAAAGGCTTTTATGACCTCGGCTCCTGCCAGCATTGGGGGCATGATTCGAACTCTTTCTGCATTAAATGAAGGGGCCGCTAGGTCGTTTGCTTCAAGAGCGGCACCATTTATTGCTGTTGAGATGGCCCGAGCATTGGTTGAAGACATGCTCAATGCAGCTAGAAGCACCTCCGGTGTGGAAGATCATGCCTATGCGAAGTTATTAACGGAAGACCTTGAACGTGCACGTCGCCAAATCAATGAGGAGTACGCCGCGTTGCAGCGAAGATACGGCTCAGAGCAAGAGTTGCTGGCACATTTTAACCAAGTGATTCAGACCATTCGCAAACAGCGTTATTACACCGTTAAATCTACGGCGCTGGGGGAATAGGTCATGTGGGAAATCTATTCCATCGGGGATTCGGCTTTTTTAGAGCAGGTCCTGAACGCTGTCGCGATGATCACTGGTACAGGCGATTTTACTTCAATGGTTCGCATTGGCTTGCTCATTGGGGTATTGATGGTCTCTGTCCAGGCCTTAATGCAAGGCGGTCGTGGGATTAACTTTCAACACGTTTTAGTCTCATGGCTAGTCTTTGCAACCATGTTTGGACCCAGTACCCGAGTGAGCATTGAGGATGCGTACACGGGACAAGTTCGAGTGGTTGATAATGTGCCCATCGGTGCTGCTGCCGCAGGCAGTACGATTTCGACTGTTGGCTTTCAAATCACGCGATTGTTTGAAACGGCGTTCTCAACTCCCGCCATGACGGAATACGGCTTTGCATCCAGTTTACAGTCACTGATTAAAGTGAGAAAACAGGTGATGGATCGCTCTGGTTTGGGTGATGCAAATCGTGTCGCCGGTTCGGACATCGAGCAATCGTGGTTTAACTACATCAAAGAGTGCACCTTGATTGGTATCGACATTGGACAAAAGAACCTCGATCAGGTGCTGAGTGACCCCAACCCGATGACTGCGATTAGGTTTGATTCGCGCATTTATGGCACGCGCATCATGCTCAGTGGTAGCAGTAGCGATCTGGACTGCACCGATGCCTATAGCCAGCTGAAACTCATGACAGAATCAACCTTCATTCCAAGGCTTAAACAGGTTCTGTCAGCCTCATTGGGGACTTCGTCAGCAACGGATACTGATGACGTGATCCGAAATGCACTGAATAATCTTGGTTTGGCCTCGGTTAACACCCAAGAGTACATGACCTCGTCGGTGCTTTTGCCTATTTATGAGCAAAGCGTGACGGGCAAGTATATGGATGATCAAGCTTTCACCGCTGCCGTGATGGTTAACCAAGCGATTGAGCAGCGCAATACGCAATGGGCGGCGGAGCAGACCCTGTTCCAAAGTATCGTTCGTCCGATGATGACGTTTTTTGAGGGTTTCATTTACGCCATCACCCCATTGATGGCCTTTGTGATTGCCCTTGGCCAAATCGGGATGCGAATGGCCGGGAAGTACTTGTTAATCCTGCTTTGGATTCAACTTTGGATGCCTGTCATGGCCATCATTAACCTGTATATTCATTTAACCGTTGCAGGGAAAATGTCGGCTCTTGATGCCTTTGCAGGTACAGAAGTGCCATCTTTTGCTGGGATGATGCAGATGGATTCAGTGCTGCAAACCTGGATAGCTACTGGCGGCATGTTGGCGTCGAGTGTTCCGGCGATTTCGCTCATGCTCGTGTATGGCTCAGCAATAACCGCTACCCACTTGGCTGGACGTCTTCAAAACGGTGATGCAATTGATGAAAAGATGGCAAGTCCAGATGTCGCGAAAAATGCCCCGGTGATGCAATCACAGTCAATGTTCCAAAATTCAGCCCTCACTGGTTCTGCTATGACCGGCGCGTCAAACCTACTTAGCAGTTTCTCTGTCGGAAATGCGGTGGGTTCAATGGTCGGCTCTGCAAAAGAATCCATGACTCAGGCAACTCAAGCCTTTAGCCGTCAAGTTGGCAATACCATGAGCCGAACTTTTGGTGAAAAGCTAAGTTACGACAACCTTTCTTCGGTTGGACGTCAGATTGGTTCTTCTAATTCCGCATCTAGCGCCGTTGTTAATCAGGTCACTGATGACCTGCAAACACGGTATGGTTTCGGAGACGATAAAAAAGACGCTGTACGTGGCTTGGTATCGGGCGTGTTATCTGGCGGACTAAGGGTTGGTGGCGATGGAACCATTACTAATCCCGGTGAGAAAGAAGTTGCCGATAAGGGTTTTCTTGGGAGGCTTCTTGGAACGGGAGGCAATGATTCTCCACAAGGTAATTTGCCTGGAGTTGATAAGCCAGATTCATCTCGTGTACCAAAACTATCAAGGGTACGAGCTGGGTTGGATCTAGGTGGTAACTTTAGTGGCCAAGTTGAGTCGTCAGAAGGCAGTTCTCGGTCTACGACCGCAAATACGCTCACTGGGGAGATGCAAAGCTTGGCATCGAGTGATTCACGACGTGCTGAGTTTCGCGATGCGATGGTTAAGGACCTTTCAGATTCAAGACGCTCTGGCGTTGAGATGTCGTTGTCTAATCAAGACTATCAGTCACTTCAGAGTTCAGCACAAGACGTTATCACGGCATCAAACCGCTTTAGTGAGCTTGATCAGGCCAGCTACAGTCTATCAGGACAAAGGAACACGGATGGTGCGACGTTAACTCGATTAGCAGCGGATAATCCTGAAGTCATGGATTATTTAGGTCGCTATATGAACCAGCATGTTGAAGCAGGTAACCGATTACGTGAAAACCTTCCAATGTATCAGCGCTTGCTACCTGATGATAATCAGGCGTATGTGGCCGCAGCTATGGAGTCTTTAACCTATAGCAACTCATCGACGCCCGCTGAACGAGACAATGATTATCAAGCAGCAATGACTGTTATGGCCATGGCTACCGGAGCCGATTTACGATCAATTCAACCGCGCTCTAATGAAGGCTTGTCATCAGCTGCACCTACTTTTGGTGGCACTCAAAGCCAAGTGGAATCGGGTGTATTGGGCGGCTACGAGGATGCTGCAACTGTTCAAACTCAGTTCAACGCAGCTCAATCAGCTTACCAAACTAATTTGTCTGGTGTTGATGGACAACTAAATGCGCATCAACAACAAGCCCAACAGGCCGTAGTTTCTGACACAAGTACCTATCAATCTGGACTAAACAGTGAAGCTGGGTCTCAGTGGCGAGCACGCATTATGGCTGATGATAGCGGAGTTTCTGGTGCTGAAATGTTCTTCAACAGCGCCAGTGCTATTGGTGATTTCAGTGGCAAGCATACTGATGCAGCATTGCATACCTTGAATCATTTTGGCGAAGACTATGAGAGTTACAAGGAGCAAGCCCTTGCAGAACCTGGCTCACGAGGTTTCTTGCACAATGCAACGGTGGCCAGCAAATCAACATGGGATGGGTTAAAAGCAGCCGTTGATGCCGGAACCTCTTTGGAAAATCCTTTGACGGCGTTTAATGATGCATACAGTGGATCGAGTTCGCAGTATGCCTCCGAAGTTAACTGGGGCACTAAGTCTGAAGCCATGTTGGCTGGGGCATTCGGTGCGGCAGTTAACAATCGATACGGTGAGTTCTTAGAACAGTACGCCGATGATTTTAAACAGGAAGCATACAGCGAAGGGCAGAGAATGGGATTGACCCCGATTCAAAGTCAAGTGTTTGCTCAAGCTTTCAATGAAGGTTTGGCGGGGCGCGTATTCAACTCTGAAGACTCATCGAGTTGGTCGCCTGAAATGCTAGGTCTAAGGGAGCAAATGCTAAATGAGTATCGTCAAAAGGATGAGAGTGGCGCTTACATTCCTGACAGTGTGTCCGAAGAAGATAAAGCATTTGTGGATAAGCAGATAGCGGTGATCTCAAATGCATCGCTTGCGGGAGATTATGCTCAGAACAACTTGATCGATATTAGGGCCTATAACCAGGCATCAGGAAGGAACTGAAAATAGAAGGTAGCCAGCTTGTGGTTGGCTGGCTATTTTTTTGGCTTTTTGGGATACCTTGGATAAAAGCCATCAAAAAACGAATGGAGCTTATACCAATACCATTTTTCTTCAATGCTCAAAGTTCTACCCGAATCTTTAACTTGGCTACTCAAGAATCTAATTCCAGTACAAATAGCTAAGAAAAAGAGTCCCAAACCAACAATTGTCCAACTCGCTTGCCAATATGCGATTGCTACAAGCATAGTGATTATGGCTATAAGTCCGATGGGATTACAGGTCGCTTTGAATCCCAAGTAGCTGAAAAAAACGACGGTGCAGAACAGAAATGGCAAAGCCGCTAACTTGGCAGATGCCGTTAATATTTCTGATGGAAAGAAATGAGCCGTAGCCAAAGTCGCCAGAAAAAGCCCCAGTGATATAAACCAGCAGCGTGCTGTTAAAGATTTAAGTAAGTTTGTCATCTTCTTAGTACTCTCAAAGTGCACGGGCGGTGCACAATCAAATCATGCATCAGCATGTTAGTTCTCAAAAAGTGCTCTAGTGGTTTGCTCGGCCATAATCTCACACACAGGGCATTTAAGCTGAATGCGCTGTTGTGATACCGTCAAATACAGACTGCCGCACCGACACCGGTGTAAGGATGCAAGCTGTGATCTTAAATCACGAGCTAGAACCCAACCTTCATTGATGGTTAGTTTTTTCCAGGGGATTTCAGCTGGAAGATCTGCTTCTTCCCTTGCAACCAAGTACGCATCGTAAGCCTTCATCAAAGCATCAATATTTAATTGCTTGTAGACATTATCACCACCAATATTGACATAAAGCGCCATCAGCAGGGAGCCTTCAACTAAGGCTCTTCTGCTTTTAACAATGGCATCAGATTCTGGCAATTGACCAGGGCAAGGTGACTTGCCAGTCACTTCTTTGTGAAGCCTTCTGATAATGTGGATTGGCAAACCAGTATCGAGCGCGATAATGGTTGTCCTAAATCCGTATTTAATAAGTAGCGAGGCTCGGGTAAACAGCTCACTTTTGGACAGGTTATCAATCATGCATCCCCCTTGTTGTTTAGGGTTGATAATAAATAAGCGATTCTTGGGATACCTGTGCCTTTGCTCTTCACCATCTCAATCAGTTGGCTTTGGTTACCCCTTGGTTGAAACAGCATGAATGATGAGGTCGCTACTCGTTGCAGGTCGTCAACACCAGCATTAATCAGAGCATCAACCACATCGCGTGTAAGTCCAAAGCGCAAGACAGCCTCTTGCGGATCAATGCGCGCCAATTCCCGTGCTGCGTGCAGGTACGCCAAGTTTAATTGATAGAAGTCTTGTTGATTGGTTGTCATTGACGGACCTCCAGTTCATGTAAAATATTGCGATAAATAGAAAGCACTCTTTGCCCATACCAGCGTGCACGCTCTTCGTTCCAACTGTGATAGCGGCCTATGCCAAGCTCTAAATCGTTAGGTGAAGACTTGATTGCTTCGGCCAAAATACTGGAGCCGACGGTAAGGTTGGTGATGGGGTCTAGCAGTTCCGCCGCTGAGCTCACCCGATGTCCGTGCCAATGCAAATTGATTTGCATTAGGCCAATATCGAGCTGGTATTTTTCACTCTCTTGCAGTGCTTGGTTTAACAGTTGCTCCGCTTCTGTCTGAGATTTGGCGTAGGTTGCATTTGAACCATTGCGAATTGCGTATGGCCATGGACTGGTCATGTTGAGACCGCGATGTGAGGCGGACTCAGCCAAGGCAACGGCGTAGAGCATGACTGGATCAATACCAACGCTTTGTGCTGCTTTTTCCCACTGATAGCCCGGAAAAGCATAGACTGAAGTGCTTGCGGACATGGCTATCGCTAGTGCAATGGTTTTTGCTTTAATCGTTTTCATTTTTGTCCTCTAATTGATTTCCGAGAAGCGCCTGAATGGCTTTCGGGCTTATTCTTTTTAAAGGCACTGCGCTAAAGTTGGCGATGCCTCTCGTGTAAACTTGTGCCGCTTTTGACCAGTCGCCCACGGCAACAGGCGCTTGCATATCAAATCCTTTTTGCTGGTTCTGATGGTCTGCAATACCCTGTAATAGACTTGGGTATTCACCCACTTCGTCCCGCAGCAAGTAAGCCTGGTAGCGTGTTAAAAACTCTTTTTGCTTAAAGGGGTATTCCCTGTCATCAACCTTGCAGAGTTCAACCCATCCACCCATATCTGAAATCACGCGGTGGATAAGCGCATCGTCAAACATCACGGATGTCCAAGCGCCAACCTGACGAACAGCCTTGTCAACTTTGTTCCAAGCAACCATGGCTCTTGAGCCCGAGTTGCCGTCGATATGCTTGATGACGTCAGCGGGCTTTGGAAAAAATTGCCCAGTATCCGGTGATTGAATATGCCGAGTCAGACCGATTCGCACTTCTTCAATGCTATAAGCACGAAGGGCTTCAAATGCGATGGATAGCAATTGCGGTGATACGCTTTTGCCATACATGGCCCAAGCGGCTCCCCAAACTTCAGCAAACTCGCGTTTATCAACCTCCTGCACTTGAACGAACCTCCCGAATACTTGGTCCGGCCCAGCTTTCAGCGATGCGGCGATTGCTTTCTTCAATATTCAATTGGTGATTGCTGCCCTTTAGGCTCGTCGATGATTGCTGTACTTCATCAATGCGAACGTACTCGTCTTCCCATTGCCGGTTTAAAAGCCAGTTATGTGGCATAGGCGTCTTAGTCCGATCTTGATACTGCAATCGGTTGTCTCGTTGCTCTTTCCAGCGTGTTAGCACTTCCAAGGCGAGTTCATGGTCTTCATTGAGGCCCATGCGAAGCCATTCTTCTTTGGCTTTCGCTTTTTTTTCTTTGCGTATTTGTACATCCCAGAAGTCTTCGAACTGTATCTGGTTAACAGTTTTAACTGTTGGCTTATTGCTTCTCTCAGAGTCATCCGACCGTTGAGAGTCCCTTACCGGGTTGCCATCAGGCATAAACAATGATGAAAATTCTTCTGGAAGCCGAGCTTGAAAAGCGGCAAGAGATTTCAAAAGCGATGCCATACCAACGAAGTCGGCAGGTACATCTTTAAGCAACCGAAAGGCTGCCTTACCTTGGTTAGGGTTTTCGATTGGGTTGTGCTTCAGAAAGCTCCGAATCAAAGTCCAACCGGATTCCTCGCAACGAATGAGGAACTGATCTTGTTCTAACTCATTTAGAGCCTTGGCAACCTGTTGCTCTTCCCAGTTCAAGTCAGAAGCAACGTAACCAATCGGCAATCGAAAGCAGCCAAGCAAATTACAATGTGGGCATGTAAGCAAATACAGTCCTAGCAACTTAGCTGAGTCACTCCAGGACAAAACGTTTTGCTTTAGCCAAAAGCGGGTATAGACCTTGCCATAATCACGCATGGAGGAACTCGCTTTTGTGTTTACGTAAAATGCTGACCATTATTTGCCCTTAATCCTACTGGTTACTGGCTTTCAGCTCGCTTGGGCATTCGGGATAGATGTCCGGTCTTAACTGGGATCGGGTTACCTGTCCTTGCGTAGCTTGTTCGATGGGTAAAACGAATTCAGCGGGAACACGCCCTGATTTATTCAACCAAAACCAGACGTTTTGCTGTTTTGAGTTGATGGCTCGTGCTAATGCTGATTGCCCGCCGACCAAGTCAATGGCACGGCGGAGATGTTTTTGTGTCGTGTTGAACACTTCCATACCGTCTCCTGTTACAATAATAACTGTTACAAGATTGAATGTTACAGTTTAAACTGTAGGTAAGTCAACAGTTAAAATTGTTGAAAGACTACAGTTTTATTTGTAGAATGCGGGCTTATGAAAACTTTATCCGAACGACTAAACCATGCCTTGCAGCTTACTGGGGTGACTCAGTCTGAGTTGGCTCGTCGCATTGGTATCAAACAGCAGTCGATCAGCCAGATTTGCTCTGGTAAATCGGCTAGGTCTCGTTACACCATGCAGATCGCGGAGGCGCTTCGCGTGAATGCTCATTGGCTCGCCACAGGTGATGGCGAGATTGGCTTGGGGGTCGGTAATGTAGAAGTCGGGCCTGATATTAAGGGAAGAATTCCTCTCATTAACTGGGTTCAGGCCGGTGATTGGACTGAAATAGCGGAGGGATTTGCCCATGAAGATGCTGAGGAGTGGCGTGAAGTCACTGGGAAAGCACATGAGGGTTGTTTCGCACTTCGCGTAAAAGGCGACAGTATGGAAAATCCAAGCGGAAAAAAATCCATACCTGAGGGGGCAGTGATCGTTGTTGATCCTGAGTTACCTTATTCTTCAGGTTCATTGGTTGTTGCGCGTTTGGATGATTCGAAAGAAGCAACCTTTAAGCAGTTAGTTATTGATGGTGAACAGAAGTACCTAAAACCTTTGAACCCGCAATACCCTGCAATACCGATCAACGGCAACTGCACCATCATCGGTGTAGTACGACAAGCTATCATCGATTTCTGGTAGCGAAGGAATTTGTGGTTTAGCCACAGTTGTTCATGAGCTGAAGAAGCAACGATTGCAAACAGCTACAACTGAGCATTGGCGCACGCTGAGAGTAAATGGTAACCGATTAGATAACCATTGATTGTTTATAAAGTCAAGATCAGCGAAAATAGCGGCCAATTACGATTAACACGACGGATTTGACAAGCGAAGAACTGAAAATAGAGTACTTCCAAAAGTGTGTACAAATCCGTGTACAAACTAAAAGAATTTATACATGGCAAACCAAGATTTTCTTAATGAAATCAATAAGCGAAGGACCTTTGCTATCATCTCGCACCCGGATGCCGGTAAAACCACGGTAACCGAAAAGCTGCTTTTATTTGGCAATGCAATTCAAAGTGCGGGCTCTGTCAAAGCCAAGAGCGGTGGTGGCCACGCAAAATCGGATTGGATGAGCATGGAGCAAGAGCGCGGCATCTCGGTGACCTCATCAGTGATGCAGTTTCCGTATAAAGAGCGCGTGGTGAACCTGCTCGACACACCGGGTCACGAAGATTTTTCGGAAGATACTTATCGCACACTCACCGCTGTTGACAGTGTGCTTATGGTGATTGACGGCGCCAAAGGTGTGGAGGATCGCACCATTAAGTTGATGGAAGTCTGCCGCCTGCGCGATACGCCCATTCTCACGTTTGTAAACAAAATGGACAGGGATATTCGCGACCCGATCGAGGTCATGGATGAGGTTGAAGAGGTGTTAAAAATTAAAGCGGCGCCGATTAATTGGCCGCTGGGCATGGGTAAAGAATTTAAAGGTGTATACAACCTCTACACCGACACTGTACATGTCTATCAAAGCGGTATGGGCCACACCATTCAAGATGACGTACAGATCAAGGGTATCGATAGCCCTGAGTTTGACGAGTTGATGGGGGTTTATGCTGATGATGCTCGCGAAGAAATTGAACTTGTGCGCGGAGCCACACACGAGTTTAACCTGGAGGAGTATCTCGCAGGTAAGTTGACGCCGGTTTATTTTGGTACGGCACTTGGCAACTTTGGCGTACGCGAATTTTTAGATGGTTTTGTAGAGTGGGCGCCGGCGCCCCAGGCGCGCAATACCGATGTGCGTACCATCGACGCGCACGAAGAAAAGTTCAGCGGTTTTGTCTTTAAAATCCAGGCCAATATGGACCCGAAGCACCGCGACCGCATTGCCTTTATGCGAGTTTGTTCCGGCCGTTATACCAAAGGCATGAAGATGCGCCATGTGCGTATAGGCAAAGATGTCAAAATTGCCGATGCAGTGACATTCTTAGCCGGTGACCGCTCTCATGTGGAAGAGGCGGTAAGCGGCGATATTATTGGTTTGCATAACCACGGTTCCATTCAAATTGGCGATACGTTTAGTGCCGGTGAAGCGCTGAAATTTACCGGTATTCCCCATTTTGCACCGGAGCTGTTTAAACGTATTCGCCTTAAAGACCCGCTAAAAATGAAGCAGCTACAAAAAGGCATACAGCAGTTGTCGGAAGAGGGCTCAACCCAGGTGTTTTTCCCTCAGAGCAATAACGATATTGTCGTTGGCGCAGTGGGTGTGCTGCAGTTTGAAGTGGTCGCCTATCGCTTGAAGGACGAATATAAAGTTGAGGCTATTTACGAGCCTGTTACGGTAAATACGGCGCGCTGGGTCGAATGTGACGACGACAAAAAGTTTGAGGAGTTTAAGCGCAAGTGTGCCGATAATCTCGCCATTGATGGCGGTGGACACCTGACGTATTTGGCTCCTAGTCGAGTGAATTTAAGTTTAACTGAGGAGCGTTACCCCGAGGTAAGGTTCCGCTCGACCCGCGAACACTAATTTATGCCAAACGCGCCAGAGCCATTGGTTCCCGAATTAAAAAGCCAGGTTCCCGCTCAGGGCAACGCCTTGACGCGTGGTTTCGGCCGCCTGATGCTGCGTTTGCTCGGCTGGAAAGTTAAAGGCGAATTACCCGACGTACCGAAGGCTGTTTTTGCCGCTGCACCCCACACATCAAACTGGGATTTCATACTGGCGATGTTTGCGGTGTTGGCAATGGGGGTAAAGATTTCTTATCTGATGAAAAAAGAAGCGTTTATCTGGCCGCTGCGCAGCGTGTTTCTGTGGTTGGGCGGCATTCCGCTGGACCGTTCTGCAGCAGCTGATACGGTTGAGCAGATCTCTGGTTGGTTTTCCAATAGTGAACGTCTGTGGGTGGTGATTACGCCCGAGGGCACACGTTCGCGTGTGCCAAAGTGGAAGACCGGTTTTTTGCGTGTCGCCCACCGAGCGGATGTTCCGGTTGTGTTAGTTGCTTGGGATTTCCCCAGCAAGACCATGCACATTGATCGCCTGTGGCATTGCAGCGGTGATCACGAGCTTGATGCCGAGCAGATTCGCGCCTATATCTGTAAAACTTACCGCGGTCGCCATCCGCAGTTGCAGTAGCCGGTTTGACTCTGCTGCGAGCAGTCGGCACACTGCTTCGGCTTAATTACGGAAGCTCGGATATGCCCGCTCAAAGCCCCATTGCCCGCTTTTTAGTTGTACTTGCCGCTTTTGTTGTGGTGGTTGCGGGTATGAAAGCCGCCGAATCACTGCTGGTACCTTTTTTACTGTCTTTATTTATTGCCATTATCAGCTCGCCGCCGCTAATGTGGATGCGCCAAAAAGGCCTGCCCACCTGGCTTGCATTGCTGAGCATCGTTTCGGTGTTAGTTATCTTAAGTGTATTAATCGGTGTCATTATCGGTTCATCTATCGCTGAATTTCGCACCGATTTACCCAGCTATCAATTAAAACTTCAAAGTTTGACGACTGAGCTTTTTGACAAGCTTGAGCACCTTGGTGTCAATGTCGATCTTGATCAGATTCGCCAGAGTTTTGACCCGGCAAAAGCGCTGGCGATGGCCGGCAATACGCTCGCAAGTTTTGGCAACTTGATGACCAATTTTTTCCTGATTCTGTTAACCGTGGTGTTTATCCTCGCCGAAGAAGTTAGCTTTTCAGACAAGTTGCGTGTTAACGATCAAACGCGCAATTCACTCGAGGCAATACGCCGCTTTACAGCTGGGGTAAATCGTTATGTCGCGATTAAGACCATGGTGTCTTTGCTGACGGGCTTGATGATTCTGACTTGGCTTTGGGTGCTCGGCCTTGATTATTTTGTGCTCTGGGGCTTATTTGCTTTTTTATTAAATTTTATTCCGACCTTTGGCTCTATTCTCGCCGCGATTCCTGCCGTGTTATTGGCGCTTGTTCAATTAGGCTTTGGCGATGCGCTGTTGGTTGGCATGGGTTTTTTATTGGTCAATTTTATTGTCGGCAACGTGCTTGAGCCCCGTATTATGGGCAAAGGGCTCGATCTTTCAGCCTTGATCGTATTTTTGTCTTTGGTTTTTTGGGGCTGGGTGCTTGGCCCGGTTGGCATGTTATTGTCGATACCTCTGACAATGACTGTACGCATAGCGCTTGAGAGCTTTGAGGACACGCGCTGGATAGGTGTGATGATGGGCTCGGGAACAAGCCCGCAAGACAGCAATGACAGCACGATGTTTTTAGCTGCTGCTGATAACGCAAGCGGTGAGAATAAAAAAGAGCAGGCTTAATACGCGTCTTTGTGTTGATCCCGTTGTTCGATCACCTCAAGCGCCGCGACTCGGTAGGCTTCCGCCAGGGTTGGGAAGTTAAAAATACTTTCGACAAAAATGTCGACTTCGGCATTGGCTAATAATGCCATTTGGCCGATATGTATAAGTTCGGTTGCGCCTTCGCCGACGATCATGACCCCGAGCACTTTTTGGCCTTGGTCGTCACAGACTATTTTGAGCATGCCATCTTGGATGTCTGAAATTTGGCCGCGAGCGACATCTTCAAAGTTTGCCCGGCCAACCATAACCTCACCAAATTGTTTTTTTGCCTGGGTTTCGCTAATACCGACGGAGCTGAGTTCGGGAATAGAGTAGATTCCAGCGGGAAGGGTTTGGTGCATTTGTCCAAGCTTGACCGCATAAGCATTGCAGCTTGCACGGCGACCTTGCTCCATTGACGCTGACGCCAGTGATGGAGGGCCTATCACATCACCGGCAGCAAAAATGCTGGCCACGGCTGTTTGCAGATTGTCGTCGACGCTGATAAGCCCGCGCTCATTGAGTGTGAGCCCTGCGTTTTCCAGGCATAAGTCGCTGACGTTGGCGATGCGCCCGGCGGCGCAAAGTAATTTATCGCTTTTGATCACTTGGCCGTCGGCGCATTCAGTGATGACCGCGTCGTAGCCGTTCCAGTGCACTTTATTGACTTTGGTTTCACCTAGCCAGGTGCCCCCCATGCTTTCAAATGCGTGCACAAATTTATCCGTTAAATCCCTATCTAAAAAACCCAGCGGTGCAGGGTACTTATCGATCATATGTACTTTGACGCCGAGTGCCTGGAAGATTGAAGCGTATTCACTGGCGATAACACCGCTGCCGAGCACGGTAAGACTCTTGGGTAAATACAGCATTGACAGGATGGAGTCGCTGTCAAAAATATGTTCGTGATCAATGGGGATTTCTTGGGGGTTGCGAGGATAGGAGCCCGTCGCAATCACTACTTTGTCGGCGCTGATAATATTGCTACCGCCACCGACAAAGCTTATTTCAATTGAGTTTGCACTTAAAAATTTAGCGCGGCCATGAATAAGCTCAATACCGTTGTGCTCAAGCTGATCACTTAAATAGTGATCGAGCGCGTTGAGCACATCATCCAAGCGTGTAATTAGCGTTGCAAGTTCTAGGTCTTCGTTGAGTTCGAAGTTGGCGATGGCGGCGTTTTGGCGCATGCTTTTAATGCGCAGGGCATTTTCTCGAAGCGTTTTAGATGGGATGGTGCCTCGAAAAACACAGGAGCCGCCTGTTTCTTTGGTCTTTTCAATGACGGCTACTTTTTTGCCGAGCTTCGCACCTTGAATGGCTGATTTTTGCCCCGCAGGACCGCTGCCGATAACAACCAGGTCGTAGTTTGTCACTGTTGCATCGCCTCCATCGCCGTTTTGACGAGCTCCTCGCGTTCAAGTAACTGCTCAACTTCATCCTGATACAGGTTGATTTCTGCAAAGGCCGGGTGCGTTTTAAGTTGCTCAAGATTGAGCACATCTTCTTTTTCTTTGTCGCCAAAAAAGTGGTTGGCAATTGCAGAGCCCGCAACCACGATGCTAGTTTGGATCTTGCCGTTATGTTCTTGCTTGTATTTATCAAAATACGCAACAACATTCTTGACGGTTTCAGGCATGCCCCAGGCATCAAGTAACATCAAGGCTATCGCGCGGGCGCACGCAGATTCGACGTCCGCCAGATCACTGCGGCTAATATTAATGCGATGCTTTTCACCGAGTTCGAGACTGAGCTGTACCGCTAAGGGGCGGCCAATATCGGTGAGCAAGCCTGCTAAAAATGCGGCTTCAACATTTTTCCTACAGGCTCTGGCGGTTTCTTTGGCCCAGAGGCCGGCGGCGAGGGACGTGGTAAAAATATGTTGGATATAGTGCTCGTAACCCGGTGTGTTAAACAGGGTACTGTTTATGGATGCGGCAAGGGCAATTTCGGCGATGACACGCATGCCTAGGCGTGTGATGGCTTGTTGTAGGCTGACCATGGATGCGTTTGGGCTATAGGCCGCAGAATTGGCAACACGCATAACGTGAGCCGCTAGGCTCTGATCACTCTGGATAAGCCTGGCGAGCTCGGCGGCATCCGAGTTGGGGTCCTGGGTTAGGCGAACAACTTTGCCGGCCACCTCCGGCAGCATGGGCACTTCAACATTGCCTTTTTTGATACGCTCGAGTATGTCATTTATCACTACGCTTGAGTCAGTCGATGCGGCCATAACCATGATTCTTATTCCGTGTAGTTGCTATAGCGGTGCGTAATATCACTTTCAATTTAGCACGTAGGGCTGTTTTTGCTTGTCTTCTTTATTTGCTGGGCCTGCTGACTGGAGCCAAACGAATAAAGTGGCGCAAAAAACATCCTTTGGGTTTTGCTTGCGGTGAATTGAACTAGGTTTAGTTAAGGAAATTGCACCCAGTAAATAAGGGAGAGTAAAAGCATGGTATCGCACAAAGTGCTGATCCTATCGACGGGCAAGTTGTCGGCTTTGGGGCAGCATATACAGGCTTTTTTTCAGGCAGAGCTAGAGACCGAAATTGCAGGCGTAAAGAAGCAACTGCTTGCAGATAACTTTAAGGTTGTGGTGATCGATCAGTTGGCGTCGGTTGCGTGTGATCTTGATCAGTTACAGGCGGTGATTGAGCTCGATGAGCAGTTCACGTTACCGGTTGTTGTGCTGGCGAAGGCTTTATCCATTCAGGACAAGCTCGGTGCCTTAGAACTCGGTTGTGATGATTTTGTCGAGCCCAGTGTCACAGGGGACGAGGCCTGTGCCCGTATTACCAAAGCAATCTTGCACCAGGTGGCGGCGGATCAATTGTCGAGCCGTTTGGAACTTGCAAATCAGACCGCCTACTCGGCGATGTTAGATAACAGTGATCTCGGTGCGAATATCCAGTTTTTGCTCAGTGTGCATGACTGCGACAACCTCGATCAGTTGGGACAATTATTTTTTACTACGATTGAGCGCTATGGCCTGAAGTGCAGTTTACAGCTTCGCAGTGAAAACGAAATTAAGAATATGGAAGCGCACGGTATGGCCAAAGACCTTGAGTCTCAACTGCTGTATCAGTTAAAAGATCGCGGTCGCTATACTGACTTCGGCTCACGAACAATCATTAACTACGATCGTGTGTCGCTGCTGATTAAAAATATGCCGCTTGCTGACAACGAAAAATACGGTGCGATTAAAGACAATACATTTTCTCTGGTGCAAGGTATGAATGCTCGTGTGATTGCGCTTGAGCATCGCTATCGCTTGATTGACGAGCGCGAGACCTTAAAGCGGCTCGGTCGGGATGTTCGCAAAGTCATGGAGGGTATTCAGGATAGCTACCAAAAAGTTATGCGCGGCATTGCCAACGAGGTAGATAGCACGGCTGACAAAATGCGGATGAAGCTGCCATCACTGGCTTTGATGGAGCACGATGAGCTGTTTATCGAAAACTTGATGGATGACGTAATTCGCAATACCACAGGTATTTTTAACGAGGGCTTGCTTGTCGATGAGGTCATTGAGAAACTAGAGGGCAAGATCGAGCGCTCGTTGGCTGCAATAGAAGAGCATGTTGAAGTCAGTCATCAACATCAAGCCGACGATCACGGCAACGCCGGTGAGGCACCGGTCGAGTTATTTTAGTTGGCGTTAACCATGCTCATGCTAGTGTGGTTCGCTGGTTGACCGCATAGAGTTTCAGGGTGTATGGATAATAAAGACCTAGTATGGGATCTCGACGTTTTTCGCAAACGTCAACGAGCTAAAGAGCTAATTCTAGGTATTGAAAACCAATTGTGTGTATTTTCCTCCTCGGTTGAGCAGCTCTATACCAACTACGATATCTTTTTTCCTAAAGACCAGAACCGAAAGTTAGTTATTTTACCGAACCCATATGCCGCTCACGATACGTTTCAGGGCATACCTGAGAGCTCGGTTAAACCAACGGGTTTATTTTTACTAAGTGACGAGCAAGGCTCAGAGCTCAAGCTATTATTGCCGATCAATCGTGAGCAAAAAAAGTACAAGACTGTGCCGCTGGAAATTGGCTTAAAACTGATTAACAGTAAAATGCCGGCCGGTAAGCCATTTTTACCGGTGGTTATGAAAGGGGATTTACGGGAGTTTAACCAGGAGACTCCGTGCCTGCATCTTCACTCCTTGAGTTTAGGGCAAGCCGAGGCCTTGTCTCAGCTTGATATTAAAGCCATTGAAGGTGTGATACTCGACCGGCTGAATTCACTGGAGTTTAAGCCCAAGGCAAAGTCAGCTTATAGCTCTGAGTAAGCTAAATGATTTTCAAGACATAAAAAAACGGGCTGTAGCCCGTTTTTTTATGTCTTAGTTTTATGTCTTAGTTTTGTGTCGCTAATCGATGAGTTTAAACACGACAGGCAGAGTAAAGCTGAAGCTATCACCGCTAATATTTTTGGGCATCACCGGGTAGGGGGCAGAAGCACCGACAGAGCGAACCGCCTCTTTGGTTAGGCGCGGAAAGTCAGGCTCTTCGATGATATCGATATTTTTAACTTTACCGTCGCGGCGTATGGTTACACTGAGCCGAACAACGCCCTGTTCGTTTTTCTCGACCGAAGCTTGCGGGTAGCGAAGCTGTTTATAGGTCCATTTTTTTAACTTGGCAATATAAAGCTGCTGAGAGAGCAGAGATTCAGCGGTAAATTCTTCGTCGTCCTCTTCAAGAATATCGCTGATATCGGGCGCAGCGGCAATTTTGGCCGGCTTGCTTGCTTTTTTCTCTGGTTTCTTTTCCGCTTTTTTGGGCTTTGGTGTTGCGGCGGCGACTTTTTTCTCCGGCGCCTTGGTGGTGTTGCTGGGTGCTTTGTTTTCAGTGACTTTCGGTGCTGCGATGACCGGGGCTTTGGCTACGCTGGCGGCTGCGGTTGCAGCCGCTGCGGCGGTGCCGGCCGAAGCGCTTGTGCTTGTTTTACTTTGATTTAGCGCAGCGGCAATCGCAGTGCTTCGTTTATCGCTGGGTTTAAGGCTGTCAAACAAGGCCAGCTGTTGCTGAGGAATTTGTCCGCCAGCTAATAAATCGTTGCGAAATGACGACGATAAGGGCACTTGACCGATCCAGACGCGCAGTAACAGGTCAAAGAAGGCTGGGTCATTGATGTGGCCGAGCTGACTGCCGTTAATACTAACGGTGACGTCGTCGAGGCTTCGCTTCATTGAGAAGATATCTCCGCGGGCGAGCGTGACTTTCAGCATGTTGCTGAACTTTGCCATGTTTTGACTTTGACGTTCGAGTTCGCTGGCGTTGGCGTTAATTGCCATGCCTTCAATCCACATGCGCTTAAAGCGGCGCGATGACAGGCGGTCGGCAAGAACACGTACTTGAATTTCTTTTTCTTCTTGGGCGGTCAACAAAGTGCGACCGTCTTTGGTGAGGTTGGTAGCATACAAGGCGCCAATAAAACTCTCCCGGCCTAGCTCCGAGTGAATGGCGATTCCGTTCATCTGGGTGTCAGCGTGTGTGAGGGGGCTTAAAATCAGCAATACGGCCACCGTGGCAGATGCTAAAGCTTTATACATACTGTTTTGCTCTTTCCCGTTGTTATTATCTGGGTGTTCCCAACTAGCTATCTTAGCTATTTATTGTTCCTCCTTCATTTGAGGAGGTTGTTGTTCTAGGTTCTTAATCCTAAAGCACTAAACTAGCACGAATTTCATCCAATTTTAAAGAGCTAAGCGCAAGCTAGCTATTAAGATTGTGCTACAAATGCGAAGGTGCAGGCTGGAATTGAACAATTTGTTTGAATTTTGCCCGTATCTTTACGTCTAAAGTCGTTAAAATGACCGTTTGGTCTACCTTGGCCGTGTTTTACTTGTTTCTAACGGAATGGATTATGAACTCCAACTTGCGTATTGCCCTGATCTTGGCGGGCTTGATTTCGGTGTGGATGCTAAGTGGCTTAGTAGCCAAAGATGAAACCTCTCAAAACAGTATCGATGAACAACAAGCCTTTAGTGTTCGAGCGCTGGAGAGCCGGGCCCAAGACTACCGTCGGCCAATTTACATTCGCGGGCGAACACAAGCCGAGCGCAGCGTTAATGTCGCCGCAGAAACCGATGGGCTGGTTGAAAAAACGCCGGCAGCTGAGGGGCAGTGGGTCGAGCGGGGGGCGGTGCTTTGCGAACTGCGAAAAGAAGATCGCCTGTTGCGTGTTGCACAAGCCAAGGCGCAACTCGACAAAGCTCAAATCGACTACGACGCCGCGCTCAAGCTTAAAGACAGCGGTTATCAAAGCCGCTCGCAGATTGCGGCGAGCAAAGTCAATCTGGCTTTGGCTCGAGCCGAGTTGGAGCGCAATCAGAATGTACTTGAGCGCCTTCAGGTCAGGGCGCCTTTTGCCGGTGTTCTCGAGCGCCGTTATACCGAGCAGGGCGACTTTATTACTCGCGGCAGCCCCTGTGCAACCTTGCTCGAACTCAACCCCTTGATTGTTGTTGGCGAAGTCAGTGAACGCGATATTTCTGCGCTCAGTATTGGTGATGAGGCGCAGGTGCGTTTTGTTAATGGCGAGCTTCGCGTGGGGCGCGTGCGCTATTTGGGGCACCAGGCCAGAGAGCTGACCCGAACATTTAAGGTAGAGATTGAGCTTGATAACAGCGATCACAGCTTGGTAAGTGGTTTGACTGCCGATGTGCAGGTCAATGCCGAATCTGTGCAGGCGCATTTACTTAGCCCTGCGCTGTTAACCCTATTAGACAAAGGAAGCCTGGGCTTGCGCTCGGTTGATAAGGACAACCGCGTACAGGTGCATGAAGTGCAATTATTGGCTGATTCGCAAGACGGGGTGTGGGTGACGGGTCTGCCAGAGTCACTGCGCCTAATCACTGTTGGCCAGGACTATGTCAGCGAAGGTGAGCTTGTCACTGTTGTCGAGTCTGACAGCGGTTCTGGTAGCAATGCTGAAGCTGCGCGCAATAGCGATCGTGACGGGGGCTCAGAGTAAGCTTATGGGCATATTAAATACGGCGATCAGTCGTTCGCGAGCGACGTTGTGCATGATGCTATTGATCCTCGCTGCCGGCGTTGCTTCGCGTATGAATATGGTGATCGAGGCCTCGCCTAACCCGAGTGTGCCGGTGGTCATGGTGATGTTAATGCAAGATGGTGTTTCCCCCGAGGATGGGGCGCGCTTACTGGTCAGGCCAATGGAAAAAGAACTGCGCACGATTGAAGGCGTAAAAGAAATTCGTTCGACTTCGCGGGAAACGCTGTCTTATGTTGTGGTTGAATTTGAGGCGGATCAGGATGTTGATCAGGCGCTCATTGATGTCCGAGCCGCCGTTGATCGCGGCAAATCAGAATTGCCGAGCAGCGCGGAAGAGCCGCGGGTGATGGAAATTGCCGCTGACGGTGCGCCGACCATCGTATTGGCACTTTCCGGTCAGGTGTCCGAGCGCACGCTGTTTCACAGTGCGCAGCTGTTAAAGCGCGAAATCGAAGCCATGCCTTCGGTACTTGAGGTGGAAATGATTGGCCACCGCGAGGAAGTGATCGAAGTTATTGTCGAACCGGCCAGACTTGAATATTACGGTATTACCAGCCGTGACCTTTTTGCGGCAATACAGGCCAATAATTTGTTGGTGCCAGCGGGGCAGCTCGATACGGGCAAAGGGCGTTTTGCAGTAAAAGTACCGAGCTTGATAGAGACGGCAGAAGATGTTTATTCGCTGCCAATTCGCTCCGATGCAAAGGCTTCGGTCACACTTGGTGACATTGCATCGGTGCGCAGAACATTCAAAGATGCATCGAGTTTTTCAAGCATTAACGGCGAGCGCGGTATCACACTTAATGTGAAAAAGCGTGGCGATGCCAACGATATTGAAGTAACCACGGCCGTTCGAACACTTGCAGCCGAGCTTAAACCCCAACTGCCGGCGGCGGTAAAAGTCGACTTTATGATGGATCAAAGTGACTTTTCCATCGGCATGATCAATGAAATGCAGGGCAACATCTTAACCGCGATGGCGCTGGTGATGGTGATTGTGATTGCCGCCCTTGGTTTTCGTTCAGGTTTGTTGGTGGGCGCCGGTGTGCCGTTCTCGTTGTTGTTCTCAAGTATTATTTTGTTGCAACTAGGCTATTCATTTAATTTTATGGTGCTGTTTGGCATGTTGCTGGCGCTGGGCATGCTGATTGATGGTGCGATTGTTATTACTGAGTTTGCCGATAGGAAGATGGCCGAGGGTTTATCGAGCAAGGACGCTTATATATTGTCTGTTCGCCGCATGATTTGGCCGGTGACGGCCTCGACATCAACAACCTTAGCTGCGTTTTTACCGATTATGTTCTGGCCGGGGGTTGCCGGCGAATTTATGCGTTATCTACCGGTAACGGTATTTGCGGTGTTGCTCGGTTCATTGTTGTACGCGCTGTTTTTTGCACCGATTTTAGGCTCGCTGATGGGGCGCAATACCATGTCGGCTGAGACCCAAGACTATTTAACGCGCATTGAAAGTGACGAGCCTGAAAATTTACCGGGTTTGACTGGCCGCTATGCTCGATTTTTATCTGCTGTGATTCATCACCCTTTAAGTTTCTTTTTTGCCGCGTGTTTGACGCTGGTGGCGATATTTTCTGCTTACGGCAAGCTAAGTGCAGGGGTTGAGTTTTTTGTTAAAACCGAAGTGGTGTTGGGGCAGGTAGAGGTCAGAGCTCAGGGCAATTTAAGTATTGAAGAGGCCAGGGCGCTGGCGCTTGAAGTGGAGCAGCGTGTACTTGAGGTGCCCGGTGTCAAAGTGCTTTATTCCATTGTTAGCCCGGGCAACCCTGTGCAGTTAGGGCCGCGTGCACCGGAGCAGGACCAAATTGCGTCCATGTTGGTTGAAACCTACAAACCCGAACAGCTCGGTTACAGTACCTTCAAGGTTTATGAAGAAATTCAAAAGGCCACCCAGGGTTTGCCGGGTATTCATGTCAGCAGTGCGCCGATGGAAGGTGGGCCGCCTATAGGCAAACCCATCCAATTGCAATTGGTTGGCCTCGATAGGGAGCAGCTTTTGCAAACAACGCGTGATTTACGCGGCAAGCTTGAGCAAGAGATCAGTGGTTTAAAAGATGTAACCGATTCGACACCGCTGCCCGGTATTGAGTGGAGCATAGAGGTCGACAAGCAAAAAGCCGCTCAGGTTGGGGCCGATGTCAGTGAGGTCGGGAATTTTATCCAGCTAATTACTACCGGCGTCAAGATTGGTGAATACCGCCCAGCCGATGCCGATGACGAGGTTGATATTCGTGTGCGCTTTCCCGCCAATGAGCGCGGTATTACTGCGATGGATAGGCTCAAGGTCAATACCGTCAACGGCGCCACCTCCATCGCTGGTTTTGTTGAGCGTGTGGCGATGCCCAAAGTGGATTCGGTAAAGCGGGTTGATGGCAAAGAATACGCGATGGTCTTGGCCGATGTTGAAAAAGGTTTAGTGGCCGATACCGTTTTAAAAGAAGTGCAGCAGTGGATTGAACAACACCCTTTACCTGCCGGTATAGAGCTAAGTTATCGCGGTGCCAATGAAGAGCAGGAGAAGTCGTTTCGTTTTTTAGCGACGGCTTTTTCACTTGCGCTGTTTTTAATGTTCATATTACTGGTTGCGCAGTTTAATAGCTTTTATCAAGCCTGTTTAACGCTGTCGTCGGTGATTTTGTCAACGGCGGGGGTGTTACTTGGTTTAATGCTAACTCAGAGCACCTTCAGTGTGATTATGACGGGCGTGGGTATTGTTGCGCTGGCCGGTATTGTGGTGAATAACAATATTGTCCTGATTGACACCTTTAATTACATTCGTCAAAGCGATGAGCGTGTCAGCGTTAAAGAGGCCGCAATACTTGCGGCGACCCAGCGGCTGCGCCCGGTATTCCTTACCACTTGCACAACGATACTCGGCTTATTGCCGCTTGCTACCGGGTTGAGTATAGATTTGGTTAACCGCGATATTAACTTTGGTGGTGTTGTCGGCTCATATTGGGTGTCCTTGGCCAGTGCAATTGTTTACGGTTTGGTGTTTGCTACTGTGCTGACTCTAGCGGTTACCCCGACAATGCTGGTGCTACCCAGTGAGCTCAAGTTGATGTTTAAGCGCTATGTGAAGCAGCCGCTAGTGGTCGATTTTCGCAGCCTGCACCAGCGGTTTCGCGCTGCAGCTTTGAGAGTAAAGGAGCAAAATAAATGAAGTATCTGGCTTTTTTATGGCTGCTGCTCTGGTCGCTGCCGTGCCTCGGGCTTGTATTTGGCCTGATATTATTTATTCCTGTGGCAATATTGAGCGGGGTTGGCGTATTTGCTTCTGTCCCTGGCCAGTTGCTTGCGCTGATGTTCAGCTTGGCTTTAATGCTGCTTTGGCTGCGTTTACTTTGGGGCTGGTTTACGGGCTTTTATTACAGCTGGCTGTTGGCTTTAGTTTCTTCCTATTTGTCTGTCTTTGTTCTCGGTGTGACGTTGGCTGCGGGGATTTTTAATTTTCCATTAACAGTCTCTAGTGCTGTGTTGATTGTTTTGATCTTTGCCGCTGCGCTTGTTGGCCGTACGCTGCAATTGTGGTTACAAGGCGGGGACGTACGTGAGCGTTATAGCGTTGAACAACGCCTTTTAGTCTCATCATCGCCTTGATTCGTCTATATTTAATAGAATGAATCCGCCGCTTGTTATGCGCTATGAGTTCCGAGACAGCCGCCAGTTTTGATGATTTAAACCTCAAACTAGGACAAATTGTTCAAATTCACCCCGACGTAAAGAATCCAAAGCGTCGCTACGATTGCTTACTTGTGGGCAGCTTACCGGGTGAAAGCATCTTGCTTACGACAAGCCCAAAATCCGATGCTTTTCCTGAGCTTGAGGAAGGGCAGATGGTCGTTATTCGCATTATGTCGGCCAATGGCGTGGCTCTGTTTCAGACCCGGGTATTGTTTATCAGCGATATGCCGGTGTTTATGGTTTATGTGGATTTTCCAAGTGCAGTACAGTTTCGCATGGTGCGCAGCTCCTCGAGGGTTGAAATTGCCTTGCCGGTTTTGGTTTACAGCCTCAGCCACCCTTCACTAAGTGGTGTTGCCGGCAAAATTTCAGATATTAGCTTGGGTGGCGCAGGGTTGCAGCTGTACGATGATATTGGTGCTGTTGGCGATATGTTAGAGCTTAAAGGCAAGTTTGAAGTTGGCGGTATTCAACGCACGGTAAAGCTCAAAGCGGAAATCCGCAACAAAAAAGCTGAAGCCAGTGGCAACCGCCTGTACGGCATTCGTTTTAGCGAAAGTGATGAAGATAAACTGCTGGTTTTATTTGGTTTTATCTTTAACTCTATGGCTTTTGGTGATGTTCAGAGCGTTTCGTAAGCCAGCTTCTATTTGTGTATTACCTCTTTTTTTTGGCCACTATGCCTGTGCACTGGATGAAAGCCGGCTTTGGTTGCCATCAAATTATGAACGCCTTTACCTGGATTTGAAGGCATCAGCCGAAGCCGCGCAGGCCCTGGAGCGTTGTCAAAAAGTCTTGCGCGGCACGCTTGACCTCGAAAAGAGCAGCCTTCCTCAGCAGCCTATATTCCGCATTTTATGCCGTCAGGAAAACGGTCGTACTTACAACGAACTGGTCGATGGTTTGACATATAAAACACTGACAACCCCGGTTGTGGAGGAGAAAGTCCTGAGCCCTGAGGAGCTTGCGGCTCAACAAGCACAGCTGGAACGGCAGCGTTTACAGGAATTAGAGCAGCACAAACAAAGCTTGTACGAACGCTGTAAGCAGGCATTTGATGAGAAGACCGCGCTGTTTGATGGTTTGGTGCTTATTGATGAGGGCAGGGAGCCGGAAGAGTTTGAGGGGGATGATGCTTTGTTTCGCTTGCAATTTGATGCGCTAGATATCGATAAACAAGAACTTCACTACAGCGCCTTATGTCAGATACAGCAAGGGGAGCTTCGGCAGTTCTTTATACGTAAGCGGCGTGAGCCCACCAAGCAGGATTAACCGTACTCTTGTATAGAAAACAAAAAAGCCGCTCAAAGAGCGGCTTTTTTGCTTGTGGTCTTACCAAAGGCTAATTATTTAGCTTTAGGTGGACGACCGCGACGCTTGGCTGGTGCCTTGGCTGCAGTGCTAGCGCTGGCAGCCTTAGGTGGACGACCTCGGCGCTTAGCAGGTGCTTTGGCAGCTGCTTTTTTCGCCGGAGCAGCTGCAGCTGCTTTGGGGGGACGACCGCGACGTTTAGCTGGGGCTTTGCTTGCAGTTGCTTTTGCTTTGCTTGCTGCAGGGCCTCGTTTGGCTTTTGCTTTAGCCGAAGCACTCGCTTTTTTGGCTTTCGCTTTTTCAGCAGCGGCAGCTTTCTTAGCTTTGAGCTTTTCAGCAGCGGCGGCTTTTTTGGCGGCAGCTTTTTCAGCGATCGCAGCTTTCTTGGCAGCTGCTTTCTCGGCAACGGCGGCTTTTTTAGCTGCAACAGCCTCTACCTTAGCAACGGCTTTGGCCAGGGCGGCTGCCGTTTTGGCTTCGGCATTGGCTGTAGCGAGTTCAGCTTTAGCTGCGCTCAATACAGTTTTGGCTGCGGCGGCATCAGCGCGGGCTGTTTTAGCAGTAGCTTGAGCAGCGGCCAATTGCTTGGCTTGAGCAGCAGTTTTCTTTTTGGCGCGAATGCTTGCAACTTTTGCAGAAGCAGCTTTCGCTTTAGTGGCAGTTTTTGAAGCAGCAGATGTGGCGGAAGCAACAGCTTTTTCAGCTGCTTTTGCTTTGGCTTCACGTGCTTTTTCAAGTTTACTTTTGAGCTGAGCCAGTTCTTTTTCGAGAGCTGCTACAGGATCAGTTGGTTTGCGACCAGCCATGTGAGTTACCCTTTTTATTTACACTCATGGAAGTTGTAGCACTACATTACGAAATAACAAGAAAAATTCAAGGGCTTTGGCGTAATTTCGTGCCCATTTCATTGAAAATCGACCGTATTTTTTGTTTTTTTTGTTTTTTTATTTGTGATTTAAGTTTTTGGGCTTTATTTCGCCGCTTTGGCTCGGCTAATTTCAGTTTTTCTTGAACCTGAGTTTTTCTAAAATTGTAAATGTTTTTGAGGATTCGAACGCAAGTTTGAGCCGCTTCGCCAAGCTGTATATCTACTTTTTGTTTTTGGTGTTGTGTGCAGTAAAAAATACATCGTTGCCTTTTTGTTTTTTGCTTTATCTGAGCTTGTTCTTTGATAAAAGTTCATCGCCACGAATGTTGCGCCGCCACCGAGGTCTTTATCGCTTTAAGTGTTTTTAACGATGTTGATGGTTGCGCTCGCGCTTTTTGAGCTGCCTTGCTTTACTTTGGCACCGTTTCTAATCGTTCTAATCGAGATCTCGCTGTAAGTTTATCCAAGCTGTTTGGGGCAAGGCTGGTCTGAGTTTTATGTTGCTGTTAACAACAAAGCACTGTGCAGAGGTTTTTATTTTTGTGTGTTAGCGGGGTATGGCACTGGCAATGAGTTTTTTCAACGCATTGATTGCTTTTTCACTGCGCTGCTGTGATGGGTTCTGACGAATGTGTTTGAGCTTGGGCATTAACATGGGGCACAAGGGGATTTTGAGTGCTTATTCGCTTTTTATCCATTTACAGCCTGTTAGAGCGTGTCATTTTCCTGAAATAACTATCCGTATTTGGCCGTAAGGTGGTCTTGGTGTTTTTCCAGAAGGAGCTTTGCCGCTTTGTGTGTCGCTGATGGAGCTGTGCAAGTGGGATATAATGACTATTTATCGTGCTAAGGCGGTGTTTTTTAGCTCGTTGCTGAAGCTTTGTTTAAATCTTGCCCAAATCAGGGCTTTGAGCGCTAAGTTTTGGGCCTCTTGGCGCTATTTGGTGTAGAATGCCAAGAGCAGAGTGTGCTGAAGCCTTGAGCTGGCTCAGCTTCTTGTGCCCAGGCCGTATTATACTGTTGGCCGATGATGTATGCTGCCCTGACCTGCAAGGGCTGGTGACTATAAAGATAATTGGAGATTGAGTCGTGAGTCGTAGAAGACGCCATAAGGTAGAAAGCGAAGATAGTGGTGAAATTGATTTAACCCCTATGCTCGACGTTGTATTCATCATGCTGATCTTTTTCATCGTGACGGCGTCATTTGTAAAAGAGAAGTCCCTCGGCCTGAATGTACCTGAGAGCAATGATGTTCCTCCTCCGCCAGATCCGGATCAGCCTAAGAACATTCTGGTTCAGGTCAATGCGAATGACGAGATCTATATCGATAAGCGTCGTGTTGATATTCGCGCAGTACGCTCTTTGATTGCACAGAAAAAAGCCGAGAACCCTGAAGCCTCGGTTGTTGTTCGTATGCACGAACTGAGCACGGCTAACACCTACGTAGCCATCGCTGATTCCGCTCGCGAAGCCAAGATCTTCAATATTAACCTCGTACCATATAACGAGTAAGCATACCTTTCGGCCCATTTAAGGCCGCAGATATTAAACGGGCGCTTTTTGCGCCCGTTTTTCGTTATAGCCTTAAGCTTTCCTATCTTTGCCCTCAGTCTTTTTCGCTCCACCCTTATGCTCATTATCACCGAGGGGGAGACTCAGAAAAGCTTTGTTATATACCTTCAGCTTCTATTTACTAGCTTTTTATAAGCAGCTTTGATCTTTAGTGGTGCTTGTGTGCATTTGAAAAACCAATATACTGTATGTTTGTACAGTGTATTGGTTTGGTTAGAGTTTTTTGCATGCAAGATGCTTTATATGGTGAAGCTGACAAGTGCGACGCAGTTGAATATCGGCAATCTTTAGCGCCCAAAGGCCGTAAGTGTAATGCTTTTAGTGCTGCTGCTTCGGGGGCGGCGCTGTCGACTGAGCGGCAGCCGGGCAAGCCTGTTCAGCTCGAGGCGCTTTTACGGCGCAAGGATGTGTGGCAGGGGCACAGTCAGTACTTTATGGCAACAAAAGCCCTGGATAGCGGTCACAGCGAATTAAACCGGGCTCTTGTGCAACGGGGCTGGCCAGCAGGCGGTTTGATCGAGCTTGGTTTAAGTTCGGTGCAAGCTTTGTGGCCACTGCTGGCGCCGAGTCTTGCTGCTTTGAAGCAAAGATCAGGGTTTTTTATATTGTTAAACCCGCCATTTGAACCCTATGCCGTTAGGTTGAAGCAGCTGGGTTTGCCTCTGCAGCGATTACTTGTTGTTCACACTCCAAACAAAGCGGACTTTCTCGCAGCCTTTGTCGACTTGGCGTCATCTCCGGCCTGTCCTTTTTTGCTCGCCTGGCCACCTTTGCAGCACTTAAGTTATGCCGAATTGCGGAAATGCCACTTGGCTTGTCATGAGCAGGAGGGACTTCGCTTTTTAATAAAGTCAAAAGCAGTCATGCAGCAAAGCTCTCCTGCTTTATTGCGCCTTTTAATTCGTCAGCATAAACAGCACTTGTGTTTGGAGCTGCTTAAACAGCGAGGCCAATTAGTTTCGGCCCCGATTAAGCTTGCTTTGCCTTCTGCTTGGGCTGTGTTGCCCGCTTATCCTGATTTGTTACAGGGCGGAGCTGGAGCTGAACCCTTTTATAAGGCGTCTGCACGGCTACTTCATTTCCCTTTGTCGTTATCCATAGATTAGGTGGAGCTAGCTTATGAATACACATCAGCGGCCGGTCTATTTAGCTTTGCGCTTCCCGTTTATTGCACTCGAAGCACTCAACTGTTCACTTGAGCAAAAAGTGCTTGTCTACAACAAGCAACAGCAGGTTGTGATGGCGAGTCCGCCTTGTTTTGAGCAGGGGGTAAAGTTAGACATGAATTTAGCAAATGCCTCGCTGTTGTTGGAGGCTGAAACCCAGGCAAGGGATTATCAGGCCGAGTTACTGCTATTAAAAAGCCTGGCGGATCAGCTCTATGAATTTACGCCTTATATCGATACCCAGCACCAGGCAAGTGGTGCAGCTTTAATACTGGAACTCTCTACCTGCTTAAAGTTGTTTAATGGACTAGAGCGCTTGCTTGAAGCTATTTATAGCTGTGTGTCACAAAGAGGGCTTGAATATCAAGCTGCTTTGGCTGGTAGTTCCGAGGCCGCTTGGTTATTGGCCGGTAGCAGTAAACACTGCTGGGCTTATGCTATGGCCGACAGCGATGCGTTATTGGGCCTGAATGTGTCTGAGTTAAATATTGATGAAGCAACTAAGGACAGTTTAAGAAAGAGTGGTTTTCGCAATCTAGCAGAACTTAAAAAACAGCTTGTCAAAAGCGGTGGGCAGGCCTTTCGCACTCGCTGGGGGGCAGGGTTAGCTGATTACTTAAATGCTTTGTTTATGGCCAATGCCGTGCAGAGTGATTTATTTCACCGGCCACTGTTTCGGTGTCGAGAGCAGTTTTATGAGCCTGAACAAGCCTACCGCAGTAGTTTGGAGTTTGATTATCCGCTTGTCTCTATTGATTTACTTGATGCGCCGATGCGCCAATTGCTCGAAGAATTGGGCACTTATTTGCAGCAAAACCAGTTGCAGTGCAGTGGTATTACCTGGGCTTTTGGCAGTATTGATCAACGACACAGTTCAATGCCGGTGCGCTGCGAGCGGGTACACAAAGATTATTTACTGTTGCTTGAGTTGAGCTTGATACAGCTTCAACAACTGGGGCTTCCGTTTGAAGTTGATCGCCTGTCGATTGAACAAGCTGACTTGCACAGCGCCGAGTTGGCAACTGAGAAGCTAGCAAGTTTTACCGAAAAGCAGGACTCACGTGATGAGCAGCTGTTACTGAGGCGTATGCAGGCACGCCTTGGTCGAAAAAATGTACGCAAACTCAGCCTTGTTGATGAGCATGTCCCTGAGTTGGCCAGTACAAGTGTGGCGGCGGACGAGCTTGCTTTAACACATTTACCGCAAGCTTTGGCAGAAGCCGAGCGCCCATCGTGGCTGTTAAAGTCACCGTTAAAATTAGCCGTTGATAAACAAAAATTGTTTTGGCAGGGGCCCTTGCAATTAATACGTGGCCCCGAACGCATTGAAAGTCACTGGTGGGATGAGCCCTGTGCACGTGATTATTTTGTTGCTTTGCGCGACGATCAGGTGAGGCTGTGGGTTTACCGGGATCTGCGCCAGCAGGACTGGTATGTGCACGGTATTTTTTAGTTGGTGCGAAAACGGTGATGTTGAGTGCGCTCTATTGTCAAAGCAATTTCAGCTTTTTATGTGGTGCTTCTCACCCGCAGGAGTTGGTTGAGCGTGCAGTGGAGCTTGGTTATCGCAGTTTAGCGTTAACGGATGAGTGTTCACTGGCCGGTATTGTTCGCGCCCATCAAGCGGCTAAATGCAATAATATTCGCTTGATTTGTGGCTCTTTGATTCGTTTGCAAAGTGGGGAGGCATTTATCGTATTAGCGCCAGATAGGCAGGCTTATGCGGAGCTTTCTGGTTTTATCACATTGGCACGCCGGCGCTCTAATAAAGGTGAGTATCAAGCGAACTTTGAAGATTTGCGCTTTCGCTTAAAACGCTGTTTTCTGATTTGGCTGGCAGAATCGAGGCTTTTAGAGCGAGATAAAGACAGCAAGGCGATGTTTGCCCAGAGTTTGGCTAAAGCGTTTGCTCGGCGACTGTGGATAGGTATTGACCATCGATTATTAAAAGCCGAAGTGAGTGCTTTTTTAAGCTGGCGCCAGCTTGCTGAAACAGTGTCAATTCCTTTGCTTGCCTGCCCCAAGGTTTTAATGCATACAAAGGCGCGCAAGGCGCTGCAGGATGTACTCACGGCGTTAAAGCAGAGAAAAAGTGTGCAACAGATGGGCTCGGCGCTTGAACAAAATGCCCAGGCTTATTTAAAAAGCCCAGAACAGCTTAGCCGCCTCTATCCTGAAGAGTTGTTACTTGAGGCGCAAATACTTGCCGATCGCTGCCATTTTTCTCTTGATGAGTTGAAATATCAGTATCCGCGAGAACTGGTGCCCGGTGGGCAAACACCCATCGACTACCTGAGTGCTTTGGTTGAACAAGGCTCCAAGCAGCGCTGGCCACAAGGTGTGCCTTACAAGGTAAAGCAGCTCATTAGCAAGGAGTTAGCTTTAATTGCCGAGCTGCATTATGAATACTATTTTTTAACCGTTTACGACATCGTGCGTTTTGCCCGCAGCCAAAATATTCTCTGTCAAGGGCGGGGCTCCGCTGCTAATTCAGTTGTCTGTTACTGCCTGCGTATCACTGAAATCTCCCCTGATATGATTCACGTTCTATTTGAGCGTTTTATTTCAAAAGAAAGGGATGAGGCGCCGGATATTGATGTCGATTTTGAGCACAGCCGGCGCGAGGAGGTGATTCAATATATCTACAGAAAATACGGGCGGGAGCGAGCAGCTCTTGCCGCAACGGTTATATGTTATCGCCCCCGGAGCGCTATTCGTGATGTGGGCCGAGCTCTGGGGTTTGAACCTGGGTTAATTGATTCGCTGGCGAAATCACTGGCCTGGTGGGATAGGAAGGGCGATTTAAAAAGGCGCATTGCTGAGGCCGGTGTGCAGAATAGTACGCGTTTAAGTGCCTTGTTTTATCAATTAGTGCAAGCGATCCAAGGGTTTCCTCGCCATTTAAGTCAACATGTGGGCGGCTTTGTGATTACAGAGCAGGCTTTAAGCTCCATCGTTCCCGTTGAAAATGCCGGTATGGCTGAGCGCACAGTGATTCAGTGGGATAAAGATGATCTCGAGGCGATGCAGCTGATGAAAGTTGATGTGCTTGCTTTGGGCATGCTTACCGCTTTGAGAAAATGTTTAGAGATGGTTGGCAGCTACCAGCGCCAGATCCAGTGTTTGGAGGATATTCCGAAAGAGGATGCCGCGACCTATGAGATGTTGAGCCGAGCCGATAGCATCGGCGTGTTTCAAGTCGAATCAAGGGCGCAAATGTCCATGTTGCCGCGTTTGAAACCAAGGTGCTTTTATGACCTGGTGATTCAGATTGCGATTATTCGCCCCGGCCCTATTCAGGGGGGCATGGTTCACCCCTATTTAAAGCGGCGAGATGGTGAAGAGGCCATTGATTATATTAACGATGCTTTAAAAGAGGTGTTAGAGCCGACTCTAGGCGTACCTATTTTTCAGGAACAAGCCATTCGTCTGTCGATGGTTGCCGCAGGTTTTAGTGGTGGCGAAGCCGATGAGCTTAGGCGGGCGATGGCTAGCTGGGGGAAAAACGGTAATTTGCTGCAATTTGAACAGAAGTTTATTGCTGGCATGTTGAGTAATGCTTATAGCAAGGAGTTTGCGCACCGGCTTTTTGAACAAATAAAGGGGTTTGGGGGCTACGGTTTTCCCGAATCACATTCGGCGAGCTTTGCAATACTCTGTTATTTTTCATCGTGGTTTAAACGCCATCACCCGGCTGCTTTTTATTGTGCTCTGTTAAACAGTCAACCGATGGGCTTTTATTCCCCGTCGCAATTGGTGCAAGACGCGCGACGTCACGCCATTAAAGTATTGCCTGCAGATGTATGTTTCAGTAGTGATGAATGCTGTTTGGAGAATATTGCGGCCTCTGGAGAAAACAAGCTTTGGGCGCTCAGGCTTGGCTTGTTGCAAATTAAGGCCTTGAATAAAGCCGCTGCACAGCGTATTTCATCGGCGAACAAAATCAAAACTTTTGTCTCTGTGCATGATTTACAACTCAGAGCAAAACTAAGCCGCATTGAGCTTGAATATTTGGCTTCGGCAGATGCGCTGCACAGCTTGCAGGGGCATCGTTACCAGAGTCACTGGTCCGTCGCCGGTATGCAGCCAAGCATTATGGGCTGTCAGGTGGCAGAACATGCACTGCAGTCAAAGTCTCCCGAAATGATTGAAGATATTCAAGCCGATTTCGACAGCTTGCGTCTGAGCCTACGTGCGCACCCGATGGCGCTTTTGCGGCGCATGGCGGCGTTTTCCAGCTGTCGCCTGCAAAGTGAGCTGAAGTTTATTCGCCATGGTAGTTTTGTTCAGGTGGCGGGCATCGTCACGGGGCGCCAACGCCCGGGTACGGCTAAAGGCACGGTGTTTTTGACGCTTGAAGATGAAAGCGGCAATATTAATGTCGTTGTTTGGAAACGCACCCAAGAGTTGTTCCGTCAAACCTTATTAAATGCCAAGTTAATACGAGTGAAGGGGCGTCTTGAGCGCAAAGCCGATGTGGTGCATGTTATTGCTGGGCAACTTATTGACGCCAGTGAACACATAGCGGCGCTTTCAACAAAATCTAGAGACTTTCATTAGTGCCAAATTGCCGGCAAAGTTGGCACATAAACGCAACAAAACTGGTCTAGAGTTAAAAAATTGCGGCAGAATAAAAATGAAAATTTTAACTAAGGGGTATCTATGACCGCTTTCAGCGCGGCCAAGCAGTTAGGCGCAAGCGATTATCAAGCAATACGAAAACAAAGCGAGGCACTGTGTGTTTCTCTGAGTGCCGAGGATATGCAAGCCCAGAGTATGGCCGATGCCAGCCCGGTCAAATGGCATTTGGCACATACAAGTTGGTTTTTTGAAACCTTTATTCTGCTTAAGCAATGTAAAAATTACCGAGTATTTAATGCCGCTTTTGCACATCTGTTTAACTCTTATTATGAAAGTGCGGGCACTCGCCATGCGCGCCCCCAGCGTGGTCTTTTAACTCGCCCTTCGTTAGAGCAAGTCTATGCGTACCGGCGCTACGTTGATGAACATATGTTACAGCTGCTTGATCGGGGGCAACTTGAAAGCAAGCGTTGTCAGTTAGTTCTTGAGACCGGCCTGCACCATGAAATGCAGCATCAGGAATTGTTGCTTACCGATGTTTTACACCTCTTTAGTTGTAACCCCTTGTATGAAGCAGTATTTGAGGCACACGACAATAGCTCGGCGGCAGCGCCTGCACTGACATTTATTAAACGCAATGCCGGTATGTACAAGGTTGGTCATGAGCAAGGGGGCTTTGCCTATGACAATGAAGGCCCTGCACATGATGTTTATCTTCCCGCTCACAAGCTCGCCAATCGACTTGTGACAAACGCTGAGTGGCAGGCATTTATTGATGATAAAGGTTATGAACAGCCTTTGCTCTGGTTGAGCGACGCTTGGGCGCGCTGCCAACGAGAAAAGTGGCAGGCACCGCTATATTGGCACAAACAAGATGATCAGTGGTTTCAATTTGGCTTAGATGGTTTGCAAGTGCTCGATGCCGATGCACCGGTTTGCCACGTCAGCTATTACGAAGCTGAGGCGTTTGCACGTTGGGCCGGCAAGCGTCTACCTAAAGAGCACGAGTTAGAAAGTGTTTCGCAAGAGCAGCCAGTTTCAGGCAATCTGGCCGAAAGTCGGCACTGGCGCCCTCAGCCAGCTAAGCTTGAGCAACCGGGTATTCAGCAGTTGTGGGGGGATGTATGGGAGTGGACACAAAGCAGCTACATGCCATATCCAGGTTTTCGCGCTGAGCAAGGGGCCCTCGGTGAATACAACGGTAAATTTATGATTAATCAGCTGGTATTAAAAGGTGGTTCGTGTGTAACACCGGCAGCTCAGCTTAGACCAAGTTATCGCAACTTTTTTTACCCGTTTCATCGCTGGCAATTTATGGGCCTGCGTTTAGCGGAAGATATGTAAGAAAGCAGTAGTTGGGGCGACAATACAAAAAGTAGCAGGAGGCAACATGAGATTGGCGACACAAACGGCGGTAAACGTAGGGGATGAACAGCATCGCGACATTGATGTAACGCGGCTGGAACCGACTTTTTTACGAGAAGCCTGGGCTGGCCTGGAGCAGGAGCAAAAAGCGCTTTCTGCCAAATATTTTTACGACGAGCGCGGCTCGCAGTATTTTGATGATATTTGTGCCCTGGGTGAATATTATCCGTATCGCACTGAGATGAGCATGCTGCCAAATGTGGCAGATGAGCTCGCTCAAATGTCTGAAGACTCACTGACAGTTGTCGAATTTGGTGCAGGCTCACTGATAAAGATACGGCCTTTATTAAGGGCTGTGCCATCGATTTGTACCTATGTGCCGATTGATGTCAGCGGTGAACATTTATATCAAGCTACACGCGCACTGCGTCATGAATTTAGCGATGTACGTATCAAACCTCATGTTGCGGATATGTGGGAGCCGGGTGAGTTGCCACCAACGAAACACCAGTTGATGGGTTTTTTCCCCGGTTCGACCATTGGTAATTTTGATCCGGTTGATGCGGTTGCGTTTTTAAAACGTGTCAAAAGCTATCTCGGTAGCGGCTCGCAGCTATTGATTGGTGTTGATACTAAAAAGTCACCGGCTATTTTGCACCGCGCTTACAATGATGGCCGCGGTATAACGGCTGCATTTAATCTTAATATGTTGCGCCGCTTAAATAATGAGCTTGAAGCCGATATCAATTTGAAGCAGTTTGAGCACTACGCCTATTACAATGCGCCACTTGGGCGTATAGAAATGCACTTGGTGAGCACCTGTGATCAGAATTTTAGTGTGGGTGGGCGCAGGTTTTATATGCATACAGGCGAGAGCATACACACTGAAAATTCATACAAATACAGCCCGAAGCAGTTTCGTCATTTAGCTGCAAATGCAGGTTGGGCCTGTCAGCGCCAGTGGCTCGCAGATGGGGATATGTTTGCTATGTATTTATTGTCTGCTGAGCGTTAAAGCGAGTTATAAGTGAGCGGCGTTGTATATCGGGCAGTTAATGCCTTTGCCGGGCCCGGTTGCCGGGGCCGCAGGCACCGAGTTATTGAAGCCCAAACAGCTATTGATAGCGATTTTTATCTTTCATATAGCTTGCAAGTTAGCCCAGATATTGTTGTTGTGTTGCCGGCAGGTTTTTCTGCAGCTGAACCGGTGCTGCTTCGTATCTTTCACAATGGCCGCGAGGTTCTTTTTTGCGGCTCTGGGGCTATGTCTGCAGGTTTTTATTGCATGCAAAACCTCGCCAATGCCTGTCTTGAATTTGAATTGCCGGCCAAGTCACTGAGTATTGAAAAGCGCGATGGCGCCTTGATGATGCACGGACGTGCCGAGCTTGCTGAGCAAAAAGTCGACACGGATTATTGGCAGGCTTTACTTGGGCAAGAGTTGCTTAGATGCACAGCAATAAATGGTGGTTATCTTATTGCCGAGATTGCCAGTGCTGAAGTTCTCAAGCATTTAACGCCCGACTTAGATCGCTTGCGCGCTGAAACCACTGCGCCAGCCTTAATTGTCACGGCGTTGGGTGCGCAGTCTATGCAAGAAGACTACGCCATGCGCTATTTTGCTCCCCAGTACGGTAACGATGAAGATGCAGCTACGGCTTCGGCCAACCTGTATTTAATGAAATATTGGCAGGGAAAACTCAATAAAACCGAGTTGCGAGGTCGGCAACTGAGCCCGGAAGGCGCTGTATTTTCTGCTTCAGTTTGCGGCGACACGGTTAGCCTTAGCGGTGATGTGTGTTTTGCTTAAAGCCATAGCCTAGGCCTGAATACCACTTCGACTTACAAGCAGCTCGTTTGTGCGCTTGTGCAGCAACCTTCAGCACTTATTTCAGTGAGGACGTTCTCTCATTGATATAGCGTTCGTAGTCGGGAATGGCCCGTTCATAGCTTTCGCCAATCAGAGGGGAGGTGATTAAAAAATCTGCCGAGGCTGGATTGCTGGCAATGGGGATGTTCCATGCGGCTGCCAAGCGTAATAAGGCTTTGACATCGGGGTCGTGAGGCATGGGTTCAAACGGGTCCCAAAAGAAAATCAGTACATCAATGTCGCCTTCAGAAATCTTTGCGCCTATCTGCTGATCACCACCGAGCGGCCCGCTGATGAACTTGTGGATTTTCATATTAAGCGCTTTTTCGATAGTAAAGCCTGTGGTTCCTGTTGCGTAAAGAGCGTGATTGGCGAGCAAATCTCTGTTTTTCAGCGCCCAGTCAGTGAGTACGGGTTTCATATTGTCGTGTGCAACCAGGGCAATATTCTTGTTTTTGTGTAAAGGGGCGAGCTTGGTGTCCATCGAGAGTCCTCGTTGCAGGCAAATCGCTTATTAAGTAATCAGTCTAAGGTGTTGATTTTATTATAGATACCTCATTGAGGGGAGCGAGCTAGCTCAAATAAAAAGATTTTAATTTTTTTCATTTAAAGTGTTGACAGTTAGAGGCCCTATACCTATTATGCGCACCCTCTGACGGGGACAGAACAAACCCCAGGCGACGCGCTCGTAGCTCAGCTGGATAGAGTACCTGGCTACGAACCAGGCGGTCGGAGGTTCGAATCCTCCCGAGCGCGCCATCTTAACAAAAAAGGCCTAAGCGAAAGCTTAGGCCTTTTTTGTTTTCTATTGCTTATTCTTTGCTTCGAGCCCATTCAGCGCCCTTAAACAAAGAGCGCTGGAATAGCTGAAATCAAGCGAACCTTGGTAAAAGCTCGCCCAGAACTAAACCGTGCGTCTACAGCGATACCATGACCGCAAATTCAGGGTAGGTCTCGCTGCAGCTGGTAAAGCGGCTTTCTTTACAGTCATTGTACTGTAGGCCTACCACACCAATGCGGGTATACACCTTGCCGTTGCCATCGAGTATAAAGCCCGCGCGGCCGCCGTAGGCGCTTAAATCATCCATATTTTCGATATAGGTCTGTTTATACAGCGCGCCGACATAGGGTTTGAAACGGCCGAGCTGGGTGATGACGTAGGTCAGTGTCGGTGTGGTTTCGTAAATGTCGACATCTCCGCCGAGCCAGGCCTGTACATCCAGGCCCACTTCAAGCCCACGGGTGAGAAAATAACCGCCGCCGAGGCCGAGTATCATGTAGTCATCGCCAAAGCTGGAGCCGGCGCCAAGTGTTACGCCTAAGCGTTTACTGCCTTGATCAAATTCATCGGCCAGTAAGAGCGGTGGCATGCAGATCAAAATGAGAGCTGCTAGGGTGGAACTAAAGACTCGTTTCATTTGTCTTTCCTTGATGTGAAGTCGTTGTATTGACGAAGTCGATGCCGCGATTATACACATTCGCTTCGATATTCTGATGACGCAGAGGGATAAGCAGCCGGCACACTCAGTAAAGTTTGCAGGCTTGAAGCAGGGCACATTAATAAGCAGATGAATAGTGATGGCCCAGGATGAAAAAACTTATGTTAAGTTGTGTAGCTACAGTATTGGCTCCTGCCGTTCTTGCCGAAATGCCTATCTTAGACCTCTATGACGAAGAGTTCAGCGGCTACGAATACGCGCAATTCTTTCAGGAGCAGAGCCTTCCCGGCGGTGAGCTCGAAAGTGATGACTACGAATGGGGGCAGTCGTCGCTGGCGCTGGCTTTAAACCCCGATGAGCAAGTCGTGTTAGATCAGCACTGGCGCTGGCAATCGGGTTTTTCTGTGCCTGTGAATGAAGAGCTGGCGGTGAGTGTCGACAGTATCAATAGTCTGGATGCGCGAGGTTATCGGCTCGATGCGCTTGGTGTAGGGCTCAAAATCAGCTTTTAATGCCCTGTTCAGTGTTTCGCGTTTGCCTGTGTTTTAGCTAAATCCGCTTGGGTCAGCGGCTGATAGACCCGGTCAAACACATAGTGCAAGCGCAGCTTTTGCTCTTTGTTATCCAGCTCCGGTTGCTCTTCTTGCCATGGAACCAGATACATAATCTTCGGCAGTTCTTTGTTGCCTTTAATCTTAATGGTTTTCAGTTCAAGCCGATCTTTGGCTTGAGCGCTGGCGCTAAAGCACACGATAAATGCAGCCGCTAAGCACAAACAGCGAACCATATGTGGTGTTAGCTGTGAGGTCATTATTGAGTATCCGCGTTGGCTCGTTTAAGTTCTTCTACCCAGGCTTTGGTTTGCGCATCTTCATGTGCGCTCAGCTCTAGGTAGCGCTGGTAGAGTTTAATCGCTTGCCCGAGATCCTGGTAGTAGGTGTCGTAAATAAGTGCCAAATTGTGATATGCCAAGGCGTATGAGGCATCGCTCTTGATTGCTTGCTCAAATTGGCTGGCGGCAAGGCTGAGCTCTTGTTTCTGTAGGGCCAGCATGCCGCTCAGGTTAAGCGCAGCGGCGGATGCGCCGGCCTTGTTCACATACTTCTGCGCCGCATCGTAGTTTTCAGCTTTGTATTCAACAATGGCAAGGTTTAGGGCGATTTGTTGATTATCACTTTGTTTGGCCAGGCTTAATAGCTGTTTGCGGGCCTTGTCTAGGTAGCCAAGCTGAATCAGCTCCACGGCGTCGTTAAGCGTTTGTTTTTGCTCGGTGCTGAGTGCTTGTGCGCTGCTACTTGTCGCTGTCGCCCTGGCGGGTTCAACGGGCATCTCATCTTTTTTGCTCTGTCCGCCGCAGGCGCTCAATAGCACCACACTGCAAAAACAGAGGTATTTAAAGAGGAATTTAAATAGCTGCTTAGTCATAGAGTGCGACGGCCTCAATTTTTGTCTGGCGTTGGTAGCGCGCGGGGAAAAGCTGCGCTAGCTGCTCGCGGCTGGCCTGCAGCCACTGGTTGTAGAGGCCCTCTTGTGAGCGGGCGAGATTGACCTCGTGAAATTCAATGGCTTTATCCTCAAAAGGAAAGGCCTGGTCTTCAAGTAGTATTTCATATTGATCAAGCTCATCGGCACTTAGACCTGAGGGCCGCTCAGAATCCAGCAGGGCACTGGCGAAGTTTTCATAGATTTTGGCAATGCTGTAGGTCGCTTCAGTGGTGGTCTCGGCAAGGCCAAAACCGGAAGCCTTACCGTACAGGCGAATGGCCTCTTGCATATGTGCTTTTTTTGCCTTGAGGTTTTTCTGTAGCGGCGCAACGAGGCGGCGTTTATCAAACTGTTTGTGGCTCTGCTGAGCCAGTTCCAGCGCATTGCTGGCACCGAGGTAGTTGCTGCGCTCAGTGCGCGAAGCGGCAGCCAAACTAGAAGCGCGGCTGACAATTTTGTTTTGCCAAAAATGGCGCTTCTGCGCTTCGCCGCTGCGCTGGTAGAGCTCGCCGAGCTTTTGCATGGCCTCAAGGTTTTGCTCTGCCGGCAGCGGGTAGTCGTGGGCGTAGCTGCGATAGGTGCGAATTGCTGAAGCGAGGTCTTTTTTCTTTTCGTAGAGCTCGGCGGCCTGCCACAAAGCGATGCGTTTTAGTTCGGCATCTTGTTCAAAGTTTGAAATGCGTTCAAATTGTTTGGCTGCTTCGTCGGTGCGGTCGGCCTTAAGGTAGGCGATGGAAACAATTTTACTGACGTCGTTACTAAGTGAGTGCTGGGGATAGAGTTGGTCAAAGCGCGAGGCGATGGCAATACTCTGATCCCAGTCCTGGCTGTCGTTAGCGAGCGTAAGTGCCTCGTACAGTGCCTTGGGGGCAAGCTCGGTTGAACTTGCGTATTGGCTAATAGCCACAAGCTGAGTCAGGCCCTGAGCCTGATTGCCTGCGGCCAGCGATGTTTGCGCTTGCTGGTAATACACATAAGCGAGATCGTCGTCGATGCTCTGGCGCTGTTTGCCTTTAAGTATGGGGTCTTGTTGTAAATCGAGTAGCAACGCTTTGGCTTCATCAAACTGCTTGAGCTCAATATACGAACTTGCCTCGAGGTAGCGCAGCTCAAATTCCGGGTTGCCCGCACTAACATTTGCGCTGCGGCTTTGTGCGATGCGCAGAGTTTGCTGATATTGTTTTTGTGCGTAAGACTGCTGTGCGGCCAGCTTGGCGACCTCGGCACTGTTGCTATTATTGGGGTAGAGTTCTAAATACCAGAGGCTGTAGTCGACGAGCTTTTCTAAATAACTGAGCTGGCCGCTTTGATCGAGTAGGGTGCTCGACAAGGCGATGCTTAAATAAGCGGCTTCTTCATCGAGCACAATCTGCTCGTCAAAGGCCGCTTTTTCAAGCATGGCGAGCGCCTGCTGATTTTGTTTCATGCCGTAAAGCAGGTGCCCGTAATCCCGATAAATGCGATCCTGGCGGGCGAAGTCTTCAAAATAGCGCAAGTGGCGCTGATACCACAATTCGGCATTTTTAAGGTCTTGAGTTTTGTGCTCGGCAATATAGCGGCCGTGGAAAAACTTGGCTTGCTCGGCGCAATAAAGGCGCAGCTTGGTTAAGGCCTCGGCTTTGACTAGCTCGTCTTGATAATTCTGCCAATAGCTCGATTCGGGGTTGTAGCCTTGATAAAACGTTTCCGTTGCATCGAGTGCGCGTTTGCTAAAGCCCGCTTGTTTCCATGCTTCAATTGCGCCGACTTGTGCAATCGGCACCATGGCGTCATCGGGGTTGTGCTCGACAAAATCACCGAGTACACGCGCAGTGTCACTGTAGCGTTCCTGGGAGCGGTACAAGTCTGCGAGCGATGCGTGGGTTCGATAAACCTCTTTAAAGTTGGGGTTTCGCGCAAAGTATTGGGAAGGGCTGAGCTCGTCTTCCAGGTAGCTAAAAGCCAGCGATATAGCGCGAAAATATTCGTTATTTAACTCTTGCTCATCGGCGCTTAGACCTTGGTCGTACTGAAAATCGTGCATGACCAATGCTTCGCTCAAATCGTCGATGGCCTCGACGTAGAGCTCTTGTTTGTAGCGGGTCCAGCCGCGCTTAAACAGCGCTTTTTCATAGAAACGCTGAGCCCCAGGCGCCATTAATACTTCAGAGTACGCGTACTCGGCGGCCAGGTAATTGCGCTGAGCAAATTCGGCTTCTCCGAGGCGAAATTGTGCCTCGGCATAAAATTTTGATCGGTTGTATTGGTTAACCAGTTTGTCGAGCGTAAGCGCGGCCGAGGCGACATCGCCCTGTTGTTCGTAAGCGTAGGCTAATTGATATAGCAACTTATCGTTACCCGGCGCATCGGGGTAATCGGCAAGTGAGGTTTCCAGAAGTTGAATGGATTTATCTAGGGCGCTGTTATAAGCGCTCTCAATGCTTTGCTCATCTTCGCTACTGCTGTGAATTTTTTTACTTAAATCGAGCTCCATTTGCGCCAGGCGAGTGATCGCCCGCTGGCGCGAAGCGTCAGTGCTTGGCGCACTATCGAGATAGTTGTAATAGGCCGCTTTGATTTCCGCATTGGTGCGGGGGCTGACTTGGCCGTTGCTGTTGCGCTGACGGAGTTCTTCACCGCTATCAATATCGGCGAGTGTTTGACGTGTTTGTTCTTGCTGGGCGCAGGCCATCAACAAGCTCAGCACCGCGCTTGGCACTGCTAAATACGCGCGGCGCCTGAACAGGCTTAAATTAAAAAAAGCGTTAATCTTTGTCATAGAGTTTGGCCATTGCAAAACGACACTGGCTAAGATAACTGTGAGCAATGTCTTTTTGTAATTGCAGCTGATCGATAACGAGCTGTTTTAAATAATCAATATGTTGTTGCTGCAGCTGATCGAGTTGTTTGTTCGGCGCCGCCGAGCTTTGCAGCGCAGCTAATAAATCAAAGTTAGCCTTGAGCCACTGTTGGCGGCCCGAGTGTTTATCGGGGCTGCTGGTATTTAGGCTTCGCTGGCCTTCGGCAAACAGTTTAAATAGTTCGCTGCCGGAGTTGCTCTGCTTCGCTTTTTGCTGTTGCTGCAGCAGTTTATTTTCCCACTTTTGATAATAAGCGCTGGCCGAGTAGTATTCGGTTTCTGCGAGTTTAGCCTCTCCCATTAGTTCGTAGCTGTAGGCAACAAGCAGTGGTGCTTCGCTGATTTGCGTTAGAGAGCCCTCGGATTTTTGTTCCACTTGGCGCTGTTTCAGCAATTTAAAAGCATTCAGGGCGGCGCCGTGCTGCTCCTGGTGCATGGCGGTAAGACCTAAGCCGAGCAGAGCCTGGTCGCCGACGCTGCTGTCGAGGCCTATACGGCGAAAGCTTTCACGTGCATCTTTATAGTATTCATTTTGCAGCTGCGAATAAGCGAGGATCAGCTGGCTTTGATCAAAACGCTCGTAGTTTTTGTTTTTTAACAGTGACTTTTCCAAATCTCGAAGTATCAGGTGGGCATCCGTCCACCAGCCTTGGCGAATATTGGCAACGGCAAGGTTGATCTGAGCCTGTAGGTAATAGTCACTGCCTGGCGGAACAGCCTTGTACAGGCGCATGGCTTCGCGATGTTCAAGCAGCATTTGCAGCGACGATCCGCTCATAAAATAGCTGTATTCGGCTTGATTTTTACTTAAGTCGCGGACGGCTTCAATTTTACGCAAGCTGTCGATGGTCTCATGCCAGCGCTGCCAGGCAAAAAGCTGCTTGGCTTTTGCAAAGCGAATTTGCGCGCTGCTTAGCTCCAGCCCTTCGTAGTCGGCTTGTTCTAATAATGTATCGGCCAGTGCAAATAAATTGTGCTGATACAAAGCATGGGCAACATCGCCGATCTGTTCGTGATCCAAAATCAAATCAAACTGGCGTCGATATGAGCACAATTGCTGGATATGCTTAGCGAGCTTGTCGCGGCCATCTTGGCTTAACAGCAAAACAAGGCCATCGGCAGTGATTTGCTGCTGTTGAGACGATGGCGCTGTTTTTTCGCAATAGTGTTGCAACTGCTGCTGCAGTTTGGCGTCCATGGCCAGCAATTCGCTATCTGCAGCAAAAGTACCGGCGCTGAAAAACAGTGCGCTGCCGCAGAGCAGCGCTCGAGCTAAACACGATAACTTACTGCGACTTGGCGATGGCAGGTTTTTCAGTTGAGGCTTGAGCAAAGAGCGGGGAATAAGCGTATTCATAAGCGTGTTTTACATCAGCCCCCGCAGCGCGGGGGCAATAAACTTACGCCAGTTCGTAGCTGAATTGGCCGTCTTCGTTTACGTCAATGGTAACCGTATTAATACTTTCACCACTGGCGAGTTTTTCCAGGCAGTTTGTTGCAAGTTCAGGCAACATACCTTGAGACAGGATATTTTCAATATTGCGTGCGCCGGTATCGACTTCCTGGCAGCGGGCAACAATATGAACTAACACATCGTCGCTGTAGTTAAATTCAGCGTCGTAGTGCTCGCGTACACGCTTGGCAATACGCTTCATCGAGATGCGGCTGATTTCAATCAGGTCTTCATCGGCCAGTGGGTAATACGGAATAATATTACAGCGGCCGAGAAAGGCAGGCTTAAAGAAACTAAGCAGCGCCGGGCGGAAATTATCGAGCAAAACATCCGGCTCGGGCAGCTCTTCGGCCTGGGCGCAGATCGCGCGCAGGTGTTCTTCGCCGGCGTTGGAGGTCATGATAATCAGGGTATTGCGAAAGTCGATATCGCGCCCTTCACCGTCTTTGATGGTGCCTTTATCAAAAAGATTGTAAAAAATATCTTGTACGCCCGGATGCGCTTTTTCCATCTCGTCGAGCAGCACCACACTGTAGGGGCGGCGGCGCACCGCTTCAGTAAGAACGCCGCCCTCACCGTAACCGACATACCCCGGAGGCGAGCCGAGCAGCATGCTGACTTTGTGTTCTTCCTTAAATTCGCTCATGTTGATGGTTGTTAAGTTTTGTTCACCACCGTAAAGCAGCTCGGCAAGTGCAAGTGCGGTCTCGGTTTTACCGACACCACTTGAGCCAACCATCATAAATACGCCGAGCGGTTTGCGCGGATCGGTAAGGCCGGCGCGGGAGGTCTGCACCGCTTTGGCAATGGCTTCGAGCGCGTGTTTTTGGCCAATAACACGTTTATTCAGGCTGGCACTGACTTCGAGCACGCCAGAAATTTCGTCGGCGAGCATTTTTCCAACGGGAATGCCGGTCCAGTTTGCAACAACTTCTGCGACCGCTTGCGCGTTGACATTGGCTTGAATTAAGGGGTTTTCTCCTTGAACCTCGTCGAGCTGTTTGTTCAGCTCAGCCAGTTCGCTCTTGCAAGATGCGCGCTGCTCATCGGAGAGCTTATCGTCGTCGCTGTTGTTTTCGCGCGCGAGAAAGTCTTTGTGCAGTTGTTCTTGTAATTGCTGCAGTTCGGCGACCAGGCCTTTTTCTTTTTGCCACTGGCTTTCAAGTTGCTGAAGCTCGCTTTCAAGTTCGTCTTTTTCGCTGTGCAGCTTGCTGATTTCAGCTTCATAGTTGCCGTGCACGGCATCTTCGCGGCCGAGCGAGCTAATGGTGGCATCACACTGGCTAATGCGGCGGCGCAAATCTTCAATTTCTGCTGGGGTGGCACTCTGGCTCAGGGCTACGCGGGCACAGGCGGTATCGAGCAGGCTGACACTTTTATCGGGCAGTTGGCGCGCGGGAATGTAGCGGCTTGAGAGTTTGACTGAATCGACGATGGCCTCGTCGAGTATGCTCACGCGGTGATGGCTGGCGAGCATCGGCGCGATGGCGCGCATCATGGTGATGCCTTTGCTTTCGCTCGGCTCTTCAATTTTGACAACCTGGAAGCGGCGGGTCAGCGCCGGGTCGCGCTCAAAATACTTTTTGTATTCGGCCCAGGTCGTCGCGGCGATGGTGCGCAGCTCACCTCGGGCGAGCGCGGGCTTGAGCAGGTTGGCGGCGTCGCCCTGACCCTCTTTGCCTCCGGCCCCGATAAGAGTGTGGGCCTCGTCGATAAACATAATAATCGGTGATGCCGAGGCTTTGACTTCGGCAATCACCGATTTCAGGCGGTTTTCAAATTCGCCTTTAACGCTTGCACCGGCCTGCAAGAGGCCAAGGTCGAGACTGTAAATGCTGACTTCTCTAAGCGGGGCAGGTACGTCGCCCTGGGCGATGCGCAGCGCTAAACCCTCTACAACAGCTGTTTTTCCGACCCCGGCTTCACCGGTGAGAATGGGGTTGTTCTGGCGGCGGCGAGTAAGAATATCGACAATCTGGCGTATCTCTTCGTCGCGCCCGAGTACTTTGTCGATCTTGCCTTCTTGTGCGGCTTTGGTCAGGTTTACGGTGTATTTGTCGAGCGCAGGCGCGTTGCTCGGTGCGGCACCGGCATCGCCAGTGGCGCTGGCACCGGCGGCTTTTGACTCTTCTGTCGAGCCGACGATGGCGCGGCACAGTTCGCGCACGCTTTCGGCGTTGAGTTTGCCAAGTTCTCCAGAGCCTGCGCGGCTTGAGCGGCGCAAACTTTCGTCGAGCAGCAGGGCTGTGAGTATGTGCGCCGAGGTGGTTACCGCGTGGCCGTATTCGACAGAACTGAGCAACCAGGCGCTCTTGGCTAGATCGACGATGCTTTGCGACAGCGCCGGCGCGCGGGTATTGCCGCCGCTGATGCTGTCGAGTTCGGCATTGAGCTCACGGTTGAGCTGGCCGATATCTACCTTGCATTTTTCAAGTATTAAGCGCAGGTCGCTGCCATCTTGTTCGAGTAGTTTTAACAGCCAGTGTTCGACTTCAACGTTGTAGTGAGTACGAGACAAGCACAAGCCAGCGGCCGCTTCGAGTGCCATGCGGCTCGGTTCGTTGAGTTTTCCTACGAGTGACTTTAGATCGAGATTGATCATGACTTATCCTTTAATGATCACAGTGTACGTTGAGAGGAGGGCGGGCTAACAGAAACGCGCCGTGCTTTAGGGGATGTTTGTTGTTCGGGGCTGCGTTGGCCCAACCAGCTATTCCAGCTGAGCTTGCCGCTATCGGCGGTGCCGAGCGCCGCGCTTTGTTGTTTGGCATCGGGTGGAATTTCGACACACAGTTCAAAATCGGCTTCAAAACCCAGATACAACTTAATCAGTTCATGCATCGCGGCAACGCTGTCACTGCCGGGTGAAAAGTTTTCAACCTCAGCTGCACGCGGGCGCACAACGATGCTTACTTTATCTTGAGCGACCCAGCCGCGCTCGCCGAGCATGGTATTGCGGCCGAGGCAGACGTTTTGGCCTTTAGGTTGCAGGCGACTGGGCAAGCGGCTGCGGCCGCTGTCGACCACTTCCTGCCACTGGCCCTGAAACTGTTCAATGCCGATGTCGACGGCAAAGTGCTCGGCCAGCAAGTGTTTAAGGCCGGAGGCTGTGCGCACGCTCTGGCTAAAAATACCGGCGTAAAAAAGCATTGTATCGGCGTCGAGACCGAGGTTTTGTTTTAGGTTGGGCGTGGCGATACCGGTCAGCGCTTCGAGCATCAGGCTGAGCGTATCGTCGCCGCCGAGCTTGCCGCCTTCGTACTGGCGCTCGGCGCGGTATTTACACGAGGCCTTATAAAACAGCGAGCTGGCACGATGACTAAAGACATTTAAAAAGTCGGCCAGGTTGCCATCTTTTTGTTTTTGCCTGGCCTGAATGCTTTCGGTGAAGGTGTAGGGCATAACGCCCTGAGCGCCGGTTAAGCTAAATAGGCGATTTCGTAGCTTCCAGCGCTGATTTTTGTCCTGCTCAATTTTGGCGATATCGCCGGCGGGGAAGGCCAGTGAATGGTCGTTTTGCAGGCGCAGCTTTTCGTTTGCCGGGTGGTTAAATCCGCCGAGCAGGCTTTGCTGTTGAGCGCTGTCGCTATCACTAGCTTCGTGCTCAAGTATCTTGAGGGCCTGGTTAAACTCAAAGTCCTGGGGGGCGTCGTTAAGACGCTCAATCACAGAAGGACTTGTTCGCCTGAGCGAATCGGACATCGCTTTAAGTATCCTTCTTTGTTTTTTAAACGGATGGAGGTTTTGCTAAATGAGTTGACCGAGCAATACAGGGCAAAAAAGCGCTCGAGCACGCTGGCAAACAAATAGGCACTGCTGCCCGACAAAAGCATGTCGTCGATAATTAACTCGACTTCAATGCCTCGGCACATCGTGGGGCGGCCGTCGATGCTGATGGGGGCACTGATCTGTCGGCAACTGACATTATCAATTGCATTAATTAAGGCGCGGGTAACCGAGCTCTCTTTAAAGTCGTACAGGCGCAGCAGTTCTTTCAGTGCGCCAGTTGGGTTGTCGCGGCCGGTCAGCGATAGGCGGTTCAGGCTTAAGTGGCTGATCAGGCGCCAGCGCGCTTTGTTGCGCAGCGGCGGGCGTATGGTGGCGCTCGGCTGTGTCAGGCAGCGTATGCGCTCACACGGCGGTGCGCCGTCGACACACTGCAGGCGCGGCTGCTCATTGTTGTACGGCAATTTTTCAGGCAGATCGCGATTGCTGCAGGTGGCCTGAATCATCAAGGTTTTTTCTTGCGGGCTGTTTGGGTCAAAATTTAAATCAACCAGAGACAAAAACACATCGGAAGCGTCGTCGCGCTCGTAGTTGCTGAGTTTGGCGTGACGGCGACTGGCGTGCCAGTAAGCGCGGTGATCGTTGCCTTGGTAGCTGTGTTTTTGCCCGTAAAACGGCAGGTATTCGTGCTGGCTGCCATCTGGAGACACCGCATTAACGCTGTCAATGGAGTAAATTTCGTAGCCGCGAGGGCGGCGCACATCGGCGAGCACGTGGTATTCGCTCTGACTTTGATCCACTTGTATAGGATCGACTTCGTGCTGAAATAAATTGACGATGGGGCTGCAGCCGAGGACAAAATTGTCGGCGCGAATATTGTGCTCGAGCTCGACATTGGATTTTTCAAAATAAAAATAAAGGTTGAGCTCGTTTTGTTCGAGTGCCCCGGTGAAATCTTTGAGGCCATCGACATCAACAAACATAAACTTTTCTGGAAAACAGAAAAACTCGGTCAGCAAACGATAGCCCTGGAACGACGCTGCAGGATAGGGCAGCAGTGCCTGATCCTCTTCGAATCCGACGGCCTGAACGTGGTCGCAGTCAATGATAACGGGCGATAAATCATCGTCACCTTTGGCTAACGCAATGCCGCTGCACTGCTCAAGTAGCAGCTCGTACATTGGGTGTACATGTTGCGCCTGGCCTTTTAAATAAAAGCGCAATTTGTCAAAGCTAAACTCGCTAAAAGGCAGGGCGCTGTCGAAGCTCTGCAAGCGTATGTGCAAGCAGGACTGGGCGCCGGGCATCATTGCCGCGCCGGGTGTGGCAAGCGGTGCGCCGATCAATGAGGCGCTGCTGACTTCTGCCGGCAGCAACTCGACATCGTATACGCTGCTAAAGCGGCAGTTTTCTCCCTGGAAGTGCTCGGTTTCAACCAGTGTGTTTGCTGCAATGTGATAGCGCGAATCGAGCTGGTCTTTATCCGGTACAAACTGGGCAATGCTCATCGATGGCAGTGGTCGCTGGTAGTGCGGAAAGACGACGTTGAGCAGGGCGTCGCTGATTTCGGGGAAGTCGTCGTCGAGCTTGTGCTGAATGCGCGCATTCAAATAGGCAAAACTCTCAACCAAACGGGCAACGTGCGGGTCTTCGACGTGGTCGCTGTTAAGGCCCAGGCGGCCGGCAATTTTGGGGTGCTCTTCGGCAAACTCGGCGCCGAGTTGGCGCACGTAGGCGAGCTCTTTTTCGTAATAACTTAATAATTCATCAGGCATGTTGGCTTTCCTCGACGTTCACAGAGCGAGACGCGGGTTCCAGAATCGAGTCAAAGACCACCACTTCGGGTACTGGGTCGGCGTAGAGCGTTGCGTCAATGCGAAAGCGCAAGGTGCGATCGGTGCTTTCTCGGTTGTCGAGGTGGCTGACTTTAACGCTTTTAAAGCGCGGCTCGAACTGACGCAAGATACGCTCGAGTTGCGCGGTAAACGCGCGCTTTTTGTCGATATCGATAATGTTGATGGTCGCCAAATCCGGCAGGCCAAAATTTAACAGGCTCTCTTGCAGGTTTGGGTATTTTTCATCGGCCGAGCACACCCGAAAACGTGTATTTAATAGTTTTTCGAGATCTCGGCGCACACTTGCACGCAGCTCTTTTAGCTGTTGGTGCTGGGTCTGTGCGGCTTCGAATTCCAAGTGAGGTTCGTCGTCGCGCAAACGGTCAAATAACGATGCACGCAAGTGCGTTTTGGTATCGGGGCTTCTCATTGTTAATTCATCTGCGCAAGTTCGGTGACCAGTTCAAGCTCACTGACCATCTGATCAATTTGGTAGTGCGGCACAATCGAGATCACGCAGGTGTAGGCGCCGGCTTTTTCCGGGTGCTCGCGAACCTGAACTGCCGCCTGCCGGAGCGGAAAGCGGGCTTGTTCTTCCCAGTCGAGGTCTTCGCGCCCGGTGGTGTATTTAAACAACCATTTACGCAAGTAATCTTCACATTCCATGGCGCTGACAAACGAGCCGAGCTTGTCGCGAATCATGACTTTGATGTAGTGCGCAATGCGCGAACCGCAGAGCACGTGTTGCAGCATCGATGAAAGTCGCGCGTTAATGTGAGAGCTGTGGTCCTGGTAGCTCTTGGCCCGCTGAATGCTTTGGTTGTTGTAAAACGCAGCAAACTCAGTGTCGTAGCAGTGGCTCAGCGGCACAAAACCCTGATCGCTCAATTCTTTTTCGACGTGGTCGGTAATGATGACATCGGTTGCTGGTTTGCTGATCAGCATGTCGCTGTCACTGAGATAGTCTATACAGAGTTCGTTTAACAGGCCGCCGCCGAGCTGGTTGCGCGGCACGCCGCGAATATGGCCAAACCAACCAACATTGTTAAACTCGCGAATTAGAATGGATGCAAAGGCATAGCAGGCGTTGCCCCACAAGTAAAAGTTGCGCTCGGCGTCGCCGAGTTTTTCTTTAAAAAATACGCCTTTATAGCTGCCGCCTTGTTTGCGGTAGGGGCGGCGCATCAGCATGCGCGGTAGCGTCAAACCGATAAAGCGCGAGTCGGCTTTATCGCGCAGCGCGTTCCAGCGAATGTATTCCTGCTGTGAAAAAATATTCTTAAAATTAAGTGGTTGGCCAAGTCCGCTGTGATCGTCCAGGCCAAAAAGTTTGGGCGAAGCCGAAGCGATAAACGGGGCAAACGACGCTGCCGCTATTTGCGCCAAACCTTCTAAGGTGCTGACATCGTCGAAGGGGTAGTCGCTATCGGGTTTGTGAGATATCTCGTAGTCGCCGATGATGACCCCGTAAGGTTCACCGCCTGCGTGCCCATATTCTTCGCTGTATATTTTCTGAAACAATTGGCTCTGATCGAATTCGAGCGCTCTGCTGATATCGCGGCTGACTTCAGCCCAGCTGATATCGAGCAGCTTCAGTTTAATATTGCGTGTGCCTTCTATTTGCTCTGCGAGATACCAAAGTCCGCGCCACGAAGCTTCGAGCTTCTGCAGGCGTGGGTGGTGGATGATTTCGTTAAGCTGTTCGCTAATCAAGCTGTCGATGGCGGCAATGCTTTGCATCACGCGCGCGCGAATATCGTTTTTGCTGGTGATAGAGCTGGCCGAGTAGTGTTCGAGCAGCCAGGTGCACAGAGCTTGAACGGTATCGGTCTCGGCTAAGAATTCGCCGTAGTTAAACGCCCGGGGAGGGGAGCCTTCAGAGCCTGAAGCTGAAAGCGAAGCTTTAGGGCGGTCGATGTCGAAAGTAGTGCTGTCGGTCACGATTGCGCTTCGCCTGATACGATGGAGGGGCGCACCCCTCCATTATTTACATCAATTAGCCTGCCTTGGGAATGTTTGCAACCAGGCGCAGGGAAGCTGAGAGCTCTTCCATCTGCAGCCACGGGCGCATCCATGCCACGGCGTTAAATACACCTGGTTGACCAGGCACTTCTTTTACTTCAACACGCGCTTCAGCCAGTGGGTAACGGGCTTTCATTTCAGCGCTGGCGCCTGGCGTGCCGTTGACGTAGCTGCTGATCCACTTGTTGAGCCACTCTTCAGCTTCAGAGGCCTCCATAAATGAACCGATCTTATCGCGCGCCATTACTTTCAAGAAGTGAGCGATGCGAGAGGTGGCCATAATGTAGGGCAGGCGAGCTGAGATGGCGGCGTTTGCGGATGCATCCGGGTCGTCAAATTTCTTCGGCTTCTGCGTGGTTTGGCCGCCAAAAAATACGCTGTAGTCGGTATTTTTATAGTGACACAGAGGCAGGAAACCGAGCTTGCTCAGTTCCGCTTCGCGGCGATCGGTAATGCCAATTTCAGTTGGGCATTTCTGATCCATATCGCCGTCGTCACTGACAAAGGTGTGAGATGGCAGGCCTTCAACTTTACCGCCGCCCTCGGCGCCGCGAATGCTGGTGCACCAGCCGTACTCGGCAAAGGCCTTGGTCATGGTTGTGCCCATGGTGTAGGCCGCGTTCATCCAGCAGTAGTTGTCGTGATCGTTGCTGACGTGGCGTCCATCGGCGTTGATCGGCGCTTCTTCGAAGTTAAACGCCTCAACAGGCTTAGTTGCCGAGCCGTATGGCAGGCGCGCTAATACGCGAGGCATGGCCAACGTGACAAAGCGCGCATCTTCGCTGTCGCGGAAAGAGCGCCACTGAATGTACTCAGCAGAATCGAAGATTTTTTCAAGGTCGCGAGGTTTGGAGAGCTCGGTGAAACTCTCAAAGCCAAACATGCTTGGGCCGGCCGCTGAGATAAACGGGCAGAAACCGGCGGCGGCGACGTTCGACATATTGCCCAGCAGGCTGACGTCGTCGGGGTGAGAGCCAAACTCGTAGTCGCCAATCAGGGCGGCGTAAGGCTCACCACCGGCGATGCCAAATTCACTTTCGTAGACTTTCTTAAAGATCTGGCTCTGGTCAAACTCAACGGCTTTTTCCAGGTCGCGGCTCAGCTCTTTTTTGCTCAGGTTGAGCATGCGAATCTTTAACTGCGAGCCTGTTTCAGAGTTCATCACCAAGTGCTGCAAACCGCGCCAGGAGCCTTCGAGCTTCTGGAACTTTTCGTTGTGCATCACGGCAGCAAGTTGCTCTGAAATCGCTGAATCGATCGCGGCAATGGCCTTGTTGATGGTCTGGCTTAAGTTTTTGTCCCAGCTGACGGTGCCGGCAAGCGCTTCGTTGGTCAGCGCCTTGAGCAGCTCTTCGGTTTCGTCGCGAGGGGTTTGACGTGTCGCGGAAATAGCTTGGTCCAGAAAGCTCAGCTCCTGGGCTTCTGCCGCTTCTCCGCGTTCAACTAATTCTTCGTTATCGCTCATTATTCACCACCTTCCGGTTTCTCTACGCCCAGCTCTTTGCTCAGAGAGCCAAGAGCTTCGGAATTGCTCAGTACTTGTTCGAGAACTTCTTCTAGCTCTTCGGAACGGTCGGCCTTGGTCAGCAAGTCGCGCAGTTTGTTGCGCGTTTCCATCAGCTTCTTCAGCGGCTCAACTTTCTCGACAATTTTGTGGGGCTCAAAATCTTCCATGCTGTTGAGGTCGAGCTCAACAGAGATTTCGCTGCCGTCTTTCTCGAGGGTGTTGTCGACCTTCATCTGCAGTTTAGGGTTTATTTTGCCCATAACGTCGTTGAAATTGTCGCGGTCGATCTGAGAGAACTTGCGGTCTTTCAGCGCTTTTTTGCCTTCGGTGTTGTCACCGGAGTAGTCGCCCATGACACCCATCACAAACGGAATTTCCTTGTCGGCTACAACTCCATTTGTTTCGACGTCATAAGTGATATGCACTCGCGGCTTTCTGACGCGTTTCAACTTATCGTGAATGCTATCGGACATATGTCTTACCTTTAGTGAGGGATTGCTTTAGTTTTCAACTGTTACGCCAGTGAGATCACTAAAGCGTTCCAGAGATGAATGATCGTTTATTAGCTGCGGGATCAGCTCGTGCAAGGGCATCTCACCCCAGCGCACGGCTTTCTCGAGCATATAAGAAACAGGGGAGTGGGGTTCGCTCTCGCGGAAAAACTCGGCCAGATCTAAAAGCTGCTTAAAGGCAACTTCCCGGGTTAATTTAGCCGGTTGAGCTGCGACAGTGGCGGCCGCTGGGGTATCGTTGGCTAACTCTTCCGGCGCTGCGTCGCCGTCGTCACTTTCGCTTGTGCCTACTTCGACCGGAAACTTGTTGCGGCCTAAGTGGTTAACGGCGCCGCGACATTCGTCGAGAATGTCGGTGATATTGCGTACGGAAGGTGCGTCGTGGCCGCAGTGCTCATCAAGCAAAGTGCCGATCTCTTTAAACAGGGTCAGGCACTCGTCGAGATCGTCGCGGATGTTGATAAAAAACTCAGAGCTGCTTTCGCCAACGGCTTTTTCGATGTCTTCAACAGAGAAGCCGAGCTTGGCAATACTGCGCTCTCTGGCGTCTTCGTCGGCCATCTTTTGGTTGTTGAGCGCTTGTTGGTACTGCCATAGGCTGAAAGGGCCGATGCTTTGGCCTTCAGTAATTTCAACTTTGCGAATAGGGGCGATTAACACACCTTCGGCGCCTTCGCCGTTAAGCCCGGAAAGGGGCGCAACTCGCGTTTCTATACCGTCTTCATCCGGCTCGGGGTAAAGGCCGTCCCAGAAGTTTGTTAATAATAGGTGGATGGTTTTGGCGCCGTCTCTAAGCCCCTGAAACCCGTTTTTACGCACCAGGGCTTCGGTCAGCCAGCTGGCGACTTCGAGGTCTTTACTTTCTTTGGCGAGTAGGCCGGGCGCTAAGTTGATGATGGCCTGCCAGTGCTGGGCCGCCTCGTTGGACGAGCCGTCGTGAATGCTGTTGCGTTCCGCTGCCCGAGCGGCTGCGCGCTCGCCTTTGACCTGCTGATAAGTAGATGTCGGAGATGGGTTTTCGCGCGGGTCTGGACCTGTCGGCTGATCATCGGCAATTACTTCCGAGAGCGCTGCGTGGTCAAGTAAAGCGGCAGAAGCCATTATCGAAATCCTTTTTATACGTGTACGTCTGCACTTTCCGTAGCACACCCAGCCTTAGCAACGTTAGCTGTGGCAAGTCCGGCTTGAACAAAAAATGCACTGAAGGTGATTTTGCTGTCATTTTGAATCAAAACTCTGCGCGACGCAAAATTCCATCATGATTTTGTCATTAAATAGGGTCATAACAGATAGTGCATGCGCTACCTAAGTGCGGGCCTTGTTTGCCTTGTTTTTACTACTTAGGTTTGGGTTGATTCTTGGGCAACCATCAATGCCGCGCTAGCGTAGCACCAAAATATCACCTGCACAATTCATCTTCGTTCGCGGAGTATGGCTTGCAGTCATTTTGCTGAGCATTTAATTAATTTTGAATTTGGCGACAATTGCATTTGTTTCGAGTGGTGAAGGGAAGATATACTCCGGCACCATTAAGGTCATCGACGTAAATCGGCTATGGTAGCCCGTTGCTTTGCCCCCATAAGTGTTACTCGCTTTAAGGTCATCAGGAATAGCAAATGGAATTGGTACTGACAGTTATAAATGCTCCCGCCGGGGTTGAACTCACCGCTAAGGAATGTCGTTTTTCCGAGTTCCCGGTGTCGCTCGGCCGGGGTGACGGCAATACCTGGAAGCTGCAAGACCCCGACCGTTTCCTCTCCTCTCGCCACTGTGAGCTCAGTGTTGAGAACGAATGCGTCAAATTACTCGATCTAAGCACCAACGGCACCTTTGTGGGTGGCGATGCAGCCCCGCTGGGCAAGGGCGCAGCGACTACGCTGGCAAGTGGTGCTCAGTTTGCCATCGGTGATTATTTGCTCAGTGTTGATTTGGTCGGCGCGGGTTCAGCCGCTTTTGACGATTTTGCTTCGGCGGCACCAATGCCAACGCCGGCGACTGGGCCGGCTTCGCTCGACGATATTTGGGGTGCACCAGCGGCGACAGCCCAGCCCGATGGCGACTTCGCAAGTAGTGATTTTGCCAGCGCCGGTAACGCAGGCGCTGCATCGCTTGATCCGCTCGACGTGTTTGGCAGTGATGAGCTCGGTCTTGGTGGCGCCTCACCCGGGTCGACTCAAGACCCTCTGAGCGCCTTTTCTGAGCCGGCGTCACCGGGGCCGTCACCTAGCTTTGAGCCCTTTGGCGGCGATCCATTCGGCGGCGAAGCCGCTCAGCAAACACCGGCGAGTGCAGGGCAGCTTGGCAACGACCCTTTTGCAGCGTCGACAGATGACCCGTTTGCGAGCCCTTTGGGCGCAGATCCCTTTGCTACAGAGCCGCCGGCAGCGGAACAGGCTGCTGTTTCTTATGGTGATGCCAATCCGAATGTGCTCGATTCCAGTTTTAGTTTGCCTGAAACGCGTGACAATGGCTTTATTCCTGAAAACTGGGAAGATGACTTTTTGGCTCCTGAACCTGCGGCCGAAGCGCAAGTGCCTGCGTCTGGAGCTGCACAAGGCGCTGTGCCTGGAGTGATACCTGAAGCCGTGCCGGGTGCTGTACCCGGGCCAAGTTCGGCACCAGCTGGCGAAGCGGCTTCTGTTCCCGAGGCTGCTCCTGCGCCGATATCGGCAGCTACGCCGGCTCCAGCTCAGGCACCAACTCCGACACCTGCTCAGGCACCAACCCCGGCACCCGGGCAGACACCAGCGCCCACTCAACGCTCCGCGCCTGCTCATGCTGCAACGCCCGCTCAAGCTGAGTCTCATGCCGCGGCGCAGCAAGCTGCCTTGGTGCATACAGGCGTTCGACCTGCGATTAGTGACGGTGAAGCGCAAGGCTCAGCCGATTCGGCGTTTTTGACCGCGCTGGGGCTGGATGCGGCTGCGTTGGGGCCACAAAAGAGCGCTGAAGTTGCCGAGCAAGCCGGTTTGTTATTGCGCGAAATAACCGGTGGTATGATGAAGCTGCTGCGCTCGCGCACCAGTATCAAAAACGAGTTTCGCATGAATGTCACCACCATTCAGCCGGCCGAAAATAACCCGCTTAAGTTTTCTGCAAGTGTCGACGAAGCACTCAATACGATGTTTGTCAGCCCGCACAGTGCATATAAAGATGCAAGTGCTTCGTTTAAAGAAGGTTTTGAAGGTGTGGCCGAGCACCAGTTGGCAATTGTTTCCGGTATTCGCACGGCCTTTGAGCGTATGCTCGCGCGTTTTGATCCGCTTTCTCTCGAAACACGATGGAATAAAGGCAAGCGCGGTGCGGCGATAGCCGCGATGCAGCGGGCCAAAAATTGGTCGCTGTTTGAGGAGTATTACAATTGTCTCAAAGCTGATGAAGAACAGTGTTTTCAGCAGTTTTTTGGCGACGACTTTGTTCAGGCTTACGAAGATCAGCTGCGCCGCCTCAAGGCCGAGCGCAAAGTAGCCCCCGATGCGTCCGCTCCGGACTCTCTAACTTAAATCAGGTAAAGGAAAGAACCTGTTATGCGTTTAATTGTTTGTGTGTGTTTGAGTGTGTTTTTGCTCTCTTGCCAGTCTTTAAACAGCGGGGTCGGCGGTATGCTTAAGCTCGATACCGATCTTAAACTGGTGATACAAGCGAGTTCGGATATAAATCCCGACGAGCAAGAAAACCCATCGCCGCTGTATTTGCGTTTATATCAGCTGAAGTCGGATAATATGTTTGAAAAGGCCGATTTTATCGACCTCTACGAGCAAGACGTCGATAAGCTCGGCGCCGATTTTTTATCAAAGCAGGAATTAAAACCTATCCAGCCGGGTCAGAGCCGCACAGAAAGCTTTGTTTTAAATCCTCAGACTAAATACATCGCCTTGTTTGCTGAATTTTTTCAGTACGACAATGCCAGCTATAAGCTAATTGTTCCGGTGACCAGTGCCAATGTAATACGGGACAGTGTCAGTGTTGAAATCAGCGAAAACCGCATTCAGTTGTTGGATGAATAATTACAGGGAAGTGATATGTCGTTAGACAGCAAAGTTATCTGGTCTGAGGGGATGTTTTTGAACCCCCAGCACTTTCAGCAGCAAGACCGGTATTTTGAGCGTTTTGTCAATGCGCGCTGCAGTGGCTTTGGTGCCTATCAGTGGGGTTTGAGTGAGCTCGATATTGACCGGCAGCTGCTTGCGCTTGGCAAAATTTCTATCAGCCGCGCCGCCGGAGTATTCCCCGATGGCACACCGTTTACCGTGCCCGACGTCGATGGCGCACCGGCCGTGCTCGAAGTGCCTGAAAATACACTGCAATCGACGGTGTATCTCGGTATCCCGTTAAAGCGCGCCGGAGCGATGGAAATTCAAACCGAAGAGGGCGGCGCCAAGGGTTTGGCTCGCTATTATTCCGTTGGTCAAGAAGTTAGGAATATCGCCAGCGAGTCCGGTTCTAATCATCAGCTGGATGTCGGCAAACTGCGCTTGACCTTGCTGCTCGACAGCGACGACCGCAGCGCATACAGCTGTATCCCCATCGCCCGTATCAATGAAGCGCGCGATGATAAAAGTGTGATTCTCGATGAGCAATTTTTACCCAGCTGTGTCGACTGCAAAGCTGCGCCGAAATTGCTCGGTTTTGTTGCCGAACTTGCCGGTTTGCTGCACCAGCGCGCCGAGGCGATAGCCGGGCGCTTAGCCGATGTGCGCCGCGGTGGTACAGCCGAGATTGCCGACTATATGTTGCTGCAGGTGCTCAATCGCGTTGAGCCACTGCTGAAGCATCTCAGTGATCAGCCCGGTTTGCACCCGCTTGATCTGTACCGCTTGTTGTTGCAGATTTCCGGCGAGCTTTCTACGTTTGTGACCAAAAATAAGCGCGCGCCAGAGTTTGATGCCTACTTGCACCACGATTTAAGTGCCAGTTTTGCGCCGCTGATGGCCAATATGCGCCAGGCCTTGAGCACCGTATACGAACAAACGGCAATCTCGCTGCCTCTGGTTGAGAAAAAATACGGCGTGCGCATCTCGGCGATTGAAGATCGCAGTTTGCTTAATTCAGCGACTTACGTGCTTGCAGTCCGCGCCGACGTCAGTGACGAGTTGCTGCGTACCCGCTTTGCGGCGCAGGTTAAGCTCGGCCCGGTCGAGCAGATTCGCCAGCTGGTGAATGCGGCGCTGCCCGGCATTGCACTTAAGGTGCTGCCCGTGGCTCCCCGGCAAATTCCCTATCGCTCACAGACAGCCTATTTTGAGCTTGATAAGCAGAGTTCATTTTGGTCCGAGCTGCAAAACTCCGGAGGTTTTGCACTGCATGTCGGCGGTGAATTCCCCGGGCTTGAGCTTGAGTTCTGGGCCATACGTAATCAATAACGAGGTCGCTTGCGGTGGACTCAACGGATAGAACGATATTTCGCGCACCGACGCCTGGCGGCCCCAGAGCTGGTGATAAAACAGTTATGAAAGGTGCCGCTGAGCGAGCTCAGCCGGCGCCGACGCGCGCCGGTGTGGCGCCGGCGCAGCCAAATCCGGGTGCCTTTGCCCGGCCCAGCGATGAGCGCAGCGTCAACCCCATTATTGCCGCGGCGTCGACCTTGTTAACGGTCTACAAGCAGACCCGCCACAGCAGCAGCCACACCGATGTTGCCGGTTTGCATCGGCGTATAGCCGAAGAGCTGCGCAATTTTGAACAGCGCTTGCGCAGCCTGGGTTACAAAAATGAAGTGGTGCTGTCCGCTCGCTATCTGTGCTGTGTATTGCTTGATGAGGCCGTACTGAATACGCCGTGGGGCTCAAACAGTGGCTGGGCGCAGCGCAGCTTATTAAGCCTATTTCACAATGAAACCTCCGGCGGCGAAAAGATTTTCCAAATTCTTGAGCGCATCAAATTAAGCCCGGCTGAGCACATTGAGCTTATTGAGCTGTATTACTTATTTTTAAGTCTCGGGCTTGAAGGGCGCTACCGCGTTGTCGCCAACGGCAAAGATCGTCTGGAAAATTTGCGCGCCGAATTGTTTGAGACCATTCGCCGCACCCGTGGCGAGCCCGAACACGCGCTTGCCGATCACTGGCGCGGTGTTGGCGGCGCGCGCAAAGGGCTGACCGAACGAACCCCGCTGTGGGTTGTGTTGGTGGTTTTTGCGGCACTGATCTTCTTTGGTTTTTCCGGCTTTCGCATCTGGCACTATCAAGCGGCCGAACCGACCGTTCAGCGTTTGCAGAGCATCGCAAGTACTGAGCCCAACACGCAAAATTTGCCGTCGAGCAGTGATACTCGTGCCACTGCCTCCGAATCTCGTTAACGGACTTTCGAGTCATGAAATCTATTCGTAACTTTTTCTTTCACCCTTTGACGTTATCTGCCATTGGGCTTTTGTTGCTGTCTTTGCTGATTTGGTTTGCCGGCCCGCAAATCAAATTTGGCGCCGACAACAGCGCGCCTCTTGCAAGCCCGGTTTTGCGCCTGGCAATGATCGCCGTTTTGATTTTGCTGTGGGCTTTAAACAATATGCGCCTGCAGCTGAAAAACGCCAAAAACAATAAGGCGATGATCGCCGATATGGCCAAGAGTGAAAGCGAAGCCAAAAAGGGCGGGGCAAAAAGTGAAGAGTACTTAAAGCTGAGCGAGCGCTTTAGTGAGGCAATGCAGGTGCTCAAGGCAAGGCGTTTTGGCTCGGGCTCGGGTAAAAAATCGCTTTATGAACTGCCGTGGTACATTATTGTCGGCCCTCCGGGCGCGGGCAAAACGACAGCTCTGGTGCATTCCGGGCTCGAGTTTCCGCTGGCCGACAGCGTTGGCAAGCAGGCTTTGCAGGGTATCGGCGGTACGCGAAACTGTGACTGGTGGTTCACCAATGAGGCCGTGCTGATCGATACTGCCGGTCGCTACACCACACAAGACAGTCACAAAGTTGCCGATAGCCAAGCTTGGGATGGTTTTTTAAGCTTGCTGAAAAAGTACCGCCCGCGCCGCCCAATCAACGGCGCCATCGTTGCTATTAGTTTGCAAGAATTGATGCTGCAATCCGAGCAAGAGCGCAAGCAGCAGGCCAATGTTATTCGCACGCGTTTAAACGAGTTAATGGACAAACTCGAACTTGAGTTTCCGGTCTATGTGTTGCTGACCAAAGTCGATTTAGTGCCCGGCTTTAAGCAGTTTTTTGATGATCTGAGCCGCGATGACCGCCATCAAGTCTGGGGTTTGACCCTGCCGTTTAACGAGCGCAGCGCGCACAAACCAGATTTTGACTATCTTTCAGATAATCTTGCGGCGCTGGTCGACAGGCTCAACCAGAAGCTGTTTCTGCGCATGAATCAAGAGCGCGACCCTGCGCGTCGCAGTGCGCTTAGTGCGTTTCCAGAGCAACTGGATTTGCAGCGCCCGTTAATCGACGATTTTATCCGCAGTTGTTTTGCTGAAAATAATTACAAAAAGCAGCCGGTGCTAAGGGGCATGTATTTTACCAGCGGCACGCAAGACGGAAGCCCCATTGATCGCATTATGGCCTCTGTGTCGTCGGAGTTTGGTTTTGCCCAAAGTGCATCTGAGCGCGCCAGCGGTCAGGGCAAATCCTATTTTTTAACCGATTTATTTAGCAAAGTTATTTTCCCCGAGGCCGAGCTGGCCGGCACCAACCGGCGTTACGAAACGATTATCGCCTGGGCCAGGCGCGGCGTGTTTGCGCTGTCAGCTTCTGCTGCACTCGGTGCCGTGCTGCTGTGGAGCGGCATGTTGGCCGATCAGAAAATACGCCTCGGCAATACCGCCGAACAGCTAACTGCTTTTGATCAAGCCGAGAAACAAATTCCCGCACGCAATGCTTCTCTGCTCCAGGTTCTGCCGGCCCTGAATGCGCTGGTCGATGTGGTCGACGGTGAACGCGCGGCACACAAACCCTGGTTTGAGGCGCTCGGCATGCAAGATAGTCGTATTGCCGATGAGGCCCAGCTCGCCTATCAGCGCAAGCTCGACGAGGTCTTCAGGCCTGCGTTGCAACAGGATTTAGCGCAGCGCACGCGCAGGGGAGACGGCGATCTGTACTCCGATTTTAAGTTGTACATGATGTTTGATTTGATCGATCACTGGGATGGCAACGCTGTCACCCAAGGCATGACAGCGCGCTGGGACAACGATAGCGAGCTCAGCCCCAAGCAGCGTTTACAACTGCAAAATCATCTCGCCGCGTTACTTGAGTTGCCGCTTCGCGCGCTGCCGGCCAATCGCGCTCTGGTGCGCTCCACACGCAATAAGATACTTGCCACACCGGTTGCTCAGCGTATTTATCGGCAGATTAAAAACAATCCAACTAATCAGCGGCGTGTCGAGCTCGATCAATACTTGGGCGCGCAGAACTTGGCAAACTTCAAGCTCGATGCACTTAAGCGCGGGGCTTTGAGTATTCCAATTCTGTATACCATCGACGGCTATAACGCGTTGGATTTGGACGACGACTCGCAGTTGGTTGCCGAGGCGGCGAACGACGGTTGGTTGCTCTATGAAGACGAGAACAAAGCCCGCGCGCAGATTGCCCGCGAGATCAACCCGGAAAAACTCAGCGACGAAGTGCGCTCGCTGTATTTTCGCGACTATATCCAGTATTGGTTGGCCTATTACAAAGCGTTTGAGCTGCAGAGTTTCACCAGCCTCGGTCAGGCAGAAAATGCTTTGGCGATGTTTGCCGACCCGATTGAGTCGCCGTTGATCGCGATGATGAGCATTGCCAAAGACAATACCAGCCTGACAAAAATTCCCAGCAGCGACAAGCTGGAGCAAGCCGCGGAGGCCAGTGGGCGAAGTTATTTCTCTGGCGCGCTTAAAGCCGGGGCCAATAAAATTCCGACCACCAAAGTTGATAAGCGTTTTGCCGATTTAAATAAAATGCTGAAAGCCAATGCGCAGGGCATGACTCAGCTCGATGTATTAATTCAAAAGCTCGCTGAGCTGCACGTTTATGTTCAAGAAATTGCCGTCGATCCCGATCCTGCGAAAAAGAGCTTTAGTTTGGTAAAAGGCCGCTACGAGAGCGGCGGCAGCAATGCCATGAGTGCGCTGCGCGACTACAGCCGCCGCGCGCCGGCTGAGCTCAGGCCACTGTTAAGTTCACTGGCCGATCAGAGCTGGAAAGTAGTGGTTGCATCGGCTCGCGCGCACGTTAACGATCAGTGGCAAGAGCAGGTCTATCAGCCCTACAGTCTCAGTTTACAGGGGCGTTATCCGCTGAAAAAAGATACCGACAGCGAGCTGGCGCTGTACGATTTCAGCGAGTTCTTTAAGCCCGGTGGCAGTTTAGATACGTTTTCGCAGAGCTATGTGTATCCGTTTGTGCGCACCGGTAAAAAGTGGAGCAATAAGGCGCTCGATGGTTATTCGCTTGGCTTTAGCGCAAGCACTCTCGCACAGTTAAAGCGCGCCGATCAGATACGCCAGGTGTTTTTTCGCGGTGAAGCTGAACAGCCGTCGTTTTCACTCGAGCTGAAACCGTCCAAGCTCAGCGCCGACATCGCCAAGTTTACGCTGGATGTTGCCAGTCAGCGCTACAGTTACAATCACGGCCCCAAATTTTGGAAACCATTAAACTGGGCCGCAGACAGCGGCAACGGCCGCGTGCGCTTGGTGTTTGAAGACTTAGATGAGCGCAATCACGATCGCAGTTACACCGGCCCGTGGGCCTGGTTCCGTCTGATGGATGATTCGCGCATTGAGAAAACTGCGCAGTCGAATATTTATCGTATTACTTTTTCTCTGGATCAGGATGAGGCCGGAGCTACCTATCAGATAACTTATCAGGGACGAGCAAAGAGTGTTAACAACCCGTTCAACAAGGACTTGCTGTCTTCCTTCCGTTGTCCGGCAACGATTTAGGTTGCGTATATGCTTGCAGAGACTGGTATTTACGGAAAGCTTCCCAGTTACGGTGATTTTATCGCGCGTAACTTGCCAACCACGGCGCTTGAAACCTGGGATGGCTGGCTGCAGAACTTTATTAGCAGCGGTCAGCAGCAACTTGGCGAGCAGTGGCTGGATATTTATTTAACCAGCCCGATCTGGCGCTTTGCGCTCAGTGCCGGGGTGCTCGACGAGCAGAGCTGGTTTGGTTTTATGATGCCGAGTGTCGACAAAGTCGGGCGCTACTTTCCGGTGTCGGTCATGCAGGCGCTGCCGGCCAATGCCTGCGTCAGTTCGCTATTGCAAAGCTCAGCGCTGTGGTTTGATGCGGCTGAACAGTTATTGTTAAACGCGTTGCAGCAGGGCTGCGAGCTCGACCAGTTACTGCAGGATTTAAACGATTTGCCGCTGAACTGGGCGTCGGGTCTGCAGGCGCGTTCGGCGCCAGCTCAGGCGTTTGAGAGTTTTGTCAGTTTGGATGAGTCGCTCAAACACACAGGTGCCGGCCTCGGTCAGTTACTCGACAGCCACTATCGCATGCACTGGCAGTCGTTTAGCTTGTGGCAAAGTGGCGGTTCTTCGTTGGTCGAGCCGTGCATGTTTGCCTGCCCATCGCTGCCTAAAGCCGCTCAGTTGGTGGCGATGCTCGACGGTAACTGGCAAGCCAGCGGTTGGCGTAACGATGGGGATAACAGCGATGGTGAGGTGCTGTTGTGAGTGACGTGACCTTGCGACGACCAATTTCATGGTCGAGTTATGCGCTGACCCATGTCGGCAATGTACGCAAAAACAATGAAGATGCGGTGCTCAGTCAACCGCAGTTAAAGCTGTGGGCGGTTGCCGATGGCATGGGTGGTCATGCCGTCGGGGATCTTGCCAGTCAGCGCTTAGTTGAAGCGCTGGCCAATCTCGGTCATATCGAGAGTCTCGGCCACTTTAGCGACTTGGTCGAAGATCGCATTCATCTGGTGAACGAGCAGCTGCTTGATTATTCCGCCAGGGCGCTAAGTGGTGCAATGATTGGCTCGACCATCGTCACTTTGCTGGTTCGCGGAGAGAGTGCGGTATGTCTGTGGGCAGGGGATTCCCGCCTTTACCGTGTTCGCGGTGCTCAGGTTCAACAGGTATCGAGCGATCACAGCCAGGTTCAGGAGTGGGTTGATCAGGGCTTGATCAGCGCCGAAGAGGCGCAGCACCACCCTCAGGCAAATGTCATCACCCGCGCTGTCGGAGTGCAGCCAGTGCTGCAAGTCGATTTTGAGGCCTTTCGTGTGTACGGCGGTGAAACCTTGCTGCTCTGCAGTGACGGCTTGAGCGGTGTTGTCTCTGAGCAAGAGATAAGCGCACTGCTTGCACAAGGCGATGCCCAGCAATGCTGTCAGGCTTTGTTGGACAGGGCACTAAAAAATGGCAGTAAAGACAATGTATCTGTCATTGTGATCAAAGCCGAGTCCGGCGGCATCGCGCAGCACTAATGAGCTGCGCAAAAACACGGTGACAACGTTTAAGCTGTAACTTTCTGAGCCGAGCGTTTTCAGGCATTGGTAAATACAGCGTTGTAAAAATTGTAAATGAAGCTTTGTAAAGCAGCGCTCGTAAATAACGACGATGGATAATGGACGAACTTAGTAACAACAATACGGATAAACAAGCGGGCGAGGCTCAATCTCAGTCTGACGGCGGCGGTGATGCAAATGCTGAGCGAGCGCGCAAGCTTGAGCAAAAGCTCGCCAGTATTCAGCGCAGAAAACAGCAGGCTCGCGCCCGCGCGAATGCTCCTGCAGTCGGGCTTGATGTAGGCGCACCAGCGGCAAAAAATCCAGCTGAGCCAAGTGAGGCCGACGATAAAACCCAGTTTCAGCCTCGTGTTAGTCAGGCCGATGCTGCAGTTGAAACGCATGCCCAAGCACCGGCCCCGAGCGACAGCGATAAAACGCAGTTTCAGCCGCGCCCGGAGCGGCCGCTAAGTGGCGATGACGCCACGCAATTTATGCCCAGAGCGGCGCAGCTCGAGAACGATGCAACTCAGTTTATGCCCCGGGCAGGGCTCGACGATAAAACCCAATTTCATGCGCGCTCATCCGAGGCTGCTCCGGCCTCGGATGTGACACAATTTCAGCCGTCGGCGGCACCAGCTCAGGCCGGGTCAAACCCTTCCGGTGCCGTTGAGGATGCGACTGAGCAGCCAAATCTAGGTTTGCTTAAAAAGCGTTTTGTACTTGAAAAGGTACTTGGCGCCGGTGGCATGGGTGTCGTCTACAAAGCCAAAGACTTGCTCAAAGTTGAGGCGCAAGATAGAGATCCTTACGTTGCAGTAAAAGTCTTGGGTGAGGAATTTAAAACCCACCCCGAGGCATTTATCGCGCTTCAGCGCGAGTCGCGAAAGTCTCAGAACATTGCTCACCCGAACATTGTGAACGTGTTTGACTTCGACAAGGATGGCGACCTGGTCTTTATGACCATGGAATACCTAGAGGGCCAGCCGCTCGATCAATTTATCAGCCAGTATCGCTCGATCGGCCTGCCCCGCGATGATATATGGCGCATTTTACAGGGTATCTGTGCCGCGCTTAGCCACGCTCACGATCAAGAGATTGTTCACTCGGACTTTAAGCCCGGCAATATCTTCTACACCAATAAAGGTGTTGCCAAGGTATTTGATTTTGGTATTGCCCGCGCCGTTAAAAAAGCGGAAAACCTCGAAGACAGTGTTGACGACAAAACCGTTTTTGATGCCGGCACCTTAGGCGCAATTACGCCCGCTTACGCCAGCCTTGAAATGATCGAAGGTGAAGTGCCAGATGTGCGCGATGACATATACGCGCTCGGCTGCATTGCCTACGAGTTGTTCACCGGTGAGCACCCCTATAAGCGCATGAATGCGCGCGATGCCAAAGAAGCCGGCGTAAAAGCCAAGCGCATACCAGGTATTAGCTCGAGGCAGTGGAAAACCATAGAAAAAGCCATTGCCTTTAAACGTGAAGATCGCATCGCTACGGTCGACCAATTCTGGCAGCAGCTGACCCAGAAACGTTCACTTAAGTTTGTCTGGTTTGCGGCCTTTGTTCTGAGCTTAATGGCCGCTGCTTTTGCTTGGTTTCAGTACCAGGCTTCACTCAAAGTTGACGACGGTTTTAACGCCGATGAGTTTCGCAGCGAAGTTGAGCGCGAGCTTCGCATTGAAATGATGAAGAAAAATGTCGGTGAATTTCTGGAACACCCGCGCTTCGATGAAAGTTGGGAGCTTGAACTGTGGCGAGAAATTCAAGTTGCCAGGGCGCTGTTGCCAAAAGATGATCCGTGGCTGGCCGAATACGAAAGCAAAGCGTACGCGCAGTATATATCGCATATTTCCGAAGCGATCGAAGCCGCGCGCTTTGAAGGGGTCGATGGCTGGTTAATTAATGCCGAGCGCTACACCGACGATAATAGTTTGCTCGAACAATTAGCGACAAACCTCGCGCAAGAACGCCAGGCCATCGCGCAGGCAAAAGCTGCGCGCGAGGCGCAGCAAAAACAACAGGCTGCAAAAAAAGCCGAGCAGCAAAAACAGCAAAAAGCCATTGCCGAGCGGCGCGATGCCTATAATTTTGCGATGGAAAATGTCGAGCGCCAGCTCGATTGTCGCGCCAATATCAATATGAATGATGTGAGTACAGCGATACAGAAGCTGCGAGCGCTGGACGCGGCGCGTTTTCGCAGTGACGAAACAAAAATCACCAAGTCGCTGGCGCTGTGTTTGCAAAGTGTTGGTCGCAGCTATCCCGATCGCGCGCGGCAAAGTAAAAAAGTGGCGATGGATTTATTCCCGGGCAACCGCGAGATCGCCTCTGTGAAAATTGTCGACCGGGACCCGTGTACCCGCTCGATTGCCGGGCTCGGTGCGCGCGGTGAGCGCACTTCCTGTCGCGACCGCATCCCGCGTGTTGGCCAAGGCCCGACGATGGTGGTGGTGCCGGCCATGGCCGATGGCAATATGTTTGCAATTGGCAAGTTTGAAGTGAGTGTTGCCGACTTTAATGCCTATTGTGTCGCCAGTGGCAGCTGTCAGAAGTTGGCAGAGCAAGACAGCTCTTTGCCGGCAACCAATATCAGCAAAAAACAAATGGATCAGTACCTGCGCTGGTTGAGTTCTGAAACAAAATACCGCTACCGTTTACCAACGCAAGCTGAGTGGCTGTACGCGGCCAAAGCCGGCCGGGCGTCTCTCGATCCGAACCGCAACTGCAAATTAAGCTCGCGCGGCATTGAAAAAGGCGGTGAGTTGCTTAAGGCCAGTATCGGCAAAAAAAATGCCTGGGGTCTTGTCAACGTGCTCGGTAATGCGCAAGAAGTTGTGCGCGGCCGGGGCCGCAGTTATTTAAGTCTCGGCGGTTCGCACAGTACAGCAATGGCGGACTGTAATTTTGACTATCAACAAGCATTTGATGGCAGTGCCAATGAGCTAACAGGCTTTCGGGTACTGCGCGAACTGAGGGCGGGGTCGTGAATTTAGAACACCGTTGTTTGCAAAATCTACAGCAGCTGAAGCGGCAATACAGCGCCGGGCAGGTCAATCAACAGCACTATCGCCAACAGCGTCGCCAGTTGCTGGATCAGTTTGAGCAATTGGTCAATGGCGCTGTTAGCCCGGCGAATGTGCCAGGCTCATCTGACGAGGACAGGACCCAGCCGCGGGACCAGGCCTTAAACCCTTAATTTATTCTCTATTTAACCTAAGTCTATCAATTACAGGTATAGCAATATGGAACTTGTCAAAGTATTTCAATCGGGTGGCTTTTTTATGTATCCGATTTTGGTGGTCATGGCCATTGGTCTGGCGATTACGCTCGAGCGTTTTTTATTTCTAAGTAAAACCCAGAGCTCAACCAATAAGGTCTGGAAAAATATCGTGCCGATGTTAAGGGCTGACGATACACCGCGCGCCGAAAAATATGTCGAGCAGAGCCGCAGCCCGCTGTCGACCATTTTGAGTTACGGTTTTGCCAAGCAGCGCAGTAACGCTAGTCGCGACTCGGTTGAAGCGGCGATGGAAGAGGGCATTATGGAAGTGATGCCAGCACTTGAGCAGCGCACTCACTATTTGGCAACACTGGCGAATGTGGCCACCTTGCTCGGCCTGCTCGGTACTATTATCGGTCTGATTCAGGCCTTTACCGCTGTTGCCAATGCCGACCCTGCTGAAAAAGCCAACTTGCTTTCAGCCAGTATCTCAGTGGCGATGAATACCACCGCTTTTGGTTTGTGTGCAGCGATTCCGCTTTTGCTGTTTCATTCATATTTGGCCACGCGTACCAGCAAACTCGTCGACAGTATCGAAATGGCGGCGGTGAAGTGCCTCAATATTATGAGTAAAGATTAATATCATGAGACGTCTTCGACGCAAGCGCATCACACAAGAAGCGGTTGAGCTCAATATTACGGCGTTTATGAACCTGATGGTTATCCTCGTGCCGTTTTTGTTGATTACCGCGGTGTTCTCGCGCATGACTGTGCTCGATCTCAACCTGCCCGCACTGGATGCTGCCGAACAGGCCGAGTCTGAGCAAAAGTTCCGCCTGCAGGTTTTAGTGAGCAAAGGTGAGTTTCTATTTCAAGACGGCCGCAGCGGCCTGTTGTTAAATCGAATTGAGCGAGACGAAGTCAATCAGAACTGGGTCCAGTTCGATGGTTTTGTAAAAAAAGTTAAAGCTAAATTTCCAGAAGCGGAAGATGTTGATTTGCTGATTGCGGCCGATGTTGACTATCGCAGCATGATTGCTGTTATGGATCACTTGCGAAGCTATAGCGAGGTGGTTGCCGCAAGCCTTGAAAGCTACGAGCTATTTCCGAATATCAGTATTGGTGACTTGCCGGAGGCCGAGCCTGTCACCAGTGAGAATCAGAGTGCGTTAAATGAAGGATAATCAGAGCCGCCGAGCCAGGCGCATGCAGCGGCATCATCAAAAAGGTAAGCAGCCGGGCTTAAACCTGGTATCGCTGATGGATATTTTTACCATTTTGGTATTTTTCTTATTGGTGAACTCGTCGAGCTCCGAGCAGCTTCCTAATGCCAAACAATTGGTGTTACCTGACTCCGTCGCCGAAGCTGCGCCCAAAGAGACCCTGACGATTATGGTGACGCGCAGCGATATCATCGTGCAAGGTCGCAAGGTTGCCAGCGTCTCTGAGGTGCTTGCCGAGCCGGACAAAAACATTCAGGCCTTGGCGGATGAGCTTAAGTTTCAGGCGGGCGATATTGAGCTTGAGGCCGGTGACGAAGGGCGCTCAGTAACGATACTCGCCGATGAAAATACCCCCTACGAGGTGGTGAGCAAGGTCTTAAGCACCTGCCAGCAAAGCAGTTATACCAATATCTCGTTTGCGGCTAATCAAAAGGCGAAGAGAGCTAGTTAATTCATGAAAGTGACTTCCTATGAACAACTGGCCTTAAGTTGGCAGCCGGATGCAAAAGAGCAGAAGCATTTTCTGTGGCTGCTGTTCGGCGCCTTGTTATTGGCGACTTTGTTGGCGGTATTAATAAGCTTCATTCAGGTGCCCGATGAGCCCAGGCAGAAAGTAAAGGTTCCCGAGCGTGTGGCAAAATTTATTAGCCAGAAACCCAAGCCTGTGCAACCGCCACCAAAGGCCGAGCCTAAACCGCCGCCAAAACCTGTTGAACCGCCCAAACCCAAAGTGGCCAAAAAGCGTGAAGAAGTTCAAAAACCTCTGACCGAGCAGCAGAAAAAAGCGCGCGACAAGGCAGCCAATACTGGCTTGCTGGCTTTGGCGAGTGAGTTTTCCGATCTGATAGACAGTTCCGCTGTTGATGCGGCGGTTTCGAGTACAGTTAAAACGGGCGCCGGTGGCAAAGACAAGGCAAGCGGCCCCGATGTAGCAGCGCTGCTGGCTTCGTCGACAGCCAAGGCCGGTGCCGGCAGAGCAGCGGGTTCGCGCCAGGTGCTTGCGCTTGAAACGGGGGGGCTGAGTGCGGCCGACTTGGTAGCGGCAAACGGGCAGCTGCTCGCCCAGGAAAATGCCCGCGCCTTGGCTGAGGCTCAGCAGACTCAAGACGGTGAGCGCCGCGGCGATCACTTGCGCAGCGAAGAAGATATCAGCGTTGTCTTTGATCAGAATAAGGCGAGGTTGCAATCGATCTATAATCGAGAGCGCCGTCGCAACCCGGGTTTGCAGGGTAAAATTGTATTTGAAGTGACGGTTGAGCCAAGCGGTCAGGTCAGCGCTGTCAAGGTGCTCAGCAGTGAACTTAACGATGCGGGGTTAGAACGCCGTCTGGCTGCACGCATCAAAACGTTTAATTTTGGCGCGCGTGCTGTTGAGCCTGTGACCGTGACCTTCCCGATCGAGTTTTTGCCGTCTTAAGCGTCGGCTTAAGACCGTTTCGGTGAGAGTTATCATGGGCTCAAGGCCTTGGCGAATACAGTTCACGGCAGTTTAATAAGGTCTAAAGCTGCAACAAGCAATATTGTAAAAGTGATGTTGTAAAAACATGTCGCAAAAACGAGGCGCAAACAAGGGTTATGCTCAGTAAAAAGCTGCAAGGACGCTTTGATCAGCACTATCGAATTCAATCATCGTCGAGCATGGCGCCTGGCGGTGCTCTGCATTTTAACGATGAACTCGCCTGCTTGCGCTTTTTGCGCAATCTCAAGGTCAGTCGCCAGCAGCTGCGAAAAATTGCAGCGGAGCTTGGTTTGGATGGCCAGTTCAGCTCGGGCGATAGTGTATTAAAAGCGCTGGCCTCTGCGCTTGTTAAGCGCCGTTTAGCGATTGTTTCCAATGTCGGTGAAGTTGCTGGTTTAAATGTAAAACCGCAACCGTTGACCTTGCTAAAACCGGGCAGTGTGCGCGGTGTAAACGGCGCTTCGGCGGATATTTATATCGGTACAGCCCAAAACCTGGCTCGCAGCCCAGCCAAAGCCAATCGCCGCGTCTTAAGTAAAAATGAAGCCGTGCGCCTGCTGGACGACGGGCATCTCGATAGCGCGTCGCTCGATGATACGATGGCAAGTGCCGGCCTTGCCGGAGCCAGCCTCTACAGCTTAATCGAAAGTGGTGCAGTGGTGCTGTATAGCCAGGCGCGCGCAAACCGTACCCTGGTTGAGCACGCGGCCGCTGATGCCGAACCCGTGCAGAAAAAAACACGAAGCCTGGGGCCCCAGACTGAAAAACAGCAGGGTGTACAAACAACTGTTAAGGACGCTCAGGCGGAGCAGGCCGAGGCGCTTATTCAGGCCGCCGAAGACGGCACGCCGTTTTGTGAGGAGTGCGGCGCGAATCAGTAGCTCCTTAGCTTATGGCTTTTTCGTTCTTGTTTATTCTCTGGTATTTGCGCGCCTCTGAGTACGCGTCCGCGCACAGGTAGCCGCGCACAGATATTTGCACATAAGCGCCTGTATTTGGGCGCGAGATTTTTGCATTTTTGTCCTTATCTTGTTTTGTTCATTTTATTGCAGGCTCGCGGTTTGTTTCCGTTGACTTTAAGCGCTGCGCCTTTGAGAGTTCTACTTTTGGGTTTGTTATAACCGCTGCGCATACCTTAGCTCCCGCAAAGTGCGAATCAGTCTTGGCTTAAGCCAATTGCTTATCGCGGCTTAGGTCAAACAAGAGCAAAATCACACTTTAGTGCTGGTTGCTTTGTTATTGTCTAATTCGCTAGACCTAAGGGGGATAATAATGAAAGCTAAAAAACTAAATTGTTTGTCACTTCTGAGTTTGCTGATGTTGGCGGCTTGTGGTGATGGTGGTGACGAGTCAGTGTCTACCAGTAGTGTCAGTGTCGGTTTTTCTGACTTTCCTATTCAGGAGGTAGAAGCTGTGGTGCTGACAGTAGAAAGCCTGAGCTTTCGCAGCGATGATGAGCTGATTGTTGTGGAGCAATTTACCAGCAAAGACCTGGGGCTTGAGGCTGCTGAACGCTTCAGTTTTGATCTGCTCGATGTGCAGGGCAACGACTACAAGTTGGTGCTCGACGATGTTGAACTGCCCATAGGCCAGTATCAAAGTTTGATTGTTAATGTGCTTGCACACGATATTGAGCAAAGTTACGTACTCGAGACCGATAGTAATACACCGCTCGAGCTTAAGGTGCCAAGTGGGGAGCTTAAACTCGGTGCCTTTAATGTGGATGAGCGCAGCACGCAGACCTTGATTGTTGAGTTTGATTTAAATCAGGCAATGACTTACAACCCGAGCCCCGAGCGCTATATTTTAAAGCCTCGCGGTGTGCGCATAGTCGGCCTGGAGCAGGCGGCAACACTGGTCGGGGATGTAGACTTGATTGCACTTCATCAGGTTGAAGCGTGCAGCGACAAAGCCGAGCTGGAACTAGGCAATGCTGTTTATCTTTACCCCGGTCACGGCCACGATGTGAGTTTGTTATCAGACGCTCACGATTCACTGGCTTCTGCACCAAGTACTATTGTGATGCCGTATGCGATCGCGCCGGTATTGGCCGATGGCAGTTATCAGATGCCTTTTATTGAGGCTGGCGATTACACACTCGCTTTTAACTGCCTAGCTTCTGAAGATAATAATGACCTTTACCAACGGCAACAAATTCCGCTGCCAAGCACTGAGCTGATCGAGCTGAGTTTTGCACCCGGAGAAGATGCGCTTTGTAATTTGCCACAGCAAAACGGCCAGTGTGGGCCTTAGTGAAATTAGTCTAGGCCCTAGTGTTGTGCTGTCTCGTTAGCGAGACCAATGCCCGCTAGGGCGTGTTCAATAACAGGTTCAAGTTCACTTAATGTTTTACCGGCGCGCGACATTGAGGCGCAGCCAAACATCAGCGCAAGTAAAAAATTAACGTGATCAGCAGCCTGAACGTGCAGTTTCATCGCCCGAGCTTGCTTGTCTTCGCTTAATACAGAATAAAGGCTGTCATAGCTTAGATTGCTGACTTCAAGAATCTTTTGCCTTGCAGGCTCTGGCAGCTCCTGGCTTTCGTTCTCCGCCGCACACAGGGCGATATAACAGCCTTTTGGTGCATCGTGATGGCATTGCTGTTCAATAACCGAGCGTAAAAATAGGCGTAAACGTTCGCGCAGCGACAGTGAACTATCGTGCAGAAACTGCCCGTGTTTAGCAGCAACGGTCTTTACGTAGTGTTCCGTGGCCTGGATAAATAACGCCTCTTTGTTACCAAAGCTTGCATATAAACTGGGCTTGTTGATGCCCATGGCTTCAGTAAGCTCACTTAAGGATGCGCTGGCGTAGCCTTTTTGCCAAAAGACACGCATCGCGGCGTCAAGCGCCTGGTTCTTATCAAATGCTTTTTTTCGACCGCCTGCCATATTTGCTTAAAACCAAGCCTCTAACGTTCGTATTTAAACTCGTGTAACAGCCCTTAGAAATTAACTGTTGACACAATAATACCGATCGGTACAGAATTGCGTCAACCTTACCGATCGGTACAAAACCCTACCGAAGTACTGTCGAGCAATGTGCACACTGCGTTTTGCGGCAGTCAAACCATGGTTGAGGTGTGAAGTTGGAACAGGGCGAATATCTAAAATCACGATCTACGTTAAAGGAGTCGTAACTCATGAGTTTTTCTATAGAAGGTAAAGTGGCGTTAGTGACCGGTGCAAATCGCGGCATAGGCAAGGCTATTGTTGAGTCGCTTATTGCTCACGGGGCAAAAAAAGTTTACCTAGCCGTTCGCAACCCGGAAACAACCCTGGAGCTTAGTCAGCGCTATGGCGACAAAGTGCTCGCCTTGCAGTTTGACGCGAGCGACGAACAGTCATTTACCGCACTTGCTGAGCAGGCCCAGGATGTTGAGCTGGTTGTGAACAATGCCGGCGTGCTTGAACCCGCTGCGCCTCTTTCCGATAACGCCGTTAAAGCCCTTGAATACGAAATGACGGTCAACGTCTACGGTTTGATTCATATCGCCCAGAAATTTGCACCGATTCTGCAAGAAAAAAGCGAGGCGGCGTTTGTGCAACTAAATTCTGTTGCATCAATTAAAAACTTTACGCCGTTCACCACTTATAGCGCGTCCAAAGCGGCTGCTTATTCCATTACTCAGGGCCTGAAAGACGAGTTTGCTGAAAAGGGTATACAAGTATTGAGTGTGCACCCCGGCCCAATTAAAACGGATATGGCGGCGCAGGCAGGTTTTGATGAAGCGGATCCAGCGAGCAGTGTTTCGGAAGGCATTGTGAAGGCGCTTGCTAGCGGTGACTTTCATCTGTTCCCAGACTCAATGGCCAAGATGTTTGAAAGCGAATATCAAAGCTACGCAACAAATATTATTACTGCCGACTTGAGCGGAGAGTAGTTTATTCTGTGGTTGTGACGGTGTTGTTGGCGCAGTCATGCGTCAACAACACCGTCACAATCGTTATCTACGCCATCTCTGCCTCGTTTGCCCCGCGTATCATTGGCGCCCGGATGCACGTTACTGGCGTCGTCATCACAGTCTTCACCGCCGCTCGCTACTGAGCAATAACCATCTCCGTCGTTGTCTATACACTCAGGCTCTGCCGGTGGTGAGGGCTCGTTGCTTGGCGTTGGGCTTGGTTCTGGAGCCGGCTGCAGGGCGTCGCCAATTTGAATCAGCCCATAACCGTAACTACTGTCTGCGCCCGTTTCGCCGAGATCCAGCGCGCTCATTTGCAATCGTTGTTTTACCTCGTCGGGCGTGCTGGCCGCGCCGTAAGCAATAAGCATGGCTGCTGCCGCGGCAACGTGAGGGCTGGCCATAGACGTACCCTGGAAAAAATAATAACCCCAGCTGCCATTTATACGAGTTTCCTGGAGCACACCATCGACGTAACCGTCGCCATTGTCATCTCTTGATGTGTCGCCGCCGGGGGCAACAAGATCCAGGCCATCACCTCGATTCGAGTAACGAGTAAGGCGATTGCGAAAATCGCTTGCGCCGACAGCAATGGTTGTTGGATATATGGCGGGGTAGCTGACGTTGCGTTTGTTGCCGTCATTTCCGGCGGCAACAACAACGGTAATTCCCGCAGCGTACGCGAGCTCTAGCTGTGGGTCGATTAGGGGGTCGCTGCGTATTCCAAAACGCGCATTAAAACCTAGGCTCATATTAATAACCTTGGCCTGTTGTATGCGGGCAAATGCGAGCCCGTCGGCAATTGAAGCACTGGTACCACTGCCGCTGTCAGAAAGCACTTTTACCGGCATAATGCAGGCATCAAAGGCCAAACCTGCAAGCCCGAGGCCGTTGTTTGTTGCCTGGGCGATGGTGCCGCTGACATGGGTGCCGTGACCGTCGCCATCATCGGTATTAAATCCGCCACTGTAGGTATTGGCGCCGCTAAGCACGCAGTTGGGGCTATCGTCGCCGCCACTGGCAAAACCGGTATCAAGCACTGCAACATCAACCCCTGCGCCACTGCTAAACTCCCAAGCTTGGCTTGCCTGGACCTTGTCAAAGTGCCACTGGAAGTTTAAATAGCTGTCATTGGGTTGGTAGGATTTTTGATAACTTAAATTTAGGCCGGCTTTCAGTCCGCGTGCTCTTAGTTTGTTTAGCTCAGCAAGCTCTTTGCCCGGGGCAACCCGGACAACACTGATGCCCGCCCAGCGGTGATAGTGTTTAATTGAGTAGTTTTTTAAGCTCGAAGGTATGGCGTACACCGCAACTTCGCTTGCGACATGAGGAGGGAGCTGTGGGGTGGGGCTGCTATTTGCAAAAACAAGTGCGGGAACAAATAACACCCAGGCCTGAATTAAAAAGATGATTTTTCGCATGCCGATACCCCTGATGGCGAAGTGCCAAGGTACTGTTCAAACATACGCATAGTGTAAGGTAGTTTGGCGCTTAAATAATTGTTGTTGCTAGAGTAATTAGAAACAAAGATAGCTTGGAGTTAGAAGGCCTGCTTATGTGTGCCAAGCCTTCTAACTTGTAGAGCTTTTGATTTAGGACTCAGGGTTTTAGATCTTACGAGGCTTCAGCATCTTGCCATGAATAATCGAGGCTTCGCTGTCGCCTTGCCAGCGTATGTTCTTTTTGGCGCAGCAGCGCTTCGTGCAATTTATTGCTGGCATCGGCAATCGCTGCGTACATATTTTTGCCTTTGGCTTTTACACTAAAGTGCCTGCCTGAATACTGGGTATCAATTTCGATATTGTGGATTTTATTTTCGACCTTGAGTTTGGCGTTTAAACGGCCGAGTTTGGGGAAGTGTTTGTGGATACGTTTGAGTTTTCGGTCGACAGCCTTGCGCAGGGCTTGAGTGGCTTGAACGTGGTGACCTGAAACATCAACTCTCATGGATGCACTCCTCATTGTTTTTGTCGTTGCATAACTGTGACAGCGCAAGAGCTAAGAGAGTTTCGTTTTATTTCGAATATTTATTTTTATCGTATTAAGCTGTGTTTAAAGAGGGTCTATCGAAGACCCTCTTGCACGTTTCCATGCGGCGCGGTTTGACTCTTAAGAGACAATTTCGAGCAATTCAACTTCAAATACAAGCGCGGAAAAAGGCGCGATTTGAGCGCCGGCGCCGCGTTCGCCGTAGGCCAGGTTGTGGGGGATATACAAACGGTACTTGGAGCCAACCGGCATTAATTGCAAGGCTTCGGTCCAACCGGCAATCACGCCACCGACAGGGAATTCAGCGGGCTGGCCGCGCTCGACAGAGCTGTCAAACACGCTGCCGTCAATCAAAGTGCCGTGGTAGTGGGTTTTCACGGTTGACGATGCGCTAGGGGTTTCGCCCTCGCCCTGAACCAGGATTTCGTATTGCAGACCCGAGTCGGTGACGGTAATGCCATCTTTTTTAGCGTTCTCAGCGAGGAAAGCTTCACCTTCGGCGCCGGCGACTTTTGCTTGTTCTGCTTTTTTAGCAGTCATGCGCTCGTTGATTTCTTTAAACGCCGCGTCAAGCTCTTCGTGGGGAACAGCGAGTTCCTTGCCTTCAAATATATCTTTGATGCCCTGGGCGAGGGCATCCAGATCAACGCCGTCGAAAGGGTTGGCGGCCAGTTGCTGGCCCATTTGCAGGCCGATGCCGTAGCTGACCTTTTTCTCTACAGTGCTGTAGTCGCTCATAGCTTGTCTCTACTGAGGTGAATTCGGGCCGCGAGTCTAGCATTAAAGGTGGCTGAATCCTAAGCAAGCGCGCAGGCTTTTCCTTTCTATACTTCAAAAACCGTGACTAAAAGAGGTTTATATGACTACGCCAATTGACAACTTTTTGAACATTTTGTCGAAGAAGGATGGCTCGGATCTGTACTTGAGTACGGGCGCGCCTCCGTGCGCTAAGTTTCAGGGCACCTTAAAACCGCTGTCGCAAACACCCTATCAACCCGGTGAAATTGAGCAGATCGCCAACCAGATTATGGATGAGGAGCAGCGCGAGCAGTTTGTGCACGAGCTTGAGATGAATCTCGCGGTGTCGGTCTCGGGCGTTGGCCGCTTTCGCATAAATATTTTTAAGCAGCGCAACGAAGTCAGCATCGTCGCGCGCAATATCAACACCGAAATCCCCCAGTTTGATCAGCTCGGCTTGCCGCCGGTATTAAAAGAAGTGATTCTGAACAAGCGGGGCTTGGTGTTATTTGTCGGTGGCACAGGCTCGGGTAAATCAACATCATTAGCGGCGTTAATTGATCACCGAAACAGCAGTTTTGGCGGCCATATAATTACCATTGAAGATCCGGTTGAGTATGTACATAAACACAAAAAAAGCATTATTAATCAGCGAGAGGTCGGTGTAGATACGCGCAGTTTTCGCAACGCTTTAAAAAATACCTTAAGGCAGGCGCCCGATGTGATTCTAATTGGCGAGATTCGCGATCGGGAAACCATGGAGCACGCACTCGAATTTGCCGAAACCGGGCATTTGGCCATTTCCACCTTGCATGCCAATAATGCCAACCAGGCGCTGGAGCGAATTATTAACTTTTTCCCGGAAGAGCGCCGGCCACAACTGCTGTTGTCGCTGTCGCAAAACCTCCGCGCTTTTGTCAGTCAGCGCCTGGTGCCAACGGTTGATGGCAAGCGCTGCGCGGCGGTGGAGGTTTTGCTCGGCACCAAGACTATTCAAGAAATGGTGCTTAAAGCGCGGCTTGAAGAAATCAAAGAAATCATGGAAAAGAGTGAAAATCTCGGCATGCAAACCTTTGATGGTGCACTTTTTCACCTTTATCGCAGCGGTAAAATTGGTTACGACGATGCGATAGCCAATGCCGACTCGGCAAACAACCTGCGTTTGCGCATCAAACTTGCCGAGAGCGAGGGTGGCCAGTCTGAACCTGAAGAGCCTGAACCGGCTGAGGTTGGGGCCCCCGCAAGTTTTGGAGAGTTGAGTCTTGAAGCGATAGAAGAAGATGAGGATGAACAAGACAACCCGTTTGCGCCCAAAGATTGAATTTCGTTTGCTGGGCGGGGGCGGGCTATAATGCGCGTTTTCCGGTTTAGAGATGGCCTACATTGAAAAAAGTTGATGATCTTGCAGACGGTCTGCGCCAGGGCATGCGCCGACTGGCATCGGGTGTGTGTGTAATCAGTGGTTTTAGCGAAACGCTTGGCCGAGCGGCGATGACAGCATCGTCGGTAACGTCGGTGTCTGACGAGCCGCCTTCGCTGCTTGTTTGCGTAAATAAGAGTGCGCAGATGGACGAGGTCTTAAAAGGCTCCGAGCATTTTTGCGTGAATATCTTAAGTTCAGAGCAACAAGAGGTCAGTGAAGTGTGTGCCACGCCTGAGCTCGGAGAAGAGCGTTTTAGTGTTGGTACCTGGCAGCAGTACCAAAAGAGTGGCCTGTATTATTTGCAGCACGCGCCGGCGGTGTTTGTCTGTGCCAAGCAAAAAGTGTTTGAACACGGCACTCACAGTATTTACGTCGCCAACGTTGACGAGGTGTTAGTTAGCGACTTAAAACAGCAGGCGCTGGTCTATGCAGAGGGGCGTTATCACTATTTGTAAAAAAGTTTGCAAAGGGCGTTGACAAGTTTCTGAAACTCTATAATATGCGCGCCTCGATTGGGTGGTTAGCTCAGTTGGTAGAGCGGCGCCCTTACAAGGCGTAGGTCACAGGTTCGACTCCTGTACCACCCACCACGCTTCATTCACGTTACGAATGACTACCGCGGTCCGGTAGTTCAGTTGGTTAGAATGCCGGCCTGTCACGCCGGAGGTCGAGGGTTCAAGTCCCTTCCGGATCGCCATATGACATAAAAAAACCCGCACAGCAATGTGCGGGTTTTTTTATGTGTGTTTGATAAGCAGCCGAAGAACGTTTAATCATAATCGCAGGGCTCAGCGCTTTGTCAGAAGCAAATCGGGATGCTGGCGCAATGCGAGCGTAGGCGCTGTTGTTGCCCTTGAAAATAAAGGCGCATATTCCCTCAAAGAATTACTAACGTTATCGCTATCACAAACTATACTGAACCTGTACAAAGGATGTGCTGTTTTGTCATAAAACTGTCAACAATTACCAGCACACTAGCCCCACAAGTAAGTGAAAGAGAGGTGTGTCATGCAAGATTATGTCGATGACATGTTAGAAGAAGCCAGTTTGGAGCATCTGCTTGAGCTGGATGAAGATGAACTGGACGAAGTTCATTTTTAGTTGTTCTCAGCGGGTGTTCTACCCGCTGTACTATTTCCCCAATCAATACATCTTTTGATTTTCAAAATCGCCGCCCCTATAACCTAGGCCTTGGCTGCTTCGTGTGGCTGTGCTGAAGCTTGCTGTATTTCACAGCATTCTTGTGATGGTGTGGCATTCTGTCTGTGCTCGTCCATAGTGATAATAATCTACAGCTACTTCCGGTGGCGGGGCTCACTCAGTGATTTTTGATGCAAATGAATTAGCGTCCGCAGTGTTCTTTTTTGACGACCAGGGGCGCGTCTGTAAACAGCTGCACATCAGTGAATTTGAGGCTGTTGTCGACGGTTTTGTCGCGCTCAACGATCTTCGCGCTCAAGAAGCGCGCTGCGCCTACGCCGAAATCGACAACGGGCTGAACGTCAGGCGTTTGGTGTTTTTTCGGCTGCCGATCAACGATAGCGGAGAAATACTCAAAGCCTGGGGTTTGCCTTTGGCCGACCTTGCCGCTGAAGGTGCCAAGAGCCGTGATCTGGGCGCCGGGCCCGTGCTTATGGCCTGTTATAGCAAGTGTCCGATACCGCATTTGCGCCGCGCGCTATGGGACCCCGAGCTCAGCCCGAATAACAATATGCTGCTTGCGTTAAAACGCGCTGCGGCTGAGAACAGCATTGGTTTACAGTTTCGCGAAGCCGAGCATAGGCCCGGTGCTGAGGTCGGCGCCGATGAGCGCCTTCGCCTCGAGCAGGAGCTGAGCACGCGCTTGCGCAAAGAGTATGACAAGGACCTGCGCGATCGCATGGCGCAGTTACTTAAAGAGCAGCGCTTGCGCATTGCAACCATGAACAGCGAGTTTGAAAAGCGCAGTTTAATTATGCGTCGAGACTTTGAGTTAGAGTCTGAGGCCCTTAAACAACAGCTACATGTGAAAGAGCAAGCGCTGGCGCAGGCGCTAAACCAAAAGCAGGAGCTGAGCGAGGATTTGGCCTCGCAGGCAGATAAATTGTCCGCCGTACGCGAGTATTTTACTCGTAAAATCGATGAGGCCAGGGGCTCTGAAGAAGATAATATTCAAGTTTTAAGGCACAGCCTGGAGGCCGAGTATCGCGCGCGCTATGAGGGGCGAAATAGGGAGCTGCAAGAAGCCCTGCAAGCCAAAGAGCTGGAGCTTTTGTATCGCAACGAAATGGAAGATCAGCTCCAGTGTGAGCTCGCCCGTTTGCGCCAGGAGCGCGAGCAAGTGTTGACCGACAGCGGTGAGCAGATACTCAATCGTATATTGGAAAGTGGCTTGTCACTGGTGTCGTTTCAGCCCGGCCTTACCAATATGAGCGTGCCGATCAACGAGCTTGCCGATTACCTCGATGATCCCGAGGCCTATGCTGCAGGGCAATGTGGAGTGAGCCCCGAGCTCTACGAGGCTTGGCTGGAGCACTATCGTTTACCTGTTTGCAGAAATACCCTCGACGACGCCACGCTTTGTGGTGAAAATATCGACCGTATAGAAAACCCAATGGATTTTACGGTCGGAGAGAGTGATTGTTGCAGCAAGTGCCGGGCGCAGCTCAAGCGCAGCCAATTAAAACTCGCGAGCAGTTAATTGCTTTTTTAGGTAACAAATACGCGAGCATTGATACATTAACTAATTCAGTTGTTCATCAGCGTTTGAGCTGGTCTGTCGCAAAGCGGGCGGGGCTCGAGCTTTATGTGCGCCGCGATGACCTTATTGATGCCGATCTCAGCGGCAACAAACTCTACAAACTCTATGGTTATCTTCGCCACCATCAGTACAATTCGCCGGCGGCGCCGGTGCTTAGTTTTGGCGGAGCCTACAGTAATCACCTTCACGCCCTGGCCTGTCTCGGGCAGTTGTTGGGCCTGAACTGTCATGCCATCATTCGCGGTCAGCGCCCCAAGCAGATGAGCCCGACTCTTGTTGACCTCGAAGCGCGGGGTATGCGGCTGCATTTTGTCAGCCGCGAGGCCTATCGTCGGCGCTCAGAGCCTGCCTATGTTTGTTCTTTGCTCAAGCAGCTTGCCTTGCCGGAAACCAGCCTGGTGATTCCCGAAGGTGGTGACGGAGAGCTTGGCCTAATTGGCATGCGTTCAATCGGCCGGCATTTGGCGAACCAGGGTTGGCAGCATACTGTTATCAGCGCAGGTACCGGAACGAGCTTTCTCGGCCTGGCGCAAGGTGTCGCTGAGGCTTTGGCGAAACACAGCTCGATTAGTGCGCTGGCGCAAGCGCAAATACCTCAGCTTTGGGCGGTATCGGCGCTGGCCGCTGGTGACAGCATTGCCTCAAAGCTGCGCGCAGCATTAGCGGGGCGCCGGTTGAGTTGGGCCTGCAGCAATCAATGGCACGCCGGAGGTTTTGCTAAGCTCAAGCCTGAGCTGAGCGCTTTTAAGTGCTGTTTTGAAAGCGAAACTGCGCTGGCACTGGATCGGGTTTATACACTCAAGCTGTTTTGGGCGCTTAAGCATTGGATAGAGGCGGGTTTATATCGCCCCGGCCAGCGCCTGCTGGCGATACACACCGGAGGTCTCCAGGGAAATCGCTCCTTAGTTGAGTGACTGTTTTAGGAAATTGTTATGCACACTGTTACCAATCTTGTAGACCCGTTGTCGCCTATTTTGCGCGATGCACTGGCAACCGCATCGTCCCTGGTGCCACTAAAGTCTCTGCGCCACGGCTACCTCGAAGAGCTGTTTCAGCACGCCAGTGCTCTGAGTTTGTTTCACGGTCAGTACCTGTTCGAAAAAGGGCAGAGCGACAAGCGCTATATCTTCCTGTTAAGCGGCGAAGTGGCGCTGAACTTTAGCGCGGCTAAAAAACTGGCCTCGACAAGTGAGCGGCTTGAAGCAAATTGTGTAAGGCTCAATGCGCAAAATTGCATCAGTGCGCTTGCGCATACTCAGCCGCGAGCCTGCAGCGCCATTGCGCTTGGCGATGTGCTGGCGGTAGCGATTGATGTATCGCGTTTACAGCAGTGTTTGGCCTGGAGCCAAACGACCGATTACATGCTTTCGGAACTTGCCGTTAGCCCGGATTTTGACGGTGATCTCGATTGGATAAAAACGGTATTGTCGTCGAACTTGTTTATTAAGGTGCCGCCGACCAATGCCCGACACATTATTCCGGAGCTTGAGCCGCTGTCGGTGAAGGCCGGCGAGCGCTTAATACGCGAGGGGGAGGTGGGCGACTGCTGTTATTTTCTGAAAAGCGGTGAGGCGCAGGTGCTCAAAACGATTGATGGCGCCGAGCGGGCGCTTGCCAAAATTAGCCCCGGGCGCTGTTTTGGCGAAGACGCGCTGATCGACGACAAACCGCGCAACGCGTCTGTTGAATTTGTCAGTGACGCAGAGCTGCTGCGCCTTGATAAGAAAGCGTTTGTTCGCTTGTTGTCAGAGCCAGAGGTTGATAGCCTAAGCTGGAGCGACCGAGCTGAGCGTGTTTTGGTTGATATTCGCACAGATGCGGAATATGGGCTCGGTCATTTAGATCAAGCTGTGAATGTGCCGCTGGCGGTGATGGCGATGAAGCGGCGCCTGCTGAATAAAGAGCAGGCCTATTTGTTGTATTGTGACAGCGGTTTGCGCAGCCGTTCCGCTACCCATTTGCTCAGTCAACAAGGCTATAATGTCGCCGCTTTGCACGGTGGCCTTGAAGCTCAAGGGCTAACGACAATGCTTACTCAGCACAAGTCTTATCTGCTGCGCGACGGGCGAGCTGCGCCGGTTGAATAGCGCCCCAGCTCGGCTCCAATTGCACACCCATTTTGGATAACTAATGAGTTTTTTTTCACATATTGGCCTTTTGGGGCGTCGCGATAGCGAATCGACCCAGTATTCCCTACAGCGTTTAATCGATTTTTTAGGCAAGCAAGACGTCAAGCTCTACCTCGACGAAGAGAGCGCCTCGCAAATGCCCGATTGTGGCCTGCCCATTAAAACGCGCTCTGAGCTTGCGCGCTGCTGTGACCTTATAATTGTCGTCGGTGGCGATGGCAGCTTGCTTGCAGCAGCCCGGGCCTTTGCTGGTCACGACGTTAAAATCTTGGGCATTAATCGCGGCCGCTTAGGTTTTTTAACCGATATCAGCCCCGAAGAAATTGAATACAAAGTCGGTGAGGTGTTAGAGGGCAGTTTTGACCTGGAGCAGCGTTTTTTGCTCGACTCCTCGGTATCGCGCAATGAAAAACAAATTGCTCAGGGCTGTGCACTTAACGACGTAGTGCTGCACCCGGGTAAGTTCATTCGCATGATTGAATTTGAGCTGTTTATTGACGAAGAGTTTGTTTGTCGTCAGCGTTCAGACGGTTTGATTGTATCGACCCCGACCGGCTCGACGGCTTATGCCTTAAGTGGTGGCGGCCCAATTATGCACCCGAGCCTCGATGCGATAGCGATTGTGCCGATGAACCCTCACACTTTAAGCAGCCGCCCGATCGTCGTCAACGCGCTCAGTAAAATCAAAATTTTTATCAGCTATAGCAATCACCTGAGCCCCCATGTGACCTGCGATGGTCAGACCCATGTTGTGACGGAAGTTGGCGATGAAATTGAAATTGTAAAGTCCGACCGGCCGCTAAATCTGATTCATCCGAAAGGGCACAACTTCTTTGAAACCTGTCGCAGTAAACTCGGTTGGGCAAATCAGAGAGTTAATCACAACTAAGTATGAACACGGCGGTCGTTGATCAAGCGGGAATAGATGGTATCGATATCATCGGTGATGTTCACGGCTGCGCTCACACCCTGGAGAAATTACTGCACAAGCTCGATTATCGCGAGCAGGATGGGGTTTGGTTTCACCCTAAACGCAAAGCTGTTTTTGTGGGGGATGTGATTGATCGCGGCCCGCGTATTCGCGAGTCGTTAAAAATTGTTCGGCGCATGGTCGAAAGTGGTCGGGCCTGGTGCATACTCGGCAATCACGAATTTAACGCGGTCGCTTACACCACTGTTGTTGAAGAGTTAGACGACCCGCGCTTTTTACGCAAACACGACAAGCGCAACAATCGGCTTATTCAGGAAACGTTAGTGCAGTTTGCGCCGTACCCTGAGGAGTGGCGCAGTTATTTAAGTTGGTTTAAGTCGCTGCCTTTGTTTCTTGAATTTGATCACTGTCGTGTTGTGCACGCGTGTTGGCACGACGCCAGCGTGGCACACGTGCAGCGTGCGGCAAATTCACAGCGAGTTGTGCTTAACGATATTTTTGAGCGCTTGGTGGGCGGTGATACTGCGCTGCTCGACAGTCTGGACAGGCTTACCCGTGGCACCAGCCTTCGCTACCCAGATCAGCGTTATGTTGTCAGCCGCGACGGTATTAAGCGGGAGATTTTTCGAACAAAGTTTTGGGCCAGAAACCCCCAAACCTATCAAGACGTTGTGTTTCAGCCCGACCCCCTGCCAGAGGACCTGGTTGAGCGGCCTTTAAGCATTGAAGAGCGGGCCAAACTTGTTAACTATCAACACGCTGCGCCGCCGGTATTTTTTGGCCACTACTGGCTGCAAGGGCGCCCGCGTGTGCAGGCGGGTAATCTGTGTTGCCTCGATTACAGTGCCGTCAAATACGGGCGCCTCGTTGCTTATCGCTTTGATGGCGAGGCGAAACTCGACAACAATAAATTCCATTGGGTCTATGTAAACCCCGACGTGCAGGATGAGTAGTGGATTGGTTTGAGTACCGGCGTTTTCCCGCCGAGCAAAATTTAAGTGAGTTAAATCAGCTTTTGTTAGCGCACAGGGTCGCTCACCGTTTTAGTGAGGAGGGCGCCGAGCAGATTCTGTGGTTGGCCGATGATTCGATGGTGGATGAGCTTGATCGTTTTATTGAACTTTGGGCAAAAGGTGAGTTGCGGGCAGAGCTAGAGCTTGAACAACAAAGCGGCGACACGTCTGCGTCTTTTTGGCGACACGGTGCGCACAGAATGCTGCGCCTGCCTCTGACATCGCTGTTTATTGTGCTCGGCTTTGTCGGTTATGTTTTTATTGATGTCTTGCGCAGCCAATACGTCTTTCAACTATTGGCGTTTTTGCCGCCCGAGCAAATTCTTCAGCGCGCGGAGTTCTGGCGTTTTGTTACACCGGCGTTCTTACACTTCAGCCCTTTGCATATCATTATGAATGGCGTGTGGTTGTGGGTGCTTGGAGAGAAAGTTGAACCGGCGCTCGGTCGCGGCAATTATCTAATACTGTTTTTAGTAACGGCTATTTTAAGTAATTTTCTGCAATTTTACGCAGGCCAGAGTATTTATTTTGGTGGGCTTTCTGGTGTTGTCTACGGTTTGCTGGGTTTTGTTGCCGTCGGTTGGCGATGTTTCGCGCGCAGTGAACTGATGATTGCGCCGGGCTTGATTATTTTTTCTGTGGTGATGATGGCGCTGGGTTTTATCGGCGCTTTGGATTGGCTCTCTGAAGGCGGTATTGCCAACTGGGCGCACCTCGGAGGGTTTATTGCGGGTTGTGCCTTTGCGGCGCTGCACTATAGCTGGATAGATCGTGGTACAAACAATGTTAGATGAAGATTTTTTACAGGCACTCGATACTGATATTGTCGAGCGCTTTAAACGCGCCGTTGAACTAGGCAAGTGGCCCGATGGGCGTGAACTGACGCAGGAGCAACGAGAAACCTGCATGCAGGCGATTATTGTTTTTGAACATCGCAATGTCGCCGAGCGTGAGCGCACCGGCTACGTGCCGCCGAAGGAGGAGCCCTGTGCTCCGAAAGACGACGAACAGCCTTTAAAGTGGAGCTAGCATGGCAAGCGAGCAACAAGCCCCGGGTAGTGATGCCCCAGTGAAGATTTATTTAAAAGACTATCAGCAGCCTAATTTTTGGTTGCGTAAAACCGAACTTGAGTTTGATATTCAAGACACTTATGTCGATGTGCTCAGCCGCCTGAGTTTGGAGCGCAATACCGGTGTCGCCGGTGAGGGTGTGCGCCTGCACGGTGAAGAGCTCGAGCTCTTGTCGCTTGCGCTTGATGGCAAAGCGTTAAGTGACGCTGACTATCGCCTAGACACAGAAGCTTTACATATCTTTTCTCTGCCGGATCACTGTCAGTTAGAGATAAAAACACGCATCTACCCCGACAAAAATACGTCGCTTGAGGGGCTTTACCAGAGCAAGCTTATGCTCTGCACTCAGTGTGAAGCCGAGGGTTTTCGCAAGATCACTTATTACCTTGATCGCCCCGATGTAATGAGTGAGTTTTTTGTTCGCATCGAGGCAGATCAGCAGCAGTGCCCGGTACTACTCGCCAATGGCAACAAAGTCGATGCCGGTGAGCTGGATAACGGCCGTCATTTTGCCTGTTGGCACGACCCGCATTTAAAACCGAGTTATTTGTTTGCGTTGGTTGCCGGGCGCCTCGCTCATATCGATGATCACTTCACGACAAAAAGTGGGCGAGAAATCTTATTGCGTGTGTTTGTTGAAGATAAAGATCTCGATAAGTGCCAGCACGCACTCGATAGCTTAAAATATGCGATGCGCTGGGATGAGCAAGTTTACGGGCGCGAATACGACCTTGATATCTATATGATTGTCGCTGTCGACGACTTTAATATGGGCGCAATGGAGAACAAAGGCCTCAATATCTTTAATACGTCATGCGTACTGGCAAAAGCTGAAACCAGTACCGATGCTGAATTTCAGCGAGTAGAGGCAGTGGTTGCGCACGAGTACTTCCACAACTGGTCGGGCAATAGGGTGACATGCCGAGACTGGTTTCAATTGAGCTTAAAAGAAGGCTTTACGGTATTTCGGGATGCTGAGTTCTCTGCGGATATGGGCTCGCGTACGGTCAAGCGAGTTGAAGATGTCAGTTTGTTGCGCTCGTTACAGTTTGCCGAGGACGCAGGGCCGATGGCGCACGCTGTGCAGCCTGATTCGTTTATTGAAATCTCTAACTTTTACACGCTGACCATCTACGAAAAAGGCGCTGAAATTGTTCGCATGATTCATCGCCTGCTCGGCCCTGAGCTGTTTCGCAAAGGCTCTGATTTGTATTTTGAGCGTCACGACGGCCAGGCGGTGACGATTGAAGATTTTGTTGCGGCGATGGCGGATGTGAGCGGCCGCGATTTCAGCCAGTTTATGCGCTGGTACAAACAGGCGGCGACACCTGAAGTGAAGGTCGAGGCCGAGTATGACAGTGAAGCTTGCACCTATACCTTACGTTTTAGGCAACATTGCCGCGCGACCGCCGAGTGTCAGCAGAAATTGCCTTTTTTGATTCCTATCGATGTGGGTTTGATTGGCGCCAACGGCAAGTTAGCTTTTGCGTTGCAGGGCAGTTCAGCCGAACCGGCAACAGAGTTTTTAGTTGAGCTCAGTGAGGCCGAGCAGCACTTTGTATTTGAACATGTCAATGAGCGCCCTGTGCCGAGCTTGCTGCGGGGCTTTAGCGCGCCGGTCAAACTCGATTTTGCTTATCAAAGTGATGAGCTGCTACAGCTTATGGCTTATGAAGACGATGGCTTTTGTCGTTGGGATGCCGGCCAGCAGCTGATGATTCGAGAAATCAACAGTGCCAAAGAAAAACTTGCCTGCGGCCAGCAGCCCGAACTGAATCAACAGCTTGTTGAGCTGTGCCGCTCTTTGCTTGCCGATCGTAAGCTCGATATGTCACTGCTTAGTTTGATGCTCAGTTTGCCCTCTGAAAAGTATCTTGCTGAAATCGCTACTGAGGTTGATGTTGAGGCGATATATAACGCCAGGAACTGGCTTGAATCAGCCTTGGCTATTGCATTAAAAACAGAGTTTCACGCTTGTTACACGCGTCTGAGTGAGTTGCTTTTTGCTGCTGAATATCGCAGTGATGCCGCCAGTGTGGCCAGGCGCAGTTTGCGTAATAAGGCGCTTCACTACCTGGTCTTAACTGAAGAGCCGGCCATGCTTGAATTGGCTGAGCAGCAGTTTCAGCGCGCGTCGAATATGAGTGATGAACTCGCCGCATTCAAAGCGATTGTTCACAGTTGTAACGATGCAAATACAAGCAGACGCGAGCGTGTGATAGAGCAGTTCTACGATCGCTGGCACCGCGAAGCGTTGGTTATGAATCACTGGTTCAGTGTTCAGGCGACAGTGCCATCGGCCACTGCACTTGAGCAGGTGAAAAAGTTGAGCCAACACAGTGCCTACGACAAGTTAAACCCGAATAAATTGCGTTCTCTCGTGGCCGCATTCTGCGCCGGAAATACACGCTGGTTTCACGATATAAGTGGTCAGGGTTATCGCTTTTTGGCGGATGAAATTCTGCGCCTAAATACTGCAAACCCGCAAATTGCATCGCGTTTGTTGACGCCGTTAACGCAGTGGCGACGTTACGATCAAGATCGGCAGGCTTTGATGAAGGTGGAACTTGAGCGTATTAAGAGTGAGGCAAATTTGTCGAAAGACGTTTTTGAAGTGATCAGTAAAACACTTGAAGCCTAGTAGCTCGGTGTTATTGGCTGCTCGGTATTGTTTGCGGCCTGTGTTATTTGCTAGCCAGCTGGCCAGGCCCGCTTGCCGGTGAATAACAGCTGCTTCTAAACGGCCGACGTGTTTTAAGGTGCGCCGTGTACCGGTTTAAAATCTTTAATGAACGAGTTCGCTGCCAGGCAGTGTTAACACCAGTGCACGGCTGTTGCCTTGAGAGCAGGCCTGCTGCAAATGTTTGCGCTCTTTTGTCTGTACCAGGCCATAGCTCTTGGCAAAGCTGCTAACGACAAATGCTGAGGTCCCGTTGTTGAGTGCATCCCACATCATCCACAGGCTTTGTTCATCACCGCTGCTGCGAATAAAGCGCAAGGTACGGGGATTAAAACCATATTTGTCGAGTTCGGATTTTGGTGGCAAGTCCGGAGCGATCCAGGTCAGCCAGCGTTCACCGGCTTGGTGGCTGAGGTGAGCGAGCATTGGCAGTACCAGTTCCAGGCTCGCATGTTCCCAGGTGGGCACGATGACTTCGCTGACGCCTGGTACGGCAAGCGCGCTGTGTTGTTGGGCCAGCATCAGTGTACTCCTCTGCGAATAACGCCGACGCTCAAACCTTCGATGGCAAAATTGTTGTCGCGAAGGTCTACTTCAATCACGTTAAAATCAGGGTTCTCTGGCCAGAGCTCAACCGTGGAGCGATTGCCTTCACGACGAAAGCGCTTAACCGTGACCTCATCTTCGATTCGGGCGACAACAATCTGGCCATTGCGCGCTTGTGTTGTGCTGTGCACGGCCAGTAGATCGCCGTCGAGAATGCCTGCATCGCGCATGCTCATACCGTGTACGGTAAGTAAATAATCAGCTTGAGGCTGAAACAGCCCTTCGGCAATTTGCAGGTGATCTTCGATATTCTCTTCGGCAAGTATTGGGTTGCCGGCGGCAACACGGCCGACCAGTGGCAGCCCGCTTTGATGATCAGGTAGGCGTATACCTCGGCTGGCTCCGGGCACCATTTCAATAACACCTTTGCGCGCGAGCGCTTTTAAGTGTTCCTCGGCCGCGTTGGCGGAGCGAAAACCAAAGACTTCAGCTATCTCGGCACGGGTTGGCGGATAACCTGTGTCGTCAATATGGGATTTGATCAAGTCAAATATTTGCTGCTGACGAGCGGTTAGCTTGGCCATAATCTCTGTTGTCCTGTTTTGCTTGTTATTTAAAAACAATTACTAAAATACCTTGCTCTGTAAAACTGGCCCGGAAAGACGGTGGCACGTCCGAGCGAGTTGTTGTCTCGGCAATATAGCTATTGTCTTGCAACGGTCTTTGTACACGTCTTTCTGTCTTGCTAGCGCTTGTTTGTAACAGGTCATCGCTATGCGATGAGTTCTGCTTGTCTTTCAGTCGCCAATATTTCAGTCGCAGTATTTCAGCCGTTCAATCTTTATCTATCGCTACTTGTGCTGAAGATAGCGATACTGTGACTATGTACAGTATGTCTAGATTATATACAGTGTTTTATACAGTGCAATACTTGAGTGTAAAAAAGCTGGTTTGTACTTGGCTTGTACTTATCTTGGGGTAGCGTCAGCGCTTTGATGCGCAGCCGTTGAGTTGGGCTCGTTGAAACTCGGGTATGCGGGTGTAGTTAGGCTAAAGAAGAGGCGACTCTCACCGCAAGCTGCGACGCGGCGCAAAAGCCAGCTTGCACTAAGAGTCATTAGATTAGTTTGATAAGAGCTAAAAGCTGGGTTGAAAAAATAGCGCACAAAAACTAAGGCGGCTTGTTTGGCCAAGCTCAGGGGGCGAGGGTAGCTGCGCAGCTGAAGGCGGCTGCACTTGAGCTCTTAGTTCTTAGAATAGATCGTCAAAACCGCTGAAGTTTTCTGGTTCCATGGCATCGAGCGGGCTGCCATAACCGCTGTACAAAAAAGCATCGCTGCCGCTGTCGCCATAACCATCGCCAAGTGCGGAGTTGTTTTCCATGCCGCCCATACCGCCATAGGCATCTTCGGGCGCATCTGTTTCTACGAGTTTCATACTGCCCCAGGACTCAATATCAAATTCGCCGATATCGCCATCGGTGTATTGAACCTCAATGGTGTTTTGTTTTTCATCAATCGCAACGACTTCAAAACGCTGCCCGGATTCGGCGTCGCGGAACCAAGTGCCGATAAGAGGAAAGAACGATGCCATGGCATGCCTCCATCTGTAAGTGGCGGGCTGGCCATCGGGTGTCGATAGGCCCTGATCAAAAGCTCAAAAAGCGCAGGCGCATTAGCAAAGATTACGCTTGCTGCCCCTTGTGTTTAAAAACTAACACCCTTTATTCCCTGGTGCACCTGACAATTTTTTTCTGCAAATTTATGCTCGCCTCTGTAAAACTGCGCCCCGGTTGGCTAAGTAACTGAATTAAAAAGGCAATGTGAGAAGCCTTACGTTTATGACGTTGCTTTTTTAAAATCAAAAACGATAATTCACCTCAAGATAAGCGGAAATTTGTCTAACCCAACTGGCTGTGACGGCAGCCGTGAACGCTCTGGAGAGCATTATGACGCAACAAGATACGGTCGAACGCATTTTGCACTCGGCAACGGTACTGTTTTCGGAGCGAGGTTTTGCCGAGACGTCTCTTAGGACTATTACTGGTATGGCCGGTGTGAATCTGGCCGCGGTTAACTATCACTTCGGTTCCAAGAAAGGTTTGATTCAAGCGGTGTTTTCACGCTTTCTGGATCCGGTGCTGGTTAAGTTAACGCCGGAGCTCGAACAGCTCGAGGCCAGCGATGCAAAGCTCGATAAAACCGAGCTTATCCGCCTGAGTTTGAGTGCCATGATTGATTCGAGCAAAGAGTTGGGTGAAGACCCTCAGCGCTTTATGCGCCTGCTCGGCTTGGCTTATACGCAAACTCAAGAGCACCTTCGTCATTTTTTGGTGGGGCGCTACGGGGAGGGTTTGCAGCGCCTATTAAGTCTGATGCACAAAAGTCAGCCGAAGTTAAGCTCGGTCGAATTTTACTGGCGCTTGTATTTTATGCTCGGCGCAGCTGTTTTTACTCTCAGCAGCTTTGATGCCATTCGGGCAATTTTGCAGGAGGATTTCCAGCAAGACACTGAATTAGATGAAGCCCTAGCAATGCTGGTGCCGGCGATGGCCGGTTTATTGGATGGCCAGCAGCGTGATTAAGTGCGGGCCGCTTATCGCCGATCTCGACGGGCTAGAGCTCAGCGATGTCGATAAAGATTTTTTGCAACACCCTCGATTGGGCGGCTTAATCCTGTTTAGCCGCAATTACGAATCGGGCGAACAGCTCGCGGCGCTGGTGCGTTGTGTACGTGAAATTCGTCCGCAGCTTTTATTGTGTGTTGATCACGAAGGCGGCCGTGTGCAGCGTTTTCGCCAGGGCTTTAGTGAGCTACCGGCAATGTACCACTTGTCGCAGGCCTATCGCGATGATAAAGAGCAGGCTTTGCTCTACGCGCGCGCTTTTGCAGAGTTGATGGCCGCAGAGCTCGGCAATTTTGATATCGACTTTAGTTTTGCCCCGGTGCTGGACATTGCCGATCTCAACAGTGCGGTCATTGGCGATCGCGCTTTTTCTGACCAACCAAGTGAGCTCGCGCCGCTGGCATCGGCGTTTATCGACGGCATGCATGCGCAGGGCATGAAGGCAACCGCTAAGCATTTTCCGGGGCATGGTGCCGTGCTTGAGGATAGCCACTACGAGATGCCAGTTGATACGCGCAGCTTTGACGAAATTCTCGAGCGCGATCTACAACCTTTTATTGATTTGCAGCCGCACTATGACGCTTTGATGACGGCGCACATACAGTTTCCTCAGGTTGATGAGCAGCCTGTGAGCTATTCGTCGCACTGGATTAAAAGCGTGCTGCGCAAACAGCTCGGTTTTGATGGTTTGGTGTTTAGTGATGATTTAAGCATGAAAGGTGCCGCCGGTGATGGCGCGCACGACTTTAGCTTAAGGGCACAAAAAGCACTTGGGGCAGGTTGTGATGTGGTCTTGATTTGCAATCAGCGCCGTGAAGCTGAGCGTGTGCTTGAGCAGCTCGAGGCTCAAAACTTAGGCGAATCTGGGAAATTAGACATGATGCGCCGAGTACCTGTTCGCGGAGCGGCGGCGTCAAAAGCGCATTACCAGGCAAACCGCGACAAATTAACGCGATTTACAGAGAGATACGGATAGGGCTATGCGAGATAGTTACGAGCAGTTGCGTCAGTGGTTGGCTGCTATGTTGGGCCACGATCAGCTGTGGATGATTGAATGTTTTGTGTTGGTGTTTTTAACCTTGTTGGCGGCCGTTTTTGTTTCGCGGGGCCTTAAAGGTCTTGAGCAAAAAGCAAAAAAAACTCAAACCCTGTGGGACGATGCGCTGTTTTCAGCGCTTGGCCGGCCGTTAAAATGGCTGGTCTGGGTCATCGGTTTAAGCGCAGCGGCGCAAATTGCCGCGGTGCGCAGCGAGTCCATTATTTTAAGTTCGATTGAGCATTTGCGTTATGTTGGCATTGTTGTGCTGGTTAGTTGGTTTTTGCTGCGTTTTATTCGCCGCGTTGAGAAAAACTTTCGCGACCCCAAATTTTGCCACAAGCCTGTCGATGAGACGACCGCTGTGGCGGTTGGTAAGTTGCTGCGTGTCTCGGTATTTATTACTTCGGTATTAATTTTACTGCAGTATTTTGATGTTGAGATTCGCGGCATCTTGGCCTTTGGCGGTATTGGCGGTATTGCAGTTGGTTTTGCAGCCAAAGATTTACTCGCTAACTTCTTTGGCGGCTTAATGATTTATATGGATAGGCCTTTTGCTGTCGGTGATTGGATTCGTTCACACGACAAGGAAATCGAAGGCACAGTTGAAGATATTGGTTGGCGCCTGACGCGTATTCGAACCTTTGACAAGCGCCCGCTCTATGTGCCGAACTCGACCTTTACGCAAATAGCGGTGGAAAATCCATCGCGTATGAGTAATCGCCGTATCTATGAAACGATTGGTGTGCGTTATGACGATGGTCAAAAAGTGCATTTAATTGTCGATGACGTCAAAACGATGTTGCGCGAGCACAAAGCGATTGATGAAAACCTAACCTTAATCGTTAACTTTAATAAGTTCGCGAGTTCCTCGCTGGACTTTTTTATTTATTGTTTTACCCATACTACGAATTGGGTGGAATTTCATGAAATTAAGCAGGATGTATTGTTGAAGGTATTAGCTATTGTTGAGCAGCACGGCGCAGAATGCGCTTTTCCTACAAGTACTTTGCACTTGGCCTCTGCGCCGGCTGAGCTCGTTTCGGCTGAGCGAACTGGTGGCCCGGCAGAGAATATTGGCGTGGGAGATTTGCCGGCGTGAAGCTAGGGATTATTGGTGGCTCGGGTTTGTACGAACTCGAAGCCTTTGCTGCTGAAAGTTTATTGCTCGAAACGCCCTATGGCGATGTCTCGTGTTTAAGCGGCCAATGCCGCGGTTTACCGCTTGTGTTTTTGTGCCGCCACGGTGATGAACACAAGGTGCCGCCGCACCGCATTAACTATCGCGCAAATATCTATGCGCTGGCTCAGCTTGGTGTAACCCATGTTGTTGCGACCAATGCTGTTGGCGGCATTGCCGAATTTGCCGCGCCGATGTCTTTAATTGTCCCGGATCAGCTGATCGATTACAGCTGGGGGCGAGAGCAGAGCTTTTTTGATAATTTTGAACTCGGTTTAAAACACATCGATTTTAGTCAGCCTTTTGATGCGCATTTGCGCAGCTTGTTGTTAAACGCTGCGCGCCAACAGAACCTGCTTATTCAGGATGGGGCCTGTTATGCGTGCACGCAGGGGCCGAGGTTGGAAACCGCCGCCGAGATACGGCGCTTAAAAAACGATGGCAACGACATTGTCGGCATGACCTTGATGCCTGAAGCGGCACTCGCGAAAGAGTTGGGGCTGGCCTACGCATCACTGTGTTTGAGTGTGAACTGGGCGGCCGGTGTCGAGCCCGGTGAATTGATTATGGCGGATATTGAAAACAATATGCGCCAGGCCGTGCTGAAGTTTAAGCAGTTCTTGCCGACCTTGATGAGCTATTTTTACGCCAACTAAAACACCGGCAGATGCCGATTGGTCTGTTTTACTTTTATGTTTTGAGCAAGAGCGCTTTGGTGTAAGCCAGGGCGCTCTTTTATTTTAGTTGTTGCCGTGTGTTTGAGCGCGATTTCGCCTGCTAAGTTTTTTCACCATTAGTTGGCGGCAACATCAAGCTTGGCAACGGGCTCTATACGAATAAGCAGGCCCAGCTCGGGATGATCGAGGTAGTGGGTTTCACCACTTCGCATACGGCGGCGCTGGCGCAGCGTTGAAATTTCACTGACAACGTAAGCTTCAGTGGCGAGCTCTTCGTAGTTGCGCAGTGTGCCGCTGTATAGCTCGCTGTTATCAAAACTGTTTGTATTTAATGAAAAGCCTTGCGTTGTTTGTGTGTCGTCGCTGGCCAGATGTTGATCGAGCTTGAGTGAATTTAGGTCAAAATCTTCAAGGCCACTGCCGGCTTCGCTTTGTTGTATGGCTCTGGGGATGCGGGGCAGGGCGGGCCAATAGCTGGTTTCTTGGCCGTAGTTGGTCTCAAAATTGGCGCGCCAGAGATTGGTTTCTAAATGCAGGTAGCGCTGCACACTGAGTTTGATGCTGCCTTCAAGTTCATAGTGCTGGTCAAACTGCTGCCCGCCTAAAATAGCAACGGAGGGGCTCTGTCGGTATTCGATAATCGGTTGTTGCCAGGCTTCGTGAAACAGCAGCTGATAGCGGCTACTTCGGTCGAGGCGCGCAGCTTCGCTATTTAATAAGCGCTGCTCTTTAGGTAGGGGATGATAAGCCTGATTTTTGTTTTCTGTGGGCTTTACTTGCTGTTCGGTTGTGTTGTTCTCAAGCGTATTAGTGTTTGTGTTGCTTGTTGCGGTGTCGTCAGTGGCCGCGAGCGCTTGCTCTTGTGTTGTAAGCAAGTGCAGGTTCAACGGGTAAAACAAATTAATATTGCTTGGCCACTGCTCGGCTGTTTGTTTGTTGCTGCGCTCAAATACAATCACTTCAACCTGGTACCAGCCATCAAAGTTTGGCTTGTCTTCGGCAAAGCTGTTTAAGCTTGTGCCTGTTAACAGACAAACGAGGCTCTGGGTTAGGCGTTTGACGGGTGACTTTTTCATTGGCTGGCCTTGGTTAATGTGTCCAGCAGACCGCTGACAAGTTTTAAACGCTGGTCTGCATCCGCGCTAGTTTGCATGAATTGTAATTGGTTTGCGCCAACAAGTTTGTAGTTTTGTGGCTGGTTTTGAACAAGTTTAACAATCGCAAGCGGGTCAACTTTGGTATCGGCTGAAAATTCTAGTTTACCACCGCGGGCACTGGCCTCAATACGGCTGATGCCGAGTGCTTCGCTGCGAAGGCGCAGGCCAGTGCTGCGAAATAGGTTTTTCAGGGCATCCGGCAGCAGGCCGAAGCGGTCGATCATTTCTACCTGTAGTTTTTCTAGCGCTTCGTGGCTGCCGGCCGAGGCGAGGCGTTTATAAAGCTGCAGGCGCAAGCTGACGTCTGGCAGGTAGTCATCGGGTATGAGCGCAGGGATGCGCAGGTTGATTTCGGCGTTGAGTTGAATTGGTTTTTCCAGGTCGACTTTCTCGCCTTTTTTAATCGCTTTCACTGCTCGATCGAGCATGTCCATATATAGCGTGAAGCCGATAGCGTGCATTTGCCCGCTCTGCTCATCGCCGAGTAGTTCCCCGGCGCCGCGAATTTCTAAGTCGTGGGAGGCGAGGGTAAAGCCGGCGCCGAGATCCTGAGCCTCTTCGATTGCCTCCAGGCGTTTAACGGCGTCGGCGCTGAGATTCTTTTTATTGGGGCTGAGCAAGTAGGCATAAGCCTGATGGTGGCTGCGGCCAACGCGGCCGCGAAGTTGATGCAGCTGAGCCAGGCCAAATTTATCAGCTCTATCAATAATAATGGTATTGGCGCTCGGCACATCAATGCCTGTTTCAATAATGGTGGTGCAGACCAATATGTTAAAGCGCTTGTGATAAAAATCACTCATGACCGCTTCGAGTTCGCGCTCGCGCATTTGGCCATGGCCGATTTGGATGCGCGCGTCCGGCACCAATTCGGCTAAGTCGCGAGCGGCTTTTTCAATGCTTTTGACTTCGTTGTGTAAATAATAAACCTGGCCGCCGCGCATGATTTCACGCAGAACGGCTTCCTTGACAAGCGCCTTGTCGTTTTCGCGCACAAAGGTTTTGACCGAAAGGCGTTTGGCTGGCGGTGTGGCGATAATGCTTAAATCGCGTATGCCGCTCATTGCCATATTCAGGGTGCGCGGTATCGGTGTGGCGGTAAGGTTGAGGATGTCGACTTCGGTGCGGATGGATTTTAATGTTTCTTTTTGTTTAACCCCAAAGCGGTGTTCTTCATCGATAATGACAAGCCCGAGTCGTTCAAAGTTAATATCGCCCATGATTAATTTATGGGTGCCGACAACAATGTCGACGTTGCCGCTTTCAATGCGCTTGATGACCTCGGCACTTTCTTTACCTGTTTTAAAGCGCGATATAACTTCTATATTAATGGGCCAATTGGCAAAGCGGTCTTTGAAATTATCGAAGTGCTGTTGAGCGAGCAGGGTGGTTGGTACCAGCACCGCGACCTGTTTGTTGTTCTGCACGGCAATAAATGCAGCGCGCATCGCCACTTCCGTTTTGCCAAAACCAACGTCGCCGCAGACTAACCTGTCCATCGGCTGGGGGCTTAACATGTCGGCGCGTACCGCTTGAATAGCCGAACTTTGATCCGGTGTTTCCTCAAATGCAAATTCATTTGAAAAGCGCTCGTAAGCGTCTCCTTCGAGCAGGTGGCTAAAGCCTTTGCGCGCTTTGCGCAGGGCGTAGATGTGCAGGAGCTCAGCGGCGACGTCGTTAACTTGTTCGGCGGCTTTTTTCTTGGCTTTGCTCCACTGTTCACTGCCGAGTTTGTGCAAAGGTGCAACGGCTTCGTCTGCGCCACTGTAGCGGCTGATTAAGTGTAAATCCGCAACCGGCACGTAAAGCTTGGCTTCATTGGCGTATTCGAGGGTTAGGTACTCTTGCGCCTGGCTGTCGACGCTGATCGTCTCCAGGCCTCGGTAGCGGCCGACACCGTGCTCAATGTGAACCACGGGTGCGCCGAGCTTGAGCTCGGTCAGGTTTTTAACGATGTTGTCGCTGTCGTCACTTTCTTTTCGGCGGCGCCGGCTCTGCCTGACCCGGCCACTGAACAGGGCGTTTTCGTTGATGATAATAAAATCATCGTTGGCGCTGTTAATGCCGTCGCCGAGGTCAGCAATGCAGATGGCGTGTTCGCTGTCGCCGGAAAAAAATGCGTTTAAGCTGCTGAGCTCGTCGGGCAAAATATTGATTTTGTCGAGCTGCTCTTTTATGACTTCACGCCGTCCTTCGCTTTCGGCGCAAAAGAGCACGCGTTTGTTGGTTGAGCTCAGAAATGCTTGCAGGCGGTGCAGCGGATTGCTCGCATGAGTTTCAATAGCCAACTGTGGCATGGGACTGGTGGCAAAATCAAAGTGCCCGGCTTTATCCTGCGGTGCTTTGTTTTCGCTGATAACCGTGCGCGAGAAGGCTTTTAGTTCGCCAAACAGTTCGTTGATTGGCAGGTATATTTGCTGGGGTGGCAAGATGGGGCGACGCAGGTCGCCTTTGCGGCTTTCGTAGCGTTCGCTCAATTCGCGCCAGTGATCTTCAATGGCCTGCTCAACACCTTCAAAGCTGTATATTTGTGTGGCGTCCGGCAGGTAGGAAAATAAGCTGGCAAGCTTGTCAAAAAACAGTGGGCTGTAATACTCGATACCAGCGGCTGGCAGGCCTGAGCTGATATCTTGAAATACCGGACACTGGCGATGATCGACATCAAAGCTCTCAAACCAGCGCTCTTTGAAGCCGGCAATGGCGTCGCTATCGAGCGGGCATTCGCGCCCGGGCAGCAATTCAATGCGCTTTACCTGCTCAGTACTGCGTTGGCTCTCGGGGTCAAAGCGGCGCAGACTGTCTATTTCGTCGTCAAAAAATTCCAGGCGGAAGGCTTCGTCAGAGCCCATTGGGAAAATATCAATCAGCGAACCTCGCACGGCAAACTCACCGTGTTGAAAGACCGTATCTACGCGCAAGTAGCCGGCTTCTGTCAGTTCACTGCAAAATTGTTCGCGTTTAATTTGTTGGCCGAGTTCAACTCTGAGAGATTTGCTTTTTAAGTACGATGTCGGAATAAGGCGCTGCAGCAGGGTTTGTGCAGAAATGATCACGCAGTTGCGCTCGGTAAAGCACAGTTCGTAGAGGCAGCGAAGGCGCTCGGAAATAATATCCTGGTGGGGGCTGAAGCTGTCGTAAGGCAGGGTTTCCCAGTCTGGAAACTGGCGCAGCGGCGGCGCTTTTTTTTCGCCTTGAAGCATGGTGCTCAGCTCGCTGTAGGTGCGGTCGGCACTGGCCATGGTTGGGCAGATAATCAGCGAGCTGGTGGGCGATGTCAGCAGTGCGCGACTGATTGCGAAGCTCGCCGAGCTCGGGTTGAGTTGGTGCCAATAGTGGCGCTGTTGAGCCGGTGGCGCCTCCGGTGCTTGCTGAAGAGCTTTCATTGTTTATCTGTGCTGAAATGGTTCGCACGCAATTGTATAGATAGCTCGTGTATGAACAAGTTGTCCTGCAAATATTCGTTAGCGCAGCCGCATTAGCGTGGCGCGAAAATTAATGCTCGTTGTTTGCTGGTGTTAATTCTTTGTCATCCCTATAATGTGCGCGGCTTTTTGCGCGTGTGGGGCGAATTTAGGATGTTTCGTCTAAAATTGGTGCAAATTGCTGATTTTGTGGGCGATTTTTTTGTGCCCTGAGTGCCGCCAACGTGTCGGGAGAGCTTTTTGCTTTCTCTGTTTTTGCGTTTTTGTAAACAGAAACGGTGTCTGCGGCGTACTTGCGTACTTAAGAGGCCAGCTAATTAAACGTCGGTGGGCGAATAAGCTGGTGGCGCTCTCACGCGTATAAATATACGGATACTGGTAAAGAAGCGGCTCGGGTTAGAGCCTATTGTGCTTGTTTGGTTCCTTCTTGGAACGGGCATAGATCAAAGTCTGCCCCAATAAGCCCTGAGGCGCTAACCCGAGCTTCTTTCATTTTAACTATATAAATAACTTTAGGCTGAGACGATATGATTACGATCCGTCGTGGATTGGATTTGCCTATCTCCGGTGAGCCTGCTCAGGCCATTGAAGATGGGGCAACCATACGTTCTGTTGCCGTTATAGGGTTTGACTACCATGGCATGAAGCCAACCATGAATGTTCAGGTTGGTGACAAAGTCAAAGTCGGTCAAGTTCTGTTTACGGACAAGAAAACCGAAGGTGTTCAGTACACCTCGCCTGCCGCTGGTACGGTTGCTGCGATTAATCGCGGTGAGCGCCGCGTATTCGAGAGCATTGTTATCGATGTTGAGGGCGACGATGCCCTGAGCTTTGCAAGCTTTGACGCTTCAGCTCTGGCCGGCCTTGAGCGCGATAAAGTTGTTGGCAACTTAGTCGACTCGGGCCTGTGGACAGCGATTCGCACTCGTCCGTTCTCAAAAGTTCCCGCTATTGACGCCGTACCTGCCAACATATTTGTTGCCGCGATGGATACCAACCCCCTGGCTCCCGACGCGACTTTAGTCATTGCTGAGAAAGCAGAGGCCTTTAAAAATGGCTTGACGGTTTTGTCGCGCCTGACTGAAGGCAAGCTGTTTGTTAGCCACGCTCCGGGTAAAGCGCCTGAAGTACCTGCCGGTGTTGAACTGGCTGCCTTTGGCGGTAAACACCCTGCGGGCAATGTTGGTACTGCGATGCACTTCCTTGCTCCGGTTAGCGAAAACCGCGTTAACTGGTCTGTAGGTTATCAGGACGTTGCTGCCATCGGTGAGTTGTTCACCACAGGCCAGCTGAATGTTGAGCGTATTGTTGCGCTTGCCGGCCCTCAGGTTGAAAAACCTCGCCTGCTTCGCACCCGTATTGGTGCCAGCCTTGAAGAGTTGACGGCCGGTCAGCTAAAGGCGGGTGATAACCGCATCGTTAGCGGTTCTGTGTTTGGCGGTAACACTGCTGAAGGCACAACCGCTTTCTTGGGTCGCTACGCAAATCAGGTGACGGTATTGGAAGAGGGCAACGAGCGCCCATTCCTGCACTACTTCACGCTTGGTATGAAGCGCTTCTCGGTCATGCCTATTTATCTGAGCAAGCTGTTTGGCGGTAAGTTTAATTTCACCACCTCTGCCAATGGTTCTGAGCGTGCGATGGTGCCGGTTGGTGCCTACGAGCGCGTGATGCCTCTGGATATTCTGCCGACTCAGCTGCTGCGTGCGTTGATTGTTGGCGACACTGAAACAGCTCAACAACTTGGCTGTTTGGAACTCGATGAAGAGGATCTGGCTTTGTGTACTTTTGTTTGCCCCGGCAAATACGAATACGGCCCCATTCTTCGCGATAACCTCACCACTATTGAGAAGGAGGGTTAATCGTGAAATTCTTACGCAATCAATTCGATAAGCTCGAGCCGCATTTTGTAAAAGGCGGTAAATTCGAGAGTTGGTACGCGCTGTACGAAGCGATCGATACCGGCTTGTTTCAGCCTAATGAAAAAACTGCGAGCACCGCTCACGTTCGCGATGGCATAGACCTGAAACGCATCATGATCACTGTTTGGGCCTGTACGTTCCCGGCGATGATTTTTGGTATGTACAACCTCGGTTTGCAGAGCAATACCATTCTCGCTGAGATGGGCGCTACCGGAATTGAAGGTTGGCGCGGCGCCCTGATTGCGCTGTTTGCCGGTCACGATCCTGCCAGTCTGTGGGACAACCTGGTCTACGGTGCGGTGTTCTTCCTGCCTATCTACATGACCGTATTTATTGTTGGCGGTTTCTGGGAAGTGCTTTTTGCGATGAAGCGCGGCCACGAAGTTAACGAAGGTTTCTTTGTGACTTCTGTACTTTTTGCTCTGGCTTGCCCCCCGAGTCTGCCTCTGTGGCAAGCGGCTTTAGGCATCAGCTTCGGTGTTGTTATCGGTAAAGAAGTATTTGGTGGTACTGGTAAAAACTTCTTAAACCCTGCTTTGACTGGTCGTGCGTTTTTGTTCTTTGCCTACCCGGCCTATATGAGTGGCGACACCGTATGGACGGGTGTTGACGGTCACACCGGTGCAACGGCACTGAGTGTTGCGGCTTCTCAAGGCATGGAAGCGTTGCAAAATCAGATGAGTTGGTTCGACGCCTTCCTGGGCTTTATGCCGGGTTCCATCGGCGAGGTGAGTACCCTGGCTATTTTGCTCGGTGGTATCGTGCTGATGGCGATGGGCATTGCTTCGTTTCGTATTGTTGCCGGTGTTGCACTTGGTACGACCATTACAGCGGTGTTGTACAGCGCACTGGCCAGCCCCGATACTGACAATCTGATGTTCCAGATGCCGTTTTATTGGCATTTTGTTGTTGGTGGCTGGGCCTTTGGTACCATCTTTATGGCAACCGATCCGGTATCTGCATCGATGACGAATGCCGGCAAGTGGGCTTTTGGTATTTTAATTGGCTTTATGGTGGTGACCATTCGTGTGGTGAACCCGGCTTTTCCGGAAGGCATGATGCTGGCGATTCTGTTTGCCAATATTTTTGCTCCACTGATCGACCACTTTGTTGTTAAGTCGAACATTAAGAGGAGACTGGCTCGTGGCTAATAACGATACGATTAAAAAGACGGTCACCGTTACGCTGGCTCTGTGTATCGTCTGCTCGATTATTGTTTCGGCAGCTTCCGTTGCGCTGAAACCCATGCAGCAGAAGAACAAGCAGCAGGATTTTAACCGCAATATTCTGATGGCCTCGGGCCTTTACGACCCTAGCCTCAGTGTTGAAGAGCAGTTTAAGCAAGTTGAAACGCGCGTTGTTGATTTGCGCACTGGCAAATACAGCTCGGATCTTGACGGTCAGGCTTACGATCAGCGCAAGGCGTCTAAAGACCCCAAGCTCTCGCGTGCGCTCGACAAAAAAGAAGATATCGCCGGTATTAAGCGTGAAGAATTTTACGCTCAGGTTTATCTGATCAACGATCAGCAAGGCAAGCTTGAAAAAATCATTCTTCCTATTCGCGGTTACGGCCTTTGGTCAACACTCTATGGTTTCTTGGCTTTAGAGTCTGATCTGCAAACGGTGGTTGGTATCGGCTACTACGAGCACGGTGAAACTCCGGGCCTCGGCGGTGAAGTTGACAACCCTAACTGGAAGGCTCTGTGGGGCGGCAAGCAGGCATTTAATGCCGATGGTTCTGTTGCTCTGACCGTTATTAAAGGTCAGGTGGGTAGCACGACTCCTCAAGCTGAAAGCAAAATTGATGGTCTGAGCGGTGCAACCCTGACTACCAATGGCGTAGATAACATGATCAAGTTCTGGCTCGGTCAGCAGGGTTTTGGTCCTTTTATTCAAAATTTGAAAGCAGGGGAGGCCTAAGTCATGAAAGCAAAAGAACTTTTGTTTAAGCCTATTCTGGACAACAACCCAATTGCGCTTCAGGTGCTGGGTATTTGTTCTGCTCTGGCGGTAACTACCAGCCTGAACGTCACTTTGGTTATGTGTGTCGCTCTGACCTCTGTAACAGCGTTCTCGAACCTGTTTGTGTCGTTGATCCGCAATCACATTCCCAACAATATTCGTATCATCTGTCAGATGACCATTATTGCCTCGTTGGTGATCCTGGTTGATCAGGTGCTGAAAGCCGTTGCTTACGATATCTCTAAGCAGCTGTCTGTATTTGTTGGTCTGATCATTACTAACTGTATCGTAATGGGTCGCGCTGAAGCCTTTGCCATGAAAAATGGCCCGGGCGCGAGCTTCCTCGACGGTATTGGTAATGGCTTAGGTTACTCAGCGCTGCTGATCATCCTTGCGGTTTTGCGTGAGCTCTTTGGTGCCGGCAAGTTGATGGGTATTCAGGTTATGCCTGAAGGCTACATCGCCAACGGCATGATGCTGATTGCTCCAAGTGCGTTTTTCCTGATTGGTCTTCTGATCTGGGCTCTGCGTCAGTACAAAACTGACCAGGTAGAAGAGCCTGAGTTCAAGATTGCGCCCAATACTAAAAAGGCGGAGGCCCACTAATGGAAAATTTACTTAGTATCTTTGTTGAATCTATTTTCATCAAAAACATGGCCCTGGCGTTTTTCCTGGGTATGTGTACTTTCCTTGCGATCTCTAAAAAGATCGATGCGGCAATTGGCCTCGGTATTGCGGTTGTAGTTGTGCTCGGAATTACTGTTCCGGTTAACAATCTGCTTTATAACTACCTGCTTAAAGAGGGTGCTCTGGCTTGGGCTGGCATGCCTGAAGTGGATCTGAGTTTCCTCGGCCTGATCTGTTACATCGGTGTAATTGCGGCGATGGTACAGATTCTTGAGATGGTATTGGATAAGTACTTCCCGCCTCTGTACAACGCTCTGGGCGTATTCCTGCCGCTGATCACTGTGAACTGTGCCATCTTGGGTGGTGCACTTCTGATGGTTCAGCGCGAATACAACTTTGCCGAAAGTGTAAGCTTTGGCCTTGGTTCCGGTGTTGGCTGGGCATTGGCAATCACTGCGCTGGCAGCGATTCGCGAAAAAATGAAGTACAGCGACGTGCCAGCTGGCCTGCAGGGCCTTGGCATTACCTTTATCACTGTCGGTTTGATGTCGTTGGGCTTTCAGTCCTTCGGCGGCATCAGCCTGTAAGCGAGGGAATATAAATCATGACTGAGATTATCTTAGGTGTCGTGATGTTCACGGTTATCGTGCTCGCTTTGGTGGCGGTAATCTTGAGCGCACGCTCAAAACTGGTTAACAGCGGTGACATCACTATCGATGTTAACGGCGAAAAAACTTTAACGGTTCCTGCCGGTGGTAAGCTGATGCAAACCCTCGCCGCAGCGGACATCTTCCTGCCTTCTGCCTGTGGTGGCGGTGGTAGCTGTCAGCAGTGTACCTGTAAGGTCACTGAAGGCGGCGGTTCCATGCTGCCTACTGAAAAGGCTGCCTTCACTAAGCGTGAAGAAAAAGAAGGCTGGCGTTTAAGCTGTCAGGTGCCTGTTAAGCAGAGCATGAAGGTTGAAGTACCTGAAGAGGTGTTCGGTGTTAAGCAGTGGGTTTGTACTGTTGAATCTAACCCGAACATGGCGACCTTTATTAAAGAACTGACTCTTAAGCTGCCTGAAGGCGAGAACGTAGACTTCCGCGCCGGTGGTTATGTTCAGCTTGAGCGTCCTGCAGGTTCCGTTCAGTACAAAGACTTCGATATCGAAGAAGAGTACCGCGGTGACTGGGAGCGCTTTGGCTTCTTTAATCTGGAGTCGACTACGACTGAGCCTGTAATCCGTGCTTACTCGATGGCGAACTACCCGGAAGAGAAGGGTGTGGTTAAGTTCAATATTCGTATTGCAACGCCACCTCCGGGCAGCCAGGGTATTCCTGCTGGCCTGATGAGTTCTTTCGTATTTAACTTGAAGCCGGGTGACAAAGTGACTGTATTTGGTCCCTTTGGTGAGTTCTTCGCTAAAGACACCGATGCAGAGATGGTCTTTGTTGGTGGTGGTGCTGGTATGGCGCCTATGCGTTCGCATATCTTCGATCAGCTTAAGCGCCTGAAGACTAAGCGTAAGATGAGTTTCTGGTACGGTGCTCGTTCTTTGCGTGAGATGTTCTATCAGGACGAGTACGACATGCTGGCCGATGAGAACGATAACTTTGAATGGCACGTTGCACTTTCTGATCCTCAGCCTGAGGACAACTGGGAAGGCAAGACCGGCTTTATTCACAACGTTCTGTACGAGAGCTATCTGAAAGATCACCCGGCGCCGGAAGATTGTGAGTTCTACATGTGTGGGCCTCCAATGATGAACGCCGCTGTGATCAAGATGTTGAAAGACCTCGGTGTTGAGGATGAAAACATTCTGCTCGACGACTTCGGTGGTTAATTGTGAATGTTAGTGTAAACACACTCGGAAAAAGGCTGGTCTACCCAGCCTTTTTTTGTTGTCTGTTGCTGTTGGCGGCATGCAGCGAACGCAAAAGCGAGCAGTGGCAGCTTCAGGGTCCGACGATGGGCACGACTTACCACGTTAAGTTGACGCCTACCGATACCCTGGAGCTTGATCGGCAAGCTCTGCAGGCGCAGCTCGATACCGAGCTTCAAGCGATTAATCAGAGTATGTCGACCTATATCGCCGATTCGGAACTTAATCGTTTTAATCATGCCTCAGTGGGGGAGTGGTTTCGTGTTGAGCCTCAGTTGTGTCAGTTGATGGCGCTGGCCGGAGAAATTTACCGCGCAAGTGACGGCGCATTTGACCCGACCGTCGGGCCGCTGGTAAACCTTTGGGGCTTTGGCCCTGAAGCGCGGTCATCGATACCCAGTGAAGAAGCGCTGGCCAATGTGCGCGAGCGTATCGGCTACGATGCCTTAGAGCTTAATTGTTCTGAGAATTTAGTGCGCAAACACAAGGCCTTGTACATCGACTTAAGTGCCATCGCCAAGGGCTGGGCGGTTGATCATTTGGCGGCGTATCTGGATGCTTTGGGTGTGCGCAGTCACATGGTTGAAATTGGCGGCGAGCTAAGTCTGAGTGGCTTAAACGCTCAGGCTCAGGCGTGGCGTATTGCTGTTGAAAAGCCTGTGCTGGGCCAGGGCAGCGCCGCGCAGATTCTGGCGCTCAGCGATGTCGCGGTGGCGACCTCCGGAGACTATCGCAACTACTTTGAAGAAAACGGCAAGCGTTATTCCCATACGATTGACCCGGGTTCGGGCGCGCCGATTACTCACAAGCTCGCATCGGTAACCGTGATTGCCGCGAGTAGTGCCGAGGCGGACGCCTGGGCAACGGCGCTAAACGTACTCGGGCCTGAGCGCGGGCGCGCCGTCGCGGATAAGCTGCAGCTGGCGGCGTATTTTATTGTTCGTGGTGATGATGGCTTTGACGTAAACTACACACAAGCATTTGAGAAATACATGGTGAAATGATGACGACTTTTATCCTGGCGTTTGTTGTATTGCTGGTCATTGTCTGCGCAATGGCTATTGGTGTTATCCTCGGCCGCAAACCGATCAGCGGTTCGTGTGGCGGCATGTCGGCGCTCGGTATGGAAACAGAGTGTGATGTTTGCGGTGGCGATAAGGCCAAGTGCGACAAAGAGCAAAAAAAGAAAGTATCGGCTGGCGCAGGCGCTGACTTTTACGAAGCAAAATAATAATACTGAGAAGCGAGCGGAGCGCTTTCGTGCGTATGAATGATTTTCACTACGACGTTTTGATAATAGGTGCAGGGCCTGCCGGAGAGGCTGCGGCAATGGCTGCGGCAAAGAATGAATTGCAGGTCGCAGTGGTGGATGCGCGCTCGGCTCTCGGGGGCAATTGCACCCACAAAGGCACGATCCCATCGAAGTCGTTAAGGCAGACGATTAAGCGCTTAATTAAGTTTCGCAACAGCGCCGTCTATAAGCAGTTGGGGCAGAAGCCACACTTTACCTACCCCCAATTGCGAGATGCTGCCCTGCAGGTTATTCCAAAGCAGGTTGAAATGCGCACGGACTATTTTAATAAAAACCGCATACGTTATTTTCCGGGTTGGGCCGAGTTTGTTAGCGCAAATGAAGTGACCATTGCTTTGGAGGCCGGAGTCAGCGAAACAATTCGGGCAAAACATATTGTTATTGCCACCGGTTCGCGGCCGTATCAGCCGCAAGAAATTGATTTTCAGCACGAGCGCATTTACGACAGCGATAGTGTTCTGGATATGCAGCACACGCCGCGCACCTTAATTATTTACGGTGCCGGCGTCATTGGCTGTGAATACGCGTCTATTTTTGCCGCGCTCGGTGTCAAGGTTGATTTAATTAACAGCCGCGATCGTTTATTGAGTTTTCTCGACGATGAAATTTCCGATGCGCTTAGTTATCAGTTGCGCGATCACGGTGTTATGGTTCGTCACAATGAAAATTTTGTTGCCTGCGATGCCCATGAAAACGGCGTGGAGTTGGTGTTGGAAAGCGGCAAAAAGATTAAGGCTGACGCAATGTTGTGGTGCAATGGGCGCACAGGAAACACTGATAAACTGAGCCTGGATGCGCTTGGGCTCAGCGCAAATCATCGCGGTCAGCTTAAAGTGAACAATAAGTATCAGACCGATGTTGAAAATATTTATGCAGCCGGTGATGTCATTGGTTGGCCAAGTTTGGCCAGCGCCAGTTACGATCAGGGGCGAGCCATTGTTGATGTCATTATGGGGCGAGAGTCGCGCTTTATTTTAGATGCCCCCACCGGTATTTATACCTTGCCTGAAATTAGTTCGATTGGTCAGAATGAGCGCGAATTAACCGCGGCCAAAATACCTTACGAAGTTGGGCGTGCGTTTTTCAAAGACACGGCTCGCGGTCAGATTAGCGGTGAAGAAGAGGGTATGCTCAAGATCCTTTTTCACGCCGACAATTTACAGATTTTGGGTATACATTGTTTTGGCGCGGAGGCTTCGGAAATCATTCATATTGGCCAGGCAATTATGAGTCAGCAAGGCTCTGCAAACAGCGTCGAATACTTTGTCAATACAACCTTTAATTACCCGACAATGGCCGAGGCCTATCGTGTTGCTGCATTAAACGGTTTAAACCGTATTCACCGCAATATAGATTAGTTCGGTCGGGCTCAATGCAGTTTGGCGTGTGGCCGGGCGGGGCGTCCGGCGCTGCAGTCTTTATCGAGCAGCGCAAAGATCCTCAAGCAAAAGGCTGGCTTTGCCGGTAAAAATAAGTGTGAAGTTGTGAAGAAATTAAAGTGGCGGATACGGCTGCCGCTTTAATTCCTTTTTTGTTCAGCAGATAACAACGCTATTGTCGACGCCCATGGTTGTGGGCACGTATTTATCTGCGTCGTGATCGTTTTCCCAGCGTTCGCCGTCGAGCACGTAGCGATACTCATACTCTTCGCCGGGGTTGAGATCGAGAGTGGTGGCCATGGAGCCGTTCTTTTGTTTTCTCAGCATGGTTTCCTGGTATTTCCAGTCATTGAAGTCACCGGCCAGGTATATTTTTTTTGCCTCTTTGGCAAGTTCTTCCGGGGCTACGAACTTTACTTTGCAGACAGGTTTGGACTTAAGGTACTTCTTTTCAACACTCATTAGATGCTCTCCAGCAACATTTATAACTTATATGACTTAAAGCTAAAGTGGTAACGCAGATTCCATACCACGTTTTCGCGCATTATAAGGCCCTATATGAAACCGTGTATGTGTTTCAGTAAGGTTATAAGGATTCCCCTGCCAAAATTACGCGTCGAATTGAGCTAATAGACAATATAGCTGCTCTATCTGGAATTGCAGGCCCTGCTCGTAGCGCTTGATGTCATTGGCTACCATGGCGCTTCGATGGCTATGCTGCTGAGAGAAAATTTGTTCTCGGCTTAACCAGAGCGCCTCGTGGATGTCACTATCTAGGGTGTAATGCTCGAGTTGTTTAATGGCCTTGCACACAAAGCTGCATCGCAGGTAGGTGATGCCATTTGGTGCAGAAAATTGGCTAATGCCCAAAAAGGAGCTTGCCGTGACCTGCCAGCCTGTTTCTTCAAGGCATTCGCGCTCGACTGCTTGAATTAAGGATTCGCCATTCTCAACGTGGCCTGCTGGCTGATTGAGTTTGAGTTCTCCGTTACAGAGTTCTCTGACTAATAAGAATTTGTCATTTTGCTCAACAACCGCGGCGACAGTAAGGTGGGGCCGTTCGCTTGTAAGTGTCTGTTGCATCTGGAGTTCCTTATCTTTAGAAGCGCATACAAAGTTGCTATAATCCGGCCCCGCTTCTAAGGCCTTCGGGCCGACGCTCCTTGAACGAACCAGGTCCGGACTCGTCGCACAACGATGATGAGGAGCCTGCGTGGTTCTTAATTATTTACATAGGATACGTTATGACTAAAGAGAGAATAATTTACACTGAAACCGATGAGGCGCCGGCTCTGGCGACTTACTCGTTCCTGCCCGTAGTTCAGGCTTTTGCCAAAGCCGCTGGCGTTGATGTCGAGACCCGTGACATCTCTCTTTCCGGTCGTATTCTCGCAAATTTTGCCGATCTATTGCCAGAAGATCAGCGCATTGCCGATGCTTTGGCAGAGCTTGGCGAGTTGGCTAAAACGCCCGATGCAAACATTATCAAGCTGCCAAATATCAGTGCGTCAGTGCCGCAGTTAAAGGCCGCGATTAAGGAGCTCCAGGACAAAGGTTTTGCGCTGCCGGATTATCCGGAAGACGCGAGCAGCGACCAAGAAAAAGATGCTAAGGCGCGTTATGACCGCGTTAAAGGTTCGGCGGTTAACCCGGTTTTGCGCGAGGGCAACTCCGATCGCCGCGCCCCCGGTGCGGTCAAACAGTTCGCTAAAAATAATCCGCATTCAATGGGCGCCTGGAGCAAAGACTCCAAATCCCATGTTGCCAGTATGAGCGAAGGTGACTTCTATGGTTCCGAGCAAAGCTTGACACTGGCAAATGCCGACACCGTTAGTATTGTGCTGGAAAAAGCCGACGGCAGCAGTGAAACTCTCAAGCAAGGTCTGGCATTGCAGGCGGGTGAGATTATTGATTCGGCAGTGATGAGTAAACGCGCTCTGCGAGCTTTCCTGGCTGAGCAAGTACAGCAGGCCAAAGACGAAGATGTGTTGTTCTCGCTGCATATGAAAGCGACGATGATGAAAGTCAGTGACCCAATTATTTTTGGTCATATGGTCAGCGTGTTCTACAAAGATATCTTTGACAAGCACGCGGAGCTGCTTGAGAAGCTGGGTGTGGATGTGAACAATGGTTTTGGTGATCTTGTTGCTAAAATTGCCTCACTGCCGGACGAGCAGCGCGCCGAGATCGAAGCGGATATTGAAGCGCTTTACGCAAAGCAGCCCGCTTTGGCCATGGTCAACTCCGACAAAGGTATTACCAATCTGCATGTGCCGAGCGACATCATTATTGATGCGTCTATGCCGGCAATGATACGCACCTCGGGGCAAATGTGGGGTCCGGATGGCAAGCAGAAAGATACCAAGGCCGTCATTCCTGATCGCTGTTACAGCGGCGTTTATCAAGAGACGATCGACTTCTGTAAAGAAAATGGAGCGCTCGACCCGACAACTATGGGCACTGTTCCGAATGTTGGTTTGATGGCTCAGAAAGCCGAAGAGTATGGCTCTCACGATAAGACGTTTGAGCTGTCTGCTGCGGGCACCGTTAAGGTGCTGAATGCCGCCGGTGAAGTATTGATGAGTCACAGCGTCGAAGCGGGCGATATCTTCCGCATGTGCCAGGTGAAAGATGCGCCGATTCAGGATTGGGTAAAGCTTGCGGTTAATCGCGCTCGTGCCACCGGCAGCCCGGCCGTATTCTGGTTGGACGAAAATCGCGCTCACGATGCTCAGTTGATTGCCAAGGTGAATACCTACCTGAAAGATCACGATACCGATGGCCTGGAGCTGCATATCATGGCGCCCAAAGCGGCAACGCGTTTTTCTTTGCAGCGAATTGCCAAAGGTGAAGACACCATTTCTGTGACGGGTAATGTTCTGCGCGACTATTTGACGGACTTGTTCCCAATTCTAGAGCTGGGCACATCCGCTAAAATGCTGTCCATCGTTCCGCTGATGAATGGCGGTGGTTTATTTGAAACCGGAGCTGGTGGCTCCGCGCCCAAGCACGTTGAGCAGCTTGTTGATGAAAACCACTTGCGCTGGGATAGCCTCGGGGAGTTTCTGGCGCTGGCGGTGAGCTTTGAGCACCTCGCCGAGAAAAACGGCAACAAGAAGGCTGCTGTCTTAGCTAAGACGCTGGATGAAGCAACCGGGCAGTACTTGCTTAACAACAAAGCGCCTTCTCGTAAAACCGGTGAACTAGATAACCGGGGCAGTCATTTTTATGTCGCCCTTTATTGGGCCAAAGCTCTGGCGGCGCAGACTGAGGACGCTGAATTGAGCGCGGCGTTTTCGGCGCTGGCGGCACAGCTTGGTGACAATGAGGCCAAGATTGTTGAGGAGCTTAATTCAGTGCAGGGCAGCAAGCAGGATATAGGGGGCTACTACCGCCCAGATCCTCAGAAAGCGGCCAAGGTTATGCGTCCGAGTGCGAGCTTTAATGCGGCAATTGATGCGTTATAAGTTTAAAAAAGGCCGGTAATACCGGCCTTTTTTAATTGGGCCTAAGCCAAGTTTTTTGTTGTGTGTGTTTTTAAGCGCTGCTGGCGTGCAGCTCGGTGTTGGTGTTTATGTCTGCCCCGATGACTTTTATTTGTTTGGCGTGTCCGCCTTTATCTGTATCGGAAAGCTCGTAGCTAACGTTTTGTCCGGCTTTGAGCGTTTTGTAGCCGTCCATCTCTATGGATGAATAGTGGGCAAATAGATCATCGCCGCCGCCTTCGGGCAAAATAAAGCCAAAACCTTTTGCGTTGTTAAACCACTTAACAGTTCCGGTAGGCATGGTAGATATCCTTGAAGTCTAGTTAAGCTTGGCGCTTTAACTTACCCAAGCTGAGCTGAATTGGCTGAGCTTAGGTGAGATCTTTAAAGCTGCTTAAGCATTATTATTATCGATTCGTCAGCGTCTCTGCCGACAGGCTCTTTTTAACCAAGCCCCGGTGAATTGTCAACTTTTTGTACAGTAATGCATACCTTGTGCTCTGCACCGCTTCAAAGCGCACAAGCTCAGCTTTGGGGCGCCTTTTGTGTTGAGGCTATGCTTTGTTGTTTAGCTCTTGTTTGAGCGCAGTACAACAAAAAATACGACAAAATAACGCTTTTAATATATAGCGCTGTCCACGATGGCTGTTTTTTGCTGCGAGTGTTCGGTACTTTCTAGTAAACTGGGGCCACTGTTATACGCCCACGGTAAGACAATGCGTAATCTTGTTTTTTCTCAACTAACCTTAAGTAAGGAAGATGAATGGCACGCCGACTTTGACGGCTCGGTCGCCCTTCAGGAACAAAAGCCCAAGTTAAAGCGTCCATCTATGTACAAGGTCGTGTTATTGAACGATGACTATACCCCGATGGAATTTGTGGTTGATATTTTGCAACGCTTTTTTTCAATGGATAGGGAAAAGGCTACGGGGGTCATGTTAATGGTCCATACTCAGGGAAAGGGCGTATGTGGAATATTCACGAGGGACATTGCTGAAACTAAGGCCGCGCAGGTAAATGCGTACTCGCAACAAAACGAACATCCTCTGTTGTGTGAGATAGAACCTTCAGACGACGAGGGCGAATAGCGATAAGGTTAAGGTGCTTATGCTTAGTAAAGAGCTAGAAACAACATTAAATACGGCGTTTAAGGGTGCGCGTTCAAAGCGCCACGAATATATGACGGTCGAGCATTTGTTGTTGGCATTACTAGATAATGACAGTGCGTCCAAGGTATTAACGGCCTGCGGGCTGGATATCAGTGTGTTGCGCCGGGATTTAAGTGATTTTGTTGACTCAACGACACCACTTATTCCCGAGGACGATGCCGAGCGAGAAACTCAGCCAACACTGGGTTTTCAGCGTGTATTACAGCGCGCTGTTTTTCATGTTCAAAGCTCCGGAAAAAATGAAGTCACAGGCGCTAATGTGCTGGTGGCAATTTACAGTGAGCAAGAAAGTCAGGCGGTTTATTACCTCAAAAAACAAGATGTCGCCCGAATTGATGTGGTCAACTACATCACTCACGGTATCAGTAAGGTCGGTGGCAGCTCTGACCATGGTGAACACGGCGCGGAAGGTGCTCAAGAAGAGGAGGTGGTAGCGGGGCAAGATGCTCAGCAAAGCCCACTTGAAGCGTACGCGACCAATTTAAACGAAGAGGCCTTGATTGGGCGCATTGACCCGTTGGTGGGGCGCGACGAAGAAGTTGAGCGCGTGGTACAAGTCTTGGCGCGCAGACGTAAAAACAACCCGCTGCTGGTTGGTGAAAGCGGTGTTGGTAAGACCGCCATTGCCGAGGGTTTAGCCAAAAAAATCATTGACGGTGATGTGCCTGAGGTATTGGAAGAAAGCACCGTTTATTCGCTTGATCTCGGCTCTTTGCTCGCCGGTACGAAGTATCGCGGCGATTTCGAGAAGCGCTTTAAAGGGCTGTTAGCCGAGCTTCGCAAGCGCGAACACGCGGTGTTGTTTATTGATGAAATTCACACGATTATCGGTGCTGGCGCCGCCTCTGGCGGGGTTATGGATGCGTCGAATCTGCTTAAGCCGCTGCTGACCAGTGGTGAGCTGCGCTGCATTGGTTCGACTACTTTCCAGGAGTACCGGGGTATTTTTGATAAGGACAGGGCGCTGTCTCGTCGCTTTCAGAAAATCGATGTCGAAGAGCCGAGTGTTGACGACACCTATCGAATCTTGCGCGGTTTGAAATCCCGCTTTGAGAAACACCACAACTTAAAATACACAGATACTGCTCTAAAAGCGGCAGCAGAGTTGGCTGATCGTTATATTAGCGATCGCTTTATGCCCGATAAAGCTATTGATGTGATTGATGAAGCTGGCGCTTATCAGCGTTTAAGGCCTGAGAACAAGCGCAAGAAAGTTGTCGGGGTGCGCGATATTGAAGAGGTTGTTTCAAAGATAGCCCGCGTACCGGCCAAAACGGTCAATAGCGACGACAAGCAGCAGTTGGCCAAGCTTGAAGAGACATTGCGCATGACGGTCTTTGGGCAAGATGAGGCCATCGACAATGTCGCATCGTGTATCAAGCTAAATCGAGCCGGGCTCACCGCTCACGATAAGCCCATCGGTGCGTTTTTGTTTGCCGGGCCGACCGGTGTCGGGAAAACCGAGCTCTGTAAGCAGCTGGCCGGCGCCATGGGCGTCAACTTGGTTCGTTTTGATATGAGTGAGTACATGGAGGCGCACACGGTTTCGCGCCTGATTGGTGCTCCTCCGGGTTATGTTGGTTTTGATCAGGGCGGTTTGTTGACCGAGGCCGTGACCAAGCAACCGCACTGCGTGCTGCTGCTCGATGAGATTGAGAAGGCTCACCCAGATGTGTTTAACCTGCTCTTGCAGGTAATGGATCACGGCAGCTTGACGGATAACAACGGCCGCTCAGCAGATTTTCGCAATGTTGTATTAATTATGACAACCAACGCGGGGGCAGCCGAGATGAGCCGCAGTTCAATCGGCTTTAAGACTCAGGATCACAGTACTGATGGAATGGAAACCATTAAGCGCACTTTTACTCCGGAGTTTCGTAACCGCCTTGATGCCATCATTCAGTTTGGTGCCTTGAGCCTGGATATTGTCAAAACTGTGGTCGACAAATTCCTTATGGAGCTGCAAACCCAGTTAGATGATAAGCGTGTTAGCTTGGACATCAGTGAAGAGGCGCGCAATTGGCTTGCCGTAAATGGTTATGACCCTCAAATGGGGGCGAGGCCGATGGCGCGGATTATTCAGGAGCGCGTGAAAAAGCCGCTTGCTGAAATGGTGCTTTTTGGTTCGCTTTCGGATAAAGGTGGGACCGTTAAAGTCGATGTTGAGGACGATCAGTTGGTGCTTGAAGAGGAAGAGCTGGTCAGCTAGCAAATTAACGTATAGAAAACAAAAGGCCGGGTAAGTGTTGCTTGCCCGGCCTTTTTTGTATCTTCAGTTGGCTCTTGGCTTAACGAGCGCGATAGGTGATGCGACCTTTGCTCAGGTCATAAGGCGTCATTTCAACCTTAACTTTGTCACCAGTGAGAATACGGATGTAGTTTTTGCGCATCTTGCCAGAAATGTGGGCGGTGATAACGTGCCCGTTTTCCAGTTTGACTCTGAACGTGGTATTTGGAAGCGTGTCGATGACTTCGCCTTCAAGTTCAAAGTTGTCTTCTTTCGCCATTCGGCTGCTACCTCAAAGTTTTGCTTTGCTAAGAAAGGCGGCAATTCTGCCTTAGCGGCACAGCTTAAGCAAGGCGAAAAGTGCAGAAATGGCGCAAATTGCGTAGTTTTGCGCCGTAATTACATGAACGCTGGCGCTTAGTCGTAGCTTCGCCAGTGGCCGTCGTGCAATAGTTGGTAGGGGCGATACTGAGCTTTGTAAGCCATCTTCCGGCATTCTTTAATCAGGTAGCCAAGATAAAGGTGGGGGAGCTGGTGTTGGCGGGCCCAAAGAATTTGAAACAGCACATTAAAGCTGCCGAGACTGCGCTTATCTTCATCGGGGTCGAAAAAACTGTACATCGCACTGATGCCGTCGGAAAGTAAGTCAATCACGGCAACAGAGAGTAATTTTTGCTGTTGGTCTCGAAAACAAAGGTAGCGGGTGATACCCCAGGCATCAGCCAGGAATTCCTGAAACTGATCTCGCTTCGGTGGGTACATTTCACCGTCGCGATGGCGAGCTTGAATATAGCGCGCGTAGAGCTCGTAGTGCTCATCGGTGTCGATGTCGCGGCGCAGTTCACAGCTGAGATCTTCATTGCGTTTCATGCAGCGGCGCTGGCTGCGGTTTGCTGTGAAAAGCTCGGTCAGTACACGCATAGGTTGGCAGGCCTGACAGCTTGCACAGCGGGGTTTGTAGACGTGTTGGCCGCTGCGCCGAAAACCAAAGGCCGACAGGGTGCTGTAGAGACTGCCGCTTAGCTGCTGCTGCGGGTCGACAAAAATATTACTCGCCTGCTTGTCGGCGAGGTAGCCGCAATCGTGCGCGGCTGTTTGAAAAAAGCGAAGTTCACTCAGATCCGTCAAAACCGTGTTTCCCAAGGGACCAATGTTGCTGCCAGTTTTGATTTTGCTCTTCGCTTAGGGCGAGTGCAAGTTTGTGTTCAAACTCCGCTCTATCGAGTTCACTGGCGCCAAAGCTGGCCAGATAGCTGGTGTGTACCTGGCAGTCTATGAGCTTGAAATTCCAGCGTTGCAGCTGGATCAGCAGCGATGCAAACGCGAGCTTTGATGCGCCGCTGCGGCGTGAAAACATCGACTCGCCAAAAAAAACAGAACCCAGTGCGAGGCCGTATAGCCCGCCAACAAGCTCGCCATCACGCCAGGCTTCGACGCTGTGGGCGAGGCCCTGCTGGTGCAGTTTGCTGTATGCGCTTAGCATCGAGTCGGTGATCCAGGTGCCGTCTTGCCCCGGTCGGTCTATATCGGCGCAATGCATCATCACTTGCTCAAAAGCAGAATCAACTTTAATGCTGAACGGTTGTTTGCGGGCGAGTTTTTTTAAGCTTCGGTTAAGGTGGGCAGCCTTGGGTGCAAGGCACATGCGCGGAGATGGGCTCCACCACAATATGGGTTGGCCGTCTTCAAACCACGGGAAGATACCGCGGCGGTAAGCCGCAACTAGAGTTTCAGGCTTAAGATTGCCACCTGCGGCAAGAAGACCGTTTGGCTCCTCTAGCGCCAGGTGGCTGGGCGGAAAGGCTGGATGCTTATCATCCAGCCAAAGCAGGGCGCTCACTATTCGTCGAGGAAGCGCTCCGCGTCGAGAGCAGCCATACAGCCAGAGCCAGCAGAGGTAACTGCTTGGCGGTAGATGTGGTCGGCGACGTCGCCGGCGGCAAATACGCCGGGGATGCTGGTTTGTGTTGCGTTGCCATTGAGGCCGCTGTTGACAACCAGGTAGCCGTCTTTCATTTCAAGCTGGCCCTTGAACAGGTCGGTATTGGGTTTGTGGCCAATGGCAACAAACAGGCCGCTGAGCTCGATTTCGGTGCTGCTATCGTCCACGGTGGACTTGGCGCGCAAGCCGGTCACACCGGCGTCGTCACCGAGCACTTCGTCGAGCTGGTGGTTCCAGAGAATGTTGATGTTGCCGTTTTTCTCTTTCTCGAGCAGGCGCTCCTGCAAGATTTTCTCTGCGCGCAGGCTGTCGCGGCGGTGAATAAGAGTCACTTCTGAGGCGATGTTAGACAGGTACAGCGCTTCTTCAACAGCGGTATTACCGCCGCCGATTACGGCAACTTTTTGATCGCGATAGAAAAAACCGTCGCAGGTAGCACAAGCGCTGACGCCGCGGCCCTGGAAGGCCTGCTCGCTTTCAAGGCCGAGATATTGAGCTGAGGCGCCGGTACAGATGATCAGCGCGTCACAGGTGTAGGTCTCGTTGCCTTTGAGCACAAAAGGGCGCTGACTCAGGTCGCAGTTTTCGATGTGATCAAAAATAATTTCAGTGTCAAAGCGCTCAGCGTGCTGCTGCATTTTAACCATTAAGTCGGGGCCTTGAAGGTCCGGGTCGCCCGCAGGCCAGTTCTCAACTTCGGTCGTGGTGGTCAGCTGGCCGCCTTGCTGCATGCCAGTGATAACAACGGGGTTGAGGTTTGCGCGTGCGGCGTAGATCGCGGCAGTGTAACCGGCAGGGCCTGAGCCCAGAATAATCAACGGGTGATGTTTGCTTTCGCTCATAAGATATTTAGTCCGTCAGCAGGAAAAATCAGCGCAGAGTTTAAAGTATTTGTAGAGGCTCTCCTATGAGCTAGCGTAAATAATGCCGATAGCTACACACTATTAACCGATATTTTGATGGCTAAAGTCGACAGTGCTGTGCTCTCTGTGTTTATCGGCGCGGCGCAAGCAGTTTCTCGGGCTTTCGTCCGGCTCGCGCTCGGCCACACCGATGCTCAGTTCGAAGTTGACGTCCTGCTGGATCTGGCTGTGTTCGACCAGGGTCTTTATACGCTTGGCAAACTGTTTGCTCTCTTCAAGGGCGAGCTGAATGGGCAGCACCACAAACTTCGAGCGACTGATGCGGTAGAGCCGCTCGCCGCTGTGCAGCTGTGTGCGCACTAAGTCGCTCAGGTGGATCAGTGCTTCGTCGACGCTCAGGTGGCCGAGTTGAGCATTCATGCGCTCAAAGTCCTCAAGCTCAAACAGTACGATAGAGAGCTGCTCTTTATTTGGCGGCGCGAGCGCCAGTTCCTGCAGGGCCTGCTCAAAACTTCGGCGATTGAAACAGTTGGTCAGTGGGTCTTTGTAGCTGAGTTCTTCGAGCTGCTCGGTTTGGTAGCGGTTGCGCATCACAAACAGCATGGTAAAGGCGTTAGTGACGATAAACGTAACAAGATAGGCGCCCAGGGTACTGCCGTCCACTTGATTGCTGATCAGACTGATAATGCTCAAGCCCGCCGCGCTTGAGCTCAGCAGGGCCCACTGCGGTTGAATTAAATAATAAACTCCGATGGAGCACGGAAAGCTCCATATTAGCTGGTCCGGGCCTTTTATGGCGACGGTGAGAATCTGGCTGACAATTAGCAGGCTGGCAAGAATAAGGCTGGCAAGTTCGGTGCGCCGCGCCCGGTAAACGTATAAAAACAAGCCCAGCATGGCGATCATGACAAAACAATCAAACAGCGCAATCGCCCAGTCGCCTTCGAGAAAACGGTGAATGGTAAAGGGCAGCACGCCGAGCGCGCCTGCCAGGCAAATACCGAGAATGACCCACTCTCTTGTGTCGCGGTCTATTAAATGGGCGCTTTTCATGCCCTGTTTATATTTGTTGTTCATCTGTAAACCTTTGTCAGCCGCTGCTGGGCTGTAACTCGGCTCGTTTGCACAGATATGTCGTCGGGGAGTTGAAGCGCCGCGACGGACTCTCTATGATCACGCGCATATATTTGGGGGATGTGTTTTGACAGAACAAGCGAAGACGGAGCTTGCACCTGCCGCGGCCAAGGTCGCCGGTGCGCTCAGCACGCGCATTGCACGAGAAGGACTACTTATCGCATTGATAACGGTCTTTGCTTATCTGACTGTGGCCTTGCTCAGTTACAGCGAACACGACCCGGGGTGGTCAAAAACCGGTAGCAGTGCGCAAGTGAAAAACGCCGTCGGCCCGGCCGGGGCCTGGGTCGCCGATGTAGCTCTGTCACTATTTGGCAATATTGCCTATTTATTCCCTCTGTTATTACTTTACCAGATATGGCACCAACTAAGGGAGCGTGAAAACTGGCGTTTTGACCCCTTACTTTTTGCGGTTAAATCGCTTGGCCTGATCTTGGTGATGGTTGCAGCCTGCGGCATCGCCGTGATCCAGGCGGGCACCGAGAGCGATTATTTGCCGTTCTCTGTTGGCGGCTGGCTCGGTTTGGAAATTGCCTCGGCGATGGGGGCGAGTTTTGGTTATCTCGGCTCGGCAATGCTGTTGCTGGCAATGCTGTTATTTGGCTTAACCATCTTTATTGAGATCAGCTGGTTTGCGGTGATGGATGCCATCGGCGCATTTGTGCTCAAAGCCGTCGCGCGAGGCAAATTGTGGCTCAAAAAGCGGCGCTTGCAACAAGCCGAGAAAAAACAGGTGGCCGCAGTCGTCGAACAGCGCCGCGAGGCGGTCAAAGAAGTTAAAAAAGAAGCTAAAAAGCGCAAACCACCCAAAATTAAAACCCCGAGAATTGAGCCTAAGGTCAGCGCCCGGGCCGCAGCTGAAAAACAGCAAAACCTTTTTGATGATGCACCGGTGGAAGGCGAGTTGCCGCCGATCGCGCTGCTTGAGCCTGCCGATCCAAGCACCAAAAAAGGTTATAGCGAAGAGAGCCTCGAGGCAATGTCGCGCCTGCTCGAGCTCAAACTCAAAGATTTTGGGGTTGTGGTTGAAGTGGTCGGGGTCTTGCCTGGCCCGGTGGTTACACGCTTTGAGCTTCAGCCTGCACCGGGCGTGAAAGCCAGCCGAATTACCAATTTGAGTTCCGATTTAGCCCGCTCGCTGGCAGTTAGTGCGGTGCGTGTCGTCGAGGTGATTCAGGGCAAGTCGGTTGTCGGTATTGAAATCCCCAACGAACACCGTGAGATGGTGCGCCTGTCAGAGGTGATTGCCTCGGAGGACTATGAGAAATCCAAGTCGGCGCTGACGCTTGCGCTCGGCCACGATATCAGCGGCCAACCCGTTATTGCCGATCTCGCCAAAATGCCTCATCTATTAGTTGCCGGTACCACAGGCTCGGGCAAGTCAGTGGGTGTCAACTCCATGCTGGTGAGCATGCTGTACAAGTCGGGGCCCGAAGATGTGCGCCTGATGCTGGTCGACCCTAAGATGCTCGAGCTCAGTGTCTACGAGGGCATTCCCCACTTGTTGGCACCGGTTATTACCGACATGAAAGAGGCCGCGACCGGCCTGCGCTGGTGCGTTGGCGAAATGGAGCGGCGTTACAAGCTGATGGCAGCGCTCGGCGTGCGCAATATTGCCGGCTACAACAAAAAAATTCGCGAAGCCAAAAAAGCCGGGGAAGAAATTAAAGACCCGCTTTATGTGGCCATGGATGAGGGGGTTAGTGGCGCCGAGGGCTTTGAGCCACCGGTACTGGATACGCTGCCGTTTATTGTTGTGGTGATCGATGAATTTGCCGATATGATGATGATTGTCGGCAAAAAGGTCGAGCAGTTGATTGCGCGCATCGCCCAGAAGGCAAGGGCAGCTGGCATACACTTGGTGCTGGCAACCCAGCGGCCGTCGGTTGATGTAATCACCGGTTTGATCAAAGCGAATGTGCCGACCCGCATGGCGTTTCAGGTCAGCTCCAAAATTGACTCGCGAACCATTCTCGATCAAGGCGGTGCCGAGCAGTTGCTCGGTCACGGCGATATGCTGTTCTTGCCGCCAGGTACGGCGCACACCGTTCGTGTGCACGGTGCTTTTATCGACGATCACGAAGTGCACAAGGTTGTGGCCGACTGGAAAAAGCGCGGCGAGCCCAATTATTTGGATGAGATCTTCAGCGAAGAAGTTGAAGCGATCCCTGTTCCCGGGTTCAGCAGCTCGGACGACGGCGCATCCGGAGGCGATGACGAAAGTGACCCCCTGTACGATCAGGCGCTTGAGTTTGTCACAGAGACACGCAAGGCCAGTATCAGCTCGGTGCAGCGCAAGTTGCGCATTGGCTACAACCGCGCGGCAAGGCTGATTGAACAGATGGAAAGTTCCGGTGTCGTAAGCCCTATGGGCGCCAACGGTAATCGGGAAGTTTTGGCGCCCCCACCGCCAAAGCGTTAAAGCACAGTGTTTGGAAATGCTTAATATGTATAAAAACTCAGGTCTTTTAGGTTTTTGTTCTGCACAGTTGGCGCTGTTCGCGCTCGCTGTATTCACCGCCGCCAGTGCCGGCGCGGATGGTGTCAGTAAAGCCACCAATGCGCTCTATGAGCGACTTAGTTCAGTGCAGTCGCTGAGCGCTGATTTTGAGCAAAAGGTGCACGACCACGCCGGCTGGCTCGTTGCCGAACAGCTCGGCCAGTTGCAATTAAAACGCCCAGCCATGCTGCGCTGGCACTGTCGCGAGCCGCAAGAGCAACTGGTTGTCGGCGACGGCGCTAAAATATGGCTCTACGACCCCGACCTTGAGCAGGTGAGTATCTACAAAAGTGCGGCGATGCTTGAAGGTCCGATGACGATGCTGGCGCAGAGCAAAGAACAGTTGGCCGAGCAGTTTGCCATTGCTGAAGAAGAGTGCGAATTGCAAGCATGCTTTTTACTTGTGCCGAGAAGCACAGAAAAAAACGCCGCCTTCAGTTCGCTTCGTTTTGACTTTGATGACAGCGGCCTAAAACGTATCGAGATGCAAGACCGCATGCGCCAGCGCACTGAAACAGTTTTAAGCGATAGAGCTTTCAATGGCGCTATGGACGAGACCCTGTTTAATTTTGTTGTGCCCGAGGGGGTCGACGTCGTCGTCAATGACTGATCTTTTTGACAGCCAAGCCAGCGCCTTGCAAGCAGCGCCGTTGGCTGCGCGCATGCGCCCGCAAACACTCGAGCAATACCTGGGGCAACAGCACTTACTTGGGCGCGGGCGAGCGCTGCGCAAAGTGCTCGAGCAGAATCAACCGCATTCGATGCTGTTGTGGGGGCCGCCCGGCGTCGGCAAAACCACCTTGGCGCGTCTGCTGGCAAACGAAATCGACGCGCAGTTTTTATCTGTGTCGGCGGTGCTAAGTGGCGTCAAAGAGCTGCGCTCGGCAATAGAGCAGGCCAAGCAGTACCGTATTGCCAATAACAAGCGCAGCATTCTTTTTGTCGATGAGGTTCACCGTTTTAACAAGGCCCAGCAAGATGCCTTTTTGCCCTATGTTGAGGATGGCACGGTCATTTTTGTCGGTGCGACCACTGAAAATCCAAGCTTTGAAGTCAACAATGCGCTGCTGTCACGCTGTCGCACCTATGTGTTAAAAGCACTGGATGATGCCGCTCTGAAAACACTGGTTGTGCAGGCGCTGGCGGATGTTGAGCGCGGCCTCGGTGAGCGCCAGTTAAGCATCGCCGACGAAGCCCTTGAGTGCTTGGTCAAAAGTAGCGGCGGCGATGCCAGAGCCTGTTTAAATGTGCTTGAAATAGCCAGTGACCTGGTCGATGACGCTGCCGAAATTGGTTTAGAGGAGCTCGCTGACGTGATCGGCGATGGCCTGCGCATGTTTGATAAGGGCGGCGATATTTTTTACGAGCAGATCTCTGCTCTGCACAAAAGTGTGCGCGGTTCCGATGCGGATGCCTCGCTTTTTTGGATGATGGCGATGCTCGATGGCGGCTGTGATCCACTTTATGTGGCAAGGCGTTTATTGCGCATTGCATCGGAAGATATTGGCAATGCCGATCCCAGGGCTTTACAGCTTTGTTTAAATGCCTGGGATGTACAAGAGCGCCTCGGCAGCCCCGAGGGCGAGCTGGCGCTTGCCCAGGCGGTGCTTTATCTCGCAGCGGCGCCAAAGAGTAATGCTGTGTATAATGCTTTCAAATCCGCGCGAGCAGACATCCACCAAAGCCCCGGCTTTGATGTGCCGGTGCACTTGCGCAATGCCCCCAGTAAGCTGATGAAAGAGCTCGGTTACGGCCGCGAGTATCGCTATGCCCACAACGAGCCGGGCGCGTTTGCCGCTGGCGAGTTTTATTTTCCCGATGGCTGGGAAGAGCGCAGCTATTATCAGCCGGTGGAGCGGGGCCTGGAAATAAAAATTTCTGAAAAAATGCGTTCTCTGCGTGAATTAAATCACAAGGCTCGTTCGAATAGTTAAGGAGTGTTTATGAACTGGTTGGCAGTGGCCTGTGGCGGAGCCATCGGTGCATGCTTGCGTTACAGTCTCGCTCTATCATTTGCCTCTTACGGCTTTCGTTTTCCCATAGCCACCTTTGCCGCTAATATGCTGGGCTGCTTTCTGATGGGGCTGGGTTTTGTATTTATTGTTGAAAAGGCCTTACTGAGTGATGTTTGGCGCCACTTTTTGCTGGTCGGCATGCTCGGTGCTTTTACTACGTATTCAACGTTCTCTGTAGAAGTGTTATCGCTTCTGACAGATCACTATTGGAAAACTGCTTTGGCCTATTGGCTCGGCACCGCTATTTTGAGTGTGCTGGGCGCAGGCCTTGGTGTTTATGTCGCAAAACAATTGATTAGTTAAGTTAACACCTATGTTAGATCCTAAACTTTTTCGTTCCGATCTCGATGCCGTTGTCGCAAACTTGGCCAAGCGCGGTTTTACTTTTGATGCCAGCGCATATCAAAAACTCGAGAGCGAGCGCCGCGAGCTGCAGAGCCGGGCCGAGCAACTGCAAAGCGAGCGCAATGCACGTTCAAAAAATATCGGTAAAGCCAAAGCTGCTGGCGAAGATATTCAGCCGCTGCTTGCCGAAGTTGAGAGTTTAAAAGGCGAGTTAAGCCAAGCTGAGGCCGAGCTGAAAACGCTGCAAAACAAATTTGATGAGCTGCTTTTTGGTGTGCCGAATCTGCTCTCTGACAAGGTGCCTGCAGGCAAAGATGAAAGCGATAATGTCGAAATAAACCGTTGGGGCGAGCCGCGCAGTTTTGATTTTGAAATCAAAGACCATGTCGATGTTGGCTCAGGTGTCGACGGGCTCGACTTTGAGCTGGCGGCAAAAATTACCGGTTCGCGTTTTGCGGTGATAAAAAAAGATATTGCGCGCATGCATCGTGCCCTTATTCAATTTATGCTTGATACGCACAGCGAACAGCACGCTTACAGCGAAGTCAATGTACCTTATATCGTCAACAAGCAAAGCCTTTTTGGCACTGGCCAATTACCGAAATTTGAAGAGGACTTATTTAAACTCAACGATGAGCGCGAGTTTTATTTGATTCCCACCGCCGAGGTGCCGGTCACCAATATTATGCGCGATGAGATTGTTGACGAGAGCATGCTGCCTCTGCGCTTTTGTGCGCACACGCCTTGTTTTCGTTCCGAGGCGGGCAGTTATGGGCGCGATACGCGCGGCATGATACGCCAGCATCAATTTGAAAAAGTTGAGCTGGTACAGTTTGTCAAACCGCAAGATAGCGAGGCGGCGCTTGAGGCCTTAACCTCTCACGCTGAGGCAATTTTGCAAAAACTGGCTCTGCCATATCGCAAAGTTATTCTCTGTGCGGGTGATGTCGGCTTTTCATCGCGCACGACCTATGACCTTGAAGTGTGGTTGCCAAGCCAGGATTGTTATCGCGAAATTAGCTCGTGTTCAAATTTTGGTGACTTTCAGGCGCGCCGTATGAAAGCGCGTTTTCGCAACAAGGAAACCGGTAAACCTGAACTTTTGCATACTATCAATGGTTCCGGCCTGGCGGTTGGCCGTACTCTGGTTGCGATTTTGGAAAATTATCAAAACGCCGATGGCAGCGTTACGGTGCCCGAATGTCTGCGTGCCTATATGGCGGGCAAGGAATTAATCGGTGCTGCGTAGCGCTGTTTACACCTTGGCTTTTCTAAACTTGCCCGGCTTTTTGCCGGGCAAGTTCATTTGGCAGGCGCTAAGCTGCTAGTGGTTATGATTGCAGGCAACGTTGCGTATTTGCCTGCGCGGTAAGAGGCTGAACTATGGATTATTTCCCGTTATTTTTTAAGCTCGACGGCAGAAAAGCGTTACTTGTCGGCGGTGGCGACGTCGCGCTGCGCAAAGCCCGCTTGCTTTGCCGAGCTGGCGCTCAAGTCGATTTACTCGCTGAACAATCTTTGCCAGAGGTAACCGCTTTATGTAAACAAAGTGGTGGTCAGCTGCTTGTTCAGCCCTGGTCTGAAGCAGCGGTTAATTTAAATGAGTATGTGCTGGTTGTTGCCGCAACAGACGATGAAGCTGTTAACCAAGAGCTCTCGGTGCTGTGTCAGCAGAGAAATTTACCGGTGAATGTGGTCGATAACCCCGAGTTATGCACCGTGATTACGCCGGCCATTATCGATCGCAGCCCATTGATGATTGCTGTGGCGAGCGGTGGCCAGGCACCGGTGCTGGCTCGCAAAGTAAAATCGCTGATAGAGACGCTGATCCCAGGTTCCTACGGCAAGCTCGCACAATTTGCCGCGGGCTTTCGCGATCGGATTAAACAGGGCGTGCCCGATATGGAGCTGCGCCGGCGCTTTTGGGAGAATTGCTTAACCGGAGACATCGCTGAAAAAGTACTTGCCGGCAATGAAGAGCAAGCCGAGCAGCAGCTGCTTGCCGACCTGGCACAGCAAAAAGTCGAGCGCGGCGGAGAGGTCTATCTTGTCGGTGCTGGCCCGGGTGATCCGGATTTGCTGACATTTAAAGCGTTGCGCCTGATGCAAAAGGCGGAAGTCGTACTCTACGACAGGCTTGTGACTCAGCCTATTCTCGACATGGTTCGCAAAGATGCGGACTTTATTTATGTTGGCAAGCAGCGGGCCGAGCACGCTGTTCCACAAAAGCGCATTAATGAAATGCTGCTCGAATACGCTCAGCAGGGCAAACGTGTGCTGCGTTTAAAAGGTGGTGACCCGTTTATCTTTGGCCGCGGCGCGGAAGAAATCGAGCTGTTAAGCGAGCACAATGTCGCTTTTCAGGTGGTGCCGGGCATTACTGCAGCTTCCGGTTGCGCAAGTTATGCGGGCATTCCATTGACGCATCGTGATTTTAGCCAGAGCGTACGTTTTATTACCGGGCATGTAAAAGATGGTGTACTCGACTTTCGCTGGAAAGAGTTTGTTGAAGACAGTCAGACGCTGGTGTTTTATATGGGCTTGACTGGTTTGGCGCAAATCTGCTCAAAACTTATTGAGCACGGTAAGGATGCGCAAACACCCGCGGCTCTGGTTGAGCGCGGCACACAACCTGATCAGCGTGTGCACTTGGGCTGCCTTGAAAATCTGCAGCAAATTGTTGAGGAAAAAGAAGTACACGCACCAACCTTGCTTATTATCGGCGGTGTCGTATCGCTGGCTAACAAGCTCGCCTGGTATCAAAGTAGTGCTGAATAAAGGCAGTGCAAACAAAAGCAGCGCTGATTAAAACCAGCGCTGCTTGTTGTAGATGGCTGCTTTTATAGCGCTTCGGCGTAACTTTGTAGCTGCCCGTTGTTATCGTAATAATAGGTTTGTGGCGCCTTGCTGCCGGTGCCACTAAATACCCACCACTGGGCAAATTTTAAATTGCTGTTTGACCAGGCACTGCTGTTGCTTTGCGCGCCTGGAACATTGTGCAGTACTGCGTTGATGCCCCAGCTATCCGTGCTTTGGAAGTTGTTTGCATTGGTGTTGCTAATCACCAAGTTTTTGTAGCCGGATGCAAAAAAGACGTTTCTGCCGATACCTGTCACGGTATTGTTGTCGAAAGTAATATTGCTTGATGCCTGAGCGGCGTTAAGTGGCGCGCCGTGATCGTTGTAGGGCAGTACGGTGAAGGCGTTGGCAAAGTTCCCGCTGGTACCGACATGGATTTGATTGCGCTTTATCACAATATTATTGGCGTTGTGCTCAATGTTGATGCCAGCGCTAAATTCGCCTTCGTTGCCGTAGCTTGACACATAATTGCCTTCAACATGCAGGTTGGCAACGGTAGCCATGGCGATGCCAAACTCTCGTGCGTTGTATATTTTGTTGTAGTTAATATTTGAGCCGGGCTCAAAGTAGCTGGCTTTGTCTTTGATATCTTTGCGAATCTGCGCGTAGTGATCAGGGAAGCTCGGCGCGACATAGGGGAAGCCGTCATTGCCGGCGTCTATACTTATGCCGAGTCGAATATTATTGCCGTGAAACTGGTTGTGCGCGATGTTTAACTTGCCCGCGTAAAGGCGATCGCCTAGCTGCCACTGGGCCCGGTAAACATCCCTTAGCAGCTCTATGCCTCGATTGACGCGATTGAAACTGTTGTAGCTGATGTTTAAATTTTGCGGAATGATGCCCACAGAGCTTATGCCTATAGCGCTGTCAATTAAATTGCAGTCATAGATATTAAAATAGTTTGGGTTAAAGCCTGCGTGGGTTGCCGGTAGGTTAATTAAAGCACTGTTGGAGCTGTCCCACTTGGCGTACTTAGCCAGTTGCACGTTGCTGTTTTGGCCAATGCCCTGAAGCGTTAAATTGTGTAGGGTCACACCGTGATATTGAACATTAATCATCGGTGCAGAAAAATCCCAGTTGTAACGCTTTAATGTACTTTGCCGTTGTGTGTCGGCACCTTTGATGGTGACCTTGCTTTGAATGTTGATGGTTTTGCTCAGATAAATCGTTCCGCTGACGACAATGGTGTCGCTCTGATCTCGATCAACGTAGGCGCGATTCAATGCGTCGAGCAATGATGCTTCGTTGTTAACCCAATACGTTGCGGCGTGAATGCTAGAGTTAAGACCAAGCAGCAGTAAGGTTTTTAAAGTTAAAGTAATGACGAGCTTAACAGCAGAATAAGTCTCGCTTTTTTTCATAAATAATCCCTCAAATTTGTGCTTTAAATAGGCGCGTTTTCAGTGAGCCGCTTGTACGGATGAGTACTTAGACAGTGACGACTGCTTTTACGCGACCTGGTGATAGTTGGCCGGCGGCCATGCCAAGCTTTGGCACTGTCGCCAGTACTGACCTTAAAGTAAGGTGTGTTACAGTTTACGTTTAGTGTGTGACTGGTTTCGCGTATTGATGTATTTGGTGCCGCATTGTGCCGAATATTTGAGCGGGTTCTCGCTTGCTTTTGTCTTGCTTATAGCTGCTGTTGTCGGCTGGAGAGTGTCGAGGGCTTGTTTTTCAATTAAGCACTGGTTGTTATTTGTTTGTAACAATATGTAACTTGCGATAGGTGCCTGGAGGATGCGGGTGACGCCGCTTCTCAAAGTCGCCTATACTGGTCGCCGCTTTATCAAAAAATGAAATCGGGCCACAGGTCTCTTCTGGATTGCAAATTAGCGAGGATGCTATGCACAATTTATTCAAACTCTTTGTCGTCGCGAGCTGCCTTTTGGCCGTTGCGTGTTCTAACTCTCGCACGGATGTGGAATCCGATCTGGGTATTAAAGGTGCGCCAGACTGGGTTAACGAAGGCACTAAGGCCGTTGATAACGATAAAGGCCAGCTTATTCACGGCACAGGTTCCGCACCGGACATGGGCGATCAGAGTTTGCAGCGTGCCACGGCTGATGGTCGAGCGCGCGCGGAAGTCGCGCGAGTGGTTTCGACAATTGTGAAAAGCAGCATTAAGGATTACAGCACCAGCAATGGTGCTGCGGTAGATAGCAGCATTGAGCGCGAAATCATTAATACGACAGATTCGGCTTTAAATGGTTCTGAAATTGTTGGCCGCTGGCGCGATAAGCGAACCGGTACGGTTTACTCTATCGCCGAGCTTAACCTTGAAAAACTCGACAGTGCTATTGAGCGCGCGGGTAAATTGAGCACCTTGGATCTCGATAAGTTTAAGTCGGATATTAATGCTAATTTTGATCGTTTTATGAAGGAACAGAAATAATGAAGAAGTTTGTCATTGCCGCTTTTGCCATAGCGACACTTATGCTGGTTGGTTGCGCAACATCGGTCGATCGTGTGGATACAGATAGCACCATTGATTTAAGCGGTGCGTGGAATGATGTCGACTCCCGGCAAACAGCTGAGGCGATGATTGACGATGTGCTCAGTCGCCCGTGGATCGATCAGTTTGTGGCCAAAGAGGGGCACAGCCCAGCGGTTATTGTTGGCGAAGTAAAAAACCTCAGCCACGAACACATCAACACCAAGACGTTTATTGCCGATATGGAGCGCGAACTGATTAATTCTGGTCGTGTGCAGTTTGTAGCATCAGCGAGCGAGCGCCAGGAAATTCGCGGTGAGCGCGAGGATCAGGATTTAAACGCGAGCGAAGAAACTCGCAATGCAGCAGGCCGTGAGCTGGGTGCCGATTTTATGCTCAAGGGGCAAATCAATACCATTATTGACGCCGAAGGAAAAAAGCAGGTGCGTTATTATCAGGTTGATTTAACGCTGATTTCGCTTGCTGATAACCGCAAGGTGTGGGTTGGTCAGAAGAAAATTAAAAAGTACGTTAAAAACGCCAAATTGCGTTATTAATCGCAGTCAGCATCTATTTTAGAGGCGGCATTGTCGCCTCGTAATCGTTTCTTTTGGCCCGGGAAGGCTCTCTTTATGGCTTTAGCGAAGTTTGCTCGCGCCTCTGGTTTAGCTTTGTTATTTGTATTTGTACAGTTTTTATACGGCTGTGCAAGCTTGTCGATCGACATGCACCAAACAGCGAATGAGCTCTCGAGTCTGCACGATGCAGAAACCGTTTATTCAAAAGTTAAGCACGCGCAGTCAAATGGTAAAAGTGCGGTCGAACACCAGCTAAATCTCGGTTATATGGCTTTGGTGACCGGTCGTTTTGACGAGGCCATCAGTGAGCTTGAGCAGGCGAAGCAGGGCATGAAGAAGCTCGATGCAGTGTCTGTTACGGAAAGCGCAGGCGCGGTTACCATTAATGAAACCACGCGCAGCTATGCAGGTACACCAACAGATCACACCCTTGTTCACGCGATGTTGGCGATGGCCTATCTGATGAAAGGCGATATTGACGGCGCTCGTGTCGAGGTCTTGCAGTCGGATGTGACGATGAAAAAACTGGCCGAGCGGCGCCCACTGTCGGGCCAGCTTGCCAGCATGCACTCGATCGCCGGATTGGTTTACGAGCTTAACGGCGAGCGCGACAATGCGATGATTAGCTACCGTCACGCCTATGAGCTGTTGAACAAGCGCAGCGAAACCATTCCCGAAGCTCTGCAGCTGAGTTTGTTGAAGTTGAGTCAAGCGCTTGGGCTCGGCGATGAATATCGCAGTTACCAGCAGCGTTTTTCAGAGCGTATTGTTTTACAGTCAAAGCAAAAGCAGCAAAGTGTGCTGGTGTATTTTGATGGTGTGATCAGTCAGATGCAAAGTCATAACACGACTTTGTGGTGGGATGTCGACGAAGTGTATTTATCTGTGGCCCTGCCTCGTTTCCCGGCCAACACCTATCACCCGCGCGAGTTGCGCTCGAATTTGGCCAGCTCGCCTTGGCGTACCGAAGTGATTGAGGACCTGGAGCTTAGGGTTAGGGAGGATCTCGATGCGTCGATGGGACGCATTTCAGCAACCGCACTGGCGCGGGCGGCTAACAAATATATGATGGTTAAAAAAGCGCAGGAGCAAGACAACATCTTGGGGGCGGTGGCCAATGTGCTGACCTTGGTCAGTGAATATGCCGATACGCGCCAGTGGGCGCTGCTGCCGTCGTCTATTCAGTTGGTGCGCGCCGATGCCGAACATGTACAACAGTTGTTAAACACAGTTGCCAAGACGCCGATGACGGCTGATCGCACGATCAGCGCCAGCGCAGCTTTGGCCGATGATACATTTAATGTGATTTTGCTAAGTGGTGTGGCAGCGCATTATTTTACCGCCGCATATTAACGCGGATCACTGTCTCAACAGGGGGTTAAAAATGAAACAGTTAGCTTATGGATTGATGCTTGTTTTAATTTGCGCATGCGCCAGCTCTGGCAAGCAGCCTGAGTGGGTGATGCAGCCTAAGACACTTTACGATGAGCAGCAGTATTTAAGCGCTGTCGGTCAGGGCGATAATATCGACCAGGCTAATACGCGTGCGCAGGCGAATCTGGCAAAAATGTTTTCAGTATCGATATATGAAAAACAAATCGATGCCTCGAGTTTTAATAGTGATAGTGGCCAAACAAGCACCGATGTTAGTCGCCATATCAACAGCGAAGCGCGCATGCAGCTTGAAGGCGCCAAAATCGTCGAGCATTATCAAAGCGAAGCCGGTCAGGTCTATGCGCTTGTTGTGCTCGATAAAAGCATTGCCGCCCGCAATTTCCGCGAAGATATTCGTCAGGCAGATACGCAAATTGATGAGCGTTTGAAATACGCATCAGGCGATGCGCCAAATGTTTTTAGCGCCTTATCGGCATTGAAAGAGGCGCACGGGCTTGCACTGAAGCGTGAGAACTTAAATCGAAATTTAATTGTTGTGGCCGATCGCGGTATTGCCACATCAACAAGTTCCGCCGATATTGAAACGCTGTTTCGCAACGCCATGAGCAGTTTGAAATTTAGCCTCAGTGCAAATTCTGACGAGTTAAAAAGCCAGTTGAGCGCCAGCGCCTCTGATTTGGGTTTGGCGATCGTCAGCGAGTCACCGCTGCAAATCAGCGCAAGCCTAAATCGGGATGAGGTGTTTGAGCAGCAGGGCTGGTACTGGTTGCGCGCCAGTCTCAACTTGGCGCTTAGCGAGCAGGGCAAGGTGACACGCAAGCTCAGTCAGAATTTTAAGGTCTCAGCGCGTCAGCAAGGCGCTTTGCAGTCGCGCCTGAATACGGAGCTTGAAAATCAATTTGATGAGGCTTTGTTTCAATTATTATTGACCGACGCGCAGCCCTAGAGGCGTATCTTAGTTTTCCTTAATCGCAGCAATAGTTTTGTATCTGGCGATGTTTGTGCCGCATCGCTGTAAGCTTTAGCTAAGTCAGTGCTACTAAGCTCGAGTTGCAGTGAGATAGACCCGGTCCGCCTAGTGTTAGTTGTGGCGGGCCTATCTTGCATAGATGTGGTCTTGATAATTAGTTGCTTGTTTCAAAAACATAGAATGATGTAGCGGGAGAGCCCTGTGGCCTACGATTATGATTTGTTTGTGATTGGTGCCGGTTCTGGTGGTGTTAGAGCGGCGCGTATAGCTGCGTCGTTGGGTGCTAAGGTCGGTATTGCGGAAAACCTCTACCTCGGGGGCACCTGCGTCAACGTCGGTTGTGTGCCGAAAAAATTGTTTGTCTACGCCTCTGAGTTTCGCGCTCAGCGCGAGGCGGCGCTGGCCTTTGGTTGGCAGCAGGCCGAGCCAGAATTTCAGTGGCCGACGCTGCGCGATAACACCCGCGCTGAAGTTGAGCGTTTAAATGGTATTTACGGGCGCTTGCTCGACGGCGCCGGTGTTAGCCTGCATTACGGCCTGGCGAGTTTTGTCGATGCTCACACCGTCGATGTCGCCGGTCAACAAATAACTGCGGAAAAAATCCTCATTGCTACGGGCGGCTGGCCCAGGCGCCCGAGTTTTCCCGGCGCCGAACACGTGCTGACTTCAAATGAAGTGTTTGGGCTCGATACCTTGCCCAAAAAGGTGTTGGTTCAGGGTGGGGGTTATATTGCGGTTGAATTTGCCGGAATATTTAATGGCCTCGGTGTGGATACGACGCTGGTCTATCGCAAGCAGCTTTTCCTGCGAGGTTTTGATACGGAAGTACGCGAATTTGTTGCCGAGCAGGTTCAGCAACAGGGTTTAACGCTGCGCTTTAACGACGATATTGCCTCGATAGATAAAAATGACGATGGTTCATTAGAGGTTAGTTTTGTTAGTGGGCGGCGCGAATGCTTTGATGCGGTGTTTTCAGCAATTGGCCGCTCGGCGAAAACTTCGGCCTTGAATTTAAGTGCCGCGGGTGTTGAGCTTGATGAGCGCGGCTTTATTCGGGTTGATGATACGTTTAAAACGAATGTCGATAGTATTTACGCTGTTGGTGATGTTATTGGCCGAGTTCAATTGACGCCTGTAGCGCTTGCCGAAGGCATGGCTCTGGCGAAGCACTGGTATGCTGGTGAAGCCTTGGCTGTTGATTACAGCAATATCGCTACGGCTGTCTTTTGCCAGCCAAATATTGCCACGGTCGGTTTAACTGAGGACGAGGCTAGAGCTCAGGGCCTGGACTTTGATGTCTACGCCAGTAATTTCAAGCCGCTCAAACATACTGTCAGCGGTTTGCAAGAGTGCATGTTGATGAAGCTACTGGTCGATAAGCAAAGTGATGCAATACTCGGTGCTCACGTGGTCGGAGAGGCCGCCGGTGAGATGATTCAAAGTGTCGCAGTCGCGATGAAGGCCGGGGCGAGCAAAGCGCACTTTGATCAGACCATTGGTATTCACCCAACAGCGGCAGAAGAACTGGTAACCATGCGCGAACCCAGGGCATAAGCTAATGCTGATCTTGCGTTTGTTTGAGCTTAGCGCCGGTGCTTTTTACCGGCTTGAGCCCGGCCTTAGGCTGGGCTCGGAAACTGGCCATCGATAAGAAAATCACATAGCGGGAAGCGCCACAGCTTGGTTTCGCCGAGCTGTTTAAATTTCACTTCACTGTTGTTGAGTTCGCATATCCAGCTGCTGGTGCCCGCCGGTTTTTTGCTGGTGAAGGGTGAGGGTGTGAACAGGCCCGCGCAGCGTCCGCGCTCTTTAGATCGCGCTGATATATAGGTAAACGCTTGTACTTCGCTGGCTCGCATTGCCGTGCCGAGCGCCTGGCTGCTGCTGTAGTCGCTGGGGTGGGCCAGGTCGGCCTCATGCTGCGAAAAGGGCTCAAGCTCAAGTGCGATGCCGCGTTTGGTGGCGATATTTACCGAAAACATGCTGTGCTCGCTGCGCACATTGGCGAGCTCGCCAAGGCCGCCTTGCATTGAAAACAAAAAAACAAATCGGTAATAGGCCGACTCACTAAGGCAGCTGCTTTGATCGCAGGCGGCATAAAATATAGAGCGCTCGTGCACTTGGCCAAAGCGCGAGCCCCACTGCAGCGGTGGGTAGCGAAAAGGTGTGCTCAACAAGTAGTGCAGCTGCTCGCAGCCATCAATCAGCGGCGGTTTATTTTGCTCGAGTAGTTGCTCAAGCAGGGCCTGCTCTTCGAGGTTGTCGACATAACCGAGTGTGGCAACTTGCTCCTGGCTCTCAACGAGGCGATATAGCTTGAGCTTGAGCTGGCGAAAATGTCGATCGCCGTTGCACTGTTGCCAGATGCTCTGAACTTGCTTTGAGTTCAAACCTTAGCCCTAATGGCATCAACAAAGCGCAGTACATTCACCAAGCCGCTAACGCTTTTTACCTGCTCGGCCGGTATGCCGCCAGTGAGTGTATTGGGCTGGCGCATAAAGTGCTGCATCAGTTTTTCGTCGCCGCCACAGAGGCCGTAGAGCGCCCTGGAGACGCGAATTAGCATCAGCGCTAGTTCGCCGGCCTTGGATTGCGGATCGAGGCTGGCGCCCTTAAGTTTGCTTATTGCGGTGCGGTGCATGCCCAGCGCTTGACCGAGCTCGGCCTGCTTTAAACCCAGTTGTGAAGAGGCTCGCAAAATAGCTTTGGCGAGCACAGCGGAGGCATCAGCAGAAAGATTGGCGTGTGCGTTCATAGTAGCCCCGAGAGTGATATTTGAACAATATACACCCGTTTTGTGTTATTTGCACTTTTTCTGCGCTGGCTTATATAAACGACTTTTAAGTTTTGCTTTTGGTGTGGCTCAGGGCTATTTTTTGCGTGCGGCAAATTGTGAGAGCAGCAAGTAACGATGAGCCGGATTGTTTTGGGGCTGAAATTGTCGATGGGCTAGCCCGGGTGAACTCATTTAAATAATTGGGGAAATTATTGAGCAAGGGGCAATAAAAAAAGGCCCGCAATTGCGGGCCTTTTTAGATGGCGGTGGAGCAGGGATTCGAACCCCGGGACCTGTTACAGTCAACGGTTTTCAAGACCGCCGCTTTCGACCACTCAGCCACTCCACCGGAAAGGCTGTGCATTATACTCACTGCCAGCACTCTGGCAAGTGCTTTTAGCACACTAAGTTGTTAAGCGTACAAAGCTTAAACAACTTAAGCGCGTTGGTTGCGCGGGTCGTTGGCCGGGCGCGGTAAACTGCGCGCATTTTGCTCAATTTGAGGTGTGTCGGCCGTGTTTAATGGCGCACTCAAATTGATCTCTACAACGACACTGCTGATGGCTGTATTGATCACCGGCTTGGGTTGTACTCGGGGATCATTCGCGGCGCGCACATTGTTGCCAGCCGAACTCGCTGCTTCCGGGTTGCCCGCATCTTGGCTTTGAGCTTCCGGGTTAAGCGGCGCCTCGGTTGTGGCTTCGTCTCTGGCCTCAGGCTCTGCAGCTTTGTCTTGTGCATCAGTGGGGCTTGTCTTGACCTCAGAGTGGCTCTCGACGTTCTCGACGTTCTCGACGTTGCCTGCAGTTGTGTTAGCAGGGCCCGCTTCAGCTGCTGAAGCTTGCTGAGTTTCGCTGCTTGCAGCTTGGGGCTCAGCATGAAGCTCGGCGCTGGGCTCGCGCACTTGTGCCTTTGTTTCACTGGCCGTTTCGGGCGCAGGGCGCTCAGCTTTGCGTTTAGGTGCGTGTTTTTGCTCCAGGCCCGCTTCGCTGCGCATGGTTTCGGCACTGTCTATGGCGTCAGTGACTTGCTGCTGCAGTGCTTGATTCTGCTTGGCCTTTTTGTTTTCAGCCTTGCTCGCTTTTGGCGTGTTGTTTTCGCCGCTATTTTTACTGCTGTCGAGTTTCTGCTCTACAGGCGCTTCAGTCTGGTTTTGTTCGGCAAGCTCAGGCTTGGGTCCGCGCTGGCGTTTTTTATTGCGCTCCTGGCGATTGCGGGGGCGGCGTTGAGGGCGATCGCCGCTTTCATCCGCGTCTTCGTTTTCACTTGGCCGTGTTTTGTTGCGATTGCGGCGATTCTGAGTTTTTTGCTCGTTGTCTGCCTTATCGTTTTTGCGTTTGCCCTGCTTGCTGTCTTTTTCACGTTCCGGGCGCTGCAGGTTATCGCTGACCTCATCACTGTCACGGCGACGATCATTGTTGCGGCGACGGTTGCGGTTGCGATTGTTGTTGCGGCCGCGTTGATTGCGATTGCGGCTGCGCGACTTACTGTGGGCTTTTTGTTTTTTCTTAGGTTTGGGCGCAAATATAGATAACAGGCTGGAAAGCATTGCCCAGAGGAAAAATGGCTTTTGCTCATCTTTGCTCTTGTTTTGTGCTGTTTTGCCGCTTGGCTTGTCTGCACTGGCTACCGGTGCGCGTGTGGGCACCTGTTGCACGGCTGCTTTAGGCATGGCCGCTGCTTTTTCACTGTCGTCGCTGACGGTCTCGGCGTCTTCTTTGCTCAGCTCAATCTCATAGCTCAGTTCCACGCTTTCAACGTCGTCGTCGCGCAGGCGTTGAACTTCAAAGTGCGGAGTTACCATGTCGTGATTGGGCAGGATGACCACGCGAATATTGTTGCGTTTTTCGATGCCGGACAGCGCTTCGCGCTTTTCATTTAACAAAAAGGTGGCGACGGCAACCGGCACAATGGCGCGAATCTCGGCGCTGCGATCCTTAAGAGCCTCCTCTTCGACAAGGCGCAAAATCGACAGAGCGATATTTTTGGTGCCGCGGATAATGCCCTGGCCAACACAGCGAGGGCAGACCTTCGAAGTCATCTCGTCGAGCGATGGGCGCAAGCGCTGGCGACTCATTTCGAGCAGGCCAAAACGGCTGATGCGGCCAATTTGAACGCGCGCTCTGTCCATGCCCAGCGCATCTTTCATGCGATTTTCTACTTCGCGCTGATTTTTGGCGCCCTGCATGTCGATAAAATCGATAACTACCAGGCCGCCCATGTCGCGCAGGCGCAACTGGCGAGCGATCTCGTCAGCTGCTTCAAGGTTGGTTTGCAGCGCCGTCTCTTCGATGTCGCCGCCTTTGGTGGCGCGCGAAGAGTTGATATCGATGCTGATCAACGCCTCTGTTACGTCGATAACAATGGCGCCGCCAGAAGGCAGTTTTACTTCGCGCTCAAAGGCGGTTTCTATTTGGCCTTCGATCTGGAAACGATTAAAAAGCGGGGTGCTCTCTTCGTAGTATTTAACCTTGCTGTGGTAGTGCGGCATAACCTGATGGATAAATGCCGAGGCCAGGTCAAAGGCTTCGCGGTTGTCGACGATAACTTCACCGATATCTGGGCGCAGGTAGTCGCGAATCGCGCGAATAATGACATTGCTTTCTTTGAATAAAAAGTGCGGAGCAGGCGAGCCGTCGCTCTCTTCTTTGATGGCTGTCCACAGCTGCTCGAGGTAGCTCAAATCCGCTTGCAGCTCTTCGGAGCTTCGGCCAACGCCGGCAGTGCGCACAATGACGCCCATGCCTTTGGGGACTTCAATGCCGCTGAGCGCATCTTTGAGCTCGGCGCGGTCGCTGCCGTCAATGCGGCGGCTGATACCACCTGCGCGCGGATTGTTTGGCATTAATACCAGGTAGCGGCCGGCGAGGCTAATGAAGGTGGTCAGGGCGGCGCCTTTGTTGCCGCGCTCTTCTTTGTCGACCTGAACAATAACTTCCTGGCCTTCTTTTACTACGTCCTTGATGCGAACGCGGCCATCGATGTTTTTAGGATCTTTTTGGAAATATTCGCGGGAGATTTCTTTTAGCGGGAGAAAACCGTGGCGCTCTGAGCCGTAGTCGACAAATGCCGCTTCGAGGCTTGGCTCAATACGGGTGATTTTGCCTTTATAAATATTGGCTTTTTTCTGCTCGCGCAGACGGTTTTCAATATCGAGGTCGTACAGCCATTGGCCATCGACCAGCGCGACCCGAATTTCTTCTGGTTGGGTCGCATTGATTAACATGCGTTTCATGTATCGCGTTACTCTTAAGTTGAGAGTTTTGCGACAAACACAGGCAATAGCGGCGCACAACAGGGCGCGCCGCGATCTTTTAAAAGGCGGGAATTAATCGCGTCTGGGTCTTAGTGCAAGCTGTAAAAGGGCTGCAAAGCAGCGCAAAGTGGGCGTGCCGACCAAGTCGTTGTAATTCTGCTGGTATTCTCAAGACCAGTTATTGTCCTTAAAGGCGATGTCTTTGTGCTCAACAACCAAGTGGCCAAATCTGTCGGGCCTGCCTGGTTTTCTATCAATGCGGTATGTGATCGTTGTCGATCAACTGCTGAGCCTTACCTGTTCGAGGTGCTTACCTCACTGTTCCCTGAGCCGTCAGTTTCGGTTGTCAGGGCGACATCAAGCCGTGCTTATCGCTAACTCGATTTATGTTTCCGGTTTGAGCTGGGTTTTAGTCTTGCAGCGTCGCCCCGAACATTTTTTCTGCCCACAAGCTATAGCCGGGGCTGTTGCGTCTCGTCTTCAGTCCTTTGCAATTGGCAAAGGGGCTGGAAAGCCAGTCGTAGACGCTCGCAGACTATAGCACTGTGCCTCTGTGCAAGCAAACGACTGTATAGCTGTTTGCTTGCCTTTGCTGGGTACTATGCGTATAAGGCGCAGATGTCAGCCAAATGTAACCAGGTGTTTATGAATACGCGCGTCAGAATGATTGAAATTGATGAGGGCAGTGATGCTCAGCGCCTCGATAATTTCTTAATGAAGACACTCAAGGGCGCGCCGAAGTCGCTGGTGTATCGCATTATTCGCAAAGGTGAGGTGCGCGTAAACAAGGGGCGGGCCAAGCCGGATACGCGCCTTTATATCGGCGATGTGGTCAGGGTGCCGCCGGTTAAGATCGACGATAGCTCGGTTCAACACAAGCCAGGTGCCGGCCTTTTACAACTGCTCGAGCACAGTACAGTTTATGAAAGCAATGAGCTGTTGATTGTCAATAAACCTTCGGGCCTGGCTGTTCACGGCGGCAGCGGGGTGAACTTGGGTTTGATTGAGGCGCTGCGGGCTCAAGCGCCCGATGGAGCCTACCTCGAGCTTGTGCACCGTTTGGATCGGGATACTTCCGGCTGCATTATGATTGCCAAGAAGCGGCGCATGCTCAAATATTTGCAAGATTTGTTGCGCGAGGCAGGCTCGATCCAGAAAACCTATTGGGCGCTGGTCGATGGGCGCTGGCCAAGGCGACTGACGATGGTAGATGCCGCGTTATATAAGCGCGAAGCGCGCGGCGGCGAGCGCTATGTCGAAGTGAATGGCCGTGAGGGCAAGGCCTCGAAAACACGCTTCCAGCTGCTTAAACACTATCGCGAGGCAAGCTTAGTTGAGGCAAAACCTCTGACAGGGCGCACCCATCAAATACGTGTTCACGCTAAGCACGCCGGTCACGCTTTGGTTGGCGACGACAAATACGGTGCCGAGTCGTTTAATCGCTTGATGCGCAACAAGGGCTTTAAGCGATTATTTTTGCATGCTAAAGCGCTGAGCTTGCCACTGCCAAATGGCGAGCGCCTGGAAGTCGAGGCCGAGCTGCCAGAAGAGCTTCACAAAGCTTTGCTAAAACTTGAGCCTTTAAGCTAGTTTGGCGCAAGCCCGATGTTCTTGTCGTCAAAAACACACCCGCTTTGCGCGTAGTATGAGGTAGTTATGCTCTTTATTTTTGACTGGGACGGAACACTTAGCGATTCGACCGACAAGATTGCCAGCTGCATGCAGGCTGCGGCCGAAGACAGTGGGCTCGATGTGCTTCACAGTGACGAGATAAAAAACATCATTGGTTTGGCCATGCCCGAGGCGCTGCAGTTACTTTACCCCGGTATTAGCCCATCTCAACAAGAAACGATGCGCCTCGCATACAGCCGTCACTACAGTGATGCAGACCGAGTTCCGTCGGCGTTTTTTCCTGGCGTGCTAAAAACGCTGGAGCAGTTGGCAGGCGAAGATTTTCGCCTTGCTGTGGCAACCGGCAAGAGCCGGCGCGGACTTGATCGTATTCTCGATGCGCTTGAGCTCAATGAATTTTTTCACCACAGTCGCTGTGCCGATGAAAGCGCTTCAAAACCGCATCCGCTGATGTTAGAGCAGCTTTTAGACGAGGCGGGCGTGACCGTTGCGGATGCAGTGATGGTCGGGGATACAGAGTGGGATATGCGCATGGCCGACAACTGCGGCATGAAAAAAATCGCCGTTAGTTTTGGTGCGCACAGCGTTGAGCGCTTAAAGGCGTGTAAGCCGGATATGTTGGTGGACGACTTTGAGCAAATTCTCGACTGGCAATTTAATTAAAATTAAAGCTGCAATATCACCAGGCTCTAGTTCGGGCTGCGTTCACGGCACAGTTTTAGCAGCTGCTTACCGAGCGCGTGGCTCGAAGCATATAAAATGCCGCGGTGATTTAAGTACGTCGACTCCCGGCGGTTTAAGTCCAGCGTCTGGCCGTGTATATCGCTGACCCAGGCCCCGGCTTCTCTGGCGATACAGGCGCTTGCGGCAAAGTCCCAGAGGCTGCCGCCGCCCGGATTCGCTTTTGGAAATTTAATATAAAAACTTAAGCTGTGCTCGAGAGTGGCGCAGGCATTCTTTACCGCGCCGTTGCCGTAAACCTCGTTAAGGCCGGTGCAGCCAAGTTCTTTGGCAAGCGAAGTAAGCTGGCGCTGCCAATGGTGGTAATGCTTGTCGTCTCGAAAGCTGCGATCGGCATAAAGTGTTAAGGCGGAGTCGTTAGTTAACGCTTTGTTTTGTAATGTTAGCTCGAGTGGGGCACTGAGTGGGCGCCGATTTTTGGAGGCGCCACCCCCGTCAATGGCAGAAAAGACCGTATCGCTAACCGGGTCGTAGACAACCCCGAGAACGGCTTCGCCCGTGCGTCTGACCAGCGCAATTGAAACGGCAAAACCGGCGTGGCCCTGAATAAACGGCAGGCTGCCATCGAGCGGGTCTATGCACCAGAAAAATTCACGATTAAAGCGGTGCGCCAGCTGCTCATTGTGGCGCTCACAAGCTTCTTCCGATAAAAGTGCGATATCTAATTGTCGGCAGCTTTTTAATAGGCTGTCGTTGATGATTTGTTCGCAGCGCCGGTCGACATCGCTAACCACTTGGGCGGCAAGGCTCGCCCCTGGGTTTTTATAATCGACCGTCAGCGTTGAGCGATCAACACGGGCGCAATATGCGCCTGCCTTTTTTGCGGCGCAAACGGCCACAGTGCAAAGCTCGCTCAGCTGTTCGAAACTGAATAGCGCTGTGTGGTCGGACATAAGGGCTCAGTGGTATTTGCCAAGTTGCTGCAATACCTGTTTGGTCAGCGTTTGGCTGTAAGTGTTTATTTTCCAGTGGCCTGGGCTCCAGCCCAGAAGAAAGCGCTGGAAGTCGGCCCAGGCGTACGCGTACAGTGCGCGCCACTCGCGATTTAAAGCCTGTCTATCAAGTGTGGGCTGGCTTGACTCGAGTGCCCGGTTGAGCGCTAAAAAATAATCATCGAGCAGGGCTTCGGCCAATTCTTCACACTCCTGTTCGTTTAAGCAGCTACCTAAAAAATAGGCGACGTCTTTTATGCCGCAGCCGCGGCCGACGTACTGGAAGTCTACAGCGGCAACACGAGTTTGGCTGTTTGTCTGTGCAGCGCCGCTAAAACAGAAGTTTGCGAGCTTGGCATCGCCGTGAACCAGGGTTTGAAAACGCGCAGAGCTCAGCTTTTTATCGATGGCTGCCGCGGCGTTTTTAAGCTGGGTGTCGGCGAGTGCCGCGAGCTCGTCTGGGCGCGTCTCAAGATGCCAATAACAGCCGATCGGCCATAGCTCCGGCGCAGATTGCTGCATGAAATTTGCGTGAAAGCTGGCTAGCCAATTTAAACAGGCGCGCAGCTCATCGACAGTCAGCTTATTCTTTACTTCGCTAAAACCGGCTAAGCGCAAATCGCTTAACAGCAGGTAGATCTCGTGTTCGTTTTGCAGCACGCCGAGGCACTCGGGCAGTGGGCTTTGCTCTGGGCAGTGTTTTGCATAGTGCTGGTACCAGTGGCACTCGACTTGGTACGAACGCCATTTGCGTTGATGTGCGCGTTTGCTGTTCCAGCCTCTCGGGTGGGCTATTTGCTCTGGCAGCTTGATATGTTTAACGATGATCGAATCAAATAAGCCATCATTCAAAAACACGCGCACAATCTCGCCGCAACCGCTCCACAGAGATTGCAGTTTTTCGCTGCCGACAATGGCGCTGGCACCGGTGGCCTTGCAGATCAATTCGCTGTTGAGCTCGCCCACGTATCAAACTTTTATTAAAGCTTTTTTTGCCAAAACAGTGCCTGACCGGCGCTGTCTGCTAATTCGTAAGCGCCAAAGCCGAGCTTGCGGTAGGCCGCCTGAGCGCGCTGGTTGTTGGCCAAAACTTCGAGCGTGAGTTTACAGCAGTTGCGCTGCGTGGCTATGGTGTCGAGTCTTTGGAAGATCTGTTCCAGTACTCCCCGGCCGCGATATTCGGGTTTGATATAGACATCGTGAACGTTGATGAGCGCCTGTGCGGCAAATGTTGAAAAGCCTTCAAATGCGTTAACAAGGCCCACGGCTTCGTCGCCGGCCCAGGCGATAAGACTGAGTGCATCGCTGCGCTCGGCCAATTTTTTACAAAGGCTCGCGCGAGTGTGTTCGGGCAGCGGTGAAGCGCCGCCCATCGGGTCGAGAGCATACTGTTCCAGCAGGGCAAGTAAAGCGCGGCTGTCGCTGCTGTTGTTATAGTCAACAATCTGAACGCTGATTTTAGTATCTAAAGTCATTGGTGAATTCTACTTGTTAGGCGCGGTTGTGGCGTTTGGCTTCGGGGCGTTTGGCAATAATGACGGCTCGCTTTGGTGCCGGCAGCCCCTCGACTGTTAGCGCGGGGTTATCGGCATCAAGAAAATCCCGCAGTGAGTGCGAGGGCATCCACTCGGTGCTGCGCTGCTCATCGAGGCTGGTCTGATTTAAGTCAACGCAGCGGGCAGCTTCGAAACCACACTTGCCTAACCATTGAATCAGGGTCGGCACGCTCGGTAAAAACCAGACGTTGCGCATCTGCGCATAGCGATCATCGGGTACTAGGCTGTAACCGAGCTCTCCGTCGACCACCAGGGTTTCCAGCACCAGCTCACCGCCGGGTCTGAGGCAGGCGCGCAGTTCTTTGAGGTGGTCCATCGGCGAGCTGCGATGGTAGAGCACCCCCATCGAAAACACCGTGTCAAAAAAATCCAAAGGCGCAGGCATTTGTTCGAGTGTCAGCGGGACGAGGTCGATGGCGCTGTCAGGGGCAAAGTGTTTGATCAGCGCAAACTGCAGCATAAAGCGCGCAGAAGGCTCGACGCCGAGCACCCACTGGGCTTGTTCACCGAGCATGCGCCAGCAGTGATAACCGCTGCCGCAACCGACATCCAGCACCTTGCGCCCGGCCAGCGGGCTTAAGTGGGGCAGTACCCGCTGCCATTTCCAGTCAGAGCGCCATTCGGTGTCGATGTGAGTGGCAAATACCTGAAATGGGCCTTTGCGCCACGGGATCAACTGCTTGAGTGCGGCATCGATCGCCGCCTGCTGCTCGGGGCGAATGCTCTGGCTGCTTAGGCTAACCTGGTCTTTGCAGTTGAGTACCGCATCGTCAATCACTGGCAGCTGCTTTAAGCTGCCAAGCAAGGTATCGAGATCGCCGTGGCGCTTGCAATTGAAGTTGGCATTAATCTGCGTTTCAAAAAAGTCGCGGAATTTGGCGAGGCGACTGTGTTCCAGGCGCTGATAAAATGAAGTGAAATCCAGCATGGCTTTGCTTAATTTTAAGTGGCTGTGTTTTAAGTAGCTGTTTTTTGTACTTGTGCTTAGCTAGTTGTTATTTAAACGCGATGATTGATGAAAAGTTAAAACACTGAAACCACAGATCGGCGCTGCGAAAACCGGCGTCGAGCAAGCGCTGCTTGTGGCAGGCAAAACTCTCGGGCAGTAAGACTTTTTCAATGGCTTCGCGCTTTTGGGCAATTTCCAGTTCGCTGTAACCATTGCTGCGCTTAAAGTTGTGATGCAGCTTGATCATTAATTCGTTGTGTTCGCTGTCGTCAAAGTGCAGCTTTTCGGACAGCAGCAATACACCGCCCGGTACCATCGCGGCGCTAATTTTCTTTAACAGCGCCAGGCGCTCAGCCGGTTCAATAAACTGCAAAGTAAAATTAAGCACACAGACCGACATGGGCTTAAATTCCTGCTTGAGTATGTCGCCGTGGATAAGCTCAACTGGGCACTCGCTGGCGTCGGCCGCGACTACCTGGCGGCAGCGCTCTATCATCGCGGCGCTGTTATCGATGCCAACGATGCTTACACCTTCGGCTAAAACGCGGTGACGCATTGCCAGCAGTGAAGCGCCAAGTGAGCAGCCCAGATCGTAACAGTGTGTTTGGGCCTGGGCGTAGCGTTCAACAATTTGTGCAAGGCCGGCCAAAATGGTGCTGTAACCGGGCACCGAGCGCTTGATCATATCCGGAAAGACATCGACAACCTGCTGGTCAAAGCGAAACTGCGGCACGTCATTTAGGGCGCTGGCATAAATGTTGTCTTTGCCGTGGTCCTTGCCATGGTTGTTGTCGCTGTGCATAAGGCTACCTGTGCAGTTTGGCATTGCGCTGTGGGTTGTGATGGGGCGCCATGATAGCCGCCTCGTCAGAGCCTAACAATCAACTACACTCACTGTTAGGAAATAAAAGGAATAAGGCCTGCAGTGACTTCGTCGAACTATCACACGCTTAAGGTATTGATTGCGGACGACTTTAGCAACTTTCGCAACACCATCCAGCAAATGTTGGTAGAGCTCGGTGTCAGCAATATTGCCATGGCAAACAGCGCTGAAACGGTGATCGAAAAGTGTGAGCACGAGCGCTTTGATATTGTGCTCTGTGATTACAATCTCGGCAGTGGCCGCAATGGCCAACACGTATTAGAAGAGCTGCGCCACCGCCAGTTAATAGATAGCCAAGCCGTGTTTATTCTGGTGTCGGCCGAGGCGGGGCGCAACATTGTTATGTCGGCGTACGACAGTGCGCCCGATGACTACCTGATGAAGCCGATTACAGCGCAGATGCTGCAGGGCCGCTTAAAGCGGCTGTTGGCTGCGCGGGCCCACTTTGCCGGTGTGTATCAGGCCCTTGATCGAGGCGATAAAGAGCTCGCGTGTGAACGCTTGATTGCAATGAGCCTGGAACAGGGGCGACATACCTGTTTAGCGCAAAAAATGCTGGGCGAGCTATTTCTGGAGCTCGGCGAGTATCGCAAAGCTGAAAAGCTCTACCAGCGTGTGCTCGAGAGTCGTGAGCTGGATTGGGCGCGACTTGGTTTAGCAAAAGCTAAGCAGCTAATGGGGGATCTCGAACAGGCCGAGCAGTGGCTTGAGCGTATTATTGATGAAAATTATCTGTTCCTGCCGGCCTACGATACCTTGAGTGAAAACTACCTCGCTCGCGGCGATACAGTTAAAGCTCAAGATGTTGTAAAGCAGAGTGTCGAAGTCAGCCCGATGTCCATTCTTCGCCAAAAAAACTTGGCGGGCCTGGCGCGCGACAACAAAGCGCGCGACTTGGCTGTTGAGGCGATGCATAAAGTTGTGCGCCTCGGGCGCTTTAGCTGTTTTGGTCGGCGCGAAGATAAGCTGCTGCTGGCGCGCGCTGTGGCCGATGCCCTGGAGCACGAGGTCGATGTCTCTGCCAGCTTGTTTAACGAAGCTTGCGAATTGCTCAGCGACAAACAGCAGCACGCCGAGCTCGATACGCTGGCCAATGTGCAGCTGCTTTATATACAGGCGCGTTTATTTGCCGGCAAAGGTGAGCTCGACACGGCCAAACAAATGGTGGTTGAAGCCGAGACTCGCTTGACGGTTGAAGATTCAGATATCGACGTAGAGCTCGATCATATTCGCGCACTGCTGAGCCTCGATTACGAACAAAAATGCAATCAGCTGCTCGAGCGCCTGCAAGAGCTCTATGCGGACGATCAGCAGGCGCTGGAAAAACTCGATGAATTCTTAAGTGAGCCGGCAAGTGAAGCGAGTAAAGCACTGGTGGCTGAGGTCAATCGCGAAGGCATCGAGCTCTATAATCAAGAGCGCTACGACGAAGCGCTCGCCTGTTTTGACAAGGCCCTGCAGCTGTTCCCTAAGCACTTGGGCCTTAAGCTAAATATCGTGCAGGCAATGCTCGGCAAAATGAAGCATTGCGACGACGATAGTTTGCTTGAGTCCGTTGGCGAAAACAGCCGCGATGCGCTTGAGAACATCGCTGCACAAATTGATGAGCATCACGCCCAGTTTAAGCGTTTTTTACAGCTCAAAGCGATGGCTTTGAAATTAAATGCCTGACCCCCAGCTCAATGAGGCCGCAGTATGAACAAGAACACTGAACTCGACTTTGCGACGGTGCTCGCTTCCAGTGTGCACGATATGAAAAATTCTGTAGCCATGCTGCTTGTCAACGTCGAGAGCATACTTGAGCGCTACCAGCCAAAAGGGCCAGAGGAGAGTCAGAGCTTTAAAAGCTTACATTACGAAGCCTCGCGCATTAACGGCGAGCTGATCCAGCTATTGAGTTTGTATCGCATGGATCACAAATTACTCACCGCCCAGATCGACGAATACTATTTAAGCGACATGTTGGAAGAGCAGGTGGCGAGAAACCAGCTGTTATTAGATACCAGTGACGTGAATTTGGAGCTTGATGTCGACGATGCGCTGGCCTGGTATTTTGATGTCGACTTGGTTGCAGGTGTTGTGCACAACGTTTTATTAAATTGCATTCGCTACACCAAAGCAAAGGTAAAAATATCTGCGCAAGAAGAGCGGGGCTGGTTAAAAATCAGTGTTGCCGACGATGGCCAGGGTTACCCGGATATTATGCTGCAGCAGCCGCAAATTATGGCCGAGTACGCGCAACTTGGCGATGGTCAAACTCACCTGGGCCTTTTTTTTGCCGCGCGCATTGCGCAGATGCACAAACAAGCGGATAAAGTCGGGCGAATAGAATTGCGCAACAATGCCAGTTTAGGTGGCGGCGAGTTTATTTTATATTTGCCGTAAATGCTCTTCTGGTTTTCACCGCCAGGCTTTTGCCTCCAGGCTTAGACCGCAGGCCCTGAACGTAAACTAAAAATGAAACTAATAGTGAATTTAAAAACAGGGCGCGGCGGCATTTTTATTGTCGGGTAGTTAGCTTGAATTAAAGCTCTACAAGTTCAAGGCCGAGACCTTGGGCTTGCTGCTCTTCAGTGCGGCCGCAAACAACCGCGGTGCTGGCCTTGTCCTTAGTTAAATACAGCTGGCTGACACGCACGAGATCGTCGTAGCTGGTTGCGAGTATGCGCTTTCGATACTGCTGGCGCAGCTCTAAGCTGCGCCCGTGCAATTCGCTGTGGAAGCAGCGTTTGGCGCGCCCGGCTGGGCTTTCCGAGCGATCGACCGCACTTATCGTACCGAGAATGGCCTCCTCGAGCTTGTCGTGATCGGCGCTGTTGTTTTGTAGCCAGCTGATGCTGTTGTCAAAGTCTGCAAGTGTGTCGGCCATGCGCGGGTCGCGGTAGGAATAAAAACGGAAGCAGGCCGCGTTGCTGTCTTGTGAGGCGCCGCCACCGTAGGCGCCGCCTTGTTCACGGATGGCTTTGTGTAAATAACCGTTGCGCAGATAGTTGCCGAGTACAACCAGCGCGGCGGCGTCTTCGTGCGCCATGCTGACCGTGGGGTAGGCGCGCGCACAAAAATTCACCTGAGTGTTACACAGCCACGCTTGCTGGCGCAGTTCAAACTGGAAGTCGCTTAACTGAAATTGATCGTTTGTTGAGTGGGGTTGCTGCTCAAAAAGTTGCTCTGGCGTGGCCAGTGTTTGATCGCCAATCAGCAATACATGCGTTAAGTTTGAGCTCAACTGGCTGTGCAGTTTGGCCAGGTTTTCGCCGATAGTTGCCATCGTGTCGGCATCGGCGCTTTTTTCGCGCAGCGCCTTCATGCGGGCAATGGCTTCGAGCCCGGAATAGCTGTGGTTTAAGCTGGCTGGCACACTTAAGCCCGCCGCTGCGGCGCTCATGGCCAGAGCGTGGCCATTACCAGTGACACTTTGCTCCATGCCAATGCTCAGTTGAGCAATGATTTCAGAAATACGGCTGTGTTCTTCAAAGCGAGCGGACGAAATAATGCTCTGCATCAGCTCGCTTAGGGCCTCGTGATTGCGCTCAAGCGCTTTACCTGAATAAACAAAAAAACTGCTGAGTTCATTGGTGTTTAAGCTGCCGCCCCGAATTGAGCTAAATGCCGAGATGCCGCCGCTGACGGCGTTTTGCCAGCGCTGCATATCGAGGTAGTTTTTATCGCCGGCGCCGAGCTCACCGACACAGTGGCCGTATAGTGATAGCTGATTGAGCAGCTCACGGTTAAGCGCTGGCAGCTGATAAATAGCTTGCTGATAGACCAGGCCATTGGTGCCTGTGTGGTAGTGACTAAAATTCACACCACCTATAAGTTTGGGTTCGGCGCTGACATGGCTCTCTTGCTCGGGCACATCTTCGAGCCCGACTTTGGGCAGGCTGCCCGGGTCGTCGACGCTTTCCTGACGCTGTTTTAGCGCGATGCTTTGTTCGATAATGGCCTGGCTTTCCCGCTCGCTGAGCGAGGCCTTAATCTTGGCTAAGCGCTGCTTTTCGGCATCGATTTGGCGCTGCGCCATTTTTGCATCCGGGCTTAAGTGCAGGCGCACACTGTGGGCATTATCAAGCAGCAGCTCGCGAATTAAATTGGGGATGAAGTTTGTGTCTTGTATCTGCTCGCGCAGCTGCGCAAGTGCGCCGTCGAGATCGAGTAAATTAGCCGGGTCGCCACCGTGATTAGCGCTATTTAACGCTTTTAGTATCAGCTGCAGGCCGTAGGGGTAAGAATCGCCGCCGATTTCGCGCTGCTGTAACTCAAGTTGGTGCAGTGCCGCCTCGATGTCTTCCTGGGGCACGCCGTCGCGCGCAACTCGGGCTAAACAGTCGTGAATTTGCTGTTCGATATCGTCGGCGCTGTCGCCCTGGGCACCGCTTAGGCCACAGACAAATGTCATTTCTTTTTGGCTGTCGTCGAGGCCGCAAAGTGGCGACGGCGCCGAGCCCAGCTCGCTCGACTCAAGCACGTGCATAAGTGGGCTGGCGCTGTGATCGAGAAGCACGCTCGACAGCAGTTGCGCTTTGAGCAGCGAATCGAGCTCACAGCTCTTGCCGAGCAGCCAGGCTTGCACCACGTGGTGCTTGTTGTCGCTGTCACTTTCGTCGTTGGCGTAAGCTTCTTGCACACGCACCGGAGCGTGATAGCGTTTTTCGTCGCTGACTTCGATTTGGGTATCGAGGCGCTCGAAGCGCTTGAGTACCTGCTGCTCAAATTTTTGTTGCAGCTCATCGGCGCCGATGCTGCCAAAGCTCATAAAAATGGCGTTGCTCGGGTGGTAGTGCGTGCGGTAAAACTCGAGTAATTGCTCGTAGCTAAGATCGGGAATGCAGTCGGGCTCGCCGCCGCTGTTAAAGTGGTAGGTCGATGTTGGAAATAAGTATTTGCTCAAGCTCTGCCAAAGTTGGCTGTTCACCGAGCTCATCGCGCCTTTCATTTCGTTGTAGACAACACCCTTAAATTCAAGCTCGGAATTTGGGTTTTCCATTTCTGAAAACTCGAGTCGGTGGCCCTCCTGGGCAAAGTCGAGCTTATCTAAGCGCGAGAAAAATACCGCGTCGAGGTAGACATCGAGCAAGTTGTGAAAATCTTTTTTATTGAGGCTGGCAAAGGGGTAGGCGGTCCAGTCGCTGCTGGTAAAGGCGTTCATAAAGGTGTTTAGCGAGCGTCTGGTCATCATAAAAAATGGGTCGCGAACCGGGTAGCGCTCACTGCCGCACAGCGCGGTGTGTTCGAGTATGTGAGCGACGCCGCTAGAATCGTGGGGCACGGTTTTTAGTGCTACCAGAAAGACATTTTCTTCTGAGTCGGACTTTAAGTGGATGTGCTGAGCGCCGGTTTTTCGGTGTTCAAATTCCTGTACACAAATATTTAGCGAAGCGATGTGTTGCTCGCGCAGTAGCGTAAATGGTTTGCTGGCGTCGGTCATGAGTGGCTTCTTGTTCGATTATTTGTTGTCGATATGTTTGATTAATAAATCCCGCGCTAAATTAACACGCGATGCAAGGTAGTCGTTGCCGCCGCGGTCCGGGTGCAGCTTTTGCATCAGGCGTTTATAAGCCAGGTCGATATCTTTTTTGCTGTATTGTTCGTCGAGCCCCAATATCAAGCGGGCTTCATCGATGCTCGGGTTGGCGAGATTGCTATCGTTTTGGTAGTGCTGTTGTTGCTGCTGTTGGTTATTTGGCCCGCCGCGCCGTTGGCGGTAGACGCCAAGCAAATACCAGGCGCGCTTGTCTTGACTTTCGAGGCTTTGTTGCAAGCTCGTCAATTCACTATCGCTGAGCTCGTCGAGTTGTTTTCCGGCAAATTCACCGCTTAACACCTGGCCGCTGATTTTTCCGCTCTGCAAGTCTAGGCGCATTTCAATATGCTCAGTGCGAAATACCGGGTTTTTAAAAAGCCCGGCCCGGCGCCCCATTTGCAAAAATGGTAAAAAGCGAAGTGCGGTGCTGGCACCGATTTTAGCGATGGCCAGGGCCCCGGCGGCGACCGCGCCAAACCAGTGCAGACGGCCGGTGACAACGGCAATTAATAACAGTGCAATGAGCCCGTAACTCAGATATTGAAACAGGCGCGCACGGCGTTCTTTGGGCGGCATCTTTTTTAGGCTGCGGCTAAATAACCAGACTAAAAAAACAACAATTAAAATGGGGATTAATTTGAATATCATAGAATTAACTTGCCTCTTCTAAAAGCAAGTGCATACCAATACTGTTTAGTTGACTGACTTCATCAAGCAGGCCCTGGCGCGAGAGCGGGTTGAGCTCTAGCCAGTGCTGCTGAAAACTTAAAACATACACGCCGCGATCAAGGCGCAGCGTAAACGTGACTTTTTGATCTTCTCGGCGGCGATTCAGCCTGACGGCTAAACGCAAACAAAGCAGCAGTTGTTCAAACGCTGGGCGGATGCTTTGGTCAATGCTGTCGTAGTCGCCGCTGCGTATTTTTTTTCTCTGAAAGCGCAGCAAGCTTGCGATGCAAAATTGCTCAAAGCGGCCAAAACCTGCAAGGTCACTGTGTTTTAGCAGGTAATAGGCGTGCTTGTGGTGAGCCGAGTGGCTGATGCTCAGGCCGCACTCATGCAGCAGCGCCGCCCAGCGCAATACCTTCGTGCGCGACACCCCCGGCAGGCGCGGTTCGTCCTGTTTTAACTGTTGCCACAGCGACATCGCTGTTTGGCTGACGCGCTGGGCTTGGTCGTCGTCTACCTTAAAGCGCTGCAATAATTGTTGTACCGTGTTTTCACGGATATCTTCGTTGCTAAAACGGCCGATGGTTTCGTAAATAAGCCCGTCTTTTAAACTGGCATCGGCGACCTGAATCTGCTCGATTTTTAGCTGATCGCAAATGGCTTTAATAATAGCGATGCCGGCTGGCAATACATCGCGCCGCAGCTTGGGCAGCTCGTCATCGTCGAGATCGCGGCCCTGCATTAGCTCCTGCATCAACTGGCACAGCTCATCGTACTTAATGACGGCGCCACCGGTGTTATTGAGCACCGCCGCGACCGCTTTCATTGTGCCTGAGGTGCCAAAAGCGAGCTCCCAGCCACGCCTTAAATAGGGCTGGCGAATGCTTTCGAGCTCGGCGCAGGCGGCCATATAGCTTTTATTCAAAGCTTCGCCGAGGTGGCTCTTTTTCTTAAAAAAACGATTGGTGTGGGCAACGCAGCCCATATTTAAACTTTCGAGCAATTGTGGGCTAGATGATTTACCGATAATAAATTCGGTACTGCCACCGCCGATGTCGATCACCAGGCGCTGGCGTTTGGGGTCGGCCACCGAGTGACTGAGGCCTTGATAAACCAGGCGCGCTTCTTCAAAACCGCTGATGATTTCTATGCTGTGGCCGAGTGCGCTTTCAGCTTTGCGTAAAAACTGAGCACTGTTTTTTGCCGCGCGCAAGGTTTTTGTGCCGACCGCACGCACTTGCTCTTCAGGTAGGTCGCGAAGGCGCTCAGAAAAACGCTGCAGGCAATCCAGCGCGCGCGCTTTGGCCTCGTCACTTAAGACGCCGTCGTGGTCGAGGCCGCGCGCGATTTGCACCATTTCTTTTTCGCGGTCAATAATTTCGAACTGACCGTCACTAGAGCGGCCAATAATCATATGAAAACTGTTGGAACCTAGGTCTATCGCAGCAAAATACGGAGATCGGGCCATGCTGTGCCTTGAACTACAAAGAAACTTTCGGTGAGAATTATGCCTCTCGTTACGGTCTTTTTACAGGCCTTCGTCACAGAGCTTGGCATTCGTCGTTTTTTCAGCTCGACCACTTTGAATTGGAGATAGCAGTTTGCCCGATCACGAGTACAGCGCCTTTGGTGTGCGCATTTGCAAAAATAGTCACAAAGAAATTAGGCGTATTCGCCGCGACAGTGGTGCGCCGGCGATACACGGCAATAAACTCTGGCGCGCTAGCTTTTTATTGATGGATTATCTCGAAGAGAGCGGCCTTGAGCCCGGTATGCGCGTACTAGAGCTCGGCTGCGGTTACGGTTTGGCTGGTGTGTACTGTGCCAAAAAGTACGGTGCCGAAGTGGTTGCGCTCGATGCCGATGCCGCTGTGCTGCCTTATGCCGAGTTGCACGCCGAGCTAAACGGGGTAGAAATCAGCACCTGGAATACACGCTATGAAAAACTTCGCGCTGTCGACTTCGAAGATTTTGACTTGGTGTTAGGGGCCGATATCTGTTTTTGGGATCAAATGAGTCAGCTGTTGTATAACTTGATTCGCCGCGCCCAGCGCAACGGGCCGACTTCTGTATTAATGGCTGATCCGGGGCGTCCACCGTTTCGGGAAATGGCCGAGCGCGCCGAGGCTAAGCTTGGCGCTGAATACTTTGACTGGTATGTCAATCACCCCTGGAACGCCTCTGGAGTTATGCTTGCACTATGAATAGAGATGATGCACTTAAACAAAAAGCTTCAACACTGACTTTGCCCGGCGTCGAACAGGCTCTGCCAGGGCGCGACGATGCGTTGCTGCCGCCGTGTCAGCACGCAATTTTTAAACGCAGCCTTTTGCCACCGTGGCCCGAGGGTTATGAACAAGTCGCATTTGGCATGGGCTGTTTTTGGGGCGCGGAACGTTTGTTCTGGCGCGAGGCCAAGCTTTGGCTCAGTTGCGTTGGCTACGCTGGCGGAATAACGCCAAACCCTAGTTATACGGAAGTGTGCTCAGGGGCGACCGGTCACGCCGAAGTGGTGCTGCTTGTCTATAATCCTGAAGAGTGCAGCTTTAGTGAGTTGCTGTCTCTGTTCTGGCGATCGCACGATCCTACTCAGGGCATGAGACAGGGCAACGATGTCGGAACTCAATATCGCTCGGCAATCTATTGGCAAAATGATGCCCAGCGAGAACTCGCGCTGAGCAGCCGCGATAGTTACGCCGATGCGCTCGGTGCTCAAGGCTTTGCTCCGATAACAACAGAAATCAAAGCTCTGGAGCATTTTTATTACGCTGAGGAAACGCATCAGCAGTACCTTGCCCACAATCCTAACGGCTATTGCGGGCTTAAGGGTACGGGGGTTGTTGCGACACCTTAGTTAAAGCTTCAAGCCTGTGTTGCGCCTGTCGCGTTGCGGGCCAATAGAGGGATCAAGTTTTGACTCGTCGCCCACACGCTCGCCAATTTCGCAGCCTGCGCCTCGCCGCTGCAATTACTCTACTCAGTCACGCAGGTTATAGTTACTCGGTTGGTCTCGGCGAGATTCAACACAACCCGGTTGTTGGCGAGCCACTTGAGGCGCGCATCGCTGTCAACGGCGTGCGCGACATTGACCCGGACAACTTGCTGGTGCGTTTGTTAGACCCGGACGAGGCCCGCGCCATGGGCATTGAGTTGTTTTTTAGCGCCTACCGGGTGCGCGCCCGGGTCGAGGAGCTCGATGCCAGTAATGCTTTTATTGTGCTCGAAAGCGATATTAGGGTCTCTGAACCTTATATCAATCTTTTGCTGGAGCTGCGCTGGCCCGGGGGCACGGTTTACCGCGAATACGATTTGCTTTTTGATGCGCCGGCTGGCGTAAATGCGGCTGAGCAAAGTGCCGCCGGGCTCGGGCAGGCGGGGCCGGGCGGTGAATTTAGTCGCTCCGGCTCAGGCAGCGATGGGCGAAGCGGTGGCGGTGCCCGTTCGAGCGATGCCGCAGGTAGTTCAGCGCGCGCTTCGGCGCCTGCAGTGTCTTCAAGCGCGCTGCGCGAAAACGATAACTCGCCAATTGCACAATCTAGCTATCGGGTTCAATCGGGCGATACCCTAAGTGGCATTGCCAGCCGGGTGTCCCGGCCGGATGGCGTAAGTCATCGCCAGGCTATCGCGCAATTGCACAGGCAAAACCCCGGAGCCTTTCAAAATGGCGATATGAACCGGTTATTAGCGGGCTCAACGCTGAGCATACCTCAGGGTGAGCAGTGGCAAGGCTCGGCAGAGGCCGTTGCCGCTGGCACAGCTGTGCGGGATAAAAGCGCCGATATTTTGCCGGCAAGTTCGAGTCAACAGCCTTTGGCGTTCGACGAGGCGCGCGAGCTAAATGATGCGCGCTTGCGCCTGAGTGAGTCGGCGCTGAAATCGGGCGGTGCGGATTATAGCCGCGCTACCATCCGCGAAGAGATCGACAGTAATCAAGAGATGATTGACCTATTGGTTAAAGAAAATGCCGAGCTCAAGCGGCGCATAGAAAAGATTGAAAACTCTGGATATATCAACACGTTAAGTGAGATAGTTGAAGCCCAGCGTGAACAAATTGCCCAGCTTGAGCGAGAGCGCACAGGCTTGGCTGGCGGCGCCTTAAGCGGCACTGACAATAAGATTGAGGGGGCGGCTTCAAGTGTTGATGCCGAGCTTGCCCAGCTTGAAAAGAGCACTAAGGTTGATGCTGGCCCCGAGGCGCTGACGCCTTGGTACGAGCAGAATTTCCTGTGGCTGGTCGGCGCTCTGTCAGCGTTTGTTAGTTTGATTTTGGGTTTGGCAATGACTTTGATTGTCAGGCGCAGTCAGCACGGGCCTTATCAGGCCATCGATGAAACCGGGGCGGCGGGGCTAGAGCTGGGGCTTGAGCAAGAAGCCGAGCAGGCGCTGCATCAAAATACCGCCGCTGCGGACAATATCCACTGCATTGTTGAGGCGCGCGACCAGCGCCGCGAATTGCAGGGGGCGAATACCATCGGCTCAGAGCTTTCTGAGCTTGACTCCGTTGAGGCCGACGAGCAAAAGCCTGAAGAGGATGTCAGCGAGCTTTTGTCTATGGCTCAGATCTATTCGCGCGCCGGTAAATTTAACGAAGCGCGCTCGATTCTGGATTCCGCCGAAACCGAGCACGACCCGCGTGTAGATAAAGCCCTGAGTGAGTTAGAAGCGATGGAGCAGACTCGCCGCAGCTAATGAGTCATTGGCGAGCGTCAAGCTCATCTTCACAGGCGAACACCAGCTCGTAGGCAAAGGCCAGCACATGGGCAACGGCATTGTAGAGTGCCTCTGGAACCTCTTCTCCGAGCTCGAGCTGGCTTAATAAATCGGCCAAGGCGGGGTTTTCACATATTGGCCGGTCGTTTTCTATGGCCAGTTTGAGGATGGCGTCGGCTAACTCGGCGCTGCCTTTGGCTGTCAACCTGGGGGCGCCGTCGCCGTTGTACTGCAGGGCAACAACCTGGTTGAGCTCTTTTTTATCGATATCTGTAAATTGCATACGAAGCTCAACTGCGCTCGTCGATTAAGCCGCGAGCGGGGCTGGCTTTTGCTTTTGCGTAGCCGGGGCTTTGTTCAACACAGCGCAAGTTATTTATGTTGATACCGTCCTCTTCGAGTTTTTGTTTGAGCTTTGGCAGCTCGCTGCGAATCTGCTGTCTCCAGTAGGCCTGTTCAGCCCAAAGCTCAGAGCTGATGCGCTCATCGAGGCAAACAATTTTTGCACTAAAGCAGCCATGCCCAGGCATGCTCCACTCCATAATCAGTTTCCAGTTGCGACGTTTTTTATTGCTTCCAAGTGGCTGTTGTTCGTCTTGTTCCACGGTGATGCCAATAGGCAGGCTGTGCTGGCCCAGGCGCAACCAAAGCTCTGTTTGTTGTTGCTGCACGTTGCCGTCGAGTTGCTGCTGTAGCAGCTGTAGCTGTTGGCTGTCCAATCGCGCGCTACTTCTAGATATTACTTGCAAAATATCGCTTAACCTTTTGATGTTATTGTTTTTGTCATCTTTTTCTCTTGTTTCTTTTTTGTCGTTCGAAGCAAACAGTGCAGCAACGATTTGACTTAGGGCTCGCTCCAGAGCTGAGCCGCCATCCGCTGCGCCGAATTGCTGCACAAAGAGCTGAAAACTCAGGCCCAGGCTTTGCAATAGCCAGCGAAGTTCGCTGTTGTTTTGCTCTGCCGCGAGACTGGCCTTTTCCGCGCCTAGTGCCGGTGCAGCACCGGCTTGCTGCAAGCCGGCTGAAGTGCCCGGCGCAAATGTGTGAATGCCGAGGTTTGATGCCAGTGCCATTTTGATTGCCGCTACCGTATTTGTTGCCACCGTTGCATAAGCGCTGCCCGAAGGTGGGCTCAAAGACGTTTGTGTCGGCGTATGGGGCGGCATCGGTGAGCTTGTGGCGCCATTGCCGGTATTGCTGGCGGTGCTTAGCGACTGTCTTTGCAAGGGCGTTTGAAGAGCTGTTTGAGCAGCTGCATGCTGCAGCTGCGGGCGCCGATCTAGCCACTGGCGCAGCGCTTTGCTGCTTGTTAACAGTTGTTGTTGCAGCGCTTGCTGTTGCTTCGATTGATTTAGTGCCGTCAAGCTATCGTTGATAGCCCGCTGCAGTGCACGGCTTAATAGCTGAGCGCTGTCCTCGGCGCGGTTTGCCTGCGGCAGGCTTTGGCGCAGCTGCGTCTCGATAAGCTGTTTGGCCAGAGCGATACGCCCGGCGGGCGCGAGTTGCACAGCCTGTTGCAGCAGTTGCTTGGCGCTGGCAGACAACGCGCGAATGGTGCCGTCGCGATTAAACTGCGAGGCGGGCAATTGTTGTTGGTTTTGCTGAGATTGGGGGCCACTTAGCTGAAGCTGTCTTAAGCTCTGATTTTTTAGATCAAATATGAGTTTCTGGCCGAGGTGCTGGCGGCCGTCGTCGATAATCAGCGCCCAAAGCAGCTTTGTATTCGTTTTTGCGCTAGCGGCTGGCGAATAGTTGGGTAGTTGCAGTTTTAATAACAGTTTCGCTGCGCTTTGGTTTTGAGCCTGGGCGCCAGCTCGATCGGGCGCATTACTGTTGGCCTGCAGCCGCTGCAGCTCGGCTTCGAACTTTTGGCTGTCAGTTTGGGCCTGAATCAGTTGTGTGAGCTGCCGCGGGCTCAGTCGCACTTGCTCGACAACACGCACAACTTGTTCGTTTGCTGCGCGCGCCGGCGCATCGCTGTGTAGGCGGGCGCTGCTGGCGGTGATTGAGGGGATGTGTATGTGCATCACAGTATTAAGAAACGGAATCATTATTAAGCATAGTCACTGGCCTTAGATGCTTCGATTAAGTGTGGCTTCCATGTACACTATCGGCCGTTTTTTGTCTTAGATAAGTAACAATGCACTGCCTGGCCTTAGAAAAGTTGTACTTCGAGCGTGAAGACCTGCCGTTATTTGGCGGCCTGTCGGCGTCGTGGCAAAGCGGCAGCATTGTGCAAATTGCCGGTCACAATGGCTGCGGGAAAACAACCCTGTTACGCATGATTGCCGGTCTCTTGCAACCGAGCTCTGGCCGGGTGCTCTGGGATGATAAGGCCAATCGCGGCCTGTCATTTCAGTCTAAGTTGCTGTTTCTTGGCCACCAGGTCGGCGTAAAGATGACTATGACTGCGCTCGAAAACCTGCGCTGGTTTTTTGCCTTGCACGGGCGCAAGTCGGCGGACAAAACCCCTGAAGTCAGTCGCGATGAATTGCTTGAGGCATTAGAGCGAGTCGGGCTCAGAGCTTACGCCGATACGCCGGCGCACTCGATGTCCGCAGGGCAGCAGCGCCGCATAGCGCTGGCGCGTTTGTTTATCAGTGAAGCGCCGCTGTGGATACTCGATGAGCCCTTTACCGCAATCGATAAACACGGGGTCAGCGAGCTCGAGCAGCGCATCGACAAGCACGCCGCGAGCGGCGGCATTGTTTTGCTGACCACACACCAGCGCTGGTCGGCACCGAGCTTTCAAGTGTTGGATCTTGAGCAATATAAAGGTCGCGCCGTCGATGTCTGATATTCGTTTGCCGAGCTCGGGTTTTTACGAAGCGTTCAGGCGCGAGTGCCTAACGGCCGTGCGCAATCGCTCAGAACTCTTTAACCCGCTGATTTTTTTCTTAAGCATCATTATGTTTGTGCCGCTCGGCGTAAGCCCGGATGCCAAGGCTTTGGCGCCGATAGCGCCGGGCATGATCTGGATTGTTGCGCTGTTAGCACTACTTTTATCGTTAGATAAAGTCTTCCAGAGCGACTATGAAGATGGCTGCCTTGAACAGATGCTGTTAAGTGGCCAGAGCATGTACCTTGTCGTCATCGCCAAAGTGCTGGCTCACTGGTGTTTTACCGGCTTGCTGTTAACCCTGTTAAGCCCCGTGCTCGGCTTAATGATGGCGCTGCCGGGCGAAGCTTATATTGCGCTGATGGCGAGTTTGCTGCTCGGCACGGGTGCCTTGAGTTTTATCGGAGCCGTTGGCGCGGCGCTGACGGTGTCTTTGCGCCGGGGCGGCTTGCTGTTATCGCTGATTATTATTCCGCTGTATGTGCCGGTGTTGATCTTTGGTACCAGCGCGGTGCGCTCGGCAGCGCTCGGCGATCCGTGGACGGGCCCGCTCGCCGTTGTTGCGGCGATGTGTTTGTGTGCAATGATGCTCGCACCGCTTGCGGTGGTCGGGGCTTTAAAAATTAGCTTGGAAAATTAAAGAGGTAAACATGGGCTGGCAATGGTTTCACAGGCTGGGCTCGCCAAAGTGGTTTTATGAAAAAACCTCGAATTGGCAACCGTGGATAGGCGCGGCTGCGATCGTGTTGCTGGTGATAGGTGCAAGCTGGGGCCTGGCCTTTGCGCCGACGGACTACAAGCAGGGCAATAGCTATCGCATTATTTATATTCATGTGCCGGCGTCGTTCCTGGCGCTTGCCGGTTATTACACCATGGCCATTGCCGGCGCTATCGGCCTGATCTGGCGCATGAAACTGTCGTTTATGGTGATGAAGGCCGCCGCGCCGATAGGCGCCGTGCTGACCTTTGTGTCGCTGTGCAGTGGTGCGATTTGGGGCAAACCGACCTGGGGCACTTGGTGGGAATGGGACGCGCGTATCACTTCGATGTTGATTCTGTTCTTTTTGTACCTTGGTGTCATCGCCTTGCAGCAGAGTTATCGTAACCAGGATGCCGCCGACAAAACCTCGGCCATTCTGGCCTTGGTTGGCACAGTCAATATCCCGATCATCTACAAAAGTGTCGACTGGTGGTACAGCTTGCATCAGCCGGCAACTCTGAAGTTAACTGGCAAGTCGAGCATAGATCCGAGCATGGCCTGGCCGCTACTGACGATGATTGCCGCGTTTTATGTGGTATATGCCTGGCTGCTGATCGACCGCACGCGCCTCGAGATTCTGCTGCGCGAGCGCAAGGCCCGCTGGGTACAAAAATTGGTCGCAGGAGACAACTAATGGGTTTGGAATTTCAGTTTGCCTCACTGGCTGATTTTATGAGCATGAAAGGTCACGGCCCCTATGTTTGGGCGGCCTACGCCTTAACGTTTGCCGGGCTTGCAGCCCTGGTTGTACAGGTGCGGCTGGCGAAAAAAAGCCTGCGCAAAAAAATTCAAATCTTACGTCTGCGTGAAAGCGAGGATCAGCAATAACTATGGCTATGCACCCTTTGAGAAAACGCCGTTTAATGATTGTGCTGTTTATTGTTATCGGCAGCAGCTTGGTCATTGGTTTAATGCTTTATGCAATGCGCGAGAGCATCAACTTGTTTTATCCGCCGTCGAAGATTGTCAATGGTGAAGCGCCGATAGGCCGCACGATTAAAGCCGGCGGCTGCGTAGTGCCGGGCTCGGTTAAGCGCGAAGATGAAGGCCTCGGTGTGCGCTTTGAGATCACCGACGGCGCCGCCGAGGTGCCGGTGATCTACGAAGGCATCCTGCCGGATCTGTTTGCCGAGGGCGAGGCCGCTGTGGTCGATGGCAAAATGGATAAGCAGGGCGTTTTTCAGGCAACACGCGTGCTGGCTAAGCACGATGAAAACTACACGCCGGCCGAAGTCTCCGAGAATTTACAGACCGACGCCGATGCTCAGGGTGTCGAGCATCAGAAATCCTGCCAAGGCATCAACTACTAAGGGCTGTTTATGTTTCCAGAATACGGACAACTTGCACTTAATTTTGCGCTGTTTTTATCGATCTGCCTGGCGGTGATTCCCCTGGTTGGCAGCTTAACCGGCAAAGTAATTTGGATGGCGAGCGCACGCAGCCTGGCGACGGCGGTGTTTGTGTTTGTCGGCATTGCCTACGCCGTATTGACCTGGGCGTTTTATACCGACGATTTCAGTGTTGCCTACGTCGCTCAAAACAGTAACTCGCTGTTGCCGACCATCTACAAAATCTGCGCCGTTTGGGGCGGTCACGAAGGCTCGCTACTGCTGTGGGTGTTTACGCTGGCGAGCTGGACCTTTGCCGTGAGCTGCTTTTCACGCGCGATGCCGCTTGATCTGGTCGCCCGCATTTTAAGTGTGCTGGGCATGATCAGTGTTGGCTTTCTCTCGTTTATGCTGTTCACCTCAAACCCCTTTGAGCGAGTGTTGCCGAATATTCCGATGGATGGCAGCGATCTTAACCCGCTGCTCCAGGACCCGGGTTTTGTCATCCACCCGCCGATGCTTTACATGGGTTATGTTGGTTTTTCGGTGGTGTTTGCATTTGCCATCGCCGCATTGATTGGCGGCCGCATTGATTCAGCCTGGGCGCGCTGGGCGCGGCCGTGGACCAATGTCGCCTGGGCCTTTCTCGGTGTCGGCATTATGCTCGGCAGCTGGTGGGCGTATTACGAACTGGGCTGGGGCGGCTGGTGGTTCTGGGATCCGGTTGAAAACGCGTCGTTTATGCCGTGGTTGGCCGGCACCGCGCTTATTCACTGTCTGGCGATGACCGAAAAGCGCGGCGTGTTTGTGAACTGGACTCTGCTATTGGCGATACTGGCATTTTCTCTAAGCCTGCTCGGTACCTTCTTGGTGCGCTCGGGTGTATTGACCAGTGTGCACGCGTTTGCGTCGGACCCGTCGCGCGGTATGTTTATTCTCGGCTTTTTGGCCGTTGCGGTTGGTGGCTCGCTTACGCTCTATGCACTTCGCGCCCCCGAGCTTAAGAGCGAAGCGGGTTTTGAAGTGGTATCGCGCGAAAGTTTTATGCTGTTTAACAGCCTGATTTTTGTGCTGGCCTGTGCGTTTGTACTGCTCGGAACCTTGTTCCCGCTGATAGCTGATGCACTGGACTTGGGTAAATACAGTGTCGGCGAGCCGTACTTTAATTTGTTTTTCCCGCCGATGATGGCGCTGGTTGGCTGCCTGCTCGGCGTCGGCGTGATGTTAAATTGGAAGCGCGGCCGCATCGAGCGCAGCGTATTCTGGCAGGCTGGTGCGGCCAGCCTTAGCTTGTTTTTGGCAATATTGTTGCCGTCGATTTACGGCGATACGTTTAGCATTGGCGCTGCGCTTACGATTTTTGTCGGCAGCTGGGTCATTTTTGCCTCAATCATCGACTATATTCGCCGCTGCGCACAAAGCGGGCGCGCGGGCTTTCGTTTTCAGAGATTTACCGCCAGCTATTGGGGCATGATGATAGCTCACGCAGGTTTTGGTGTGTGCCTGCTCGGCGCCGGCATCGATTCAATCTATGCCGAGCAACGCGATTTGCGTGTGCGCGCCGGCACCGCGGTTGAAGTTGGCGGCTACCAGTTTGAGCTGCTGGAAGTCACCCGTGTGCGCGGGCCAAACTATTGGGCCGATAGGGGCCAGTTTGTGGTTAGCCGCAACGGCGAGCAGATTGCGACCATGCAACCTGAAAAGCGCCGTTATTTTTCCGGCGGCAATATGATGACCGAAGCGGCCATTGATGCCGGTTTATTTCGCGATCTCTATGTCTCACTTGGCGATAAAATTAACAACAGCGACTACGCCGTGCGTATTTATATGAAACCGCTGGTGCGCTGGATTTGGCTGGGCGCTTTATTAATGTCTATTGGCGGTGTGATTGCAATTGCCGACAAGCGCTATCGCCGGGTAAAAGTGGTTGGTGACAAAGCCGTGCGCGTAGCGCCAGTAACAGGGAATGCCTCGTAATGAAACGTCTGTTCTTGTTTGTGCCGGTCGCTTTATTTGTGGTGCTTGGTATCTTTTTGTTTTCGGGTATAGGCAAAGACCCAACCGAGCTGCCGTCTATGGCGCTTGGCAAAAAAATGCCGGCCTTTGAACTGCCCGAGCTCGGTGCGGATACGCGCACCGTCACCGAAAAACAGCTGCTTGGCCGGGCGGCGGTGCTCAATGTGTGGGCTTCGTGGTGCCCGACCTGCGTGCACGAGCACCCATTTTTGCTCAAGCTCAGCAAGCGCGGTATTCCCGTTATAGGTATTAATTATCAAGACGAAGATCAGGCCGCGCTTAACTGGCTCGAGAAATATAAAAACCCCTATGAATTGATCATTGTCGATAAAAAAGGGCGCTTAGGCTTTGATCTTGGGGTAACCGGCGCGCCAGAGACCTTTTTGCTCGATGCGAACGGGCAAATACGTTATCGCCACACCGGTGTGCTCGATGAGGCCGTATGGCAGGCGCATTTTGCTTCAAGTTTTGCTGGGCAAAGCGATGCTCAGGTAGGGCAGGCCAGCGCCGAGCCTTAAACGCTTATTCGTTGACTTATCACTTTTGATTTTTCTGCACTGCTCGCGCTGGCGCATCGCTATGTAAAGGCTACAGTGTGAGCTTGTGATGCTTGCTGACCTTCGTGTTTTGCGCTGTAGTAAACGCCAGCCGCTAAATACTAAGCAGTGCTTGATGTATTTGCAGCATATGTCGCGAACTTTCGTACAACAAGGTAGTATGCTTTGTCGCCTGAATGCCCCTGGCTATTATTGCCGGGGCTTTAAGTTTGGGCTTTTAGGGCAAGTGAAGGTAAAGCGTAAGATGGCGCTTGGCCTATGATGCTGTCGGGCCCAATATAGTTCGGCTCTGTAGCCTAAGGGGCTAGTAGGAATCTGAGCCCTCGTAGCATGGATTTTACATGGATTTGCTTATAGCGGTTGCAGGAAAGGCAACCTATCAATTGATCTTCGATAAAAGCGCACAGCGGCCAAAGCTTGCACGCCCAGCCAACGCCGAAAGCGCCGGTGAGGCGCTTAAGGTGCTCGCCACGTCGCAGTTAACGGTTAAAGCGCCGTCGTCCTGGCAGGCGCTTTGGAAATACGTCAAACCCGCATCCAGCAACCATGTTCTGCACAGCAAAGCCGATATTCAATCGGCGCTTAGCACGCTGGTTGAAGAGCAGCGCCTGTTTTTAATTAAAGCGCCGACAGAATGCATTGCCCTGAGTCGCCCCGGCAACCATCAGCAGCGAAGCTTTGGCGCAGCCGCCAATGCGCGCTCCGGTAGTGGTACGGGTGGCAGTGGTGGCGCTAGTAATAGCAGCAATAAAAGCACCGCTAATAACAAAGAGCCAGAGTTAGAAGCCGTAACAAAAACTCAGCGCAGTTTGGCTGCCCAGAGCAGTGATAAAAAGCTCGAGGCTAAAGAATCGGACGATCCGGCGCTCGGCAACGATCAGCCCGAGAGCAAAAGCGAATGCCGCAGCGACCCGGTGAATATGACCACCGGCGAAGAAATGCTCGCGTTTGACGATGCCGTGTTGCCCGGGCCCATGCCTTTTGTTTTGCGCCGCAGCTATCGCAGTGCGCAGCAAGAAAACATCGGTTTTGGCCGCAGCTGGTCACACAGCGGCAGCGAAAGCCTCGAACTTGAGCAGTACCACGTTCGCTATCGCACCAGCGAAGGCCGGCAGCTGCGCTTTAAAATCCCCAGGCTCGGCCAGCAGAGCCGCTATTTGCCCGAGCACCTAAGTTTAGAGCTGCTCAGTGAGCATGCCTTTGTGCTGAAGGAGCAGGGGCAGTGGGACAGGGTCTTTGTACGCGACAACCAGCGCCAGAGCCTGTTTCGCCTGAAGCAGCTGCGCCACCAGGCTTATGTTCCCGCGCGCGAGGGCATCAGTGAAAAAGGTTTTTGTTTGAACTTTGCCCACAATGCGCGCGGTTTTTTAACGCGCATTGACGCTAATTGGGGAAGGGCGCTGTTATTAAACCGCAACGATAAAGACCAATTAAGCCGCATTGAACTGCTCAACAGTAAAAACAATAAAACACGCACGCTTGCCGAGTACGATTACTGTGACGACGGCAACCTGATTGCCCACCGCAACGCGCTTGGCGCGGGCGAAGAATATAGCTACCAAAACAACCAGCTAAGCCGGCGCACACTCGCCACCGGTTTTTGTTTTTATTTTGAATGGGAGCACGATGGCCCGGGTGCACGCTGCAAACGCGCCTGGGGTGACCGCGGTATTTACGAAGCAAAATTCGAGTGGGATGTCGACAATAAAATATCCAAGGTTGTCGACAGTCGCGGATACAGCAATACTCTGCACTACAACGACTACGGCCAAATTGTTAAAGAAATTGACTACGAGGGCCACGAGCATCAAAAGCACTATCAAAACGGCCGCTTAAGTAAAACGCTTGACCCACTCGGCAATAAAACCCACTTTTTTTACGACGATGACAACAACCCTGTTGGCATGCGCGATGCGCTCGGCAACCGCGCAACCTTAAGTTATTTTCGCGGCCGGCCGAGTCTGTTCAGTGACGTTGACAAAGCGCAGTGGAAACGAAGCTACGACAGCCGCGGCCTGCTTACAAAGTTGGTCGACCCGCTCGGCCAGCAAACGCGCTACCACTACAATCAAAATGGCCTGTTGATTCAGCAGGACGATGCCGACGGCCTCAGCCAAAAATACCGCTGGGGTGAACAGGGTGAGCTTGTACATGTGATTGATAGTCGCGGCCACAAGCGCCTATTTATTTACGATGACTGGGGCCGGGTTGAGCAAGTTGTTGCCAGCCACGCCGAAGACGAGCAGCGCCAGTCGGTAACGAGTTACCGCTACACCGAGAGTGATCAGGTCGCCGAAGTAAGGCTGCCAAGCGGCGAGACACTGCACTATTATTATAACGACAACGATCAGCTCGAGCGTTTTGTCGACGCCCAGGGGCGCTGTACCCAGTGGTCTTACGACGGTTTGAGCCAGGTAATTGAACGCGTTGATGCCGAAGGCCAGAAATTAAAATACGAATACGATACAGAGCGCAATTTAACCGCGTTAATAAACGAAAAAGCCGAGCGCCACGAATTTTTCTACGACGGTAACGAAAAACTAGTTAAAGAAATTGGCTTTGATGGCCGAGTGCAAGAATACAGCTACAACGCCGCCGGCCAGTTGATCAAGCACCTTGATGCCGGTGAAATTGAAACCCGCTTTGTGCGCGACGCGCTTGGGCGCATGCAAACCAAAGAGAGCCGCCGTATCCTAAGCGAGGGCGGACACGGCGATGAGCAAAAACAGCGCACCCGCTACGCTTACGATGCCAAAGGCCGTATTCTTGAATGCTACAACGAACACCAGTTTTTAAGTTTTGAATACAACAAGCTCGGCCGTCTGATTAAAGAGCAGCACGCAGATATTAACAACAATAAAATTGTCGCGGCATCTAAAGTTGATATTGAATTTAAATACCAGTGGCCGGGCCTGTTAAGCAGCATCAAGTTGCCGGGCAATGAATTAATTCAGTACAACTACGATGCGCAGCGCCAGTTTCAACAGGCTGCGTATAACGGCCATCTGCTCACCCATATTGAACGCGATGAATTTGGCCGGGAAACCGAGCGCCACCAGGGCGCTTTATTAACCCAGAGCAGTTACGACCCGATGGGCCGCCTTGCCGCCCAGCAAAGTTACAACAAAGAAAACAAACAAAACGGCCCGGTACAGCGCAGCTACGGCTACGATAAATTTGGCCGCCTTAGCGATTTTAGCAGCGGCGACGAACAGCTTCGCTACGTTTACGACTTGGTTAATCGTTTGCAGCGCGTCGATGGCAGTGAGCCCGAGCTATTTTATTTCGACCCGGCAAGCAACCTTGTCAGTCAAGAAGGGCAGGGTAAAGGCCGGGCCGACGGCAACCGCCTGACCTTGCTTGGCGATAGAAAATTTAGCTACGACAAACGCGGTAACTTAATCAAAGAAAATCGTGGCAAAGAAGGCAAGCTCGAAACACGCTATCAATACGACAACGACAACCGGCTTGTAGCGGTTGAAAAGCAGGGCCAGCATACTCAGTATCGCTACGATCCGCTGGGCCGGCGCATCGCTAAAACCGACGCCTTTGGCTGCAGCCGTTTTCTCTGGGCCGGCGATCAAATGCTCAAAGAGCAGCGCGGTGAAATTGAGCTTAGCTACATCTACGAACCACAAAACCATCGCCCATTGGCGATGATAAAAGATGGCCAGGCCTACCACTACCACTTAGACCAACTCGGCACGCCGCGAGAGCTTAGTGATGAGCGAGGCAGCATCGTTTGGAAAGCCCGCTACAAAAGCTACGGCAACCTTGCGGTAAAAGAAGTTGATGAAGTTGAAAACAACTTACGATTTCAAGGCCAGTATTTTGATAAAGAAAGCGGCCTGCATTACAACAGGCATCGTTACTACGACCCCAGCTTAGGGCAGTTTACGACGCAAGACCCGATTGGGTTATTGGGTGGGGTGAATAACTATCAGTATGCGCCCAATCCGATTCAATGGGTAGATCCTCTGGGGTTGAGCTGTAAGGAAGAGCCAATAACTGATCCTTCTCGGTTACTACAAGCGCCAGAAAACTTAACCCCTGAAATGCCTGGTGCTCCGATAACTAGTGTAATACTCCCTGCTGGCTTTGAATTTAACCAAGCAGTGTCCCCTGGGCAAAATGCGCCAGGAAAGTTCGGTACTTCAGATCACATACCAGATGTTGATTATGTTCGGAATGAGTTAGCTGTAATTCCTGATTTTAAAGAAGATATATCGGGTGTGAGGACTGTTCGTGTAAAGAGACCTGTTAGAGCACAAATAAGTACGGTTGGCCCACAGACCCAGGATGGGATTTTATACCCAGGTGGGGGAAGCCAGATAGATGTAATGGGGTACGATAGAAATGACCCATATGTTGAGTTTGTCGGTGATGAAAGGCCAATTAATTAAGAGTCTAAGTTTATGATACAAAATGTGAGAGCTGAAGAGGGTGGCAAGAAGCTGGTATGGGAATCGAATGGAAATTGCTACCACCTCACTTACCCTTATCCAATATTTCACGTCGTAACGCCAGAAAAAGATCGGCTAATCGTTGTTGAGCCAGATAATGAGCATAGCCCAAGCAATGCAGTTGTTGTTGATGAGCTGGGTAATGAGCTTGCTAGAATCAATAATCCGTTGGCAAGTAAAGGGGCCATTTGCTTTGGTGATGTATTTTATTCAAAAAACCGTATCAATTTGATAAGTGTATGCCCTAGAACAAACTATAGGTGTGTCGTTGATGGAAATGGAAACATCCTCGAAACACATGAAACACGATAGAAAGTGATTTTGAGCTCACTACGATGACCATTAGCCAACAAGCAGTAGAGGCAATATCAGAAAACCTAAATGATCTTATAAAGCAGCAATATCAGTATGCTCAGAATAATAGGTCGGATGAATATGCGGCATATAATGATTTCAAAGATCGTTTTATTGAAAAAAATAGTGATACGGATGTTCTAGCAGCGTTTGGTAGTTGCGCGGAGAGGCTGAATAATAATGAGCTGAAGGGGCTATTTTGGCTAGCCTCTTCATACAATATTCAGCTTTTTAGGGTCATTCCAGATGTTATCCAGAGCGTTAACGATGATGAAAAGTTAACTCTTCTTGAATATTACTTCAGAAAAACAGATGGTTTGAGTGATGTAGATATAGGTATTGACCCAGTATTGAAGGCGTCGCTGGAAAAGCAGTTCGACCTTCTGAAGTGACATGTTGCAAGCAGGCTGACGAATTGACTCTCCCTATGAAGGAAAAACGAATAGTCAGTAACGATACTAGTTTGCAAAGAATACTCGTGAGTTATCGTAATGGCGATCTGTCCACCGATGATTTGAATACCCGGCTAAAGAGTAATTCATCTATTGCCAGAGATAATCTAACACGTAGCGCTTATCTTAAGCTTAAACAAAATAAACCACTTCTCGCTTGTAAAGAGGCGTTACCTTCATGTGGATGTTGTGAAAATATCTTCTCCGAAGGTGAGTTCTCTACTTATAGTGATTTTGAGCGCTGTGATGATGAAATTAAGAAGCATCGCTCTCTTAATAAAATTGACAGCATTCGAGAGCCTTCATTCGCAAGTGCTCTCCCCGAGGTTTTAGGAGGAACAGCGTACTACAAGTGTTCAGTCTGCAGCGCAGTTTGGCAAATTGTATTACCTGAAAGAGCTCAAAGAGGGACTTGGCAACGTGTTGCTTAATAACACTGTATTCCACTTTCGTGGCGGGACGTGTTTAGTATGCCTTTAGCTAAAAAATATGTTGAGTTCAAGGTGAACCACCCGAAAGGCTACTTAGCAGGTAAAAACGTATTCTATGAGTGTTTGATATGTAACGCGGTAGTTGAGTCACAACCTCAGTATTTCGATGAGTGCCAGTGTCAAAATATTACAGTGGATACATCGGGCGGTAGGTTATCTATAACCGATCATACCCAGTTCAAGATGTTCAAGCAGTAATCATTGGATAGATATTACCCATGGAACGTAGGTCAGGTTACCCTTGTGATGAAGCATTGGATGACTTGGAGGTGTTCTTTAAAAATAATATCTCCGATACTCAGGCGCTTGCCGATTTACTTGATCACCTTATTGAATGTAGGAAGGCAGGTAGGCTTGGATTTAGGTATATCCACGAAGAGCTTATGAAGTACAGAAAGAATCATTCGGACTGTTTTCCGTTTAGCGAAGCAGAAAAACAAATGATCAATGACTTAATGCATTTCTGGGGATGACCAAAGGCTGCTTATCGCTCGACCTAATATCTCCGATGATTAGCGCTCTATTATCTATTGATAAAAACTTAGGTGAGCTTAACTTGAACTCTGGGTTAGTCTTGAGAAAAGGAATGACAAAACAGTCTCAAAAGTAAATATGAAAATAAACACATCAGTTGGAAAAGCATCTACCTCATTGCGTTGGGATATTGCGGGAGAAAAAGTCAAATTTAAGGTTTCTGGGCGAGCTTGCGCTGAATACTCTGAGACCCGCAATGTCATTGTTGTAGCAGCGATAGACGGAATGCTCCGCATATTGAAGCCTGAAGATGCCTCGCTGATATCTCAATTTCCTTGTAATGAAGCTGATAAGCAGAATTTCTATCTGCTTGAAAAATCGAGAGCGCGTGATCTAGGAGTCAGGATTATCATGGCTCACACCCCTGAGCTCAAGTGTGAGAGGTTCTGGCAGCATGATATTGACTTGGAAAATATGAAAATTAGTGAGCCGAAAGCTAAATGGCGTTAACGCATCAGTCTATTGAGACTATTAAAAAGGGGTTATTGCTTACAGAGGCAAGGGTAGAGAAGATGCCTGACTTTGATATATACCAAAGCATTCTTCGGCAGCTGAGTTACTTGCTATCTGTAGTTGACGGATCTAATCCTGATAATAGCAACCTGGGTAAAATCATTGTTGGGCATTTTGCTGTTAGAGAGTTTGAAGAAAGTGATCCAGAGCTTGCTAGTATTCTGAAGAAGTGCCAAAACATAGCTTTCAAGCTCGATATGGGGAGCTAGTTAAGGTTTTCATCTTTCGGTGTATCCAATCAAGCTAGCCTACACGGACGTTCGCATGTTGCCTACCTTTGCATAATTGCCTATCGCGTCAGCGCCACCTGCCTAGCGGTGGCCTTGCCAGAGCGGGGCTGGCACTGATTTGATCCCGCCAGCGGGATTAAGTGCTCCATAAAAAAGTGTACTGGTCAACCAAAACCGGACACTAAGTTTTTATAAATTTGCCGCTAACGCGCTTATCGGTCTTGATCAAATGAAAATTGTTGTACCTCCTATTTCAACCCGTCTTCATCAAGGTTTTTATAGCAAAACCCAATGGTTAGCTAACTATCATTCTTTTCGGGAAAAATTAGCAGCAGGCATAGACCATAGCATTGAGATTAAGAGCTTTTTGGATTCTATTGGTAAGAATTCATCTGACCTAGCTCTTAAATATCGAGGTTGCCTTTTGGGTTTGGCAATTGGTGACGCTCTTGGGACAACGTTGGAGTTTTCTGATCGAATAGAGAATGAAAGTCACCGAGAGATTATCGGTGGGGGTCCTTTCAACTTGAACCCTGGTGAGTGGACCGATGACACAAGTATGGCGTTATGCCTCGCTCATAGCTTGTATTCCAACTGTTCATTTTCGCTTAAAGATCAGATGGATTTTTATGTTGCGTGGTGGAAAGACGGTTTTCTTAGTTCAAATGGAAGGTGTTTTGATATAGGTAATACAGTCCTCGGCGCACTACAGCGATACCTGTCTAATGGCAATCCAGTTGCCGGGAGCAGAGACGAGCATTCAGCAGGTAATGGTTCATTGATGAGGCTTGCTCCGGTTCCGCTTTTCTTCGCTTCAGACCCTGTCGATGCTATTGAAAAATCAGGTGTCAGCTCAACGACGACGCATACAAATGAACAGGCCGTTGATGCATGTCGATATTATGCGGCTTTGATTCTTGGGGCGCTAGATAACGTTTCTAAAGAGGATTTACTTTCTCCGGAGTACTGCCCAGAAAAAAAATATTGGGATTACTTTCCGCTTTGTCCTCAAGTTGCAAAAGTAGCTAAGGGATCTTATAAACAAAAAGATAGATCTGAGATTAGATCCTCGGGCTATGTTATTGATAGTCTAGAGGCAGCTCTTTGGGCCTTTTATTCAACTTCTAATTTTGAAGAAGGTTTAGTTAAAGTAGTGAATTTGGGTGGTGATTCTGATACGGTCGGCGCAATATATGGGCAGTTAGCCGGAGCATTTTATGGTGAGGACAAAATTCCCTTTAAATACATCGCACCACTCAAGAATTCTCACTATTTTTATTTTTTGCGGATGAGTTTGTTCAATACTACTCCGGTAGAAAACTGCTGCTTTTAATGCGGTGAAGCTGATCTAAGAGAGTACTGCTTTCGATAAAAATTAAAAAAGGAAACTGGCTCCACGCGTTGCACCAATATGGCGAGAAGAATCAAAGGAGTAGAGGCGAGTGTTGCTTGCGTACTGAGTGGCTAGGGAAACAAATGATGTAATTTGGATGCCGACATTTCAAACCACAAAACCATCGCCCATTGGCGATGATAAAAGATGGTCAGGCCTACCACTACCACTTAGACCAACTCGGCACGCCGCGAGAGCTTAGTGATGAGCGAGGCAGCATCGTTTGGAAAGCCCGCTACAAAAGCTACGGCAACCTTGCGGTAAAAGATGTTGATGAAGTTGAAAACAACTTACGATTTTAAGGCCAGTATTTTGATAAAGAAAGCGGCCTGCATTACAACAGGCATCGTTACTACGACCCCAGCCTAGGCCAGTTCACTACCCAAGATCCAATTGGCTTGTTGGGTGGGGTGAATAATTATCAGTATGCGCCGAATCCGATCAGCTGGGTAGATCCGCTGGGGTTGAGTTGTAAAGAAAACTCGTGGAATGCTTTTCAGAAAAATTCAAAAGGCGTATTCAAAGACTCATCTCAAGCCTCCCAAGGCTATCAGATGTGGAAAGATCAAGATTGGCCAGCGCTTGAAAAGCTACTAGGGCCGAGCTCTTGGCCACCTAATCGTGGTTTTGTGTATATCAAAAAAGAAACCCTTCAGCCTGGTCAGAGGATAGATCGTTTTGGGGAATTTGAGGATAGCAAGGGTAGTCTTCAGGACTTCGGTGGCTTTGTGTCGCCAGAGGGTAATTCTTTTTCAAGTCGCGCATTACCCGCTGATACCAAACATAAACCTTACAATTCTTATGAGTTGTTATCGCCTATTGAGGTGGATGCTGGCCCGGCTATTCCATGGTTTGATGAGCCGGGCATGGGTACGCAATATGAATTGCCCAAGAACATAAATACTCTGAAGAGTGAAAAATCCATTAAATCCGTGAAACTTAGTAAGAAAGCGAGTGAGCTTTAATTATGGAATATAGATTTAAAGGCAAAAAAAACACGCTTATTTGGGATGGTTTAGACACTGGAATAACCGAAACGGAATATGCGACAAAGTGTCCTAGCTGTTCTTATGATATTTCGTATTTTATAAAAGATTGCATCTCAATGAATGAAGTTGACAGCACATTAATAAAATACCTTACAGAAAATAAAATAATTTCGTTGTCTGATTTTGGTTGTGAAATAAAAAAAGGCATGCCTGCTTATGCAGTGCCTCATGACTGCAATCATTGTGGGAGTAATTTGTATCTGATCGTTGGGATGAAAGAGATCCAGCCACAGAGGTATGAGATTTATTACAAGTCTTCGGTGTATAAAAGCTAAGGTTCTATATTGCTAGGCGAATAAATTTATGAAATATGTAAATTTCAACCATCAAAAGAAATACATAGTGATATCTTGCTGGGTGGATTTTTTACGACAGCTAATACTATTGCTGATGAGCGCTATCTCCGACACGACCTGGCTGTGACGCATAATATGAAGCCTCAGGTTACCCATGTAGCAGTATTTAAACTCCCAGCTGGAGTTAGACTGCAAAAGAGCATTGTGAATCCGCAAACGGATACTGATGGGACATATCTCAAAGGTGGTGCACCACAAATGGAAGTTTTAAATTATGAGGATAGAAGCAAACTTGAGCTTGCTAGTCTGAGAGAGATTAAAAAATGAACGTGAACATTGGCAATGGTGGTCGAGAGATCAGTTGGAGTAGCGGAGGAAAAAATTGTCAAAAGCTATGCTAATCGGCTTCTTGGTTATGAGGTTCTTCCCGATGAGGCTGGAGTAATCCTACTTGAGCCTACGAGTCATGCCGGAGCTGAAAATGCGATCATATACGGAGTTGATGGAGCGAAGCTTTGGCAGCTGCCGTTTCCTCCTGACCTTGGAAAGGGGCAACTATTTGATCGGGTGGGAATATCACAGGGAGACTTAGTTGTTATCGGAATAATCAATGGGAGAGATGTTAAATTTACTGTTGATTATATCAACTTGCGCTATATAGACGCTTCAGCAACTCGCTAACTGGACAAACTGCCACGCCCGTTGTGCTGGCTTTTTTCACCAGTGCGGTGACAGCACTTTTCCGGCTCAATTGGTGGCTCACTTCCGGCCCTGTGGCTTAAGTTCGCCAGCTCCTACGGTCATTTAAGTTCAGCTTAATCCGGTATTTAGCAAACACACTTATTAACCCCGCCCATCCCATCATTGACAGCAAAAACAAAAGCACCACAATACGCGCAATATTACCTTACATGCCGATAGTAAAATGCAGATCACTAAAGCTCAGCTCCAGGGTGTACTTCAGCAGGCTCAATCTGGCGAGATCAGTTTTGAGCGGTTACAACTGTGGTGTATTCACAACTACGATCCGCCAGAGCAGGCGCCGGCGCAGTCTGAGCCTGCTCATGTTCGCCAGGCGATGGATATGATAATGAACGAATACGAGTTAGTGCAGTTAACAAAGATTCGTGCAGAAGGCTTGCCGTTGGCGCTGGCGTTTTTAGAATGCTCTGCTGAAAATTTTGATGAATTAGGCAAGCGCTTTATTCGGGATGCGTTCTTAGATTAATTCTCGATTTCCCGCCGCTTGCTCTCGTAGTGAGCATCTGCGTGATCGGCCGCTACTTGGTGAGTGGCTTGAACTGCCTGCTAGTACTCCGCGCTTAAGTACTGACTAGGCGGGCTTATTAGAGCTGGCAAAATGCTCTGTCAAAAGCTGCAAAAATAGGGCGCTTAGTCGTGGCTTGGAGTGGCCATGGCTATCGCTGCTGGAGTTACGCAGCTTGCACTTTGTGTGTTTTGGCGGGCTTATCAAAGCCGTTTTGTGCCAGTGCGTGTTGTATCTTTTGCATTTGTCGGGCGCGCTTACTTATTAGGCCCAGGCTCGGTAGCTCTCCGGCGTCGAGCGCTACTTGCCAGTTTTCCAATTCCATATCTGCAAATTCCAACAGTTTTTTGGGGCAGCCTTTGCATGGGCCTGCGCAAAGCGAGGCCTGGCTTGCTGAAAATGGCAGTTGATGCCGAGCTTGCCGGATAAGCTCTTGCATGGCGCTTCTGCGGTCGGCTTTTAATTCTCTCATTGCTTATCTCCACAACTATCTGGGCCTTCGTATAGCGCCAAAAAGCTTTCGGTTATTTTTTTGGGGGGCTTGGCTTTGGCTGAGGGCGCGTGAGTGGTCTAGCTCTTAGATATCACAAAGCGGTTTAAATTCCCTAAAGGCATAAAAATCAACATTCCTCTAATGCGTAGTTGCATCTAGCTGGTTATTTCCTCCCGATATAAAGAAAAGTATGCATAACGGGCATATTGGTAGCAAATCAATCTAGAGAAAGTGTTACCAAGCGTATCAAATGGCTATATTATGCACAGCAAGTCAGCGCAGTAGTCGCCATAGTTTGATCAGGTTTTGTTGTTTTTTAGTTTTAGTCAGTTTTTAAGAGTTTCTAAATTTAAAGTTTTGGAGTTTAAAATGAAAGTATCTTACGCGATTGTCGCTTTATTTGCTGTTTCAGCTGTATCTGCTAATGCGGCCATGGAAGTGTCTGCCCCGATTGAATCTGAAGTTGTGGTAGTAAGTAACGTTCCTGCGACCATTCGTTCAGTTGATAAACAAAACAACACCGTTACCTTTGTGAACCGCAAGAATGGTGATCTGCAAACTATGCGCTACGCCAAGAGCTTGCCTGAATACAAATTGCGCACCGGTAAGCGTTTAACGCTCGAATTAAGCACCCCGAAAACTGGCTCTATTTAAGCTAGTAAGTTTTGCGCCCCGGGGTATAGACATCGCCCCGGGGCGCCTATTTTTTCTTTTTGTTTTTTAAAATTTGCTCTTCAGTGCTTGAGCTAGCAGCTTGAGCTCACAGCTTGGGTTAACAGTAGGCCGCTCCAAATTGTATGTGCATGTATTGTCTAGCGCTGTTTGGGCCTGATAATAAATAAATGTTGCCCGAGTTTTATCGTGCCTTAGTTCGCACTTAAGTGCCAAAAAGGCAGAATGTTACAAATTTGGTGCATTTCGCCACTGTTCAATGGCGTCGTTTTGCTATAATGGCGCGTCATTTTATTTGGACTGTGGCGCAGCAGCCGGAACTGACTCCGGTGAAGCCTTAGCGAGTTGTAGCTAGGCTGCCTTTCAATGCTCGCCACTTATCAATGCAACCATTGCATGTATGGAGAGCTCAATGCCTTTGCCTACAGTTGTTAGAACTGCATTTAATGCTGCCGTTTCGCGTGTCGCTCTTGCCGCGCTTATTTCATCGTCTCTTAGCCTTGCAGCCTGCGGTGGTGGAGGCGGCTCTTCATCCGACCCGGATCCAGATCCAAGTCAAACACCCGCGCCTGTGGTGTCTTCAACGCCGGTAAGTTCACCCGAGCCCGGTGTTAGCCCAAGCCCAAATGTAACTCAAAGCCCGGATGTGGTGGTCAGCCCATCGCCAAGTCCGTCTGCTTCATCAAGCCCGGATGTGGTGGTCAGTCCATCGCCGAGCCCGTCTGTTAGCCCTAGTCCTTCACCTAGTCCAAGCCCGTCGCCAAGCCCTTCACCTAGTCCATTAGATATCACGCCCGATGCGGTGAGTTTTGAAGCAAAGGTGGATGTTGAGCGCGATATTGAAGTGCCATCGCCGCTTGCCACCATTACAGGCATCGATACGGCCATTGATTTAACGATTGAAAACGGTGAATACAGCATTAACGGCGGTGCTTATAGCAGTGCGCCGACCACAATCGAAAATAATGACACGCTACAGCTTCGCACAAGATCGGCCGCAAGTTTTGCTACCAACACGGTCGTTAAAGTTAGCTTGGGTGCATTAAAAGCAGAATTTACAGTTACCACCGTTGAAGAAGATACAACACCCGATGCCTTTGTTTTTGCTGCGGTAACAGAAGCCGCGTTTGGCGAGCTGATTGAATCCACGCCGGTAACCATTGCCGGCATTAACAGCACAGCAACTATTAGCATTACCGGTACTGAGGCTGAATACAGCATTGGTGGCGGTGCGTTTACCAGTGCCGAAGGCAGTATTAATAATGGTGAGGAACTGGTTCTGCGTTTAATGAGCTCTGATCAGTTTGCCGGTGAAGAAATAGCAACGGTAACGGTTGGCGGCGTAGAGGCGAGCTTTTCTGTAACCAGCGAAGTGGAAGATACAACGCCGGATGCCTTTAGCATTGCGGCGATTGACGATGCCGTTCCAGGCTCTGTTACGCAGTCACAAGAAATCAGCATTGAGGGCATTAATTCCGATACAAGCATTACCATTAGTGGCGATGCAAGCGCTGAATACAGCTTAGATGGTGGGGTAAGTTATAGCTCGGCCGCGGGTACACTTAGTGTCGGTGATCGTGTTGAAGTTCGTGTAACCAGCTCGGCAGAACATGAGGGCGTGGTTGAGGCTGAGCTTAGCATCGGTGGTGTTGCGGCTACATTCAGTGTAACCAGTAAAGATGCTGAGGCACCCGTGGCGCAAGTGGTATTTCCAACGCATCGCACCATGACCAATGTTGACTATGTAAAAATTCGCGGCAGTGCCTCTGATGATTTGGCTGGCATTCAGCGTATTTATGCAACAGTTAATGGCGGTGCAGAGGAATTTGAAGTACTTGCGACAGCCGAAGACAGCCTTGAAGATCAATGGATACTCGACGTCACGATAGCCGAAGAGGCTGAAAATACCATTTTAGTTTACGCCGAAGACAAAGCCGGCAATATTCAATCTGAGCCGGTCAGTTTATCGGTGACTCACCGAGCAGAAGAAGAGAGTTTTCCAATTGGTGACAATACCGTAATCCCTCGTGCATCAAGCTCGCTTTATGTAGATGAAAAAAGAGGGCGTGTGCTTTTTACGGCTAAGGCCGATGAGGTGGCGCTGCTTTCTGTAGATCTGAATACACTTGAGTTGGCCACCGTTATCGAGTCAGTGAACACGGTTAGTAAAGGCAACGATATGGTTGTTGATGCAGCGGGGGATTATGCCTATATCAGCCAAGAGGGGCAGATAATAAAAACAAACCTAGAGAACTTTGAAACGGAAGTGTTTCTTGAGCGTACTGGTACGTTTAGCAAGATGCAACTTGTCGCTGGCGATCAGTTATATGTCAAAAGAGAGCGGTCGTTGATGCGAGTAAATACCTCATCAAACCACGTTGATGAGGAGTTGTTTGAACCTTCAGATGACGATACTTTTTATTACGATGCGCCGAGCAACCGTTTTCTCATGTTTTCCCCCGAAGAACTTATTAATGAAATGACATGGTTTAATTTAAACGATGCTTCTAGCACTGTGGTTAGTGTTGCGGATCATCCGCAGCTGTATTTATACCCGCCCGTTAATCTTTGGGATGATGGGTACATATATATTCCCGGTGTCGATGTAACCGATGAGAACTCCGTGGAGTTCTTTATTTATCGTTTTAATTTAGCAACCGATGAATTGGAATCCTATATCGCAGGGAACGGTTTGCCAGACCCAAGTCTCACCTCTATGTTTTCACGATCTATCGATTCTTATAAGGATGAGTTGATTGTAGTAATGAATGAGAATGAAGATATAAAGGATCCGAGTAGAACGGTCTGGTTATGCGATACCGTAACTAAGCATCGTATGGTATTAAGGCAATATATTGAGCCCTGAACAACATTAACTAATTGAAAATCTTGGCGCCAGCTTTTTTGCCGGCCTATTTTTACTTACCTATTTGTTTTTATGAACACTCTACGTTTTAGTGCACTTTTTTTAGCTATCGCTGGTTTAACGCCACTAAGTTCACTGTCGGCGCCAAGCAACCCCGTTGTAAGAAATGGCAGTGCCAATGTTAATCAAAGCGGTACAAGCACAACGGTAAATCAAAGCACTAACCGTGTTGCGATTGATTGGGATAGTTTTGATATTGCCGCGGGCGAGAGTGTGACTTTTGTGCAGCCCGGTTCAGATAGCTTTGCATTAAACCGGGTTCTCAGCAATAACCTCACCAGTATCGCCGGCTCGATTAGCGCAAATGGCAATATTGCCATTGTGAACCCGGCAGGCGTGGTTTTTAACAGCGGCTCTGTAATCAATGTTGGTGGTTTGTTGGCAAGTGGTTTAGATATCGACCCCGACGATTTTATGGATGGTGCCTTTACACTTACTTATGAAGATGGCACAGAAGCCTATGTAACTAATGCCGGCAGCATTACTGCGGCGGCCTCGGGCTCTGTGGTGTTGGCGGGTAAGCGCATTGTTAATGAAGGAGTGATTAACGCGCAATACGGTCGAGTTTCGTTGGCATCGGGCAAAGAAGCGGTGGTGAGTTTTGACTCGTTATTATCTATTCGTGTCGATGAATCATTTTTACAAAGCGAACAAGAGGCCAGCCAGGTCGGTATTAATAATAGCGGCAGTATCAGCGCTGAAGGCGGGCAAATTTTATTAACGGCCAATGCCAGCCGTGAAATATTTGCCGGCGCCGTAAATGCCGGCGATTTAGGCCGAACAAAGTCGGTTGTTTTTGATAGTGATGGCAGTTTTACCCTAAGTGCCGGTAGTGATGTAATAAATGGCGGTGAACTGTCGGTTGACAGTGATACACAAAATGCCGGCCAGATTGTCGTGCTCGGTGATGATATTACTCATAGTGATGGCAGCGGCAGTAAAATCAGCGCAAGTGTTGGTGCGGCAAGCCACGCCGCAGGCTCCATAGAATTACACGCGGTAAAGGCTTTAAGCGTAGGTGATGTTCACGCAAGCTCGGGCCAGGGAAGTGGTGGCGATATTAAATTGCTCGGCAGTGATATTGATGTTTTAGGTGGCGCGGCCATATTTGTGGATGCCAGCGGCGGCACAGGCGGTGGCCAGGTGCTTGTTGGTGGTGCAGCGGGCGCCTCAAATGCTTCTATTACAACGGCCGATACCGTTACTGTTCAAGAAGATGCAAAAATACAGGCCGATGCCTGGGCAAGTGCGACAGCCGGTGATGTGGTGCTTATCGCCAAAGACAGTGTGCTTGTCTCAAGCGCCGGCGCCGGCAATGCCTATATTAATGCCCGCGGCGTAGACCCGGACGATGGCGAAACATCTAACGCTAACGGCGGCACGGTGGAAGTGACGGCCGGCGAGTTAGATGTTGCAAGGCTCACCGTTACCGTAAGCAGCGATAACGCGGCAAATAGCGCCGGCAGTGTCGCCTATCAGGCTTCGGATATTGTGATTGGTGGCAGTGGCAGCACTGATGCCAATATTACAGAAGATTCAGCAAATGATACCTGGACCGGCGATGCAGGTAACAGCGCCTCGTATTTAAGTATCGAATCCCTGCTTGCCAGTTTAAATAATGGTGCCGATGTTACGGTAAAAACCTTTAGTCTCGGTTCAATTACTCTGGCCTCAGAGCTGGATTTTCAAGGTACGCACGGGGCAACACATTCTTCGCTTAGCCTTGAAAGCCATGGCGATATTTTTATTAATGCTGATATTGTTAATAAGGGGCTGTTCAACTCGTCTGAATTAAACCTTAGCTTAACGGCGGGCACGGCCGCAGGCGCTATTGGCGATGTGTTTATTAGCCCCAATGTCAGCATTAATACTAATGGTGGTGGTTTTTCTGTTGGTGCCGATGGTTTAATTGATTTTGGTTTAAATTCAGCGGTTAATTCCGGTGGCGGCAATGTCACTTTTGTAAATAATGGCGATATCAATATTGGCCTTGGTGCCGCTATTGCTACAGATGCTGGAAATACGTTTTTATACAGCCAAGGTGATATTGATATACAAGGATCAATAACAACAGCTGGGGGCGATGTTGTTATTGGTGGGGTTTATTCAAATACAGATTATATTCCAGCGAATCTTACCCTGGGTTTTCAAAGCTATAGCCCAAATAGTAGTGCCAGCTCAACAACGGATAGCTCAGCACAGATTTCGGTGGGCCAAGCCGATATTTCCATCTACGCCGATGGTGATGTGCTGCTTTACGGTGACTTAAGTACGGACAGCGGCGCCATTGTTATTGGTGGTGATCACGATGCAAATAGCGCAACCGCAGCCATTTCACCTGCAAATGTTCGCTGGCATTTTGATGAAGGTGACGGCAGCTATGGCGGCCGCGATGTTTATTTTCGTGAACATTCCTCATCCTTAAGCACCGTATCAAGTGGGAGTGCCCGAACAGGTGGCGAGCTTATAATTGGCTCTGTTTTGGGGGATATTGTTGCAGGTAGTTTTAATACCAGTGGTGACCGTTCCTTCGGCACGAGCGCAAACGAGTTATTAGCTGGCGATGTGTCTTTTTCTGCGGGCGGCGATATTACCCTTGCTGCAGATATCGAATTTGACCGAACCGGCAATTTAGCTACGCCAGAAGATGAGTTTGTTATTACGTTAAGTGCCGGCAATGACATTATTGTCGATGCAATGATCTACGATACAATCCCGGTTGCCGCTGATAATAATCAACACGATAGAGTCCGCTTAAACTTTACTGCCGGCAACGAAGTGCAAATTAATGATCATATTTACACCGGTGGTGAAAGTGTGCTTATTAACGCCGCTTCGGTCGATATTAATAGCGGTGGTTTAATTGATACAGGCAAAAGTGATGTCAATACTTCGGTCAGTGCGATCAGCGGAGAAGGCCGTATCACTATCACCGCGACCGACGTGCTGTTGGAAGGCTCGTTAGCCTCCGGCGCCGATGAATCATCTGCGTTTGATAGCATTAGTTTGATGGTTCAAAATCTTATATACAGTGGTGCCATCGACAGTGGTCACGGCAGTGTATTGGTGCAAGGTGCAAATGCGCAAGTTGATAGTTTTACCATTAATAGCACTGCAACGTGGTCGGGTGAAGCCGATACAAGCATCAAGCTGCAGGGCCAAAGTGGTAACGACATATATAACCTGCACAAAGATTTACCTTTTGCGATAAGTGATAGCACCGGCGACGACGAGTTTAATTTTTATAGTAATTTAAGTACTAGCGTTGACGGCGGCGCCGATAACGATACCTACAACCTGAAGGCTGCTGGCCTGTATTTAACTATTGCCGATAGCACTGGTACGGCAGATGTATTAAACGCCTATCAAGATGACGCATCGGCAACCAATACCTGGTGGGCGCTCGGCGCCACCAATAGCGTTTATTCCACTGCGGATGCAGCCGATACGGCCAAAGTTAGTTTCAGTGGTTTGGAAACCCTAAATGGCAGCACCGGTGTAGATAGTGTAACAGTGGCCAGTGATTTTGCGCCTGTAACTGCGCCTACGCTGAATCTAAATAGCGGTGCCAATAGCGTTAGCATTGATTCTGCTTTATTAACTGGCGAGACATCTGAACTGCTTGTGTTGGCCGCTGGTGCAGATAGCGATACCTTAAGTTTTACTGGCTCTGAAAATTTAACGTGGTCCATTGCCGCAGTAGATGATCAGCGTGTTTATGCGACCAGCGAAGTGGGCTCTGCTCCTAACGTTATCGACTTTAGCGGTTTTGAGAATTTAGTGGGTGCAGACGGTAATGATCATTTTGATGTCGATGTTGATGCAGGCATTGTCGATATCAGAGGTGGCACTCACGCGGTTGATGGTGCCGATATACTTGATCTTTCATCTTATGCCCAAGACTTAGCATGGTTGCTTGCAAGTGTTACTGGCAGCGGTTTAGGCCTGACCTTTGATGGCATTGAAGCGCTTTATGGCAGTAATACCAATAAGGATACGTTTACCTATAATTCAACGACGGTACCCGAAATAATTAATGCGGGCAGCTCAGGTGCTGTTGAGCCTGTCGATGAGCTTATCTTTTCTGGTTTTTCGGATGCGATCACGGTTCCGGAAAGCTACAGCGGTTTTGAGTCGATTACTGGCAATGGGGCAACAACCTTATCTTATGCCAGCAATACAAATGACACTATCAATTGGAATGTGGCTTCCAGTGGCAACGGCAGTGTTGCCGGTACAACAAACTTCAGTGGTGTTATTGCGCTTGTCGGCTCGGCAGGCAATGATTTATTTACTATTGCTGATGGCAGCGGTATTACTTCGGTTTCTGGTGGCGAAGGCAGCAATACACTGACATTTGATCACTCAAATGCGTCAATAACTTTAGCCAATATTGTTGCTGACGCGCTTGATGGGGCTTCAAGTGTCGACAGCGCCGGCGATGATTTTAGTTTTAGTGGCATTTCTAGCATTACAGCAAGCAGCGCCGACGCGACGATTCAAGCTGCAAACCAAGCGTTGACCTGGAGTTTAAATAGCAGCGGTACACATCAAGTTGCTTTGAGCCCAGACCCGCTTACCGATCCTGTCGTTAATGCCTTGAGCTTTTCAGGCATTGATTTAATTCAGGGCGGTATAGAGGTCGATCGTTTTATTGTTGAAGATGGTGCGCAATTATCGTCGTTGACGATTGACGGGGGGGCAACAGCCGATGATGTATTGGTACTCGCCGAAGCCGATCTCGATATCCACCTGAAATTAAACGGCAGTTCAGATGACTATGAGGCCTCAACCGTCGATGATGCCGGCGGCGCTCAGGTTATTCGTTTTACTTCGATTGAAAATGTCGAGGCGACTCATGCGGATGCGCAGATTCACGGTGTCGATATTGCCCAATACTGGCAGATAACGGCTGACGGCACCGGAAGTGTCGGTTTTGATTCAAACGCCAATGCTCTTAGCTTTAGCGGTGTTGCAGATATTAGTGGAGGCAGTGCTGCTGATGCCTTTACTTTTTCCAACTCGGGTTTCTTAAACCTTGTTGATGGTGGCGGTGGGGGCAATAGCTTGTCGGTCGCCCATCACCGTGCGGTGTTTAATCTGCCCGCATCCAAAGTTCAGTACGATACCGATAGCTCTTCAGCAAACAATCTTGAAGACGTGGTGGCATTCTCTTCGATTAGCTCGTTCACCGGTACAGATACTGACAACACCTTTATTGCGCCCGAGAATCAGAGCCGCACCTGGCGTATTAACGGAGCAAACAGTGGTGATGTTGGCAACTGGGTAAATGCAGCCGACGTACTGTCCTATGTGGCTTTGTATAGTTTTGCGGGCATGGAAAATCTTAAAGCGCCCGGCGCGCTGAATGATGGTCTTTATTTTTATGATAACGGCAGCATCGGCGGCCTTATTGATGCAGGCGATCAGAGTGGTGAAGACGATTTTATCAGCTACGCCTTGGTGAACAGCGCAACCAACATTAACTTGAACATCAATGCTGCAAGCAATGGTTTTGTTAATATCGAAAGTGTTGTTGGTAATGGCGCCAATACAACACTGACTGGTGATAATGTTGCGCGCACCTGGAGCATTAATGAGGTAAACGGCGGCAGTGTTGCCGGTTTAAACTTTAGCGATGTTGGCAATTTGGTCGGCGGTAGCGCCGCTGATCGTTTTGAGTTTAGTGACAGTGGCTCAATTGCTAGTATCGATGGCGGTGATGCGGCTGACTCGTCTGCTTATAATACTATCGTCGGTTTGGATAGCGCCACGACCTACAGGATCTCAGGGGATAATTCCGGCTCTGTTGACTCTTATGTTACTAGCTTTACCAAGGTGCAAAACCTAACGGGCGGCGACGCTGCAGACAGTTTTATTTTTAGTGACACATCATCTGTTCTGTCTGGTTTGATAGACGGTGGCGGTCCGGGCAGCTTAAGCCCTGCGATCGCAGACGATTTTGATATTGTTAATTATTCGGGATTAACTAGTGTTGCAGTTACTTTAAACGGTGCGGATAACGGCTTTAGTAATATTGAAAAGATTATCGGCAATAACAGCGATAGTGTGCTCAGTGGTGACGATGTTTCCCGCACCTGGAATATTGACGGTGCAAATTCCGGTGAGATCGTCGGTCAGCTCTTATTTGAAGGTTTTAATGCGTTAGTCGGTGGCAGCGAAGCGGATCACTTTGTGATTGAAGATGGCGGCAGCATCGCAAGCATTAACGGTGGCACTGTTGCTGATAGTACTGACAACAATTCATTAACCGGGAAAAATGTTGACTCGCTATTTGTATTAAGTGGCAGTAACAACGGTAGTGTTCAAACGAATCCTGGTGCGGTGGCTTATGTCACCAGCTTTGAATCGATTCAAAGCCTGGTTGGCGGTGATCAAGACGATGTATTTCGCGCAGATAATGCTGTGAACTTCAGCGGCGACATAGACGGCGGCGCTCATGATGCCGGTGATACGATCGATTATTCACGGTCGAGTGTTGTTGATCTGAATGTTGATACGGCCATGGGCTCGGCCACAAATGTTGAAATTGTTAAGGGTAACAATACAAACAGTACCTTAAGAGGCGCGAACACAACGCAAACCTGGGTGATATCGGGTGAAAATGATGGCTCTGTTGCTTCGCTGAATTTTGAAAACTTTAATTATCTTGTTGGCGGTTCAGACAAGGATATTTTTGAGTTTACCGCGGCAGGTTCAATTACCGGCAGCATAGTTGGTGGCAGTGGCACCAATGCGGTTGATGTTATTAAAACCCGAGCCTTAAGCGATGCAATGTACAGCACGGCTTCTACGGTTGCTTTGTCTGAAGATGGCAGCACCTGGTCGATCGCCGCGGGCGGCAGTACTTATCTGCCCGAATTTAGGCAAATAGAGCAGGTTACTGCGGACTCTAGCGCAAGTGAAAGCCTGAATGTGCAGGCAGCAGCGACTTGGAACTTGGGCCAAAAAGGCGCAGATTTAAGTTCGGTTGAGGTTGCGGGAATGGAGTTTGTTAATTTTAGCAATCACTCGGCAAGCTCGGGCTCAGATACCTTGAACTTTTACAACTCAGTCGCCTTTGATGGCGGCGAGGGTGATGATATTTATATCTTGATGGCTGCCGGCCTGGATATGAGTATTGTTGATAGCGGCAGCAGTACCGGTGACGAGCTTCGTGCTTATACGGGTTCCGATGCCTGGTGGGAAATTAACACCGGCAATTCCGTTCGAACTCAGTTTGCGAATAGTAATACTGATAACAAAGTGAATTTCAGTGGTATCGAAAGCTTAACGGGGAGCACACTGGTTGATACCGTTACCATTCACACTGCACAGAATATTGCGATCGATACAGGCGCCGGTGCGGATGTATTTGATATTCGAGCGGGCTCGGTTGCTATTCAAGGTGGCGCGGACAACGACAGTTACCAGCTGAACTTTTCATCCGCTGCAGCAATAAATCAGAGCATTACGATTAATGATAGCGGCGGCAGTGCCGATAGCATCAGCGCAGACTCCGCTGAAACGGCGCTTTGGGCGATTGATGGTTTAACTTCAAACACAGTTAGCTCCGTAAGCAACAATGTTGTCAGCTTTAATAATATTGAAGTGCTTGATGGCTCTGCGTTGGTTGATACCGTTAATGTTGGCAGCTCAGGTTTTGCCGGCACTATTAATGGTGGCGACGATGCTGACGTATTTGATATTGATGGTGCGGTTACGACCATTAACGGCGGCGACGGCGCCGATGATTTTGATATCGATGGCAGTGTCACCACCATTAACGGTGGTGATGGCGCGGATGAGTTTTTCCTGGCGGCAACGGTTACCAATGCCTACGGTGATGGCGATGCCGATAGCTTTGAGATTCAAAACAATGGCGTAGCCGGCACTATTTATGGCGGCAGCGCCGCATCCGATGACAGCGCCACCGATGTTGTGTCGCGCACTTACAGTGGTGCCGAAGACTGGAATATTACCGGCGATTCTGACGGCAATATTGATAGCCGTGTGTATTTTAATGATGTTGAATCCATTGTCGGTTCAGACACTGGCAACGATCGTTTTATTTTTGCCAGCACCGGTTTAATGGCCAGCATCACAGGTGGCGCCAGCGGCGCTGACAGTTTGTTATCGCGCGAAGCGGATGCGCGCTTTGAGCGAAGCGGTACTGATTTATTCCGTGTTGTCGATGTGAACTCGGGCGTGACCTACGTGTCGACCTTGGCCGCGGTAGAAATACTTGAAGGCCGCGGTAGTAATAACGAGGTGGATTACAGCTCGGATACAAGCGGCGTGAACTGGGTCGTGAACGGCGATAGCTCCAG
>NZ_NKQJ01000009.1 GCF_002312815.1 Agaribacterium haliotis
AACTGCGCTCAAAGTGCCTTTCTGGTCGAATACTCAGGCTCCAGCAGAGCGTATTTAATTAGTGTTAACAGGCCCTAGGGACAAACTTATTTTTCGCGCAAAGGCTTCCATTGGCACTTCGGTAAAACCTGTTGCAAACCAAACAACAACGTTATCGCGCGCTGGCGATATATATAGGCCCTGGCCATTCATACCGCTTTTATATATATCGCCATCGGCAAAAACGGCGTCCCACTGATAGGAATTAAACAGCGGCTGCTCTCCAAACTCTTCACTTAAACGCGGCCCGAGTGCTCCTTTTAGGTAGTTGTCGGATTTGCCCGATGTCTGCATGCGCTTAAGCATGCTCGGCGTGACGATAGGCTCGCGGCTAATTAACTGCGCACTCGGTGTGTACAACATGCCAAAACGCGCCATATCATCTAAGCGCGTGCTGATTAAACCGTGAATAATGGCGTTGCCCTGCGGGCTAAGACCCAAGGTTGCATCCGCAGCCATTGCCGATGGCATCCAAATCGTTTCCGAAATTACTTCAGCAAGGCGCTTTTGAGTTATCTCTTCGATAATTAAACCGAGCATCTGGGTATTGGCAGATGAGTATTCAAAGCGCTGCCCGGGCTCATGCAACTTGGGAATTGCCAACAGCGCTTCGTCGTGGCTGTGTACTTTACCGTCGTTGCCCGGTACACCAACTTCTGCACGCACAAAGGCGTTGTAGGGTGTGTCGCCTTTGCGGGTTGCCGGATTTTCTTCTAAGTTAAGACCCGACTGCATATTCAATACATCAAAAACTTTTACGTTTTCCCAAGCTGTACCTTTGGCCTTTTTTAAATAACGAGAAACCGGCTGCTGCAGGTCTATGCGGCCTTCATCTTCAAGTTTTGCAATCAGTAGGCCCGCAAAGGTTTTGCTGTTAGACATCCACACATGGCGATCGGTCTTGCGCATGCCGGGGTACAGTTCATAAACAATCTTGCCTTTATTAATAACCAGCAGGCCTTGCAGCGGCGAATCGTCGGCGCTGATCATCTGCTCGAGCTGATGTTTTTTATGCTTGTTTTTTAAGCTGAGCCTGCCAATCGCATTATTGTAAGCGTATTTAAGTTCGGCGACGGGCCCGTCTCGATGAATCACCGCATGCGGCATAAACTCGGGTAAATGCAGGTATGAATATGCACCGGACTCGGTGATATCTAAAAATTTCTGCAAGTTCCACTGCTCGTGTAAACGCTTGGCATCTTGCAGGGAATATCCGTGTTTAAGTGCCGATACTGAAAAATCTTCGCTTGGTGTGGCGTAGGCGCTTGTATCTTCTTTCGCTAAAACGCTGTTTACAGACACCGCTAACAGCCCTCCCAGAAAAAATTTTGCAAAACCGTGCTTTGTCATCGCGTTCTCCATCGCAGTTAAAATCGTCGCAGCTATTTCAAAGTTGCAAAGTCGCTACAAGCACAAGCCAAACCTGGCACCAAGCTACCCAGAAAACAGCGTATACGTTAAATAATTTCAAACTAAGCGATGAATTACTAGCGCGGGGCTTGTAACGAGATAAAAAATGGCGCAAATATAAACACCGCTGCCAGGCTTGCGGCCTGTTAAGGCTATTTGTGTCTAACTCGCGTGACGCAAGTAATATAAAAAGAGAGATGAAAGGCGAGTGAGGAGAGGTAAAACGTTTGCCGGCTCAGTAAAAAAATTAATAAGGCCCCTTTTGATTGAAAAAGGAGCCTTTTAATAATAGCGCTTAGCTGTTTTTGCTAAGTATCCAGGTTTCTATACGCTGCTCCAGTACGTCGAGCGGCAACGAGCCGTGAGCAAGTATCTGCTCGTGGAATTCGCGGATATCATATTTATCGCCCAGGCGCTGCTCGGCTTCAGCTCGCAACTTCAAAATAGAGGTCATACCGATATAGTACGAAGTCGCCTGACCCGGCATAACCATGTAGCGTTCAATCGCACGCTTGCAGTCGCGCGGTGTATTCGGAGTATTTTGCACCAGGTAGTCGACCGCCTGTTCGCGGCTCCACTTTTTGTAGTGCAAACCGGTATCAACCACTAAACGCGCGGCGCGCCACAACTCCATAGCTAAACGGCCGAAGTCCGAATACGGATCGCTGTAAAAACCAAAAGCTTTGGGCACTTTTTCTGAATACAAACCCCAACCTTCGATATAAGCCGTGTAGGAATAACCGTAGCGGCGGAACTTCGGTGCTCCCTCAATTTCCTGATTAATCGCAATTTGCATATGGTGGCCAGGCAAAGCTTCATGGTAAGCCAGCGCCTCCATTTGATAGCTCGGCATGTCTTTCATTTCATACAGATTAACGTAATACATGCCAGGGCGCTTGCCGTCTTCCGATGGCCCCTGGTAAAAAGCTTTACCGGCAGATTTTTCCCGGAAGGCTTCCACTGGTTTTACTTCGAGGCCGGCCTTGGGCAGAGTAATAAATAAATTCGGCAGCGCCGCTTGCATACCATCAATATAGGCTTGCGTTTGCTTTAAATAAGCATCTCTACCCTGTTGATCGTTGCTGTAATAAAAGCGCGGATCTTCACGCATAAAGGTAAAGAATTCTTGCATATTACCTTTGAAATCCACCTGCTTCATAATGGCGTGAATTTCTTCGTGAATGCGCAGTACGTTGTCCACACCGAGCTGATGAATATCGGCAGCACTCATCGAAGTTGTCGTCATCTGGGCCAACATCGCACGATAATATGCGTCGCCCTGCGGTAGTTTCCACGCGCCGTAGTTGCCTTCGGCTTGTTTCTCTAATTCGCCTAAGTAGCTGATCAGCTTTTCATAGGCCGGGCCAAAACTTTCAAGTAGCGCTTTCTCGGCAGCTTGTTCAAGTGCCTGCTTGCCTTCGAGCTCTGCGGTCTTGCGCTTAAAATCTGCCCACAGCGGGCTGTCTTCGCCGTCTTTATTAAATGGCGCACCACTGATGACATTGCGTGAATCGTCAATTACAAATGGAAATACAAACGCCGGCGCTACAACACCTTGCTCTGCACGCTTCTTAAGGCCATCAATTAGCTGATCAATTTTTTTAGGTACACCGTTTAAACGACTGATATAGGCAACTGCGTCAGCCTCATCATCAATTCGGTGAGCGGAGATCAACAGTGACGGAATTTCACTGTGCACCCCAAACATCTGATTAACAGGGTAGTCGTGATGGCGCCACTGAAAATACTCCAGCTCATCTTCAAGGCTTTTTTTCAGTAGCTGATAATTCAGTTTAGTTGTGTCATCAAGCTTTTCGGTATCGAGCATGGTAAGGCGCTTTAGCTGCTCGCGAATTAAGCTTTGCTCCTGCAGCTGGGCTTGCTCGGATGCATCATCCCATTCACCGTAGCGATCTTTTCGCCCCAAGTAAGTCAAGCTTTCGGGGGAACGGGCTACCTGCTCTTCGAATATCTCGTCAAACAAAGCCTGGGCAAGCAAGTTGGCAGAGTGTGCTACTTCAGCGCTTGCGGTGTCGGTGTTTACGGCCTCAACTGAGGCGGCTTTGACAGCTTTTTCACTGGTCTCTTTTTCAGGTGCGGGCGACGGCGCACAGGAGGCCAGTGCAAGAACAGCGGCCGATGAAATTAAACGCTTCGAGATCATTGACTTAGATTTCCTCAGATTTTTATCCACCCAATAATAACGAACAAGTGGCACCTAACCTCAAGTTAAAAAGACTATTTTGATTTTTTTGTTTCATTTTGAGGACAAGGCTCAATTAGACGTCATCAAATTTGTTAACCGCAATTAACACAGGTCAGAAACCTTTCGAAATTAGATAACACGACAACACATACATCGTCCGGCAACCTAAGGAGTTATGGACCATGAAAAAAAAGCTTATCTCGGCAGCAATTTCATCAATCACGGCCAGTGGCTTGTTTGCATTTCAGCAAGCACACGCAAGTCCGCAATCCTTTGAGCATTCCTTTGAAGACATCCGCCAAAGCGTCGGTTTTGAACAGCAACAAGCAGCCAGCTATTTTGTACGCTTGGATATCGAACCGTTTTTAGTTTGGCAAAACCGCTTGAATGAGCTCGGCCAAAGCCCGAATAAAAAACAGCAGCAACAATATCGAGCACTGTTAGAAGATAAGCTTACTGCGGCGATGACCATGGTAGAAAATACCGGGGTCAAGGCACTCGACCCGGTCAGCGTTACCGATGTTGGTTTTACCATTCAAACCACCAGCGAAAATGCCCAGCGCCTGGCAAAGATGCCAGAGCTTAAATCAGTAAGACCCAAGCAAAACTTCAAGCGCCAGCGCACTTACAGCACTCCGTGGATAGGCGGCGAGCGCGCGCACAACGACTACGGCTTGCGCGGCAAAGATCAAACCATCGCTATTATCGACACCGGTATCGATTATCTGCACGCGGATTTTTTAGGCTCGGGCAACGCGGCTGACTATGAAAACGACGATCCAACTGTGATCGAAGCGGGCAGCTTTCCCACGGCAAGTGTTATCGGCGGTTACGACTTTGCCGGCTTTGACTACCACGCCGGCGAGCCGGAAAACTCTGTACCCAAACCCGACCCGGACCCAATTGACGACGCCACCCACGGCACCCACGTCGCCGGTATTGCTGCGGGCCGCAAGCTCGGTGCCGATATGGCCACCGGCATAGCGCCAGAGGCTTCGCTCTATGCTCTTAAAGTATTTGGCAACCGCGGTTCCACCAACTTAGTTTCCCAAGCCATTGAAAAGGCCATGGACCCAAACGGCGATGGCCTGCCCGACGATGCGGTTGATGTGATCAACTTAAGCCTCGGCTCAATCTTCGGCAGCCCCGAAGACGCCAGTGCGGTTTCTGCGCAAAACGCTGTCGACGGCGGTGTTGTAGTGGTTGCATCGGCCGGTAACTCGGGCAATGAACTGCCCTATATCAGCGGCTCACCGGGCGCAGCCGACGGCGTGATTACCGTCGCTTCTTCGGTATCGGGCGGCAAACCTTCATTTTTTATTCCGTTCGAAAGCGAGGCTGGCGACAGCGAGGTCTTTGCGAAATACGCCGGCATATCACCTGAGCTGAGCATGAATTTGGCCGCGCCACTCGAAGCAGCTTCGCCATTTGAAGCCTGTGAAGCCATCGCCAACAGTTTCGACGGCAATATCGCTGTGATCAGCCGCGGCAGCTGTGCGTTCACCACCAAACTTGAAAACGCCCTGGCAGCGGGCGCCAGCGCCGCAGTGGTTATCAACAACCAGCCTGGGCCGGCCATTGTTATGGGCGGCAGTGACGTTGAACTGCCAGCGGCGATGATTGACCTCGAAGCGGGGCAAGCTTTACTCAGCACCTTGGCAGCAAGCAGCGTGAGTGCCGAGTTTTCGCCGTACAACAACAAAGCCGATACCAGCGACGACGATACGATTTCGAGCTTTAGTTCGCGCGGCCCCGGCCCCAACGGACAATTCAAACCCGATATCAGTGCCCCCGGTGACCAGGTAGAAAGCGCCTTGGCTGGCAGCGGCGATCAAACCCTGACCATCTCTGGAACATCGATGGCGGCGCCACAAATCGCCGGTGTTGCCGCGCTGCTGCGGGAAAAATTCCCGGGATTTGGCCCGCGTGAAATTAAAGCGCTGATGCTTAACAGCGCCAGGCCGGCAAAAGTGCTCGGCGGCACCGGGTCTCCACCACTTAGCCTGCAGGGCACCGGTATAGTCGATATCGAAAAAGCTCTGAATGCCAGTGCTTATGCCTACCCCGGCGGTATCGGCTTCGGTCTGCTCAAACCCGAATACAACGATGCCCAGACCCGCTGGTTTGAAGTAACGAACTTCTCTGATGAAGATCAGCGCTTTGATATCAGCGTTGAGAAAAATACCGGTGCAGCCAGTCGCGGCATTAGCATAGACGTTCAGCAGCAAGTGCATGTCGGTGCAGGCCAAACTCAGCGCATCGCGGTAACTCTGCGCGCGCAGAGCTCTGAGCTCGCCAAAGAAGTTGCCTTCCAGGAGTTCGACGGTTGGATAGTATTAAAGAGCGAACGCAGCGACATCCGCGTTGGTTTTACCTCAGTGGTTGAACCCGCTTCAAAAATTGAACTCAGCCGCCAACAAGGTTTTGTTAAATTGCACAATACCGGCTTTGGCGATGCCAGCGTTTCTACCTATACCCGCGCAGACAGCGATGCAGCAAACAGCTTTGGCTACCGCTCGGTATCGCCACTTAGCGTAGGTTTTGCAGTAAACGTCGAGCAAGACTGGCCTAACTTCTCCGCCTATATGTTGGAGATGGATATCGATGTAAATGAAGATGGCGTGGTTGATTATCGAGCCCGCGTTGCTGATCTCGATGCGCTCGACCCCGCAAGCTACGACGAGCCAACTGGCACCATTGCCAGTGCTATCGATAATCTTAGCGTTGAGCCTGCATCGCGCAACTTGCTCTACCTTGCCAATGCTTCAACAAATAACTCCGTGTTGCAGTTCCAGCTGGACGCCTACGGCGACTTTGGTTTCTTAACTGGCGACGACAGCAACTTTAACTACAGCTTGAGATTAGTACAGCGCTTTGCCGACTCCGGTGCCGTGCAACTCGGCAGCGGCAGCATTGAACTTACAGAGCAAGTTCAGCCTGAAGCTGGTGATATTTTAGTTCCGGCACAACAGGGCGCTACGCTGAACTATCTAGGTAAAGGCGAGCCAATGTTTGTTATTGAAACAGAAAGCAGCGCCATTAAACGAGCGAAATAACCCGTTTTATTAAGCCGTTGTTTTAACTAGGCGCTAAATAAAAAACGGGAGCTTAGGCTCCCGTTTTTTTAGGCCTGTTACCACTAATTAAACACAAGTTACAACAGGTCACTCGAGCGGGTTAAAACCGTCAAACACTGCTCGAGATAGAGGCGGTCAGTATCATCAAAACGCGCCAGAGCGCGATCGTCGATATCCAATATAGCCAGAACCTCTGCGGCACCGCCAAATATTGGTAAAACAATTTCAGAGCGGCTCAAGGCCGAGCAGGCAATATGGCCCGGAAATGCATCAACATCGTCGACAATAAGTGCCCGTTGTTGCTTCCACGCCTGGCCACACACACCTTTGCCATAATCAATACGCGTGCACGCAACCGGACCCTGAAACGGCCCAAGCACCAACTGCTTGCCAACCACGCGATAAATTCCGACCCAGTGAAAATCAAACTCCGCGTGTAACAGTGCACACAGATTAGATACATTGGCAATAAAGTCACTTTCATCCTGCATTAACGATTCGAGCTTTTTAATAAGCTGTTTGTACACTTCAGCTTTTACTGGCTCCGGATCTTGGCCGGCTAAAGTTTCGTGGGTATTTTGATTTGACAACGTCGAACTCCTCAAAGTAGTCAAGCACTCGGCAACTACTGATAGTTAACAATCAATATGGAAAGACAAAAATCGCTTTGCGAGCGGCTAACTCTAGATCGCCTCAAACGAGCGGCTTTGATAGTTTTTCTTTGCTGTTTCAGCGGCGAGCACTTTGCCATGCATGGCAATATAAACACCGGACTGCAACAACGATAAGGCCGCTAGTGCCGAGCCAACATTTAAATCTGCATCGCTATCAGTGAAAGCCGCAGGCAAAAATGCACCGCACAAAACAACCAGCTTATCTGTGCGCAGAGCCAAGTAGCGCGCCGTTTCAGCCATTGAATCCGTGCCGTGGGTGACCAGTACTTTTTTCTCAGGTCGCGAGTTAATTAACTCGAGCAGGGCCTGCCTGTCATTGTCGTTTATCTCCAGGCTGTCTTTGCGACACAGTTCGACGTAATTCATAGCCTCAGTGTTTGGAAGCTTGGCGAGAATCTTATTGATAGCTGCCTCGCCAACTTCGTAGAGCGAAAGCTTATCAAAATACGTTTTATCGATGGTTCCACCGGTAGAGACCAACAAGATCTCCGGTGTTTTTTTAACTCGACTACTTGTTTCTTCATGCAGAGCTACGGTATTCATTACCCCTCCTACCGACAACAGGCCCTAAAAGACAAAGTATAAATTCATTCTCCGGCGCTGAGTAGCTTAGATGAACAGGCCACTTAAGCTACTAAAGTTAAGGTGCAAAAGTACTTGCGGTTTTTTGTTGTTCATACGTCTTATAGCGAGACAAGAATATCCACAGCAGCTACCTACCTATGCAAAACCTCGTCGATCAATTGAACGCCATTATATGGAGCCCGGCACTGGTTTATTTATGCCTCGCTTCAGGTTTGTTTTTTTCCATCAAAACACGTTTTATGCAAGTCAGGCATATCAAGCAAATGCTCAAGTTGCTGAAGCGAGATGACAAGGATAAAAACAGCGTATCGTCATTTCAGGCTCTGACAATATCGCTTTCGGGTCGAGTCGGTACCGGCAATATCGCCGGTGTTGCAACCGCCATCGCTTTTGGTGGCCCCGGCGCAATTTTTTGGATGTGGGTTGTCGCTTTTTTAGGCGCGGCGACCGCCTTTATTGAAAGTACACTCGGGCAAATTTACAAAGAGGAAATCAACGGCCAGTATCGCGGCGGGCCGGCGTTTTATATTGAAAAGTGCTTGAATATGCCCTGGGCCGCGCGAGTTTTTGCTGTCACAACCATTGTCGCGGCAGGCTTTTTATTGCCGGGTGTACAGTCAAATAGCATTGCCAACGCCATTGAATTTGCCAGCCCCAACGCGTTAATGCCTGCCGCCGATATCAAGCTGCTTGCCGCAATAGTTATTGCCATATTGCTGGGCCTGATCATTTATGGCGGCACGCGCCGCATTGCACGTTTTACCGAGCTGGTCATACCGACCATCGCTGCGATTTATATTGGCGTTACCATTGTTGTTATTGTCAGCCATATTGAACAGTTGCCAGGTATTTTTGCGCTGATTTTCAAAGATGCCTTTACGCCTATGGCGGGCTTTGGTGCGGTTGTTGGCTGGGGCGTCAAGCGCGGCATTTACTCAAATGAAGCCGGACAGGGCACCGGCCCCCATGCAGCGGCTTCGGCTCGTGTTGATCACCCGGCACAACAGGGCATCGTGCAGGCGTTTTCTGTCTATATCGATACACTTTTTATCTGTACCGCAACGGCGCTGCTAATTCTGATAACTAACTCTTACAATGTTCACGCGGCCGACGGCCAGTTTTTTGTCCAGCACCTCGCCGCTGATATTCAGGCAAATGGCCCGCAATATACCCAGGTGGCTATTGAAAAAGGCATACCCGGATTTGGCGCGGCACTGGTTGCACTGGCCTTGTCATTTTTTGCGTTTACAACCATTGTCGCTTATTACTATATCGCCGAAACAAACCTGACCTATTTAATAAGAAAAACTCGCTGGCAAACTCCGCTATCTAGCTCGATACTGAAGTTCTTTTATATCTTTTTCTGTTTCTTAGGTTGCATTAAAAGCTCGCAGATGATTTGGGGGCTGGGCGATATTGGCGTTGGCGTCATGGCCTGGCTCAATCTTGCGGCGATTATTGCTATCTTTTTTGTAAGCAAACCAGCAATCAAAGCCCTGGAAGATTACGAAAAGCAACTGCAGTTAGGCCAAACACAGTTTAGCTTCTCACCATCAAAGCTGGGCGTTAAAAATGCCTTTTTCTGGGATAAAGACCAAGCTGAAGTAACGGCAAGTGATAGTAGTGTTGAGCAAGCCACCGTTGAGCAAAACCGTGCTGAACAAAACAGTGCTGAACAAGGCAGTGCCGAACTTAGGCCTGTTGACAATAATTAAGCTTAAAAAAAGCTAAAAAAAATGGCCGCATCGCGGCCATTTTTTTTAGCTATCAGACTTAACCTAAGGATCGTAGTGATGCAGCGGTACTGACGACCCATTTTTAATGGTTCGTATCGAAAAGTTGCTGTGTATGCTCTGCACGGATGGCAAACGCTGTATCGCTTTTAAAGTCTCCTCGTAGGAACTTAAATCTTCTGCGACAACTTCCAGGCGATAATCGGCACTGCCGGATACGAGATAGCAGGCAACGATGCTATCGATATTGTGCACCGCTGATTCAAAGCAGATGCTCGGTTCTTCCTTATTTGTATCCAGCGAAACATCAACAAAAACTGTTATCGGCAAGCCTATCTTTTCACGACAGAGAATAGCTCGATAACCGGTAATAAAACCCATATTTTCGAGCGCCTTCACTCGCCTGTGACAAGGTGAAGGCGACAGGTGAACTCGCTCAGATAGCTGCACATTTGTAAGCCTGCCATCGGACTGCAAGGCCTCTAAAATTTTTAAATCAACACCATCTAATGACACTAGTTTCCCCTCTTAACATTTTATTCCAATACACCAAGATTATTAGAACGATTCATTAAGAAAGACGAACGATTCGCTAAAAACCGCAAGGACATACCCGCAAAACAGGGCATATATTATGTCCAAGACATCGGCATATTGTGGTTGAACTAATGCGACATTTTTTCCTTTCGTTGACACAAAAATTCCTGCCTTTAAGCAACCCGTTTCCTCTGGGTATCGCAGCCATGCTTGCGACAACCGTTATCTGGGCCAGCTGGATTCTGTCATCAAAAATGGCCTTGTCTCTGGACCTGACGGCAAGCGATCTGGCCTTTATGCGCTACGGTGTGCCAAGTTTGGTATTTCTGTACTTTAGCTTTAAGTCACGCGCGGTTATTTTCGCGACACCAGCAAAGACCATTATCTTAATTTGCGCCGGTGCCGGCCTGCCGTTTTTTTTCCTCGCCACCTGGGGCATGCAATACGCACCGGCTGCTGACGCCGGCATTTTGATTCCCGGATCCTTCCCGCTGTTTGTCACACTGATTTCAAGTTTTAAGAATCGCAAAGCCCCCAGCTCTGCGCAAAGCTTTGGTGTCGCGCTAATTACGCTCGGTGTTGTTGTATTGATGGCGCCTAAACTAAGTGGCCCAGACGGTATGCAGTTGCTCATAGGTCACCTGTTGTATTTATTGGCAAGCTTTGCCTGGAGCATTTTTACCGTTGCTTTGCGCGATAGTGATATTCCACCGCTTGCAGCTTCAGGCCTGTTTTGCAGCAGCTCTACCATTGTTTTGCTGGCGCTGCTTGCCTTTGGTATGGGCGACGTGCAAGTCGATAGGCTGATCAACTCCGAACACAGCCAGGCAATTATTCATATTATTGTTGTTCAGGGTTTTCTTGTTGGCACCTTGGCAAGCTTCTTATTTTCTTATGCCGTTAAAGTTATCGGCACGCGCCTTAGCAGTGTGATTGGCTCGCTGGCGCCGGCTCTGGTTGTGCTTTTCAGCGGTTTATTACTCGGCGAGAGCATTGATGCCGCGGCCATTACAGCCGTCATATTGGTATTGGCCGGTGTTTTAGTCAGCACCTTACAAGGTATTTCAATGCCATCTTTACATACTTATTCACCCCAGCAACGATGATGAGAAAAAAATGATTTTGTCTCCAATTCAACGATACGACGACTACGAGCAAGTACTTTTTTGCCAGGACAGGAAGACCGGTCTGAAAGCCATTATTGCCTTGCACGATACCAGCCTGGGCAACGCAATTGGCGGTTGCCGTATGTGGCCCTATGCCAGTACTCAAGACGCTCTCATCGATGCTTTGCGCTTGGCCAAAGGCATGAGCTACAAATGTGCCATGGCCGACTTGGAAGTGGGCGGCGGCAAGTCGGTTATTATCGGCGACCCGCGCACAGACAAAACACCTCAGTTACTACAGGCGATGGCGGAAAAAATTAATCAAACCGCCGGCCAATATGTCGCAGCCGAAGACTCCGGCACCACCGTCAGAGACATGAAAATAATGCAGCTGCACAGCCCCTATATTGGCGGCACCACGGCAGTTAGCGGCACGCTGTGGCAGAGCAATTTTGGCGACCCGTCGCCAGCGACAGCTTACGGTGTTTTTATTGGTATTAAAGCCTGTGCCAAAGCGCGCTTTGGCAGCGAAGACTTAAACGGCCTGCGAGTTAATATTCAGGGCCTTGGCAGTGTTGGCTATCGTGTCGCCGAGCAGCTTGCCGAGGCAGGCGCCAAACTTTTTGTTTACGACATCAACAGCGAGCTTGTGCAACGCGCTGTCACCATGCTCGGCGCCAAAGCGCTGGACGCTGAGAAAATTATTAGCAATAAAGCCGATATTTTTTGCCCCTGTGCACACGGCGCCGTTATTAATGACGATACTGTCGACTTGCTCGATGTAAAGATTGTCGCAGGCGCTGCCAATAATCAGCTCGCAAGACCCGAGCAGGGCAGGCGTTTGTTTGAGCGCGGCATACTATACGCACCGGATTTTGTTATTAATGCCGGTGGCATTATTGAAGTTGCGCTCGGCAAGCAGGGCTATCCGGGCCAGGCTATTAGCGACAAAGTTGTAAATATTAAAAACTCCTTGGCACAGATCTTTGAATGTTCTGAACTGCAGCACAAGGCTCCTTTTTATATTGCAGAAATGCTGGCTATTGAAAAAATCACCAAAGCGAGGGCACGGAAAATGGATACACAAACAGCACCAGTTCACAGCAACACCAGCACTGATAAAAACAAGCTGACTAGTGCCGATACTGCTGCGGCAAAAGCGGCCGCTAGCAGATCAGATATCGCCAACGCCAGCAACGCCATTCAGCAAGTTGCAGAGCGATTTAAAGTTCCACACCCTTGCTAAAAACGCTTTATAAAATACGGTTTACATAAACCGAATTACATAAACTAAAAGGGCCAAAGCTAAATACTTTGGCCCTTTTTTTTCATATCGTGTAAGTGTAAGTGTAAGTGTAAACGGGTATTTTAGTTAGGGCCTAGGGCAGGGCCATCCAGGTATCCTTCACCGCTGTTAAGCTGTCTATAAACATCTGCGCCGACAGCATAATCAACAACATGCCCACCAAGCGCTCCAGCGCCGCGATACCGCGTTTGCCAATAACATTGGCAATCGGCTGTGCACATGCCAAAATCGCAAACGACGCCAACCATGCAATCGTAAGTGCAACAACCCACCAACCAAGGCTCTCGGGCTCGCTGCTTGCCAGCAATACCAATACCGCAATGGTGGATGGCCCTGCAATCATCGGCATCGCCAGCGGCACAATTAACGGCAGTTCATCCTTAGAGCTTTGAAACAGGGGTTTTTCTCGTGGAAAGACCAGGCTAAGCGCAATCAAAAACAATACCACCGCGCCACTTAATTGAATTGCAGCAACACTTAAATGCAAGGCATCGAGTATGTGCCGGCCGGCCACCAAAAACAGCATCAGAATAACCAGGCCGATTACCATCTCACGCACAAAGACTTTGCGCCGTTGGCTTTGCTCTACTTTGCCAAGCACACTTAGAAAAATTGGAATATTACCAATCGGATCGATTAGTAAAAAAATCGTTAATATGGCGGCAGACAACTCCATTCCCGTCTCCTGTACTGAGGAATTTGTATCTTTACCAAGACGGATAAATTCTCTAAACCCGTAAAGCCGAGCACAACATAGCGAATTTAATGCGCAAAGCTGGCCCTAATTAATAGTTTAGACAAGATTAAGCGTGGGCTATTCGAAACGAAGGCCGAGGGTGGCATAGAAAAAACGGCCTTTAATATCGTAGCTGCGCGCGTCATAGTTGTCGTTAAACGCAGACGCTAAAAAAGGCGGGGTGTTGTCGAGCATATTTTCGACACCAATAGATGCATAAACAATTTTGTCGCTGGGCACATAGGCCAGTTGTAAATCGTGGATCAGCCAGGAGCTGACGTCGCGGCTTACCTCAATTTCCTCTGCCGATAAAAATGATTCCGTCAAGCTGCCGACGTATTTTGCGGCGTAACTTAGTGTGAAATCTTGAATATTGCGATTAATGCCAAGGTTAACTTTCCATCGAGGCAGCGCGCCATTGCCCGAAGCTGCGACATCTTTAAAGCTACCTGCCAACTGCTCTTTGGCCGAGCTTTCACTGAGTTGACGTGTGTATTTATGTAAATACGAGGCATTTAAATTAATTTGGTAATCGCCTCGATTGTACATAATGTTGAAGTCGACACCCTTGAGTGATTTATTACCCGTGTTTACAAACGGTGACTTAATCAGGGTGATATTGCCATTTTGGTCGCGCTCAACATAGTCGGCAAAACGGCCGTTTGCCGCATTTTCATTGACGATGGTTTGCGGCTGGGAATCAATGACATTGTCGACATCAATAATATACATATCAACCGAGCTACTCAGGCCACTGATAAAATCGGGCTGGAAAAACAAGCCGAGCAATTTATTTTCTGAAACCTCGGGCTCGAGTTTTGTTGAACCGCTGTATTCCGTTAAAAACTGGTTTAGTGTTGTATCGCTTTGCTGCAGGCAACCAGGCAAAGTGCCAACATTGCTGCTGATAGAACACGGGTCGGTCAACGACTCGTAGGTTGTATTGCCGTTGGTGTGCAACTCTTTAATACTCGGCGCTCTAAAACCTTTTGAATATGAAGCGCGCAGCAGCAACTGGCGACCGAGCGACTTTCTCACACCGAACTTGGGGGTTAGCGCTTCGCCAAAATCACTTGATTCAGTCAGGCGTGCCGCGAGGTCCAGATCAAAGATTTTTGCACTGGAATTGCGACCGTAAAGCTGCCAGTAGGTCTCGGCATAAATTTCGACAACACTGCGATCGCCCTCTGTTGGCGACTGGGAAACCGAACCGATAATATGCACATCTTGTTCGGCCGGGTCAAAACGAGACTGCTCTTTGCGCAAATCCAAACCCAGTGCATAATCAAAACCAAGCTCGCCCACATCCAACTGTTCGCTAAAGGCACTGTTAACACCGTAAATTTTGCTCTGCCCCTGGCTTTGTTCCGAAGCGGTAATATAGTCGAGCTGCTCGGCATCGATACTGCCCGGTGCGCCAAATAAATTAATTGGCACACAGCCGTCAATGGCTGCACCCTGGCACTCTTGCGCCGGGCCAGCGCCAAATGCCAGGCGCTGGCTGTCGACAAGATTCGTGCGCTTTTCTCTGGCTTTGGTTTCGTTCCAGTACACATGGCCAACAAGTTCCGCGTGGCCAAAATCGTAGTTAAAACCGACATTGCTATACAGGCTGCGCGAATAATTTGTTTGCTCACGCGGGTCGAGCTCAATAACCCGGCGGCGCAAATCCAGAATATCTTCGCCAAAAGGGTTGTAGATATTATCCCGGCTGACCGCCACCGGCTCAGGTAAAAAAGCGGTATAAATAGGTGACGAGGCAAGTGTAATAGTCGCTTCGGTCTGGCCGTATAAAATAAATGCTTTTAATTGCATTTGCTCACTGAGCTGGTATTGGCTGCTGCCGTAGATGCTGAGTCGCTCGGATGGCGAAATGCTGGAAGTCTGGCTGAAATAATCAAACAGGTCTTCCGAATTGACCGGCCTGTAGTCATCAGAACCAGTCTGATTGTCGACTTCTGGCGCAACGCTGAGAGCACTGCTGTTGTCGTAAATTAGATTTTGCCCATCGGCAAGCGTTAACCTGGTATAAGGTGTTGCGCTGACACGTTTGTCGAGGCCGCCGCGCGCGCGCATATCGGCACTGGCACTTAAATCTCGCTGGCGACTAAACAGCGCTTCTTGTTCAAAATAAGACAGCGATAACAGCGCCGAAGCGCGCTCACCAACGCTGCCAAACAGCGCGTTGGTGCTGTTGGTGGCGGTATCACCGCGACTGCTTAAGGCGCGGTAGTGCTCGAGTTTTACACCTTTGTACTGCTCGAGCATGCGCACATTGACAACCCCGGCAATCGCATCCGAACCGTAAATAGCCGAAGCGCCATCTTTATAAATTTCTACCTGATCAATCGCAATCGGCGCAATATTATTTAAATCGACCGAATCGCCGGCAAGGCCATCAAACACCGCGCGCTGACCATTTACCAACACCAGGGTGTTGTTTGCCGGCAGGCCGCGCAGGGCGACTTTGGTTGTGCCATCGCCGCCGTTTGAAACCGCCGTACTGGTGGAATTGCCGGATACCGCCGGCACAAATTTAAGTAATTTGCTGAGTGACTGTGTGCCCGAGCGGGCAAACTGCTCGGAGTCGAGCACGTCTAACGGAGAAAAACCGTCGCGCCGAGGTTTGCGTATATGCGAACCGGTGACACGGTCACCGAGGATAAGCATTCTTTCAAGGCTGGCTGGATCAACGTCGAGCTCGGCCTGTGGCGCTTCAGCAATAGCTTTTTTGCGAATCGCAACCGAACCCTCGGCTACTTGGCGAAATTCGTAGTTGCTGCCTTGCAACAATATGTTTAAAGCTTCGCGGGTAGAGTAGCTACCTTCTAAATCAACGCAGAGTTGCTGAGCGGGAATATTTACCGACACAAGAATATCGGTGTCTGTCTGCAGGCCCAATTCGATCAGGGCCGGCAGCAGGTAGTCGGATTTGATGCGCAGCTTGTGGCGCTGATCTAGCTCGGCCGCCAGCGCCAACGACAGGCTGCACAGCCAAGTCAGGCCCGAAGCGCAAAAGGTCTTAAACCATCGATGTCGAAAGGCTAGGCGCCGCATACAAGCTTGCTTTAAGAATGTCTTCAGCTAAACCGCGCTGCGGTGATCGTCTGTGTTGATCTAAAGTGCCGAGCTAACCCAAGCCTTGTGACACAGGTTATAGCTTGGCAACAACCCGCGTACCTCCGTTATACAGCGTTGTTAGCTCATAGCTGTCTAGCAAGACTTCCAAGGCCTGCTGTGGATCACTTACATCAAGCGTGCCGTTGACACGTATACCGGCGAGGCTGCTGTCTTCGAGCTTGACCGGCTGATGTAAATAACGATTTAAACCATTTAATACCTCGCGCAGCGGGGTATCGCGATATACAAGCTGTTGCTGCATCCAGGCTAATTCGCGCTCTTCATCGGCGAGCCTGACAAGCGGCAGTTGGCCGCGGCCAATAACCGCACTGTAATCGGCCTCAACCTCTACAGCTTGCATGCCATTTTTTTCGATGGCGACAATGCCTTCTGTAATTGTCACCACGGTGCGGCTCAGTTCGCGATTAATATTAAACGCGGTGCCCACGGCCCTGACTTCACCATTGCCGGTGTTGACAACAAAAGGGCGCTGTTTGTCTTTGGCCACATCAAAATAGGCTTCGCCTTTAACCAGGCTAAGCTCGCGCTTGCTGTCACTGTAGCTGACATCCACACGTGTATTGGTGCTCAAGGTCAGCCGCGAGCCGTCGGCAAGCAGTACTTCTTCTATCTGCCCAACCGCCGATATATAACTCTGCTTGGCGGGCTGCTCTGACGCGGTAAAGTGAAACAGCACAATACAGGTCGCCAGCAATAGCGATGCGGCAATGCCAGCAAAACTCAGCCCGTGGGATGACCACGCTGACTTTCGCTTGTCCAACCTATCTATTTGTGGCTCGTCTAGCTCTATGCCATCCACATGTTCAAGCGCAGAGGTAAATTCCCATACCTCTTTGACTTCTTGATAGGCCTGCCGGTGTTCGTCACTGGTATTTACCCAGTTCAAAAATGCCCGTTGATCCGTCGCAGAACAATCGCTTGCTTCAAGTTTGGCCATCCACTCGGTGGCCTCCAGCAGTAACTGGTCACTCGGTGAAGCGGTAGGTTTTTGTTGTTCCATAGTCGTTTTTCAATCGCACGTTGCGACAATAATACATCAACCTTGTATTAAAGCCGAAAATCTAGTCTCCTTACCAGATAAAGACGAGCAAATGACGGTGAACCTCATCCCAGTTTTTCGCTTTCTTGCATCGCCTTACGGCATTGCTTCAGGGCGTTTAATATGTACTTCTCAACACTCGACACCGACACACCCATCGTCTGCGCGATATCTGCGTAAGCCAAGCCCTTTACACGATGCAGTAAAAAAGCCTGACGCTGCTTTTCGGGCATCTGGGAAATTAGTGCTTGAATACGACTCAAATCATTTTTACCACTGAGAACACGCTCTGGCCCAGGCTCGGACTTAACGGCCTCTAAGGCCCCGCTACTACAGGCTTCTGCTCTAACCGTTGCTTGCACATATGCGTCGTGCAACTTCTGACGGCGCTTGAGATCTATCATTACATTAGACGCCGTTTGATATAAATAGGAAATAGGGCTGGCAATTTCACTGCGCTCAGCCGCAGCTTGCACACGAATAAAGGCCAACTGGGCAATATCTTCAGCATCTTCAATGCTAGCCACCTTCTTGCGAATAAAGTTGGTAAGGCGCTGACAGTGCGACTGGAAAAGTTCCTCGATACAAAAATGGGTACTGCTGTTCATTGTTGAAAAACGACTCCCTAGGTTTTTAGACAATGCGATTAATTGGCGCTGGGCCTTTGCGTTGTCACTAGGATATGCACAGCAAAATCTGTCCCAGCATTATAAAAGTCATGCCAAAAACTTAATTTAAATCACAAATTTGCAAGAATCTTCCAATTAAAACAAACGATTAAAAGAAACTGTCACAAACGGCGGGGATGAGAACACAAATGCTCAAAAAATGCCAACCCAGCTTGGTGCAATTTTTACGAAAAGCGCACCACAGTAGAACACTGGCGTAGCTTATTGTTTTTTCTGGCACGTTTTTATTTGAGAAAAAAGGCGGGGCCTTACATTAAAGCGATGTTAGAGATACGGGCGCGAGAGATTAAAAGTCTTATAAACTCAGAAAAAAGTCGCGCCAAAAACCAAACTATAGAAGCAAAAAAGCGAGCCATTTATCTAAGCAAAATAACTTAGATAAATGGCTCGAGGAGTGAAGCAACTTAAATTCTTAACTAAGGCCAGTTACCAGCCGCATTGGCGATCTTTGTTTTGCTGCTTAAGCCAGGCTCTAAGCGGCGCGAAATATTCAATCAGCGCACTGCCGTCCATTTCTTTTTGCCCGGTTAGCTCAAACATCGCTTCCGTCCAGGGCCTGCTGGCACCCATTGCCAACACCTTGCCTAAACGCTCACCGGCTTCTTTGTTTCCGTAGATGCTGCAATCAGACAGCTCGCCTTTGTGCCCGGCCGCATCACACAGTGCCTGGTGGAACTGGAACTGAATAATGAACGATAAAAAGTAGCGGATATAAGGCGTATTGCCCGGAATATGATATTTGGCGCCGGGATCAAAATAATTTTCACCGCGCTTATCTGCCGGGCTGATACCCTGGTAGCGCTCGCGCAGTTCCCACCACGCCTTGTTGTAATCTTCAGCTTTGGTTTTGCCAGAGAACACCTGCCAGCGCCACTCGTCCATCATCTTGCCGAAAGGTAAAAACGCAATTTTCTCCAGTGCCATTTGCATTTGCTGGTTTATTTTTGCTTGATCCCCTGTCGGCAACGCTTTGATCAAACCTTTTTTGTAAAGGTGCTCCGGCGTCATAGATAAAACAATGGTGTCGCCAATTGCTTCGTGGAAACCGTCGTGGGCGCCGGTGCGATAAAGCGCCGGTAAATCTTTGTAAAAAATGTAGTAATAAATATGGCCGAGTTCGTGGTGCAAAGTTGAAAGCTGCTCGGCCGTGGGTTCTACACACTGCTTAATGCGCGGATCTTGGCCGCCGTTTAAATCCCAGGCGCTAGCGTGGCAGACAACATCGCGATCGCGCGGTTTTTCAAGCATCGAGCGCTGCCAGAAAGTCTCGGGCAATTCCGGAAAACCGATGGAGACAAAAAACTCTTCGGCAATTTCCGTCATTTCGCGGGCATCGTAGTCGCGCTCAACCAGTACCGGAGTGACATCGGGGATGCTGTGCTCGGGGTAGGGTTCAACCAAGTCGTAAATATTGTTCCAGGTTTGCGCCCACATATTGCCAAGCAAATGTGCCGGAATAGTTCCCTCTGGGTCGACCTTGTCTTTGCCGTACTCTTCGCTCAACTCGCCGCGCACATAACAGTGCAGCTCTTCGTACAGAGGCTCCACCTGTTGCCACAGCTTAGCGGTTTGCTGCTCAAAGTCGCTTACGCTCATGTCGTAACCGGATTTCCACATCTGTGCTAAATCCGGGTAACCAAACTCGTTTGCGCCCTCGTTAACCAGCTCGACAAAACGCTCGTACTTGGGCCGAATAGGCACGGCTACTTCGCGCCAACCGCGCCACAGTTCGAGCAATTTATCGTAGTCGCGCGACGACGCTAATATCGCTTCAATTTCCTGCAATTGCATGCAGGTGCCGTCTTCAAGGCAGTACTCACCGGCACCGTAAATACCTTCCATATCGGTAGCAATGCGGCTTAATTCAGCGCGTTTATCCGGGTCAGAAGGCGCCGGCATTGCGGTAGAGAGCAGCAATAAATTAAGTGCACGGGCGGTATCGTCATCGAGCTTCTGGCCCTGATAACTCTTGGCTTTGTTTACGGCTTCACTTAAAAACGCCTGATATCGCTCTGAGGCTTTGGCGGCAATTACCGCTGTATCTTGAGTTAAATAGGTAGCTCGTATCCACTGCGCGGCGCCAGCTTCATCGACAACAGGCAATACGTCTTGATTAAACTTTTCAATAAACTCACTGGCCGGCATAGCTGGCGCGGCTTGTTGTTTTGCCAACACCGGTGCCGCAGCAACGCTAGTTAAGGCAACGATGCCCAGCGATATTAGCGACTTTGAAAAAGGGACCTGACTCACGTATGTGCTCTCCTCGATTTTGCAAAACTTAAGCGACTAATGGCCACACCGAGCATCAGGATCAGGCCACAGGCGGCGCTCATAACTACGATTTGGAAATAAATTTCTGGAAAATCTTGCAGTGAATTGCTATCGAAACGACCCGCGAGTAAGCCGGCAAGAATATTGCCAATGGCCGATGCACAAAACCACAGGCCCATCATCTGACTGTGATAGGACTTTGGCGCCAAGCGACTGACAGCACTTAAACCAACGGGGCTTAAACAAAGCTCACCCATGGTGTGCAAAAGATAGGTCAGAATTAACCAGTACGGCGCGGCTTTGGAACCACCGGTAACGATGTTTGCAGCAAAAATCATCATGCCAAAACCGGCGGCGAGTAAAAGCAAACCAAAGGCGAATTTAATTGGTGCGCTCGGCTCCATATAACGTTTTGCCAGCGCAACCCAGAACATGCTAAATACCGGTGCAAGCAACACAATAAACATCGCATTAAGCGACTGATACCAGCTCGACGGCACAGTAAAAGACAGCGCGTCGATAACATTGTCTGTGTAGCGATCGGCAAATAAATTTAGCGACGATCCCGCCTGCTCAAAACCCGACCAAAACACCGCCGACGCAATACATAAAACCAAAATTAAATAACTGCGTTTTTTCTCTTCGTCGTTAAGGCCGCCAAATAAAATGACGTAGGTAAAGTAGACAAAAAAGATCAACGAAATGGCTTGCGCTGTGTGCTTGGCAAGCTTCTGCGCAGAAATATCGAGAACACCAAAACCTATGGCCGCCGCAAAAGCCACCGCCAATACCGAGCTGATCGCAATAATTGACCACGCCTGCTTAGGTTTTTTACAGGGGTGACCGGCAACTAAACCCGCCTCGCCGAGCTTAAACTGGCCGCGGCGATATTCAATCAGGCCGATCACCATGCCCACACCAGCGGCGGCAAAACCCCAGTGCCAGCCAAACATATCGCTTTGGCCCAAACCACCGCAGATAATCGGGCCCATCATCGCGCCCATATTGATGCCCATATAAAACAGGGTAAAACCGGCATCGCGACGGCGGTCGTTCTCGTCATACAAGGCGCCGACTATCGTTGCGATATTAGGTTTTAATAAACCGGTACCCACCGCAATCAGCAAAAGCCCTAAGAAAAAGAAATGAATGCCAGGCACAGCAAGAGAAAAGTGGCCAGCAGCAATAATAACCCCACCCCAGAATACCGAGCGCTGTGCACCGATTAACCTATCGGCTATCCAGCCGCCGGGCAGAGCCAACAGATAAACGGCAGCGGTGTAGATGCCATAAATAGCAGTAGCGTTTTTATCGGTAATGCCCAGGCCGCCGTTTTCGACGGCATCAACCATAAACAGGACCAGCATAGCGCGCATGCCGTAATAACTCATACGCTCCCACATTTCGGCAAAGAATAGCGGTCTGAGACCCGCTGGATGCTGCTTAAGGCTCGCTAAAAACATAGATCTGCTCTTAAAAATGAATTACGCAACGCAGACTCACCTGAGCCCGCAGACTATGTAGACGAAAGTTCCAAGCAAAGCCTCAAGACTTTTTTAAATGAAATTATTTTGCGTAGAAGCTAGAAATTTTTTTGTTTTTTTGTTTGAGGTGTTTTTTTAGAGGCACGTCAAAAGAATTGTGAACACATGATTACTTTGGGAGTGCACATGAAAAAGTCACTAGAAAGAAAGAAACTCTATACCGCCGTTCTTACATCCATCGCGCTCGGTTCAGCGCTAACAGCCTTTGCTGAAGATGAGCCCAAGAATACCGAAGAGGTCTATGTGACTGGTTCGCGTATTGCTACCACCGTTGTCTCGGAAACCGAGCGCCCCATTACTGTTTTAACTACTCAAGACCTGGAACTGCAAGGCACCTACGATGCCACCAGCGCACTTCGCGAATTGCCGTTTAACAGCATCGGCTCATTCCGCGATAGCTCTGGTACCAGTTATGGTCAAATCGCCTTAGTTGACTTAAAAGGTCTGGGCCCCTCTCGTACCGCAGTATTAATTAACGGCCGCCGCGTTGGCTCCAACCCCTTAACCGGTACTTCTGCCGTCGACTTAAATACCATTCCGATGGCTGCAATTGAGCGCATCGAAGTATTAAATGACAGCGCCTCAGCGATTTACGGTGCTGATGCCATCGGTGGTGTTGTTAACATCATTCTGAAGAAAGAATACGAAGGCCTGACTATTCAGGCGGGTTATGATGACCCTAGCCGCGATGATGCAACAACCAATCGTTTTAGCATTGTCACCGGCCAGCAAAGTGATAGTGGCCACGTAACTTTTGCGCTTGACTACTACAAACGCAACCCTATTTTTGATGCTGACCGCGACTACAGTCGTGTTCAGGTAAATGCTAACCCCAATGGTGGCGACCCTCGTCACGGTGTTGATACAGTAGGTGTTTCGTTCTACGGCAACACCGGTGAAAGCAAAACCACTGGCGATTTATTTCGTGTAGGTGATTGTGACCCGTCTGTTTATATACCTACAACCACTCCTGATGGCGACGTCTGTGGATTTGGTTATGCCGATATTTCTATGATGACCGGTGGTATTGAGCGTACCTCCGCGGTTGTTGATGCAGGTTATAAATTAAGTGACAACCACGAACTCTATATTGAAAACCGCCTGACTAAATCTGATACTTTTGGCCGTTTTGCTCCCGTCGCTGGTGGCTTCACCGTAGCTGAAGACGCACCTTTAAATACAACAGGCGAAGCCTTTAACTTGTATCATCGCTTCACAGGTCACGGCAACCGCAACGACAATATCAGCATTACCGAGATGGCCAATACTCTTGGTTTTAAAGGTAAGTTCTTTACTGACAGCATTAACTACGATGGTTATGTAAGCCGCTACCAGTACGATGCGATGTCCGAAGGCGATACCTACGTAATTAAATCAATTATTGAAGAAAAAGTTGCCGATGGTTCTTACAACATTATCAACCCGCTAGACCCAAGTAACGCCGAAGCTATTCAAGATACCTCCGCAACACTAGTGCGTGATATGAGCACCGAGTACACCAGTGCCGGCTTTATCTTAGACGGCCGCTTGGATGCCATTACTTTACCTGGTGGCCCCCTCGGCTGGGCGGCAGGTTTAGAGTGGGCAGAAGAGGAGTATACGGATCAGTACGACAACTTACGCGAAGCTGGCAATATTCTCGGTTCTGCCGGTAATACCTCCGGTGCAGATCGCAACCGCAGTGCAGTATTTGGCGAAGTAGCTATTCCAATTCTGGAGCAGCTCAACGCCAATGTTAGCGCTCGCTACGATGACTACTCAGACTTTGAAGGTCAGTTCTCACCGCAGGTCTCAATCAAGTGGGACCCAATTAAATACGTAGGTGTTCGCGCAAGTTGGGGCGAAGGTTTTAAAGCACCAAACTTACTTGCCATGAGCCAAGAGCTCGCCGCCTCCGCAGAAGGCCTCAAAGACCTTGAGTACTGTAAACAACAAGGCATTAGCGCTAAAGATTGCCCTGAACCACAAGTTGATAGCCACCGTGGTGGTAACCCCGAGTTGAATGCAGAAACATCTGAGTCGTTTAACTTCGGTATTTTATTGCACCCAATGGATAACCTTGATTTCAGTGTCGATTATTGGACAGTTGAAATTTACGATGCGGTAGAGCTGCTTGATGAGAAAGATGTTTTAACTCTTGAAGCACAAGGCAACCTTCCTCCTGGCGTAAGGGTTAACCGAGTACCAACAAACGACGGTTCTCTCGGTAAAATCAGCCGCTGTATTGACCTGTCACCACCAGATTGCGGCATTATCAACGTCTACGGTAACTATTCCGATAAGACAGTCTCTGGTTTAGATATGCGCTTGGCTTATGCTCTGTCAACAAAAGCTGGCGAGTTTGGCCTAAGTGCTACTGGTTCACGCTACTTAAAGTACGATGAAACACCAGTCGATGAAACCTTCCACCGCGTTGGCACCGCCGAATATCCTCGCGACCGCCTGACATCCAACCTCAGCTGGAGTAAGTCTGACGTTACCCTGACTTACACCTATCAGTGGATTGACTCCCACAAAGACGTAACTGACGGTGAAGTCACTCAAGAATACGCTGCTTATCGACGCCACGATATCAACGCTGTGTGGAGTGCAACCGAAAACTTTAATCTCGCCTTTGGTGTTCGTAACTTTACTGACGAAGATCCTTCTATCGATAAAGTTCGAGGCTGGGGCCCAGGTACAAGCGATGTAAGTACTGCACTTTACGACGTTGCCGGCCGAACCTACCAGCTTACAGCTACCCTTAGTCTGTAAGTAACGCTTTACTAGCCGGGCCAGAGGTGAGACCGGCTAGTTTTTTTCTTCCCCTACAACTGCGCTTGTTTTTACTCTCGCAAGCGCAGTTGATTTTTTATCAATATGAGTTTTCAGAACACCTAGTAATTCTCATAGAACCGATTATTACTTTCCCCACCATAAAGCGCCTCCCACTCAAGACATAAACCTCTGTCATGACAGTCATGCCAAAACCTTCCACTTCACCGATCGACAATACATACTTACACCAAATAAATGGTTCACCATTTATTTGGGTATGATCGCACCTTATAAATAGCTTAGTCGTTTTACCAACCTTTTAACTACAGTGACAAAACCTCTAGAAACCCATAATACCCAAGCATTCAGACCGTCAATTGCTGACAATACTATGGCATCTTTCATCAAGATTATCTCTTTCACATCCGAAGACCATAGCTCATATTTTTATTAAACTACGAAAACAACACGAACAAATTTCAACCTATAAAAATAAATACTTTGGTTCAATATTAGCAACAAAAAAGCATTAATTTATTTTTTTATAGATAATCACATTAACTTATGCCATTAAGCTAAAATAATTACACCTATAAAATCGTTTCGTTGAAAAATCTTGAGCAGGGGAGCTACTTTCCAGAAAAGAATGTATGGGACAATATTAATAAGGCCATCAAAATTAACGAAGACCTTAGAGAAGGCGCACCCATATTCAAGGAAAGGAAATGAATAAAACGTTGTTAGTTACCCAAATCTCTATATGCGCAAGCTTAGTAGCGGCCAATTGTGCACATGCTCAACCACTAGATGCTCATATAAGCGCAAGCTTGAATGGAAAGAGTCTGTGGTACTCTCTTGCTTTAAACCAAAGAAACTTAATTAAGAACTCCACCCCAACCTATAGTGACTCCAACATAAAAGTGTATGAAGGAGACACTCCAACTCTAGAGAATGGCAACACAAAAATATCGACTATCTTAACATGTCAAAAATCTGGAATAGACAACACAGGTGTCTGGATCAATGGCGCCAAGAAACCAGACTCTCTGACTGTTAGCTTTTCTAGTTTTCCTATTGTTCGCGATTCAGGAAAAACGGCCCCTGGCGGAAAGTACGAATACGACAGATATAGGGTATCTCTTAATACACCTTATGAAATCGAGAGCAAAAACTATAAAAATGCTGGCACCAGGCAGTTTTATAAGTTCCAACATTGGTTTCGGATTGATCGGGACATATCCACTCACAATCCTAGCTCGACACTTATTGAAAAACGAAAAAAGCACGAGCCTAAATATGTCATGAATTTTGGAGGGAAAAGCCAGTCAGCATGGCTAAGCAGCTATACATTTACAGATTACCCAGGCATTAATCGCCCTACAGACCAATCTACAAAAATATCTGATTGCGGCTATGCTCAAGTTGATATTGAACCCAATACAAAACCAGAAATTTCCGATATGGTCAGTGGCCCGAGAATTGATGGCGATCCCAACTCTCAGGGTGATTTACCTTTAGTTTTATGGTTTACCGCCAATGCCACTGATACCCATACTCCAACAAACAATCTAATTTATACTTGGACTGATAAAAATGGGAACTCCCTTAAATCAGGGCGAATATATGACTTAAAAATATCACCTGCTTTCTACCGATATGCCAAAGGTAAGTATGCAAAAGATGTTTTATTGACGGTTAGTGATGGCAACCTGACAAACACTAAGAAAGTAACCCTAAGATTCTAGAGAAGCAGGCGCCTTTAACAACAAAAAGGCGCCTTTTTCAGTGTAATATCTCTATGATTATCAATATTAAGCGGGCATTTTCTATAGCACTTATACTTCTTACGTTAGTTTTTTGTAAAGTCTATTTTAGCACCAACAACGTTTCTTTATACGAAGAAAAAATCACCTCCCCCCCCAACAAAGCAAGCGCAAAGATCTCATCGACATCAAGCCAATCTAACGATACCCACATAAACGTTTCTGGTTTTGAGGAAACTACCAGCATTAACTTTTCTAAAGTTTATAAAGAAATAGAATCCCGAAACTATAAATCAATAAATTCATTTCACGGAATAAATGCACTATGCTCCTCGGTAGCTAGTTATGATCAAAAGCATGACTACTTAGTTGATAATTACTCTTATGGAGAGGAGGATGAGGATTTTCACGACTCACTTTATGAAAAATGCAAGAATATTAAAGTTAAAGATTTTGATGATTTAATTGAGTTATACACAAGAGCAATTAATGACAATCAAAAAGAGGCAGAGTACTACTTGGCTATTACTTACCCACCTATGTTTAAGTCTCACTATGAATGGCTTTCTAAATCTGCCAGCTGGAACAAACAATCAATTAAGCTTCTTTCAAATGTTATCGATAATTCTGAAGTTATCAATAACAAACAAAAACTATTCTGGTCTAAGGTCTATATTAACACCTTCCCCTCTAATAACGAGGTATTTTTAGATAGGATAGAAGAACTATCAACAAGTTTGGATGAGGTAGATAAGCTTGAGGTGGATAGCCTGATTCAGGATTGGCTTACATCTCCAGACGAAATAAGCAGAAGGATAATTATACAGGACCTAAACACTGGATGGCCATGATTAAAAATCACAAAAAAATAACTAATTTTTCTATACATATTCTCAACGACATACTTTATACATACGCCATCATCTAGCGATAATCATACTTAACTTTACGACGTTGCCGGCCGAACCTACCAGCTTACAGCTACCCTTAGTCTGTAAGTAACGCTTTACTGGCCGGGCCAGAGGTGAGACCGGCTAGTTTTTTTCTTCCCCTACAACTGCGCTTGTTTTTACTCTCGCAAGCGCAGTTGATTTTTTACAACAGCTCGCTAATTTAGCTTTCTTCTATTGCGATTGCTCTTCTTGCATCGCTTTCGCCAATTCTTTATTGCCGTTTTGTTTTAGTTTATTCATTACATTTTCTCTATCGGCTAAAGATCGATTTTGGCTTAACTTAAACTTTCCCTGAACTTCAGTAATATTAATTTCTATACCGACAATCGCCGCGAGCATTGATTTTTTGTATTCGATGGCCCACGGCTGTTCAGCCAAAATCTCCGATTTTTTGTTTTCATATTTTTTGCTTAGTTCTTCAACTAACCACTTAAGTTTGTTTGCTTCACTAAATACACGAGCACAACCATAAATATGTACGGTCTGGTAATTCCAGGTTGGCACGCCGGCCGTGTCATACCATGCGGGGCTGATATAACCGTGCGGGCCCTGAAAGCTGAGCAGAACTTCCTGGCCACTGAGTTCAAGGTGCTGAACGTTGGCTTTGGCGATGTGGGCAAAAATGCTTTTTTTGTCTTCGGCGACTAAAAACGGTAATGCCGTTGAAAATATTCGCCCCTCTACTGAAGAGATAAGCTGGCCAAAGGCGTTGTTTTCAATAAATTCAAAGAGTTTTTCTTTGTCCTGAACCTTAAATATCTCAGGTATATGCATAAGCTCTCGATTAAGTTCTCGTTAGGACCTGTTAACACTAATTAAATGCACTCTGTTGCGCCCTTCATTCTGCTATCAAGGCGTTTGGAGCGCAGTTTGGTTGCTCCAAATAAGCGACAAACAACACAGAGAGCGGGATGAGGGACGTAACCCGAAGGGCTGGGCCTGAATATCCGCCCCGATGCGTTACTTATCGCTTATTTAGCTTGCTAAACTGCGCTCAAAGTGCCTTTCTGGGCGAATATTCAGGCTCCAGCAGAGCGTATTTAATTAGTGTTAACAGGTCCTAGTGTTGTTATTTACAACTGGCTTCTACCGCTGCTTAACCAAACTGCCCAGTCGTCGCGACCATTCGCAGCTGCACAGGCGGCCGCGCGTTGGTGATCGTAACTGACTTTAATATGCTCTACACAGTATTGGCCAAGCTTGTTGTCGACTATTGCATAGCTCGCGTGCGCGCTGCCGCTTTGCATGGCGTGGGCAACAGGTTCTAAATCGGTATAAGCTGGCAGACCAACACTGCCGGGGTTGACAACTAACTGCTCGTTATTGAGTGCAACAGACCTTGCGATATGGCTGTGGCCACACAAGACCAATGCCTGTTCAACACCGCTAAGCAGCGCTTTGATTTCGTTTTGTTGGCGAAGTTCGGGCGAGCCGTTTTTTATGTTTTCAAGTAGGTAAATAAGATCACTCTGCGCACTGCCGTGGCAGAGAAAGATTTTGTTGTCGATATTTAGGTTTGCCGGCAGCTGCTTAAGCCAATTTATCGCCGCCTGTGTTAATTGTTTGTGAATAAACGCCAGGGTAGGATTTTCCGCGAGTTCACCCTCGCTCGCTTCGTATATTTGCCGGTCTTGATTGCCGCGAATGGTAATAAATGAGTGCCGCATTAACAGCTCGTAAGTCTGTTGTGGCGCTATAGGGCCGTAGAGAATATCACCTAAGTTTATTTTTAGATCGATATTTCTTCCGGCGAGATCAGCCAGTACGGCTTCAAGAGCAAAGATATTACTGTGTATGTCCGACAGTACCGCGATACGCATATTCCATTCCTACGGCTGTTGATAAGTTATCTGCGGTGTTAAAGGCCAAACTAACGCTGGGGCAGGCGCAGTTCCACTTTCAGGCCGCCAGCTTCAGCATCCAATAAGCGCATGCTGCCGCCGTGCAATTTAGCTATTCGCTCCACCGTTGGCAAACCCAAACCAAAACCAAAACCGGAATCGGCGCTATCGGCCTTGCGTTTAAACGGAAGTTTTAGCTGCTGCTTTTCAGCATCACTTAAACCGGGGCCGTCGTCACTAACTGCAATAATAACAGCGCCGCTCTCGAGCCAGGCACTGACAGTAATTTTTTGCCGCGCAAAACGACGTGCATTGCCCACCAGGTTGCTCAGTGCAAGTTTAATTAACAGTGGGTTGGCAACAAGCTCCAGGCCTTCGCTAAAATCGCTGCAAAGTTGCGGCGGCTGCTCCCAGATAAACGCATCGGCAAGCTGCTCAAACAGTTCGGCAACAGCTAGCTTCTCACTGCCGAGCTGTTCGGCGGCACCCAGGCGGCTGTAGTTCAGCATCGCCGCGCTCAAGTTTTCTATTTCTTTTAAGTCGTCTTTAATGGCCTGCAGCGCCTGCTGCTGTTTTTCATTTTTTACATCAAAAGCCAGCAGTGAAAAACTAGCTCGCGCCAGCGGCGTGCGCAGCTCGTGGCTAAGCCCGCGAGTCAGCTCTTGCTGACAGCTAATTAGCCAGCGTATCTGCTCGGCCATGTATTCAAAACTCTGCTGCATGCTGGCAATGGGCTCGGAAGAGGCCGGCAACTCAAGCTCTTGCTGGTGGTCTTGGGCAAAAGCCAGCATCGCTGAGCGCAATCTATCCAAGCCGGCGAGCAGCGGTTTTAACCACAGCCACAGAATAAACGCCAGCAGCAGGTAAAATAGTACTGAAAAAATCTGGTGCCCGAAGTGGGGCGGGCTAATCGGGCCGATAATCAGCTGCAACTCAAGCTCGGGAAAAGACTTAATATAAAAGTGCTGCGCATCTTTTTTTAATATTTGCAGATCGTTGCTGTGTGCCTTGGCACCGGAAATATACACATCACTGTATTTGTGTACACGAACATCATAGGCCAAGTCGAGCTGCTCAAGGCTGTCAGCACCCCCGTGACGAAGCTGAGCTTCGATCAACACCAGGGCCGTATCGAGCCAGACATCATCTTCGTGCTGCAGCCATTTAGACCACAGCCAATCGCTGACAAAAACACTGAGCAGTAAAACACTGAATAAACTTAAAACCGTGCGCCAGCCACTAAAAGCTTTATCCGCTTTTACTGCTGGAGGCTTGTTCACCAGGCCTCCGAAACCAGCAAATAGCCTTTGCTTCTGACTGTGCGTATGCGTGTGCCGTGCTCGGCTTCATTAGCATTGCTGTTTTTAGTTTCGAGTTTTTTGCGCAGGCGGGAAATTTGAATATCAACACTGCGATCGAGGCCGTCGTATTCAACACCCTTGACCTCGCGGTAGAGTTCATCGCGGCTAACGATGTTGTCGGCGCGCTCGGCCAGCAGGCTCAGCAGCGAAAATTCCAAATTGCTGAGTTTGATCTCGCGGCCCTCGAGCCATACCTGTTGCGAGCGCGGAACAATTTTCAGCGATTTAATTTCCAGCGCCTGCGAAGCGGCGGAACTGGCCGGCCGGTGTCTGCGCAAAAACGCCCGCACTCTGGCCAATAACACCATTGGCTCAACTGGCTTGCAGATAAAATCGTCGGCGCCGGCGTCGAGGCCGTCGATTTGTTCGGCGCTGCTGTCGCGCGCGGTCAACATTAATAGCGGGCCGCTGTAGTGGCGGCGCAGATCGGCACACAGCTCAAGGCCGTCGCCATCGGGCAGGCCTAAGTCCAACAGGATAAGTGCCGGAACAGCGGCACTGAGGCAGCGAAGCGCATCGGCGCAGCTTCCTGCCACCTGCACCTCGTAGCCGTGCTGGCGCAAGAAATTTGCCGTTAGCGTCGCGAGTTTAAGGTCGTCTTCGACAAGCAAAATACTACTGGTGCTCATGGTCGCCCTATTATTTAAATCAGGTTCCAAATATGGCGGCGACTGCGCGCCTTATTGCCGCCACTGACTAGCGTAGCCAGTTCGAGCAGCTCGCTCGCCAACTTTACGCTTGAGCCCGGCTCGCTGAGCCAGAACTGCAAATCTTCACTGATATGTAACTCGACTTCATGCTCTCCGCCGTCGTGCGAGGGCCAACAGCGCAGGGGCTCAGCTTCGGCCAGGGCCGAATAGATGCAATAGTTGCCCGCTTCCCGGGCCTGCCATTTCAAAAGAACCTCGACGCTGCAGGGCTGGCTTTCTTTATACCTGAGACAGAGCTTGGGTTTTACCCACAAAGTCAGATGCGCTCGCTCAGCAGAAGCTTGTGTCCCGGCAGCGGTGATGCAGACCAAAAGCATGAGCAAAGTTCTTAGCTTTGCTCTCATTGTCAGAACTTATATTTCAAACCCGTAAAAAAAGTGCTGATAGCATCGTCTTCTACTATCGGGCTGTCAACAATGGATGCATCGAGACGTTTATATCGATAGCTCGTGCCCCAAAACAAACGGGGGCTCAGAGCGTAGTTGATCAGTATCGAATACTCGCTATTTAGCGAGGCTCCCGGTTGATACTGCAGATCGTCGCTGCCGCTATCTGCGGCATCAAAACCAAAATAATAGTTGGCGAGCCTGGCGTCGAGCCAGTTGAGCTCAAACCCGGGCTGTACGTGCCAGCGGCCGAGTATCAGGTTGTAGGCGTAGGCGAGCTTTATTTTGTTGCCTCTGTGTTTGTCGCTGATATCGGTCAGTGCGGCGACATAGACATCCCCCCAATAACTGCTGTCAGAGCCGAGTTCATATAAGAACTCAGTGCCGCCAAGCACGGATTGATCTCGGTCCGGCAGGCTTATTTCCATACTCAGTTGCTGCGGCCCAGCCAAGCGCTCGTCTGTTGTCGGCTGCTTGAGCTCGGGTTCTTCGCTCGGCGCATCTGGCTGCGGGTCGGGCACGAGCTGTGGCCCAAAGCTGTCGCCGTCACCAAAGACTTGATCACTTTCTATCGGGTCGGCTGGCGCCGGAGAGAAAACCGGCTCCGGTGCATCGGCGGCGTAGCTCTCAACCCCGGCGAGCCCGCCTATGCTAATGCCCATATCAGCGAGGTCGCTGAGCACACCGCGCTCGTCGTTCAGCTCGGCTAACACATTCCACGACCAGCGCTCACCGTCGAGCACAAACACACCAACATCGGTGTTATCAAAAAAGAAGCGTTTGCCATACCAGGCAAAATCGACATTCAGATACAGCGGCTGATCGTCCTGGCCAACTAGCGCCTGGGTGCGCTGGCCCAAACCGGGCGCAACCGCAACATACCACTCGGCCTGAGCGCTATAGCTGAGCAGAAGAAATAACAGGGTAAAAGGGCGAAGTACTGCAAACATAAACGCAGCATAAGCCCGGGCCCGCGCAACAACCACTGATTTTTTGTATCAACTTTGTTGCAGTTGTATTGCGAGCCCAAGTGCTAGCAGCTGCTACAAAAGCGCAACAGACGTCAGTGCTGAAGCTGAGTAGACTCTGTGCCCATCAAACTCACGCAGTAACAATAATGATTAGCGGAACACGGACCATGAAGCTTCAACTACGCAGCCGGATGCTGCCGCTCACTGCGGCACTGTGCACAGTCATGCTCGGCGCCTGTGGCGCTGGCGGCAACGAAGACACAGCCACAGTCGAGCCAGAACCCGGCTTGAGCCCGGTTGCGCGCGATACCAGCAACAGCTTTTTGGTTAAAATTGCCGATCAGGCTGAGCTTGAGCAAAAAATCAAAAAAAACTATCTGCGCGCCCGCCCGCAGCAGTACCAAAGGCCTTCGGCGCTGCCGGTGATGCTGGCCGCACCACTTGAAGCGGCCGGCGCTGCAAACTCCGCCAGTGCAGATAGCAGCGACAATTATTCGAGCACCTACAGCGTTGAAAGCGGGGTGGCCGAAGCCGACATTATCAAATACGACGGCAAACAGCTGTATATCGCCCTGCAATATCGCCACGACAACGGCGCTGCGTTTGACAGTGCTGCGTTACATAACCCGGCTTTGTGTGACGGCGCCGACTGCCCGGTTTTTTATAGCCCTGCGGTTAAAGTGCTTAGCGCCAGTGCCGAACAGCAGTACACCGAGCCCTACGGCCAGATAGAGCTGCCGAACAACGAGTACCTCGACGGCCTGTATCTGGATGATAAGCAAGTGCTTACTCTGAGCACAGAGCAGCAGTTTTACGCCTGGGGTGACAGCTGGATCGATGCTGCCAACTGGGTAAGCGACAATCACATTACTGTGCGCGGCTTTGACAAAACTCAACTGCAGCAGCAGTGGCAGTTGCAGATAGACGGGGCGCTGGTGCAGAGCCGGCGCATTGCTTCAACGCTCTATGTAGTGAGTCGTTACACACCCCAGCTTCCGGGTATTAGCCTGTATCCGGCCAGTGACGAAGCCCGGCTGCAGAATCAGCAAGCCCTTAACGAACTAGAGCTTGGCCAACATTTACCCCAGATCAACATCAACGGCGAGCAGCAGAACCTGTTTGAAGCCAATAATTGCATGGCCCTAAACGACAAAGCCGATGCGCTTATTGGCCAAGCCACCTTGACTACCGTCACCGCTATTGAGCTCAATGCGCCCGAACAAACACGCAGTTACTGCATCGCCGCACCGGCCAGCGGCGTTTATATCAGCGCTAATTCCCTGTACCTGACGGCCCCAGGCCTGGACTGGGAAAAACAACAAACCAGCATTCACAAGTTTGCACTCGCGGCCAATAGCGCCGAACAGAGCGCATTAAACTATCGCGGTTCGGCAACCGTCGAAGGCGCGCTTTGGCTGCACGGCAATAGCGAGTTCCGCATCAACGAGCACAAGGGTGTACTGCGGCTGCTGACCTCGAGCTGGCAGCAGGATGAAAACGACTGGATAGACCACCACCTACACCTATTAAAAGAAGATACCAGCCAAGTTCAGCTAAATGTGATTGCGAGTTTGCCAAATGCCGAACAACCAGCGGAAATTGGCAAAGCCAACGAAGATCTCTACGGCGTGCGTTTTTTTGGCGACAGGGCCTACGCGGTGACCTTTGAGCAAACTGACCCGCTCTATGTCTTTGATTTAAGTAATGCGGAACAGCCGCGCATTGCCGGTGAACTCGAGATTCCCGGTTTTAACGAGCTGTTGCACCCGGTCAACAACAGCTTATTAATTGGCTTTGGGCTTGAGCAAAACCAACTCAAGCTGGAACTGTTTAACGTCAGTGATATCTCCGCACCACAGAGCTTAAGCAAGCTATTTCTCGGCGATGGCACTCATTACGAGTGGTCCGAAGCGAGCTATCAGCGCCACGCATTTACCTACCTTGCCGGTGAAGACTCAGATCGCATTGCCATTCCAAGCCGGCTCTACAACAGCTCATCGCGCGCATCCAGTGCCAAGCTCTATATGTTTGAGTTGCAAAACAAAAACGCCTCAGCCGAGGCAGCCCTGCTGAACGAGCTGGGCCACTTTCGCGTAGATAGCGACAACCAGCTCTGGCAGCCGCAAGCTCAGCGCAGTGTTTTACACAACAACACTGTGTTTTTCTTAAGTGGCGATCAAGTCTGGACCGGATCTTGGGGCGGCGTGCTAGTCGACGATCCCAACTAGAGCACAACTGCCGTGCTCTATTTTTCGCGGCCCCGCCCAACGGGGCCGCTTTTTTTACAAGCCTGCACACTGCATCAGTTAATTTCCAGTAAACGCAGATCAAAAAACAATAAGGCATTTGGGCCGATCTTGCTGCGGTTACCTTTTTTACCCCAGGCTAGCTCCGGCGGCACCAGTAATTCCATACGACTGCCCAGCGGCATCAATTGCAAACCCTCACGCAAACCATCTATCGCCTGCTCAACTGCAAATGCCTCGGCTTGCCCCTCGCGATAGGTATCACTGATAACAGTGCCATCGGCCAATAACAAACGCTGTTCTACAACAACATTGTCAAAATCTGTGGGCCGCTGAGTGCCACTGCCTTGATCGATAAAACGGTAGGCGAGGCCGGAGCCAGTCGTTTGCACGCCCGGTTTTTGTAAATATTTCGCGAGAAAGTCACTACTATTTTTGCGGTTTTGGCCGGCATTGCCTTTGCCTGCCTTTTTATCTTTTTTTCGGCTCATTGTTACTGCCTTAAATTCTTGGCCGGCAATTGTAGCGGATAAAAAAGAACCCCGTTGTTGGCTACTGTTAACACTACTTTACGGCTTGCGCTTTAACGTTAAGGCGATGCCGCCAAGTATTAAAAAGCTCGCCAGCAAAAAACGCCAGCTCAGCGGCTCGCCAAGCAGCGGCCAGGCCAAAAATGCCGCCAACAGCGGCACAGCCAGCTGCGACGCCGCGGCAAACTGGGTGCGCAACGACGGCAACAGCGCATACCACAAAGCGTAACCGAGGCCTGAGCACAGTGCCCCGGATAGCGCCGCCAAGCCTAAGCCTGTTGCACTGATATGCAGCTGCGCCGGCAATATTAAACTTGGTAGCGCAAGAGGTAGTGCAAGTAAAAATGCCGAAGTAACGTCGGCGCGCGCATTGAGGCTGCCTTTGCCGGCAAGGCTGTACAGCCCCCAGGCCACACCGCTGCCGAGCATCAATAACAACGCGAGCATATCGATACTGTTGGTGCTATTGATGCTACTGATGCCGGCGCCGACTGTCACACCAGTGCCAGTGCCAGTGCCAGTGCCAGTGCCAGTGCCAACACCTGAACTAAGCGCTGTCGGCTCTACCAGTATAAATAAACCAATAAGTGCCAGAGCAATGCCGAGATAATCAAAACGCTGCGGCTTTTGCCCGCGACAGGCCGAAACCAAAAGCATGCTCAATTGCACAGCAGCAAATAGCAGTAGCGCCCCCAAACCGGCATCGAGCTTTACGTAGGCAAATGAAAATGCGAGCGCATAAACGGCCAGGCAACAAGCCTGGTAAATATTCTTCTGTTTAAATTCTAATTGTTGAAGTTGCTGGCGAAAGTTACCGCCCAGTAACATCAACAAAACTAAAGCCAAGGCCCCAAAGAACAGGCGTATAAATGTAAAACTCGCAGGGTCAATGGCATCGGCACTCGTTTCTGCGCTCTTTAACGCCGCGCGACACAACAAACTATTCGCAGCAAAAAATACAAGCACCAAAGGCAGCAGGAAAAAAATTCTCATACAAATCTCAGCCTTTTCGTACTACTCACAGTGCGATACTTTCAGCAAGGCCATCAAGCTTAGTCTTCGATGAAGCCGGCGCTTGACTATGTATTTCCGCGCGCAGCTTTAAGCCTTCAGCACTTTTATGCAATCTCAGCACACCGTAGTTTTCCTGGTAAACCTGCTTGCCAACACGATAGCTGTTTTGTTCCGGTCTTTTTAAGAAAAAGCCGTGAGTCAAACTACTTGAGGTGATTTCAGTTAGCGTAAGGCCTTGGTAATTTAGCTGGCTAATTTCCGCCATATGCCTGTCGCCGCTGATAATCACCAAGTTATTTTTCGGGTTTTCTTTCTGGTAGCGGTGCAGCAAGTCAAGCAGGCGCTTGCGCTCTTTGGGGAAGTTATCCCACTTTTCAAAGCGGTGCTCGCTTGGTAAAACCTGAATACTGCTTGCCAATACAGTAAGCTCGGCATCGTTATTTTGTAGTTCTTGTTCAAGCCACTGCCACTGATCCTGACCAAGCACTGTACCCTGATCATTTTTTAGTGTTGTTCGCCCCTGTTTATTAAGCTCGGAGCGAAAATAACGAGTATCGAGCAAAATAAGCTTGATGCGAGCGAGTTCAGTATTCAATAAATAACTTTGATACACACCTTCGCGCTTGTGCGCTGGGTTGTCTGCCGGCACATCTAAAAAATCGAGCAACAGCTCGGCACTTTGCTGTTTTTTTGCGAAGCTGGCGCCGCCGTCATTTACACCATAATCGTGGTCATCCCATGTGCCAAAAACAGCGGTATTTTGTACAAAGCGCTGGTATTCAGGATTTTGCTTTTGTTGCGCATAGATCTTCGCCATTTTCTGCATGTCATCAGTATCGGCGTAGACATTGTCGCCCAACCAAATAAATGCTGCGGCGCCTTGCTTGCTTATCTGTTGCCAAAGTGGCTGCGCTTTGTTTTGATCGTTACACGAGCCAAAAGCAATAACAAGCTCATCAGCACCGGGGGAATCTAGTTCAATAACGGCGTCGGCCGCGAACAGCTGGGCCGACTTCATCAATAAAATAGCAAACAAAAAACTTAAAAGACTGAGATTTCTAAACACAAAAGCCCCACAATAATTTTAAGAAATACGCCCGCCTGTTGGTCGTTGCATCTTCTTAAAAACTAACAGGCGATTATTTGCCGGCATCGTATGATCACAGACCAAAGTCATGCCTGCCTGTTCAGCACAGGCCACAACCGCTTCCTGATCGCGTATGCCCTGGTGGGCACCACCTTGTTTTAGCCACTGCTCAAAGCGCGCATTGCTCTCACTGCTAAACTCACCACCGTAATTAAAGGGGCCATAGAGAGCAAACATGCCTTGATCCGGAAGTTTGGCACCGACTTTGGCAATCATAAGCTGGGCTTGTTGCCAACTCATGATATGGGCCGTATTGGCGGAAAACACCGCATCAAAATCAGCCGGCCAGCTGTTGTCTTCGATATCCAGGCTCACCAGCGGCAGCATATTTGTGCCCGCATAGTCGTTTAACCAAAACTTAAGCCCGGCGTGATATTCGGGCCGGTCGCTAGGCTGCCAACACAGATGTGCTAATTCGCTAGCAAAATATACAGCGTGCTGACCGGTGCCACTGCCTATTTCCAACACCTTTTTACTCGGTGCAAAAGCACTGCGCAAAATAGCTACAATTGGGGCCTTGTTGTTTTCACAGGCCTGGCTGAAAGGGCGGCCGTCTTGATAAAGCTGATCCTGATTGGGCATAGTTTTGGGCATAATTTGGCGAATAGTTTTGGGAATAAATAGTTTTCAGATACTTTAAAGCTGGCCGGCTAGCATGCCATAGAACTGCAAACGGCACTAATAGAGCTGGTATCTATCTATGAAAACAGCAAGATACTAGGGCCTGGTAAACGGCCTAAAACGATTTTTCATAAGCAAGGCCTGAACTACAATAAGGGTTTTTATCTGACGGAGCTGAATCCATGGGTTCAATAATGCATAAGCTCAAACAAACACTGTTTGTAGTTTTTCTAATTTGCTTAGCTTCGTGCGCAAGTTTGCCGGAAAACAAGCAGCAAATAAGCAGCTCTGCTTTACTCGATACGGGCGATAGCCTGCTCGCTCACAGTGTTGATGAGCGGCGAGAGAAAGATGCAATAGCCGCTGATAAAACCGGCATGTTACTGCTGGATAACGGCTTAGATGCAATGGTTGCGCGCCTGGTGCTAATTAAGCTCGCAGAGCAATCACTTGATGTTCAGTACTACCTTTACCACAGTGATTTAAGTGGCGGCATCATTACTTACGAGCTGTGGAAAGCCGCAGAACGCGGCGTAAGAGTTCGCTTGCTACTCGACGATATGGACATGGCCGGCAAAGACAAAGACCTGGCCATACTCGACTCTCACCCGAATATTGAAATCCGTCTATTTAACCCGTTTATTCGCGGTAAAAGCCGCACTGGCCAATTCTTGACCCGCTTTGGTTCAGTTACCCGCAGGGCCCACAACAAGGCGCTGATTGCAGATAATCAGCTTGCCATTATTGGTGGGCGCAATATTGGCGATGAGTACTTCGATGCAAATCCAAATATGGCCTTTGGTGATTTGGACGTAACGCTTACCAACCCGGCTGCGCGAGAAGTCAGCAACGAGTTTGATCTGTACTGGAATGATAAGCTCGCTTACCCGGTCAGTACGCTGGCTAAGCACCAGCCTACTCAAGCTGAACTCGACGATGTTGAAAAGCGCATGCAAGCTTTTGTCGAGCGCAATCGCGACAATATCTACTTTGAGCGCTTGCGCAACAGTGGCATTATCCAGCGAACTAAAAACGCCAAGAACAACTATTTTTGGGGTGAAGTTGAAGTGCTCTACGATGATCCTCAAAAAATATCGAGCGACAGAGAGCAAACCCACTTTCATATGGCCCCAAGGCTAGTACCGCATATCGAGTCGGTTAAGCAGCAACTACTTGTTATATCCCCCTATTTTGTCCCGGGCAAAGAGGGAGTCGCTTTTTTTAACGAACTTCAACAACGCGGCGTACAGGTTCGCATCTTAACTAATTCGTTGACCTCTAATGACGTTGCTGTGGTTCACGCTGGCTATTCCCGATATCGAAAAGACCTGCTCAACGCGGGAGTACAATTATATGAGCTCGATAAAACACTACTTGAACAAGACTATGCGAGAAATAAGAGTTCGCGTACCCGCGAAGGCTTAAAGGGCTCTCAAGCAAGCTTGCACGCAAAGTATTTTGTTATGGATCGCAGCCACGCTTTTATCGGCTCTTTGAATTTGGACCCACGCTCTGTTGTTGAAAATACCGAAATCGGCGCGGTGATATTGTCACCGGAACTAGCTTCTAAATTGGCCGATGACTTTGAGAAAAATATTAAACAAGTTGCGTTTGAAGTACGTTTAGTCGACGGCAAACTGCACTGGCAACGCGAAGGCAAAAATGGTCAGCTGATTGAATTTGATAAAGAGCCATATAGCTCGTGGTGGGATAGATTTAAGAATGGTTTTATGCGCCTACTTCCCGGAGAATCACAGTTATAATCTTTGCGAAACATACTAAAAAAGCCCTTTGAGGCCCATTGATAAAAGAGATCCACAATAAAAAGTCACATAAAAAAGGCCTTTTAGTTAAAAGGCCTTAGCGGGAGAACTTATGTGCAGCTTAGCAACGTTTAGCTATCGATTTTCCAGCCGGTTGTAATCAAGTACGCCAAACTCAAGCGGGTCTTGTTTTTTATAGTTTTTGTGTAGCCTATCGCTGTAGGGCCAGAACTGTTGATTGGTGCGACGCACGCCGTAGAGCTCCATAAACGCGCTGTAGCTTTCACTGTTATTAGAGGCTTTAGCAAAGTCGTCAATAAAGTTGTCCAGCTGCTGGCTGGAAACTTTAAAGTAGGTATTGGGGTAAGCACCGATAATACCTGGGTGTACGGAGAGCTTGTCTTCCGTCGGTACCCGGTTTTTCTGTTCACTGAACAGTGAAGTCATGTTCATGTGCGCGTTGTGCTTAAGCAAACTGAAATAAACTGAAGCGGACTCAGTTTGAACTTCCAGTACCGAGTTTTGGCTAAACTGGCTGAGCTTTTCACCTTCAATAGTATTTAGAGCTTGCAGCTGCTTAGCGAGTTTCTGATCCTGCATCGCATCAAGTTCGTGGTGACGATTTAACACCGGTGCCAGGCGCGCTTTTAACATATCAAACAGCTCTGATTTCACGTCGTCCGTTTGGTAAGTGATGTTGCTAGGTACTAAGTTTTCAACACGATCAAACTGGATAAACTCTCTGACTTTATCGTCGGCATTGCGATACCAGTAGGCGAGCTCGGCATCGCGCTTGTCGTCTGGCAATAACATTAAGAAGCCAGATTCACCTTCCATGCGCAAGAAATCCATATAAGTGCGTGTTAACAACTGGTGGCCGATATTGCCGTAGACATCGTAACCGGCAACTAGTAAGTAGTGGATACGCTCAAGCAGGTGGTAATTAATTACCCACGCCGTCTTGGGTTTAGGCCCAAGCAAACCCTGTTTTACTGTAGCGCTGTCGAAGTGGCGAAATACCGTTAAACCGGCATTTGCATTGCTGCCATCGCCATCCCAAACCACATTTATGTCAAGCTTTAAACCCTGCTGGACCCGCTCTTCAACAAACTTCAGCTTGGCATCAATATAGGCTTTCTCTTTTTTAGAAAAACGATTCCAATTGGTAATAGGGCGGTAGATATTGTCTTTTGCTGCGGGCATCTCCAGGTTATCAACCTGGGTCGCCAGAAAGCTTTCACTGTGGTTGTACAGGGGTGCATCGGGGTTAACAAAAAACACCCAAAACTGATCGTTGATGACGTTAAGCGCCGTTTGCCCTTTACATACAGGGCCTTTAATAAAACCACTGACGGTAAACATGGCCTCTGCAAGCATAAAACGATAGCGCGAGCGCACAGGTAAGTCGATAAAGACTTTAAACGGGTTTGCTGCTTGCTCAATGTCATAGCCGGGCAGCTGATCAACTTCAAAATCGGCCTCAATAAATAATTCCTGCCAAAGCTGCATACGCGCCTGATCAAGCTTGTAGGGCATGTGAGTTTTGGCCACAACGGTTTCAAGATCTGGAACAATGCGATAATAAACACGCTGCACACCCGGGTCGTCAAAAGGGCGGCGCGTTACAATTTGTTTTATTTTTTCGCCGGGCGGCGTTGACGAGCGCACCAGTTTAAAATATTTGGGCACGCCAGCATCGCTACTAAGTTCATCAAAATACAGATGAGCTAAAAATAAGTGCTCGTAGATGTAGCGCGCCGACAGTTGGGCTTTGTAGCCATCTTGATTTAACCAGGCTTCCCACTTGTTGATTTCTGTTTGATATACCTGCTCAAGTGGCGCCCGGGCGACGTAGGGTGCACCCTGTTCAAGCCACTTTATTAAAGTCAGGTATTCATCGTCGCTTAAATTAGGTAAACCAAAAGGCATGCCCCAGGATGGGTTTTTCTCAGCGTATTTATCAAACTCTTCTATCGTCGGGCAACTCTCAGCCCTGTTAAGGCTGACATCCATACCTTCCGGCAACAGTGCTTGTGCCGGCAGTGGGTGCTTGTCTTTAAGCTCAAGCATACGATAGAGCAAACTGGCCTGGGTATTTGCTTCGGGGCTGGTGCTCTGAAACTCATTTAATACTGGATAAAAGCCTTTTTCGCGCCACTGCTTCACACCCTGGTAGTCTTCATGTAAACGCAGTGGCTCGGCGGCTGTCAGGCGTGTGGGGTTATACACTTTGATTTTACTGGCACCGCGCTCTATACCTTCAATCGAACTCATTTTTAGCTGGCACGGCGCATCGTAACAACCGTGGCAGACAAGGCAGCGGCTATCGGTAATTGGTTTTACATCCTGCCAATAATCAATGGCTTCACTCGGCAATTCTTGCACAAGGTGTTCGCGTGGTTCAGCGGGGCCAAATTTCTCGCTGTAGATATTTTTAGCAAAGCTGGCACATGCAGCTAGGCTGATCAGCAACACCGTATATACGACGAATTTATGACCCGCATTCGATTGTTGTAAAAACAAAACCTTGCCTCCCAAAGCAGTTAACACGCACTCGAAATCGTGCATCTTACTACGCTAGCGCGGGGATTTTTATTGATAACACCTTTTAAAGCGCAATGGCCTTGCTCAGCGCTTCAAATTTTTCGGCATCGTTGTCGACAAAACGCACCGTCAGCTTAAGTTTTTCTGCATCGGGGCGATTTTCGGCGGCGATGATGGCGTGTACATAGGCGTTTACCCTGGCCAGGGCATTGCCGTCGGCATCGCTGATATCAACGCTTACTTGATCAAACAGCGCGGGAATAATTTCTTTTCGCTCGACCAGGCCGTTAATCGCCTGCAAACTTAGTTCCCTGACTTCACAGTTCAAACTGTATTTGGCAAAACGCAGCACAGCCGAGCCCGAAAACGTTGACGATTTAGGCGAGGCGGCTTTTGCCGGTGCTTTTTCTGCTGCCTTGCCAAAACCCGCATCTTTAATCGCACGCGGTTTGATCACCTGTTTGGCGCTGACCGCGCTGCCGGTAAGTATGTCCGCCGAGCTTTGCATCGATGCGGCCTGGGCTTTTTTAGGTGGGCGATAGCCTAGGCGCTTTAGTTGTTTGATAACTTTTTTGTGCAGCTCGTCTGGGGTGAAAGGTTTGCTGAGGTAGTCGTTGACCCCGGCTTTAATCGCCGCAACAACGTACTCCCGGTCGCCGCGCGAGCTGACCATAATAAACGGAATATTTTTGTAGGCGTCTTCGCTTCGCAGCCACTGCAGAAACTGCGCGCCGCTCATCTCTGGCATTTCCCAATCGCTGAGTATTAACTGCGGCTGCTTAGTTTTAACCAGGGAACAGGCGCGGCGGCCGTCGGGCGCTTCGTGTACTTCAAGATCGGGAATCAGCGGCCGCAGGTGGCGCTTAATGGTATCGCGAACAAAACTGGCGTCGTCGACAACCAGTACTTTAAAAGGCATGCGCCTACTCCTTATTTAGGAGGGCGCAGGCCTCTCCTAGCTGGGGGCTTGATCGCGGGTGAACACAGGCTGATCGGCTTTGCTTAAACTCTCATTGTAGGCGTAGCCGGCGCTGTCAAAGGCGAGCAGATCATCCGCGTTTTGCAATCGATTCTTAATAATATAGGCGCTCATCAGGCCACGTGCCTTCTTCGCGTAGAAGCTGATGATCTTGTACTGGCCATTTTTTAAGTCTTTAAACTGCGGCGTAATAATCTCGGCCTGCAGCTCTTTGTTCTTAACGGCCTTGAAGTATTCGTTCGAGGCGAGATTAACTAAGCTAGCGCTTTTAGTTTTGCTAAGTTGCTTGTTTAAAGCTTCGGTTAAGCTTGAGCCCCAAAATTCATACAGGTCTTTGCCACCGGCGTTTTGAAACTTGGTGCCCATCTCCAGGCGGTAGGCGAGAATTAAGTCCAAAGGCCGCAACAAACCATAGAGGCCACTTAAGATGCGCAGCTGCTCTTGCGCAAAAGCCAGATCGTCGTCGTCAAAGCTGTAGGCGTCGAGACCGGTGTAAACATCGCCGTTAAACGCAAACACCGCCTGACGCGCATCTTTGCCTTTAATTGGCTGTTGCCAGGCTTGAAAACGGTCGTAATTCAACACACCGAGTTTGTCGCTGATGCCCATTAACTCGCTGACATCGTGAGGGGCAAGCTGCTGTAGTTCATCGATCAGCTGCTGGCTGTGCTCAAGAAACTGCGCTTTGCTGCTTTTTTTACTCGGTACCGGGCTGTCAAAATCGAGATTTTTGGCGGGGCTAATTACGCTGAGCATGTCTGGGCCTTAGGCTGAAAAAGGCCAATTATAACAAGCTTGCCGCGCGGCGATATCTGGGCTCAGCACAAAGTGTTTTGCACGTTCTTAGCTTTTCATTTGCGCCTGTTAACGCTAGCGGTATTTCATATAAGTCAGCCCCGGTGCCAGCACCAGGCGCCAGGCCAGGGCAACATCGTCACTGTACTCTGGGTCAAAGACTTTAACGGTGGCTATCAGGGTATCCATCCACAGGTCGTAGAGGTGGTCGGGAATATTCACCCCGTGGCGGCCGTGCTTGGCGACCATGCGCTGCATATAGTCGTCGGCATCGCCGGAGGCGTAAAACACAAGCAAATGGTAAAAACTCTTTTCCAGCATTTGGCGCTGCTTGGCCATATCGGTATTGCGGAACTTCTGCGCAACTTCGGGCGAACTCGGCAAAAACTTGTCGTAAAAGGTGTCGAAGAAATCCTTGTCAAACACCCTGTTCCTGCGCACGCGCTCGTAGCTCTGGTCAAACAGAGTTTCATAAGCCGGTGCTCGTCCCATCGCATGCATAGGGCTCATATCAGCGCTTTCCTTATATTTAAGACTTAGTCTGCCGCATTATTGTTATAGCCCAAGGTGGCCACTGGCAGGCTGCGCGCGATCAATACTAGGGCCTGTTATGAGCGATGTCTAAAGACTTAATAAAAACGGCACCCAGTGCGGGGCAAATAAGGCTGTTAAAAGAGCACAGAGTATCAGTGAGGCCGAAGCCCAAGCAGCGCTTTGCATCGAACGAGCGGTAAGTGTCGCCGCACCGAGGGCGTGGCTGCCGGCGCCAATGGCGATGCCAACAGCGCGCTCATCGCTGACGCCGCTGCGCTTCAGAGCCCACTGGCCGAGGCCAACACCGGTAAAGCCGGCAATCATCACGCAGATGGCCGCGAGTGAAGCGAGCCCACCCATCGCTGCGCTGGTTTCCATCGCCACGGCGGTGGTGACATTTAAAGTAACCAAGCTAAGCAACACAGTGTTATCGATACCCGCCAGACGCGCGAGCAGGGTGAGACTGGTCAGCGATAGAAACACCGCAATAAACGACGAAGCGAGCAGGGCGCGCCAGTGCCTAAAAAAAAGCCTGCGCTGTTTGTAAAGCGGATAACCGAGCGCTACCACAACCGGCTCAACCAGGGCGCCAAGTACCTGGCCGCCGAGCCAATAACTTTCGTAGCTGATGCCTGTTAACAGTAAAAACAGAATCACGCTGGCAATGCTCATTAACAGCGGGTTGAGCCACGCCCAGGCTGTTGCGCGCTGCAGTTTGCGCCACAGTAAAAAGCAGCCCAGCGTCAGGCCGAGCATCAGCACAGCCACAAGCAGCTCGCGCAAGGGCTCAGTCATCTTCAGCCCCATCGGGCAATACATCGCGAATAAGTAAGCGCTGACTTATCATACCGAGTACAACAATCAGCAACAGTGTAGAGCTGGCGCCGATCAACAGGATTTTCCAACCTAAGCGGCTGACAATATCGCCGTATTGCACAAGGCCAACACAAATAGGCAAAAATACCAGCGGCATATAAACCATCGCCACATCAATGGCGCTGCCGAGTTTTTTGCTTGGCACCACAGGCAAAGCGAGATAAGCGGAAAAAATCAGCATGCCCCACAGTGAAGCGGGTAACAGGCCCAATACCGATGCAAGCAGGTGCCCGCAGGCCAAACTCAGGGCGATGCCAAAGGCGGCGTAAATAAACGCACGGAGTTTTTTAAACACGGCTCGCCCCCGCCACCATCGGGCTACTGCTCTTTATCGAGTTCGAGCCACCAGTTTAGCGGCGTTGTGCCGTCAGCCGGGTCGTAGACATTGCCGTAAAACCAGGCGCTGTGAGTTTTTTCGCCGATATGGCGGTTGAGTATGGCTTCGATCTCTTTAAAACCACAGCTGACATGAATGCTGAAAATCATCATGCGCTCGTTGCTAAAATCGAGCTCGCCGCCGAGCTTTTCGAGCGCTCCGACAAGGTTGTCTTTCATCTCGTCAATTTTTGTTCGCGCAAAGATGCGAATGGCGAGGTTGCCGCTGTGTTTGAGCAGCTCAAAGCTGTTGTCTTTATTATCAAAAGCAATTTCGTCGCCGGAGGCCAGGCCCTGAATAAACGCGGGGCTCTGCACAACAATAAAGCTGTTGTTATCAGTTGCTTTCACACGTATCTGTTCAACCACATCTTCGCCGTCGGGGCGCTTGCCGGCAAAAAGGCTAATTACCTGTAAATCACTCATTTTTGTAGGGCCTGTAAACGCTCAATTGTTACAATCGGCGCGATTCTACGACAAAGCCGTCGTCTACGATATTAAAAGCCTTGGAATTTAACGGAGAATACAGGTGTTTCGTCTAATTACTATTACCAGCCTTTTGTTGGCCCTCCAGGCCTGCGCGGTCAACCCCGTCACCGGCAAAAGCGAGCTCAGCCTGGTCAGCGCTCAACAGGAAGTCTCCATCGGCGAGCAGCACTACCTTGCCTCTCAGCAGCAGCAAGGTGGTGTTTACACGGTTGACCCAGAGCTCAACCTCTACGTTCAGGGTGTCGGTAAAAAACTTGCCGCCGTCAGTGACCGCAAAGAACTGCCCTATGAATTTGTTGTGCTGAACAGCGATGTGCCCAACGCCTGGGCCCTGCCCGGCGGCAAAATCGCCATTAACCGCGGCCTGCTGATTCAGCTCGACGACGAAGCCCAGCTCGCCGCCGTGATGGGCCACGAGATCGTGCACGCCGCCGCTCGCCACGGCGCCCAGAAAATGACACAACAGCAAGTGCTCGGCGCTGGCGCCGCCGCTGTTGGCATAGCCGCGGCTTCATCAGATAGCGATTACGCCGGCTTAATTGCAGCGGGCGCAATGGGCGGGGCCCAGCTTTATCAGGCCCACTACGGCCGCAGCCAGGAACTTGAGAGCGACAAATACGGCATGAAATACATGGCCAAGGCCGGCTACGAGCCGCAGGCCGCCGTTGAGCTGCAACAGACCTTTGTCAAACTCAGCCAGGGCCAAAAGAGCGATATGTTCAGCTCACTGTTGGCCAGCCACCCGCCGTCCGAGGAGCGTGTTGCCAAAAATAAACAGATGGCCAAAACCCTGCCAAAGGGCCAGCGCTACCGCGATCGTTACCAGCGGGCCACTGCGCAGATACGCAAAGACCAGCCGGCCTACGACAAAAACATACAGGCACAAAAAGCGGCCGCCAATAAGGAGTGGGCCAAAGCTGAACAGCTCGTTGCTGCGGCGATAAAAATGCAAAACAAAGAGGCGATGTTTTTTAATACCCAGGGCCAAATTTATATGGCTCAGAAAAAAAACAGCAAAGCCGAACAGAGCTTTAAGCAGGCAACACGTTTAAACCCGGATTATTTTGCCAACAATCTCGGCCTAGGCATGGCCTTAGTCGAACAGGGCAAAGATGCGCCGGCCAAAGCCGCGTTTGAACAGAGTGTGAAAAAACTGCCAACCCAGCTCGCCTACTGGGAACTCGGCAATATAGAAAAGCGCGCAAACAACAAAAGCGCCGCCACTAAGTATTATCAGCAGGTGGCTCAGGCCGGCGGCGAACTCGGGCAAAAGGCTCAAGCTGAATTACAAAAGCTCGGCGCCAATTAAGGGCCATTACAAAAACGCCGCTAACAAAGCGCAACACAGTTCACCTAATGATGGAACGAGATGGTAGGAGCGAAGCTGAAGTGGGTTTGATTGGGTCTCTGCCGCAAGGATGCGGCGGCGAAGCCCCCATGGATGGGTTTACGGCGTGCCAAGAAAGCCCGCATCAGCTTCGTTCCGGCAAGCTTGCACTTAAGTGAACAACATTGCGCTAACAAAGCGGCGTTTTATTCACTAGAGGGCAAAGCAGAATCAACAGCTATGGGCCCTTCTTTAAAACAGCAAATCAGCAGGCGTAATTGCCTTTTGCTCGCCTGGCTTCACACTCTTTGCGTATGTTCTCACAAGCGGTAACGCGCCCGGGCGATGTCGGGTTCTGGCGTATGCACTCGGCTCGTTTTTGCGAAAGCTCTTGATTGCTCATCTTTTGCATTTTGCCTTCACAAGCACTCAAACTAAGTAGCATTGCCGCCACCAGTGTAAATAAAGCACTTGCAGCAAATCTCTTAAGCTTGCTCATATTTGCCCCCTAAGTACCGAATTATTCGGATCGTTGTTGCAACGAGTTGGTTTGAAAATAATTTAGCGCAGATGTTGTTAAACCGCGCAGGCTTATAACAGTTTAGACTAGGGCCGCCGCTCTGCAATGCATGACTCTCGCTGCTTTTCGACAGTGCTGTGCAGCGCTCGCCTGGCTGCAGAACATAAAAAACCCCTCGCGGCACAGAGCCGGGAGGGGCCAATAAAGGGGGAAGCGTTAGCTCAGAATTAGAACTTCAACTCAGTACCGAGGCCGAAGTAAGACGCGTCACCTTCGATGCCATCGTCGGCACCAGTGAAGTCGTTGCTGGTGTAATAAGCAAAGGTCTTCAGCTTTTTGCTGAACTTGTAGTCAACACCGAGGCTGTAAGTCGTGGTGTCATCGTAGTCTTTGACCACATCAGCGGCACCGCCCTGAGCTTTCAGTGCCCAGTTGTTAATTTTGTACTGGGCAGAAAGCATCCAGCTGTTGTTTGAATCACCGCCGTCAACTTCCATCATTTCGTACAGAGCGCCGAGTTGGAATGCAGCAAAGTTCCACTGTGCAACCAAGCGGGCAACGTCAGTTTCTTCGCTCTCAACACCGGTATCGTAGGCTGCTGCCAGATAAACACCGGAGAATTCAGCCGTTACCGAGCCGCTGAAACCGTTGTCGACGTCTTCTTCTTCACTGGCAATGACCGCGGCGTTCAGGCCAACAACATCGCCGAGCTTAGGTGAGCTGTACTGCACGATATTAGAAGGGCGGTTGTCGTTGCGGGTGATCATGTGCTTGATATCACCTTCAAGGTCGTTGAACAGATCAATTTTTTTCTGGGCAACTTTCAGCGGAGTATCAAACTTACCGGCTTTAGCCAAACCAAAACCGCCTTGCAGGCCAACAAAAATGTTGCGCTGGCTGAAGGTTTCACCGTTGCTGTTTTGACCATCGTCGACAGCAACTTCAAATTCCATCTGATACACGCCTTTGAGATTAGTATCTTCAATAGCGTGATCGCCTTTGACACCCAAGCGAGAAGCGTTGCTCTTGAGCTCAACAACACTGCTGTCATTTTCGTCTGCATTTTGCAGACTTACATTTGCTTTACCGTAAAGCTTTGGCTCAGCGTAGGCACCAGCGGCCGCCATCATGGCAACAGGGATAAATGCCAGCTTTTTCATAGTCACACTCCTCAGTGCTCGATCCAATTGAGATTGGTATTACTGTTTAATGAACGTTAAATGACAAATTTTGGGCAAATATATTTAGCTTATATTACAGAACTGTTACAAAGCTGATATTTCTAAGAAATCCAGACTAATTAAGCAAAAACAGCCAGTTAAGCTTTGGCCGCGAAGGTTAAAATTTTTACAGGCCCTAGGCTATCGCAGATAAAAAGAGCCTTAACCTGGATCAAGCTGAAGCACAAAAACACTGAAAACAAAAAAGGCGCCACAAGTGGCGCCTTTTGATTGATCAGCAAGTACAAACAAGCATCAGCGCTTAGACTCCAGCGCTCTTTCTATATCGCCAATCGAGATGTGCCTGACATCGGTGCCGTGCACAAGGTAAATCACCTGTTCGGCAATGTTGCGGGCGTGATCACCGATGCGCTCGAGCGCGCGCAGCGCCCACATAATGTTCATCACCCGGCTAATTGCGCGCGGATCTTCCATCATATAAGTGATCATTTCGCGCACCGCACTTTTGTATTCGGTATCGATAATCTTGTCTTCGCGCACCACGTCCATGGCCGACTCAACATCGTAGCGGGCAAAAGCATCGAGCACGGTGTTTAAGACGCGGATAACATTGGCGGCGAGGTGGCGCAGCTCAACATAACCGCGGCCACCATCACTGCCTTCCGCATTTAAGGCAATTGCCATTTTGGCAATTTTATTGGCCTCGTCGCCAACCCGCTCGAGGTCGCGGGTTGCTTTGGTAACCATCATCACCAGGCGCAAGTCGGAAGCGGCGGGCTGGCGGCGCGCCAGGATGGTAATGCTCTCTTGGTCGAGCGCCATCTCGCGCTGATCGACTTCTTTTTCAGTTTCGATCACTTTCTCAGCCAGCGCACCATCGGCGGTTTCTATAGCTTTTACCGCGTCTTTGAGCTGGTCTTCAACCAAACCACCCATTTCGAGCAGCTTGGTACGCAGGTGCTCGAGATCCTCATTAAACTGAGCGGAAATATGTTGATCTAAATGTAGCGTGTCCATAGTTACTCCAGTAGCTGCGTTGGCGCTTGGGCGCTGCTGTTCTTGTTATATTACTAACTATACAAGTTCTTAACCAAAACGACCCGTAATATAAGCTTCAGTCAGCTTGTGATCCGGGTTGGTAAAGACCTGTTCTGTTTCGTTCACTTCAATCAGTTTACCCATGTGGAAATACGCGGTGCGGTTACTGACCCGCGCCGCCTGCTGCATGCTGTGGGTAACAATGGCAATAGTGAAGTTTTCACTGAGCTCGGCAATCAGCTCTTCGATCTTTGCAGTTGCAATTGGGTCCAGCGCCGAGCACGGCTCATCCATCAGAATCACTTCGGGGCTGACCGCAATGGTGCGCGCGATACACAGGCGCTGCTGCTGACCGCCGGAAAGGCCGGTGCCAGGTGCGTGCAGCCTGTCTTTAACTTCGTTCCACAAACCGGCTTTTTGCAGCGAGGTTTCAACGATCTCGTCGAGCTCAGAGCGGCGCGAAGCCAAACCGTGGATACGCGGGCCGTAGGCAACGTTGTCGTAAATGCTTTTCGGAAACGGGTTGGGTTTCTGGAACACCATGCCGACCTCTGCGCGCAGCGGCACAACGTCGATCTTAGTATCGAGAATTTCTTTTTCTTCAAGCTTGATAGAACCGGTGACACGACAGATATCGATGGTGTCATTCATGCGGTTTAAACAGCGCAGAAACGTCGATTTACCGCAGCCCGACGGGCCAATCATCGCAATCACTTCGTTTTTGCCAATATCGAGGCTGACATCAAATACGGCCTGTTTATCGGCGTAAAAAACATCTACGTTGCGCACGGTAATCTTGGCGTTGTCGTGAAACGGAGCGCCTACGGTCTGGTGCTCGCCCGCATCCGGGCCACTTTCAAGATTAATCTCGGAAGGCTGTTTGGCTTCTTTTAATGCAGCTTCAGTCATAACTAGTACTCAGAGTAAAACTTACCAACGGCGCTCAAGGCGCTTGCGCAGCCAGATGGCCAGCGCGTTCATCGTGATCAAGAACGCAAGCAGCACCATAATCGCCGCCGACGTGCGCTCAGTAAAGGCGCGCTCGGGACTATCTGCCCACAAGAAAATTTGCACCGGCAACACCGTCGCCGGATCGGTGACACCACCGGGGATGTCGACAATAAAAGCAACCATGCCAATCATCAGAAGTGGCGCGGTTTCACCGAGCGCCTGAGCCATACCGATAATGGCGCCAGTGAGCATACCCGGCATCGCCAGCGGCAACACGTGATGCAAAATCATCTGCATCTTAGACGCGCCCATGCCGAGCGCCGCTTCGCGAATAGACGGCGGCACCGCTTTAATCGCCGCGCGGCTCGAAATAATAATGGTCGGCAAGGTCATTAAAGTCAGTACCAAACCACCAACCAGGGGAATAGAGCGCGGCATATTAAAGAAGTTCAGGAAGATCGCGAGGCCGAGCAAACCAAAAATCACCGACGGCACGGCCGCGAGGTTGTTGATATTGACCTCGATAAAGTCGGTCAGCTTGGTTTTTTTGGCGTATTCCTCAAGGTAGATCGCAGCGGCGACACCGATGGGGAAGCTCAGCAGCAGGGTCACCAGCAGCGTCAGCAGCGAGCCAACCAATGCGCCGAGTATGCCGGCGAGCTCCGGCTCAGCCGAATCGCCACTGGTAAAGAAGCGGGTATTAAAGCTGCTTTTCATCTGCTCGTTATCGAGCAAAGACTGCACCCAAGCCTGCTGTTTTTCATTCATGCGGCCGACAAAAGGCTCGCCCGCTTTGAGAGTTTTGTAATAGGTGTCGTAGTCGTCGTCGGCCAGCAGCCACAGCGTTTCAGTGCTGCCGAGTTTCTCCGGGTGGGCTTTGAGATAGTCGCGCAAATCAAAGCTCGCGCCGATACTGATCATGCCGTAGAGCAAGCGTTTGTCGCGGCGGCTCTTAACATCGGGAAAGCGCGCTTTCAGAGCGTTTTTAATCACGCCGTCAAAGTTGGCGATGGCAAGTTGCTGCGCATCGCTGGCGTCGTCGATTTCCAGCGTATCTTTGTCAAACGTGACTTCGAGCTGAATATCGGTCTGCTGAAAAGCGCCAATGCCATTGCCGATAATATTGCTAAACAATACCACCAGCGCCAGCAGGCCAAAGCAGATTGAAGCCAGGCCAAACGCTTTAAAACGGGCTTCAGCGCGATAGCGTTTTTTCAGGCTCAGTTCGACTTTTTGCGCGGTCGTCAGCGCTTGGTTTTGTGAATCAGGGTTAGTCATATTGCTCACGATATTTCTTCACAACGTGCAGAGCGACGTAGTTCAACGCCAGGGTGGTAATAAATAGCATCAGACCGAGGGCAAAGGCCGCCAGGGTCTTCGGGCTGTCGAACTCCTGGTCTCCGACCAAAAGCGTTACAATTTGCACCGTCACCGTGGTGACCGAGTCGAGCGGGTTGGCGGTCAGGTTGGCGGCGAGACCGGCGGCCATGACCACAATCATGGTCTCACCGATGGCGCGGCTAACCGCCAGCAAAATGCCGCCGACGATGCCCGGCAGAGCCGCCGGAATCACAACTTGTTTGATGGTTTCCGACGGCGTTGCGCCCAAACCAAAAGAGCCGTCGCGCAGGCTTTGCGGCACGGCATTAATAACATCGTCAGACAGCGAGCTGACAAATGGAATAATCATCACCCCCATCACCAGGCCGGCAGCCAGGGCACTTTCGGAGGTGACATTGACGTATTCGTTTAAACCTATGCTGACCGCAATATCGCGAATCAGCGGGGCAACCGTCAGTGCGGCAAAAAAGCCGTAAACAACTGTCGGTACACCAGCTAGAACTTCAAGCAGTGGTTTGACGATGGAGCGAAAGCGCTGGGGCGCGTATTCGCTGAGATAAATCGCCGCCATCAAGCCAGTCGGCACCGCAATAATCATTGCTATGCCGGCAATCAGCAAAGTACCGGCAAACAGCGGCACGGCACCAAAGCTCGACTCAGAGGCGGCCTGATCGGCACGCAGCGCGCCCTGGGGGCTCCACGTTGTGCCAAACAAAAATTCAGTGATCGGCACACTCTGGAAAAAGCGCAGGCTTTCAAATAAAACCGACAGCAAGATGCCGAGTGTGGTCAAAATCGCGATGCAGGCACAGGCGAGCAGGCCAACACGGAACAGGGATTCAACGCGATTGCGCGCCTTCATTTGCGGATTAATGGCAAACCAGACAACCGCCGCACCAATAAACATGGCCGCCAGCACAATCACACCTTGGAGCCAGGCGCTCTGCTTTTGCATGCTGATAATCGCATTGGCCGCTTCGATCATATAGACCGGTGCCTCGCCGACATATTTGTCGTTGGCGATATTGTAAATCTGGTTCATCACCAGGCCGAGCTCGGACTCGGGCGCGCCCTGCAGCGCTTCGGGCAAGTGCTTGAGGGCGGCGTATTCAATTAAGTTACTGTCAAAAATGCTCCACAGGCCCAGCAGGGCAATGCCCGGCAAAATAGACCAAAGCGCAGTGAGTATGCCGTAGAAGCTGGGCAGGGAATTCAAACGCTGCTCGCCGGCAACGGCTAACGAACGGCCACGACCGAGGAAAAAGGCAGCAACCATCATCAGGCCCATGCCAACTAACAGTACCGATATACTCATAAATTTTTCTGTTTAGCAGATATGGCAAAGCTCCGAATGATCCAGTCAGGCTGATTCATTCAGAGCTTCTGGGGTCAGGTGGGGGCACCACCTGGCAATTTTGCGCGTATTCTAAAGGAGAGTGGCGCAAGTCGCTACAAAAGCAAAGCGAGCTTAGGTCATTCTCCTTACAGCTATCTTACAGGCCAGTCATCGCCACTTGGTTTTGAACGCGAGTTTTGATCTCTTTGCGCTTTTCATCAGACAGAGGAATCATGCCTTTGTCAGTCAGATAACCTTCTTCGCCCCAGGCTTTTTCGCTGGTGAATTCAGTCAGGTACTCAGCAATACCGGGGATCACGCCGATATGGGCCTTTTTAACGTAGAAGTACAGAGGGCGGCTAACAGGGTAAGAACCGTCGGCGATGGTTTCGAACTCGGGGTCCTGGCCGTCAATTTTAGAAGCCTGAACTTTATCGAGGTTCTGATCGAGGAAAGAGAAACCAAAGATGCCCAGAGCATTCGGGTTGGCGTTCAGTTTTTGAACAATCAGGTTGTCGTTCTCACCGGCTTCAACATAGGCGCCATCTTCACGAACAATGTGGCAAATCGCTTTGTATTTTGCCTTGTTCTTTTTCTTCATCGCCTTGATCCAAGGGAAAGTCTTACAACCACCTTCCATGGCCAGCTCGGCAAATGCGTCGCGGGTACCAGATGTTGGAGGGGGGCCAAGCACTTCGATCTTGGTTGCAGGCAGGGCAGGGTTGACGTCTTTCCAGGTTTTATAAGGATTCTCAACCAGCTTTTCACTGCCGTCAGCAGCGGGAACTTCTTTGGCCAGCGCCAGGAAGATATCGCGACGGGTCAGGGTAAAAGGCTTGGATTTAACAGAGTTAGCTAAAACGATGCCGTCGTAACCGATCAGAACTTCAATGATGTCTTTAACACCATTTTTCTGACACATATCGAACTCGCTCTGCTTGATACGGCGCGAAGCGTTGCTGATATCAACAGTGCTTACACCCGTGCCTTTACAGAACTCTTTGAAACCACCACCGGTACCGGTGCTTTCAATAGTTGGTGTTTTGAACGAAGTGCTTTTACCAAAGCGCTCAGCGACAACTTTGGAAAAAGGGAATACGGTGGAAGAACCCACAACGCTGATAGAATCACGAGAAGCAGCAGATGCTGTGGTCGCGGCGATCATGCTCGCTGCAACAGCAGCACTGGCAATCAGTTTTTTCACGTTACTAACCTCAGAAGGTATGTCATTAATAAAACTAGGAAGGATGCCTTGCCTGAAAACCGCCGCACGCACTGGCTAAAGTAAACGGCGGTGTTCAGCCAAAGCCTCCCACTGCCGGGAATAATATGACTCATATATGACAGTTTTGTTACCGGGATTTGCCTGTGGACACAAAACTGTCACATTGGCTGGAACAGCACTCGCGCGCCAAGCTAAAAATAGGCCTTTAGCTTGGGCCCTAACAGGCGCTTGACGAACAAGCGCTTAAAAGTTGAGGTCCAGCTCCATTTCAACCATCTCGGTAACACCTTCGTCGTCAACCAGTTCAAAACTGGCGCTCAGTTGCACTGAGTCGCTGTTCCAGTTTCTCTGGCTAATGTTAAAGCTCTGGGCCGAAGCGCCATCAAAACTGCCCAACGCTGTTGCACTGAGGCGAATGTCGGTTTCGGGGTTGGAGGCTTCATCTGCAAACAACAGCGAGTGATTTAGCTCGTCGATATCAACAACTATCTCGAGCACATCAGCCCCGTAAGCCACGGAAGCGTCGAGCACCTGAAAAGCTTGCTCAGTGCTAAGGTTGAGATATTTTAAGCTGTTAACACACTGCACTGGCGCGTTGCTGACATCGGTAAAACTATCAAAACTTACATCGACGGTTCCCAGCTCATCGTGTTTTTTTACCAAACTAATCGCTTCAACAACGTAGTTGCCACAGTTGTGTTTAACAAGCAGAGACTCCGCATCTTGGTAATAGTCGGTGCTCGACTCGGCGTTCGCCGCACAGAGCTCTGGTTTAGGGCCAAATAGCTGGGTCAAATTGGCCTCAAAGCTCTGATCACAACTGGCAACCTGAGCCTGAGCCACACTGACAACATGCTTTTCACCAAGCAATATGACGTCCCCTAAGAAGTTCAGGGTTGAAAAGCTCGTCAGCTGCCAAGTTATATCTTCATCAAAGACAGAGGCATCGTAGCTGGAGACCTGCTCTGGCTTATCCCGGGTAAAAGCCGAAGGCGCAACTTGATTCAGACCCCATGAATTCAGATCAATTACAGTAATGCTGCCATTTAGGCTGTCGTCGCCCAACAAATCTCCACCTACCAGATCGAGCGTGACACTGATAGTCATTGGCAGGTCGCGCTTAACGTCGGGGGCAGTGAAGCGAATCGTATCCGTGCCCTGGCCGGCAAAACCGTAATCAGCGCCCTGAAAACTTACATCCCAGTCGTAGCTGAGCTCAAGCTGATGAAAGTTAGTGCTGAGCAAGCTGATAACAACCTCTTCACCTTCCAGTGGGCTTAAACTGGAATATTGAAAACCGTTAATTTCTATCTCTTTAATAATTCGGTGATTATTGCCCTCCGGGGCGTCGTCGGATGATCCGCCGCCGCAGGCGCCCAGCATTAAACTTAGGCAAGTCGCAGCAATAAGCTTGTGTAAATAAGTCCCCATTGTTTTTTTAGCTCCGTTATTAGCTTTATAAGAGGGCGCGCATTATAAAGACGCGGAGCTCGATGTCATCAATTAACGCCAAGATCAAAGCAGTACGCGGACATTAAGTGCAATTTGTAGCTACAAACAGTTATTGTGGCGAGCTTAACAACACGCGCTTCTCGTTCTGATACATTATTCCGCTATACTCTGCGACTTGCCAAAAGCAGCTGCCTGCACGCCCGGCATTTTCTCAACCGGATAACAAGTACAACAAAGATAAGCTCTATGTCTAAAGCGCAACTCGAACTGCTCAGCCCTGAAATTCACCGCGACCTGCACGTTGATGTTAATAACTACGACGACGATGCATTTAAAGTAAACGCAAGTTATGCCCTGGCCGGAGAAGTCGCCAGCCTCGCCCACGACTACCCGATTTTTGTTACCAAAGCCGGGCCAGCCGATACGTATCAATTTACCGCGCTGCTCGGTTTTGAAAGCGGCGAAAACTTATTTGTTGAGCAAGGCCAGTGGCGCGCGAGCTTTATGCCTATCGACATTATCCGCCGGCCCTTTCAGATTATGCTGCCCGAAGGCCAGAGTTCGGGCGAGGGGCAAATCGCCGTTGATCGCAGCTCACTGCGCCTGCAGGGCACTCACGGCATGCCGCTGTTTGATGAAGAAGGCAAAGCCTCGGCGTATTTGCAGCGTATTCAAACCGCCTTTGCCCAGCTGATGAGCAACAATAAAAGCAGCGCGGCGATGGCCAAAAACCTGGTTGATTTAGCTTTGGTAAGCCCGGTCAAGCTCACCCTGAGCTTAAAAGACGACGACAAACTGCAGCTGCCCGAAGTCTTTAGTGTCGACGAAGAAAAGCTCAAACTGCTCGATGAAAAAACCTTGGTCGATTGCCACAAAAGCGGCGCCTTGCAACTGTGTTACCTAATGATTAGCTCACTTGCGCATTTAGAAAAAATGATCGGCTGGAAAAATCAGCGCTAAGGCGCGTAAAACCTAAACCAGTTAAGCGGTTTTGATTATCAACAGCTTTTTTGAAACCGCTTAACCGAGCCATCACGCCCCAAAACTAAAAATAGAAAACGGCGCCAGCTTCGATATTAACGCCCGATCAAGTTGATCCCCAGCCTGGCCTGCCGCCGCGAAGGAAGTTTATGCCGCTCGCCCTGCAACTCGCTTTCACAAAGCTGAGTGTTTCAATTTCACGCATACAAAAAACCATCGCCAACAGCCTGCGCTGGCTGCTGCTGTTTATGGCTCTGTGTGTCAGCCTGGTGGTGTTCTTGCGCCTGTTCAATATTGGCTCTACCGCACTGCAAGAGAGCATCAGCTACACACACGCCTTTGTGTTTATGCTCTGCCTGGCTTATACCGTCGCCACGGATGGCCATGTGCGGGTGGATATTTTTTACCGGCGCATGGGCCGCGAACAAAAAGCCTGGGTCAACCTTGTCGGCAGCCTGATGTTTTTGTTGCCTTTTGCTCTGTTCCTGCTGTTTATCAGCTGGCAGAGCTGCGTGCAAAGCTGGCGCATCGGCGAAGCTTCACTGAACCCCGGTGGCCTGCCACTGGTTTTTGTACTGAAAACGCTGCCGCCACTGGCTGGTTTTTTATTGGCACTGCAAGCGCTGGCCGAATGCTGCCGCCAACTGCTGAACATTAGCATCGCCGAGCCGGAGGCCTAAGATGGAATACCTGAGCCTTATTTTATTTATCTGCATCTGCGCTGCGCTGATGCTCGGCTACAGTGTCGCTTTTACCCTCGCCGGCGTGTCCTTGCTGTTTGCCGGTGTTGGCATAGTCAGCGGCAGCTTTGATGCAAAGCTCTTGCTCGCTTATCCAGACCGGGTATTTGGCACCATCAACAACGGCACGCTGATCGCCGTGCCGCTGTTTATTTTGATGGGTGTGCTGTTAGAACGCTCTAAAGTTGCCGAAGAGCTACTCGAAAATATGGCGAGGCTGTGCGGGCGCCTGCCCGCCGGGCTCGGTTTAAGTGTGGTATTGGTCGGCGCCATGCTCGCCGCCAGTACCGGCATCGTTGGCGCCACCGTGGTGACCATGGGCCTGATTTCTCTGCCGACCATGCTCAAGCGCGGCTACAGCCCCGAGCTCGCCTGCGGCAGCATCTGTGCAACCGGCACTTTGGGGCAGATCATTCCACCGAGCATCGCCCTGGTTCTGCTCGGCGACATTATCAGCTCGGCTCACCAACAGGCCCAGCTCAAGCTCGGCCACTTTAATATCAGCCCCGTCAGTGTTGGCGACTTATTTATGGGCGCCATCGTTCCCGGCCTGTTGTTAGTGGCACTTTACCTTGTCTACCTGCTGCTTATCGGCAAGCTGCGCCCGGAGCAGGCGCCAACAACCAACACCGAAGAAAAAATCGGCCTGGCCGCACTTGCACACAGCATCGCGCCGCCGCTGTTGCTGATCGCGCTGGTCTTAGGCTCGATTATCAGTGGCAAGGCAACCCCAACTGAAGCCGCCGGCGTCGGCGCCATTGCCGCCTTGGTACTTGCCCACAGTCGCGGCCGCCTGGATCTTAAGGTGCTCAAAGGCGTGCTCGATAGCACAGCCAAAGTCACCGCCATGGTCTTTGCTATCTTGCTTGGCGCATCGCTGTTTTCTCTGGTGTTCCACGGTTTTGGCGGCCAGCACATGATGGAAAGCCTATTTGAAAGCCTGCCGGGCGGGCGCTACGGCGCTCTGCTGGTGGTTATGCTGCTGATTTTCCTGCTCGGTTTTATTCTCGACTTTATTGAAATCACGTTTGTTGTTGTGCCTTTGGTTGCGCCGGCGCTACTTATGTTAGGTTTTGACCCGTTGTGGCTTGGCATCATGATTGCTCTGAATCTACAAACAAGTTTTTTAACGCCGCCTTTTGGTTTTGCCCTGTTTTACCTGCGCGGTGTTGCACCAGAAAGTGTCAAAACCAGTGCTATATATCGGGGCGTAATTCCATTTATAGGCATTCAGCTCTTGTTATTGGCACTGCTGACAATCAAACCCGAAATTGCAACCTGGCTGCCCTACAGTTTAAAAAACTGAGCCTGTTGACCCAAACAAATAAGGATAATTATGGATATCAGCGACGAACAAGACCCGTGCCCAACGGGTGAACTTGTGTTACAGACCCTGGCTTTGCCAAAGGATACCAATAGCAACGGCGATGTATTTGGCGGCTGGTTAATGTCGACGATGGATCTCGCCGGCGCCATCGCCGCGCGCGAAGTGGCCAAAGGCAGGGTGACCACGGTCAGTGTTGGCGCCATGGCGTTTTTGCGCCCGGTTCCGGTCGGCGCGACGGTTAGCTGCTACTGCGAAATATCCAATGTCGGCCGCTCATCGCTGACCTGTAACCTCGAGGTATGGGTCAAACACTACAAGTGGGAAAGCCAGCAAAAAGTCACTGAAACCGAAATTGTCTACGTTGCCATCGACGATGTCGGCCGCACCCGCCCGATAAGCTCTTAAAAAAGCGCGGCCGGCTCAAGTTTACAGGCTGGTCGTCGGCTCGCTTTTAGTTAACTCATGCAAGTGCTGTTGCAGCGAGGCGCTCGGCTCAAACTCAACACTGGCGGCATCGTCGCGTATCAACACAAACTCGCGGTGGCGAATATATTCCGAAGCCGGGCCGTCTTCAGCGCCGATAAACGTGATATCGATGTTCTCATTGCCAACTTTTAGCCTGAAGTACGAAGCGGCAAGCGGCTGTAATTGCTTGTCGTAGACTAAACCCTGCTGGTTGTACGCGGGGATATCGACCAGCAAGTTGCCATCAACTAACGACACATCAACTACACCGATGTCGCCGACATAACGGCCGGCGTGTTTTTCAAACAAATCGCTCGCCACCGGCTCAACCGGTACTTCGGTGGGCGCGGGCAAGTCCGTAACCGCGCGCAGCGCCGCCATCATGGTTGCGGTGAAATCGGTCTGCGCGCCGCTAGATAAAATGCTCACCGCAATCTGCTGCTCGGGCAGCAGCCAAAACATACTGGTGTAGGCGTAGGTATTGCCGCCGTGATCCCACAGCGGTGTTGCATACCACTGCTGTTGATCACTAAAACCCTCGCTGATAAACAGGCCGTAGCCGTAGCTCATAGGCAAACCGATATCGAGGCCAACCTGGGCCGAGGTCATTTGCTGGCGCAAGTCATCGGTCAAAATATTGCTGTCGCCGTAGAGTAGAAATTCCGCCATCTTCAGCATTTCTGACGGGGTTGACCAGGTGAACTCTCCGGCGGGAATGCCCAAAGGCGAGCCCGGCACTTCATCGAGGCTCTGGGCCCGGCCGGCTCTTATCTCTGAGCCCTGGTAAATATTACCCGCACCCAGCGCGTAGTTGCCATCGCGCAGTACTTGCTCACGCTTGACTGTTGTACGCGGCATTTCCAGCGGCTCAAATACCTGTGTTTGCATCAGCTCGGCAAAATCTGCATTCAGACTCTGCTCAAGCAGCGCGCCGATATAAGTCCAGTGGCTATTGCTGTAGTTAAAAAAACGGCCGGCGGGATTCATCGGCCCATAGAGGGCGGGGTAGGTATCGCGGCTAAAATCGAGCAGCGTTTCATCATCGTGATTAAAACGATTAAATTCGGCAAGGCCGCCCTGGTGGCTCATTAAATCGTGCAAACTAATTTGCTGCCACAGCGGCCGCTCAAGCTCGGCAAGCTGCAGTTGCGGCATGGCTTCTAGCAGGCTGTCGTCGAGATTAAAGTGGCCTTGATCAATCTGTTGTAGCAGCGCCAGCGCGGTAAACATCTTGGTTGTTGAACCGAGCTGAAACAGCGTGTTGCTATCGACACTCTGGCCCTCGCCGTAAATTTTTTCGCCATAAGCTTCGGCAAATACAATCTCGCCGGCTTGGTAGATTGCAATCGATAACGCTGGAGCAATGCTGGCTTCTAACTGAGCCCTGGCAACTTGGCGCAGTTCGTCAAAACCATCGTTGGCATTTGAGTTGTTATTGGGGTCCGTGCTGTTGGAGCCCGTGCTGTTTTTGTCGCCGCCACAGGCAAACAAAAACAAAGACAACACTAAGATGCTGGCGCGCTTAATCATATTTACCATCCCTAGCAGAGCGTTGATAAGCTATCTGCGTTGCTTCTGAGTTCAGTAAACAGAGCGTAAAACAGAACAAAGCATGTGTCTGTAACACGCTGTAACTGCAATTTGGTAAATAAAAGCGCAATAAGTTCCGTGATGTTTTTGTGAAAACTCACGGAACTGAAGCAGGGGACTGAAGCGGGCGGTTAAGCAGGGACCTAAGCTGAATGCCAAAAAGCTGCTGAGACTAAGGCTTAGCTAGCTTTAACCTGCAGTTTTAACAAGTCGATAACGGTTTGAAAATCGCCGCTCATAAAAGCCTGCATAACCGGCATGCTCAGCTGTTCAAAGCTGCCTTCAAACTCCGGCTCAACCGAAAGCTGCAGTGACTTGCCACCGCTTAAAAATACGCCAACTTGCTCAATCGCATCGTTGGCCGGGCCCTGTAAACCCGGCGGCAAAACAACAGAGGCCTGCATCTGCATAAGCTGCTGCCACTGAGTTTTAAGCTCGTCGACACTGATCTGCTGCTCGTCGGCAAGCTCTTGCATAAACACCGGCACGCCGCCGAGATCGGTCAGGCTCATTGCAATTTTGGGGTAATAACCCGAGGTCATCGCCATCATGGCCTGCATTTGTGCCGTTTGATCGGCCGGGTCTGCGTAGAGCAGTTCAAGCGGTACACCTTTGGTAATCCAGTCGGCTTCGTAACCGAGCACTTCCGGCAGGGCAATGGCCAGCTGCGCGGTTTGCGTTTGATTTTCTTCTTCCTGGTAGTTGTAAGAGAACGACGCCTGCACCGGCAGGGTTTGCGCAACACCAACACTTTTTAAATAATCGGCAAAGGCGCTGTCGTCTGCGGCGAGCTCTTGCACCATGGAATCAGGCAGCAGCAAACCTTCAATGGCGACGTTCATATAGTGAGGCAGCTCATTATTGATGTCGTAATCGTAGATGCGCATGGATTCAAATTTAACCGGGTCGGCGCTGTCTTTGGTTTCGAAACTAATACCGACAAGCTCGATCTCGCGGCCAAAAGGCGCCACATCAAGGTCTTCATAACTGACCTTGTCGATGTTTTCATTCTGCTCAAGCTTGCTAATGGCGGCGTTCACTTTTTGCTCAACCTGAGAGTGTATCCACCACTGCCCTGAAACTGCGGCGGCAACCAGCACCGCGCCACCCATACCTGCGGCAAGTACTATGCTTTTTGCCATTTTGTGCTCCTACTGAAAAACGCTTGTCAATAACCAACCGACATCATACAGGCTATCGCTGCGCTGCCCACACTTGTTAATCTGTGACCCTATTTAGCACGTTCAGCGCGGCACCTTTTATTCCACTTTTGCTGTTCACACCCCGAGCGACTTATGCTTAAAAGCAAAGAAGAACAACACATACTCTACGGTTTTGTTTCAATTGTTGTATTGCTTGCCGTGCTTGCGCTGCTGGCCTGGTTTAGCCAGAGCCAGCTCGCCCACGCTTTACAGCGCTATGCAGCGGCCAGCGAAATTGTCGGCCTGCTCGACCGCGCGCGCTTAAACGAGCTGATCTTTACCCGCGACGGCGACGAAAACAGCGCCGCCGAAGCGCTGAGTTATATTGCGGAAGTAGAAAAACTCTCGGCGAACTTTGTTGCCGGCAGCAACAATGCCCAGGACCTTAAGCGCCTGAGCATCTTAGACGATGTTGTCCACCAGTACCGCCAGAGCTTTGAGCGCTACCAGCGCTTGCGCCGCAAGGCCTATCTTGCGCGCGAAGCCATGGTCAGCGCCGCCCAGGACGCGTCGCAAACCATGCACACCCTGATTGATCACCAACAGAGCTTTGACCAGAGCAGCAGCTCGCCCGACAGACAGGCCAGGCGCCTGCAAATAGAGCAGCACTTAAGCCGCCTGGCCTTAAACCTTTCCGAAATTCGCCAGATCGACAGAGATTTCAGCTTAAGTGAACAGGACGACGAAAAGCGGCGCCTCGCAGACATCGTGCGCAGCAAACTGACAACCGTGCAGATAGAAATTTCGACCATACGCGGGCTTTCTGAAAACAAAAATGAAATTGCCTTGCTCGACAAGCTGGTGCCGAGTGTACAAAACTATCTTGGCAATTTTGAACAGCTCGCGGCGCTCAGCCTCGAAGCCGAGACGGTAACGGCACGCATGATTAACGCTGCGCTGCGCTCGGATGAACTGCTCGATAACTCGCGCGAAGCGCGGCTCAAAGATCTTGAGCACGCCAATAAAGTTCGCAAGTTAACCGCTGTACTTGCACTTATTTTTATTATCGCCATTTCCGCGCTTTTTTATTATGTGCGCCGCTTCCAGCTGCGCCTTCGCAGCCTAAACAGTGAACTTAAACTTTCTCAGCAACAAGCCGAAGCGGCCAATGTTGCAAAATCGGCGTTTTTGGCCAATATGAGCCACGAAATACGCACGCCGATGAATGCCATTATGGGCATGAGCCAATTGGCACTGCAAAGCAACGAAGCCGGGCAGCAACGACGTTACCTCAACAAAGTTTACAGCGCCGCCGAAGCTTTGCTCGGCATCATCAACGACATTCTCGACTTCAGTAAAGTTGAGGCCGGCAAACTCGAACTGGAACACAATTGTTTTGAGCTCGGCCAGGTGCTCGACAAAATTTCCAGCCTGATCGGCTTAAAAGCCGAAGAAAAAAACCTGTGCATTTATTTTCATATAGACCCGGAGCTGAGCCGTTTATTTGTTGGCGACGCACTGCGCCTGGGCCAGATATTAACCAACCTTGGCAGCAACGCAGTTAAATTTACCGAGCGCGACGGGCAGATCGTCTTTCGTATACAACCCCTGCCAAAAGACAGCAAACGCAAAGGCAATGTGCAGTTTTGTGTTGAAGACAACGGCATAGGCATGAGCCGCGAACAACAGCAAAAAATATTTCAGGCCTTTAGCCAGGCCGATGTATCAACCACACGCCAGTACGGCGGAACTGGCTTAGGCCTTAGTATTTGCAAACAACTGAGCCAATTAATGGGCGGCGAACTGTGGGTTGAAAGCAGCCTGGGCAAGGGCAGCAGTTTTTATTTCACCGCCAAACTTGAGCTCGGCGATGAAAAACGCAGCGCGCTATACCGAGACAAGTACCGAGACAAATACAAAGGCGCAGAGCAGCTTTCACTGCTGCTTGTCGACAGCCATGAGCTCGGCCGGCAAGTGCTTGGCAGCATTGTCGACAGTTTTGGCATGCAGTTAAAAAGCTTGAGTGGGCTGCAGCAGATACGACTCGATGAGCTCAATCGTTTTGATGCGCTGTTGATTGATGCTGACCAGCCCAACAAAGAACTAAAACGGCTGCTGAACATACTGCAAGACAAACAAATAGCCTGCATATTATTGGTCAAACACTATCAGCGCGAACAGCTCGCCACTGAACTCGGCGAATTTAGCAAAATAAACTTTGTTTACAAACCACTGACGCCATCAAACTTGCTCGATGAGCTGTGGGCGGCACTGGGCCGCGCCCAGACTTCAACAACAAATAAGCCCGAGCTTTTAACTGGCGATACAAAACACTTAGATGGCGCGCGCGTGCTGTTGGTGGAAGACAACGACATGAATCAAGAGCTTGCACTGACCCTGCTAAAACAGCGCGGCGTGAATGTTGAGCTTGCGGAAAATGGCAAAGAGGCCGTTGCCCTGTTAAAACAGCACAAATACGATGCCGTATTAATGGACTGCCAAATGCCAATTATGGATGGTTACAAAGCCACCGAAATTATCCGCCAACAACTTGGCTTGATATCCCTGCCGATTATTGCGATGACCGCCAATGCAATGCCCGAAGACAGGGCAAAGGTGCTGAAGGCAGGCATGAACGACCATATCGCCAAACCGCTCAATATCGAAAACATGTTTTCTTGCCTGGCGCGCTGGATTAACTCAACAGCAAACGTCACAACAAGCAGCAAAACAAAAACACCGCCAAGACAGAGCAGCACTGCAGCCATTGATAAAAAACTCGGCCTTTTACACTGCGATGGCAATAGCGAGCTATACCACAAATTGTTACTACGTTTTGCCGACAACTATCGGCATATGGCCAAAAACCTATCAGACAAACTGCAAAACAATGAGCAGGCCGAAGCTGAGCGCTACGTGCACAGTTTAAAAAGCAACGCCGGCAGCATAGGCGCAAGTGCGCTTCAGCAACAAGCCGAGCGAGTAGAGCAGGCGTATAAAAATCAGCAATTTGATACAAGTACGCTAAAACTTGAGCAAGAACTAAAAGCCGTATTAACAGAACTGGCAGAATTTACGGCCAAAGAAAGCGACAGCGCTCAACAGCACAACATAAAAAATGCGAAAAACACTGTACAAGTAAGTGCTGACTTTATAAACAAGTGGCAACAACTTGGCGAGCTGCTCGCGAACTACGATAGCGAAGCACAAAGCGTTTTTATGCATATTAAAGATGAGCTAAGCAACGGTATAAAAAGTGATCAACTTCAAACACTCAGCCAGCATATAGACAACTGGGATTTTGAAGCGGCATTTAAACTGTGGCAACAACACAACAACGGGAGCCATTAATACAGTGGACTGGAAAGTATTTTTAACAATTTTTGTCGCGGTGTTTATCGCCGAGCTTGGCGACAAAACCCAGCTGGCGACAATGTTATTTGCATCAGATAAAGAGGTAAGCAAGTACCTGGTATTTTTTGCCGCATCTGCTGCCTTAATTGTTGCTTCGGCAGTGGGTGTGCTCGCCGGCAGTTTACTCTCCGCTTATATTAACGAAAAAGTTCTGCACTATATTGCCGGCGTAGGCTTTGTATTAATCGGCCTGTGGACCCTGTATTCTGCCTAGCGGGCTGAATACAGGCGCTGCAGAGTAAACAGCGCCTTACAAAAAAGCTACCAGGTTGTTTTGGGCAACATGCAGTTCGCGTAATAAGTGGTGGTTGCCGGCCAGTCGGAAAAAACGCCAATCACACCAACTTTTTTGGCAAGCACATGTAGCACTTCCATCACATCGCCGTCGCTCTCTATAACATCAGCTTTACCCAAATCGCCATTGACCGTTTGGTAGTACCAGCCACCGTTGTCTTTTAGCAGGCCAGAGCGCTCTAAAGTCCAGGTAATCAGTTTTAAACCGGCCTTGCGCGCATTTTTGGCGTACTGAGACGGCACTATTTTTCCGTAGGCGTTAACGTCCAACAACACCCACATCGGCGGAGCGATTACCTGCACGCCGTCGTATTTCCACTCCATCATGGTTTCCAGATCGATATCCAGATCATAGGCACCTTCTAAATACACAGCCTGGCGGCCAAAGCGCGGGTTATTGTTAATCCAATACAACACATCGTCATAGTTAAATGACTGGGCCCACACTCGCCGGGCGGGTATGCCCGCTTCGCGATATTCATCAATTAACTGCTGGGCGTATTGCTCTTGTGTGTAATCACCCTCAAAAGGCATGGCCACCGATGGCGCCTTAAGCTCGGGAGTGAAATCAACGCCAAGCGAATCAAATAATTCAATGCTCTCTTGGTGAGACAATAAGGTACCTTTGCCGGAATACAAATCTGTGCGCCAATCAGCGGTGGCATTCATATACTCTTCAATGCTGGTTGCCGCGGTATTTGCAGCATCCATTTTGCCCTGCAGGCTCTTAAATTCAGCAAGTGTTATATCGCTGGTGCAACACTTAATATCGGCGGCATTGGTTAACATGCCATCTACATCAAAAGCCGGCGGCACACTGCATTTTTCAGCGAGCTCTGTTAGCAAAATATTGGTGGTTGTGTGCAAATCACACTGAGAATGGCGACAGACTAAAGCTCTATCGGCAGTAAAGGTTACATCACACTCAAGTATGCCGGCGCCCATCTTGGCAGCGGCAATATACGATTCTTTTGTGTGCTCCGGAAATTGCAGCGGCGCACCGCGGTGGCCAATAGAAAAGGTCGATTTGCGAAAAGTACGGTTTTCACAGCGTTTAAGCTTTCGCTTTAAACCACTTTCGTCCATATCATCGACTAAAAAAAATGGCCGGGGGCCAAGCTCAACCTTGCTTGGCATATAGTGCCAATATTTATAACCTTCTCCATGGCCTGCGAAACTAACACTCGCAGCTAGCGCCAAAACACATGCTGAAACACACAGCGAAACAACAGTAAAAACGCGCATACTTCCTCCAAATACATAATTGTCAGAAGACTTTGCGTTGATACTATTGCAACAGAGCTTATTTTTGGCGACGTTTTAGTGAATTAAAGATTGGGGTGCCAGAAGAGGGCTGGCTTGGCGTAAATATACAGGTCAATAACAAAGTACGGTTTAATTCTTGACACTTAATATATGAATTGGCCTTAGATTTGATGTACCACACCACTGATCGATTTTATCACCGGGAAACACATTTGCTGTTTTTTTTCCTGACGCCATCATAAACATTGCCAACGACAAGAAGTGATCGAGCTTCTTTTCTCCAACCTTGGATTTCTGAACAAGATACCAATCCCCGCCACTCATACGCATAGCAAAGTCATCACCACAATAGAAGATCTGCTCAACTGTCTGGCCACTACCTTCAGAATGAGAAACAGAACTAGCAACTACAAATAGAAATAAAACTAAGATCTTAACTTTCTTAAACATAATTTTTACTCTGTATGTAAAGCAGAAACTAAACATTTACCGCTCTCATCTTTTTTATAGTCGATCCTTACAATAGATTGATCTGCTGTTTTTGCTGTAAGAACGAGAGAGAAAATAGCTTTACCCGACTCTTTGGATAGATCGATATACATTAAACCCCATAAACACTCGGGCAGTGATTCTTTGATATAAAAACCAGCGGTTGTACTTCCTTCAGAAAATATTCGCTTTATATGTACGACTCGACCTAAGCTATCGGCAGTGGCCGCCCCACAGTATACAAAAAGCCCAACAGCCAATAATAATTTTTTCACTCTATTTTTTACCCTTAAATTGTAACGGCTACTTTACCAAACGCACCCAACCAAGCTTCATGCGATTACCAGCGCAACCTTCCGTGTTAACTACAAGCTTTTCTCTGCCATAAATGCCGATAAAACTAGTGAAAACTTTCGGTTTGCACTTTCTTCACTCGGGCCATTGACTTGATAGCTACCAAGCACAGCAATTGAGATACTTCCAGTAACAGGGGGAGGGACAAGCTGTCAGTTTGACCGCATTGTAATGCCTTGATATCATATGTACATATTTACGTACATGTACAGGTTTAATTATGCAAAGTATTAGTTACACTGCAGCCAGAAATAGCCTAGCCAAAACAATGGAACAAGTATGCCAAGATCACGCCCCTGTTGCCATTACCAGAAAAGGGGAAGGTGCAGTTGTGATGATCTCAATGGAGGACTACCAAGCCCTTGAAGAAACTGCGTACTTACTTAGAAGCCCCAAGAACGCAAAGCGCCTTATCGAGTCAGTTGCCGAGCTAGGGCAAGGCAAAGGAACAGAAAGGGAGCTGCTTGAGTGAAACTGATATTTTCAGAGCAAGCTTGGCAAGACTACCTATATTGGCAGAAGACAGACAAGAAACTTTTAAAAAGGATAAATGCTCTGATAAAAGATATATCTCGCTCTCCATTCGAAGGTATCGGAAAGCCGGAGCCTCTCAAGCATGCTCTTTCTGGCTATTGGTCTCGTCGCATCAACGATGAGCATAGAATAGTTTACGCAATCGAAGATAATTCGATATTAATAGCTCAACTCAGATATCACTATTGAGGCATAGATCGATATACATTGAATAATATAAACACTCGGGTAATGATTCTTTAATATAAAAACAGGAAATTTTTCATTTTATTAGTGTTTAGTTTCAATATATACGTGGTTTAATTTACACATGCCATCATATTTTGTTAAATCCGGGTCATACTGAATGCAAGTTTTGATACCTGATGCAGCAGAAGATAACAACATGCTAAACGCAAATTGCTTATTTTCATCTTGATGAGCAATCCAAAAACCCGTACACGACTCTGGTAGATTTGTTAACGTTGCCCGAAGCCCGTATCTATCTGACCCTGATGACCAACTAAACACACGCTTAACTTTCCCACATGTTGTTTCCCACGCAAGACAAACCGGAGAAAAAATCAGCAGAAGACTTATAAGTACTCTAATCATATTGCTATTCATCCTACTACAATCAACTAATGCCAATACTATTTAGTACTGCTACAGCATCGGCGCTGCAACCATTAGAGTGATCTGACCCAGGTTGTGAACTAGGGCTATACCAGATGTTGATTTTTTTATCGGCCATCTTTGCGGCAAGTAACATTGAAAATATATTTTTCCCTTCGGGTGTTCTTGCATCAAACCTAAAATTAAAACCGTAGTGATGACAAGTATCACTTGGCGCGCCTTCAACGCCAATAAAAATAATGCCACTGCCGTACATGGCCGTTACGCTCTTTTGGCCTATATAATTTGCATACACATTGCTTGCTGTAAACAAAATAATTACAGCGAATAACAATTTAATTGCCTTCTCTCGCATTCTACTAAACACATTACTTCCTATTAATTTTTCAAACGAATATGACCAATATAAGGCCTGTTTGATGGGTTGCATTCGTAGAGGTGAAATGAAATATCAGACTGCGCAATAAATGCCGCAAGCACAGCCGACTGGATAAATTCATAATTGCCGCCATCTTTACTAACTTTGGCTTCGCTTAAATCCAACATATACATAGCGCCTGGATTTACAGCGCAACCAAGTGCCTGGCCTACCTGAAAATCAACCTGCACATGCAAACCCCAGGAACGACTTTCGATACCGGTAACCTTGCCATAGGGGGTAGTTTCCGTAGCGGCGCTGGCAGTATAAACACAGCCAAGTAAAACAAAGCCTGACAAAATTTTTATAAATACTCTCATAGTTTTATGATCTTCAGCTGTTTTGGTTTTTAACTTTTACTCTTCGCAGAATACGGTGGCTGTCAAAGCAGCTTTCATTATATATTTGTAAATCAACCAGCTTGCCGGTTGCGTGAGCGTAAAGAAGAACAGATAAAACCTGTTCCACATCGCTTCTTTCCGGGTCAACAGCAATGGCCTTAGCAGTGCATCCGGCATTATTGCTCAGCTCAGAATCCACCTCAAAAAATGCATTTTTCTTTATATATCCCGCATAGACACTAGTGACTTTTAAGTTGTAACTATGGGAATAAGACTCTGCCAAAGAAAATTTACTTAAGAGTGATAAAGATAAGCACAGCAGTGTAGTTGAAACTAACTTCATATTTTTAGTACTGATCATAATTTGGAAGAATAAATTTTTAGGTATTTACATGCAGAGTATTTACACTCTCAATATGAGGGAATTCGTTACAACTGTTAGTACCATTAATATCAATTTTTTTGCCCGCCATAAATGCCGAAAGCAAAAGCGAATACATATGTTTATATACATCACTTGTTAACGATAAAGTAAAATCCCAGCTTCCGTTTTCGGAACAAGAAATCCTCTCTGGGGGCTGATCTAATTTTATAAGAACATAGTTGCCATAAGCTGGATTAATTGCCAGCTTGATTATTTCCACACCATGCACACTATTCGAATAAACTACATTCGAAATTAATAAAAATACCGTTAGAGTTAATAGTTTCATTTTTAATGCCAGCTAGTGCCGATCAGCTACTTAAGTTCCAGAAAACCAGCACCTCGGGTGCATTACTTAAACATTCACCGCTACTTTCATATAAAACACGGACTTTCTTACCTTCATTTAAAGCGGTAAGCGCTGCTGAGTAAAATAAAAAAGACTCGGGCTCGCCTAACGGCATTGCGTAGTGGTCTTTAGATGAACAGTGGGATTCATCAGCAAGATCTGAACTTTTGATAAATACTCGGCCAGTGTTTTTGGAAAAACCCACCTCTTTAATGGTTAGCTCTTTGCTCACCGAAGCTGAATGCGCAAGCTGTGAAACCGCGCCAAATAAAAATAATAAAACACAGTGATATATTCGGGAAAACATTGATTAACCTTAAAATGATGCCGACAGTTTATTCGACAATACTTAATTGAAATAGCAAACAGTTTGAGTAATAAAGTGGCCCATCAACCACATAACGCAGCTTGACACGCGCACCTGATACCTTTGCCGCCAAAGCCGTACTATAAGCAACTTGCTGAGCGTGATTATTAAGATCCACATAAAAACCAGAACACGCCACATCATCCAGTGCAGAATTATCGATAATAATCAGACCACGCTCAGCCTCATAACCCACCTCAGTCACTTTACCCTCGTAATAAGCACTAACGTCGGCATAGGTAAAATCACTTAGAAAAATTAGTGAAATTGTAATAACTAGAATTTTCATAAAATTATTTATCGAATATTTTTCAAGAAAACACCGGTGTGGAGTTTGAGGTCTAGCCGCACTACGTTCGGCTTATTACTTTAATCCATCTGAATATAATAAATAGGATCAGCTGGAGAGACCCAACTACCAATAAGCTGACACAAACCGCCGTTCTGGTTGCCACCTTGCGCAGCATCGCTTTTGTAGTAAATCACTACTGTCTTATCAGATACTTTTGCCGCCATCAGCATGGACAACCAGGCATTGCATTTTTGTTCACTAAATTCACAAAGTTTATGAACACCAAAACCATTGCTCATATGAAGAGCATCACTTATACCAAGGTGAGATATTTTTCCAGTGCAATAATAGTTTGCATGTACAAAAGTTGAGCTTAAAAAACTATAAGGGCTAGTAGATATTTCATATATAAACGCGTATTAAATGTTGTAGGGTAAAAATATACAGTACCAATCAGTGTGAAGTGTCAACTCTGTTTCTTCTATTTTCTTACTCTAAACCCTTCCAAAAATAAGAGCGGGCGTATTCCAGATCGAACTTAGGCCCTGGCGATAGCGCTGACGGATCATCACAGTAATCAGAAATGCCCATGAATGGCGAGAAAATATCGAAATTCTTAAGAAATTCAAAATTCTCCAAAAAAGCATTTTCTGTGCTTAAAGAAAGTTCATTAAAAATTGGGGGAACTATGCCATCCGGAATGGCAAGACCTCTATATTCAGCTACTTTCGCATACAGTGTTGCCCAGCCGTGAAAAAAGTATTGCTCTCTCGACCACTGACTATCATCATCCGATCGATACTTAAGAAACTTAGGCGAACACATTAATTCAAGCTGTTCCGCAACCCCTTTTTCATCTTTAGCTATAAGCGCAGCATAAAACTTGTAATCGTGAATATATAAACGCTTTTTCTTTACAGTTTCTTCGCACTTAAATGCTCGATTGCACATCTCGCCAATCAGATCATCTTCGCCAAGAAGCGCTAGGCGAAGCAACAAAGAAATTTGATAGTAGCTAAATGGTTCATTCCACTGTTTTGCCCTACCAACATATTCGGATAGCACAAAAGGAAGTACAAACTGAGCATGCCACTCGATATATTTATCATCACCCAAAACAAGCGGATAATAAACACTTGATGGCGTAGATATAAAGCTGGATGACGGCACAGGAAGAATATGTATCCGTAAAATTACAATTTTAACTAGGACTTCGAGTAGCTTCGACGCTTCATCCCGATCCTTATCTACAAAAGCTGCACTAAGAAAGGCTGCGTGAACATTTATCCAATAAGCTGAGGCAGCTCCATCTAAGTCCTGAAATGGCTCTGACTCCAAACGACGAGTAAAGATTTTTTCAAATCTATCGATTCGATCAATGATATCGGAGGAATAAACAAGCTTTTTACCTTTTTCAAAATCCATGATTACTTACCAATTCTTGTCAATTGGGATAATTTTAAACTCACCACTAGATTTATCTAGCCCAGCAACACCCTTTTTGAGATTACCTTCCGCTCTAGCAGTAACAATTGCTTGGAACGCTTCGGAACTCGGATCCATTTTAGTCAACTTTTCGTCAATCCATCGCTTATCTAACTGCACTCCGTTTTTAGTGTTCCCTAACTTGAACGAATCTTTATTAACCTGCTTACTATCTATAAGTACAACATGCACACTGCCATCAGCATCCTTATAAGTAAAGGTATGATCTATGCCATTGTCAGATCCAAACTTCCCTCCCTCAAGAGATTTCCAGCCTGATCTATGGGCTACGGCCTTTGTAAGCTTTTCAGTTTGCTCACCCACTTTTACATTTAATGCTTGAAGCTCCTTGGCGTCCACAGGAGGGTTTGCTTTTAACTTAATGATGTCAGCTCTCGTTGTTGTAATATCCGCTTTCAGGTCTAATTCCTGCGCTCCATCTAGGTCGAGCGTACAAGCTGCTGCCCCACCAGCTTTACAACCAACATTGCCACTCGCTGATGGTGTGACCGCGTTATCAAAATCAACATCATTCGCGTTTTTTGTCTCAACATTAATTTGCTTGGCTAATTTTGGAGAAATTACCCCAGCATCCCCTAGTTTGGTAACAAACACCCTAAACGTTGAGGCACCAGGAATTGCCTTTTCAATTATTTTTGATGCGGCCTGCTCACCAAAATAAGCAACTAAACGCTTTCTTCCCTCTTCGGGGTCTTCATTATAAATTTCATATATTTCATAAAGCTCATAACCCGTTGCCGCTACGTCCAGTGCTTTCAGCAACATAATGGCTACAGGAATTAAAAATAGGGCATTATTTGCTGCGGCATTTTCAGCAGAAAACGCTGCAATATTTATCTCACTCGCTTCTGCTCCTGCGACAAACGCAGCCAAAGCTCCACTTAATTTTGCATACTGTGCAGTGTTTAACCCGAATTCCGAAAGTTCCGCCGCTGTAGCGGTGATATCAAGATTAATAAGTTCTTCTTGTTGCGCGTAAGTCAGGTTTTGAGGGTCATCAAGTCCATGCCTTATTAAAAACTCTTCTAGCTTTGCCGCATCCTGCCCAACTTGGGTATATGACTTGCGAACATCAGCAACTACTTCACCAACAACAGCCCCACCTGCACCAACGGCGCAGGACTGCCCAGATTCGCCACCATCTACGCTCGCTTTTGCAACACCTATTAAACAGCCAGAACCGGCATGAGCAATGTAACGAACAGCATTGATAATATCTCCAGCCTTATAAAGCTCGCCGATCTCGGTAGCCATCTGCTTGCCGATTGCATTTACACCAGAACTTAGAAGAGACTTAGTAAAAGAGTCCCCAAAATCACTGAGCTCACCACCATTTATCAGCGTCGAAGTAGATGTTGATACCGCCGCGTGAACAACCTGTTGAGTTGCTTGCCCAGCCAAGCTCAGCTGCCCTTCCGCATTATGAAGCCACGATGGGTCTACCTTTTCTGGATCAATATTTTGAAAGAATTCAGCATTTACCTGCGCAATGGCCCAAGCAGTCACCATCGACGTCGCAACTTGCTTGGCACCTTCTTCACTTAAAACAGACTCATAACCCGCTTCAAATACTTCTAAGAAGTTACCTCCATTAACTGCTGCATTCGCGGCAGATTGCGTTGCCATTGTTGCCATGGAAGTAATTGCAGCCTGAGCTACGGCAGAAGAAATTTGCCCCGCAAAAAGAGCTGCACCCGCACCCCCTGTTACGACGGCCATCACAACAGCAATCATCGCCATAGAAGCAGCATTTAGGGAGGTATTTTTCTCATTCCACTCTTTATAGATCAGCTCTACTTCTTCCCAATTAATATCTGGGTTGCTTAAATTCTGATCATAGATATCAACTAGCCATTCCATGCCTTCGATATGACGGAAGTTATCAACTTGCTGAGCAAGGGTAAGACCGGGTTCGGTTTCTATCTGTACATTTAGATTGGCTACTGCAGCAACTGAAAAACCACCAACAATTCTGTTATATGCTGCGTTTTCATATGTATGCCCACGATTGATTGTCGTGGTGGTGAACATATTTTCTTTTACATTGCTGTAGCTGTAGTGATCGGTTTCTTTAGTAAGTAATAGGTTTAATGAACCGTTGGCGGCGGAGACAGTCGTACCCTCTGAAGAGCTTATATCCGCCGCCTGCAGAGTAATATCACCAAATTCAGAGCGAATGCTAATTGTTTCACCAGCATCCAAAAGTGATCGCATTGCAACCGATTTATAGGTCTCTTCGGTTTTGTTCCCGCGCTTGTAATAGCTGGTACTGTTAACCAGGCGATCCTGTACCACAATACCTTTCGAAGCCAATAAGCTTATATGGCCGGAATCACTAACTATTTCGGATGCATCGATTAATATGCCCTGGCCAGCGGCAAGTTCGATCGCGTCTTCGGCGGTAATTTGTGATTGTAGGTAAGAAAGGGTAGAGCGGTTGTTGCGGCTCGAGCCTTCGCGGTTATAAATTGGGGTACCGGCAATAGTAATATTGCCTGCCGCATTCAGTTTTACAGAGCCTTCTTCAGCAGAAATAATGGCACCGATATTGGTGATGTCTCTGCCTTGGCTATCTTCTTCTGGATCTTCAGTTATAGTGCTGAGAGTTACCGAACCATCAGTAGATGATATTTCTGAAATCGCACCGTAACCACTGCCCTGTTCAAAACCGAGGTCGTAGCGGTAGACAATGGTTTGGTTGGTAATGCTTTTTGCTTCAATATTCAGGTCACCGCGAGCACGAATGATGCTTGATATATTGTCTAGCCTGCCACCAGCAACAATACTTAACGAGCCGTCGCTAGTTAAATCCGAGTTGTAGCTTGTAAGTGCTCCTGCTGTAGCGATAAAGGTACCGTGAGCAGCACGTATATCAACATTTCTTGCGTTGAGCTCATCAAGCTCGACGTAACCATCAATGTTGATTGTATGTTCTTCAATTTTTTGTTCAGCAACGGTTTCTGCGGTTAAATACAGTACCGGCACGATAACTTGCTGGCCATTGACGGTACGCAGTTCAGGCCAAACTATATTCTTAGCGGCACCATTAATTGTTATGCCACTGTTAATTTGATCAAAATCTAGCCTGTCTCCGAATTTCAGGTGCGGATTATTCTTTAGATATTCAAAGCTATCTGTAAATAATTGATTTTGTTGAGCCAGCTCGGTTTTATGTTCGAGTAATAGGCTTCGGCCTAGCAGAGCTTTCACTTGCGTTCTTATGTAGCGCGCTTGAACGGCAGCAGTGCCAATATTTTTATAGCGTTTGTACGTGGGAATAATGGTAGTGATGTCACCAACAGCAATAGGGACGTAAGTAGGTTCACTTATTGTGTCCGGTACTTCTGATAATGCTTGCTTGTACATCCATTCCAGGTTCTTTGCAGAACTACTGGTCCACTCCATATATTGAGGTGATTCATACGAGTAGCTAGAGCTAGACGAATCAAGATATACGGGGTTTGTATCAAAATCGTTTTCAATTATCTGGTCGGTCAGTATGTCTGCAAATGCAGGCGCCAACGGATTCACTATGGTTAAGATACTTAGGAAATACGCAGATAAACGCATTAAAAGACCCTTGTTATTAGAGCTGCTTTTATTTAGAGAATTCTTTTTATCATTTAACTGAACAATCACGATGCAAGCCCCCACCAATCAAACTCGTTATACGCGGATATAGCATGGCGCTTAACTGCGTGATAATACTGCGTGAGTGTTTCAAACAGAGAGTGGGTAACTGTTCTGCCGGTTTCTCCTGTTGTAACTTCTTTACTCTCCTGAATGGCATCAGGAATAACAACAGTGGAGTCAATTTCGGTGTAGGTTTCCTTAAACACTAGCTCACCAGAATTAATTGTTTCGTCATATAACAACTCACCGCCGAATGTTCGGTAGTGATTGTGAGCATACTGTGTTCCATTTTTTGTATACGTACGCTGCACATAGACCTGATCACTGCGCAGGCGCCCCGCTATATAGTCCGCAGCTTCGTTCAAGAAGTAGTGAAATGGGTTATATGTCTCAGGGCGGAATTCAGAACCCGGCGCATAAAAGTTGCCACGAACAAAAAACAAAGCATCAAGCTCTACAGGGTCTTTTATCACCGTATCGGTATCGACCAATTCAGTTGTATAAGAACCAAAGATAGTCTTGTGAGTAACTGTAGTGGTAGTGGTGCTTTGTTCGACCATCTGGTTTTCTAAACCAATACTTCTAACAACATTTGATTCAATATTTACACCTGAAAAAAATTCGGAGTAAGACAGCATGTTGGCAAAGTAGTTGGTTGCTTTAATCGTTGCCCCGCCCATAGAAGATAAAAACCCTGGCGGTGAATATATTAGCGTTGCAGAGCCATATGCTATTGAATCATCGCTAGCCCCCAATTTTTCAACCATGTAGGTTGATACGCGGTATCGCTGATTCACTAGTCTATGAGCGCGCAGATTGAGCTGGCCAGAATCGCCGCGCTGAAGCAGGTAGCCTGATGCGTTGATGATGTAAGTTGCAGGGCCAAGTACATCACCAGCAGCTGAACCGGTAATAGAAAGCTCACGTTCAGCAGAAACGCCTACCTGCGATACTCTTTCTCGATCTAGCAGGATGTGATCCTGACTATCAACGCGAGTGTAGTAGGGGTTTATATTTTCAAACGCCTGGGTTCTGATATACACATCTTTGCCAATGATATGTGCTGAGTTTTTTTCAGCCATAACATGGGAGCCTTGGCTGTATACGTATATGGTGTTAGGCATTAAATAAAATGCGCCGAGTTTTGTGCTGTTCTGTTTAAATGCTTCTTCTTCCGGGTTCAAAAAGTTTGAAAGTAAATCAGAGCGATTTAAATCAAGAAGCTCTGTTAGGCTCGTCGTTGGATTTGGATCGCGATAGGGCGTCCTTGATCCGTTGCGAATAACACCATAAAGCGACTCTAAATCAATTACTTCTGCTTGAATCAAACCACCATATTGATTTAAAACACCGCTAACGCCGTAGACCTGGATTGCAGCATCAGCTACTAGGCTTGCTTCATTTACAAATCTACCCGCGCCGATGGAGATATTTATTGCCTTCAAGTCAGCGAAGTTATTGACATCTTTACTAGCAATTATTTCAACGTTGGGTGAGTTTAATTGCATTGATTTATCAAGGTTGATATCGCCTGCTGACCTAAGTGTCAGCTTGGTTTCATCATAAACTCGACCTTGAACATTAAGTGTTGCATTGCTGTTTAGTGTTTGAATTGTTACCCCAGGATTTGGGCTATTTCTCTGACCGTTGTAGCTAACAACAACAATTGCATCAACACGGCTATCTATTGTTCCGTTGAAAGTAAGGCTTCCCGCTGAGGTAATTGAAACACGTGGCGCACGCAAGGTACCTGAGAACGTTGACGAGCTGTTATCAGTCAAAGCCCTTATGATTGCCCGATCCTCATAGTGCCAGCGGAAGTCACCCTTAATAATATCTATCGACCCAGCACCCATGGTATATGGGCCACCCTCTAACGCTGTATATACGCCTCTGGATGTATCTATGTTTTTTATAGCATCCTGGTTGACATCCACAATACCGGAGATATCTAAATCCATAGCAAAGATTTCCAGTGCTACTGCCCCGGGAACATATAAGCCATCCAGGGAAACTTTTGCGGTTCCAGGCGCAATGGTGCCTATTTCACTCGAGTGGAAAGCGTACGAAGGCCTATTACTCGCCACAATCGACGTGCGAAGAACATTTGAAATATCGCAGTTAGTACAGCTAAAAGTAGAGTCATCTTGTGCAATCACTAAAAAATCTGAGGCCGGACCAACAAATCTTATTGAGGATGTAAGCTCTGTATCGTCGACAACAAAAATTATTTTTTCTGCAGAGTTGATTCTGTCTTCTACACCACTTTCGTAACGAGGGGCATTCATTATGTAAAGTGGCCTATCAACACGAAAGCTAGAGAAAGAGTTGACAGAGATACCGTGTTCATTTGGCGGCGCAATATACAGCGCATCACCATCTGGCATTGCATCTTGAACAAATCGTGCACCGGAAATGATTCCAACTGATGAAGCAACAGCATTTAGTGGAAACATTAGAATAATGGCTGCCGTGACTGTTAGCTTCAGAATAAGCCTGGTAAAACCCATAGCTTCAACCCCAATAGAAATAAAAAGTAAAATTACACTACCGCTTCTGCAGTAATTACTGCATCAGTGAATACGCACTGAGAAGTACAAACAAGCAAAACAAAACATCACCCTGTTTTGCTTTTGTTTCAACGGCATTAAGGAAATAGTTAATAAGGTAGGTACTTTGAATCTTTCCCTGGCTGATCATCACATCCTTTATTAACTCTCTGCGCATGCAAAATCATTACAACAGGCAGAGACAATAGTTAGGCGCTGCGGACTAGCAGCGCCCTTGCGATGATTGTTTTCAGTAATTGACAACAAGAAAACTGTGGATAGACCTGCTACTTCTTCCCCAAAAAGTAAAGCCCCTAATTCTTAGGCGCCTATTATCTTATAAAAAACGAGAAGTGCTCAAGGCTTATACGCTTGACAAAGAACAAAAAAATCATTCGAAACAGCTAAGTTTGAACGTTTATGTCATTGACTTTTTGCCTGCAAATACAATAAAGGTGAGTGCAAACCATATTGGTGCTAAAGGCACCTTGATAGGGCACTGTAATTAAGGCATTCCTAGCGCAAATCCATATACGCCTTTTCTGCAATATCTGCATAGGCGCGGGCTTTTTCTAAATAGGCCCAGTAGTGCAGGTAGACTTTTTCAAAAAGCTTATCTTCGGCGGCGCTTTCGGCGTAGATATCTAAAGCGGCTTGTTTATAAGTGGCGAGTACCGATTCGGGGAAGCGGCGAATTTCTACATTGCTTTGTTGTTGTATTTGCTGCAATGCAACTAAGCTGCGCGCTTGGTATTCATCGAGCATAAGCTGGTTGACTGATTGCGCAGCGCTAATAACTATTTGCTGAAGTTCTTCCGGCAGGCTCTGCCAGGCTTGTTTGTTGATGGTAAATTCCATTGCTGGGCCGGGTTCGTGCCAGCCGGGGAAATAATAGTATTTGGCGATTTGCTGAAAACCCATGGCTAAGTCGTTGTAGGGGCCAACCCATTCGGTTGCATCGATAACGCCGGTTTGCAATGCATTAAAAAGTTCTGCGCCGGGAATATTTACCGCTGTGCCACCTGCGCGGCTAAATACTTCACCGCCCAGGCCGGGTATGCGCATTTTCAAACCCTGAATATCTTCGGGGCTTTGGATTTCTACATTAAACCAGCCGCCCATCTGGGTGCCGGTATTGCCGCCGGGCAGCGGAATAAGGTTGTAGGGTTCGTAAATTTCTTGCCACAGCTCTAAACCGCCGCCGTAGTTGATCCAGGCGTTAAATTCTTGTGCGGTCATGCCAAAAGGTACTGAGGTAAAAAATACCGCCGCCGGGATTTTGCCTTTCCAGTAATAGGCGGCGCTGTGGCCCATTTCTACTGAGCCTGCGCTGACGGCGTCAAAAACTCCGAGCGCGGGAACAATGGTATTGGCACCGTGCACGGTAATTTGCAGGCGGCCGCTGCTCATCTTCTGGACTTTTTCGGCAAATAATTCTGGCCCCAGGCCTAAACCGGGAAAGCGCTTGGGCCAGCTGGTGACTAAATCCCACTGATAAACTGTGCCGGCATCATTTACTGCTGCTTGTCTGTGTTCCGTTGTTTTATTTTTTGTTGCCGAGTTAAGCACCAGCGCGGCAAATAATGATAAACAAACAACGAGTAGCGCTGCGATCAGTGTGGGCATCCACCAGGGCGAGTAGCGGTTTTGCATAAAAAACGACCAAGACGTTAACAATAATGCAAACATTGTAACGTCTTGTAAGCGCTACTTAGAAATTGGCGCCATTTACCTTAGACTGCACGCAGATACCTCTTTGTGCATACGCTAAGGAATGTTCATGCCTGCACGTCTCGTTCAACTATTTGTTGTTTTTCTATTTAGTTTCAGTTCGGCCTGCTTTGCCGAGAAGCACTTTTTTATTCACGGCGGTTTTGGTGCCGGTGCCATCGATTTCCCGGATTCACAAGATGAAGAACTGGATACGGTTACCACTGCTTTACAGCTCGGCATCGGTTACGAATTTCAAACACCGATTTCGATACAGTTTAATTACGGTTATATGGATGAGTTTTTTTTGCTGGCTTTGTTTAACGATGCTTCTTACGAGATTGACTACAGAGATCTATTAGTTGGCTATCGCTTTAACTATAAAAAACTCTACGTTCGGCCATTGCTGGGCATTTCCGATAGTCGCCTGCGCTTAGTCCGCCGCGACGGCGACAAGGCCGAAGTGTTAAGCAGCGATAGAGACAGCAGCATGGTTTGGGGTTTTGACCTCGGTATCGATTTTACCCGCCACTTTGCGATGAGCGTCGGCTACAAACACTACGAGCCTAATTTTGCGATTAATACCGGCTATAAAAAATACGAAGCTGAGTTTGTCGATTTTAACTACATCAGCGCGGTGAACTTTATAGGTAAGTTTTAAGCTGGGTTTAGCTCTGGGTTCACTTTGGCTACGCTTAACTTGCGCAGCCAGAGTGTTGTGAAAGCGGCTTGGAACTTACAGCACTTCAAGCTTGGCGTATTGCAGCATCAGCCATTTAGTACCTTCGCCGGCAAAATTTATTTGCAGGCGCGCGGCGGCGCCCTGGCCTTCAATCGCCAAAATAGTGCCTTCGCCAAAAACCGGGTGGCTGACCAGCTGGCCGAGGCTCATGCCGGGCACGGTATCGCTCAGACTCTGTTGCTGAAACTGCGCGGGCCGGCTCACCGCTTTTTTCATGCGCACTTCATTGACCAAGCCATTGGGGATTTCACGCACAAAACGCGACGGCGAATTAAAGGTTTCTTTGCCGTAGAGGCGGCGGCTTTCGGCGTAACACAAGACCAGTTTGTGCATGGCCCGGGTTAAACCGACATAGGCGAGGCGGCGCTCTTCTTCGAGGCGGCCGGGCTCTTCTGCACTCATGCGGTGGGGAAACAGGCCTTCTTCCATGCCGGCAAGCACAACAAAGGGAAATTCTAGGCCCTTGGCGCTGTGCAGCGTCATCATTTGCACCGCTTCTTCGTAATCGTCGGCCTGGGTATCGCCGGCATCGAGCGCGGCTTTATCTAAGAAGGCGTCTAATACCGGTACATCGTCATCGTCGCTTTCAAATGCGCGACAGGCGCTGACTAATTCCTGCAAGTTTTCTACCCGGGCCTGGCCGCGTTCGCCTTTTTCCTGGGCGTGAAAATCAAGCAAACCCGAGCCGTCGACAACGATGCTGGCAATATCGCCAAGCTGCTGTTCAAAACACTGGTCTTCAAGCGTGTTTAGCAGCTCGAGAAACGCCTGCAGCGCATTGGCGGCGCGGGCACTAAAAACATTGTTGGCAATGGCGCCCTGGGCGGCATCAAATAGTGAACTGCCCTGATCGCGGGCAAACAATCTGAGTGTATCGAGGGTTTTGTTGCCGATGCCGCGGGTCGGTGTATTAACCACACGCTCAAAGGCGTTGTCGTCATTGCGGTTGCTGAGCAGGCGCATATAGGCCAGCGCGTTTTTAATTTCGAGGCGCTCGTAGAAGCGCTGGCCGCCGTAGATGCGATAGGGCACATCGGCGCGGATAAAGGCTTCTTCAAGCACACGCGACTGGGCGTTGCTGCGATAGAGCAGGGCGATGTCGTTGGCGCTAGTGCCATCATCGCGCCAGCGCTGAACCTGATCGACAATGTAGCGCGCTTCATCCTGTTCATTAAACGCGGCGTAAAGGTCGATGGCCTCGCCATCGGCGCCGTCTGTCCACAGGGTTTTACCGAGGCGATCGCCGTTGTTTTCAATAACCGCGTTGGCCGCTTTTAATATGGTTGCCGTGGAGCGGTAGTTTTGCTCTAGGCGCGTTACCTGCACCGGGGCAAAGTCTTGTTCAAACTTGTGAATATTTTCTATTTTTGCCCCGCGCCAGCCGTAGATGCTCTGATCGTCGTCGCCAACAACCGTCAGCGCTGCGCTGTTACCGGCAAGCACACGCAACCACGCGTATTGAATGCTGTTGGTATCTTGAAATTCGTCGACAAGAATGGCGCTAAAACGGCGCTGGTAGTGTTCAAGCAGGTTTTTGTTGTTTAACCACAGTTCGTGGCTGCGCAATAAAAGCTCGGCAAAGTCGACCACTCCGGCGCGCTCACAGGCTTGTTCATAGGCCAGGTAGATTTGCTTCATAACCTTGGTGTAGGGGTCAAAGCTGTCTTGAATGTAGGCCGCGCGCAGGCCGTCATCTTTTTTGCCGTTGATAAAACCCTGGGCCTGGCGGTGGGGCCAGCGGCTGTCGTCGATCTGCAGATCGGCATAGATGCGTTTAATCAGGCGCAGTTGATCGTCGCTGTCGAGGATCTGGAAATTCTGCGGCAACTTCGCTTCTTGCCAGTGCTGGCGCAGCAAGCGGTGGGCAAGACCGTGAAAGGTGCCGACCCACATCGAGCGCACGGCAAATTCCGAGCCGAGCTGCGGGCCGAGGCGCTCGCGCATTTCGGCGGCGGCTTTGTTGGTAAAGGTTACCGCCAATATTTGCTGGGCACCGAGATTCTCTACCCGCATAAGCCAGGCGATGCGCTGCACCAGCACGCGGGTTTTACCCGAACCAGCACCGGCAAGCACCAGTTGATTGCTAAGTGGCGCACAAACGGCTTCGCGCTGTGCATCGTTTAATGAGTTGAGAAGATCGCTGACGTCCATAGCGGGCATTGTAACAATACCTGTATGAACTTACAGGGTTTTAGCTTGAATTAAATTTTTAGCGACGCTAACTATAGGTGCTTTAAGCACACTCCTAGGGTTTGCTGTTGCCGTGCCGAACTTGCTCTTCAGCAGGCAGCAGCTGGATTGCCCTTGTCTGTTTTTGCTCTTGAGCTTGCTGTTGAGATGGCGCTTGCACTTGTTTTTGCCGTGTTAAGCTCTGTAGCTCTGCTTGCGGCTGATCATCTGCAACTTCAAACGCGCGCACAAACGCCCGGCTCTGGCCTTGCAATTCAACGTAGACATTCAAATACGCCGTGCCCGGCGCCAGCGCTTCGACTTGCAATGGCAGTTCGGCCAAACCTTGTTTTAGCGGCAATATATAGGGCTTGGGCTGCAGCTGTGCCGCAACAGACGAGCCTTTAAGGCTCAGGTGCACACGCAGTTCACCGCTTTCTTGTTGCGCGCGAAAGCGATAAAGCAGCTCAGCACGTTCACCCAACACCAGCTTTTTAGTTTGCGGCCCGGGCATGCGCACTTTTGCCCCGGGTTTTTGATAAGCAAGGCCCGGGGAAGCTTTGCCGGCAGTGTTGTTTTGGTAAGTGTTGTTTTGGTGAGTATGGGGCTGGTAAGTATGGCTCTGGTCGATGTGCGGATGGTTAGTATGCAGCCTGTCGCCACTTGCGCTTTGATGGTGATTGTCGGCTACAAGCGCAGCAGAAGAAAACGCAAAAATAAGCGCGGCCGTCAGCTGAGCTGTTTTAACATACATCATTAAACTTCCCTCCAGCTCAGGTCAAAGCAGGCGGCGGCCAGGTCGCCATCTTCTTTGGTGTTCACGGCATCGTAGAGTTCCAGCACATAAGTACCTGCTTCAAGGTTTAGTGTTTCTTGCTCTGTGCCACTGTTTGTACTGTCCATAAAGGCGATGTAGGCGCCCTGGCGAAACAGCACCATGTCCGGGTCTCTATCACCGGTGCCAACGCCGTTTAGCGATGCGGTAAATTCATAGTTTGCGCGGTGCGGAACTTCAATTTGCACAAAACGCCGGACTTCAAAATAGTTGTAGTAGTTGCCATCGTTTGCGCGCGAGCACAGATTGATGGACGCGCCGAGTTCAAGCTGGTGGTAGATAGGCAAGGCGATGGACGAGCCACCGCTGTTTGTTTCAGCTTCACCCCAGGGGCCGCTGCCGTAGATCTCGTAGCTGTTTGCCAGCTGCTCTAGCTCGGCGGCTTCAGCCGAAGAAATCTCACCTTGCAGGCTCGCCAAAAACAGATAAATCGAACTCAGGGCATCGGAGCTGCGAAATTGCTGGCCGGTGTAGGCGCGCAAAAAGTTCGGCAGGCCAAGGGCTACTGCGTCGCCCTGTTCACTGTTGTCGTCGAGCACATCGTAGACCAGCGAGGCCACACTCGATTCGCTAAACCAACCGAGGTTCGGGTGGCGCTGTTCGATATTAAAAGCAAAACCGCCTTGCTGCTGAGACCCGGCGCTATCGCCAAAAAAACCGTCGCCGCGCAGAAAAGCCGGTATCGCATTGGCTGTGCCTTCGCTAAACGCCACGCGCATATCGAGCTTGTCATTCTGACTGTGACTGCCACCTATGCTCTCTGAGCGCGACAGTGTTGCTTCAACAAAATGAAAGAATTCATGCTGCACCACCGAACGGTCGTATTCATCGCTGTCGTTGTCGGCCCAGCCAAGCAGGTAAATCGCCTGTTGGCGCACGTCGTAGTGGCTGGTGCCAATATTGCCATCGGCAACGTCGCCGTCGAGGGCTTTGTTGTCGGGGCTCCAGCGCAGCTCGAGCGGCAGCATATCGCTGTCTAAACCCGCATCGCTCAGCGCAACGACCAGCTCATAAACCGAATCGAGAATAGCAAACGGCGCGGCCGAGCGCGGGCCGCCATAGGCCTGGCCTGTCCAACCGGAAGCGGCGTGCAAGTCGCGCTGGCTATTGCTGTCACCACTGCTTATCAAACTGCCCTGCACGGCATAGAGGTTGTTGTTATTGGTATTGTCGCTGACCTGGAAATTCCAGCTCGGCTGCTGATCGCGTTTGATTTCAGCCAGTACCCGCACCCGCACATCGGTTGCGCGCGGCGCGCGCAGTTCGTAGTTGCCAAGCTCGTCACTGCTGACTTCATCGAGCGCTTGGTTGTTCTCATCGAGCAGCTGCACCGTGACCGCGCGCATTGGCAAGCTGGCAATATTGCCGTAGTCGAGCGCGCCGTTGGCGGCTTGCGGAACAAAGTCGTAACTCAAGCTGCCGCTAACAAAAACGTCATCGGCACTCGGGCTGCGCGAGGGCTCGGGCCTTGGTGAATTTTGTATAGAAGGGGAGGGCGAACTTGCCGGCGCGACACCGCTGCCACCGCTGGAACCACAGGCCGCGAGCACAAGGCAAAGCACACTGGCAATTAGGGCCGGCCACAACGGGCCCGCTGATTTTATCATTAGAGTTCTCGAGGCCCTGAATTAGAAGGGCTGTGACAGGGCTCGCTAACAAACCCTAGCGCGTTGCGATGGCGATAAATTCCCTATTGCCGTCACCGCCGCGTATTTTACTTTCTTTCCAGCTTAGTAGTTCCAAGCCTAACTGCCCGAGCAGTGTACGTATTTTTAGTGCCACTTGTGCGTACAAGTCTTCATTTTTTACCAGGCCGCCTTTGGCTATGCCCTCTGGGCCAACTTCAAACTGGGGTTTAACCAGCGATATCAACACCGCGTTGTTTTTTAGTACGCCGACAAGTTCAGGCAAGATTAAAGTCTGGCTGATAAAGCTGACATCCATCACCGCCAAATCAAAACGCTCGCTGGGGAAATACTGGCCGAGCTCGCGTGCATTCACCCCTTCCATACAGCGCAAACGCCTGTCGCCGCGCAGGCTAGCGGCAAGCTGGTTTTTGCCAACATCGACCCCGCAAACACTGGCACAGCCGTGTTTTAACAGGCAATCGCTAAAGCCGCCGGTGCTCTGCCCAACATCAATCGCCGACAGCTCTGCCCAGTTGGGCTTTAAACCGAGTTCAGCTAGCGTTTCGATGGCACCTTCAAGTTTTAAGCCGGCGCGGCTGACATAGCGCAGCTCTTCGGCCTGCAATATGCGAAACTGCAAACTGCGATCAAACTTGGCATTGGCTTTAGCGACTTGCTGCCAAACACCGCCGCGGCCAAATTCCACTTTGCCTGCGTCGATTAAACGCTGAGCAAGCGTGCGGCTGCTGCACAGCCCCAATTCGACCAATAGTTTGTCTATACGTTCACTTGCCATAGAAATAAAAAAGCCCTGCTCTTTGTGTGCTGCGAATATAGTGAGGCCGGCGCAGCTGTGCAAGCTAAGCCGCTGCAGCTGACTTACACATTAAGACGCAGCTGATATAGCTGCTTAATGAACACAGAGGCAGTAAAAACTGTACAGAAAAAAGCCGATAAAACATTGACAGAGAAAGGCGCAATCCTTATAGTGCGCGCCTCGTTGTCCCGGTGGCACTTATAAGTAAGCGCCGATACAACTGATCTTACTGTTATTTTGTAGAGCGCAGTATAAATATTACTACAAAGCCCAGGTGGTGAAATTGGTAGACACGCTAGCTTCAGGTGCTAGTGGGGGCAACCCCGTGGAGGTTCAAGTCCTCTCCTGGGCACCATATTAAAGAAAACCGAGCACTGCTCGGTTTTTTTATGCCTGCCTGTCGAGGACTTCGCCCTAATCGCTCCCGGCTCCTTGCCTCCTGCGATACTTGTATATCCATATACATCGTCCTGGCACCATATTAAAGAAAACCGAGCAATGCTCGGTTTTTTATACCTGCCTGTCGAGGACTTCGCCCTAATCGCTCCCGGTTCCTTGTCTCCTGCGATACTTGTATATCCATATACATCGTCCTGGGCACCATACTAGTGCTTGCGTTTTGATCAATCTAACTTTCCTTGATTCAGCTTATCCATCAGCGCAAAGCTAATGCTGTCGCTACCAGTGTCCGCCCCGGCTAGCTTGGCATAGGCCTCGGCCAGTTCGGTATCGAGGCCGAAGTGATCGGGGATCCAAGGGAAGACGATGTATTTGCTGCGATGCTCTTGTAGCCACTTTGCTTTTTTCTCCACTGACCAATCGAGTCGGTGGAAGCAGGGAATTAAACGGCTACCAAGCTCGCGTTCAAGATCGAGGCGGTAACCGCCACTGTCGTCGATGGTTTCGAGCACTAAGTTTAAGCGTTCATAGGCCTGCATTAGCCAAATAAACTGCTGTTCATTGTTTAGCGGGCTGGATTCACTGTCGAGTTCGTTAAAGGCCATCTGAAAAAGCACCTCGGCATCTTCAAAATAACGGGCGACCTTGTTCCACAAGTTTGGTGTACACAGCAGCTCTTTTTTGGGTAGGGCTTTGGTCAGCAATTTTTTATAACTTGAGGCTTTCGCCTCGGCAACAATCAGCTTCGCTTGCCAGTATTTTTTTAAGTCACGGTTGTCGCAGATTAACGCGGCAAGCAGCCCAAGCCAGCTGTACTACACTTTGAGCGAAGGTCAATAGACAAGGAGAGTTGCAGTGCAAACTCATGGTCAAGAGTCTGGTAACGATGGCGCTTACAAAAGCTCTATAAGCGCAAATAACAAAGAACTTAAGAACTACGCACGCTGGTGTTATGCCCAGCTAAGTGATGATGCCCTACAGGTCTTGCGTGAGACACTTTGGGTGTTTTATATAAAAAGTAATAGCTGGCTGCATTCGGGCATTGTTAGAATTTTTGCTTATCACCTCGAACCGATGGTGCCGCGCATGCATATTGCGATACTGCGCGGTAAATTGGATGCCGAGCTGCCTGCGCCGGACGATGTCGAAAAACAGGCCAGGGTGATTGCTACAAGCATTTGTGAGTTGCTGCAAAAAGGCGAGCTCAACTCGGCGCAGCTGCTGAATCAGCGCGCCAAAGAACATATTTCACGCCAGAAGCAATTCTCTATTAATTAGCGCTCAGGCCCTAGCTATCTGCTGTAACAGCGGGCTTTGACCTCAAGATAGTGGTTGCCCGCTGCAGGTACTCGGCACTCTCGCGGCCCAATTCGGTAAGATAACCTCCGTCCACCTGGCTGGTCAGGCCTTTTTCAAATAAGCGCTCGGCGGCTGCAATCACGTTACTTTCGGCACTGCTGTGAATTTTTAAACCGAGCTGAGTGCTACTTAAGTCAAAGCGCAGTAACAAGTCTATCTCTTCAACTAAGTCTTCTGACAACATGGAGCCACCTCTTGGTATGCTTTTGTTTATATTATTGCTTTGGCCTGTACTGACCTACGTATACGAGACCTGAAATACGATTTTTACACGCCGCCAGCGCTTTGAAAAACACAGCGGCAAGTTCAGCGTGTTTAATTTCTAACTACAGGGCCCTAGATCAAAAAAAAACAGCTTAATCTTTAAACGACTCTTTAATTTCTACAATCTTATCCAGGTTCTTTACAAACAGAGGCACAAGCTGCGGGTCAAAGTGGCTTCCGGCGTCTTTTTCTAATACTGCAACCGCATCTTCGACTGTCCAGGCTTTTTTGTAGGGCCGCTCTGAAGTCAGTGCATCAAATACGTCGGCAATTGCAACAATGCGGCCGATGCGGGGAATTTCTTCGCCCTCAAGGCCTTTTGGATAACCGCTGCCATCCCATTTTTCGTGGTGGGTCAGGGCGACAATGCGCGCCATCTGCAACAGTTCGCTGTTGTCTCGGCCAAGAATCTCAGCGCCAATTTCGGCGTGGCTCTGCATAACTTTCCACTCGTCGGCGTCGAGTTTTGCCGGTTTTTGCAGTATGGCATCGGGAATGCCTATTTTGCCAATATCGTGCATCGGCGCCGCCGCCAGTAATAAGTCGCAGTCGCGCTCGCTCATACCGCAGGCCTCGGCAAGTATGCGCGAGTAGTGGCTCATGCGGACAACATGCATACCGGTTTCGTTGTCTTTGTATTCAGCTGCAAGGCCTAAGCGCTGAACTATTTTCATTTGGGTTTCAGCAATTTCCCGAGTTTGCTCTTTGACTTTCTTATCGAGTTCTCGGTTTTGGTCATAGAGGGCAAGGTGAGTTTTAACACGCGCTTTAACAACCGGCGGGCTTATCGGCTTGGTAATATAGTCGACGGCACCGAGCTCCAGGCCTTTTAGCTCATCTTCCTGAGTAATCTTGGCGGTTACAAAAATAATCGGTATGTGGCGGGTGGTATGGTCTTGTTTTAGGCGCCGACAGACTTCGTAACCATCGATGCCGGGCATCATAATATCTAGCAGAATCAGGTCGGGCTGGCTCGCAAGGCTGGCGATTTTCAGTGCCATCTCACCATTTTTCGCGACTTTTATTTGGTATTCTTGTTTTAACACGCCAGCTAATACATCGATATTTTCTGGGGTGTCATCAACCACTAATACGCTTGCTCTATCCGACATCACTTATTCCTTGTTCGCTTTATTAAACAGCTGATTTTTTATTTTTACGACTCAGGCTTGCTCTTGTTAATCTAGCGGCGATTTTTTAATTCTGTAATGGTTTGCCGCGCTTGGTCAAATTCATAGTCTTCTACCTCTTTGAGCAGGCGCTTAACTTGGCTGGCATGCAAACTCGCAAGCAACTGTTGCTGGTGACTGTATAGATAATCGGCCACTTCGGCATCGTAGTTTGAGAGTTTGTTATCAAGTTCATTCAACAGCGCCACTAACTGTTCAAAGTTTAGCTCTGGTTTGGCATCGGCTTCGAGTTCTTGATCCGCTCCGCTACTTTTAACATTTTTACTAAGTGTTTGCAGTTGTGTACAGAGATGCGCCAGCTTTTCCGCTAGCTCATCGAGTACGGTGGCGTCCTGAGCTTGCTGACTTTGCCGTTCAAGCTCGGCGCTTAGGTGCTGGATTTCTTCTGCGCCAATACTTCCAGCCAGGCCTTTTAAGCTGTGTGCTAGACGGGTTGCCAGTTCCAGGTCCTGAGCTTGACGCGCTTCTTTGTATTGATTGGCAAAGTCTTGCTGGCTGAGCGAGAATTTTCGTAAAAGCTTTAAATAGAGTTGTAGATTGCCTTCGGTTCTAGCAAGGCCGTCTTCGCTATTAAGACCATCTATCGCCGGTAGTTTGTCACTGCTGGCAAGCTGCGTTGTTGCTTTTATTGTTAGCGGCTCTTGCGGTGTAATCCACTCGGCCATGGTGATAAACATCTGCTTAATATCCAGAGGTTTAGCGATGTGATCGTTCATACCAGCTGCTATGGCCTTTTCTCTATCGCCGGCCATGGCATTTGCCGTCATTGCGATAATAGGTAGAGCCTGACCCCAGCGCCGGCGTATCTCTTTTGTTGCACTATAACCGTCCATAACCGGCATCTGGCAATCCATTAAAACGCCGTCGTAGTTATTCTGCTCGAGTTTATCGAGCGCAATTTGGCCGTGCTCGGCGCTGTCAACCTTCATATGGTTATTTTCCAATAACTCTACAACCAACTCTAAGTTCAGTTCGTTGTCTTCAACAACCAATAAATTCGCACCAGCCAGTTTATTTTTTGCTTCGAGAACTTCTTGCTGTTGCAATTGAGCGCGCGGCTGGCGCTGACTTTTATAGCCGAGGCTGCGCATAATGGCATCGAGTAAACTCGAAGCAGTTAAAGGTTTGGTTAGCATTGCGGCAAGTTTTATATCTTTTGCTGCAAAGCTTAGCTCCTCGCGACCATAGGCCGTTACCATAATAATTTCAGGAGCTTCATCTTGCGCGCTGTTAGCGCAGATAGCCTTGGCTGTTTCAATGCCATCCATGGCTGGCATTTTCCAGTCGAGTATCACTAACTTATAGGGCTCTTGTTTTGCATCGTCTATCTTTTCAAGCGCGTGGCGACCACTGTTAACAACATCGACGGACAAATCAAAAGAGCGAAGCAAACTTGCGATAATTTCGCGCGCACTTGCGTTGTCATCAACAACCAGTACACGTACACCTTTAAGTTCTTCTCTACTAATGCTCGGCGATTGATTTTTTTCCTCTTGCAAAGCAAAGACAGCGGTAAAATAAAAACGGCTACCAACACCGGGTTCAGATTGTAGCCATATGTCTCCGCCCATTAACTCACAGAGTTTTTTACTGATCGCCAGCCCTAAGCCTGTGCCACCATGTTTGCGGGTTATCGAGCTATCTGCCTGGCTGAAGGCCTGAAATAGTTTTTGCTGTTGCTCTTTGTCCATGCCTATGCCGGTGTCGGCAACACACAGCTGAACTTCGACCTGTTCTTTAGCTAGCTTAAGTACTTTAAGCTCTACGACAACTTCACCCTCTTCGGTAAACTTAAGCGCATTGTTGACCAAATTAGTCAAAACCTGGCCTAACCTCAGAGGGTCGCCGATGAGATTAGACGGTAATTTCTGATCGATATTAAACAGAAGCTCAATACCTTTTTCTTCTGCTTTTAATGCAAGCAAGTTGCTTAAACTATCTAAGACTGAGTCAAAACTAAAATCTATGTGTTCTATATCTAGCTTGCCCGCTTCAATTTTTGAAAAATCGAGAATGTCATTGATAATGCCAAGCAAAGCTTTAGCTGAGCGATACACTTTATCGATATAATTTCTCTGCTTTGCATCAAGCTGTGTTTCTAAAGCGAGGTGGGACATGCCAATAATCGCGTTCATCGGCGTGCGAATTTCGTGGCTCATATTAGCGAGAAAATCGCTTTTTGCCTGGTTGGCATTTTGAGCTTGCTGGCGGGCTGAAATAAGTTGCTCTTCTAGTTTTTTCTGATCATCAATATTTAGATGTATGCCTATCGCCCGGGAAGGGCTACCGTCGCTGTTGTATTCGACAATTTTCCCTATATCCATTAACCAGAGGTAGGCGCCGTCTTTACAGCGCGCACGCAGCTCAACACTGTAAAGTTCGGTTTCGCCATTAATATGCTGGTTAAATGCGTCCCGGCTCGATTGTTGATCGTCGCTGTGAATTAAACTAAACCAGGTTTCGTCGGCGTTGCTTAAGTTGTGCCATTTCTGTTGTTGCTCGACGTCTTTGCAAATATCTTCGAGTTCGTAGCCGAGCATGCTTGCGTAAACTTTATTCACTTTGACCTGCTGAGCGGCAATGTCGTAATCCCACATACCCAGCTGGGCGCTGGTGGCAGCAAGATCTAAGCGCTGCTCTGATTCTTTTTGCAAAATTTCAGCGAGCTTTTGTTCGGTTATATCAAATACAGTGCCGTCGTAATATAGCGCTTTGCCGCTGTCGTCGTAACTAAACTGAGCTTGAATTTTTACGTGTTTCATCACCCCTGAAGCGTGCATTAAACGTATGTCGTCATCGATAGGAATACGCTTTTTATGCGCCTCAACTAGCTGCTGTTGAACACGTTTAAAATCATCTTTATTAATCAGCTCGCCTATCTTTCTTTTAGCTTTAGGGCCGATAAAATCCTCTAATGCAAAACCTGTTATTTCTTCAAGCTTGGAGCTTGAGTACATCATGTAGCTATCATTGATAATGTCTTCGCCTACTTTATAGCGATAAATAGAACCCTGTAGATTTTCGACAACATTTTCAAACTGCTCTTGGCTTTCTCTCAACTCCGCAGTTCGCTCTGCTACAGTATCTTCTAGCTTTTCATTATCTCTTTGTAAACGCTTGTGTATCATGCGGCCCAACCAGAGTGCGGCAATCGATAATAAAACGCTCAGTGCAGCGACGGTGGCAATAATGCCCCCTACAACATTTTCGTAGAATTTATAGTTTTTTAAACTTTCATCGAGATCCATTTCTGCGACAACACCAAAACCGTAGACTTCATCCCAGTGCCACGCGCCAATGACCCAGTGGCCGCGGTAGTCGCGGTAGGGCACATCACTCTTGCCTATTTCGTGCCGGGATATCGCCGCTGCGCTAACCGTTAAAGGGTATTTATCTACATTTGTTGCTGGTTGCTCTGCGCTGAGTTCTCTGCCCGGGTCGGCCACTCGCAGTTTTAGCAGTTCCGTTTCTCCGGCTTTTAACAGATGCATCTGCCTTAGTTGCTCACCAAAACGGCTAAACGACATCATCAAACCCTGCTCACCAACAAAATAGGATTCACCCGTTTCGCCAACTCGGCCCTCTTGAGTCAACTTGGCAAATTCTTTGTACGGGTCGATGCGCAGTGACAGCAGAGCAGCTACGCTTTTATTGATGGTTATCGGGCTCAATACAAACATGGTAGGAATATGATCAGCATTTATGCCATCCGGACCGGGCAGGGCAACATCTGAGGGCATGGGTGGGGTAATTACGGCCTCGCCATTAAAAGCTCGTTCAAGCAGCTCCGGATAAAACTTGGCGACAATGTTTATATCCGCCAGGTTGCTGTCTCGGCTTGAGGCGATATTTTTGTAGTTTGCATCAATAATAAAGTAGCCGAGAGAACCAAAGGGCTCTTCGTAACGCAGATAAGCAGAGCGTGACCACAGCATATCTGGGTTGGCCAGTAGCGCACTTTGAGTGATCTCTGCGTCGACTAAGCGCAGTACTCGCTCATGCAGTAGCGGATTGATAGCAACGGTAGTCACCCTGTCCATCCAACCCTCTGTCCAGCTTTCCAGAGCGGCGTTGGTGGTTCGCACGAGGGTGCTCAGCGCTTCAACACTTTCTTCGCGCTCAAGTTGGTTGATTTTTTTAAGGCCAATGAGCGCAATAACCGTCAGCAGTAGTAAAAAACAGACGATACCGCTGGCTACCAGCAACTGGTTGCTGCGATCGTTAAATGCTTGGGTAACGTCTTGGCGACAGCGGCGATAGAGTAAAGGGAAAAGTATCAGTAAAAAACAAGCTAGACATAACAAGCTTGTATAGAGGAAGGCACTGCTCATGATTTGCTGTCATTCCGGCTGGTTGAACAAAGGCCGAGTACAACAAACTTCTCTCAACTAGGCCCATCCTAGGCATAACAGCAATGAAGGAAAAGCGCCGTTTTGATATTGGCGCGTTTTTATATATCAAGTTCAAGACAGCCTTAAACAAGGCAAGCGCAAGTAAAGTGCTGTTAAGCTTCTTTGATTCTAGTACGCCACGGGCATTTGCATGCCTTAGCTCTCAAGCTTATTGAGCTTGAGAGTGAATGAACCCTTGTCTTGGGCAACAAACAATTCACTGTCGGTGATACTCAGACTCCAGCAAGGGTTGCGCGGTAGATCTTTAGCTAACAACTCTATGCCGGCCCAATCAAAACAATAATATTCCGCAGGAAGTTTGAGCAAAACGCTGTGATTTTCTAACCACCACTGGGCGCTCTTTTTATTGAAACTATAGATTTTTACCTTGTCGGCCAAACGACAAGCTTTTTTCACACGTTCGACTTTAGGTTCACCGACATCAAGCCACAGCAATCTTTGCCCACTTAAGCTTAGCTGCTCAATATCGGGATCATCTGGCACACAAAGACCTTTGCTAAAACTCAGGCCCTCTGCGACATTTAAGCAATACGCGAGTACACGCACGAGCATGCGCTCGCTGTTCTCGGACGGGTGCTGAGCGACGGTCAAGTCTACAGCTTCGTAGACATGACGGTTTAAGTCACTCAGCTGAATATTGAATTTATAAATTGTTGAGGATAAAGCCATAAGTTATATAGATAGTAGGTGGGTGCTTGTTAAGCCCCACCTTGAGCTAATTAAGACTTTTTAGTCGGGCGCTGCCAACCGTCAAGGTTGCGCTGCTTGGCGCGACTGATAACAAGCTGGTCGTCGTCGCTGTCTTTAGTAACAACAGATCCCGCTGCGACAGTAGCCATTTTGCCAACTTTTACGGGTGCAACTAAGGCGCTGTTGGAACCGATAAAGGCACCGTCGCCAATTTCAGTCTTGCTTTTGTTTACACCATCGTAATTGCAGGTAATGGTACCGGCGCCGATATTCACACCCTCGCCAACTTCAGCATCACCAACATAACTTAGGTGATTCACTTTCGAGCCGAGGCCTATATGAGCTTTTTTAGTCTCTACAAAGTTGCCAATTTTTGCACCATCGGCAAGTACGGTGCCGGGGCGCAGGCGCGCATAAGGGCCAATCGTACAGTTCGAACCTACTTTAGAGCTTTCCAGCACAGAATTGGCATCTACGGCGACGTTGTCGGCTATTTCTACATCTTTTAATACACAATTTGGCCCTAGTGTTACATTATTACCTAGCTTGACGGCACCTTCGATAACGCAATTTACGTCGATTTCACAGTCCATTCCCACTTCAAGGCTGCCGCGCAGATCAAAACGAGCCGGGTCTTTGAGGCACAGGCCTTGCGCCATAAGTTCGTTTGCCTGATCAAGCTGGAAGGCGCGCTCAAGTTCAGCCTGCTGGGCGCGGTTGTTGATGCCGGCGACTTCAGTTTCGCTGTCGGCAACAACGGCGTTAACACTCAGGCCTTCACTGCGGGCCATGGCAATGATGTCAGTTAGGTAATATTCGCCTTGGGCGTTTTCATTGCTGAGTGCTGGCAACCATTTGTGGAGTAGGGCAGCGCTCACTGCCATAACACCGGTATTACCTTCGGTAATGGCAAGCTGTTCTGCACTCGCATCTTTTTGCTCAACGATGGCTTCGACTTCACCCTTTCCGTCTAAGGAGTTAGATCGAATAATCCGCCCATAGCCCGTTGGATCAGCGAGTTCTACAGTTAGCAGGCCCATGCTGTTGGCGCTTACGCCTTCAAGCAGCTTGGCAAGTGTGCTCTTTTTAATAAGTGGAACGTCGCCGTACAAAATTAAAACGGCGTCATCATTGTTTAGTTCAGGCAGTGCCTGTGCGACGGCATGACCCGTACCGAGCTGTTCAGTTTGTTCAACAAAAACCAAGCCGTCACCAGCAACAGATTCTTTAACCTGTTCACCACCGTGGCCAACAACAACGATGGTTTTGTTTGCATCAAGATCTGCGGCGCAGTCGATAACGTGTTGAACTAAAGCTTTACCGCCAACTGTGTGGAGAACTTTAGGTTTGCTTGAGCGCATACGAGTACCTTTACCCGCTGCGAGAATTACTACGTCGGTCATTCCGAATGTTCCTAATCAAAGCGTCCTTTTTAGGACTTTTTAGTGTGTTCCTTATAAGCGCTATTGTGCCACAGACGAGCTACGGTATTCACAGTCTGGACACGCCGTGAACACATACTCTCTACGCTCGCGGGGCAGGCTTTCCGTGTAGGCTCAGTCGCAGCATCTCGGCAACTGCTCCTGCGTTGCTCTACCTTTGCAAATCCCGAAGCCCGGTGCAAATTTGAAATATGGCTAAAACCAAAACTTTCTAGAATCCTGCACGATGGTCGAAGAGTGGTTTCCAATAGGCCTTCTCAGACTGTTGAAGACATGGATGTCTGAAACAAGCCTATATGGACGTATTCACGGCGTGTCTGAGAAGGCCTATTGGAAACCGCTCTGGCACTTACCGCGACATCACACTCCGTTAGATTCAAGGCAAAGAAAGGGGGCAGAGCTGAAGATCTGCCCCCAGATCCTACCAGACACAAATTTCAGGCAAAAAAAAAGGTGGCCAAGGCCACCTCTTTTTAAATCAAAGACAAGATTACTTCTTGCCGCGCAGCGCACGGATGGTGCGAAGCTGGGCTTCCGCTTCCGCAAGGCGAGCTGCGGCAGCGTTGTAATCAATGCCTTCGGCATTTTCTTTAATGGCTTGTTCAGCGAGCTCTTTAGCTTTCTGAGCTTCAGCCTCATCCATATCACCTTCGCGCAGAGCGGTATCGGCAAGTACAGTCACAACGTGAGGTTGTACTTCCAGAAAACCACCACTGACGTAGAAGATTTCCTCTTCACCTTTTTGGGTCTTGAGGCGGACGGGGCCAGGCTTCAGACGCGTCAAAAGGGGGCTGTGACCATAGGTCAAACCCAGCTCACCTTCCGCACCATTGGCAACGAGCAGCTCAACCAAACCAGAGTAGATCTCTCGTTCAGCGCTGACCACGTCGCAGTGGAAAGTCATAGCCATGTGCTATACCCCTATGCCGCTTTCTCGGCAATCTTCTTCGCGTTTTCGATCGCTTCGTCGATGGTACCAACCATGTAGAACGCTTGCTCTGGCAGGTCATCGTAGTCACCAGCTAACAGGCCTTTAAAGCCAGCGATGGTGTCTTTCAAGCTTACGTACTTACCAGGCGATCCGGTGAATACTTCGGCTACGTGGAAAGGCTGTGACAAGAAACGCTCAACTTTACGGGCACGGGCCACGAGCAGTTTGTCTTCTTCACTCAGCTCGTCCATACCGAGAATCGCGATGATGTCTTTCAACTCTTTGTAGCGCTGCAGTACAGACTGTACGCCGCGGGCTACTTCGTAGTGCTCAGCACCGATAACCAGTGGGTCCAGCTGGCGAGAGCTAGAATCCAGAGGATCAATCGCCGGGTAGATACCCTTGGCGGCGATGTCACGGCTCAGTACAACGGTTGAGTCCAAGTGAGCAAAGGTGGTTGCAGGAGACGGGTCAGTCAAGTCATCCGCAGGTACGTAAACGGCCTGGATTGAGGTAATTGAACCAGTCTTGGTAGAAGTAATACGCTCCTGCAGTACACCCATCTCTTCAGCAAGAGTAGGCTGATAACCTACCGCAGAAGGCATACGGCCAAGCAGTGCCGATACTTCAGTACCCGCAAGGGTATAACGGTAAATGTTATCAACAAAAAGCAGTACGTCTTTACCTTCGTCACGGAACTTCTCAGCCATGGTCAGGCCGGTCAAAGCTACACGCAGACGGTTGCCCGGTGGCTCATTCATCTGGCCGTAAACCATGGCAACTTTAGACTTGTTGAACTCTTCAACATTTACAACACCAGCTTCCTGCATCTCGTGGTAGAAGTCGTTACCCTCACGAGTACGCTCACCAACACCAGCAAATACAGACAGACCGCTGTGCTCAAGTGCGATGTTGTTGATCAGTTCCATCATGTTTACGGTTTTACCTACACCGGCACCACCGAACAGACCAACTTTACCACCCTTGGCGAAAGGACAAACAAGGTCAATAACCTTGATGCCGGTTTCGAGCAGATCGGTAGAAGAGCTCAGCTCGTCGTAAGGCGGCGCGGCGCGGTGGATAGAGGCACGCTCTTTTTCACCGATAGGGCCACATTCATCAATAGGGTTACCGAGAACGTCCATGATACGACCCAGAGTTTCTTCACCAACAGGTACAGAAACTGGCGCACCAGTGTTCGTTACAACCAGGTTACGGCTCACACCTTCGGAACCACCCATGGCGATGGTACGTACTACGCCATCACCCAATTGCTGCTGAACTTCAAGGGTCAATTCTTTGCCCTCGACTTTCAGCGCGTCATAGACATTAGGTACAGCATCGCGTGGAAATTCCACGTCAATTACAGCACCAATAATCTGTACGATACGTCCGCTACTCATCTTCGCTTCCTCGTAATCTCTAAATTAATAAATCGGCTTAAACAGCCGCAGCCCCGCCGACGATCTCGGAAATTTCCTGAGTAATCGCAGCCTGTCGCGCCTTGTTGTAAACCAATTGCAGGTCATCAATCATGTTGCCTGCGTTGTCGGTTGCTGACTTCATCGCCACCATACGTGCAGCTTGCTCACAAGCTACGTTCTCTACCACCGCCTGGTAAACCTGGCTCTCAATGTAGCGAGTCAGGAGGCCTTCAAGCAGTTCTTCTGCATCCGGCTCGTAGAGGTAGTCCCAGGTGTGACGCAGCTTTTCGTCTTCATCCGCTTCCAGAGGCAGCAGCTGGTTGACGTAAGGCGTCTGGGTCATGGTGTTAACAAAATCGTTACCGACCAGATATAAACGGTCGATTTTGCCTTCGGCGAAGGCGTCGAGCATGACTTTTACCGAGCCAATCAGGCTGGCAACTTCCGGCTGTTCACCGGTGTCACGCGTGCTGGCAACAATGTTGCCACCGACACTGCCAAAGAAGGCCGCCGCTTTGGCACCTATCAAACACAGATCGACGTCGACATCTTGATCGTGCCACTGCTTAGCGTGCTTGATGGCAGCTTTGAACAAGTTAATGTTCAGGCCACCACACAGGCCGCGGTCAGTAGAGACCAAAACATAGCCGACGCGCTTCACTTCGCGCTCACTCAAGTACATGTGTTTGTACTCGGGGTTACCGCTGGCGATGTGCGCGACCACTGAACGAATGCGCTGGGCGTAGGGTTTACCTGCGCTCATGCGATCCTGGGCCTTGCGCATCTTTGATGCGGCAACCATTTCCATTGCACTGGTAATTTTCTGCGTATTTTTGATACTGCCGATTTTCGTGCGTATCTCTTTTCCGCTAGCCATAGTGCTTACCAGGTTTGAGTGGCTTTGAATTCTTCCAGAGCAGCTTTAATACCGGCTGCAATGTCGTCGTTGTAGGCACCGCTGTTCATTTGCTCCATCAACTCAGCCTTAGAGCTGTTCAGGAAGCTCAGCAGGGCGGCTTCGAAGTCGCCAACTTTGGCTACTTCAACGTCCTGGAGGAAACCTTCGTTAGCGGCGTAAACCACGGCAGCCATCTCACCGACAGAAAGAGGCGAGTACTGCTTCTGCTTCATCAGCTCGGTTACGCGCTCACCGTGCTCGAGCTGAGCTTTGGTTGCGTCGTCGAGGTCAGAAGCGAACTGAGAGAACGCTGCCAATTCACGGTACTGAGCCAGAGCGGTACGAATACCACCGGACAGCTTCTTAACGATCTTGGTCTGGGCTGAACCACCAACACGCGATACCGAGATACCGGCGTTCATTGCAGGGCGGATACCGGCTGCAAACATGTCAGTCTCAAGGAAGATCTGACCATCGGTGATTGAAATTACGTTGGTCGGTACAAATGCCGATACGTCACCAGCCTGGGTTTCAATAATAGGCAGAGCGGTCAAAGAACCGGTTTTGCCTTTTACTTCACCGTTGGTGAACTTCTCAACGTAGTCAGCGCTTACGCGAGATGCGCGCTCAAGCAGACGGCTGTGAAGGTAGAAAACGTCACCAGGGTAAGCTTCACGGCCCGGTGGACGACGCAGAAGCAAAGAGATCTGGCGGTAAGCCCAGGCTTGTTTGGTCAGGTCATCAAAGATAATCAGAGCATCTTCGCCGCGGTCACGGAAGTATTCACCCATGGTTGCGCCGGCAAACGGAGCCAGGAACTGCATCGCAGCTGGATCAGAGGCAGTAGCTGCAACGATGATGGTGTGATCCATCGCGCCGTGCTCTTCGAGCTTACGTACCACAGAAGCAATTGAACTTGCTTTCTGGCCAACGGCTACGTAAACACACTTAATGCCAGAGCCTTTCTGGTTGATGATGGCGTCAACAGCAACGGCAGTTTTACCGGTCTGACGGTCACCAATGATCAGCTCACGCTGGCCACGACCGATTGGCACCATGGTATCAACAGCTTTCAGGCCGATTTGTACTGGCTGGTCTACCGATTGACGAGCAATTACGCCCGGTGCAATTTTTTCAACTGCATCGGTCATTTTTGCTTCAACAGGGCCTTTACCGTCGATTGGGTTACCCAGTGCGTCGACAACGCGACCGAGCAGCTCGGGGCCGACAGGTACTTCAAGGATACGGCCGGTACACTTACAGGTCTGGCCTTCGGCAATGCTTTTGTATTCACCGAGAACAACCGCACCAACGCTGTCGCGCTCGAGGTTGAGGGCCATACCGAAGACACCGCCTTCGAATTCAATCATCTCACCGTACATCACATCGGCAAGACCGTGGATACGAATAATACCGTCGGTTACGGAAACGACAGTACCTTCGTTTTGCGCTTCGCTCGCTACTTCCAGCGAATCGATGCGCGACTTAATAATTTCGCTAATTTCTGAAGGATTCAGCTGTTGCATACTGATAGTTCCTACGTTCAATTCGGTTCGTGAATAGTGCCTTAAGCGAAAGGCACTATTCTCTTAAGAGCAGCTTTTAGGCGCTCATCGCTCCGGCCAGTTTATTCAGGCGGCCGCGGATTGAATCATCAATCACGGTGTCGCCGGCGCGGATAAACACACCACCAAGCAAGTCGCTGTTTACAGATGTACTGAGTTCAACTTCGCGCGCCAGGTGCTTTTTCAAGCCGGCGTGTAAAGCGCTCAATTGAGCTTCAGTTAATTCAAATGCTGTCTCAATGTTGACGTCGACGCTCTGCTCCTGATTAGCTTTGAACAGTTCGAACAAAGTACTAATTTCAGGCGCCAGGGCCAGGCGGTCATTCTCAGCCAGAATCTTGATAAAGTTCTGCTGCTTATCATTGAGCTTGTCGGCACAGATATAAATCATGGCCTCAGCTTTTTCATCTGCAGTGTGCTGTGGAGAGGCGATAGCTTCAGCAACAGTCTCTTCAGCAGATACTGCAGCAAGCAGTACCAGGGCTTCAGACCAGTTGCCAAGGGCGCCATCTTGCAAAGCACTTTCAAAAGCGGCTTTGGCATAAGGGCGTGCAAGGGTTGTTAACTCTGCCATAGCTCGTTAACCCCCGTTACAGCTCAGCGGCCAGTTTGTCCAGCATCTCAGCGTGGGCTTTGGCGTCTACGCTAGCACCGAGAACTTTCTCAGCACCGGCCAGGGCCAGAGTCGCAACTTGTCCGCGAAGTTCTTCGCGGGCAGAGCTGATTTCACGCTCAACTTCAGCTTCGGCAGCGGCTTTAATACGCTCGCCTTCCGCAACAGCCTGCTCTTTGGCTTCTTCAACGATTTGAGACGCACGCTTGTTTGCCTGATCAACAATAGAGGCCGCTTGTTCTTTGGCTTCTTTCAGTTGCTCAGTGGCTTTTTTCTGCGCGAGTTCAAGATCTTTATCGGCGCGTTCAGCGGCTTCAAGACCTTCGGCGATTTTCTGCTCACGAGTTTGCATGACACCCAACAGGGCAGGCCATACAAACTTCCAGCAGAACCACACAAAGATAAAGAAGGTTATGCTTTGGCCAATAAGGGTAAGGTTAATATTCACACCTGCACCTCGTCAGTTAGTTAGAGGTAAGGGTGATTAAAGGCCTGGCGCAACAGCGAAGATCAGGTACATGCCGATACCAACACCGATCATTGGAACCGCATCAAGCAGACCAGCCATCAGGAACATTTTACCTTGCAGGGCAGGGCCTTGTTCAGGCTGACGCGCAGAACCTTCGAGCAGCTTGCCACCCAGAGTACCAAAACCGATAGCGGTACCCAGAGCACCAAGACCAATCAGAAGAGCAGCAGCGATGTAAACCAGAGCTTGTGCCATTTGTATTTCTCCTAAGAAACGTAGATGTAAATAAAAAGTTAAAAGAAAAGGTTAATTGAATTCTTACTTAGTGTTCTTCATCGTGATTATCGTGAGCCATGGCCATATAAACCGTGGTCAGAACCATGAAGATAAATGCCTGCAAGGTAATCACAAGGATGTGGAATACCGCCCACGCCCACTGCAAAACACCGCCAACGACACCCAGTACCAGACCAACGCTGAATAACAGGGCAATCAGGATGAAAATCATTTCACCGGCATACATATTTCCGAACAGTCGCAGGCCGAGAGAGATAGGCTTGGCAATCAGGGCGACGGTCTCAAGAATGAAGTTGATTGGGATCAGAACGATGTTCAGGTACCACAGTTTCTTTGGAGCAAAGAAGGGGTGGCAAGTCAGCTCTTTAACAAAACCCCAGGCGCCTTTCTCTTTGATAGAGAAGAAGATCATCAGCGCAAATACAGAGATCGCCATGCCCAAAGTGGCATTGGGATCAGTGGTAGGCACCACTTTAAAGAAGAAGTGAGAGTCGTTGGTGACCCACATCGCTGCAGAAGGCAGCCAGTCAACTGGAATCAGATCCATCAGGTTCATCAGGAAGACCCAGCAGAAGATGGTCAGGCCCATCGGCGCGATCATGGTGTTTTTGTGGTGGAAAATATCTTTAACCGTGTTGTTAACAAAATCAACAATCAGCTCAACAAAACTCTGCACACCGCGGGGCACACCCTCGGTTGCTTTTTTGCCGACGCGCCAGAACATAAAACAAAACAGGCTCGCAAGCAAAATAGACCAGCCCATGGTATCCACGTGAATCGCGGTAAAACCCATGTCTTTTGCTTCCTGGCTTGAATGAGCCAGAGTCCAGGTTGAGTTTTCAAGAACAGTGCTTGTTCCGTCGGCGTTGTGGCGAGCATAACCGGCAGGGAGCTTGCCGTAAGTCATGTTTTGCAGGTGGTGCTGGATATATCCAGTGGCGGTTAAGCCTTCAGATGAACTTGCCATAGCTTGTTTAGCTACCTGTATAACTATTTAAGAAACTTGTTATCGGTGCCAGAAAGCTTAATGCTCTCGCGGCACTCAAGGTCCCCCGGCTGCGCTCATCCCAGTCGCGCAGCTTGGACCTCATCATTCGCCGTTAGTTTCGGCGAGCATGTTGGCGACCTTGCGGCCCAACCAACACTGCAAAATAATCATTAGGGCAAAACCTGAAAACAGCGCCTTGACCTCAAGCGGATCTACGAAGCGGTAAACCAACGCAAAGGCAATTGCCGTCAGGCTAAGCTTGCCCATTTCGCCCCACATAAAACTGTGTTTAATCCACGCGGCATAGTCAGCACCGTGAAAACGAAAGGCATAATAGGTGAAATAGAGGTTTGGCAGGACATACACCGCCACGCCAAGCAAGAGGGAGTAAAACTCGACCTTGCCCCACAGGGCAGCCAGAGGCGAAACGATTACAGTCGCAAGCAGCTGCAGCTTCAGGCTGTAAAGCAGCGGGCTAAAGTTGTTCATGCTCGCAATCAGTGTATTTGCTACCAGTCGTCTAATGGAACCGTGTCAGTTCTGTCAGTTTGGCGCGTCACAACCTGGGTTGGGCGCACTGATCTCAATACATTAAACGAGAATTAATTCTCTAATTATCACCCCGAGCCGGTTTGGGGCCACGCGATTATAGGGATGAAGAGCAGGTGGTTCAACAGCCACTTCAGCTTTTATTTAAATCGAGTCTAAGCGCCGCATGTTAGCCGCATATCTTTGCACGTTTAACGACATTAGTTGTTAGGCTTCTAACAGCAGCTCGGCCTCTAACTCAAAGCTTTGGCGCGCCACGACATCACCGTTGAGCAGGATCTCGATTGTATGTACACCCGGGTAATAGCGCCGAGTTGAAATCTCAGCAAAGCTGTAACACTTGTTCAGCTGCACTGTTTCATTGGCGCGCAGGTTTACATTTTTAAGTTTAAACACTTTGCTGGAACGGCCATTCTTACGCTGAAACTCCAAGCGATAGTCCAGTACAGCATTCAGGCTTTTGTTTGAATTGTGCACCACACAGCAAAAGTTAAGCTCGCCCTGCCAAGCTATTTTTGTGTGCTCAAGTTTCAGCTCGACACTTTTTGCTTTGCCGCTATAGCCGAGCAGAGCCAGCGCCTCGCTATTGCCAGCTTTGACCAGGGTGCGACAGGCGTGTTTGATCACCCAATCCCGCCGCTCTGCTAGAGCTGCATCGAGCGACAACTGCTGCCACGAATGGCACAGGCCGAGCATCCACTGGGCATTGTCTTTGCTGATATCGTTGAGATTGTTGGCGACAGACTTTCTGACGTAGGCGCTGTCATCACAGCTAAGCGCTGTTAAAAACGGCTCGAGTAGCTCTGGCTTCTGGCGAAAGCGCGGTAATTGCGCAGCCCAAGGTAAACGGCTGCGCGTACCTTCGCTGACCAACCTGCGTACGTGCTCGTCGTCGCTTTTTACCCAGAGCTTAAAGAATTCAAAACACAGATCCTGATAGCGTTCGATGTACGGGCGAATCGCAAATTCAGCGCTGAATAACTGAGTCAAATCGGCGAGACAGGGCAGGGCAAGCTCGGGCTTTTCAATTCCGACGTGGCCGATGTAGTCAATTAATGGCCAGGCTTCAAAGGCACTTAGTTTATGTGTTGAATGAACAAGTGCTGGCAGTTTAGTGAACGCCGTTATCTGCTCGCTGATGTCATCACTCAAACTCTGCTCAAGCGCAGAGCAAATAAGCTGGACCCGCTGTTTTAGCTCAAGTTGCAGTAAATCATCGAGCAGCAAACTCTTAAATTTGTCTGCATCAAAGTTGAGCCCCGATGTTTGCAGCAAGGCACTTAGCGCCAGCACCGAGCTTTCATTGAGCTGGTCTTTTAAAAGTTTGTCTGTCATCACCAAAATCCGACTAGCTGTTGCAAGCTTGGTCTATGCTTAATTGGCCGTAGGAAAAACCGACCGACCAAGCAAGTATGCCCGAGCGCGTCTTAATCATTGAGGATACCAAGTCCTTCGCCATGATGTTGCAAAAACTGCTGAGCGAAAGCCACAGTTTTGAGTGCGACTTAGCGTTTAGCATGGCCGAAGCCAGGGAGCTATTAGCTAAATAAGGGCAAGAATATTTTGCCGCCATCGTAGACTTACACCTGCCCGACGCACCATCCGGTGAAGCGACAGACCTAGTTGTCGCCGCCAAAATTCCCGCCATTGTTTTTACCAGCGCCGATGACCAAGGTTTAAAAGACGACCTGTGGGAGCGCGGCATTGCCGACTACGCCAGCAAAAACGGCAGCCACAGCCTCGACTATATCAGCTGGATAATACACCGCCTTTACAAAAATCAGGGTGTTGAAGTTCTGGTTGTCGACGACAGCTTGGTTGCACGAAAAAGTATGAAACGACTGCTGTTAACTCAGCGTTTGTTAGTGCACGAAGCCAGCAGCGGTAAACAAGCGTTACAGGTACTCGAGCACAACCCTAATATTTGTGTGGCTATTCTCGACTGTTTTATGGATGAGATGGACGGCTTTCAGCTCGCCTCGGCCATGCGCGAAAAATACAGCCGCGAGCAACTTGAAATCATCGGGGTCAGCGCTCAAGGCGGCCGCACATTATCGGCTCAGTTTATAAAAAGCGGTGCGAATGACTTCTTGATTAAACCGTTTATCCCCGAAGAATTTTTATGCCGAATAAACCACGCGGTAGATAGAGTCGAGAACTACGCCGAGCTCAGAGAGTTAAATCACACTAAAAATAAGCTACTCGGCACGGCCGCACACGATATCCGCGGCCCCATTGGCGCAATTAAAACAGCGGCGGACTACATACTCAAACGCGAGCCCAAAGCCGAGCGCCAGCAGCACCTGTTAAATATGATCAGCAACAGCTCGCAGGCGTTGCTGGATTTGCTCAGCGACCTGTTAGATGTCAGCGCGATTGAAAGCGGCGAGTTAAAACTCACTTTAGTAGATGAAGATATCGCCCGTCTTATTGAGGATCGTGTGCAACTGTATGTCGCCGACGCCGAAAGCAAAGGCATGAACTTAAACAAACTTATGCCAACAAGCCTGATGGCGAACTTTGATATCGTCAAGATCCGTCAGGTCGTCGACAACCTGCTTACCAACGCCATCAAGTACAGCCCTCAGGGTTCAAAGATTGAAATTGCACTTGAAGACCTGGGCGCAAGTATTGAGTTCAAAGTCGCCGATGCCGGCCCCGGTATCAGCAAAGAGGAACAAGCGGATTTGTTTAAGGCATTTAAGGTTCTTAGCACCCAAGCGACAGGTGGCGAAAAAAGCACGGGGCTGGGTTTAGCCATTGCCCATACGGTCGTACAGGCTCACGGCGGAGAAATCAGCTACGAACAAAGTAAACTAGGCGGTGCCTGTTTTATTGTCAGCCTTCCTAAAAAGCCTGTTTAATAACAAAAGCTAAGCTTGAGCCCAAACAGCTCAAGGTATTAGCTCAATTCTAATAACAGTTTATCAAGCGAAGCTATCAGCCTCGGAAACGCCACTTCGTGGTGGTAAATATGCAGGTCTTCAACTTCAAAGAACTCTACCTTTTGGTACACATCTTCAGGCCAGATGTCGGCGAGCATCGCTTTGTGTTCGTCGAGACTGACTGCGATTACACGATCAAATTCATCAAAATGTTCGGCTTGAACATGTTTGGGCATGCGCTCGTGGCCGACAGGTTCAATACCGACTTCAGTGAGCTTGGCCAGGGTTTGTTCGGCGATCGGGCCAACATTTCCATTGCCGGTAAAATCGCGCTGTATGCCCATGGAGTCGGCAAGCCAGGGCAGGTTGTTTTGACGACAGTGGTGGTTGAAATATTCCTCAGAAAAACGGCTGCGGTAGTAGTTGCCAGTGCAGAGGAAGAGGAGTTTTTTCATTGTAAATATCTCAAGAAAGATAAAGTCGAGTGGAAGCTGCTTATCGTTGAGGCCCGCCTGTGTTCAGAGCCTCCCAGGACAATGCGTAAATCACCAATGAAGAACAATATTAACTCTTCATATTCTTGAACTGAAACGGCTGGCCGAGGCCGGCTTCTCGAACTAATTGCATCACCGCTTGCAAATCATCAATTTTCTTGCCAGTGACGCGCAACTGATCGCCTTGAATTTGAGCCTGAACTTTGAGTTTGCTGTCTTTGATCAGTTTGGTCAGCTTTTTAGCAACGTCTTTATCGATACCTTCTTTAAAGTCAATTTTCTGTTTCACCCCTTTGCTCGCACCTTCGACCTTGCCGCTATCCATGGTTTCTGGGTCTATCTTTTGTTTTACCAGGTTGGCGATCAAGATATCCAGCATCTGGTTTAACTGAAACTCCTGCTCTGCAACCATGACTGCAGCCGGGTCAGACCACTCAAAGCTGGCTTTCGTACCTTTGAAGTCATAGCGATTTCCCAAATCGCGCTGGGCGTTTTCAATAGCGTTCTGCAGATTGTGTTTGTCGATTTCAGATACAATGTCAAAAGATGGCACAGCCCGTCTCCTTAAAAAATTTTGTTGATTATTAGGAGCTGAGATTGCGAGGTCAAGGCACTCACGTATCTTATTCTGAAGTAAGTTGGGCCAGTCTCAAAAAACTTCTTCCATATCTGTGGCGTTACAAGCAGCGCCTGGTTTTATCTATCGTACTTCTAATTGCCGCCAAGGTCGCAAGCATAGGCCTGCCTTTTGTACTTAAACACATCGTCGACAACTTAGACCAAGTAGAACACCAGCTTGTTGCCGTGCCGTTGGTACTACTGCTTGCCTATGGCGCGGTTCGCCTTGCGAATGTGTTGTTATCAGAGCTTCGCGATACGGTGTTCGGGCGGGTGACAGAACACGCAATGCACGATATTGCACTTAAGGTGTTTAAGCATCTACACAACCTCGATCTGAGCTTCCACTTAGATAGAAAAACTGGAGGCCTTGGCCGCGATATCGAGCGCGGAACAACGGGTATCAGCTTTTTGCTGCGTTTTATGGTTTTTAACATCGTGCCAACCTTACTAGAGATTGTGCTGGTCATCGCCATTCTTTCACGTAAGTACAGCTGGTGGTTTGGTTTTATTGTCTTTTTGGCAATTTTTTTCTATGTGCTTTGGTCTGTTTGGGCCACGGAGCGACGTACACGTTTTGTCAGGCAGATGAACAAGGCCGATTCCGACACCAATAGCCGCGCAGTGGATTCCCTATTAAATTTTGAAACCGTTAAATACTTCAGCAATGAAAACTATGAGGCCAAACTCTACGATGAAAATCTAAGTGAGTGGGAAGCTGCTAGGCGCAAAAACCGCCTGAGCATATTTGCATTAAATGGCGGCCAGGCAAGTATTATCTCTTTGTTTATGACCGCGGCGATGATTCTCGCTGCCTACAAAGTCAGCGATGGCTCTATGACCATCGGCGATTTTGTTCTTATCAATGCTTTTATGATGCAGATATTTATGCCGCTGAATTTTCTCGGTTTTGTCTATAGAGAAATGAAAGGGTCGATGGCAAATATTGAAAAGATGTTTAAGTTGCTCGATGTAAAAACCAGTATTAAAGAGCAAGATAACGCTAAACCGCTCGCGCTTACTAATGGCACTATCGAATTTAACAACATCAGCTTCCGCTACCACAGCCAACGCCCCATATTTGAAAACCTAAGCTTTAACATAACAGGAAAGAGTAAGGTGGCTATTGTCGGTAGCAGCGGTAGTGGTAAATCGACAATTAGTAAACTTCTGTTTCGTTTTTACGATTGCGAAAGTGGTCAAGTGCTTATCGACGGGCAAGATATCCGTCAAGTCAGCCTCGATAGCTTACGGCAAAAGATGGCTTTTGTGCCGCAAGATACGGTTTTGTTTAACAGCACCATCTACGAAAATATTCGCTATGGAAAAGTCGACGCCAGCGAACAGGAAATAAACAAAGCTATCGAGCTCGCTCATCTGGGTAGTTTTATTAAGAGCCTACCCGAAGGGCTGGATACCGTAGTCGGTGAGCGCGGCCTAAAATTAAGCGGCGGCGAAAAACAGCGAGTCGCTATTGCACGCTGTATATTAAAAAATCCCAAGATACTGATTTTTGATGAGGCTACGTCGTCGCTCGATAGCGAAAGTGAACGCGAGATTTTAAAAGCGGTCGACGAGATCAGCCAGAATAAGACTTGTGTTGTCATTGCTCACCGACTGTCGACCATCGCCAACGCCGATCATATTTACGTATTGGAAAAAGGCAAACTTGTTGAGCAGGGAAAACATCAGGCGCTGCTGTCGCAAAAAGGTCGCTACGCAGAGCTCTGGCGGTTGCAGGAAGCCGAGCAGCATTCAATCGGCGAGCGCGCCGGAGAATAACTGCAAGTAGCGGTGTGCTTCTTCTCGTATTTTTTCGATAAAACCCGCCTGCCTATTGGCAAAACCTAAGCGCCGATAAGCGGGCAGGCTATCTATTTTTTCAACTGGCGTACTGCGGTAAGCCGTCATACGCACAAGCACAAGTGCAACACTGATAACGTCAGCTAAAGTCGCCTTTTCTGTATCGCGCTTTAAGTCACCGCCATGCTCTACTACATCAATAATTACATCTGGAAACTGCCAGTGACGCAGTAAGTCGCAGCCCATCTTCTTCTTAACATTATTTGCAGATAAGACCTGGTCGCTAACGCGGTTTAGTACACTTGGATATTGATCGAGATAATCAATGCTAACCAAGGTGCCAATTTCATACATGAGCCCCGCTAACAAACACTGGCCTTGATTAAAGCTCGGTTTGGCACTTTTTCCAATCACTGCAGCAAATGTTGCCAGCTTCATTGAGCTGTGCCAGAGCTTGCTCATGGCCTGTTGAAGATTTCCTCGCTCGGAGTGGAAAACTTCTTTCATCACCATAATTGTTACCAGCTGCACGGTAAGATCGAGCCCCAGGCGCACAACGGCAGCACGGACTGTATCGACTTTGGCTAAGCTGCCAAAAAATGCGGAGTTGGCATCGCGAATTAGTTTGGCACTAATTGCAGCATCAAGCTGAACAGCGCTGATGACTTCATCGAGGCTCACCCCGGGACGCTGGATGACGTCAAATATCATTGAGCTGACATTGTCAAAATTAGTAATGTTCAAGCGGTTTTCGACAATGGCTTTACTGGCATCCTGTAAGAACTTCTTTAGCGCATCCATATGGTTTTCTGGCGCATAATCTTCTTCTGCAAACGGCGCAAACGTTGAAAACTTATCGCCGCTTACCGGTATGGTTTTTCTAAGTTCGTGTAGTAACTTGATATCAATCTTGATTAGCTGCGCATTTTTAGAACTGACAACAGCGCTAAATTTTCTTGGGCGCAGCAGCGCAAGGGGGAAGTGCGCTGCTGAATCGCCGGCGACAACAGTTTTTTTTCTACCGTCTTGCGCGACAAGCTCTATCTCACCATCGTATAAAAAATGTTCGGTATTATCCTGATCACCAACCGCAAAAAGGCGCGTGCCTTTTTTTTCCATATCCATATTGATATAGGTCGCGGCGATCAACTTGCCTTGCTCGTCGAGATCGCAGAAGGGTTCAAAACAGTCCAGTGTTTCGAGCTTGACGCTCATAAGGCCTCCTAAAGTCCCAGCTTATTAGTTGTACTTTAGAGAGTATAGGAGTGAATAAAGATAAGGCTTGCTACTATGTTAGGCGATAAGAACCTTCAGCAAGCGTATTCAGTAAAGATATTAAACAGACCAGGGGCACATTGAGCGCCCCATAAGTACCTGCAATTAGTTCGCTTGATATTGCAGGTGGGCGAGGATGCCATCTAACTCATCGAGATTATTGTATTTCAGCACAAGCTTGCCGCTGCCTTTTTTACTGTGCTGCACTTCAACAGGTACACCAATCTGTTCACCAAGCTTTTCTTGAAGATTGGCGATATCGCGATTTTCCTCCTCAACAATCACTTTCTCGACATCGTCACTTTGCAGTGCTTTTTTGGACAGCGCTTCAGCCTGGCGCACGCTCAAGCCTTTGGCAACTATCGCTCGGGCTACTTGGCGCTGGCTATCGGGCTCAAGGCTCAGCAAACAGCGCGCGTGGCCCATCTCCAGGTCACCGTGTTCAAGCATGGTTTTTACTTCGTCACTGAGGTTGAGCAGACGTAAGGTATTCGTGACTGCTGTGCGGCTTTTGCCAACGGCCTCGGCAACTTCTTTTTGTGTTAATTCAAACTCGTCCTGCAGGCGTTTTAATGCAAATGCCTCTTCCATCGGGTTTAGGTCTTCGCGCTGAATGTTCTCGATCAGCGCCATCGCAATAGCTGTTTCGTCGGGAACTTCGCGTATAACCGTCGGGATCTGATCGAGGCCCGCTAGTTGAGACGCGCGCCAGCGCCGCTCACCGGCAATGATTTCGTAACGGTTTTCAGCGATAGGGCGCACAACAATAGGCTGCATAACCCCCTGGGCTTTAATCGACTCGGCTAACTCTTCTAGGGCCAGCTGATCCATATCGCGACGCGGCTGGTACTTTCCTCGCTGCAGCCATTCAACCGGGAGCTTTTTTAAGGTGCCGTCAGCACTTGCTGTTTCTGCTGCATCTTTTGGGGCGGATGTTTTTTTTGTCGCGCTGTCGACGCCCGCTGATAACAGCGCATCCAAACCCTTGCCCAATCCCCGTTTTTTAACCATAAAGTCCTCTTAATCTCGAAGCGAGTGATGCCCGCTTTAATTCAGCACTTCCGCTGCTTCGGGCACCAGCTCTTCTTCGCGGCGATTCATCTCGCCAGCTAGCGCTAAGTAAGCTAGTGCTCCCTTACTTTGCTTATCATAGGCGATAACAGGCAAGCCGTAACTAGGCGCTTCAGCTAAGCGCACATTTCTGGGTATGCAAGTGCGATACACCTTGTCGTCAAAATATTCTTTCAACTGCGCACTGACATCGTTAGTCAGGCTGTTGCGCGGATCGTACATCGTACGCAAAATTCCCTCGATGCTCAGCTCGGGGTTAAGCACACTTTGAATCGAGGTGATGGTATTGAGCAGGGCGCTTAAACCTTCGAGTGCGTAGTACTCACACTGCATAGGAATAAGTACACCATCGGCGGCGCTCAGTGCGTTTACCGTCAGCATATTCAGTGACGGTGGACAATCAATCAGCACGTAGTCGTAATTATCGCGAACTTTATCAAGCGCGCTGGCCAGGCGTTTTTCTTTGTTGTCTTTACTAAGCAGTTCAACTTCTGCAGCGGTCAGATCACCGTTTGCAGGTAAAACGTCGTAGCCACATTCACCACTTGCAACAGCAACCGCATCGATCGGAGCATCTTCGGCCAGCACATCGTAAACACTCAGATCCACATCGTTTTTATTCACGCCACTGCCCATCGTTGCGTTGCCCTGAGGATCGAGATCGATCAGCAGAACCTGGCGTTTAGTTGCCGCTAACGATGCGGCAAGATTGACACAAGTGGTCGTTTTACCGACTCCGCCCTTTTGATTGGCAACGGCAATAATCTTGGACATGTATTTCCCCTGGCTCTGCGGCCAATAATTCTGTCTGGAGCTAAAAAGCCCCAGAGGCGCTTAGTCGCGTAGCTTGAGTATTAACAGGCAGCGCTCGCCTTCAACACCGGGCGCGACAAGCTCGTGATGCTCGCTGACGATATAGCAAGTTTCCATCTCGCTCAACTCTGCGTCGGGGTACTGGCCTTTCATCGCCCAAAATTCGCCTCCAGGTTTAAGTAAGTGCTTACACCAGGAGCTGAAGTTAGCGACAGACGTAAAAGCGCGGCTGATGACCAAGTCGTAGCCGGGGTCCGGCTGGTGCTGCTCAACCCGGCAGTTGTGCAGCTCTACATTGTCGAGGCTTAAACTCTGTTTAACCTGAAACAAGAAGCGCATCTTTTTACCCGCCGAGTCGAGCAAACTAAAGTGCCGCTCGGGAAAGCAAATAGCCAAGACGATGCCAGGCAAACCACCGCCAGTGCCAACATCAATATTGCGCTGGCCACCTTTTAGTTTAAAGAGCTTAACCACACTGAGACTGTCAACAATGTGTTTGTAGAATATGCCCTCACCATCGCGAATAGCGCTGAGGTTGTAGCTGGCGTTCCACTTCAAAAACAGCGCCCAGTAGTCGTGAAGCTGTTGGGCTTGTTCGGGCTTTAAATCAAGCTCGAGCTCGGCGCACACCTGTTCGAGGCGGGAAAAAAATTGTTGTTTGTCCACCTTAAGCGCTCTGAGACTTTTTCAGCGCAGCGCGCTTTTTTAGATAAATTAACAGCAGTGAAATCGCCGCCGGCGTCACACCGGGAATGCGGCTGGCGCGGGCAATGCTCTCTGGCTTAGCAGCGCCTAACTTTTCCTGCAACTCATTGCTCAAACCCTCAACTGAGCTGTAGTCAAAGTCTTCGGGAATCAAAGTGTTTTGCTGAGCGCGAAGCTTGTCTATTTCACCTTGCTGCCTGTCGATATAACCGCTGTACTTGGCGGTAATTTCTACCTGCTCAGCTACCGCTTCATCACTGACACCAGTGCCTTTTAGATCTTTGAGATCCTGGTAGCAAAGCTCGGGGCGTTTGAGCAAATCCATTAGCGAATACTCGCGGTTGATTTTGCTCGTCAGCTTGTTTTCCAATTGAGCAGCTTCAACGGAGCCGGCTTGAATCCAGGTATCTCTTAAACGCTGATTTTCCAGTTCGACCGCTTCTTTCTTGGTACAGAAACTGGCCCAGCGCTTATCGTCGACGAGGCCGAGCTCACGACCTTTAGCCGTCAGCCGCACATCGGCGTTGTCCTGCCTAAGCAGCAAACGATATTCCGCACGACTGGTGAACATTCTATACGGCTCATTGGTGCCCATGCTAATCAAATCATCAACCAGTACACCGACATAGGCCTCGTCGCGCTCAGGGCACCAAGCTTCTTTTTCCTGCGCGCGCAAACCCGCGTTCAGCCCGGCAAGCAGGCCCTGCGCAGCGGCCTCTTCGTAACCCGTTGTGCCGTTTATCTGGCCAGCAAAAAATAAACCTTGCAAGCTCTTCGTCTCAAGGCTTGCTTTTAAGCCTCGCGGATCAAAGAAGTCGTATTCGATCGCATAACCCGGGCGCGTGATATGGGCCTGCTCAAAACCTTTAATAGAGCGAACAAAGTTCATCTGCACATCAAAAGGCAGGGATGTTGAAATACCGTTGGGGTAGAGCTCGTTGGTGTTCAAACCTTCGGGTTCAATAAAGATTTGATGACTGTCTTTATCGGCAAAACGATTAATTTTGTCTTCTATCGACGGGCAGTAGCGGGGGCCCACGCCTTCAATCACCCCGGTAAACATCGGGGAGCGCTCAAAGCCCTGGCGAATATAGTCGTGAGTTTTTGTATTGGTATGGGTGATCCAGCAGCAGGTTTGCTGTGGGTGGTCATCCTGCGAGCCCATATAACTCATTACAGGGGTAGGGCTGTCTCCCCACTGCTCTTCGAGTTCACTGAAATCGACACTGCGCGCATCAATGCGCGGCGGTGTTCCGGTCTTTAACCGGCGCACATCTAAAGGCTGCTCTCTTAACCGTGATGCAAGCGCAATCGACGGTGGATCTCCAGCGCGACCGCCGCTGTAGTTTTCCAGACCTATATGAATGCGCCCGCCGAGAAAGGTGCCCGCCGTTAATACGACACTTTGCGCCCGGAACTTGAGCCCCATTTGGGTGACGACACCGCAGACTGTTTCGCCGTCGACAATTAAGTCGTCTGCTGCTTGTTGAAAGATATCCAGGTTTTGCTGGTTTTCTAAACTTGCGCGAATTGCGGCTTTATACAGCGCTCTATCCGCCTGTGCACGTGTTGCTCGCACTGCAGGGCCTTTGCGACTGTTAAGTATGCGCCACTGTATCCCGGCTTTATCGGTCGCTAGAGCCATTGCTCCACCGAGAGCGTCAACCTCCATGACTAGATGGCTTTTACCAATACCACCTATAGCAGGGTTGCAACTCATCTGTCCCAGGGTATCGATATTGTGAGTCAACAATAAGGTGCGACAGCCCATACGAGCAGCAGCAAGGCTGGCTTCTGTTCCGGCGTGACCACCACCAATGACTATAACGTCGTAGCTCTCAGGATAATTCATAGCGAGAAGGGTGCTGATTAAGGGCGGTGCATTATAGAGAAGTTGTACAAAAAAAGAACTATAAACAGCTATTAATAAATTAAGTATATAAATATATATGTATGTATATATGTAAGTAGTTTTATTGTTGTTGTTGTTATATAGGGGGATAAGTTCTGTGTATAACCCTGTTTTTTCTATTTAAATCATAGCCTTGCAGCGATAATAACTCATGTACGTTTTAGGTATGGAGCTGATAATTGCTGTTTGTAGGCTCTGTATGAAATAGGCACTTATCCTCAGTGGCGCGTATTTCTTTTTTATCCACATTTTTGGACACAGCTTGATAGCCCACTTATCTCCTTGGTTTTACTAACTTTTTTTGTTGCTACATAAGTACGCGGAATAAGCTTATTCAGAAGCTGTTGAAGTGCTGCTAGTTGGCTGTGGATAATTCTGAAGTTGTTGGTAAGTGGGTGCTCTAAGTAGCTTATATGTTGTGATTAAACTGTTATTTTGATCAGATAAATTTGTCGCCAGCTGTTTTGCCGCAGGGCTGTAGAGTGAGCCCGCAGCTGTTAGTTCAAAACTGAGGCGAGTGTTGCAAGTAGCTCGGACGAGGGGAGGGCGCAAGCGGCAGTGCTCTTGCGAGCTACTTGCCGATACAGAACGAAGAGAAAATTTGCCCGAGTAGGGTATCGGGGCTGACTCGCCCAGTTATTTCACCCAGGGCTTCTTGGGCTTGGCGCAAGTCTTCCGCGAGCAGCTCGCCCGCGCAAAAGTGTTCGAGCTGAAGTAAACCGTGCTGGCAGAGCTCTTGGGCGCGCTTGAGAGCATCCAGATGACGGCGACGCGCACTGAAGCCACCTTCGGCGAGTGTGCTCAGCCCCATAGTATCGAGCAAGTGTTGGCGCAGTTGTTCGAGCCCTGTGCCATCTTTGGCACTTAGTTGAAAGCTTGGAATCTGGTCGCTGCTAGATGGCGTTTCGCGACACAAATCTATTTTGTTAAATACCAGGCTGAGCTTGTGTTTTAACTGTTCGCGCTCAAAAAATTCCGGCCAATCTGCGTGAAGCTGGCGATCGGACCAAGCGCTAGCATCGACCAGTAATAAAATACGGTCAGCACTCTCTATTGCCGCCCATGCCCGTTCGATGCCGATGCGCTCAACCTCATTGTCGGTATCGCGAATGCCGGCGGTGTCGGTTAAGTGAAGCGGCATGCCGTTGATATGAATGTGCTCGGTCAGCGTATCTCGGGTCGTGCCCTCTATATCGGTAACAATGGCGACTTCTTTTTCGGCGAGAGCATTTAACAGGGTGCTTTTACCGGCATTGGGTTTTCCCGCGAGTACGACTTTCATGCCTTCGCGCAAGGTTGAGCCCTGTTGTGCTTTATTGAGTACCTCTGCAAAGTGAGCGAGTACCTTGTTGAGTTTGCTTTCAACAACGCCGTCGCTGAGAAAGTCAATTTCTTCCTCGGGGAAATCGATGGCGGATTCGACATACATGCGCAGGTGAGTTAGCTCGTCGACAAGCTTGTCTATCTGCTCGGCAAAGGCGCCGCGCAAACTGTTCACCGCTTGTTTGGCGGCTTCGCGCGAGCTGGCGTCAATCAGATCGGCAATCGCTTCTGCCTGAGTTAAGTCGAGCTTATCGTTTAAAAAGGCGCGCTCGGAGAACTCACCCGGGCGCGCGGGGCGAGCACCGAGTTCAATACAGCGCTCGACAATCATATCGAGTAGAACGGGGCCGCCGTGACCTTGAAACTCAAATACATCTTCGCCGGTAAAGGAGTTTGGCGCGCTGAAGATCAGGGCCAAGCCCTGATCGATACATTGCTGATCGGCGTTTAGAAAGTCGCAGTGGCTGGCGTGGCGCGGCTGCAGTTGTTTGGCCGTGCACGCGGCGGCGATTTCTTGTGCTTTGGGGCCCGAAACACGAACGATGCCGACGCCACCGCGACCGGGTGCGGTGGCTATGGCGACAATCGTATCGGCGCTAGCCATTATTTAGAATCGCCGCGCTCAATTTGACGGGTGATAACATACTGCTGAGCGATGCTCAGGGTATTGTTGACAACCCAGTAAAGCACGAGCCCGGCTGGGAACATCAGGAATAAACCCGTAAAGATAACGGGCAACCACTGCATAATTTTGGCCTGCATTGGGTCTGGCGGTGTCGGGTTCAGCTTCTGCTGAATCCACATAGTAAAGCCCATAATCAATGGCAGGATAAAGAACGGATCTTTGACACTGAGGTCGGTGATCCACAGTGCAAAAGGAGCGTGGCGCAGTTCAACGCTTTCCATCAGCATCCAGTACAAAGAGATAAATACCGGCATTTGTAGCAATATCGGCAAACAGCCGCCGAGCGGGTTTACCTTTTCTTTGCGGTAGATCTTCATCAGTTCGGCAGACATTTTCTGTCTGTCGTCACCGTAGCGCTCTTTGAGTTCGGCCATCATCGGCTGCAACTTGCGCATCTTGGCCATCGAGCGATAACTGATGGCCGAAGGGTAAAAGAACACCACTTTGATTCCGAGCGTCAGCAAAATAATGGCGACGCCCCAGTTGCCGACAAAACCATAGATCCAATCCAGCGCAAAAAATAGTGGCTTAGCGATAAACCACAAGAAGCCGTAGTCGATGGTTAAATCCAGGTGGGGGCTAATTGCTTCAAGTGTGCGCAAGTTTTTGGGGCCCGCGTAAAACTCGCTTTTGATTTCGCCGCTCTGTCCTGGCTCTATGCTGACCAGCGAACCGACGTATTCAAAAATAAAGAGCTTGCTGTTGCTTTGCTTGCGCAAGCTATAGGTGTTTTCAGTTTCCTGATTGGGGACCCAGGCACTGATAAAGTAGTGCTGAACCATGGCCAACCAACCGCCGTCTATGCTTTCTTTTTCGGGCTCATCGGCGATGTCGCTAAAGCTGAACTTTGCGTAATTCTTATCTGCGGTGGTAATGGCGGGGCCGAGAAAGGGGCTGACGCCGATGCCAACATCGGCCGGCACATCGTAGTCGGTGCGGCGGATTTGCCCATAGGGCGCCGCGCGCCAAAGTTGCTCAGTGTTATTTTTGACTAGGTAGTCGAGTTCGATTAAGTATGAACCGCGGTTAAAGCTGAAGCGCTTAGTCAGTTCGACACCGTCTTTTACAAAACTTAAGTCGACGTTGAGTGTGTCTTGACCCTCAGCCATCTTAAATTCAGATTTTTCGCTCTTGTAAATCGGGCGATCATAGGCGCTGCGATCGGTACCGTTGGGGCCAACCAAACCACTTTGTGCAACGTAGATATCGTTTGCGCCCCTGTTTAGGAGTACGAAGTTTTCATCGGAATCAAGGCTGACCTTGAATTGCGGCAGGCCGACATAGACGATATCGCCGCCGAGCGTGTCAATTTTTACTTCAAGCTCTGGCGTGCTGATGTGAATAAGTTGAGCTTGAGTTGCATCCTGCTGTGTTACTTTTTGCTCTGCTGTTTGCACAACGGGAAGGTCATTGCTTTGATCGACCTCAGCCGCAGGCACTGTGGGGGGGCTAGCTAGAGCTGGAGCACTGCTGACAGTTTCAACATCTTGTTGAGGTTTGTGCTTTTCGCTGAAGTCGTTCCACTGCATAAACAATAAGTACGAAACAACAGCAATGGCGGCCATCAGTGCGTAGCGAAGGCGGTTCATTTCAGTTTGACCTTAGTAGTTTTAATTTTTTCCGTTCCCGGCACGGGGTCGTCTCCGCCCTCGTGCCAAGGGTGACATTTGCGAATTCTGTTTAAGCTCAACAAACTGCCGCGAAGAAGACCGTGCTTGAGCAATGCTTCATAGGCGTAAGTCGAACAGCTGGGATTAAAGCGGCAGTGAGGGCCGAGCATGGGGCTGATAAACAACTGGTAAATACGTATCAGCAAACAGGGCAAAGCAACAAGCATGCGCTGCATGATCGTTTTTACTGTTGAGCTTGGGCTTGTTGCAGCAGTTTGTGCTGCTTTTTGCTTACTCGCTTCCATAGACCGTTGAGGATAGTGGTCACTTCGCTGTTTTCAAGCGTGTCGGCGCTGCTGCGCGCGAGCACTATAACATCTATTGGCGGAAGTTTCTCCGCTCTCAAGCGGAAGCTTTCGCGGATTAAACGCTTGATACGAGTGCGGCGAACGGCGAGCTTAATTTGTTTTTTGGCGATAACTAAGCCCAGGCGTGCATGAGCAAGCTTATTGGGTTTTGCCAATATAAGAAGAGAGGGGTGGGAGACGCGAATCGGGGCCTGGTCAAAAACATATTGAAACTGGCTTTTAGTCAGCAGGCGTTGTTCTTTGCCAAAAGACTGTTTACCGGTTTCTGACGAGACGCTCACCCCGAGTTCACAATGCTTAAGTAAAAGGCTGGGCCTTTATTAAGCAGAAAGAACCTTGCGGCCTTTAGCGCGACGACGAGCCAGAACTTTACGACCGTTCTTAGTCGCCATACGAGCACGGAAACCGTGAGTGCGCTTACGTTTCAGGTTGCTGGGTTGGAATGTACGTTTCATATCAATCTTCTTTTGAAGTTGGACCTGGGTCTCATGGCCCGGCAGTTGGCCTGGCCTCGTAAAAGGACGCGCGATTCTATGCGATGCTCGGTTAAATTGCAATCAACTTTATTAAACAAATCTAAGCGTCAGCACTAGGGGGGTAAGTGTGTGGAAAAATGCGCTCTGCAAGGCTTTTTGAACAGCTAATAAACATATTAACTACTTTTTATTCACTGGTTTATCCACAGATTTGTTTTGATTTAATAGGTCAAGATAATATTTATTTTTATATAACTTGTTGTTTTTTAAATTAAAAAATTTTTTTTAGCTTTTGTTGAGCGAAGATGAAAAAACGTGTGGATAAAAATAGAGGGCTCACGTAGAATGTCCGGCCGTTTGGCAATTATCAGCTAAAGCCTTAGCTTAGTTATCCACACATCTGCTCCATTCAAAGTCTGCACTTCGTCTACGTGTGACAGGGAAACTGCCAAATCTATTGTTGGAGATAAGCTTTGTTAGAACAAATTTGGCAAGCCTGCGTCGATCAATTGCGTTCAGAGCTCCCAGAGCAGCAATTTAATACCTGGATCAGGCCTTTGAATGCTCAACAGTTGGATGAGCATACCTTAGAGCTACTTGCACCTAACCGTTTTGTCCTGGATTGGGTCAATGATAAATATCGCGCTCGTATTGAAGATCTGAGCCGTCAGTTCAGCCCAGAGCACCCGATCAAAGTCGAATTAGGTAGCGCGAGCGTGCAGCGCACGGTGCCGAGTGCCGTCAGCCGCCCTGTTGTTGAAAATACAAACATTGCTGCGTCTTCGTTTAATGGCGCTAGAGATGAGCAGCCGCTCTCGGTACCCGGTGGACCAGGCGCTTACGCGTCTGTTGCTGCGCACGATACAAACACCGCATTTAATAAGCCCGCCACTGAGCTGTTTTCAGCTCAGCCCAGGCAAGAGTTTAGCAACACCGCTTTGGTCGAGCCTGTCGCAGTTGCGCCAGCTCCTCCGCCGGTACTCGATCAACCTCAAGTACAAACAGAGCTTGGGCTCGATCAGCAAGATCTCGATGCCGGCACTCGAGTTAGTCGAACTGACCTGGAAGGCGGTATAGCTCATAAAAGTAATCTTAATAACGATTTTATTTTTGATAACTTTGTAACCGGTAAATCAAACCAACTTGCGTTAGCTGCAGCCTCTCAAGTTGCCGAAAACCCCGGTGGTGCTTATAACCCCCTGTTTATTTACGGTGGAGTAGGGCTCGGTAAAACGCACTTGATGCACGCGGTCGGTAATGCATTAAAAGCCAGAAGTCAGGATGCAAAGGTGTTTTACCTACATTCTGAGCGTTTTGTTGCCGACATGGTTAAGGCTCTGCAACTGAATGCCATTAACGACTTTAAGCGTTTTTATCGTTCGGTAGATGCTTTATTGATTGATGATATTCAGTTTTTTGCTGGGAAAGAGCGCAGCCAGGAAGAATTTTTCCATACATTTAACGCTTTGTTAGAAGGGGGCCAACAGATTATCGTTACTTGCGATAAGTACCCCAAAGAAATAGCTGGTCTTGAAGAGCGTTTAAAAAGCCGCTTCGGCTGGGGTTTAACCGTAGCAATTGAGCCCCCTGAGCTGGAAACCCGAGTGGCGATATTAATGCGTAAAGCTCAGCAAGCAAAAATGGATCTTCCGAATGATGCAGCATTTTTTATTGCTCAGAGAATACGTTCAAATGTTCGTGAGCTTGAGGGGGCCTTAAAGCGAGTTATCGCCAACGCCCAATTTACTCAGCGGGAGATCAGCGTTGAATTAGTGCGAGAAGCACTTAAAGACCTGTTGGCTCTGCAAGATCGACTGGTGAGCATTGATAATATCCAGCGTGTTGTTGCCGAGTACTATAAAATCAAGATTTCAGATCTGCACAGTAAGCGGCGCAGTCGTTCGGTTGCCAGGCCTCGTCAGGTCGCTATGTATTTAGCTAAAGAACTGACTAATCACAGTCTTCCTGAAATTGGTGAAACCTTTGGCGGTAGAGATCATACAACTGTGCTGCATGCGTGCAGAAAAGTAAAAGAGCTTATCGACAGCGATGCCGATATTCATGAAGACGTTAAAAATTTACTGCGAACCCTAACGACCTAAGGGACTTACAATGAAGTTTTCAGTACAAAGAGAAGCCATACTTAAACCCCTGCTTATGGTCGGAGGTGTGGTTGAACGGCGCCACACTCTGCCTGTTTTGGCGAATATTTTGGTAAGTGTGCAAGATGGTCAGTTGAGTATGACCGGTACCGACCTTGAAGTTGAGATTGTTGCACGCCTACAGCTCGAAGCAGACAGCAGCAATGGTGAAATCACCGTACCAGCAAAGAAATTTATCGACATATGCAGGGCCTTACCCGACGGCTCGCAAATTGATTTTGTACTCGACGAGCAAAAGGTTGTATTAAAGAGTGGCAAGAGCCGTTTTACTCTGAGCACTTTGGCTGCGAGTGAATTCCCTGCAGTGGAAGAGGGTACGCAGGAGCATAGTTTTAGCTGTTCCCAGGCGAGCATTAAGGCTTTGATCGACAAAACTGGCTTTGCGATGGCTCAGCAGGACGTACGCTACTACCTCAATGGTATGTTGTGGGAACTTGAGCAAAACAAGCTTCGTGTTGTTGCCACAGACGGCCACCGTTTGGCCTTAGCTTCGACGGAGCTGGAGCAGGCTGACTTTTCATCTTTAGTGCAGGCTATTTTGCCCCGCAAAGGTGTTATCGAGTTGAGCCGCCTTGTTGCCGATGGTGACGAGCAGGTTGAGATTATCTTAGGTAAAAATCACGTTCGTGCTAAAACAGCTGCATTTACCTTTACCTCTAAGCTTGTCGAAGGCAAGTTCCCTAACTATTCTCAGGTTATTCCCCGCGGTGGTGACAAGATTGTTATTGGCGACCGCATTGAGTTAAAGCAGGCTTTTAGCCGTACAGCGATTCTATCTAATGAGAAGTATCGCGGTGTGCGACTTCTGGTAGAAAACAACCAAATTACGCTAGTGGCAAACAACCCCGAACAAGAAGAAGCTGAAGACCACGTTGCAGTGGATTACGTGGGTGAAAACCTGGAAGTAGGTTTTAATATTAGTTATCTGCTTGATGTTGTTAACGTGCTTAGCTGTGAGAAAGCCAAGATCACTTTGAGTGATGCCAATAGTTCGGCACTTATTCAAGATGCTGAAGATGATCAGGCTTCTTATGTTGTTATGCCTATGCGCCTTTAACTCTTGTTAAAAAGCAAAAAAGCCCGCTTTATGCGGGCTTTTTTATATATAGCTGTTACCTGTGGCCAAACTTAAAACACTCAAGCTCGTTGACTTTCGCAACGTCCGTCATTGTGATCTCGTCTTACACCCGCAGTTTAATTTCTTTTATGGACTTAACGGTGCGGGTAAGACGTCATTGCTTGAGGCGGTGTTTTTGCTATGTAACAACCGTTCTTTCCGCTCTCACAAACTAAATTATACGATTCACAGCGAGGCTCACGAAAACCTAGTCTTTGCCCTGTTTGAAAGTTTCTCCGAGTCTCATATTAATCGTCTCGGCGTCAGTCGTCGCAAGCCATCTGCTTGTGAGCTTAAGTTGAATGGGCAGGCTGTTAAAAACTCATCTGTATTAGCTCGCTTACTGCCCAGCTTGGCGTTGCAGCCCTCTAGTTTTGATTTGCTGCTCGGGCCACCATCGCAAAGACGTAGTTTATTAGATTGGCTTGTGTTTCACGTGAAACCATCTTTTCATGAAGCCTGGAAAGCTTATCAACGTTGCTTAAAACAAAGGAATATGCTTCTTCGGCGTGATAAACTAAGGGATTCGGAGCTTGATCAGTGGGACCTGCTTCTAGTAGAGCAAGCGGTTTTATTGGAGGCATGTAGGGCAGAGGTCGCAACAGATTTTGCTAACAAACTCAGTTCGCTTTTAATTGACGGGGCGCCTGCTTTAGCTGATCTTAGTATGAGCTTTCGAAGTGGTTGGCCTGATTTTATCTGGGCTGATCAAGATCGGGGCGAAGTTCAGCACATGCTGCTTGAGTCGCTTAAACAGCAGCGTGATAGGGATAGGCGCCAGGGCTTTACAGCTTCTGGAAGCCACAAGTTTGATCTTAAGTTCAAGCTTGGTAAACAGGCAGCAGCAGAGTTACTCAGTCGAGGCCAGGCCAAAACCCTAATTGTTTGTTTGTATTTAGCCTTAGGTCTTTGTTTTAAAGATGTGCATTCGTTCTCCCCTCTGTATTTGTTGGACGACTTAGCCTCGGAACTAGATGGCAAGCACTTGGATTTTTTGTTGGCTCATTTAGAGCAGCAAGCCGCACAGTGTTTTATTAGCACGGTGCATAAAGAGAGTTATGACTCTCTCAAGTTAATACCAGAATCTCGATGGTTTCACGTGAAACATGGAACGATAACTGCGGAAGAAAAATTTGATGAGTGAAGAAGAAATCGCAAACGACTACGACAGTTCCAGTATTAAAGTACTGAAAGGTTTGGACGCTGTTCGCAAACGTCCTGGGATGTACATAGGTGACACCGATGATGGAACCGGGCTTCACCATATGGTTTTTGAAATTGTCGATAACAGTATTGATGAGGCCTTGGCAGGGCACTGTTCTGAGATTCGCGTAACCATTCACCCGGATGAAAGTGTTAGTGTGAGTGATAACGGCCGCGGTATTCCTACTGAGATGCACGAAGAGGGTGTTAGCGCTGCTGAAGTTATTATGACAGTACTGCATGCTGGCGGTAAGTTTGACGACAATACCTACAAAGTCAGCGGCGGTTTGCACGGCGTTGGTGTGAGTGTGGTCAACGCGTTGAGTAGCAAGCTTAAGCTAACTATTCGTCGAGCTGGTTCTGTTCATCAGCAGGTCTATCACCACGGAGTACCTGAAGCGCCTCTTACCGTTATAGGTGAGACTGAAATAAGCGGTACCGAAGTTCACTTCGAGCCTTCTACTGAGACCTTTAGCAATATCAAGTTTCACTACGACATCCTGGCCAAACGCCTGCGTGAACTGAGTTTTTTGAACTCAGGTGTGCGTATTGTTTTGACAGATGAACGCAGTGGCAAACAAGAAGCGTTTGAGTATGAAGGCGGCTTACGCGCCTTTGTTGAGCACCTGAATAGCAATAAAACAGCGCTGAATGAAGTATTTCACTTCAGCGCTCAGCGGGAAGAAGATGGTGTGGGTGTCGAAGTAGCGCTGCAGTGGAATGACAGCTACCAAGAAAACATTTTTTGTTATACCAACAACATTCCTCAGCGTGATGGCGGGACTCACCTTGCTGGTTTCCGCGCTGCTTTAACTCGATGCCTAAACAGCTATATCGAAAAAGAGGGCATGGCAAAGAAAGAGAAGGTTGCAACAACCGGTGACGACGCTCGTGAAGGTTTAACGGCAATTATCTCCGTCAAAGTTCCCGACCCGAAATTTTCGTCTCAAACTAAAGACAAGCTGGTTAGTTCTGAAGTTAAAAGTGCTGTAGAGCAAGAAATGGGCGCCTCTCTAGGTGACTACCTGCTCGAAAGCCCGCAGGAAGCAAAAGCAATTGTCAGTAAGATGCTTGAAGCTGCAAAAGCTCGAGAGGCTGCCCGCAAAGCTCGAGAGATGACACGCCGCAAAGGGGCATTGGATATTGCCGGATTACCGGGCAAGCTCGCAGACTGTCAGGAAAAAGACCCTGCGCTTTCTGAAATCTACCTGGTGGAGGGTGACTCTGCGGGAGGCTCTGCAAAGCAGGGTAGGGACAGGCGTACGCAGGCGATTCTGCCGCTTAAAGGTAAGATTCTGAATGTCGAAAAAGCTCGCTTTGACAAAATGCTCAGCTCTGCAGAAGTAGGTACTTTGATTACCGCGCTCGGCTGTGGCATTGGTGCAGATGAATTTAACCCTGATAAGTTGCGCTACCACAGCATTATTATTATGACGGATGCTGATGTCGACGGAAGCCATATCCGCACCTTGTTATTAACCTTTTTCTTCCGTCAAATGCGTGAGTTAGTTGAGCGTGGCCATATTTATATTGCCCAGCCCCCTCTGTATAAGGTCAGCAAAGGTAAGCAAGAGCAGTACTTAAAAGACGATGACGCACTGCTGGATTTCCTAACCAATGCAGCGATAGAAAGCTCTACCTTGCACACAAGCGCTGATGCTCCAGCTTTACCTGGGGCTCAGTTTGAAGCGCTTGTGCGCGAGTACAGAGCGATTAACGGCATTGTTACTAAGCTAAGTGCTCTATATCCAGAGCTCGCGCTGCAACAGTTGTTGAGCCTTGGCAAAGTCGATGAAGTAGTTCTGAAAGATGCTCAGAAAGCGGCGGCTTGGGCGCAAGAGCTGCAAGAGCTGATTGATAAAAATAACTTGCGTATCAACAGCCACCGTTACAGCTTAGAGGCCGTAGAAAATAAAGAGACACAAAGCCTGGATATTGTGATTAACGAGGTGGCTCATGGTATCGAGAATCGCTACGTGCTCAACAAAGACTTCTTTGAAAGCTCGGACTATCAAAAAATCTGCGAACTCAGCGCAAAACTAGAAGGTTTGTTAGAGTCGGGTGCCCATGTGGCAAAAGGCGAGCGCAATCGCGAAGTCAGTGACTTTGGCGAGGCTCTGAACTGGATTATGCACGAGAGTCGCAAGGGTTATATGATCCAGCGCTACAAAGGCCTCGGGGAAATGAACCCCGAGCAATTGTGGGAGACCACGATGGACCCCGAAACCCGCCGTATGCTCAGGGTCGACATCGAAGATGCGATTGCTGCAGATCAGATCTTTTCAACGCTGATGGGAGATCAAGTAGATCCACGTCGCGAATTTATTGAAACAAACGCCCTGAATGTTGCTAATCTGGACGTATAGCGTATAAAAAGCCTTATAAGATTAAAGGAGTGCTTACATGAAAAAGTCTTTATTGAGTTTGGCCCTGGTTGCAGTGGCTACAAGTGCAACTCTGGTTCAGGCCGATAATCGCAAAGGCTTTTACGCCGGTGGCGGTATATCTGTTATGGATACCGGTATAAAAAGTGATAGGGTTCCTTGGGCTGGTAACCCTGAAGTACAGTATCCGACTCCGAACCTTACTCTTACTCAAATAGATGTTCTGGGCGGGTATAAATATAGCCCTTGGTTAGGGGCTGAAGCCCGCCTGGGCACAGGCATTAAAGACAACCAAAATACTAATTACGAATATGCTTTGAAGTATTACGCTTCGCTTTACTGGCGCCCGGAAGTTACTAATCAACACGCTAAACTTTATGGTTTGCTCGGCTATAGTAGCGTTGGGGTTGATGTAACGGCTCGTGCAGATGACACCGTTATTAGTTCTGACTCTTATAGTGGCCTGAGTATTGGCTGGGGGGCAGGTTTTACTCTTAGCCATAAAAGCAATTTTAATATTGAGTTCAAAAGGCTTGTAGAAAGCTCGGATGATGCTCTAAAAATGTCAGGCATTTCTCTGATATATGATTATCGTTTTTAATCATAAAAAAGCCGGCAATTTGCCGGCTTTTTTATTTAGTTAGTAATTATTCAACTATTTATTAAATTTCTTTTTTTATAATTTTTTCGAGTGTTGCCTCAATCCAGCTCTCTACTTCTTGGGTGATGCTCTTACTATCTAAAGTAGAGCTATCTATCGCATTGCCGATAACCACAGTGACACAGCCTGGTTTTTTCACAAACTGTTTATTGTCTCCCCAGTAGCGCCCGGCATCGTGACAAATAGGAATAACCTTTACACCTGCTTCGCGCGCTATATCGGCGCCGCTGCGTGCGTATTTTGCTTTTTGGCCAATTGCAACACGTGTTCCTTCGGGAAATAAAATCAGGTTAATACCGGACTTTAAGCGCTGTTGACCCTCTTCTTTTACCTGCTTAAGTGCCAGCCGGGGGTTGGAGCGATCGATGGCGATTGGTCTAAGTGCGGCAAGGCCCCAACCAAAAAAAGGAATCTTTAACAGCTCTTTTTTGAGAACGGTTGCCGCAGGCCAGAAAAGCCCTTGTAGGAAAAAAGTTTCCCAGGCGCACTGATGTTTTGATAACACAACAACTGGCTGGTTCTTTATATCCTGAAGTTTTTCCAAGCCGACTATGCGCCAGCGTATACCACAGCAGATTCTAGCCCACCACAGAATGACGTAAGTCCAGCTAATAATGATTGCGTGAGCTTGTTTAGCGGGCACCACACGCAGAAATAAACTCAGCAAACCATAGCAAGTTGTAAAAACAAAATAGCCTGCGGCGAACAGGCTAGAGCGAACAAAATTAAGTGAGCTTGTCACGATAAGCATCCAGGCTAATTTATGGGCTAAAAAAAGGGGCTAAGCCCCTTATTGGTGTCAGCGTTTAACGGCTAATAAGCTGATATCTGCGACTTCAAGAAAGCTTGTGCGCAGTAGCCTAAGTAAATTAAGGCGGTTTTGTCTTAGCTGCTCGTTATCAGCCATTACCATAACGTCTTCAAAAAACTGATCGACGAACGGCCGCAAAGTGCTGAGCTGAGCCAGTGCTTCGGAATATTTTTTGGCCATAAACAGAGCTTGCAACTTAGCTTGCAGAGCGCTCATATTTTCCCAGAGCTGTTTTTCTGCAGCCTCAGTCAAAAGGGCTTCGTTTATCTCACCTTGAGGCTGTTTATCAAGCTTGGATAAAATATTCGCAACACGTTTATTTGCCGCAGCGAGCGCCTCGGCATCGCTGCCTTTGGCAAATTCACTTACAGCTAATACCCGGCGATGAATATCAAGTGGAGCACTTAACTGCTTTTCGTTTACGGCTAAAAATACTTCAGCGTCGATGCCGGCTTCTTCATACCAAGCTTTAAAACGCTCAAGAACGTAAGATAAAACATCTTCAACAACACTTTCGATTTTACTCAGGTCGTTAAACTGAGAAGCGGCAAATTTTACTAAGTCAGCCAGGTCGAGCTCTAGTTCAAGCTCAACAATTAACCTGAGTACGGATACTGAGGCCCGACGAAGCGCAAAAGGATCTTTAGATCCTGTCGGGTGTTGGCCGATACCAAAAATACCGGTAATGGTGTCCAGGCGGTCAGCTAACGCGACGATAGCCCCAGCACGTGAGGAAGGCAGTTTGTCGCCGGCAAATTTCGGTAAATAGTGTTCATCAATGGCCAGCGCAACTTCTTTGGTTTCGCCGTCATTTAACGCATAGTGATAGCCGGCGATACCCTGCATCTCGGGGAACTCGTAGACCATGGCGCTGACCAGGTCGCTCTTACATAGTTCAGCTGCGCGCACGGAAGCGCTGCCATCAGTGCCGAGTTTGTCGGCAATATAGCTGGCGAGCGCTTTGATACGCTCACTCTTATCAAAGATACTGCCAAGTTTTGCCTGAAACACAACGGTTTTGAGTTTACTGCGGCGATTTTCCAGGCTCTGTTTTAGATCGGTGGCGAAAAAGAATGCGGCGTCAGCCAGGCGAGGGCGAATAACTTTCTCATTGCCATTAACAATGGCACTGTAATCGTCCGATTCAATATTGCTAACGGTAATAAAACTAGGCAGTAGCTGGCCGTCGTTATCGACAACATGGAAATACTTCTGATGCTCTTTCATTGAGCTAATTAGTGCTTCCGGTGGCACCGATAAAAACTCTTTATCAAAACTGCCGCCGAGCGCAACGGGCCATTCAACTAGGGCACTGACCTCATTGAGCAAGTCATCGTCAATAACAGCCCGGCCGTTTAAATTATTTGCGACAGCTTCAACTTGCTGCTTAATTAAGCGGCGGCGCTCAGCATAGTTAGCGATAACTTTGCCCTGCTCACGCAGAATTTGCTTATAGTTAGTAATATCGTCAATAACAATTGTACCGCTGCTGTGAAAGCGGTGGCCGCGAGTTGTATTACCGGCGGTTTTGCCCAGCAGGCTGCAATTCAGAACCTGATCATCCTGCATAAAGACAAGCCACTGCACCGGGCGAACAAACTCGGTACGGCTGCTGCCCCAACGCATGCGTTTAGCGATGGGCAGTTCGGCCAGGGCGCTTTCAACAATTCCCGGTAATAATTCCGAGCTAAGCTCGCCACCTTTTGTAACTTTACATACGAGCTTTTCAACCTTGCCGTCTGAAGCGACACTAACCTCGTCAATGCTGACACCGTTGCGCTGGCAAAAAGCCAATGCAGCTTTGGTGGCGTTGCCGTCTTTATCAAAGGCTACTTTGGCTGGCGGGCCAAAGTTTTCAACTTCTGAAACCGGGGTGTGCTCGTCGAGCTGCTTAACCAGGAAGGCAAGGCGCCGCGGGCTAGCAAAGCTGTCGAAACTTTCGAATTTAAGCCCCAAAGCCTTGAGCTGCTGTTGAACACTTGCAGCCAGGGCTTCACTTAAACTCAACAAGGACTTCGGCGGCAGCTCTTCTGTACCGAGTTCAAACAAAAAATTACTGCTCATCTATTTGTCCTTTTTGTCCTGATCACTTTGGCTGCGATTGATAACCTCGTCGCGAAGTGTTTTGTCTGCGAGTGGGAAACCGAGCTTTAAGCGCGCGTCAAAATACGCTTGGGCAACAGCGCGGGCGAGGGTGCGTACACGCAAGATAAAGCGTTGACGTTCCGTTACAGAAATGGCTGAGCGCGCGTCGAGCAAGTTAAAGCTGTGTGACGCTTTAATAACAAGTTCATAGGCGGGCAGGGGCAGTCCAAGTTCAATAAGGCGCTGGGCTTCGCTTTCGTATTTATCGAAGCTTTGAAATAAAAACTCAGTGTCAGCGTGTTCAAAGTTATACGCCGACATCTCAACTTCGTTTTGATGAAAGACATCCCCATAACTGACGGCTTTACCGTCGGGGCCAGTGGTCCACACCAAGTCGTAAATCGAGTCGACGTTTTGCAGGTACATTGCAATGCGCTCGAGCCCGTAGGTGATTTCACCGGTGACCGGGTAACACTCAAGACCGCCAACCTGCTGGAAATAAGTGAACTGGGTAACTTCCATACCGTCGAGCCACACTTCCCAACCGAGACCCCAAGCGCCTAGCGTAGGGCTTTCCCAGTTGTCTTCAACAAAGCGAATATCGTGTTTAAGCGGGTCGATTCCCAGTTCTTTGAGGCTGTTGAGGTAGAGCTCTTGGATATTTTCCGGGCTCGGTTTCATCACTACCTGAAATTGGTAGTAGTGTTGCAAGCGGTTGGGGTTCTCGCCGTAACGGCCATCTGTCGGGCGTCGACATGGTTGAACGTAGGCACTGCTCCAATTTTCAGGGCCGATAGCGCGTAAAAAAGTGGCAGAGTGGAAAGTTCCGGCACCGACCTCGAGGTCCACCGGTTGGAGAACCACGCAGCCCTGCCTGGCCCAATAGTTTTGCAGGGCGAGGATAAGGCCCTGAAAGGTGCTTACGTCTACGTCAGACACATCTATACCTTGTTTATTTGAGTGGATCGGCTGAATGTTTGTAGGTGCTCACTTCTAGGTCAAGAAGCAGACCCACAGCCGACAAAGGGCGCAATTATAGCCCTTTCCCGATACTGCGGCCACGCGCAAGTTGCTTGCTTTGATTGATCTATTTATTACTTAACAGCGTTGATAAGCGTCGAGGACTTGAGTCTTTTCTGGCAAACTAGCGCCGCATATTCATCCTGAGGCGAGACTCTTGGCTTCTGTTGTTCAGAAAAAACTAAGTTACGCGGTGTTGAAGACTTTAGGCTCCATGCCTTTGAGTTGGGCGAGGGCTATTGGCGCTGGCTTGGGGCATGTCGCTTGGGCGCTGAATGGCCGTGAGCGCTGGGTGACGGAAAGAAATATCGAACTGTGTTTCGCTTCTCGGCCGCTCAACAAACGGCGTGATTTAGCTAAAGCCAGCTTAATTGAAACAGCCAAGTTGTCACTTGAAATGCTTGTGGTTTGGCGTCGCGATCAAGCCTGGTTGCAGGCGCGAATAAAAAAAATCGATGGTCAAGAGCTTGTCAGCGAAGCGCTTGAGCAGGGCAAGGGTTTGATTGTTCTCGGGCCTCACTTGGGCAACTGGGAAGTTTTGGGCAAATACATCCCTCGCTATGCGCCTGTTAGCAGTTTGTATCAGCCACCTAAACAAGTTTTGCTCGAAGAATTTATAAAAAATAGTCGCGAAGCCAGCGGTGCGCAGTTGGTGCCAACCAATAAGCGCGGCGTTGCGGCATTGCTCGGTCGCCTCAAAGCGGGTGAGATGACGGGCATCTTGCCAGATCAAGTACCCGATGAAGGCGGCGAATTTAGCGGTTTTTTTGGCCATCAAGCCTACACAATGACTTTAATCCACGGCTTGTTAAAACGCACTCAGTGTAAAGCAGTGATGGCCTTTGCCAAGCGGGTAGACGGAGGCTTTGAGCTGCATTTTCGCAAGCCGGATGAAAACATCTACAGTGCAGAACTAAGCGAAAGCCTAGAGGCGTTAAATAAAAGTGTTGAAGCTTTAGTTCAGGAAGCTCCGGCCCAGTATCAATGGGAATACAAACGCTTCAAAAAGCAGCCAGTTAAGGGCGATGGCAAAAAGCTGTATGCGCGCTAAGGGCGCCAGAACAAGGGCGAAAACAATACCAGCAGGGTAAACACCTCTAAGCGGCCTAGTAGCATGGCGAAACAAAGCAGCCACTTGGCAGCGTTGTTGATCTCTCCGTAGTGAGCACTTACATCTGCAAGGCCCGGGCCGAGGTTGTTGATGCACGCACCGACGGCACTAAAGGCGGTTAAAAAGTCCATGCCGGTGGCGAGCAGAAGAATACACAAGGTTAAATAGGCGATAACGTACATCGCAAAAAACCCCCAGACAGCGTCGACAACACGATCGGAAACGATTTTATTGCCAATCTTGACCGGGATTACGGCGTTGGTATGAATTAGCCGGTTAATCTCGCGCGCGCCCTGTTTGATGATCAGCAAAATACGGATCATCTTGATGCCCCCTCCAGTAGATCCCGCGCAGCCGCCCATAAATGCAAACAAAAAGATAAACATCGGTAAGAAAGTAGGCCATACGCTGAAATCAGCGACACCAAAACCCGTTGTTGTCAAAATCGAAATCAATTCAAATGCGCCAAATAGGGCGCTGGTCTCGAGGTCATAAGTACCGCTGTACCACAGATAAGCAATGGTTACGCTAAGCCCCAAAGCCAGCATACTAAGGTAAAACTGCAGTTCCGGGTCGCGAAAATAATGGCGGATATTTTTCACGCGCCAGGCAAAAAAGTGCAGCGCAAAATTAATTCCGGCGAGCACCATAAATACCATGGCGATAATAAGAATAACGGGGTTGTCAAACCAAGCCATGCTGGCATCGTGAGTAGAAAAGCCGCCGATAGCTACGGTTGAAAACGAATGACCAATAGCATCAAAAACAGACATGCCTGCGAGCCAATAGGCCAAAGCACAAGCCAAGGTCAGTGTTAAATAGATAAGAAATAACGCCTTGGCTGTTTCAGTAATGCGCGGTGTCAGTTTACTGTCTTTCATTGGCCCGGGAGTTTCCGCGCGATAAAGCTGCATGCCGCCGATACCGAGCATGGGCAAGATGGCAACGGCAATGACAATAATTCCGATACCGCCGAGCCACTGCAGCTGTTGGCGGTAATAGAGTATTGCCTTGGGAAGGCTATCAATATTGGTAAGGATGGTTGCGCCGGTGGTGGTCAGGCCGCTGATGCTCTCAAACATGGCGTCGACTAAAGACAGTGATGGTGAGTCTGCGAGCATAAATGGCAGCGAACCAAAACCGCCGAGTACCAACCAGAACAGTGCGGTTACCAAAAAACCATCGCGGGTGCGCAGATCTTTGCGCACCCGATAGACGGGCATCCATACCGCCAAGCCGGTGACAAAAGTAATGGCAAATGAAATTAAAAAGCTCAGCAGTGCGCCGTCTTGATAATAAAGCGATACAAGAACTGGGGGCAGTAAGGTCAGGCTGAACAGCATCAACAGTATGCCGAGAATTTTTGAGATAACCGCGTAGTGCACTTAATCAGCCTGTCAAAAGTTAGAAGAAGGTAAAACCGACCTGGAATAAACGCTCAATATCGCGGGTGTAGCGCTTGTCGACCACAAATACAATAACGTGGTCGCCGCTCAAAATAATGAGGTCGTCGTGAGCAATTAAGACTTCTTGCCTGGTTTCACCTCTATCTTCGTACTCGCGAACAATGGCTGCAATCATGGCACCTTCGGGCAGGTCAATTTCCTCGATGGCTTTGCCGACAACTTTGGAATTGCGCTCATCGCCGTGAGCGATGACCTCAATCGCTTCTGCCGCGCCGCGCCGCAAACTGTGCACATTGACAATGTCACCGCGCCGCACGTGGGTAAGCAAGGTACCTATGGTTATCTGCTGCGGCGAAATAGCGATATCAATATCACTGGCCTGAACCAGGTCGACATAGGCATGTTTGTTTATCAGCGTGATTACCTTGTGTGCACCGAGCTTCTTGGCGAGCATGGAGCTCATAATATTGGCTTCGTCGCTATTGGTGACGGCGAGGAAAACATCGCTGTCTTCAATATTTTCAGCCGTTAGCAGTTCCTGGTCAGAAGCGCTGCCTTTGAGCACAACGGTTTGACTTAGGTGCTCGGCGAGGTATTCGCAGCGCTCGGCACTGTTATCGATCACCTTGATCGAATACTGTTTTTCGAGTTGCCGCGCGAGGCGGTGGCCGATATTTCCACCGCCGGCAATAATGATGCGCTTGTAGGGCCTGTCGGCCCGCCGAAACTCACTTACAACCGCTTTGATATCTTCTTTGGCGGCGATAAAAAACACTTCGTCATCGGCTTCGATCACCGTGTTACCGCTGGCGAGCATGGCGCGGTTGTTGCGGTAGATAGCTGCAACTCGGGTATCAATATTGGGGATGTGTTTGCGAATGTAGCGCAGTTCCTGACCAACCAGCGGCCCGCCAAAGTAGGCTCGCACTGCGACAAGCTGAACCAGGCCGTCGGCAAAGTCCATAACTTGCAGCGCACCGGGCTGTTGGATCAAACGGCTAATGTGATCACTTACCAACTGTTCCGGACTGATGATGACGTCAACGGGAATGGCTGTATCGCTGTAGAGGCCCTCGTAGCTTGCGTATTCGGTAGCGCGAATACGCGCAATTTTGGTTGGTGTACGAAATAAGCTGTGGGCGATTTGGCAGGCGAGCATGTTGATCTCGTCAATACCGGTGACCGCAATCAACATGTCGGCATCTTCAATGCCCGCCTGCATTAGTACATCTGGGTGAGAAGCGTGGCCATTTACAACACCGATATCGATGCGATCAAGCAGGGAGCGCAAGCGCACATCGTCGCTGTCGACAACGGTAATATCGTTGGCCTCGCTGCTTAAATGGGTGGCAAGCGTGCCACCGACGCGTCCGGCGCCGAGTATGATGATCTTCATCGTTTAGTTAGTTTTCCCAAACTATTGGCTTTTTTGTAAGCACGCATAATAAAAGCCGTCATGGCTACCTGACTGAGGGAACAGCTGACGTCCGTAATCGCGTTTTTCTCCCCAGTTAGCGTCGATAACCAACTCCTGGGCATCCTGTTGTTCTGCTAAAAAACCAGAGATCTGCTCTTCGTTTTCACGCTTGAATATTGAACAGGTTGCGTAAACTAAAATACCACCGGGTTTTAGGCATTGCCAAAGTTTGCCAAGTAGAAGTGCCTGAAGCTGACTCAGCTGCTGCAGGTCGTCGCTGCGCCGCAGGCATTTAATATCCGGGTGGCGGCGGATAATACCGCTTGCGCTGCAAGGTGCATCGAGCAGAATGCGATCGAAGGCTGCGCCGTCCCACCACTGCTGCAGCGCACTTGCATCGCAGACCTTAAGTTCAAGTTTGTTGTGCAACTTGAGCCGCTCAAAATTTTCACTAATACGTTCGGCGCGCTCAGCATCAATTTCAAGCGCCAGGAGTTTAGCGAGTTCGCTCTGTTTTTCTGCGATGTGAGCACTTTTACCGCCTGGGGCCGCGCAGGCATCCAGTACGCGCTGGCCGGGCGCCAACTGCAATAGTTCGGCACTGAGCTGAGCGGCCTCATCTTGCGCACTAAAGGCTCCCTGACGAAAGGCGTCCAACTCAAATACCTTGGGGCTGTCGCAAACAAGCCCGACATCGCTGAAGCTGCAGTTGCTGGTGTGAATACCGTGTTGCTGAAGCTCCTCGGCGAGCCGGTCTCGGCTTTGAGCGTTGATATTGCAGCGAAGAGTCAGTGGTGGCTGGCTTTGCATCGCCTCACAAATTTTTTGCCACTGCTCGGGCCAATCTTTCTGGAAGAGCGCTAACATCCATGCCGGGCAGTTGTAGAGTGCGGGGTCGCTGCCTTGTTTTTGTTGTTCGAGATCTTTTTGCTGGCGCTGGAAGTTGCGCAATACTGCGTTAACGAGCTTTTTTGACCAGGGCTTTTTCAGTTTTTGAGCGGCGTTTACCGTTTCACTGATGGCGGCGTGATCCGGTGTGCGCAGATACGCGAGCTGATATAGGCCGAGCAGCAGCAGAGCTTGCACATCGGCGTCTTTATTTTTGAGTTTTTTGCTGAGCAACTTGGTTAAATAGAAGCTTAGGCTTTCATAGTGGCGCAGACAACCGAAGACGAGAGTGTGAAAAAATGCCCGATCTTTTGCGTCGAGTTTGTTTATCTGCTTATCGAACAAGCTTTGCAGTGATGCTTCTTGGCGAAGTACCGGGGCGAGTATTTGTGCGGCAGCGACGCGAGCGTTCATGCTTGTTCAAACTTAGTCGCGGGAAGGCGGTGGTTAAGGCCGTTGAGCCAATCTTGCACTGCCATAGCTTTTTTACCGGGCAACTGAATCTGTTCTAAGCTGAGTTTGCCCCGGCCACACTGAACCTCGACAGAATCGCCGACGACGCTCAGTACACCGACTTCGCCGACAGAGTTGTTATCGATCAGAGTGGCTTTGTGAATCTTAAAACGCTGGCCATTGAGTTCGGAATAACAGACTGGGAAAGGGAAAAAAGCGCGCAGTTTTCGCTCGATAAGTTCGGCCGTTTCGCTCCAGTCGATCAACGCTTCTTGTTTATCGATTTTTGCAGCGTAATTGCTGAGCTTGTCATCCTGTGCTTCGGCTTCAATAAGGCCCTGTTCCAACAGGCTGAGGCTTTTAATAAGTGCCGGGGGGCCAATTTCAGCGAGCTTGTCGTGCAGACTGGCGCTAGTCTCGTCGCTGTCTATGTCGCACAGTGCTTTAAATAACATCGCACCGGTATCCAGGCCAATATCCATCTGCATAATGGTGATACCTGTTTGTTTATCACCCGCTTCGACGGCGCGTTGGATTGGCGCAGCCCCTCGCCAGCGGGGCAAGATGGAGCCGTGAACATTGATGCAGCCCAGCCGCGGTGTGTCGAGCACAGCCTTTGGCAAGAGAAGCCCGTATGCGACCACCACCATAAGATCTGCACCAAGGTCGGCGAGTTCAGCTTGAGCCTCATCACTTTTGAGGCTTTGAGGTTGCAACACCGGAATATCGTGAGTCAGAGCGAGCTGTTTCACCGGGCTGGCACTTAGTTTTTTGCCGCGTCCTGCGGGTCTGTCCGGTTGGGTATAGACCGCTACTACCTTGTGTTCACTATCGATTAGCGCTTGCAGGTGGCGCTCTGCAAAAACCGGTGTGCCGGCAAAAATGATTTTAAGGGGCATAGGTGTTAAGCGCGCGCTCTATGTTGTTTTTCCAGTTTTTTGCGAATGCGTTGACGTTTCATATTGCTGATGTAATCAACAAAGAGCTTGCCGTCGAGGTGATCGATTTCGTGTTGAATACATACGGCAAGCAAACCTTCGGGCTCAATTTGAAATGGTTCGCCATCTTTATTTAGCGCGTGCACCCGCACATGCTGTGGCCGGGTCACTTCTTCGTAGAAGCCGGGAACAGACAAACAGCCCTCTTCGTAGCTGTATTCGTCTTGATCAAGGACCTCGATACGTGGGTTGATAAACACCAACGGTTGGTCTTTGTCTTCGCTGACATCAATGACGATAACACGCTTATGCACATTCACTTGGGTAGCAGCCAGGCCGACACCGGGCGCTTCGTACATGGTTTCAAACATGTCGTCGACCAACTTGCGGATTTTGTCGTCTACCTGCTTTACTTCAGAAGCGACCGTGCGCAGGCGAGGGTCGGGAAATTCGAGAATATTTAATAGTGCCATTACGTGACAAACTTCTAGTACTTAGCTAAGTTTCCCAGCTAACATTATGATGGAGAAGGGTTTATACTGAATTTTCGAAACCGAAGTAGCGCCGCGCTCCACCTGCACCTTGTTCAAACAAGTCTAAACTGGGGTTACAGCCATCGGGCTCAGAACTAATAGTATACCGATTTCTGACCACGCCGCCGAATACTATGGGACAATAACTCATGAGAAAGTACCTGACAGGAATGATGGCCGCGCTGGCCCTCAGCGCGCCGCTCAGCGCCGACGAGCCGCAATGGCAGGAGGATATGCCCGATACGCATACCGTAGTCAAAGGCGACACGCTGTGGGACATTAGTGAAACTTTCCTGAAAAACCCCTGGCTCTGGCCCGAAATCTGGCATGTTAATGCTCAGATTGCCAACCCCCACCTTATTTACCCCGGCGACGTTATCCGTCTGATTTATTTAGACGGTGAAAAACGTCTAACACTCGATACATCTGGCCGCATATTCAAGCTGGAGCCTAAGGCTCACGTTGTCAGTCAGGGGGAGGCCATTGAAACGATACCGCTCGATGAGATCAATAGTTTTCTATCGCGCAGCCGTGTGGTCAGCGAACAAGAGTTGCAGTTGGCGCCCTACGTTATCAGTGGTTTGAACGAGCACCTTATTGTAGGTGCCGGTGATAAAGCCTATGTTCGCGGTAGCGTGGATGGTGAAAACACAGGTTATGGTATTTATCGCGAAGGTGAAGTCTATATCGATCCGGTGACCGATGAATTCCTCGGTGTGCAGGCGATTGATATCGGTTCAGGCATGATTGAGCGCGTCAATGGTGAAATCTCAACGATGGCGGTTACCCGCACGACGGAAGAGATGCGTATTGGCGACAGGTTGCTCCGCGATGAAGAGCGCTCGATTGATTCAACGTTTTTCCCTTCGTCTCCACTTGGCGATGTTGAAGGTCAGATTTTGGCTGTTGAGGGCGGTGTAAACCAAGTAGGTAAACTCGACGTGGTGGTAATTAACCGCGGAAGCCGCGAGCAGTTGGAAGTTGGCAATGTGCTTGCCATTTTTAAACGCGGTAACCACATTACCGACAGAGTGACCGGCGATCGGGTTAAGTTGCCAGATGAGCGCGCCGGTTTAGTGATGGTTTTCCGCACGTTTGAAAAAGTAAGCTTGGCACTGGTTATGGATGCTGAGCAGGGTATTTCGGTCGAAGACATCGTACGTAACCCTTAAAATTATTTGTTCGGGTTGGCAGGATGCCGGCCCGCGCTATTGTTACTGCCTTCATATGATTATCAAGGATGATAATGCCTCCAGCAGAGATCAGTGCGCTGGCACTGCAGCTATTGCCCAATTTCAGCCATCGTTCCCGCTTAAATATATTTAAAAATTTTGAGTGCTTTAGCTCTATTGAAGCGGCGCAGCCAAGCCAGCTTCGCGAGCTGATGTCTGCAGAAACTCTGCGAGCGTGGTGTTCTTATAAAAGTGGTCGCGGTGAGCACTTTGACAAGGTCAGGCGAGAGTGGGAGCTCAGTCAGCAACACGATATTCAGTTGCTGAGTATAGAGAGCGAGCTTTACCCAAAGTTATTAAAAGAAAGCTGTGATGCCCCGCTTTTGCTGTACGTTCGAGGTGACGTTAACACACTTGGCTTACCGCAGGTCGCGGTAATTGGGGCAAGAAAAGCGAGCCCAACAGGGCGAGCGCTGGCTGCAGAATTCGCCGCCGAGCTGGCCTGCAGAGGCTATGTTGTTACTAGCGGTTTGGCGCTGGGTATCGATTCCGAAGCTCATCGAGGTGCTTTAAACGCGGCTTGCGCTGGCCCTCTTGCCCAGGGCGCCGCAACCATTGCTGTACTGGGTTCGGGCCTGTTGAAACCCTACCCTCAAAGAAACACCGCTTTGCTTGAGTCAATTGTGCAACAGGGCGGGGCCGTCGTCAGTGAACAGCCTTTGAAAATGGCCGCGCTGAGCCACCATTTTCCACTGAGAAATCGCATTATTGTCGGTTTGAGCATAGCGACTTTGGTTGTGGAAGCGGCGCTAAAAAGCGGGTCTCTGATAAGCGCCCGCCTTGCACTGGAAATGGATAGGGAGCTATTTGCGATCCCGGGCTCTATTCGCAGTGAGTTAAGCCGGGGCTGCCACCAGTTGATAAAACAAGGTGCAGCACTGGTTGAAAGTGTTGACGATATCTTAACAAACCTAAGTCATTGGCAGCCGTGGTTTCAACAACAACTATTTGCCGAAGAAGCACAAGAGCAACTTGAGGGCAGGCAGCGGCAAGTACTGGAAAGCGTTGGCTGGGAACTCAGTAGCATCGACACGGTATTAGAACGCAGTCAGTTAAGCTTGGCTGAATTAAGCGAAGTTCTGCTAGAACTTGAACTCAGTGGCCACATTGAAAACACTGGCATGGGTTATGTTCGGCTATGAGGCTTGAGTTTTATTTTGTTTAACAGTAGCGTCTGCGTGTTTTTGATCAAAGCGATGTCAGTGTTCGCAGAGCCATATGAACTATCTTTCCAACCCCAAACTGCGCCGAGCTGTTTACGCAATTAAGCACGGTGAGGTGATTGCGTATCCCACCGAGGGTGTCTGGGGTCTTGGCTGTGACCCATTTAATGCTCACGCCGTACAGCGCATACTGGAGCTCAAACAGCGGCCCGTGGAGAAGGGGCTTATCCTTATTGCTGCGCGAGCTCAACAGTTTGCATTTTTGTTAGATAAGCTCGACCCAGTGAGCAGAGCGCGCGTGCTCGCACCTCAGCAGCAGGCTACCACCTGGCTGGTTCCTCACTTGAATTTAGTGCCGTCTTTCATATCTGGCAATAGCCGCAGTGTTGCTATTCGCATCAGTGAGCACCCTGTTGTGCGGGCCCTTAGTTTGGCGTTTGAAGGGCCCATCGTATCGACTTCTGCAAACCCGGCCGGCTTGCCTTCGGCTGTTAATGCGATGCGCGTGCGGCGCTATTTTGCAGATAAAGTTCACATCGCTCCGGGGCGCATAGGTTCAAACAGTGGCGCTTCCCGTATAATCGACGCGGTCAGTGGCGAGCGGTATCGCTGACGTTTTTTCTTGGCAGACAAGCTAAACAGGATACTCATGAGTAAACCCGACAAGCAGGCGGTGCTCAGCTATTTGCGCGAGCTGCAAAATCAAATTTGTTCGCGTTTAGAAGCACTCGATGGTAAAGCCAGATTCTCAGCTGAAACCTGGCAGCGTGAGGAGGGTGGCGGCGGAGAAAGCCGTGTCATTACCGACGGTGCAGTGATAGAAAAAGGTGGGGTAAATTTCAGCCACGTGATGGGGGCATCTTTACCTAAGTCTGCGACAGCTCATCGACCCGAGCTCGAGGGCTGCAGTTTTGAAGCGATGGGCGTATCGCTGGTTATTCACCCGCTTAACCCGAGGGTGCCGACAAGCCACGCCAACGTGCGCTTTTTTATTGCGGAACGCGAGGGCGCAGAGCCGATTTGGTGGTTTGGCGGCGGCTGGGATTTGACCCCGTACTACGGCAACGATGAAGATTGCCGGCACTGGCACCAAGTTGCTAAAGACGCTGTCAGCCCTTTTGGTGATGACGTTTATAGCCGTTACAAAAAGTGGTGTGATGAATACTTCTTCCTAAAGCACAGAAATGAGCCGCGCGGTGTTGGCGGCTTATTTTTTGACGATCTTAATGAGCTCGGTTTTGAGCAGAGTTTTGCGCTTATGCAGGCCGTGGGTTCTTCATATTGTGATGCTTATGTACCGATTGTCGAGCGGCGAAAAGATGACGCCTGGGGTGAGCGCGAACGCAATTTCCAGCTCTACCGCCGCGGGCGCTATGTTGAGTTTAACCTTGTCTATGACAGGGGCACGCTTTTTGGCCTGCAAACCGGGGGGCGCACGGAAAGCATCTTAATGAGTATGCCACCTCTGGTGCGTTGGGATTACAACTGGCAACCCGAGCAGGGCAGCGAAGAGGCGCGTCTGTACGAGCATTATCTGCAAGCAAAGGAATGGTTGTAATGGACAAGTATCTTGTTGTCGGCAATCCGATAGAGCACAGCCGCAGCCCTGAAATACATACAATGTTTGCCGAGCAGTGTCAGCAGCAATTGCGCTATGACAAACTTAAAGTAGACGAGGCGGATTTTGAATCCGCCGTGCGAGACTTTGCCCGCGTAGGTGGCAAAGGCATGAACGTGACCGTACCGTTTAAAGAGGAAGCTTTTGCCATCGCCGATGAATTAAGCGAGGCCGCTCAACTTGCTGGCGCCGTAAACACACTCAGTTTTCAGCAAGACGGCCGAATACTCGGTGACAATACTGATGGTCTTGGCATGGTTAACGATATTGTTAAGCGTTTAGCCTGGCCGCTGCAATGCAAACGAATCTTGTTATTAGGAGCTGGCGGTGCCGTTAAAGGTGTTCTGTTACCGTTGTTGCAACAAAAGCCTGCACAAATTGTTATTGCCAACCGAACCGCCGAAAAGGCCAAAGATTTAGCTCGGCGTTTTTCAAATTACGGCGATGTCATAGGCTTGGGTTATGCTGAGCTGGAAAATCAAGCCAAGTTTGACGTGGTGATTAACGGAACATCTGCCGGTTTAGATGGTGAAATGCCTCCAGTGCCCGCAGAGCTTGTTGACAGTGAAACTGCCGTTTACGACATGCTTTATGCAAAAGAAGCGACACCGTGTTTGCGCTGGGCTCAGGCTTTGGGCGTAGAAAAAAAATCGGATGGCCTCGGTATGTTAGTTGGTCAAGCTGCGCAAAGTTTTAAAATTTGGCGACATATTGAGCCAGACACAAGCCCGGTTATTGAAGCGTTACAGAAAAAATCTTAGCGACAAGAGCCCCTAGTTCAGTTCACGGCGGCGCAGGTACAGCGCGGTGTAGCTTGCAAACAGCAGTGCGGCAACCGCGTTGTGGGCTACGGCGATAGTTAGGGGCAGGGCAAGTAAAACATTGCTTATGCCCAAGCCCAACTGAGTTAGCAACAGCGCTAATAAGGCACTCGCTAGTCGGGAAGTATATTTATTCCCCTGTTTGATTAATTTAACACAGAGCACAATAAGCGAGCCGCTGAGCAGTAGCGCGACAAGTCTATGGCTCCAATGTATCGCCGTACGAGCAAAGTTATCGAGTTGGCCGCCTAGGTAGTTCGGGCCGATATTCTGCAAAAAATTAAAACCTTGAAAAAAATCCATTTCTGGAAAGATTTTGTTCTGGCATAGTGGGAAATCTGGGCACGCAAGTGCTGCGTAATTACTTGAAGTCCATGCCCCCAAGCTTATCTGAACAAGTAAGAGCGTTAAACTAAGATGCCACCAAAACTCGTAAACCAGTGAGCTTTTGTTGTTGTGTTTTTCTTTAACAAATAAAAGGCTGCTGCAATATAGGCTCAGAGCAAGTATTAAAAACCCTCCGAGTAGATGGGCACTTACAACTTGAGGCCAAAGTTTCAAGGTCACTGTCCACATACCAAATAAACCTTGCAGTAGAACCAGGCCGGCGACCGCACTCAAAGCTAATAGTAACTTACTAAAATTCGTTGTTGTGTTTAGCCAGTAAATAGCGCTTGCATATAACAGCAGTAAAAAAATACTTACGTATTCAAATGGCAAGCTGCTAAGTGCTGCGGCGACAACAGATATAATTACACTGAATAGTAATACTGGAAGATAAATAAGTTCTTTGCGGTTCTCTAAACGATAGGCAATAAAAAATGCTGCGAAGATTATAAGCCCAAGGCAAGAAGCAATTATCCTGTGAAGTTGTTCGGGCCAGGTTTTACTTGAATCGACAGGGGTGTTTTTGTAGTTGAGTGTCGCTTGCGTAATATCGTGTTCAGTAATAGGTACCCACAAGTGGCCGTAACATGTTGGCCAGTCCGGACAACCCAGGCCGGCATCAACAAGCCTGGTATAAGCACCAAGAACAATGACGCAGCCTGCGAGTACAACAATAGTACAGCTGATTATCTTAAATGCGTTGTGTTTCATTGTTGGTAGTCAATGGAATACTTTAGTGCTCGTTTAATATCTTTTAGCAGCTCATTACCTGTTTGTTTGTTATAGGCCATCATTAACATGCCTTGCTGATCGACAAGGTAATATTGATTTTCAGGTAGTTGGTGTTGAGCTAACCAATCCTCGATGTTTTTAATCTTAACCATCTTTAGCCTGGGGTGTTTTGTTTTAAGTGCTTGCCAGAGCATTGATTCAAAAAATCTGGGGTAAGCAAATACGACTCGCTCGACGCGTTTACTTCGCTGATCGAGGCGGATGTGAACCTGACGGCTTGTATATAGTTGGTGTTGGCACGATTCGTCACACGTATTGCTAATGAAAAAAGCAAGCCGCCATTTTTTGTCATCGTTCCATCGTTGCCACTCTTGTTGATTGAGTAAGCTGTGTAGTGATACCGCGGGGTCGATAAAACGGCCACTGTTTACTGTCGACTTAGGAAATAAAAAGCCGGTGTAAAAACTAATATACGCTAGTGCAATAGGCAGCACACTTATCAAAATAAGTATTAACAGTACTGGTATTTTCTTGCCGGTACGGACTTCATCTGTGCAAGCGAAAGCAGTTTTTAAACTGATATTTAACTCAGAGTTTTGGTTTTTCACAGGGGCGCTCCCAAGAGGCGTAGAACCATGCAGCAACTAAAACTAACGCAAGCATAAACCATTGAATGGCATAGGCGCGGTGTTTATCGGGGCTGATATTTACTACAGTTTGATTGTACTGATAGGCGCTCTGGTGATGATCATCGAGTACAAGTACATAAGTTAACAGATCGCGAAGCAGTTGCTTTTGCATCAGCTCTGTATTTATCTGAACGATACGTTTAGGCCAATGAGTTTGAGTCTCCAGGTTTTCACGAATCAGGGGGTTAGAGCTTGGTGTATATGCAAGGCCGCTTAGGCGAAGTATTGAACTTGGGCTTGATACTTGCGGATAAATACGCCTATCCATATTGGCCTTGATCCAACCCCGGTCTATAAGAATAATTCGGCCGTCTGTTAGTTCAAAAGGGCTAATTACGTGGTAGCCCGGGCGAGAGGCTAAGCTTCGGCCTTCCTGGAGCCAATAATTGTTAACTATGTAGCGCCCGCTTACTGTAAGCCTCGTATAGTTCGCTACACTGTTAAGGTCGGTAACATTTAAATCAATAGAAGCCGTGTTCTGTTGATCTAACCAGCGCTTTTGAATTTGTAGTTTTTCTTCAGCGCGCTGAATCTGCCAAAAACCAAGGGCGATTAATATGGGGAAAAATATCAACGCAAAAAAAGTTAAGCGCCAGTTGTGTTTATACCTATATGAATTTTTATTCATAGCTATAGAAAATGCTTAAGCTGCTTGTTGTTGTTTTATTTATTGTCACTGTTGTTAGCCTAAGCAGCGCAGCATTTTTCCTAATCAAAGATACAGGTACTGATAAGCGATGCATAAAAAGCCTAACCTTTAGAGTTATATCGGCCTCGTTGTTATTAAGCATCGTTGCATGGGGCCTAAGTAGCGGCCGGTTGGTGTCTAAGGCTCCGTGGGAGCAACACATTGTTAGGCCAGCAAATATACAAAAATAAATAACGCTAACCATACGACATCTACAAAGTGCCAGTACCAACTTGAAGCTTCAAAACCAAAACAGTCATCTTTTTGAAAGACTTGTCGTGTCTTCACTACAGCAATAACTGTCAGTACCAGACCCGCCAAGGCAACTAAAGCGAGGCGATAGCCAAGCGAAAAACCGTTGACATTAAATGCGATATAAAAAGCAATAAATAGAGCTGCTACAGCAAACAATCGCCAACGCCAGTACCCCGTATTTCGCATTAGTTGCACTAGCAGCATAGATGTACCAAGGCACACATGTGCACCGTGAAAACCGGTTAGCATAAAAAATGTGGCGCCGTAGATGCCGGAGCTTAGAGTAAGGCCGAGATCGTTATAGGCATGAATATATTCTTCGGCTTGAACAACCAGGAAGAGCAAACCCAGGCTAACAGTAAGTGCAAGCCAGAAGTTGAACAGGCGGCCGTTTTTTCCGCGCTTTAAAGCACTGTGAGCCATATGTACGGTAATACTTGAACTTAACAACAGTACCGTATTCCAAAATGGTAACCAGGACATCCAATGTTGAAATCCGGGGTTCGCCATATTTTGTTCAGGCCCAAGCACGGTGGCTTGTTCACCTTGCAGAGCCATATCTGGTGTTTGCATCAACGGCCACTGCGCTTCAAAGTTGTTCCACAGCATCTCGGAGCTTGGGCCTGTGCTCAACCAATCAAGTGAAAATGTTCTAACGTAAAACAAGGCGCCAAAAAAGGCTGTAAAAAACATAAACTCCGAAAAAATAAACCAGGCCATAGCCCAGATATAAGAGCGTTTCAGTTGCTCGCTGTTTAGGCCCTGCTTGTTTTCTTCAATAACCTGCTCAAACCATCGCCACAAAACAAAAACAAACATCAGTAAGCCGAGAAGGAAGATATTTGACGAAGTACCATTTTTGCCTTCGCCGAGCTCAATAAGCCAATTAGCTAAACCAACAACACATAAAAATAGGCTAAGGCTTGCAAAAATCGGTAATTTACTTTGCTCTGGAACATAATAGTCAGGTTTGTTATCGGCCATAGGCATTGCCTTCCGTGTTCTGTTCGCTGGCGTTCGGTAGTGTAATTAAGTTATCTACACGACTTAGGTTTAAGCCAATACGATGTTGTTGTTCGGCTTGAATTTCTTTACTCGATGCTTCGCTAATATCAAACAGTGTGTAGCTTAAGGTTAAACTTTTGATTGCTTTGGGTAGTTCAGAGTCAACAATAAACTGAAGTCCAAGATCGGACTGTTCTCCTGGCGCGAGGATCTGCCGGTTAAAACAAAAACACTCTGTTTTATTAAAATAGTTAGTGGCATTAATAGGTACCATACTAGGTACGGCTTGTACGGCTATCCATCGGCCACTTGTATTTTCTACACGAAATTTTGTAGTGGTAATTTGCCCCGGGTGTACCACAAGCGATTGCTCGGGGGCACTGAAAGTCCAGATGTGATTGTTATGTGATACAGCAATGAAGTTGATGGTAATATTTCGGCTATGGTCTACGATATCTTGTTTTGCGATATAAGCTTGATTGGAAGTCTTTCCATTTAGCCCAGTAACTTCACAAAAAAGTTGATACAGCGGCGGTAAAACAAATAGGCAAAACATAAACATTAAAAACGCCAGCAAAGCCAGTTTGAACGATAGTCGCTGTATATGCTTATCTGCCTGAGTTTTCACACTAGATCTCTGGGGCTTTGATAAAAGTGTGATAGGGCGCAGGAGATGCTACCGACCACTCCAACCCTTCGGCGCTTTCCCATACTTGATCGCTCGCAGGCCTACCGCTGAATATTGTTCTGATTACGATAAATAAAAATAGAACTTGTGCCGCACCAAATAAAAAAGCGCCGATCGAGGAAATCATATTCCAGTCTGCCCACAGTGGGTTGTAATCTGGTATACGCCTTGGCATGCCTGCAAGGCCGCTAAAGTGCATTGGAAAAAAAGTAATATTTAGGCCAATGAAAGCAATCCAGAAGTGTGTTTTTGCAAGTGTCTCGTTGTACATTTTCCCACACCATTTGGGCAGCCAATAATAAACGCCAGCGGTGATTGAAAATATCGCCCCGGGAACTAATACATAGTGAAAGTGCGCTACAACAAAATAGGTATCGTGGTACTGAAAATCAGCCGGTGCAATCGCTAGCATCAGGCCGCTAAAACCACCGATGGTGAATAAAATTACAAAAGCGATGCTAAACAGCATCGGCGCTTCAAATGTCATGGCGCCACGCCACATTGTCGTTATCCAATTAAAGACTTTTACGCCTGTTGGAACGGCGATCAGCATGGTGGCGTACATAAAAATTAGCTCACCAGCTAATGGCATACCAACAGTAAACATGTGGTGAGCCCAGACAATAAAACTCAGAAATGCGATAGAAGCGGTCGCATACACCATCGAGCTATAACCAAAAAGCGGTTTACGTGCAAAGGTGGGGATAATGGCTGAGATCACACCAAAGGCTGGCAAAATCATGATGTAGACTTCGGGGTGGCCAAAAAACCAAAATACATGCTGAAAAAGAACCGGATCGCCGCCGCCCGCAGCGTTAAAAAATGATGTGCCGAAGTGGATATCCATCAGCATCATAGTTACCACACCTGCCAAGACCGGCATTACCGCAATCAGCAAAAACGCGGTAATCAGCCAAGTCCAGACAAACAGCGGCATTTTCATCATGCTCATGCCCGGCGCACGCATATTTAATATTGTCGCGATTATATTAATAGCGCCCATAATTGAGCTGGCGCCCATTATGTGTACGGCAAAGATAAACACAGTCACACTAGGTGGCGCGTAGGTTGTGGATAGCGGTGCGTAAAAAGTCCAGCCGAAATTGGGAGCACCTCCAGGCATAAAAAGGGTGCCTATGAGCATGCTAAAAGCAAAAGGGAGTATCCAGAAACTCCAGTTATTCATGCGCGGAAGCGCCATGTCAGGCGCACCGATCATCAGTGGCAGCATCCAGTTGGCAAGGCCCACAAAGGCTGGCATAACTGCACCAAAAACCATGATCAAACCGTGTAAGGTTGTCATTTGGTTAAAAAACTCTGGTTCGACTATTTGTAGGCCGGGTTCAAACAATTCCGCACGGATAACCAGCGCAAATAAACCGCCAACAAAAAACATCGCAAAGCTGAACCACAGGTACATGGTGCCAATATCTTTGTGGTTGGTGGTGAAGAGCCAGCGACCTATGCCGGGTGCGGGACCATGTGCCATCGTGTTCTCCTCATCGGCCCTGTTTAAATTCGACGATATCTATAGGTTGCACAAGCTCACCCATATTGTTGCCAAAAGCGTTGCGCTGAAAGGTAACGACTGCAGCACTTTCGACGGGGCTTAACTGCTCGCCAAAAGCGGGCATGGCGCCGGCGCCGTTGAGAACACGATTCAAATGCTCTTTAACGGGGCCAGTTGCAATTGGTGAGCCTGCGATGGCGGGGAAAATACCCAGGCCTTTGCCATCTAGTTGGTGGCAGGTGGCGCAGTGTTGTTGATAAACACTTTCGCCGCGCCGGTAGAGCTCATCGAAGTCGAATTGTTGGTTTGCCGCTTCAGCAATATCTGCGGCAAGTTTTTTCTTTTCTTGAATAAATAATTCGTAGTCTTGCTGGCTGACGACTTTTACCTCAATGGGCATAAAACCGTGATCTTTACCACAGAGCTCTGCGCACTGGCCGCGATACGTGCCAATTTTGTCTACTTTAGTCCACGCCTCGTTGATAAAGCCGGGTATGGCGTCGCGTTTTACGGCTAAATCGGGTACCCACCAGCTGTGAATCACATCGGCGGCGGTAACAAGTAACCTTACTTTTTTTCCGGCGGGGATAACCAGAGCGTTATCGACTTCGAGTAAGTAGTGCTGGTTTTTGGCAGCATTTTTATATATCTGCTCAAGCGGTGTGCTTAAGTTGGAAAAATAGCTGACACCATCAGCGGGGTAATCGTAGCGCCACTTCCACTGGTAGCCAGTGATAAGTATTTCGATATCAGCGTCTTCGGTGTCGTAAATATCAATTAGGTTTTTTGTCGCAGGGAACGCCATTGCGATCAAGATAATAAATGGAATTGTCGTCCAGATGATTTCTAATACTGTACTTTCGTGGAAGTTTGCGGATTTTACCCCACGACTTTTTCGATGTAGAAACATCGATACAAACATCACCCCAAAAACAACAACACCGATAGCACAGCAAATCCAAAAAATGAGCATGTGCAAGCTATATACCTCTTTACTAATAGAGGTAACGCCTTCGGTCATATTTAGTTGCCACTCACTGGCGTGTGTAGACAGGCTCAGCAGAAACAAAAGCAAGCCGCAGGGCAAAGATACGATCCACCTCATTAGCCATCTCCATTTAGGCCAAATCTCTTATTGTTTTTAGAAGGTGCAGTTTTACTGTTCTACAACAAACCTAGCGGTATGCATTATTGTCATGCTGGTTTGTTGATAACTTAATTCGAGTATAGGCAGAGCCTTGCAAAAGTGAGAACTTGTCGCGCTGCAGTGACGGTTATTCTGTAATGGAAATTAAGTACAATTCGCTATAAGTGTCGACTTTTTTGTCAGATACGGCTTTAGGCATTAAGCTTAGTGAGGCTTAAAGTTCAGAACATTATTATCAAAGCTTGTTAACAGGGATGTGAGGTCGGTGCACGGATTCGGGTACAAGACAGCCTTGTAAAAATTATGCAGACAGACTCATTAGAAAAAATTCGCCAGATTATCCGCAGTGCTCACGATAGAGACAAAGACTTGGGAAGTTTAAAAGGCTTTGTGAATGAGCGATTATCGCGTCTGCATCGCTCGATTGAACTGCCTGGAGAAAAGCGTGAAAGCGCCCTGCAGCAGTTTTTACAACAGTATGTCGAACATGTTCCGGCTTTTCTTGAAGCTCTAAGCGACGTGGCAGTGCAGGCGGGTATAGAGCCGTTTGTTGAGGCCATGCTAGAGAGCTGTTACCAGTTTTTTAGTCGCCCGCCAGAGTTAATGGATCAACACGAAGGTGTAGAGGCGCTGATTGATGAGGCCTATTACGCGCACCGGCTGATGGAAGAGGTCAACGACCGCATTTTGCTTCAGCACGGCGTGCCGCTGACACCGATGGACATGACTTTAAGTAACATCATTGTGCACAGCCTGCTCGGCGAAGAATTTTCAAATGAGCTGGATCTGGCTGTGCACTACCATATCGACGTTTTGTTTGAAGACGCTCAAGCCCTTCAGGGCGAGGCATTTTTAAACTATGTCAAACTGCACAAGGTTGATGGTTTTCGCAATCTGTTGGAAGACTGGCCCTGCTTGGCGGGGGACTCGTCAATCGAACTCAAGGTCAGTTACAACCCTTCAAACTACGCGCTGCACTGAGTGGCGAAAGCGCTTGTTGGTATTTGCCGGTGCTAGTCTTTAGCACTTGCGTCAACAAATTGGTCAACAAAGCGCAGAGGCTCAACATCACCGCCTTCAGAGCTTGTTGAGCTGTTGTCGTGATTCTGTTTTTCAGTATAACCGCAGCTTACGCAGTGCATAACCGGTACACCGTCTTCAGCCCACACTTGAACGTGATCGATTTGTTTGCAGCTCGGGCAGCTTGCGCCCGCGATAAAGCGCTTTTTGTGATTAGCTAACAGCACTTTTGACCTCTGTTCTTGCCTGCTCTTATTTCGCTCGGCATAGTAACTGTTTTACTGTCTGCAAATAAGCCTTATGCCTGAAACAATGAGTAATAGCCCAAAAGTCGCCGCGATCCGTAAGTATTTATCCACAGAACCTAAACTCGGTGAGGCGGTTTTTATCGATAACTCGGCCGTGGTTATTGGCGATGTTGAGATTGGCGATCACTGCTCCATTTGGCCCTGCGCTGTGATTCGCGGCGATATGAACTACATCCGTATTGGAGCCCGTGTGAGTGTACAGGACAACGCGGTACTCCATATTACCCACAAAAGTAGCTACAACCCCGAAGGGCATCCGGTCATTGTTGGCGACGATGTCACCATAGGCCACGGCGCCTGTTTGCACGGCTGCACTGTCGGTAGCAGAGTGTTAATCGGCATTAACTCGACCGTACTCGACGGGGCTGTTGTCCCCGATGAGACAGTTATCGCTGCCGGGGCTTTAGTGCCGCCGGGCAAGCAGCTTGAGAGTGGCTACCTCTATGTCGGCAGCCCGGCAAAAAAAGCTCGGCCCCTAACTGAAAAAGAGCTCAGTTTTTTTTGTTACTCGGCAGCGAACTACGTTGAGCTAAAAGATAAATATCTTGCCGCTGAGCCAGAGGCGTAAGTTAACGGGGCCGAATTTTGCCTAGCGCTGCGGTGCACAAAAGTAGCAGCGCAGCTACGCTGACGATGGTTGGCCCAGTTGCACTGTTAAATACAAACGACAGCGCCATGCCCAAGCACAGCGCCGCCGTTGCAAAAGCAACACTGAGTAGAGCCATCGCTTCAGGTGAGCGGCTGAGAAGCCGCGCAGAGGCCGCTGGGATGACCATCAAAGCCGTGATTAGCAGGACCCCAACCATGCGCACAGCGATGGCAATAACCAGCGCGGTAATCAGCATCAACAGGGCGTTGAGCCAAGCGCTGTTGTCGCCTTCAACCTGGCTCAATTCTTTGCTGATCACAAGCCCGAGCAACGCGCGCCAGTAATAGATAAGCAAAGCCAGGCACAGGGATGAAGAGATACTTACGGTAAGTAAGTCTTTGCTATTTACGCTCAATATGTCGCCGACTAAAAAGCTCATCAGGTTGAGCCGCTGATCGGCAAAAACACTCATCGCGAGCAGGCCGACGGCTAAGCTCGAATGAGAAATTATGCTGAGCAGGGTATCGCGGGGCAGTTTTCCATCTCGGCCAAAGGCCGCCATTAACAAGGCGATAAAGGCGGCCAACAGCAGCGTTGCGAGGCTGATATTCAGCTCGAAGGCGAGCGCTAAGGCGACGCCGATCAACATGCTGTGGGCAATGCTGTCACCAAAAAAAGCCATGCGCCGCCACAGTACAAAACAGCCGAGCGGGGCGAGGCTAAATAACAATACCAAGCCGGTAAGTAGGGGTAATAAAAACAGTTCAATCATGGTGACAACTTGAATTGCAGCGCTCTACATCACCGTGCAGGTTGTGGTGGTGATCGTGATGGTGGGTGTAGACCGCGAGGTTTTGTGATCCGTGCTGGCCAAATAAGCTCAAATATTCGGGGTGCTGGCTGACACTTTCCGGCTGCCCTTCGCAGCAGATGTGCCCATTCAAGCACAAAACCCTGTCTGTCTGCGCCATCACTAAATGCAGGTCGTGGCTGACCATCGCGATGCCGCAGTTAAGTTGCCCGCGTATTTTACCTATAAGTTCATAGAGTTCGACCTGGCCGGTGATATCGACACCTTGCAGCGGCTCGTCGAGCAGTAGTAAGTCGGGCTTGCGCGCGAGTGCACGCGCGAACAGTACGCGCTGAAATTCACCGCCGCTTAAGTCGTGCATCTGCCGGGACCACAGCTGCTCGGCACCGACGATAGTTAAGGCCTCGTGGTAGCTTGTTTTGGGCGCGCGCGAGAGGCTTAAAAAGCGGCTGACTTTAATGGGCATGGATTTGTCCATGCTCAGTTTTTGCGGAACATAGCCGAGCACAAATTGACCGTGTTGTTCACGTGTGCCGGAACTTGCCGGAACCAGCCCGGCCATAATCTTAATTAGCGAGCTTTTCCCGGCGCCGTTTGGGCCGATAATGCTGATGATTTCATTGCGGTGAATGCTTAGATTGATGTTGTCGAGCACCGTTTGCTCGGCAAAGCTCAAACACACCTGTTTGAGGCTGATAAGGGTTTCAGCAGCTTGGCTCATGAGTTTCGAAAACTTGTTTGACTTGTTTTTATCGCTTCGTCGCTGCGGCGACAGTGTTGACAGAGGCCGAGTACCTCTAACATTTGCTCGTCTACCTGAAATTTCATTTCGTTGGCGCTCAAATTGACAGCCTGTTGAAAAACGCTGTTGACGACCTCGTTTGCCTGCTTGCATTTGCGGCAAATAAATAGGGCCGGCATGCTGCCCGCCCTGGTTTGATTTCGGGCGAGAAAGGCATTGAGGCTGTGCACGCGGTGAATGAGTTCGAGCCTCTGTAAAAACTCTAAGGTCCTGTAAACCGTAGGCGGCCCAATTTTTGTTCGCCCGCTAAGTTGTTCTAGCTCGGCAATAATCTCGTAGGCGCCTATCGGTTTGCCCGCCTGCCAAATAATGCGCAGCACCTGTTCACGCAACTCGGTGAATTTTGAACCGTCTTGCTCACAGGCTTTTTGAGCGGCGCGCAGAGCTTGGTCGAGGCTTTGAGAATTGTGGCTGCGCAAAACTTGGCTTGGCATGAGTCGCTCAAAATAGGGCAGGTTATGATATTATATATCGTTTTACGGCTTCGATTTTGAAACTTAGTGAAACCCGCGGGCTGGTTGTTAGCCTTATTGTGCTGCTCGGCCAGCTTTTTCTCTCTACTCAGTCTCGTGCGGACGTATTAAGCTCGATACGGCCATTGCAATTGCTCGCAAGTGATTTAGCGCCGCAATCGGTGCGCAGCGATGCACTATTAGGCCCCAGTGACTCTCCTCACCATTATGCCTTAAAACCGCGTGACTTGTTGAAACTGCAGCAGGCGGAGCTTTTTATTTGGGTTGGCCCCGAGTTTGAAAGCCTAATTGCCAAAGCGGTAGAGAAGCAGGTTGATGATCAACATTTGCTTACGCTAGACAAACTTGCTGATGCGGAACTGCATTCTGCAAATAAGCATTCTTCAAATAACCACGCCCATCAACACGGGCAGGAAACTCATCTGTGGTTGAGTTTTGTACACAGCCGGCAGTTTGCCGAGCGCATCGCTGAGAAGATGATTCAGCACTACCCTAAGCAGCAAGCACAGATTAAACAAAAGCTCGACAATTTACTCAGCGACTTAGATCGCGAATACCACCGGGCGAAGACTCTGTTTAGCAGTTCAGATAAGGCTTTTGCCGTTTATCACGATGCCTGGGGGCTCTATGTAAACGAACTCGGCCTCAAACAGAAGTTTGCCGTGAATCAACTGCCCGATCAGCAGCTGCACGCGCGTCAGCTCTACGAACTAAAAACCCAGGCCCGGGGCTTGAGCTGTTTGATTGCCGATGTCGACGAGTTTCAGGCGGCGCAGAAATTGGCCGCGCGTATTGATATGCAGCTTGTTGAAGTAGATTTACTTGCGGCCCGTTTTTCAGTGCCGGCTGAGGGCAGTGCTTACGTTGCTTATATGAAGAGCATTGCCGATGGTTTTCAGCGCTGCATAGAGCTTTAGCTCCGTATAGCCGGTTCTGCGTTGAGCTTGCTCTGCTTCTTTTTAGGTAGACACGCTCTAATCTCCGCGATTCCGCGAAATACCTTCATCCGTGGATATATGCTCTCCAATCATCCATGATTCCGCGCTATACCATCCATCCATGGATATATGCGCTCCAATCATCCGTGATTCCACGCTATACCTTCATCCGTGGATATATGCGCTCCAATCATCCGTGATTCCGCGCTATACCATCCATCCATGGATATAAAAAAAGGCCCCGCATGTTGCCATGGGGGCCTCTATAAAATTGCCTAAGTAGCACTACCAGCTCTACTTGAGCAAGGGGGTGGGCTTTGCAGTACTACTCAGCTCTGCGCGGCCCGGAGACGTGGAGACGTATAACTCAACTTGACCTAGAAGGCAGTTGCCCTTCCTTGCATACACCTATAAATCTGGCTGCAAGAGGAAACTGAGTCGGTCGACCTCTGTTTCCCTTAAAAAACGCTACCGGGCGATCTCGCCCTGGGTGCTTAATTTGCTAAAGAAGCTTCTACTTTTTCAGCAATCAGCGCGTCGAGGTTGGCAGAGATCTCTGCATTCATTTGATCAACGCGTTTGTTTAATTCAGCGGTTTGATGAGCGGTGGCCTGGAATTTCAGGGGCTCGACTGACCAGCTTGTGCCGGCACCTTTGTCCGCCAGAGCGAGTTCAACTTTTTCAGCTTTCACTTCGCTAGAAGGATTTGGGGTACCAACCTCACCAGCCAGTACGCTATTCGCGGCAAATAAGACGCTGAGTACGGCTAAAAGTTTCATCTAAAAATTCTCCTTGTGAGAGTTGGGTTGGTTACCGATGAGCTCGAATGTGAGCTTTCTCGTACAAGTTGTTACCTTGTGTTACCCATAGTAACGATTTTTTTGGTTATTGCAAGTGCGTTTTTTATGCAGGCTGGTATTTTTATAAGTTGAATCAACGTTACAGGCCTTATTTTGTGGGGTTCTGCGCAATTCGGTGCTCAAAATGTGATCTGTGTGACATTTAATCAATGTTACCGTTACAAGTGTTACCCTTCTTTAGAAAAACAAATTCTATGCACACATTGCGCTGTTTCTGCACAGTTTTGTCTGTCATTTAATTTCGGTGCTCGGACTTAAACGCGCTTTTGTATATGCTTGCGCCTCCACTTACTAAGGCCTTCTCTTTTTATGTCGCAAGCCCCTTTAATACTCGTAGACGGTTCTTCTTATCTCTATCGCGCTTTTCACGCAATGTACAAAGCGGACCTGCGCAATGCTCAAGGCTTTCCAACCGGAGCAATTAGAGGAGTGGTGGCGATGCTCAAGCGGCTAGAGAAGGATTATCCCGAAAGCCCTGTTGCAGTTATTTTTGATGCAAAAGGTAAGACCTTTCGCGACGAGATTTACAGTGAATACAAGGCGCAGCGCCCGCCGATGCCCGACGATTTGCGTGAGCAAGTTGAGCCGCTGCACAGCATTATTCGGGCGATGGGCTTACCGCTAATCATTGTTGAAGGTGTGGAGGCGGACGATGTTATCGGCACCTATGCGCGCCAAGCCAGTGACAAAGGTTTGCCGGTTGTTGTTTCGACAGGCGATAAAGATATGGCTCAGCTGGTCAATGAGCAAGTTACCCTGGTGAATACGATGACGGAAACCGTTATGGATATTGCCGGTGTCGAGCAAAAGTTTGGTATTGCTCCAGAACTTATTATCGACTTTCTCGCGCTAATGGGCGACAAAGTCGACAACATCCCCGGTGTTCCCGGGGTTGGAGAAAAAACCGCCCTGGCCTTATTGCAGGGTTTGGGTGGTCTCGACAGCATATACAGTCGCCTCGATGAAATTGCCAGCCTGGACTTTCGCGGCAGCAAGAGCATGGCCAAAAAGCTCGAGCAGCACAAAGACAGCGCCTATCTCTCCTACGAATTGGCGACGATCAAAACTGACCTCGAGCTCGAGCAGGATGTGGAGCAGCTGCAGCCCGGGGCCGTCGACAAAGAGACCCTGCTGAGCTGGTTTACCGAGCTCGAATTTAAAACCTGGATTGATGAGTTAGAAAGTGGCGCCGATGGGCAGGTGGTTCAGGCTGAAGAAATCGACAAGCACTATGACTGTGTTTTAGATGAGGCATCGCTGCATGCTTGGGTAAAAAAGTTAAAGTCTGCCGAGCTGTTTGCGTTTGATACTGAAACTACCTCACTTAACTATATGCAAGCGAGAGTGGTTGGAGTCAGTTTTGCTGTAGAGCCAGGAGAGGCCGCCTATGTGCCATTTGCACACAGCTATGTCGGTGCTCCGGAACAGCTCAGCGAAGAGACGGTGTGGGCAGCTTTGAAACCTGTATTGGAAGATGCCAGCCTGGCTAAGCTTGGGCAGAACCTTAAATACGATAGGAACGTACTGCTAAACCACGGTATTGAGCTTCAAGGCATACGCCACGACACCATGCTTGAGAGCTACGTGTTAAACAGCAGCGCCGGGCGCCACGATATGGACAGCTTGGCTGAGCGTATTCTCGGTTTGAAGACAATTCACTTCGAAGATATTGCCGGTAAGGGTGTGAAACAACTGACCTTTGATCAAATCGATCTTGAGCAGGCCGCTCCTTATGCCGCCGAAGATGCCGATATCACCTTGCGTTTACACTTAAAACTTTATGAAGCCTTAGAAAAAGAGCCGGATTTACTCGCTCTCTACGAAGAGCTTGAGCGGCCCCTGCTCGAAGTGTTGAGCCGCACCGAACGCAATGGCGCCTTGCTCGATTCTGATCAGCTGCGCCTGCAAAGCCAGCAACATGCAGCGCGCATGCAAGAGATTGAAGCCAAGGTCTACGAACTGGCCGGAGAAGAATTTAATCTGGCGTCCACCAAACAGCTCGGCGCTATTTTATTTGATAAGCTCGGCTTGCCGGTAATTAAAAAAACCAAGAAGGGCGCGCCGTCGACGGCTGAAGAAGTCCTGCAGGAACTGGCGTTGGATTACGAGCTGCCTGCACAGATTATGCAGTTTCGCGCTTTAGCCAAGTTAAAAAGCACTTACACGGATAAGCTGCCAACGCTGGTCGATGCCGAGGGCCGCGTGCACACATCCTATCACCAGGCGGTTACCAGCACTGGGCGCTTGAGCTCCAGCGACCCCAACCTGCAAAACATTCCTATCAAAACAGAAGAGGGGCGGCGCATACGCCAGGCCTTTATCGCTCGGCCGGGTTACAAAATCGTCGCGGCCGATTACAGCCAAATTGAATTGCGCATCATGGCGCATTTAAGTGCTGACAAAGGCCTTTGCTCGGCGTTTGAGCAGGGCCTCGATATTCACCGAGCTACCGCTGCCGAAGTGTTTGATGTGGCACTGGATGAGGTAAGTGTTGAACAGCGGCGCAATGCCAAAGCAATCAACTTTGGTTTAATTTACGGCATGAGTGCCTTTGGTTTGGCCAAACAGCTGCATATCAGTCGAGTCGATGCGCAGTTGTATATAGATACCTATTTTGCCCGCTACCCCGGTGTCGCCGACTATATGGACAATATCAAAGTCAAAGCGGCGGAGCAGGGCTGGGTTGAAACCATTAAAGGCCGCCGCTTGTATTTGCCCGAGATTAACGCACGCAACGGCATGCGCCGGCAGGCGGCGGAGCGGCTTGCGATCAACGCGCCGATGCAAGGAAGTGCCGCGGATATTATCAAGCTGGCCATGCTCGAAGTGGATCAATGGCTGCAGCAAAGTACAGTTGATGCCAATTTGATTATGCAGGTACACGATGAACTGGTACTTGAGGTCGCCGAAACCCAGCTGGAAGAAGTTAAAGACAAACTCTGTGCACTGATGAGCTCAGCGATAGAGTTAAGTGTGCCGCTGTTGGTCGAAGCCGGGTCCGGTGACAACTGGGATGAAGCGCATTAATTTTTTAAAAAGAAGTGAACTTTTCTCAGCGGCAGCTATCTGAGTAAGCAGAACATGAAGTTTCTCCATGACTTCGTGTACTTCCCCCCAAAGTAAGCTTTAGCTCGCGCCAAAAACGCGGGCTTTTTTATGCCTACAGGAAGTAGGTACTGAGCGCTTGCACGGATGCAAATGAGCGGTGCCTACAGGAACTCAGGTACTGAGCGGTTGCAAGGATGCAAATGAGCGGTGCCTACAGGAACTCAGGTACTGAGCGGTTGCAAGGATGCAAAAGAGCGGTGCCTACAGGAACTCAGGTAATGAGCGCTTGCAAGGACGCAAAAGAGCGGTGCCTACAGGAACTTAGGTACTGAGCCGCTTGCAAGGATGCAAAAGAGCGCAATAAAAGCTCGTTTTTGCGCTTAATCAAGCAATATTCTCTGCCGGGCGCTGCTTTAAAAACTGTCTCCAACGCAGTGATGTGGATCAAAACTCAAATTGACAGTGTAACTAGCATCAACTGCACAAATATTGAGTTTGGAGATTTAGAGATGCACGTCCCATATTACGGAGAGCAGCAAGAGGCGCAGGCCGTTATCGCTCAGTTGGCCGCCGAACAAGTACAGCGAGAAGAGCAAGACCAAGAGCAGCACAACGACGAAGCCATCAGTGTTGCCAACGAACTGTTGTACTGCGTGTAACACGGCTTAGTTTTCGTCAAACAGACCTTCTACCATCATCCAGCTGGCAATGCGCTGCTCAAGCTTGTCGACACCGTCGCCCTTGAGCGATGAAAATGTCTGTGCGCTGACAAGGTCTTCAACTTGAGCTTCGCGAAGCTTCTTCTCAACTTCCAACAGCGTATTTTTGGCGGCGCCGCGTTTTAGCTTGTCGCTTTTGGTTAGCAAGATGTGGCTCGGCAGCTCGGCTTCAACGGCCCAGTTTAAGATCATCACGTCACCTTCTTGCAGCGGGTGGCGGATATCCATAACAATAATCAGCCCCTGCAAACTCTCTCGTTTTTGCAGGTACTCACTCATATTTTTTTCCCAGGCTTTTTTCATTGCCAAAGGCACTTTGGCAAAACCGTAGCCAGGCAGGTCGACCAAGCGTAAATCTTCGCTTTTATTGAGGTTGAAATAGTTGATCAGTTGGGTTCGGCCCGGGGTTTTACTGGTGCGAGCGAGCTTGCCGTTGCGTGTGAGCTTGTTTAAGGCACTGCTTTTGCCGGCGTTTGAACGCCCCGCAAAGGCAACTTCAACGCCGGTTTCGGCCGGACATTCACGAATTGACGGCGCGCTGGTTAAATATTGCGCAGATTGAAACTTAATCTTGGACATGCGGGTCGAGGGCTTAGCCGTATCGGTCAGGGCGGTATATAATGCGGTCCAAGCTATAAAAATGAAAGCAGAGTCGCTGCAACAGCGGCTGTGGAAGAACCGATTTCCTTTATTAAGAGCGTCTAGATTCGATGAAAAACAAACTCTTTGCTTCTTTGCTAAGCGCAGGCCTGCTGATGTCTGCTACATCTGCCATGGCTGCCGGCGACGCAGCAAAAGGCGAAGCAATGGCCGCGCCCTGCGCAGCTTGTCACGGTAGCGACGGCAACAGCCCTTCTCCGATGTTCCCTAAAATTGCGGGCCTCGGTGAGAAGTACCTCACTAACCAGTTAAAGATGATCCGCGATGGTGAGCGCAATATCCCAGAGATGGTGGGCCAGCTCGACGGCAAAAGTGATCAGCAACTCGCCGATATGGCCGCGTTTTTCAGCAGCAAAAGCACTCAGTTGGCCGGAGCCAAAGATGCAGAGTTAAAGCTTAATTCGGGTGAAGTGGTCAGCGCACTTGAGTTTGGTGAGCAGGTGTATCGCGCCGGCAATCTCGAAACCAAGGTGCCGGCCTGTACCGGTTGCCACAGCCCGCGTGGCCAGGGCAATCCGCCTGCCGGTTTCCCTCGTTTGAGCGGCCAGTACGCGGAGTACATTGAAAAGCAATTGCTGGCTTTCCGTTCCGGTGAGCGTTCGACCGATGGCGAAGCGAAAATTATGCGCTCTGTTGCGGAACATATGAGCGATGCTGAGATCAAAGCCGTTTCAGCTTATATCTCCGGTCTCTACTGAGTCTAAGATATAACTCACAAATGCCCGCTAAAGCGGGCATTTTTATGTTCAGCTTGACGTCATTTAGCTTATTTATATTTATACTCAAGCGCTAAACCTAAGATTCAGGAGTCCCTATGCGTTATTGGATGTTGTTGCTTGGTTTTTTTGTCTCTCTAGCCGCCTGTGCTGAAGACAAAAGCTCGGCCATAGCTGCGGAAAAATATGTTGAAAACAAACACTACACCAAGCTTCTAGCGCCAGTACCCACGATTGTTGGCGAAGACAAAGTTGAAGTGACCGAGGTGTTTCGTTTTGGTTGCCCCGCCTGCGCACGCTTTGAAGTCGCTGCGAAAAAGTGGTCTGAGAGAAAAGCCGATTACGTCGAGCTGGTGAAAAACCCGGTAGTTTGGAACAAAGACACCAAAATTCGCGCGCAAGTTTATTTCACTGGTAAAAAGCTCGGTGTGGGCCAGGAAACCGCCGATGCGATGTTTGCAGCGATTCACAACAAGGCCAGTGATCCAAAGGCCGCTTATAAAGCGCTGTTAAAAGAAGACGATATTTTTGCCATGTTTGAAAGCCTCGGTGTCGAGCGCGAAAAAGCTGAAAAAATGTACAACAACTGGACGGTAAAAAGCATGGTTAACCAGGCCGATGGCCGTGCGCGCGCCTTTGCTATTGCCGGTACACCAGAGATCTTTGTTGATGGCCGCTATCGCATTACCACGTCTATGGCTGGAAGCTATGAGCAAATGCTCGATATTGCCAGCTGGCTTGCCGCTAAAATTGCCGCAGAGCGCGGTATTCAATAAGCGCTGCACCCTTTGTACTGAACCTTGTGTACCGAAAAAGCCGCGCTTGTCGCGGCTTTTTTGTGCCCACTGTTTGAGTATTTACGTGTTGTATTTGAGTTGCTACAGGCAGCAAGCCCTGATCTGGGCTAAAACTTATTAAGTTAAGTTTCGCTAGGTGGGCCATGAGCAGCGCAAACAGCTATAAAGACAAATATCTACGTGCGCTTGATGAGCAGGAAAAAACTGAGAAGCGCTTTGCTTACCAATTAGAGCAACTGAAGAAAACCATGCTGCAGTTGGCGACGGCTGCATCGGGCATGGATACCCAACTCGATGCATCCGTGCTGCGCTTAAGAGAAATTATGCGCGGTGGCAGCGGCGCCCAAGCCATCGAGCAACTCGAACAAGTCCAGCGCGCGGTGCAGCAATTTGAGCAGCAGCGCAGCCACGAAAACAGCAAAGCGGTGCAGGCAATGCAGTTACTGCTGGATCAATATCAACGCCTGCAACTGCCCAACGACCTGAAAAAAAGCTTAACCGGTTTTCACAAAGCGCTAAACAAGCGCCTGAGTAATTTTCGCCAATACGCGCCAGCTCTGGAGGAGCTAGCCAAACTGCAGTTACTTGCGCTCGAAGCGGCCAGCGACGATGCTCCGGGTCTCTGGCAGCGCCTGAAAGGCGGGCGCAGTCTCAGAGTTGAGCAGCAAGCTCAGCCTGAAACACAGAAAACACCGATATCTGAACAGGGCGACAGTGACGAGCAAGCCTTGCACATACCAGAACAGGCTCCAGCTCAAGCCCCCCCAATAAGTGACACTGCGCTGGCTAACAGTGCTGCAACACTGGTTCAGGATGAAGACAGTTATGCCGCCGTTGCCGAGCGTATCAATCGCACGCTTGCCAAGCTTGTCGATAATATTGAGCCGAATGAAAATATTCGTCACCGCATCGATATTGTGCGCCACCGCCTTGCCCGCGGCATGGACTGGTACGTATTGGCCATCACCCTCGAAGATATACGCGATATTCTGACCTTGCGTTATTTGCAGGCCGAAGACGAGTTCGGCCTGTATCTAAACCAACTCAAAGAAGAGCTTGGCGATATTGGCGAAGCGCTCGCGGCCGCCGTTGAAAAAGAGAAAAATCAAAACGGTGAAGCCGCGCAGTTCGCCGACAAAGTACAACAGGGGGTTGAGCGCATGAAAGCCTCGGTTGAGGCAACGGATAAAGTTGATGTGCTTAAGTGCGAAGTGAGCTCGAGTTTGCAGTTTATTCACGACGCGCTGCAGCAGTGGCAAGCCCAACCCAAAGATGCACTGCAAGAGCAATTGCAAACGCTGGTCAAGCAAGTGCAGCATTTCAAAAAGGAAAGCGAGGCGACAAAACAAGCTTTGGCGGAACAGCGTCACCTGGCCACTCACGACCCCCTAACTTCGTTGCCGAATCGAGAGGCCTATTCAGAGCGAAGTTATCAGGAGTGGCAGCGTGCGTCCCGCGATGGTTTGCCGCTAACACTGGCGGTGTGTGATATCGACCACTTTAAGCGTATTAACGACAACTATGGCCACCAGGCCGGCGACAAGGTGCTGCAGCTTATTTCGTCTGTTATCGCCAAGCGCCTGCGCAACACGGACTTTATTGCGCGCTACGGTGGTGAAGAATTTGTAATGTTGTTGCCCAATACCGAGCTTGATGCAGCGTTGAAAGTACTCGATAAAATTCGTGCCCTGGTTGAAAAATCCTCGCTGAAATTTAAAGGTGAGCCGCTGCAAATAACTATCAGTTTTGGTTTGGCACAATTAAACAGTGACGAGCAAATAGAGCACTGTTTTGAGCGCGCTGACGCCGCGCTTTATCAAGCCAAAGAGCTCGGCCGCAACCGCTGTGAGCTCGCAAGCTAGCGCCCATAGATGCTTAGCAAAAATCTAACGGATGCGCCCGCCTATTGTGATACTGCCATAACCGCCGGAACCGCGATAACCGCCACCGTAGGAATTAAAACCCTTGCTCATGGTGATGCTGCCGTAAACCTGAGGCTGCGAGCAGCTGCTTAGGCCAAAACAAAAAACAAGCAATACAAATAGTCGGGACATTGAGCTTAGCATTATTCTTCCCCCGCTTTGGGCCAGGTTTGCAGAGCCAGGCCAGCGCCCGACGGGTCGCGAATCAGTGCCACATGACCGCCGATTTCACGTTTTTGTTTGGCTACAAGAATATCGCCGCCAAGTTGTTCAACTTTGCTCAGCATTTTGTCGAGGCTGATTTCGTCTTGCACACGCACATAACTAACCCACACGGGTTCTAAGTCTGGAATAGGCTGGGCCATCACGCCAAAGCGCTTTTGCCCCTGCGAGCTAAAGCTTGTATAGGCGTAGCTGAGATGATGCTGTTCGGCTTTTAGCGGTGCAAGGCTCTGATAAAACTGCTGAGCTTGATTTATATCGCTTGTCCACAGTTCATTCCAAAGAAAGTCGCCAACCCGCGGGAAGCCCTTGTCGGCAGGGTCGCCGTAGCGCGTTTCGAGCAGTGCACTGAGCGCGCCCTGTTTATCTTCGATAACGACAATTTTGCCGCGTTCACCGAGTTCAACAATATTGCCATGAGTGCGACCGCCCATGCTCTTTACCGTAGCCACAGCGCTTTTGATGTCAGTGACGGACATCAGCGTAAACCACTGGCTGATATCGACTTTAGCGCGGATTTTGCGCTGATCTATCATGCCGCCTATTAGGCGACCTTTGTTGCGAATCAGAGTATAGGGCAGTTCGCTGTTGCCAAGTTCTAGACTCACCGGCTCAAACTGCCAACCGAGCAATTGCTCATAAAAATGCTGAGTTTTTTCCGGGCTTTCGGTCAATAGGTCGTGCCAAACAATCTTGCCGGGTAATTTAAGCTGATTTTTTTCTTCGCTTAGCGCTGGCAAATTATAGTGCTGATTTTGACAGCTGAGCAGTACAGATGTAAGTACCGCAATAAGTAGTAACAGCAGGGGTTTAAAAAGACGGGAGGGCATCGAGCAATCCTTTGGCCATACAAGCATCAAAGGCGCATTAAATACTAAAGCTTAAGGGAAGTAAAAACTCAGATAAAACAAAAGCGCCCTTGCGGGCGCTTACATAGAAACGCTTAGAAGCGGAAAGAGCCAGTCAGACCGATCTCTGAATCGTCGCCGTCATTCGCAGTGCTGTAGTCTAGGCGCAGATCAAAGGCCGGGGCAACAAACCAGTCTGCATAGATACCCCAATCAGTTGCGTCGTTATCACCAACAGAGGCATAGTCGATCATTGCACCAATGCCGAGATCGTTGTTGATGTAATAAGTCAGGTCACCACCAATCTTGCTACCTGAATCATCGTCGGTATCGATGTAGCCGAGGTAGGCGGTATAGCCGAGTTGGCCAGCCACGCCGTGCATTCTGGCCGTTAGGTTGTCTGGCGCATTATCGGCATCGGTGGTGTCATAAATAAAGACCAGGTCCATCATATCGTTCAGGTACCAACCAAAACCGATACCGTAGTCAACAACGTCGCCGCCGTTGTCGCCGTACATGGCTTCAACGATCCATTTTTCGCCAATGATAAAGCGGCCATCTAGAGCAAAAGCATCGTCAACATTGTCTTGGTCAACATTGGTGTAGTCGAGGCCAACACTCGATGCTTTATTCAAAAATGGTGCTTCGTTGCGGGGGCCGACGCTTGCGTCAACATCTTGGAAATAAACATCGCCAAACAAAGTGTATTTATTGAAGTCATCGCCGGCATCTGGAGAGTACTGGTCGATGGTCAGACCAACTTCAGCGCGGTAGGTATCAGCGAATGCAGCAGAGCAAGTGAGAGCTGCGATGGTTGTAGCCAGTGCAATTTTTTTCATCATTACATCCTTTCTGTAACTTTTGGAGCAAGCCCTTTGGAGTGGAGCTTTAATAGTGATCAGAGAACTTAGCCCTAAATCGGGGCAAATGTAACACCGCTTCTCATACGTTTAAATGAAAAATTAAGCATTTTGAACCAAAGTGGCGCGCTTTTCGTTATTGTGCTCGTTGCTTGGGCAAAAGTTCCAATTTATTCAAATAATCCCCGATTTTTAGCTGATTTACGGCGTTTTTTTTGGCAGCAATATGTGGTTGTGCATGCTTTGTTTGGCTGCTTGTTGCGCTGCTTTGTAGCTGCTGTGTTAGCCTTGCTCGATGAATTTTCCCTGTGTTTATGTTTTTTATTTAGATGGCCATTTGTCGCACGAGCTAAAAGCTCAGGCGCGAGCCTGTTTGAGCCCAGATGAATTAACGCGTTTTGAGTGCATGCGCTCACCGGATAAACGCTGGATTTTTGCCGTTGCGCGTTTGTTGCTGAAACAGCAGCTGGCTAAAAAACAGGCCTGCGACATTAGCGATGTTGTGATTGAAATAGAGGCAAGCGGCAAGCCCGTTTTGCCTTCTTCGAGCTGGCACTTCAGCTTGAGTCACTGCGACAAAGCGATTGCTTTTGCCATTGCCGAATTTAATCTGGGCCTGGATATCGAAGACAGGCAGCGCAGAGGGCAGCACTGGCGCCGACCACACAAGTTTTTATCAGCGGAGCTTGCCGAGCAGATTGTGGCTTTGCGCAACGATATGCAGCAGCAGTTGGCTTTTTATCGTTTCTGGACCCTGATGGAGGCGCAAGTTAAATGGCAGGGTTCGGGCATATTTCAACTCAAAGAGCACTTTCTTGCACCTTCTGCTTTGCTTAGTCGCGATGGCCTCAGTGAGTTAGAAGCCTATCAGTACTTCAGCAAGGCCTTAAAAAATGAGTTGCAACTGGCTTTGTTCTGGCGCGGCGAGTCAATGATGCCGCGCTTATTTGAATGGCAAGATGGCGTTTTTAACGAGTTTCAGTAAGCCCAGCGCAGTTACTGAAAACTCGGAGCCGGAAACTCTGGCGGCGCTAGTTTAGTAAATAAAGCCGGGCTTAAGTCAAAATAAAGCTCGATCACCGCTTCGGCGTTTTTCGGGTCGGTACACCAGGCGCGGCGCAAGTGTCGGCCGTTTTCAATAAAGGCTTCCTGGTTAAACATCAACAGGCTTTTTAGGCGAATGTAATCGCGCATTTCGGTTTCGCTGTAGACAAGCCAAGCAGAGCCCGGCTGTTTGCCATCGCCGCTAGCGCTAATGCTTTGCATCAGCCCTTGAATAACCTGCCGGTGAAAATTGGCTTGATCAAAGTCGCCTTGTAACTTGTTGCAGTTCCATGCACCAAAATGCCCCATTAGGCTAGTGTAGTTTTTTTGTAACAACGCCTGCGACAGCTGCAGGCAAAAGCCGTAGTTGTCTTCAGCAAGTGTATTTAAGATGGCGAGGCCCGCTTCGTGCTCGCTGCTGTCCCAGGGTTGGTAGAGCGCTGTCAGGCTATAAGCTTTGCGCAGGGCAGTGTAGTCTGCGTGCGCTGCATCGCTTTTTATTTGTTCAATTTGTTGCTGATACTTGTTGAGCGCTACGTCTTCAGCACTTACAGGTTCAACTTTGTTAGGGTTTTGACTGCAAGCAAACAGTATAAGTGTCAGGCAGAGACAAAAAATACGCATCGTCTAAAGTTCCAGTAGCTGTTAGCATGGCCGGCCTAAGTGGGAGGTCGAGATGTTAAGCCCAAGTGACAAGAAGCTAAAGCCCCAACAGCTGTTATTGGCCATGGTTTTTTTGATGGCCTTTGGATTTGCGAGCTGGCAGGTATTACTGAATAACTTTGTTATTGAGCGCGCAAACTTTAGCGGGGTCGAAATCGGCATCTTGCAGAGTTTGCGCGAGGTGCCCGGTTTTCTAGCCTTTACAGCGGTGTTTCTACTGCTGATTATTCGCGAACAGCGCCTGGCCTTATTGAGCTTGGTGCTGATGATGCTCGGAGTACTGCTGACCGGCTTCTTCCCGTTCTCCATTGGCCTTTATTGTACAACCGTGCTGATGAGCATTGGTTTTCACTACTACGAGACAATTAATAAAAGCCTGACTTTGCAGTGGCTGGAAAAAGAGCACACTGCTGAATTTATGGGCAAAGCTTTGAGTGTAAAAGCCCTTGCATCGCTGAGTGCTTACGCTTTGATTTGGCTGCTAATGGGCTACTGGGGCGTTGATTACCTTTGGGTTTACGCAAGTGTCGGCGGCCTTGGCCTTATTGCTGTGTTATTGCTTTGGGCACGCTTTCCTTTATTTGAGCAAAAAGCTCAGCAGCACAAAAAGCTTATTTTTAGGAAGCGCTACGGTTTGTATTATGCGCTGGTCTTTATGAGTGGTGCGCGCAGGCAGATTTTTGTTGTATTTGCCGGTTTTTTAATGGTTGAAAAATTTGGTTACAGTGTCAGCGATATCAGTGCGCTTTTTATTGTTAACTATTTGTTTAACCTGTTTTTTGCTCGCCGTATCGGCCGTTTTATTGGTCAGTGGGGTGAGCGGCGTGTACTGATTATTGAATACCTCGGCCTTATTGCCGTATTTAGTAGTTACGCTTTGGTAAATGACTCAAAAGTTGCCGCCGCGCTGTACGTTATTGATCATATGTTTTTTGCGCTGGCGATTGCCATCAGTACATATTTTCAAAAAATTGCAGATGAACGAGATATTGCAGCAACAGCCAGCGTGAGTTTTACCATTAACCACATTGCTGCGGTATTTATCCCGGCTTTACTCGGTGTGCTGTGGGTCTACAACCACAGTCTGGTGTTTTGGGTTGGCGCCGGTTTTGCGCTGTGCTCTTTGTTCTTGGCCTTATTGATTCCATCTAAACCAGAAGCGGGAAATGAGTGGCTTGTATTTAAGCCCGCAAGCAACAACGCGAGTTAAGTGTTTGCGCCGGCTTAACGCCAATAAAACGTTTTAGTTTAAATCTTCATCGCGCCAGAACTTGTTGCCCTTGACGGTTGCTTCCAGTACTAAACCGCGTTTGCTGAACTGAAAGATACGTATGCCGTGGCTTGCGGTTTCGATATCAAACGAGCCGCCTTTTTCCAGGGTTTGTGCGGTTGCATCGGCGCGGCCGCCAAAAAACCAACCTTTATCGCAAAAACTTTCCATGGTATCTGGGTTCGAAAATACAATAATAAAACGCTGATCTTTGACTCCGGCGCCGAGGCCGAGGCCGAGTTCGGCCATTTTCATATAGACCTTGTGCTGGCCCTGGTTGTAATAAACAACGCCGTTACCGCCACCTAAGCTGGCTAAAACCACACTGACATGAGCATTGCTAAATACTCCGTATCCCGCGGCGTTTGTGATCAGCTCTTTATTCGCGGGATCCGCAGCGTAGAATTCGGCCAGAGTCTGTTCGGCCATGGTATCTATTTTGGCGCGCTGGGCTTCAATGTCGCTTTTGGCGTCAACACAAAAAGAGAAGCCGAGAAGCAGGTTGAGTAGCAATACGCGCCAGGGCAGGCAGTTTAATAAAAATTTCATGTTTCTATTCTAGCGAAAAAGCTGCTTGAGTTTATTGATATTATCGTCGTCTAAATGCTTTTTTAGCAGTTTTTCAGCTTCGTCACTCAGTTCCTTCTCGACCCTGTCTATTTGCTTTTCTTTTTCTTTGTTTAAGCGCTGTTCGGCAATATCTTGCAGGTAACTGCGGTCGAGACCACAGCTTTTGATACCGAGCTGATCAATGCTGCCTTTGCAGCGCAAAGGCAGCACCTGGTTATCCCATTTTGAGCTGACTTCGCGGCAGGCGTCGACCGCGGCAAAGCTTTTGTCGAGGCGAAGCTGGATGGGGAAGTCAAACTTGCCATCGGCGAGCGAATATTGGCCTTTGGCTTCGGTACGCAGCTCGGCCAGGCCTGCGTCGAGCTTAAGCAATTTTAGCTGTTGCCCGGCATACTCGGCTTCAAAGCGGCTGTTATCAAACAGGGTGTAGGCCGGCCACTGGGTATTGCCGACAGCGCGACCCTCGAGGCGAGCAGCGCTCTGGCACAAGGCCTGCAGTAGATTTAGCGGGCTGAGTTTGAGCTCCGGGCTCTCGCCGAATATATGGGCACTCAAGTTTTGGCTGAGTTGATGGCTGTCTTTGCCGCGAGTTTGTGCCTGAAGCTGCAAATCAAAGCTGCCGTCTATGTTGTGAAAGTCTGCAAATTCTTCAAGCAGAGCTTTGAGTTGCAGAGCCTTAAGTTCGCCGCCGAGCTTGCTGCTCAGCTCGCTTCCCCTGGCATCAGCCAGGGCGTGAAAGCTTGCCGGGGCGCCGTTAATTTTAAACTTCGCGACAGGCAGCTCAATCAGGCCCTGTTTAGCTTCGGCTTTAACCTGCAGCTCGGTTATTTGCTGCTCGCGCCAAAGCAGCTGCTCCATTGTCAGCTCGCTGACAAAATCCAATTCACGCAGCAGTTCTAAAGGCAGAGCGGTCGTCTCGCTTGCTTCGTCAGAGCTGGCCTCAGTTGTTGAGCTGCTATCGTCCGCTTGCAGCAGATAATCATCAGCATTGAATTTGCCTAAGGCGAGGGAGCTGCTCAGCTTGGGGCTGGTGGTCGACGTTGCGAGTCTGCCGGCAAAGGTGGTTTTATCGAGCTTGCCGTCGATCTCAATGAGCTCAAAATCCTTGCTTGCCAAAATATTGAGCTGTGTGTGCTGTAACACACCCGCCTTTAAGCTGCTTGGCTCGGCGTCAAAGGCTTTTATCCACTGCCTAGCTGAAGCGGTACTTAGTTCCATCTGCAGGTCCGGTAGTGCAGACGCAGTTTGTTGCAGGGCAAGTTTGATATTTGCCTGAGCTTGACGATAGAGCAGCTCTAGCGCTTCGAGTTTGAGTGTATAGTGACCACTTTGCTGATCGTAGCTCGCCTGGCCTTTGGCCTGCAGCTGCAGCGGCGCCTGCAGCATAGAGCTGGTTGCGCTGGCTACAATGTCAATTGGCATCTTTCTACCGTCGAGGCCGACATTGCGTAGCTGCAAGGTGCTGAGATTTAAGCCGGCTTTATCCGAACTTTGCCTGTCTTCATAGTTTGCTTTTAGGCGCTGAATGTCGATATTGGCGATGCTTAGGTCGAGAGCGGTGTTGCCCGATGTTTTATTATCGCTGCTGTTTGAGTGCGAAGCTGCTGGTGTGCTGCTATCTGTTAGCAGAGTCTGCCAATTATTTTGGCCTTGTTGGTCAATAATGTAATTGAGTTCGAGCCCGTGCAGAGTCAGCGCTTCAACTTCAATTTTCTTTTTTAAAAGCGGTGCAATGGCGACTTGCAAGGATGCCAGTTCGATCGAGGCTAGCTGTTGGGCCTCGGGGTTGTACAGGCTGCTGTCTGCAATTTTAAGAGCCAGGTGTGGCCACAACTGCCAACTTAAATCACCATCTAAACGAAGCTCAGCGCCGTGTTCGGCGGCTAGCTGTTGAAGCTCTGGCTTGAGGCGGTTGAGGTCAAAACTAAACAGTAGAACGACCACCGCACCAAGCAAAATAATCAGGGTCAGAACAAAGATTAGAAAAAAACGGCCTATTAGCTTCACTGTGGCTCTCGCTCGAATTTGAGTTGTTGCTGCTCAATGTACTTACGCGATGTGAATGCCGCGTGAATCACCGAGTGTTAGAATGGCCGCCTGATAGCGAGGCCACTATGTCCAATAACCCAAGTATAACGCCACCACAAAAGCCCGGTCTAAGCCCGGAGCGTTTCAAAGCACTAAGTGATTTGTTTATTGTTAGCTTGGTCGTATTTTGCTTAGGCGTGGCCCACGAGCAGTTGAATCCTATTCTCAGTTGGGATAGAAGCGCAATAGAGCAGGGGCAGTGGTGGCGTATTGTAACGGGCAATATTGTTCATCTTAACGTCAACCATATGTTGATGAATCTAAGCATCTATGTGCTTGCCGCACTCCTGTTTAAAAAGTACTGCGGTTGGCGCCAGTGGTACGGTAGTTTTTTATTTATTGCCACTGGTGTCGGCCTGGCGCTGTATGTTTTTGATGCTTCACTGCAGAACTACGTCGGCCTTAGTGGCGTACTCTATGGCATGATCGCCCAGCAGCTATTATTACAAAGCCGCCAGCAGCCCTGGCTGTACTTATTTATCTACGCCGTACTTGTATATAAAGTTGTTGCTCAGCAGGGCGCCGACTACGATGCAAGTGAAATGAAAGCCTTTATCGGTGGCAATGTGATTGCCAGTGCGCACCTTTATGGTTTGATTCTGGGCAATGTCGCTGCGGCGAGTTTATTTGTTTTTAAATTATTTAAAACACAACAACAGGAAGCGTTATGAAATTTGCCAGTATTCTTGAAGACTACCACGCGAGCTTGCTCGCAGTTTGGTTAATTTTAGCGACGATGTTTGTACAGAGCTTAATCGCCATGGTTGCTCACCGTCGCCAGAAATCTTATATACCGGGCATTGTTGATGCAAACCTTGGCCAAGAGAGCTTTGTTTTTCGCAGCGATCGCTGTTTTCGCAACAGCCTGGAAAATTCATTGATTATGATTGCCTGTATTTTTTTGGCAATGAACGTTGGTGTTGCCGCGCCAACACTGGCGTGGCTGGGTTGGATCTACGCGCTTGCGCGCATCGCCCATATGGGGCTTTATTACGCTATTGCAACAGAAAAAAACCCAAGCCCGCGCTCGTATTTTTTTGCTATCGGCTTTTTTAGCACACTGGTTTTGTTGGTGCTGATTGTTTTGAAGTTGTAGACGGCGTTGCTTTTGCGCAGGCTCAGTGGTGTGTAACTAATTCAGGGGGACAAAAAGTGAAAACGGTAGTTATCAGTGGGGCAAATCGCGGTATTGGTTTGGCCCTGGCTCAGTGTTATAAAAATCGCGGTGACCGTGTTATTGCACTTGTTAGGCGCTCGAGTGAAGAGCTTAAGCATTGTGCAGATAGAATTATCGAAGATGTCGATCTGGCCGATGAGGCCAGCTTCAGTGCTGTTGCTGAAACGCTGTCGGCAACAGCTATTGATGTACTTATTAACAACGCCGGTGTGTTGTTTTCTGAAAGCATCGATGAGGTTTTTTCGGCGTCGATGTTAGAACAGTACACGATCAATGCCTTGGCACCGATACGCTTGAGTTCGGCGTTAAAACCAAGCTTAAACGGCGGGGCAAAAATCGCGTGTATAACCAGCCGCATGGGGTCAATCGCCGACAACGGTTCGGGAGCCTACTACGGTTATCGAATGAGCAAGGCTGCGTTAAATGCCGGCGCCAAGTCACTGGCTCTGGATCTTAAAGGGCAGAATGTAGCGGTTGCGCTACTGCATCCGGGTTTTGTACAGACCGAAATGGTAAATTACGCGGGTGATATTGATGCGCAAACGGCTGCCGAGCGTTTGAGTAAACGAATTGATGAGTTAACAATTCATAACAGCGGATCATTTTGGCACAGCAATGGGGAGCAATTACCGTGGTAGATGGAACAGATAACAATGAAATAAAGAGTAGCGAAATAAAGAGCAGCGAAATAAAGGTAGATGAGCTGACAGCTCAAGAGCAGGTAGAAATCGAAGCGGCGGTTTTTCGCCATCTACTAAAACACCTCGATGAGCGCAAAGATGCACAGAATATTGATTTAATGAATCTCGCTGGCTTTTGTCGCAACTGCCTTGGCAAGTGGTATGTTGCCGAAGCAAAAAATCTTGGCAAAGACATCGCTAAAGAAAGTGCACGTGAACGCGTTTACGGCATGCCTTACAGCGAGTGGAAACAGCGTTATCAAACCGAAGCCAGCGCAGAACAACTGGCGGCATTTGAGAAAAATAAAAGCGGCGACTAAAACCGCGCAGCCCTGCGAAAAAACGGCTGCTGGGGAAAGTAATAAACAGGCCCTAATTAAAAAGGCCCTAATTAAAAAGGCCAGATTATCGGTACTAAAAACAAAGTCAGCGCCGCTATCACAAGGCTCAGCGGCGTGCCAATTTTAACGTAATCGCTGTAGCGATACTGGCCCGGGCCATAGACCATCAAGTTGGTTTGATAACCCAGCGGTGTAATAAAACTGGCCGAAGCGGCAACCATCAATACCACTGCAAATGGCATGATGCTGACACCGAGCTGTTCGGCAAAGCTCTGGGCAATGGGAAACATTAATACTGCTGCGGCGTTATTGGTCATTAATTCGGTAAAAACAACCGTCAACAAATAGATAATCACCAATGCCAGCATCGGTGAGGCGAGATTGTCGTGCATCAAGGTGTCGGCAATCATGGCCGCAGCGCCGCTCTGGTTCATCGCAGTGCCCAGTGCAAAGGATGCGGCAATCACCACCAATACCTGTAGATCAATTTGCCGCCGGGCTTTGGCGGCACCGACGCAGCGTGTGAGCAACATTGCGCCAGCAGCTAACAGAACACTTTCGAGTATGCTGGTAAAACCAAAGCTGGTCGAAGCGATCATAAGCAGCAGTATGCCGACAGCGCGCGGCACTTTTCTAAAATCACTTAGGCCCTCATCACTTAAAGGGCTGACCAATAAAAAATCTTTGCGGAAGCGGTATTGATCGACAAATTCGTCGCCAGTTTCGAGCAATAAAGTATCGCCAACTTTATAGTGCTGTTCGCCGACATTGCCCGGCAGTTGTTTACCGTTGCGACTAATGGATAAAATCGCCGCGTTAAAACGGCTGCGAAAACGGCTCTCGCGAACGCTTTTACCCAGCGCGGGAAACTCCGGGCCGAGTACAACTTCCACTAGTCGGCGCTGCTGGTTGGCGATGGCCAGCTTCTCGACGGCGAGACTGGCCGGTTGCAGGCCGCGAATATTGCGCAGTTCGGCGGCTAGTTCCGGCCCGCCTAAAAAATGCAAAATATCGTGCTTCTCGATATTCCAGCTCGGGTCTATGGCCGTGTGTAATTGTTCGTTGCGCTGTAATTCAATCAGATAACCTGCGCGCAGATGGCGCAGGCCGGCGTTGCGTATGCTGCGACCAACGAGCGGGCCTTCCGTTACCCGAAAAGCAACACAGTATTGCCTAACTTCACTGAGTTGCTCAGCGGTATTGCCTCTGCTTGGCAGCAGCTTGCTGCCAAATACATACATAAACAATGCAAAGGCAAGGCACAGCGGCAGGCCAACGATGGCGATATCAAATAGCCCCAGTTCAATATTGGCGTTGTCGATTAATAAACCGTGCACAATTAAGTTGGTGCTGGTACCGATAATGGTACAGGTGCCGCCGATAATTGCGGCGTAGCTCAGCGGAATTAACAGCTTTGACGGCGGGATCTTTAAGCGCTCGGCCCAGCTTTGGATGGCCGGGGTAAACATTGCGACGATGGCTGTGTTATTGGTAAAAGCGCTGAGCAGCGCGGTAGGAAAAATTAGCCGCTGCTGCGCACTGCGCAGCGAGCGCGGCCGACCGAGTACATAGTGGGCGAGCCACTGCACCGCCCCGGTTTCAATCAAACCCGCAGCAACAACGTAGAGCGTGGCAATGGTAATAACGCCGGGGTTGGCAAAACCCGCCAAGGCTTCGGCGGGGCTCAATACCCCACTGATAATCAGTACGGTGACCGCCGCCATTAATACCAGGTCGGCGGCAACTTTGTTGCTGATTAAGGCCAGTAATACACAAGCCAGCACGGCCAGGGTCAGCAACGCGTCCATGATTGGCCTTTAAACCACCATGATGCCGTCGGCTTCGATCAGTGCATCTTTGGGTAGCTGGCTGATGCCTATGGCGGCGCGCGCAGGGTAGGGCTGCTCAAAATACTGGCCCATAACTTCGTTGACGATGGGGAAGTTACTAAGGTCGGTCAGGTAAATATTGAGTTTGACGATGTCTTGCAGCGAGCCGTTGGCCGCTTCGCAGACCGAGGCCAGGTTTTTAAATACCTGGTGAGCCTGGGCGGCAAAATCGCCGTCAACCATAGTCATACTTTCGGCAATCAGTGGGATTTGACCGCTGAGATAGACGGTGTCGCCCACTTTGACGGCCTGGCTGTAAGTGCCGATAGCTTCAGGGGCGTTGTCGCTGTGAATAATGGCTTTGTTAGGCATGCTCTTTCCTTAACTAAAAACGCTATATAAATTAGCGTGAACGTTTATGGTTGCGCACGCGATAAATTTTTTCGACGGCGCTCATAGTTCTGACTTTACGCATAATATTGGCGAGGTGGATGCGCCCCTCGACGCTGATGGTCAGGGTAATAACGCTGTGTTCGGCGTCGCGCTCGTCGACCTGAATACGCTCAATGCTGGTTCCGGTCGACGACAGCCTGGTTGCAAGGCTGGCGATAATGCCGCGCTCGCTTAGTACCTCGACGCGAATTTCTACCATAAATTCGCCTTCGACATTGTGCGCCCAGTGGGTATCGGCAATGTTTTCTTTTTTGCTGCGCAGGTCGCTGACGTTATTGCAGTTGGCGCGGTGCACAACAATGCCTTTATCGACACTTAAGTGGCCGATAATCGGGTCGCCCGGAATCGGCCAGCAGCAGCGCGCAAAGCTGATCAGTACACCGTCGGCGCGGTCGACGGTGATCGGCGCGCCGCCGTCGAGTTGAGCTTCCGGCGCGAGCGCCTTAATGGCATTGGCGGCGCTGAGCTTGCCGAGGCCGATCGCTTCAAACAATTCTTCGGTGCTGTCGGTATGGGTGTGGGCCAGAATCTGCTGATAGTGCTCAGCTTCGAGGCTTTCGAGTTCGTGGCTGGCGTGCACGAGGGCGCGCTCGAGCATGCGCTTGCCGAGCTCAACACTTTCTGTGTGGCGCTGATGCTTCAAATAGTGGCGGATAGCTGAGCGCGCTTTGGCGGTAACGACAAAGTTGAGCCAATTTGGGTTGGGCTGGCTGCGCTCGCTAGTAATAATTTTAATCTTTTGGCCACTTTCGAGTTTTTGACTCAGTGGTGCAGGCCTGTCATTGATGCGACAGGCTACACAGCTGTTGCCAACATCGGTGTGTACGGCGTAGGCAAAGTCGACGGCGCTGGTGCCGACAGGCAGTTCAATAATCGCGCCCTTGGGTGTAAAGACGTAAACCTCGTCTTTAAACAGATCGATTTTTACGTTTTCAACAAACTCAAGTGAGCTCTGTGTGTGTTGCTTAATTTCCATCAAGCGCTTGATCCAGCGATTGGCGCGATCAAAGCTGGCAATGGCCGAGGTGTCTTCGTCGGTGCTTTTATAGAGCCAGTGTGCGGCGACACCGGAACTGGCGAGCTCATCCATTTCTTTGGTGCGTATCTGGACTTCAATCGGCACACCCTGCTTGCCGATGACTACGGTGTGCAGGCTCTGGTAGCCGTTGACCTTGGGGATGGCAATATAATCTTTGAACTCGCCGGGAATGGGCTTATATAAGTTGTGAATGGCGCCGAGTGTGCGGTAGCAGGTGTCTATGCTGTCGACAATAATGCGAAAGGCGTAGACATCCATAATCTCTTTAAAGCTTTTGTGTTTGCTGCGCATCTTGCTGTAGATGCTGTACAAATGCTTTTCGCGCCCGATAACAAGGTTGTCGATTTCGTGGCGGTCGAGGCGTTCCTCAATGGCCAATTGAATTTTTTCAACGATGGAGCGCCGGTTGCCGCGAACCTGTTTTAAGCTCGCCTGCAGGCGTGAGCTGCGCAGCGGGTGCATGGCTTTAAAACACTGATCTTCAAATTCCACACGCCAGTCGTTCATGCCTAGGCGCTGGGCGATTGGCGAATAAATTTCCAGTGTTTCTTTGGCGATGCGGCGTTTTTTTTCAGGCGGCATCACGCCGAGTGTGCGCATATTGTGTAGGCGGTCGCCGAGCTTGATGACAACTACACGCAAGTCTTTGGCCATTGCCAAAGCCATCTTCTGGAAGTTTTCAGCCTGCTTTTCTGCCTGAGTTTCGTACTCAATTTTTGCGAGCTTACTGACCCCGTCAACCAGGTCGGCCACGGTTGGGCCAAATTGCTTTTCTACGGCGTCTTTGCCGATGGCGCAGTCTTCAATAACATCGTGCAGCATTGCGGCCATCAGAGTTTGATGGTCCATGCGTATCGACGCAAGGATATTGGCAACTTCCAGAGGGTGGGTGATATAGGGCTCACCGCTGCGCCGGAACTGGCCTAAATGGGCTTGTTCGGCGTAATAATAAGCCCGCTTGACCTTGGTGATCTGGGCGGGCTCGAGGTAGGAGCTTAGCCTGTGTGCAAAATTATCTATGCTGAGAACAGGGCCAGAGGCTTCCATATATAAGGCGGTCTTCCTTAGAGTTCGGGCGCGGCTGGTTGATTGCCGTCTACGGCTGCATCGAGGTTCAGCAGCTCTTCAAAACCTTCATCTTCGGCTTCAGCTTCAGCCAGTACGGCTTGGTCGATCAGGCCTTCTTCAATTTCGCGCAGGGCGATAACGGTGGGCTTGTCGTTGTCGACAGGTACCAGCGGGTCTTTGCCCATTACTGCAATTTGACGAGCGCGGCGGCTGCCGAGCAGGACCAGTTCAAAACGGTTGTCTACATACTGAAGGCAGTCTTCAACAGTGATTCGAGCCATGATTATCCACTTAGTTTTACATTGCCAAGGCGCTCTGGGCAGGGCGCACAGAGCAAAAGGGGCCAAATTGTACGCTTTGTGGGCGCATTGGACAACTATTGTCGCGCAATGATAAACACTTTAACGAGCGCTGGGCTCAAGTTTTGTGTTTATGATTCGCCTTTACAAAGCTGCTCTAATAAATCGTGGTGGCGCAGCTGTTGTTTTTCAAGTTTTAAGCGCTGGCTGCGCACTATCGTAATCAGCTCTTCGAGTGCCAGCTCAAAATCATCGTTAATGACCAAAAAATGAGCTTCGCCGTAGTGTGAGCTTTCACTAAAGGCTTCGGCCATGCGTTTGTCGATGGTTTCTTTATCGTCCTGCCCGCGCCCGGTTAGGCGCTCGCGCAGGGCGTTGATTGATGGCGGCAGAATAAAAATAGACACCGTGCCAGGGTGTTTGGCCCTGACCTGAGCGGCGCCCTGCCAATCTATTTCGAGCACAACGTCTTTGCCGGTGGCAAGTGTCTCGTCTACCCAGCGTAAACTGGTGCCGTAGTAATTTGAAAACACCTGTGCGTACTCGAGAAAGTCGCCGGCTTCGATCATGCTTTCAAAGCTGCTGTGTTCAACAAAGTGGTAGTTCACCCCGTCTTTTTCGCCCGGCCTGATTGCTCGGGTTGTGTGGCTGACGCTAACTTGTAGGCCTTGCTCTTTTTCAATAAGCGCTTTGACTAGCGAGGTTTTACCCGCCCCGGATGGCGCGGATACCGTGTAGAGGGTGCCGAGGTTTTGATTGCTCATGGTGTGTTGTTCAGGGTGCTGTTGTTCAAGGCCGATAGCGGCTCTTGTAATGTCTTTGCTCGCTAGTTTAGAGCAATGTTGCCCCGATCAACACCGTTGCTGAGAAGTTGGCGCCTAAGCGGCGTTAGTAAAAGTATTCCACTAACCAGCTGCGCAGCAATAGCCCGGGGTAACTGCTGGCACCACTGGTTTGGTGTACCAGCTCGCCATTTTTAACAAAAAGAATGCTCGGCGTTACGCCGACGCCCCAGGCTTTAGACAGCTGTTGCTCGTTGTCGTTGATAACAGTGAAGCTCAGCTTCTTATCGTTGAGGTATTGCTTAAGCTCACTGTCGGAGCCCGAGGCCATGGCGATACTTGTTACAGGGTAATGGCGGCTGAGGCGCTGAATAGAAGGTGTTGTTACTTTACAGGGGCCACACCAGCTGGCCCAAAAATAGATAATCTGCAGCTCGTCTGTTAATTCAATCGCTCGCCCGTGAACATCGCTTAAATTTGCGATACTGGCCGGCCGGCTTTGCAGGTTTTGACCTCGCCACCAGTCTAAGGCGACGCTCAGCGCGCTGAAAACCAAAACAAAGACTAGCAACTGGCCAGCGATTTTAGCCAGCTGTGAGCGAATTGATTTAGTCTGAACGCTATTGTCTGTACTCATGTACCATGTCTTTATTAAGGTCCGTCGAGGCCTGTCTATACGTTAATGTGCAAAAAACGATATGAAGCAGCCAAAACACCCAACACAACTTGTGTACAGCTTAAGTAAGCTACTCGCCACAAAGTTAAAACTAGAGCTCGTACGCCCGAGCTTTGCCGGGGCGCAAGGCCAACAAAATGTGGGTGCGCAGAGTTTGCAGACGCACAGCACGCAGATAAGTTGGCAGTTTCAACTGCACGAGCGGCGCGTTGGTTTTTTTAGCGACTACGTTGTTATTGCTATCGAAGCTTATAGTCGTTTTACCTTGCTGTTAGCTTACACTGCGAGTTTGCCTACGTGGCAACAAATCGAGAAAGATTTTCAGCTGCTGTGGATGGAGCAACTTGCTCTGCATTTGGGGCGTACGAATCTGGTGTACGATCAAGGTGATATGGATTTGATTCTTACACAGTATAAAAGCTTGGCGCCGCCACAGATGGTTCGCAATCTGGATCAGAGCATTAGCGGCCACATAACCGATAGCAAACACTGGATAGAAGACTATTGCCAGCAGCTAAATATTGACCGCTTTAGCGAAAAACACGCCTGGAACTTACAAGAACATATCAACATGAATAAAAAACGGGCTAAAAAAGCCGGTGGTGGCAAAGAATCTTTTGTACCACTTGAGCGTTTTCTCGACGACAGTTTGTACCGTTTTGCCAAAGGTTTGTGTAAAAGCGCTGAACAAGGCGCCAAAACTAAAGATTTCCCAAATCCTCACCGGCGGAATGTTTCTTTAACTGTGGTAAGTTGAGCTTTATTCAGCAGCGACTTACAGCGAAGGCCGCCTCGATTGAACAGGCTTAAGCTGAAAAAAGCGGGATGACACAGGGAATGATTATGCCTAAGTACCGGGCCAATTTTGTATACACTCATATTTGCATTATTTTTAGCTGCGCGCTTATTTTGCTGCCTGGCTGCTTATACGCAGCCGATCTTCAAGAGCCAGATGGCCTGATAAATTATTACGATCGTTTTCACCCCACTATCGCTCGTGCGGGCATGGTGGTGAGCCAAAATGAAATTGCCAGCGAAGTGGGCGCACAAATATTAAAACAAGGTGGCAATGCTATTGATGCCGCGGTAGCAACAGCCTTTAGCCTGGCGGTAACGCTGCCGCGGGCTGGCAACTTAACTGGCGGCGGTTTTATGCTGCTGTATCTGGCTGAAGAGGATACTAGCCTAACGATAAACTACCGGGAAGTTGCCCCTGCCGCTGCTAGCGAAAATATGTTCCTCGATAAAAATAGCGAACCCGTTGCAGACCTGTCTTTACATACGCTCGCTGCAGCGGGTGTACCCGGTACAGTTGCCGGCCTATTTTATGCGCACTCTAACTACGGCAAATTAAGCTGGAAACAAGTTATTAAGCCGGCGGAAAAGCTTGCTCGCCAGGGCATCGTTTTTAACGACGATATGTACCGCAACTTTGCAATTACTGAAGGCTTGAGACAAAACCCCGAGTCTTGCCGGGTATATTTTAAACCCGGCTGTAATTTGTATCGCCCCGGCGATATTTTTAAACAAACAGATTTAGCAAATACGCTAGCCTATATTGCCAGGCACGGTCGCGACGGCTTTTACAAAGGCAAGATTGCTAAACAAATCATTGCAGAGATGGAAAAATCTGGCGGTTTGATTAGCGCTGAAGATTTAGCGAATTACCAGGTTGAAATAAGGCCTGCCATCCGCGGCACCTTTAATGGTTACGACATTGTCACAATGCCGCCACCGAGTTCCGGCGGCGTGCATCTGGTACAGATGTTAAACATGTTTGAAGTGTTGGCGAGCAAAGATTTAAGCCCCGGCAGTGCAAAACTGATGCATATACAGGCGGAGATTTTCAAGCGCGCCTACGCAGACCGCAGCAAATATTTGGGTGATACCGACTTTGTGAAAGTGCCCACCGCCGGTTTAACAGATAAAAAATATGCGCGTGAATTAGCGAAGACCATTAAAGCGGGGGCAATTACGCCGTCAGATAAAATTCACCCGGGTAAACCACCCGGTTATGAAAGCCCGGATACAACACATTTTTCTGCCGTTGATAAAGCCGGCAACGTTGTCAGCAGCACCTATACCCTAAACCACAGCTTTGGCAGCGGCATTACTATTCCCGGTACCGGCATGCTGATGAATAACACTATGGACGATTTTGTCGCAAAGGCGGGGGTGCCCAATAGTTATGGCCTTGTTGGCGGTAAAGCTAATGCGATTGCGCCACTTAAGCACCCTTTAAGTTCAATGACACCGACCATCGTATTTAAAAATGGCAAACCCTTTCTTGCCACCGGCACACCCGGTGGCAGCAAAATTATTTCGGCTGTTTTTCAGCAGCTGGTTAATGTGCTGTTTTTTGATATGAATCTTGCCGAAGCAACCAATGCCCCGCGCATACACCACCAGTGGCAGCCAGATGTCCTCTATGTTGAAGAGGGTGTAAATACCGACAGCATAGCGCTGCTTAAAAATATGGGTTACAAAGTTGAGCTTTCTAAAAGCCTGGGTAGCCTGCAAAGCCTTATGCTAAAAGACGGCGCCGCACTCGGCGCAGCCGACCCGCGCAGGCCACATGCCAAAGCGGTAGCGGTGGATCACTAGATAAGCTGCCTGAAGCAAAGCACACGGTGTCGAAACTTTGGGGGGCTAGCCACTACCGTTTTACACAGAGTTAGTCTCTCTGTTATGGATACAATAATGACCATTTGGCTTATTTTTGACCTATAATGGATATTATTGTGTCCATGGTCTTAAGCGATGAAATATACTCTTCTAGCCGAATCCGATGTCCAGCAGGCTTTTGCCAAGCACCTTCGCTCGTTGAGAGAGCGAGCGGGTTTATCCAGAGAGGCCTTGGCCGAACGCAGCACTGTACCCTCGGCAACAATCAAGAAGTTTGAGTTAAGCGGTCAAATCTCATTTCGCCAATTGCTGCTGCTGTGGCAGTGCCTTGATGACCTAAAGCGCCTATATGGCTTAACGCAAGCCAATGCAATTAGCGGAGCTCAGGCACCCACTTCGATTGAAGAGGTGCTAAAAGGTGGCCTTTAAACCGGTGCAAAAACTCGAGGTCTTTCGCACGCTGCAAACAGGCGAGAAGTTACCAGTGGGGGTGCTTGCACAAAATCAGCAGGCCGTGTTTTTCCAATATGAACAATCTTATCTAAAGCGTTTTAGCAACTTATCTCCGTTTGCCTTAAATTTTGATGCCTCACTGCAGCAAGCTCCGCTAACGCCGCATTTCGGCTTACACGGTGTTTTTGCTGATGCGCTGCCGGATGGCTGGGGATTATTGCTGCAGGATCGCGTGTTTCGTAAGCAGGGTTTATTGCCTGGCAACCTTACCGCGATGGACAGATTGGCCTTTGTCGGCAACTCAGCCCTTGGTGCGCTATCGTTCGTCCCCGTTTCTAGTTACCAAAGTGACAAGACTAATGACGCAAGCCTGGCGGTGTTAGGTCTTAATGCTCAAAAGATTTTTGATGGACAAACTGACGAGGTGTTAGCCGCGCTGATTGCGGCCGGTAGTTCTGGTGGGGCAAGGCCCAAGGCTCAAGTCTTTTTTAATAAAGACGCGGCTGAGCAATGCAGTACTCAAGTCTCAGCTGATAGCAATGCCTGGATAGTAAAATTTACGTCTTCTAACTTAGCCTTGGGCCATGAAGAAGGCTTGTGCGAAGCGGCCTATCTGACACTTGCACAGAGGGCGGGCTTAAATCCACCTGAATGGACCTTGCTTGCAGCACCTAAACAGTCAGGAGCAAGTCGTTGGTTGGCAGTAAAGCGCTTTGATTGTGTGGCAAAAGCGCATACAGCAGCAGAGGCGTTAGGCCGTCGCCATTTGATCAGCGCTTGTGGTTTACTGGACGCAGACTTCCGCACCCCGAGCCTTGATTACGAAGATTTAATTAAAGCGACCAAGATGCTGTGCCGCTCACCGGCAGCGGGACAGCTGCAGTTTAAAAGAGCGATTTTTAATTTATTGTTCTGCAACCACGACGACCACAGTAAAAACTTTGCGTTTTTGCAGGATGACAGTGGCCAATGGCAGCCAGCACCTTTTTACGATGTAACCTTTAGCCCCCATCCTTTTGGTGAGCATGCGATGGCTTATGCGGGCTTTGCTAAAGAACCGCCAATTAAAGCTTTGCAGAAATTGGCCGATGTAGCGGGTTTTACGCGCTGGTCTCAGGCGGAAGCGCTTATTCGCGAACAGATTGAGCTGGTATCGGAGTTTAGTGAGGTGGCTCGGGGTTTGGGTGTAAAAAACGAAACAGTCGGTTTAATTAGCAAACAAATACAAGCTGCTAGTTCTCGGGTTTTAAAGCTGCTTTAGCTTTTACATTAAGTGCTTGGGTCATAATATCGTTACTCAATTCTCCTAGTGACAACTTTGGATGCTAATCTGCGTTTTCCGATGAGATTTACGATTATATTCGCTCGTGCAGTATTCTGATCTAGCGACTCTTGGTTCTGAATAGCACTATAGTACCCAGGAGAGGACTGGGAACCATACCACCGTAACCCACTGATCTAAGGCCAGATTATGAGTGAATACCAAATTCTAACGGGTATTCTGACGGGTAGAGTTCGACCTAGCGAGCCTGTGCAGGTTGAAGGAGCTTCGGGGGAAGCCTTATTAGGTGGTGCTTTGTGTCTCCCACACAATCTCGATAGATGTCATCTCGCTGATCAAATGAAGCGGCTACGACGGTTTGTAGGCCTGTCTCGCTCGCGACAGTGGATAGAAGCTCCTTTACATGTTCGATAGCCATTGAGTGTTGGGCTGGTTCATCAAACACTAGTATCCCAAAGTGGTTACCACTATTCTCTCTAGACGTACGATATAGGGAGATTACATACGACCAAATCAGCCTAACAAAATCACTGGCTGAAGAGTCAGATTTTATATCTGTTTGCATTTCTCTAAGTTCGATACCAGCAAGGTAGGGGAATAGTGTCCCTTTATTGATTTCGATATCTTCTGTTGATGCACTTCTGTAGCCAAATTTGTCAGCAAGTTCCCTGAAATCGATCTCAAATGTCGCGATCTTGTTGAAGTCAGATTTTGATAAACTCTTTGGGATTGAGTTCAGGTCTTTTTTCAGGCCTTTTAAAGCGTCTCTAAGGATGATGAATTTGTCTAAAGATTGATCAATTTTAGCGCTTGTTTCATTTGATCTATTAAGTGACTCTTCGGCTTGGATTTTCAACCTGATATCACTCTCTTGAATAGAGTCTGAGGACTGTAGATCTCGTTTCAAGCTAAGTACCATCGATTTTTGCTCGACAATCTCTCTAGCGACTGAATTTGATTGGGTTGTTAGCTCTTGGATTTGCCCTTCTAAGCCAACTATATAACGGGCAACCATTTTTTTTTGTTTTTCTATATAAGAGATGTTTTCGTCAATTGTCATCGGGTAAAACATCGTATCAGCTAACATCAACGCATCATCTACTGCTTGATGGCACGATGGGCATTGGTCTTTAGCGATCTCTAGCGAATTTTCTGCACCAAAGCTTTTAAGTTTCCTAGCAACTTTGTTCTTTTCTAAGTCTTCGCTTAAAGAAGACAGGTTTTCCTGGTGATTACGGAGTCTGGACGAGGATAAACAAAGCTCAGTAGACAAGCGATCAGACATCGAGATCAAATCTTTCAACGAAGACTTTGCTTCGTTATATCGATGTAATTGCTCAGAGGACTGGGGTTCGTGATTTGAAGATTTCTGTTCGATGTCCCTTAGAAGAGATATAAGGGTACGGTGATAATCAGGTAACGCTACATCTTCACCCTTATAGTGTTTAAAAATGGTTGTAAGTGCCTTCTCAAAATCAACATCGGGCTTTGATGGGACTCCTCGGACGATCATTTCTTCTGATTCACTAACTAGTTGAAGCAAAGAGCACTCTTCAGCCCACTTTGTCGTTAACTCAGCAATTTCGGCCAAATTTTGATCGCGTTTGCGCTCGTTCTCGAATACATCCAAATTCAAGATGTATTGAATGACCTTTAGCTTGGCCTCCCTGATAGCGAAATACGGAATGTTAGCAAGGTAGTCAGTCCATCCCCTTTTCTGCTCAATTAGAAGTGCTGAAAAGATGCACTGAAGGTACAGCTTTGTCTCTCCACCAGTAGAGGAAGAAACTTTAGGGAGCTGAATACCAAGAAAGTCCTCTAAGTATCTAAAATAACCAGTTTGGAGGTGTTGAGCTGAGCCTTTGTCATGAATATAAGTTGGTTGTACTGCATAATTTTTGTCTGGATCGGTGAGGTAAGCCCCTTGAATCACCTCGATGAGCTTGGGGCTCTTCGTGTCAGATTTAATAGAACGCTTTAATACAACAGTCTTTTCAGATGTATTTGTAATCTCGAGATACACAAAAGAGCTTATGATTGAGCACTTGGCCTCGGTAGGAGATAAAAGGTGGTCTTTCAGAGTGTATGGTAAAGATTTGGTTCCTTGCCCTCCGACGAGCTCTTCCATACCGATAGAATATATAAGAGCGTTGATCAAGGTGCTTTTACCCGAGGAGTTGTCACCACGGATAACGTTAAGACCGTCTTTAAATTCACACTCAAAAGCGTAGTCACCATCGCTCGTATGTAGTTCAATCTTAAATCTATTGAGCTTTAGTTTTCCTAGTTCCATTTTTCAACAATCCCTTGAACCAATGTTTCAGTAATACCTTTACCAATACGCTGTAAGTAAGTTGATTCGGGCAGTTCTTGGCCTTCCTTTTTGGCTTTGAGCATTAACTCCTTTCCTTCCTTGGTTATAGAGTAATTGTCTTTATTTTGCTCTATTAGCCCCTGAGCAACCCCGAACTGTAATCCAAAGTTAAGTGCTGGATCGATCCCCCATACTTTAAAGGGGATGGTGGAATCTTCGATGACCGTTGCTAGCTGCTCCTTTCGTTCAGGAGATTTGAGAATCCAATTGATAAGGTGCAGCCGAATTAGGCTCGATTTACCCCCTCTAGAGCTATAGTGAAGTACAGACAAAATCTGAAAAATCTTATAGATAGGCCGATAGTCCGCGATTAGAGGCATGGGCTTTCTTTGAAATCGAATCTTGCTCATGGCTCTAACTCCAGTGGGCATAATGCTATCCACCTAGATACCATGCTGTTTGCAAGTTTGTGCCTGTCAGTATCGTTTAGCTCTGGTACTGCCTCTTTAATTCGAAGTTTTAGTTCTGACCTAACTTTCTCTACGAGCTTTTCAGCCGTGTCAGTCCAAGTGATACATATCTCTTCAACTTCGATTTGAAACTGTGTAAAACACTTTTCTAGCTTGAAGAAAATCTCGGAAGCCTCGCTCTCTATCTTCTTTAGGTCTTTATCCCCATTGATCCAGTTGTCGCTAGTACGTTCATTTAGCTTCTGGTGCTTACGAAGATTTAAATTACCTTGTTCATCTAGGCACCGATAGGAGTTTTTTCTGGCTATATTTTCATCGTACTCGGTGTATTGGCTTGGGTCTGCTTGCTGTAGGGGCTCTCTGGGAATAAAGCTAACTTTCTTACCTTCGGTAATATCAAGCTCTCGAATCTCAGTAGCATAAAAGCCCGCATCGTGAATTAGAACTTCAACGTTTTCATCTAATAGGTCTAATCTCCATGACTGGATCTCTTGAGCCTTGTTTGTTGCATGCCTAAGAAGTCGATGGTTATTAACTTGGGGGGTTATAAAGATCCATTTAGATATTTTGCGGTTGCCAATACGTTCAAGTATGTCGGACTCATACAGCTTAAGCTTGTTCAGGTCGTCTGTGATCTTGTCTCTTTGGTTCTCGTAGAGCTCTTTTTGAGTGTAATGCTTGTCAGGGCAGTAGCACTGAATAGCAATTCCTTTGTTTAATACAAAGCCTTCGATACCAAAGTCACCAGGAGAAGCGGGCATTTCTTGGTATCCGTCATGTACATACTTGCGTTTTATAGATGAGCTGACAAGTCGCTTCCCAGGAATCCCCGTCAAATGTTCCGTATTCAGTTACAAGCATCAATACTTCCGAGTTAGTGAGGCTTAGCCTCTTCCTATTTCTAAGTAAGTAGTTTTAAAGAATTTGCATTTGTTTTGCAAACTACACAATCTGAGACACCCTAATATATTGATGTGGGCCTACTCAAAATCTATCCCAAAATTCAATTTTGAATCTACTAGAGTTTTCAAAACGCGGGATCTTTGGGGGGAGTGAAAACTTAAGAGGTGGCTGAGCCCTTCAGATGTAAAGGGCTGATACTAGGTAGAATAGGCGAAATAATTTATTCAATATTCTGAATCTGCTCCCGCATCTGCTCAATAAACACCTTTAAATCTACAGCACTTTGCGTCACATCACTGGCCATGCTCTTTGAGCTTAGGGTATTGGCTTCGCGATTTAATTCTTGCATTAAAAAGTCGAGGCGGCGGCCGATGGGGTTGTTGCTGCTTAAGGTGCGCTTAACTTCGACGATATGGGCTTTGAGGCGGTCGAGCTCTTCGGCTACGTCGGCTTTTTGCGCTACAAAAACAAGTTCTTGCGTAAGCCTGTCCTGGTCGACTTCAAGTTGCAGGCTTTTGAGCTTTTCTTCGAGTTTGTTTTTGTGGGCGGTTAATATTTCGGGCATGCGTTTTTCGACAATATCGACTTGTTCGCCGATGGCGTCTAAGCGCTGCTCGATCAGTTTCGCGAGCTCTACACCTTCGCGCTCGCGGTTTTCTACAAGCTTGTCTAGCGTGCTGTTGAATAGCTCAGCGGCGAGCTGTGCGAGTTCGTCTTTGTCGAGTTCTTCGGCTTTAATTACGCCGGGCCAGCGCAGAATATCGAGCGGGTCGATGCGCTGTCCGTCGGGGCCGAGTTTGCCGGAAATTGTATCGGCAAGTTGAATCAGGTTGTCGGCGAGGGCTTCGTTTAAAGCCAGTTCGCTCTGCTCGCTGTTTTCGTATTTAACGTGCAGCATGGCTTCAACTTTGCCGCGAGCGAGTTGTTTTTTTAAGGCTGTGCGCAAATCACCTTCAATTGCGCGAAGGCTTTCGGGAAGGCGCAGGCTCGGTTCGAGATAGCGGTGGTTTACGCTGCGAATTTCACAGGCGAGCGTACCCCAAGCATAGCTTTGTTCCAGGCGGGCGAAGCCGGTCATACTGCGTGGCATGTTGTGCTCATCTTGTTATTTAAAGGCCGCTTATCTTAGCACTGTTTAGCACCTCGGGCAGGCTCTGTTGTGCGATAATGGCGCGCATTAAAATAGGAGCTTTAGCATGATTCGACCCAGTGGCCGCGCCGCCGAACAACTTCGCGATATTAAGATCACCCGCAACTTTACTTGCCACGCTGAGGGTTCAGTATTGGTTGAGTTTGGCCAGACCAAGGTCATTTGCACGGCCAGTGTTGAAACCTCGGTACCGCGTTTTTTGAAAGGCGAAGGCAAAGGTTGGGTTACCGCCGAATACGGTATGTTGCCGCGCTCGACCGGTTCGCGCATGGGGCGCGAAGCCGCGCGCGGTAAGCAGGGCGGTCGCACGGTTGAAATTCAGCGTTTGATTGGCCGCTCTTTGCGCGCAGCTGTGGATCTGCAGGCGCTCGGTGAGAACCAGATTATTATCGACTGCGATGTGATTCAGGCCGATGGCGGCACGCGCACGGCGTCTATTACCGGTGCGTGTGTGGCGCTGGTGGATGCGATTCGCTATATGCAGCGCGAGAAAATTATTGAGACCGACCCACTTAAGCGCATGATTGCTTCGGTGTCTGTTGGTATTTATCAGGGTGAACCGGTATTGGACTTGGATTACCCTGAAGATAGTAATGCGGATACCGATATGAACGTGGTGATGGCCGATGATGGCGGCCTGATTGAGATTCAGGGTACTGCGGAGCAGGAGCCGTTTTCTGAAGATGATTTTGCCGGCATGTTTGCCCTGGCCAAGAAAGGGATTAAGGAGCTGAACGAGCTTCAGAAGGCTGCGTTGGCTGAATGATTTGAGGTCAGTGCTTTGGCTTTCCGTTAGTGGAGGGAGGCAAGGCATCGGGGGGCGCTGACAAGCGTTACATCCCTGTTCGCTAAACGGTCGTTCTCGGCAACTGCTCCTGCGTTGCTCTACCTTCTGCATGTCTGCAGCCGCCTACGACCGATTCCCCTTCATTTGGTTCTTGCCGAGTTAGCTACTTTTGACAGTTGGTGCAATAAACCGTCGTTCTTGTCGAGATCTGTTTCTCGGTTAAAGCTTTGTCACAAACTACACAGGGCTCACCGCCCCGTCCATATACCTTAAGTTTTTGCGCAAAGTAGCCGGGCTTGCCATCCCCGCCAACAAAATCTTTCAGTGTTGTGCCGCCTTGTTTGATAGCCGCGGCGAGTACTTTTTTGATTTCCTCTACCAGTAATTCACACTTGGCTTTGCTCAGTTTTCCAGCGGCTTTTGTCGGGTGAATGCCAGCTGCAAAGAGCGCTTCATTGGCGTAGATGTTGCCAACACCGACAACTATCTTGCTGTCCATGATGAAGGTTTTGATCGCTTGGCTGCGCTTGCGAGTCTTGTTGTAAAGCAGCTCAGCATCGAACGCCTCACTTAGCGGTTCGGGGCCAAGGTGGTTAATGAGTGGGTGCTCACTTATCTTGTCTTCCGTCCATAATAAGCATCCGAAGCGGCGGGGGTCGTTGAAGCGCAGGCTTTGTTTGCCGAAGCAGAGCTCGACGTGGTCGTGTTTGCCGGGTTCGGAGCCTGTCGGTATGACTCTTAAGTTTCCGCTCATGCCGAGGTGAAGCAGGGCGGTGCCGTTGTTGAATCTGAACAGTAGGTATTTACCGCGACGGCTCAAATCGAGCAGTTTTTTGCCTTCGATTTTGCTGGCCAGTTCCTCAGGCACGGGCCAGCGCAAGTTTGGGTTTCTTACGATCAACTTGCTGAGCTTCTTGCCCTCACAATAAGGAGCAACTCCAGCTTTGGTTGTTTCTACTTCGGGTAACTCGGGCATTTTCTTTAGTGTGTGTTGTAGAGCGCCATCAATGAGGTATAGGCATCAGGGCACGTTCAAGACTTCCATGTGCACTAAGCGGCCGTTCCTTACGGCCGATTGCCCTTCAACCTATACCTCATCGCTGGCTCAGTGCAAGCTTAAGGTTTGTACTGTTCGTTCTAGAGGCCTGATTGGACGGTCAAGTTAGAGCGACTTTGTTCTGTCTCACTCGTACCCTACTTCTTCCAAAAGTGGGGAGAGCTTTGGTTTGGCACCTACCGAGCTTTCTATCCGAGAGCGCCAGCGAAGGTAGTCGGCCGTAGGCGACTGCAGGGATGCAGAAGGTAGAGCAACGCAGGAGCAGTCGTCGAGAACGGCCGTCTAGCGAACAGGGAGTCTAGAGCGTGCCTGAGTAGGCGCTACTGAATAGAAAGCGTCTCGAAGGCACAAAACCAAACCCAATGCCTAAACTGCGGGCATAAAAAAACCCGGACTAAGCCGGGTTCTTTCAAAAGCTAAATCAACTTACTTGATTTTGCCTTCTTTGTAGACAACGTGCTTGCGAACTACGGGATCAAATTTTTTGATCTCGAATTTGCCAGGCATGTTTCGCTTGTTCTTGTCAGTCGTGTAGAAGTGACCAGTACCAGCGGTAGAGTTCAAACGGATCTTATCGCGCATGATCTATGCTCCTTAAACTTTTTCGCCACGAGAGCGCATTTCAGCCAGAACAGTATCGATACCTTTTTTATCGATAATGCGCAGACCTTTGGAAGAGACACGCAGTTTAACAAAGCGCTTCTCAGACTCCACCCAAAAACGGTGAGAGTGCAGGTTAGGCAAAAAGCGACGCTTAGTGTGGTTCTTAGCGTGACTTACGTTGTTACCCGTTACCGGACGTTTACCGGTAACTTGACATACTCTAGACATATCAGCCTCTATTTCTACGGCCAGCACAGGGCGGCTCATCAAGTTCATCAGGGTGACCAAATACCGTCAATACGCGCTTAACAGGCCTATCTGGACACCAGTCCGAGGGGTTGGTCAAAAAAGAGGCGCGATTTATACCAGATAGGCCTTCGCTTCGCAACGATTTTTGCCATAAATCCGTATTTAGATCAGTCCGCGTTCAGCAAAGCTCAAGCACTGAGCTTCGCCAACAATTATATGGTCGAGTGTGCGAATATCGACAAGGGCCAGAGCCTGAACCAGGCGTTCGGTGATATGTTGGTCACTTGTGCTCGGCTCGGCGATGCCCGAAGGGTGATTGTGGGCGAGGATAACCGCTGCGCTGTTGTGCTTGAGTGCCGCTTTTACTACTTCGCGCGGGTAGACACTGGCGCCGTCAATGGTTCCTTGAAACAGCTCCTCACAGGCGATCAGCCGGTGCTGACTGTCGAGAAACAACACTGTAAAAACTTCGGCGTTGCGGTGGCGCAGGCGAGCGGTCAAGAAATCTTTAACCGCCTGGCTTGAGTTTAAGCTGCAGTCGCGGCTCAAGCTCTGTGCCAGGTGGCGGCGGCTCATTTCTAGCACGGCTTGCAGTTGGCTGTATTTGGCCTCGCCGAGGCCGCGCGCCTCGCAGAATTCGGCAACAGAACTTTCGAGCAGGGCCCGCAGCGAGCCAAAGCGCTTGAGCAGGCTGCGCGCGAGATCGACCGCACTCATGCCGGCGCAGCCAGTGCGTAAAAATATCGCCAGAAGCTCTGCGTCGCTGAGGCTTGCCGGGCCCTGTTGAAGCAGCTTTTCGCGCGGCCGCTCACTGGCTGGCCAGTCGATAATAGCCATAAACATTCCCTGTTGTGGCGATTTCCAGAACTAGCGCAAAACTTCGCTAGTAAGCACTAACAACAAACAGGCTTTAGTGCTATCTTATTTGCCCGCTTAAACCCTAGCACAATGTCTTTATTCTATGTCTTCTCTGACCAATAAACGGATTTTACTGGGTGTCACCGGAGGCATAGCTGCCTACAAAAGCGCAGAATTGATTCGCCGCTTAAAAGAGCGCGGCGCTGATGTTCGCGTGGTGATGACGCCGGCAGCTAAAGCTTTTATTACCCCTTTAACGTTGCAGGCACTCAGTGGCCACAGTGTGCGCGACAGTCTGCTCGACCCCGATGCCGAAGCCGGTATGGGGCATATAGAACTCGCGCGCTGGGCCGATGCACTTATTGTTGCCCCGGCGACCGCTGATTTCATTAGTAAACTTGCCGTAGGTGAGGGCAGCGATCTGCTCAGTACGGTTTGTTTGGCCTGTTCTTCGCCTCTGGTATTGGCGCCGGCGATGAATGAAAAAATGTGGTTGGCCGAGGCCACCCGGGAAAATGTCAGTTTATTAGCTGGCCGAGGAGTTCAGCTGTGGGGGCCAGCTTCAGGTGAGCAGGCCTGCGGCGATGTGGGCCCCGGGCGTATGATAGAGCCGGACGACATTGCCGAGCGCGCGCAGGCGCTGTTTGAAGCGGGCTGCTTGGCCGGCAAAAAAGTGGTTATTACTGCAGGGCCGACCCGCGAGGCAATAGACCCTGTGCGCTATATCAGCAATCACAGTTCCGGCAAGATGGGTTACGCGCTTGCCGAAGCCGCCGCCGAGGCCGGTGCGCGCACAACGCTGATTAGCGGCCCGTGCAATATCGATGCACCCGAGCGCGTCAATGTTGAATATGTCATCAGCGCTATGCAGATGCATCAGTCGGCACTTGAGCACGCCCGCGATGCAGACGTTTTTATCGCTGCGGCAGCGGTTGCCGACTATCGTTTGGCTGAACCGAGCAAGGAAAAAATCAAAAAGAGCGACGATACTTTAACTCTGACTTTGGTCAAAAACCCCGACATTGTGGCCGATATTGCCGCCGCCGGGCAGCAGACTTTTGTTGTGGGTTTTGCTGCAGAAACCGAGGCTTTGCTTGAGCACGCTCAGAGCAAACTCAACAAGAAAAAGCTCGATATGATTATTGCCAATGATGTTTCCGCTGCAGGTATTGGTTTTAACAGTGATGACAATGCCGTTACTGTGCTTAGCTCTGAGGGTAAAACAGAACTTGGCCAACGCAGTAAAAAACAGTTAGCCCGTGAGCTTATTCGAACGATTGCAACATCGTTAAAATAAAGGACAGAGAGTGAAGTTATCCAAAGCTGCTCCACAAGAGAGCCCGGCACAGAAAAACAACAAACAAAAAACGACTAAAAAAAGCCCGGCTATCAGGATACGCCTGCTGGGTTTATTTGTGGGTTTGTTGCTGGGTTTGCTTTTGGCCGTTTTGAGTGCGTTGGTTATCTACGATAAACAAGTGGTGCAGCTAAAGCAGCAGCAGTTAAAGACCTTGGCCAAACAAAATGCCGAGCTCGCTGCCGCAAGCCTCGAGGATTATTTACACGGAATAGAACGCAAGCTGGCATTTTTTGTTGAACAGAGCTCGGTTAAAACAGCGCTGCAAGAGGGCGATGCGGCGATGTTGGCATCGGTCAGTGCGCGCTTAAAGCAGCAAATACCAGTGGCGGCTCATATTCACTTTATTGAGCCTGGCCTTGCAAATACTGACGCTAGCTTTGTGCCACCTATTCGCTATTCCGAGCTGGCTATGTTTCGCAAAGCCGAAGATGGCCAGAGCCCGGCACCTGAAGCATTAAAGCATGACGGCCGCTGGTTGTTGTCTATGGTTGCACCGGTAATGGGCGAGCAGCAGTTCTCGGGTGGCCAAGCCCAAGCAAAAGAAGTACTGGCGCTGCTGTGGTTAACAACCCAAATTGAGCAGTTGCCGGCGCTGCTGCAGGGTGAACGTGCGCAGCAAGGCGAATATATCTTGGTGCAAAACTTCGGGCCGAGTGCCCGGGTCGAAGTTACCCGCTACGGGGTGAGTGATCTCGAATTAAGCGAGCGTGCACAGATCGCCGACAGTCACTGGCAGATTGAGTATCGCGCGCACAGCAGCCAGCTGAAAAATACCCACGTTGGGCTTACTTTTGTTGCGCTGGCGATTTTTGGCGCCGGCTTGCTCTGCATAGTGTTCTGCGCCGCACTCGGTTTTGTTATTGGTCGCCAAATAGAGTTGGTGGTGAATCGCCGCAAAATGGCCGCGAGCATGCACGGCGTATCCAGTACTAGTGGCGATGCCTATATCGACCCAATGTATCAGACCCAAAATATTCTCGATGTCCAGGTTCGCGAAGGTGATGAAGCCCTGTTGTCGATGGAGGATGACAGCGGCGATGGCAGCAGTGCTGCCGATGTCGACGAAGAGCTTGCACTCGACGACGATGTTTTTGATATGCATGACGACGAGACTGCGCGTTTTGCCGAAGAGGTGTTTCGCGCTTACGATATTCGCGGCATTGCCGAAGCGCAGATAAATAAAGAGTTTGCTGTGGCTCTGGGCAAGGCTCTGGGCACCGAGGTGTTGCAGTTGCGCCAGTCGACAATTGTTGTCGCCCGCGATGCGCGCCTGAGCAGCCCACAGCTTACGGAGTGGTTGGTCAGAGGCATCTTGAGCACCGGTTGTAATGTACTAAATATCGGTACCGTACCGACACCACTGATGTACTTTGCCCTGGCGACGATGGATGAATTTAGCTGCGGTGTGATGGTGACGGCTAGCCACAATGCGGCGCAGTTCAACGGCTTTAAAATTGTGCTCGATGGGGTCGCGCGTTCGGGTGAAGATATTTTGGCATTGCGCAAGCGCATGCTCAGTGCAGACTTCCTCAAAGGTGAGGGCCAGGAGCACCACCACGATGTGGTCTCAAATTATATTGATACCATTTTCTCCGACGTCGCCCTAGCCGGCGAAATGACGGTTGTGATCGACGCAGGCAATGGTGTTGCCGGCAAAGTGGCTCCGCAGCTATTTGAAGAACTGGGTTGCCGGGTTGTGCCGCTTTATTGTGATCTCGACGGAAATTTCCCCAATCACGATCCGGACCCATCCCGCGAAGCCAATCTGCAAGATTTAATTGCGCGAGTCAAAGACAGTGGTGCAGACCTGGGCATTGCGCTCGATGGCGACGGAGACAGGCTGACCGTGGTCAGTGGCAGTGGTGAGATCGTCTGGGCCGACAGGCTGTTAATTCTGTTTGCACGCGATATATTGTCGCGCAGCCCCGGTGCCGATGTTGTATTTGATGTGAAGAGTACTCGCCACCTCAACGCAGAAATTGCGCAAGCTGGCGGCCGGCCAATTATGTGGAAAACCGGGCACAGTTTGATGAAACAGAAAATGCTCGAAACCGGTGCAGTTGTCGGTGCGGAATACAGCGGGCATATTTTTATTAAAGATCGTTGGTTTGGTTTTGATGACGGCATGTATGCAGCGGCGCGCCTACTTGAGCTGCTTAGTCTTCAGGGGGAAAATGTCGACGAGGCCTTCGCCGATATTCCGACATCGCTGGCAACACCAGAAATACGTGTGGCCGTTGACGAAGCGCGCAAGTTTTTAATTGTTGATGAACTCAAAGAAAAAGGTGAGTTTAGCGGCGCAAGGCTCAATACCATCGACGGCTTGCGAGTAGATTTTGCCTATGGCTGGGCTCTGGTCAGAGCCTCGAATACCAGCGCCGAGTTAACTTTGCGCTTTGAAGCCGATGATGAAGAAAAACTACACCAGCTCAAAGCGATGCTGGTGGGTGAATTAAGAAAGATTGATAAAGATATAGAAGTAAACTGGGACCAATAATGCAAAGTGCCGAACAGGCGATTCAAGTCGCTGAAGTACTAACCGAAGCTCTGCCGTATATTCAAAAATTTACCGGTAAAACTGTTGTGGTGAAGTTTGGTGGCAATGCCATGACGGACGAAGCGCTACAAAATAGTTTTGCTCGCGATATTGTGTTGATGAAAGCTGTGGGCATGAATCCGATTGTTGTGCACGGCGGCGGCCCGCAAATAGGCGAGTTATTAACCAAGCTTGATATTAAGTCCGAATTTATCGAAGGCATGAGGGTGACCGATAGTGCGACGATGGACGTTGTTGAGATGGTGCTCGGCGCTTCGGTTAACAAGCAAATCGTCAGCCTCATTAACCGCAATGGCGGCCAGGCGATTGGTGTCACCGGTAAAGACGGAAGCTTGATTCAAGCAAAAAAATTGCAGTTTCGTCGCAACGCTCCGGAAATGACCTCAACAGAAATTATCGACATCGGTCACGTTGGCGAAGTGCGATCAATTAATCGCGCAGTAATCGACCTGTTAGTGCAAAGTGATTTTATTCCAGTTATTGCCCCTATTGGCGTTGGTGAAGACGGCGCGTCTTACAATATCAACGCTGATTTAGTAGCTGGCAAGGTTGCGGAAGTACTTCAAGCTGAAAAATTAATGTTGCTTACTAATGTCGCTGGCCTGCAAAATAAAGAAGGCGAAGTGCTTACAGGTTTAAGCACCGAAAGAGTTGATGAATTAATCGCTGATGGCACTATCTATGGCGGCATGCTGCCGAAGATTGCCTGTGCGCTCGATGCAGTTAAATCCGGCGTAGCCAGTGCTCATATTGTCGACGGCCGCGTACCTCACGCGGTGCTTCTTGAAATCTTCACTGATACCGGTGTCGGTACTCTGATTAAGCGACGTTAAGTTTTAGGGCAGCCCTTTTTTATTATGAACACAGCACAGAAAAAAAACCGACGTCAGCAAATACTTGAAGCGTTGGCCACAATGCTTGAAGCGAGCCCCGGCGCGCGCATTACTACGGCGGCTTTGGCTAAGCAGGTGGGCGTTAGTGAAGCTGCCCTGTATAGGCACTTTCCCAGTAAGTCGAAAATGTATGAGGGTTTGATTGAATTTATTGAGCAAACGCTTTTTTCGCAGATTAATATTATTGTTAGCAACGAAAGTAAAGCTTTTGATCGCTGTGAAAAAATTCTCTATTTGCTGCTCGCTTTTTGTGAGCGCAACCCCGGCATTACCCGTTTGCTTACCGGTGATGCACTAACAGGTGAAACCGAGCGTTTGCGCAATCGCATTGGCCAACTTTTTGACCGCCTGGAAACCGAGCTTCGCCAGATTCTGCGCGATGCCGAGCTGCGCGATGGCATTAAGTTTTCTTTGAGTGTGAATAATACCGTGGCTTTGTTGTTGAGTGCTGCGGAAGGTCGTATCGCGCAGTTTGTGCGCAGTGAATTTAAGCGCTCGCCGACAGATCAGTGGCCGCAAATGTGGCCTTATTTGATTGCAGGGCTGGCTGAAGCTTAATTATTTTTATATAGCTTCACGCTGCGTTAGCAAAGCCCGGCTTTAATTGGTTAAAGGCTCGCGATCTGGCATGTCACTGGCGAGCTCTTTTTCCAGCTTTTCTCCGTGAATAAATGTACGAATATCCTCATCGTATTTTTTAGCGGTATCATTAAACTCTTGCTGACGGTAGTCGAGCATATCCTTACTGACATCAAGCTCTGCGCGGGCATCTTTGATTTGGTTGAGCAGGTTTTCCGGCACGGCGCGGCCTTTGCGCTCAAACACTGCGGCATTGCTGACTAAATCGTCAATATTACTTTCGAGATTGCTGATGGTGCCGTTGAGTATGCGGATATTGGTAGTAATGCTATCTAATTTTCGCTGCTTTGCCTGTTCAATATCGTCGATGCTGCTGTAGCGGCGCTTTAAAATCTTAAACTCGGCGAGCAAGTTTCGGCGCTGTTCTGCCTCGGCAATTTCATCCTGTGAAGGCGCCGGGGCGACAACTTTGATCACTTCACCCGAGCGATTAAGGATCTCGTAACCCTTTTGGGCGTAGCGTGCAGGAATGCTGTGATTAATCACAGGTACGCCGTGCTCATTGACATAGCGGTACAGTACTTCACCCGTTTGCGCATAAAGCTGCTGAAGTGTTAAGCAGCAATACAGCGGCGCTAGTAACAGCAACTTCACAGGCAGCTTGCTGTTAAGCCGAAATACCATAGTGCTCTCGATATTGTTTGATGGAAGCTAACAAGTCTTTGTCGCCCTGGTTTTCCAGATAATTGATAATGTCATCGAGCTTGATAATGCTGACAACAGGCACGCCGGTCTCATTCTGAAGTTCCTGAATTGCACTCAGTTCACCCTGTCCTTTTTCCTGCCTGTCGAGGCCGACAACAATTGCAGCGGGTTCGGCGTCGCTACTTTGTAATATATCTAGAACTTCGCGTATCGCCGTGCCGGCGGTAATAACATCGTCAATGATGGCGACCTTACCGGCAAGCGGGGCGCCGACTAAGCTGCCGCCTTCGCCGTGACTTTTGGCTTCTTTCCGATTATAGGCAAAAGGCAGGTCTCTTTCGCAGTGATCTGCAAACGCGACCGCGGTTGTACTGACCAGGGGGATACCTTTGTAGGCCGGGCCAAAGATCATGTCGAATTCGGCTTCTGACTCATTCAGTGCCTGTGCGTAAAAACGGCCCAATTTCGCCAGGGCTGCACCAGTTTGGAATTGGCCTGCATTAAAAAAGTAAGGACTAGTGCGCCCTGATTTGAGGGTGAACTGCCCAAACTTTAATACTTTGGCCTCAAGGGCAAGTTCAATAAATTCTTGTTGATAAGCTTTCATCGTTGCAACAAAACTCTGCTATTAATGTCTGTAGGCTAATTGAGCGCCTGGGCTAGCTATCTGTGACTGCGTATGCGCTGTTAAGTGCCTGGCTTTTAGGCGTAGCTTGTAATTATAAGCTTTACTTCAGTTAAGAGCGATGCAGCTTGAATTTGCTCAACCAGCGAAAGCGTGACTCCGCACACAAACTAATCGAAGCTTACTGAATCCGGGCTGAATACCGGCTTTGCTTGCTGTCTATAAAAGTGGCAGTTTTAATGCATAACAAAGTGCGAACCAGAGGAATTACCGGTATGATACGGCCCTCGTTACACAAGGGGTTAATATGCGAATCATCAGTCTAAGCGTTGACGGCATCCATCAGGCCGCGCAGCGTGGTCTTTATGACTGGTTGGCCACACAAGATGCAGACATTATCTGCCTTCAGGACCTGAGGGCACTCGAGTACGAGCTCGATCACGACATCTTTCACCCCGATGGTTACTTCGCCTATTTTTTTGATTCCGGTGTTAAACACTACAACGGTGTTGCTATCTACACCCGTCACCAGCCCAAAGCGCTTATATACGGGCTGGGTTTTTCAAGCGGTGTGGATATGGAAGGCCGCTATCTGCAAATTGATTTTGAAAGCTATTCGATAGGCTCGTTGCTCGCACCCGCTGCGTTTAATGAAACCGAGTCGATGGAAGTAAAAATCAAATTCTTTGACGACTATCAGGCCCTGTTGCACAAGGTTACCCGCAAGCGACGCAATTTTATTATCTGCGGTAACTGGGCTATGGCGCAAAGCAAAAAAGATGTGCAAAACTGGCAGGAGAACGTCGGTCGCGCGGGCTTTTTAGGCCACGAGCAGCAGTGGATGAACCAGTTGTTTAAGCAGCTCGGTTACGCCGATGCCTTTCGCCAAGTTGTCAAAGAGGGTGACGAATACAGCTGGTTGCCCGAAGAGAGCGACGGCATGCGCATTGACTATCAAGTGATTAGCCAGAAGCTGTGCCGCAAAGTTGAAAACGCGGCGTTTTATAAAACCAAGCAGTTTTCCTCTCACTTGCCACTGATTGTCGATTACGATATCGACGATCTTGTCTAAAAGTTCGCATACAAATCACACCTGAACTTAGTTATTTAGCTAGTTCAGGTGTCGAGCATCAAGCACGATTGTAAACAAGCGCACTTATGAAATAGGCACCTGATTTCTGCCGTAATTTTCTGCCAAACCTATTTGTTGACGTATCGTATCGACAACGTCGGCGTGGTTGCGGCCATTTAACTGGTGGTAGCGGCCGTGTTGCCAGTTGCCAAAGTGACCGCCAACCATCAGCGCAATTTTTGTGTGCTGATGGGCATCGCCATTGCCGAGACCGGAGCCAAACATCAGCGCCGTGCCGTCGAGCAAGTTACCCGCACCGTGTGGGGTTTGTTTAAGCTGCAGCATAAACTCAGCGCACAAATCGCCGTGAAGGCGATCAACCTTGCACCAGTCGTCGTAGCGGCCATTGCGATTGTGGGAAATGGTGTTGTGGAAGTGGGTATTGATGCCGATATCGCGGTATTCACAGCCGGCCGCCTCGCCACCTGCACAGTAAGTAATGGCGTTGGTTAGGCCGCAGGCAAAGGCCTGAGCGGTGATTTTTGCGGCAATTTCCGCATGCAACTTGATGTTGTTATTGCGCGAGCCGTTATTGGGGTTTGGAATGCTACTCTCATCGATCGTCGGCCGCGGGCAGCTTGAGCTGTCATCGCTGTTATTCAGCGCTTCGAGTTTAAGTTCAAGGTCGCGCAGGCTTTCAAAATATTGCTCCATGCGCTGGGCATCGGCGGCGCCGAGCTTGGCGATCAGGCGCTGTCTATCTTCTTTGATATCGTCGAGCACACTGATTTTTAGGGCCGTGCGGCGGTCAACACCCTGCCCAGGTGCGGCGCCATCTCCGGCGTAGAGTTTGTCGAATTCATTTTTCAGCTCAGACTTTAACGGCAGTAAGCGGCCGTTTTTGTCCCAGTTCAGCGCGTTTTTCAGTGGGTTGAAATAGACATTGTTGTTGGGTTTGTCGAGCTCCGAGTTACCCGCTAGCTGCAGGCTGTGTACTTTAGTGCGCGGCAGAGCATCGGCAATCTGCTGGTCGAGGGAGCTCACATGCACCTGGCTTCTGTCCGAGTCAATGGCTTTGCCAGTCAGCCAACTGCTGATGCCGACCATGTGCGCATTGCCGCTGCTACCTTCGAGCCGACAGACATTGGTACAGCCGCGATAGAGGCTGATTGCATCCGTTAGGCCGAGTGTTTGAAAGCGCTCAAGCGCGGTACCGCTGAGGTCAAAATCGGTTTTGCTGCCATTTTCCGGGTACCACTTCTCTTCGATAATGCCGTTTGGCACGTACATCGCAAAAAAGCGAGGGTAGAGGCCGGGGGCGTCGGCGTAGGCGCTGCTGCTGTTAAACATGGCTTCGAGCAGGGGCAGGCCCACTGCGGTGCCGACGCCATAACTGGTACTGCGTAAAAATGTTCTACGGCTGAGTTTCATTGTTTTGGCCTCCGCATCCTACTCAACTATGGTTCCGCTAATCGTGCTGATATCGCTTCGCAGCACCGCTTTTAAGAAGTCGCGCGCGCCGACGCTGCCGTTGACGCGGGCGCTATCAAGCGCAGCTTCGATGGCGCAGTTGTCTTCGCTGCTGTGCAGATCGACCCGGCGGCCGAGCGCGTGGATAAGGAATTTGTTGGCAAAGCAACTCTCAAAATCTCCCTGCCCGGCCATAACGTCGGCCATTTCATAGGCGTTGCCAAAGTGGTGGCCGTAGAGCTCTCCGGCAGTATCGAGTGCATCGCCATCGGGGTCGCTGTTAACTTTTTCGCCGGCGACACCAAATTCGGTGAACACCCAGCCGACCGGATCGATTACCGCATGGCAGCCCGCACAGGCTTTACCCGGATCGGCGCGCTCGGCCATTTTTTCTTTTTCGCTGCTGCTCGAACTAGCCTGCTCGTCGACCGCATCGAGAATGCTCGGGTCGGCGGGGGATTCCGGCGCGTTACAGCTAAAGGCTTCGAGTGGAATAACACCGCGTTTGACCACCGAGGTCTTATTGCCGTCAAAGGCCTTGGCGAGCACGGAGGCGTGTGTCATCAAACCTCGGCGGTGGCTTTCGGGCGGCAGCGTGCTGCGTACAAAACTATCGCCACTCAAGCCGGCTGAGATATCGTAGTGGCGAGCGAGACGCTCGTTCAGAAAACTGTAGTTTGCGGTGAAGAACTCGTCGATAGGACGATTGTTTTTAATGATGTGGGCAACAAAGAGCTTGGTCTCCGTCTGCATATCTGACAACAGCTGCTGCCACTCGCTGTCGCTGATGCCCAGGTCACTGCCTTCGATTTGGTAGCCGCCAAGGCCTATCCACGGCGAGGCAAACAAATTGCTGAAACGATCGAATTTGGCATCGCTGATCATGCGCTCAATTTCACTGTCGAGCGAGCTGTACAGTTGTTTGTTGTCTACTTTCTGCAGCAGCTCGGCATCCGGTACTGAGCCCCACAGCGCCATAGACAGGCGTTCGGCGAGTTCTTTTTCTGAAAGCTTACGCTGAGTGCTCTTGTCATCTGCGGGCACGGCAAACAAGAAATTCGGCGAGCTAAGCATCGCAACCAGGCTCTGCTGCAAACCGAGCTCGTGCTCGCCGGCACTGCTGTACAGGCTCTGCAAACGCGCGAGCTCATCGTCACTTAGGCCGCGCCGGTAGAGCTTACTGGCCGCATCGGCAAGCGCGCTTTCTACGCAGTTGTTATCGCTCACTGGCTTGGTCTCTGCACAGGCCTGGCCCGCGCACATACAGATACTTTGATTTGAGGCGCTGTTGGCGCAATCGTCGGCTGCATCGCCAAAGACGGCGCGACATTCCGCAGTGGTGTTGCACTGGTCGCCGCTGGGGTCAAAACCCGGCGGCTCGCTTGACCCCGCTGAACACTCTGAAGCAAAGGCGCCCATACTGACGATGCTATCGGCGGCGTCGATGGCGGCGTCGATGTAAGTTTCGGTCCAGTCGCGCGATGTGGTCAATGCACTGCCAACCGTGGCAAAGCCGCCGATGACTTCAGTTTCCTCGGGCAGCCTGTCGGCAAATTGATCGCCGCCGAGGCCAAAACTATCGTCGATAGCGTTAATCAGCTCGCTCTTGTTAAGGCGGCGCATGGGTGAAACTTTTTGAATGCCCGCGTCGCAGGCGAGCTCGTCGTCGAGCGCCTTGCCCATCAGTTCCGACCAGATGTAGGCGGCAACCTTAGTGGCGCATTCGCCGCTGCAGGCGCTGGCGTTGCCGATGGGCATGCTCAGCGAGATTTTAGATTCAAGTGCGGACAGGGAGTCACAGTTTGGCCCGCAGTGGAGGATTTCACCGCCGCGGTTTTGCACACCTTCGCCGTTTTCGCCGTGACAGCTTGCGCAACTGGCCCCGCCGCCGAGCTCAGCGAGATAAAGCCCGGCGCCAACTTCAATATCAGAAGCCGGTTGGCTAGGCATTGGACTGGGTTCAGGGGCCGTGCTGGGCAAAGGGCTCGGGCTCAGCTGAGGCGAGGGCACAGTGCTTGGCTGTGCACTTGGTTGTGTGCTGGGCTCAACACTTGGCTCGGCGCTGGGTTGGGGGCTCGGTATTGAGCTGGGAGCGGAGCTTGGCAGCGGTGATGGCGCCGGGCTTGGCTGAACAACCGGTGGCAGTGACACGACCGGCGTTGGCGTGGCAACGGGAACATTCGGACTCTGATTGGGTAGCGGGCTTGGAGCAGTGCTGGGTTGCCCCGGACTTGGCTGCGGCGCTGGTGGGATTGAAGTACCGGCGGCAGGCGTTTGGGTGGGCTCCGGGCGCAGCGATTCGGTCGGGCTAGGTTCCAGGCTCGCGCTCGGGCTTGCAACTGGGTTAGTTGTCGGGCTCGGTGCAGAACTTCCGGGCAGTGGCGAATCCGTTGGGGTGCCTGAACCCCCGCAAGCGCTCAGAACTAAAAACGCGCACGCAAGCAGCCATATCCTTGATGTCACGTGGACCTCCAAAGAGAGTAATTATCATTTTGCTTAAGGCTGCGATTATGCGGGGGGCGGGAAAAAAAGTTGTGAGGCGCCACTCAAGACTAAGTGGCGCCACAACCATCGGTCGGTTACTTTGCTCAAACTATGATGTGTTCGTACTTTTAGGTTGTAACAGACACCTGCTGAACAAAACTCGGCGCCTAGCGCTTTTTCAGGCGCTCCAGCGCTTCGGCTGCGGCCAGTTTTACCTGAGTCGGTGCCGTGCCGCCGACATGGGCGCGCGCAGCCACGGAACCTTCGAGAGTCAATACATCAAAGACATCTTCGCCGATAACATCACTGAACTGTTGGAGCTCTTCGAGGCTCATTTCGCTGAGGTCTTTGTTTTGTTCTATGCCGTAAGCGACACTTTTGCCGACCACTTCGTGGGAGTCGCGAAAAGCGATACCTTTGCGCACCAGGTAATCGGCTAAATCCGTTGCCGTTGAAAAGCCGCGCTTGGCCGCTTCGTACATCACTTCTTTTTTGGGTTCGATCGCCGGAATCATATCGGCAAAGGCGCGCAGGCAGTCTTTGACGGTATCAATGCAGTCAAATAAGGGTTCTTTATCTTCCTGGTTGTCTTTGTTGTAAGCCAGCGGTTGGCTCTTCATCAGCGTCAACAGGCTGATCAGGTGGCCGTTCACGCGCCCGGTTTTACCGCGAACAAGCTCGGGCACATCTGGATTTTTTTTCTGCGGCATTATCGACGAGCCCGTGCAGAAGCGATCGGGCAGGTCGATAAAGTTAAATTGCGCCGAGGTCCATAAAATCAACTCTTCTGAAGCGCGGCTAAGATGCGTTAATAACAGCGACGCAAAGGCGCAGAACTCTATGGCGAAGTCGCGATCACTAACGCTGTCGAGGCTGTTGCGGGTCGGGTGATCAAAACCGAGCAGCGACGCGGTGGTATCGCGCTCGATAGGATAGGTGGTGCCGGCCAGCGCGGCGGCGCCGAGCGGGCTTTGATTCATGCGTGTGCGGCAGTCGATCAGGCGGCCAAAGTCACGCTCGAGCATTTCATTCCAGGCCAGCAGGTGGTGGCCAAAGGTCACCGGCTGCGCGGTTTGCAAATGGGTGAAGCCGGGCATAATGACTTCGCTGTGCTGCATTGCTTGATTAACCAGGCCCAATTGCAGGCGCGTTAATTCGACGGCGATGCTGTCGATTTCGTCGCGCAGGTAGAGGCGAATATCGGTGGCGACCTGGTCGTTGCGCGAGCGCCCGGTGTGCAGTTTTTTACCGGTAATGCCGATGCGCTTGGTCAGCTCGGCTTCGATATTCATATGCACATCTTCGAGTGTGACACTCCAGTCAAAGTTTCCCGCCTCAATATCGCTGCGGATGGCTTCAAGGCCTTCGACTATTTGCTGTTTTTCGTCGCCGCTCAATACGCCAACTTCGGCGAGCATGGTGGCGTGGGCGATGCTGCCTTGAATATCGTGGAAGTACATACGCTGATCAAACTGTACCGAAGCGGTAAAGCGTTCGACAAAAGAGTCAGTGGCTTCAGTGAAGCGGCCGCCCCAGGGTTTTACAGAGTTTTGTTCTTCGCTCATAGTTGCATCTACTAAATTAATACGGTGGGTGCAGCGTTGCCGCTGCCGTTTGCCGCGCATTATACAAGAAGGAAGCTCCGTGGCCGAACGCCGGTTAAATAACAGCGATAACAACTTTGAGCAGCACAGTGCCAGCGCGCGTTTTTTACCGAATCTGTGCCAGCCCACGGCTGTGCTCAGCCTTATTCTTGTCGGTGAGCTGCTGGCGCTGGCGCTGGCGCTCGATGACGGCGGTTTAAAAGCCTTTGAATGGATGACCTTTGGCATGCACAGCTTTTTAGTGCAGTGGATCATGCTCTGCTCGGCGGCGACTCTGTGTGCGGTCAATGCCAGGCTCAGCCGCTGGAGCAGTGCCAAGGCGTTTTTATTCAGCTTTTTTGTGGTGCTGAGCTATACCTCCGTGTTCAGCGCTATTGGCCAAAAACTTCTGCTCGGCACGGCTGTTGACCCGTGGGTTGTACTCAGCAATGTCGGCATTGCGGCGATTTTTTCGGGCGTGCTGATGCGCTACTTGTATTTGCAGCAAAAACTGAAACAGCAGCAAGAAGCCGAACTTCAGGCCCGGATTCAAGCTTTGCAATCGCGCATACGCCCTCACTTTTTGTTTAACAGTTTAAACAGCATTGCCAGCTTGATTACCATCAAACCCGAAGCTGCCGAAAAGATGGTGCTTGATTTAAGCCATCTTTTTCGGGCCAGCTTAAAAATGCCGCGCCTAATAAAAATCGACGAAGAAATTGCCCTGTGCCGCTGTTTTGCCGACATTGAAAAAATACGCTTGGGTGCGCGCCTGAATGTGAACTGGAACCTACAGCAACTGCCGCCTGAGACACAGATTTTGAATCTGCTGTTGCAACCGCTGCTCGAAAATGCGATCTATCATGGTATTCAGCCCCTGCCGGAAGGCGGCACTGTCGAAATTGAGCTAAAAGAGCTTAAAGCAGACATCGTTATCAAAGTGAGTAACCCCCGCCAGGCGGAGTTATTAAATACAACGAGGGCTGATACAGGAGGCAATGGTATTGCTCTGGCAAATATCCGACGTAGGCTGGACGCTTATTACGGCAAAGATGCCTACTTGAGAGTAGTTAAAGGTCAGCATGATTTTTCCGTCATTGTCCGTTATCCAGCGCGTAGATAAAGTTAGTGAATAAAAAGTATGCGTATAGTCATAGTTGACGATGAAGATTTGGCTCGTCTGCGTTTGCAGCGTCTGCTCGCGGACATTGAAGGCTGCGAAGTGGTTGCCGAAGCGGCAAATGGTCAGCAGGCGCTCGATTGTATAGAGCAAGTCCAACCCGACCTGGTCATGCTCGACGTGCGCATGCCGGGCCTCGATGGCATGAGTGTCGCCGAGCGCTTAGCCGAGTACGATGAGCCGCCCGCGGTAGTGTTTTGCACCGCCTACGACGAGTACGCGCTCGAGGCTTTTAATACCCTGGCTCAGGGTTATATCGTCAAGCCGGTGCAAAAACAGCAGCTCGAACAAGTGATCGCCAAGAGCCGCCGCCTGACGCGACCACAAAGTGCTCAGCTGCAAGACGGGCAGGGCGAAATTCGGCGTCATATCTCTGCGAAAACCCGCAAAGGCATGGAGCTGATTCCTATCGATTCGATCTACTGCTTTATCGCCGATCAAAAGTACGTCACCGTTGTACACCGCGAAGGCGAAACCTTAATTGATGAAACACTCAAAGAGCTTGAAAGTGAATTCAGTCGCTTATTTGCCCGCGTGCACCGCAATGCACTTGTCGCCCAGGATAAAATCGAAGCGATGGAAAAAGAGCGCAGCGGCCAGTACTGCTTAAAACTCAGCGGTACAGAGTTTAAACCGATGGTCAGCCGCCGCCACTTGCCGGGTGTGCGCGCACTTCTTGAGCGCCTTTGAGAAGTAGTTCGAAGCTCTGACTGGCCGGCGTCAGCGCAAGTGCCCGGGCTTTGTTATTATGCTCGGCTTTAGCGACAAAGCGCCGAGCTTGAGGAAGCCATGACCGAAGTCCGTATTGCCACACGTAAAAGTGCCCTTGCCCTTTGGCAGGCCGAATTTGTTAAAGCCGAGCTCGAGCGCCACCACCCCGATTTAACCGTTAGCTTGCTGCCTATGAGTTCCAAGGGCGACAAGATTCTCGATGTCCCGCTGGCGAAAGTGGGCGGCAAAGGTTTGTTTGTCAAAGAGCTCGAGACAGCCATGCTCAATGGTGAAGCCGACATTGCCGTACACTCGATGAAAGACGTGCCGATGGAATTCCCCGAAGGTTTGTGTCTTGGGCCGATTTGTGAGCGCGAAGACCCGCGCGATGCATTTGTCAGCAACAACTTTGAGCAAATCGAGCAGTTGCCTGCCGGTGCGGTTGTCGGTACGTCGAGTTTGCGGCGCCAGGCACAGCTGCTAGCGGCGCGCCCCGAGCTTGAAATTCGCTTCCTGCGCGGCAATGTCAACACGCGCCTGGCCAAACTCGACAACGGCGATTACGACGCGATCATCCTCGCGGCGGCCGGTCTTAAGCGCCTTGAATTTGGCCAGCGCATTAGCTCCTATCTCGAAGCAGAGTTTTGCCTGCCCGCAGGTGGCCAGGGCGCGGTTGGTATTGAGCTGCGCAGTGATGACGATCGAATCGCCGAACTTTTGCAGCCCCTGCACCATGCCGATACCGCCGATTGTGTTTTAGCCGAGCGCGCTTTAAACCGCCGTTTAGAAGGTGGTTGCCAGGTGCCGATCGCCAGTTATGCGGTGTTAAATGGCGATGAACTACAGATGCGGGCTCTGGTCGCCGAGCCCGACGGCACAGAGATACTGCGCGTTGAGGGCTCCGCTTTGCGCGCCGATGCCGAGCAGCTCGGTATTACGCTTGCAGAACAATTGCTTGCCGCCGGTGCCGATAAAATCTTAAGCAAGGTCTACGGCCAGGCTTGAACGGTATGTTAACGGTTGTTGCCGGCCGGCCCGAAGCACAGAACCGGCAGTGGGCTGAAAAGCTCGCCGCCGAAGGTTTTCAGCCGCTGCTGGCACCACTACTGGCGATAGAGCTTTTAGATGCCGACAGCGACGCTGCGATACGCGGCCGGGTCGCCGACCTTGATCAATATCAGCAACTAATTTTTGTTAGCCAAAATGCGGTCAACGCGATGTTGCCACTGATTGATCGCTGGTGGCCGCAGTTGCCTATTGCCCAGCTCTACATTGCGGTTGGCGCGGCGACAGCAAAGTTACTAAAAACGGGTTTAGACAAGCTCGGCCTCGACAGCGAAGTTCAATGCACTGAGGCTATGAATAGTGAGGCGCTGTTGCAGCTCGAGAGCCTGGTGCAGGTTCAACATCAAAAAATTCTAATCTGTCGCGGCCAAGGTGGCCGGCCTCTACTTGCCGAAGAGCTGACAAAACGCGGTGCACAGGTTGATTACTGCGAGTTGTACCGGCGGCTTTGCCCGCGCGATCTAGCTAAACATCTAACGCCTGTAAACGATGGCACCATAGTCCCTGTGTTTAGTGGTGAGGCGCTTGCAAACTTCAGCTCGGTTTGCGCAAATAGACAGCTGGAACTTGTTGTACCGAGTTCCAGAGTAGAAAGACAAGCCCGAGAACTGGGTTTTAGCAAAGTGCAGCAAGCTGAAAACGCCAGCGAAACAGCGATGATGCAAAGTATTAAAGCCATTGCGGCAGCTCGTTTGGAGAACAACAAGCATGAGCACGGATAAGCACAATGAGACGCCCCCAGGCACCGGTAAACAGCAAAAGCCTGAAACACAGAGCGAGCCAGTTGCTGGCAAAAACAACTCGGTTGAGAAAGGGCCTTTAGCCGATAAAACACCTGCAGTTAGTGAAGAGCCTTTAGCGGATAAAACGCCTTCAGCGGGTGATGAGCCTTCAGCGAACAAAGAGCCCTCAGCGGGTGATGAGCCTTCAGCGGATAAAAAGCCCTCAGCCAGTCAGAAGCCTTCAGCGAATAGACGCCCCACCGATAAGTCATCACAAGCGCAAGCATCCAAGCGCGGCGCTGTAGATAAGCCAGGTGAAGGCTTAAATTCGCAAACAAAACAAAAACATACTGAGCGGGCCAGCGGCTCTGCGACAAAACCACGATTTGGCCTTGCGCGCTTATTTAGGTGGGCCTTTGCCATCGTTGTGCTCTTTGCGTTAATTGCGCTTACGGCGCTGGCCTACTGGTTCTGGCAGCAGCACCTTCGCGATAAAGACAGCGCCGCTAAAGAGCAGCAAACTCTGCAGCAGAACCTAAGCCAGACCCTGCAGGGCTTTGAGCAAAGCTTGCAAAATCAGCAGCAACAATTACAACAGTCTCAGCAAACAATGCAGCAGCAGAATCAGCAGTTGCAGGCGGAAGTTGAAGAGCTCAAGCAGCGCCAGCTGAGTCAGAAAAAACGCCTGCTGGCGATGTCGACCACATCGAGAGAAGACTGGTTGTTGGCCGAGGCGGAATACTTACTGCGGCTGGCTAATCAGCGGGTATTGATCGAGCGCCAGGCAACAAACGCCATTGCCTTGTTACAAGAGGCGGATGCAATTCTAAAAGAATTTGCCGACCCCGACTTATTTGATGTAAGAGCCGCAATACGCGATGACATGGTGGCACTAAGGCTCGCCGAAAAAATTGACAGCGAAGGTTTGTATCTGGAACTGCGAGCCCTGGGCAAACAAGTCGAAAAGCTTTCACTTATACCGCAAAGTTTTGATTACGAGCTGGAAGCCAAGAGCCAAGAGCAGGAAGTAGCACAGATCAAAAATAGCTTCAGCCGTTTTATCAGCGGCCTTGGCGATTACGTACGCATTATCAAACACGATGAAAAACCAGCAGCGCTGATGCCGCCGGAGCAGAGCCAGTACCTGCAGTTGAATTTGCGCATGTTGCTGGAACAGGCGCAATTAGCCGTTCTTAGGGAACAACCCAAAGTCTATAAATCCAGTTTGACTGAAGCAGACATTTGGCTTGAACGCTATTTTCCAATTACCACCCAGCGTGAACAATATCGTGAACAGTTGCAGCGATTAGCGGATAGAGAAGTGCTGCAAACACTGCCAGATATCAGCAATTCACTAAAACTGTTAAATACTTATATCGCCGAGTTACACAGCTTGGCTGAACTTGAAAAAACATCTGCTGCAAATCAGTTAAAACAGCGGCAAAACAATAGCAATAAAACACAGGCCCCGACTTCGGCACCGATACCGGAACACCCGATAGAGGAGAACAGGCTGTGAAGCGCTTAAGTGTTTTACTGTTTGCATTATTAGCCTTTGCCGGCGGTATATTCCTACTCGAACTGATTCAGCGCGACTCGGGTTATGTGCTGATTAGTCTCTACGGTTTGAGTTTTGAAACAAGTTTTTGGTTTGCGGTATTTAGCTTGCTGTTAGTGGCTTTAACGCTCACTTTTTTATGGCGCTCGCTAGGCGCCTTGTTGGGCATATTGTTGCGCGGCACACGCTGGTATTCCGGCCGTCGTGTACTGCGCGTTGAACACCACTATCGCCAGGGTTTATTAAACTATTTAAGCGGTAACCCGCGCGAAGCTTTGCGCCAATTGGAAAAAGTTAGCCGCAGAGAAGAGCTACCCGTTATCCGGGTGTTGGTGCAGGCAAAAAGCCTGGCCAGTTGTGGTGACTACGATAAAGCGCTTGCCATGCTCAGCGATGCCGAGCTTTTATACAGCGAAGATCAGCCCTGGATTGTTGCTGAGCGCTTGCGTTTATTAATTGAATTAGAGCGTTACGACGAAGCGTCAGCGCTGCTACAGCGCTTAAAAGCCCTTGTGCCAAATGATCCCGCGCTGTTGACGCAAGAGCAATTTCTGCTCAGCAAACAACAACAGTTTCAAGCGTCGGCAGCGCTGTTGCCGGCTATGCAAAAAAACAAGCAGCTCGACAAGGATTCACTTGTGCAGCAATACGCACGTCAGCTTGAAGGCCTTGCTGCTAGTGGGCAAATAAGCGAAAGTGATGTGGCTGGGCTCTGGCGCGAAGTGCCTAAAAAGTTGAGAAGAGAGCAGCTTTTACTTTCCGGCTACGCTGAGCTTTTATTAAAAACAAATCAGCACAGCTTGTTAAAAGAGCTTATTGAATTTGAAGTCGACCATCAATATCAAAAAACTTTGGTTGAGCTCTACGCAAAAATTAAAACCGAAAAAAACGACTCTTGTTTAAATCACGCCGAGCGCTGGTTAAAACGCTACGGCGAACGCCCCGAGTTATTGTTTAGCCTCGGTGTGATTGCAATAAAAAATCAACTCTGGGGTAAAGCGCGCGACTATTTACAGCGCAGCTACGAGCTTGAGCCAAAAGCTCAATGTTTGAGTTTAAAAGCGATGGTCGCTGAGCAAGTCGGCGACAAAACACTGAGCTATGAGCTTTATAAAAAGGCGGCCAATAGTTTGGTTTGATTTGCTGTGCAAGTTTAAATCAGGATGATTTAACGCATGTGTTTTTATGCGGCCGGCTTATATTTTGTTATTTTTAATTAAACCCAAGCCGGCGCACTTTTATCTATTTTAACTCTATACCAAGCTGCGGCCACAACTCGTCTATTCGCTGTTTGACCTCGTCGTGCATAACAATCGGCTCACCCCATTCTCTATCCGTTTCGCCTGGCCATTTATTGGTCGCGTCTATGCCCATTTTTGAACCGAGGCCACTGACCGGGGAGGCGAAGTCGAGGTAGTCGATGGGGGTGTTATCGACCATGGTGGTATCGCGGCTCGGGTCGACCCGGGTTGTCAGCGCCCATATGACATCGTTCCAGTCGCGCGCGTTGACGTCGTCATCGGTGACAATAACAAACTTGGTGTACATAAACTGGCGCAAGTAAGACCAAACACCGAGCATAATACGCTTGGCGTGGCCGGGGTAGGCTTTTTTGTTGTTGTCGCTTCCAACTGCTCCGGGAGCTCGGCTGGTAATGCAGAGATGGGCCTGTCTATAATACCAGTGTACCGGAAACAGGTTACGGCCTACCGGAAAAGGATGTCTATTTAAAGGTGGGTTGGTTATGAGTGACTGTTTTGACGTTGTATTCCTTGGAAGGCTTAAGTCGGGCCTCAGTAAGCATATAGTCGCTGACAATCTGCGCAAAAATATGGGCTTGCCTGAAGCGCAAGTTGAAAAATTATTTTCCGGTGGAAAAATTGTTGTCAAGCGTGGGGTGTCTCGCGATCGTGCTATAGCTCTTTACTCTCGCCTTCGGCGCGAAGGTTTAGTGATGGTTGTAGTGGATGATCAAAAAAAGATTGTAGAGCTTGTTCAAACTCCTCCTCCTCCCAAACCTGCTCAACTAGAAGGCAATGCCTTTTACCTTGAGTCCATTCAAGATGTAGAAAAAACTACCCCTGACTCTCAAGATGAACCGGCGGAAAATGAATCCATCGTTCAATATGATGCAGTTAAGAAAAAGGCTATGGCCTTGACCGTTGCTCTAAGTTACGTGAGGTCTCTACTCATACCGATACTAGTCTTGGTCTTTGGGGGTGGGTTAATAGCATATTATTCTCCGTTTCCTGACCCGGTTATCCGTAAAGGTTTTGCTTTGGGTGTTGCACTGATGGTGTGGGGTGGCTGGAGCGCAATACAACGAATCCGTGAGGGCTTTCTGTATGAAAGCATATAATTGCTCAGTATCTCTGATTTTTCTATTTTCTTGCCTTATTTCGTCTGCTTCCCTCTTGGCGGAAGTCTATAAGTGGACTGATGAGAATGGAAAAGTTCACTATGGTGATATGGCTCGAGAAGATAAATCACGAGCTGAAAAAGTTGTTATTAAAGATAAGTACGCTGTACCGGCAGTTGAGTCTCAAGAGCCGATTATAAATGCTGATGGTGGCGAGACTAGAAGAATTGTTCTTTCAGGAGTAGCTCTTGATCTTCCTGGTATGGATTACAAAGACCTACTAGTGGGTCGTGTTGTGTGCGGCAGGCCGGTTGATTTGTACTGGACCAATAATTATATCCATCTGGACAATGACCTTGTTGGGCCGCAATTCTCGGGTATTGTCGAGAGCTATGGTTATAGTGCAGCCTATGGTCCTGCGGTAAGAGAAGCTGGAGAGCTCGTGTTGTCTGGAAAGATAAAACGTATGTTCTTTAATACCTGCGTCGAGTCGAAAAAGCGAAATATTTCAAGCGATAGCAGCTATATAAAAATTGAGTGGACTATCTACGACCCTCTAACGGATGAAGTGGTTATGACCGCTGAAACCAGAGGCTCTCATCATGGAATTAACGCACGCGCAGTGGTGGATGGCCGTGCAAAAAGTTTTAATGCAGCGTTTGAAATGTCGATCGCCGATTTGTTTTCTCGTCCCCAATTTATTGGAATCCTCGGAGAGTCTGTCGATAGAGATGCTGAGCGACTTAGATCCGAACTGCTGACTTTAGATTTAAAATACTCAAATGGCGGTGGCCGCTTTGAAGCCAAAGCTAAATCCCTGAAGGAAAAGACAGTCATTGTAAAAACCGACGGTGGTCATGGAAGCGGTGTATTCGTTGCTGGTGGAGGTTATGTGTTAACCAATGCCCATGTCGTTGATGAAGAGCCAGTGGTAACGATTCAAACGTTGAAAGGAAATTTTAAGGCGCAGATGGTGCGTCAGAACCAAGCCCGAGATGTTGCCTTGTTAAGGCTTGCAGATGGTTCTGGGTCTGTTATGCCGGCCTCAATTAGTAAATCCCCCGCAGACGTTGGTGAAGAGTTGTACGTGATTGGGACTCCACTGGATTTAAAGTTTAGCCACACGATTACCCGGGGGATAGTGTCTGCCAAGCGCACTATGAGAGGGCTTGAGTACCTACAAACGGATGCTGCAATTAACTTCGGTAATTCTGGTGGCCCGGTTTTCAATGAGTACGGAGAGTTAATTGCAATTGCAGTTTCATCAGTAATGACTCGAGAGGGCGCCTCATTAAACATAAACTATCTAATTCCAATAGCGGATGCTCTCGAATACCTGGATGTTGCAGATGCTGATACAGGTATACAGAAGATCGCAATCAAAGATTTTGTTAGTGTTCTAACCGAAGAACAAGCCCGCTCCTCAATGTTTGAAAGTGTTCACAGTTGGTTGAATGAGCCTCTTTTTTAGTAAGTGGTTAATTTTTCTGCATTCTGGGGGCAGTTGACCTAATTTACGATTGGCGGGTAATAAGCAAGCTGGCCTTAGACTTTTCATGATGATGACTCAACTATCGAAGAATCAATGATTGCCCGGCTCAGAACTGAGCTTTTTGTCTAATACCTTCCTGAGCATACTTGAAGTTAATAAGGGTGGTGCTACTGGTGATATCGACTTTGGTGAGATCCAAATACCGAATGATTTGGGTAGGAGGATCTACTATTAACAATTTGTACTGGTTTGCCAAACTGCACCAAATCCTTGCATTTAAGGCCTCCTTTGTCTACGAGCACTACAGACGGACTCTATTATTAACACTGCGTTTTACCTTATTTTTATCAGTGGTTAGCAGAGCCGTGATGCCTTAGAGTGGTTTTCACGGCGCCAAAAACTAAAATGTAATTCCTAACTCTGGCCAAAGCTCATCAACTTTATTTTTAACTTCGTCATCCATAACAATCGGCTCACCCCATTCTCTATCCGTTTCGCCTGGCCATTTATTGGTGGCGTCTATACCCATTTTTGAACCGAGGCCACTGACCGGGGAGGCGAAGTCGAGGTAGTCGATGGGGGTGTTATCGACCATTTTTTT